>NZ_CP113059.1:1480129-2960258 GCF_026625705.1 Pedobacter sp. SL55 | reverse complement strand
AGTGTAATCGCCGCTAGGGAGATTGAGAAACTGCACTGATTTTTGATTGGCATGGCTAATTTGCCACTTTTCGCCCAGTCCTTTCATACGGTAGGCAAACTGGTTTTTTTCTGCTGATAGATAGCTATTTGCAGAAAACCTAATTTCTACATTTGACTGGCTGTTAGCAAGCTGTATGCGATTTTCTTTTTGGTTAGAAACACTAGATATGTCTTTAGCTAAAAGCGATGGATTTGAATTAGCCGTTACTTGAATATTATTTACAAAAAAACCGGTAAAAAATACTTTAGGCTTTTGAGGATTTTTGTTGAGTTGGGCTGGATTAAAAAGCATGAATCCATTGGTGCCGCCAAATAGCATTTCGCCTTTGGCTGTTTTATAAGCAGAGCGGATATAGAAAGAGCCACAGCTGTTTTCTTGGTAAAACCTTGCTTTTTCGAACTTCTTGGTACGGCTATCGTAAAAATAAAGTCCGTCGCTGGTACTTAACCAAATGTTTTTAGATCCTTCATCTTCGAGTATGCCGAATACCATTTTTGCGGCAAAACCACTGGTGGCACTGTAGTTTACATAACTACCATCTTTTTTTAACACATTAATGCCCTTGCCCAAAGTGCCAAGCCATAAATCTCCGTTAGATGCGATAAGAAAACTACACAAATAATTTGCAGAATAAGATGGATCTTTAATAAGGTAGTGTTTAATTACCTTTAAAGTATTGGGCTGCACCACATAATAACCCTGGTGGGTAACCAAACACAAATTATTTTGGTTATCAAAATATAGGGCTTCTACCTCTAAGTTAATTGGCTTACCGTTGTTGCCTGTTACTCTTACCAGTTCAATAGCACTGTTGGCTTTTTTTCTGTAGAAAAATGTCTTATCAGGATCGCTCATCCACCAGGTGCCTTGCTGGTCTAGCACATAATCATACACGGTTAATGGTTGTTTACTTTCTGGCGATATAAAATCTAAGCTACGGAATGCACTTGCATTCATATCGTAATAAGCAACACCACCACTGTAAGCCGAAACCGATAAACGTTTGTTTCCTTGATCGAACTTTAACCGCTTAATCATGTTTGAGTTAGGCGAATTGTTTTTAGATTTCAGAAAATGCTTAAAAGTGTCGCTTTGCCGGTTCCAGTAGTTTAGGCCTCCACCTTCGGTACCAATCCATATATTGCCCAAATGGTCTTCTTGGAAACTACTGATAATTGGATGGTTTAACCCTCCAGGACTGGGATTAAAATAACGCACCTGCAGAATCGTAAAGTGAACAGTAAGCAATTTTACCACCATAAGTTCCTATCCACACACCTTGGTCTGGATCGGGAGAAATGGTCCAAATGGAATTGTTGGGAAGTGAAAAGGCGTCATTCAAATTCATGCGAAGAAAACTGCTAGTTTCCTTAACCGGATCGTAAAAGAATAAACCAGCCTGCGTAGCTACCCAAATAATGCCAGTTTGGTCTATGTAAATTTTCTTAGATAACATGGTTTGGTTGCCAGCTACCACCACCGGAATTCGTTTCATCAAATTTCCCGCGGCATCTGTAACATGTATACCACCCCTGTGTGTAAGAAAATAGTAAGCTCCACCGAACACCAAACCATCGTTAATGGCATTGGTTGTTGCGCCAAAATTAGCGAATGGTAGCAAACGGCGACTGTTCATTTGCACCTTAAAAAGAGCAGCCTCTTGGGTTACAAACACATTTCCGTTTAAGCTAACGATGTTATTGTAAGATTGATTTTTGGGCAACCTAAATCCTTCGACTTGCTGGGTTTTTGGGTCGTAACTTTTTAAGCTATCGCCAGAGAACATGTAAAGCTTACCATCATTATGCAAGCAAAGTGAACGGATGATGCCATCAACCACTACTTCGAACGAAAATTTTTGGTAATTAAATTTTAGCAGTCCATGGCCAGAGCTCAAAAACAAATTCCCTGTTTTATCTATAACAATAGAGCCATAGCCCCATTTTCCTTTAGGTTTAATAGCAAAAACAACATCATCTAGCTGATAAAAACTGTTGCCATCGTACATGAAAAGCGCATCTGGCCCAGTGTACCACATTCTTCCCAAACTGTCTTTTGCAATACTTTGTATGCCGCCGTAGTAGGAAGTTTCGGGCATAATATGAAAGCGATATTTCGAAATATCAATGGCATAAACACTTTGAAAAAGTAGTGTAATCAAACAAGCAACTAGAACGTATTTTTTCATCTATTCACAAAAGCTGTTCATCATTAAAAACTGTTTAAATTTCACTTACTAAAAGCGTCGGTGTCATGTTGAGCTTGTCGAAACATTCTTCAACAAGTTGTCTTCGGGAAGCTCAGACTGACAGGCAAAGTACAGGCAAAATTTAAACAAATTCTCATTCGTAGAGCGTTAATCTACGATTTCTATTTTAATTTTTTTGTTTTTAACGATGATGTTATACTCGCCGCTTTCCAAAAAACGCTTACCATTGCCATCCACAAAACTTAAATCTCGCTGTAAATCAACCTCAAACTTGTAAGTTTTGGTTTCGCCTTTTTTCAACAGTTGTTTTTCAAAATATTTAAGTTCTTTAATAGGACGAGAAATAGTAGATACTGGATCTTGAATAAACCAATGAACGGTTTCCACCCCGTCTCTATCGCCGGTATTTTTCACTGGAATTTCTAGCATCAATTTTTCGCCTCTTTTTAGTTGAGTGGAAGAAACTTTTAAATCGCCATATTCGAAAGTAGTATAGCTTAAACCGTGGGCAAACTCATATAAAGGTGTACTTTGGATATCCTGATATTTACCTTGGTGCGGACGAGCACTTTGGCGGTAGTTGTAATAAATAGGAATTTGTCCGGTAGAGTAAGGAAAAGTCATGGCTAATTTACCCGATGGATTTACGCGACCAGATAACACACCTGATAATGGTTTACCGCCTGGCGTTCCGGGTTGCCACATCGTTAAAATGGCATCGCTAATGGGTTCTAATCTGTTTAACTCTAAAGGGCGACCGCTAGACAATACCAAAATGATAGGCTTACCCAATTTCTTCAACTCGATAGCCAATTCTTCCTGTATTTGTGGTAAAGCGATGGTAGAACGCGATGCATTTTCGCCACTCCAGTTTTTCTTCTCCCCTAAACACAGTACAATCACATCAGATTTTGCTGCTAAAACCTTCGCTTCTTCAAAACCCTTTTTATCCTGACCATCAAAATCGGCACCTAGAGCGTAAGACACTTCGGCTTTGCCTTTATATTCCGCTTGTAAAGCATCGTGAATAGTAATGATATCATCTGCTTTACCTTGCGCCGACCAAGAACCCAATAAATTCCATTGACTTTTTGCCATTGGGCCAATTACTGCAATTTTTTTAGCTGAGGTTAAGGGCAATGCTTTATCCTTATTCTTCAACAGAACTATGGTTTCTTCGGCCAATTGTTCTGCAATTTTCATGCTTTCTGGGCGATAGAAACGCTGTTTTTCTGTAGTAGTTGGCGTGTAAGGTTTGTCAAACAACCCTAACTTAAATTTCACTCTCAACACACGTCTTACCGCATCATTCAATAATTCTTCAGAAACCTTACCTTCTTTAACCAGTTCGCCTAGGTGGCTATCATAGCTTCTGTTCATCATGTCCATTTCTACACCAGCCGTAAAAGCTTTTAAGGCCGCTTCTTTTTTGTTGGCAGCTACACCTTGCGGACGAAGTTGTTCAATTGAACCCCAATCTGAAACCACAAAGCCATCGTGTTTCCAACGATTTTTCAATACTTCTGTTAAGGTATAATGGTTTGCCGAGCCTGGCGTTCCGCTGATATCGTTGAATGAGCTCATCAAAGTTACCGCACCTGCCTTCACGCCTGCTTCATAAGGCGGCATGTAGGTATCCCAAAGGGTTTGGTTAGAAATTTCTGAGTACACATAATCACGGCCAGCTTCTGATGCACCGTAGCCGATGTAATGTTTCAAACAAGCAGCTACATTTTTGTCGCTCGAAAGGTCTGTTCCTTGGTAACCTTTAACTGAAGCTACCGTAAAAATGGCATTGGTGTAGGTATCTTCGCCATAACCTTCAGCCACGCGTCCCCAACGACCATCTCTTGCCACATCGATCATTGGCGAGAAAGTCCAGTCTACACCCGACATTCTCGCTTCCTGTGCTGCCACGCCACAAGCTTTTTCTACCAAAACAGGGTTCCAAGAGCAAGCTTGCCCCAAAGAAATTGGATAAATGGTACGGAAACCATGGATCACATCGTAACCGAAAATAATAGGAATGCCCAAACGGCTTTGTTCCATCGCTTTTTTCTGCACTTGATTTCTCAAATCAGCATCGCTACCAAAATAAATTAAAGAGCCAATTTCTGCCGGAATACCCTTTACCGGATCGGCCATGTTATTGGCATTGTCATTTCTACCCAGCGTATATTGGTTCAGTTGCATTACCTTTTCTTCCAAAGTCATGCGAGCCAGCAAATCGTCTATTCGCTTTTCGATAGGCTGTTTGGCATCCTTATAAACTGGTTTTTCTTCTTTATAACTTGAAAATAACGTGGCAGAAGTAAGTGCCAGCGCTAAAATTATCTTCTTTATCATTTCTATTTAAAAACAGGTGTTTGTGATAATTTCATTGTTTTTTGTTGGTTGTTTTTGAGTTCGAAAACTACAATCTCGTTGTCTCCCTGCATTAAATTTTCTGCTGGAATTAAAATAGAGCGTTGCTTTTCTTCCTCCCAATAAGACCCCACATACTTTTGATTGATCCATACTTCGCCCATACCCCATCCAGAGATATCTAGGTAAGTCTTTATCGCCTCATCAAGTTTAAAAGTCCCTTTGTAGAAACCTGGCGTTGCTGCTTCCGTACGATTTTCAAATTTCAGATCTTTGATGGAATATTTTTTGATATTCAAGGGGATCATTTTCCAATTCGAAATCTCATTTCCATCTAAAGTGACTTCGCCAAATAAACCTTTCGAGTTGTCTGTAATTTCTGGACCGTAAGTAATTCTGCCTATGTTTTCCACATAAATTTGTAGCAAGTACTTTACCAGGCGTTGTTTTAATAGCGATTTTTTTATTGCTATCGGTTACCCTCCCTTGAAATTTTTCATCTACATAAACCGCAGCATAATCGCGAACATTTTCCAACTCCAAATCTTCACTTTCCGCTTGCGTGGTAATTTCAGTCTGATAAAGCACATAACCAAAATCCACGTTTAAATCGTTCATTGGCAGCAGCCCATCAGCTTCTACAGCCTTTTGATACACTTGCGCTAAAGCTGCTTTTTGGTTGAATACGATTTCCTGCGCCATCAAAGTCTGACCGGCCAACATCGTTACTCCTAATGCAATTCTTCTCCACATCACTTTCCTTTCTTATTTATTTAAAAACGATTGGATAAAAGTCTCTTCCACTTGAACTTGCGGCGAGAATTTACCGCTCTTTACATAATTATCTATACTGTACAACAACTGCTGCGTAGCCGGACGTTTGTCTAGATCTGTCTTCGTATCTACCGCCAAGACCAATAATTTCCCGCCATTCACTTTAGCTTCAAAACCAATACCCAATTTTTGGTTATTATCATAGCTATCAATCACTTGAATAAATGGACGAAGTTTTTCTGGCGTGTTTTGCATTTCGATTACCTTGGCATTATTCAAGATATCCCACCATTGCCAATCGGTGTGATACGACGTTGTGAAATCTTTGAACATAGGCTGATCATTGTGAACCAAATTACCAATTGTCATCGGCGCCCAAGCAAACATAATTGGGTTCCAAAAATGATTATGGAACATTGATTTGCGCCCCTTTACATCTGCTGGCGCAGGATAAAGCACTACAGATTTACCTAGTGCCAACTGTTTTTTAGCGGCATCATCGTAAACATGGGTATAAAGCACTTCGGCAGTAGATTTCATTAGGTTTTCGTGTGCCAGATAAACCCAGATATCCCAGCTGTTTTTAATAGCATCGTCAACAGAAAAATGCACCGTCAGCTTTTGTGAAATGCTTTAATCCCTTTTAACGGTATCGAAAATTCGCCAACTGGCGATACATTGTCGTTAGCAATGGTTTGGCTTTTCAAATTTCCTTTTTGCAGCACTTTACCGCTTTCATCAGTGATCCACCATTTTAATTTGGCATTTTTAATGGCAGCATTGCTGAAATTGTATACTTCGGCTTTGCCAACAAAAGTTTCTGAATTGAAGAAGCTGCTCTTTTCGTAGCGTAACAAGGCAACTGTAGGCGCACAAAATTCTCTAAACTTCTCTGGGGTAACCAAGCCTTTGCTATCCCAGAATGGATCTAAAATACCCACAGGTGCGTAACCTTGCCCGGGAAAATCGTTGATTGACAATAATTGGAAACCAGCAGATTTAGATGAACGCAACAATGCTTCAATTACCGCTTTGTACTCTAAAACCGTTAAAGCTCCCGAAGCTTTGAAGAAATCATTGGCTTGATCTAACATGCCGTTTTTTTGTAGCATATCTCTGAAAACTTCAAAATTTCGAGCTTCTACTGGGCTATTGGCATATTTCTTAATTTCTTCAAAATTTGGGTACACACAACGTTGCCCCGATTCATGAGAAATTACTGGCACATCTACGTCAGACTCAGCATTTCTATCCCAATCGGTATTTGGTAAACCTTCATAAACTTTTACAGGCCCCTTGTTGGTTTGCTGCGAAACATAATATTGATCTGATTTTACACGAGTACGAGCGGTAGAACCACTAAATAAATGACGAGAGTCTAATTTGATAGCATCGGAAGTTAGTTCTTCAATAAAATCAAAATTTCCAGTGATTTCGTTTCCGTTGCAATACAAAACAAACGATGGATGATTGCCATATTCCTTCAAAATAGCTCTCATTTCCCTGCGGAAAAAGTTGTAGCGGTCTTCATCAGGTTCAGCATCTTTACCCCACATCGGCATTTCCACTTCGAAGTAAATCCCGTGTTTATCCGCCATGCGGAAAGCTGCTTTTGGCGGACACCAAGAATGGAAGCGCAAGTGGTTCATGCCATAATCTTTCATGAGCAACATAATTCGTTCCCAAGAAGCATCATCAACTGGTACATGTCCAGTTTTTGGAAAAACCGCATTCTCCACATTTCCACGTAGATGAATTGGGCGATTGTTCAACATCACGTGGTTTTTGCCCTGTTTTACTTCTCTTAAACCAAAGGTGGTCGCTTTTTCATGTTGATAGTTGGTTTTTCCATCAGAGGTATTTAGCTGTGCCGTAATTTGATAAACATTTGGATTAAACTCATCCCATAATTTGGCATTTTTACCCATTGGGATATTGGCTTCTACAAAAGTTACCGAGTCTTTGCTCACTACAGCAACTTCGTTTTTAAGGTTGTAATTTTTGCCGTTAATGGTGAAAGAAGCCTTGCCTGTAAATTGCTTTTTAGTTTCATTATTGACCTGCAAACGTACCTTTATAGCGTTATTAGCAATGTTTGGATAGACCTGAAGATCTTCCACATATACTGGATCAATCGCCATCAATTTCATTTCTCCCAAAATACCGTTCCAATTGATCTGGGTAAATTCGGTGTGAGCGTGGTTCCATTTATGGGTTTTATACTGAAATCTGTTATCGATACAAACCGTAATGCGATGTGTTTTACCCGGTTTCACGAAATTGGTTAAATCGTGATTGTGCGGCACACTGATGTAATCAATCGCACTCACTTCTTTGGTATCTACATAAATTGAACTTAGCCAGTGCGTACGCTCAAAATACATGAAAATCTTTTTGCCTTTCCAAGCTGGCGGAATTTCGATATCGCGTTGGTACCAAGCTGGCCCCATGTATTCGTATTTCCTAGTTAAACGATCGATGTATTGGTAAGGCACTTTGTAGCCAATTTTATAATCGTCGGTAATGCCCGGAAGCTGAATTTCTTCCTGTAATACGTGGTTATAACGAGGAGAAAGAGATCCCCTTCGAAAATCCATTACATCTGTTTGAAATTTCCATTTGCCAGATAAATCTACGGATACGGTCTGTGCCTTTAATGCATAAGCTTGCATCAAAAACAGCATCAAAAGTAGGCGTATTAGGTTTTTATATAGGTTCATTTTTGGGTTTTGTGTTAATTATTATATCATTTTATTCTCGTCATTGCGAGGAGGAACGACGAAGCAATCTTACAAGTGTCGCTAAACATTTAGTTTTAAGATTGCTTCGTTCCTCGCAATGACGAACTGCTTTATTTACTTATTTACTATCGTAATATTCCTTCATTAAATACCACGCTTTCTTTCTGTACCCTTGGTCAGAAACCAAACCTTTACGGTTCCAATCTTCTTGGTTGGTTGGATGAAAACGGAACGGCGAACGGAAATCGAACAGCACCCAAGGCGATGTGCCGCGTAGATTCGGGATATGCTTAAACATCTCTAGGTTCTCTTTGTACAAAGTCGCTTGGTAATCTTCGCTCCATGAACTCACTACATCGGCTTCGCCGGTTTTACCATAAAGTGCTTCGCCACCAAACTCAGAAACAATCAAAGGCTGGCCTTTAGCCACATCCCATATTGCTTTATCTGGCGTAACCGGCCAAGGATGATACCAGCCCATGTATTTATTGATTGCAACCACATCCAACTCTTTGATGAATGGATCATCCATTACAAAAACTTGTCTTTCTTTGTTAAAGCGAACTAAATCAAAGGCTGCTGTAATCAATCTGGTGGTATCTATAGATTTGGTAATATCAATTAGCGATTTGATGAAGGCATTACGAGGTGCTGATGGTTGCGTTTCGTTAGCTACGCCCCAGAAAGTTAAGGCCACACGATTTTTATCACGCATAATCATTTCACGCATCATTTTACCTGCTTTTTCTTTGGTGGCCTCGTTTTTAAAGTCGATACCTTGCCAAATTGGAATTTCTTCCCATAACAGGAAACCCATTTTTTCAGCCAGCCTAACGATGTATTCGTTCTGCGGATAATGCGCCAAACGGATCATGTTACAACCTAAAGCTTTGGCTTCTGATAACAGCATTACCGCATCTGCTTCAGAAAAAGCACGACCTTTACGTTGTGGAATTTCTTCGTGGAAGGAGATTGATTTTAAGAAAATAGGTTTATCATTCAGATAGATATCCTCTCCTTTTACCCAAACATTACGGAAACCAATTTGCTCTTCCACTCGGTCATTTTCGCTAGAAACCCTTACCTTGTATAAGGTTGGCGAAGTTGGCGACCAACGTTTGATTTTCTTCGAAGCAAATGAAGTTTTCGCTTCGCCATTGGCATCTGTTTTTAGCGTTTGCTTTAACTGTAATTCAGGAATTTCGATGGTTACCGATTGACTAACTTTTTCTGAAAGTTTAATGCTAGCATTGATTTGAGTTGCTTTGGTTTTGTCCAACTGGATGAAATAATCTTCAATGAACACTTTTGGCGTACTTACCAAAAATACATCACGGGTAATCCCACCGTAGTTCCACCAATCGAAAGCCATGGCTGGGATCGCATCCACCTGACGAGTATTATTCACTTCAACCGATAAAAAGTTATCCTTTTCTTTTACAGCATCGGTTACCTCAACCTGAAACGGGGTAAAACCACCTTCATGCTGTGCAATTTCTTTACCGTTTAGATAAATTCTGCAACGATAACTCACTGCTGCGAAATACAAAAATTTGCGCTTGCTATCATCTTTCGCTACATCAAAACCACGAGCATACCAAATGGTGCCTTCATAGTATTTCAACTCGGGCATTTGGCTATTCCAATCTGATGGAACATTTAAACGAAGTCCGTTATCGAAAGAATACTCGTAAAAATCGATTTTGGTTTCTGGTTTCTTATTCAGGAATATTTTGTTTTTTCTACCCTGATCGTACAAATCAATAATGGCATCCCATTTTCCATTTAACGATTGCACATTTCTGCCATACACATTGGTCATGGTTTGTTGTGCGATAGATTTAGAAAAAATCAGAATAAAAACCAGGGATAATGCTAAATAAAGGGTTCTAGGCTTCATCATTTTGTGTTATTTCTTATAGATTTTCATTGCCACACCACCGCCTTTAGCCATAGCAATGCTCATTTTACGGTCGGCAGGAATAGTGATGGTTTCTTTTTTATAATCTGAGGCGATGCGATTGGCATTGGCACCATCTCTGTACAGCTCTGCAACATAATTGCCTTCTCCCAGAAAAGATAAATCCAATTCTAATTGACGGGCATCCCAGTTGGTCATTGCGCCTACATACCAATGGTCTGCTTTTTTACGGGCAATGGCGATGTATTTGCCAATCTCGCCTTCTAAGGCGATAGTCTGATCCCAAACGGTTGGAATTGCCGAAATAAAATCGGTACATTCTTGTTCTTTTTCGTAATTGGTTGGGCTATCGCAAAGCATGTTCAGCGGCGACTCGAAAATAACATACTGCGCTAACTGACGACAACGTGTACCTTGGCTCATCGGTTCATCATTGATACCGCGATGGGTTCTTTTGGTGGCGTTGCGCATGGCACCCTGCGTATAATCAATCGGCCCAGCCACCATGCGGATGTAAGGAAAAGTTACATCGTAAGTGACCTGATCTAACTCTGGGCCAGTCCATTTCATTTGCTCTAAGCCATGTACAGCTTCGAAATTGATCACATTTGGATAAGTTCTGTTGATACCTGTTGGCTTGTAAGTACCGTGGAAATCCAACATCAATTTGTATTTAGCCGCTATTGCTGCCGCTCGGTAATGGAAATCTACCATTTGCTGGTCATCGCGATCCATGAAATCAATCTTGAAACCCTTTACGCCCATTTCCGAATAATGCTTACACACTTTCTCTAAATCTCTTTCGAAAGCATAGTAACCAGCCCATAAAATGATACCTACATTTTTAGCTTTGGCATGCGCAATCAGTTTCTTCAAATCAATTTCTGGTACTACTTGGAACAAATCTGCTTTTTTGTTTACTGCCCATCCTTCATCTAAAATCACGTATTCGATCTTGTTTTTAGATGCAAAATCGATGTAAGCTTGATAGGTTTCGGTATTGATACCCGCTTCAAAATCTACATTTGAAATGCCCCAGTGGTTCCACCATTCCCAAGCTACTTTGCCCGGTTTAACCCAAGAAGCATCGGCTATTCTTGATGGTGCGGCCAATTTGTAGACCATGTCATTATCTGCCAATTGCTTATCGTTAGTAGATACAATTACAATACGCCAAGGGAATTGAGCTTTGGCTTTACTTTTGGCTAAATAAGGCTGACGAGCAGTAACCAATTGTTGCAATTCGTTGTGACCACCTTGTTGAGTTGCCGTTGGGTAAGGCGCAAAATTAGATTGCAAAGAAGTAGAGCCATTGGTATTAGTCAGGTACATTCCTGGATAACTTTCCAAATCAGCTTCTGCTAAGCAAACCTTTTTACCATGATCTAAACTCACGACCAAAGGTAGAAAGCCAATTTATCGGCACTAATTTTACTCAATGGCGTATAAGTATATTCGTTCTCAAATGAATTGAAATACTGACTTTCGATATCCTTAAATTTTCCTTTTACATAAGGTACGTAAGCGTTGAAATCTTTCGTGAAATTGAAAACAGCTTCCTCATTTTTTATGGTAATTGCTTTATCGCTGGTAGATACAAATCGGTAAGCGATACCTTCGTTATAAGCTCTAAAAATGAGGTTGAAGCTCTCTTTGAAGCTCAAAACAAGCTCATTGTAATGGTCATCAATTTGGTTTCTTTTATAAAACAGCGCATTAATCTGTTGATGATGGGTGTTCGTTTTTGCGTTTTTCAATTGAGAGTTTTTGCCCCAAACAGTGCCATTATCTAGGCTCATGTTCAAGACAGAAGGTTTTAAAATCGTATCTCCCTGATGGGTAATTACATAATTAATCTTATCGCTCAAAGAAATAGCAGCTACCAATTTCCCATCGGGGGATTTTAACTGGTACTTTTTTTGTCCCCAAGAGCTGATGGTAAGGGCTAGTAAAAATGTGGTTAGGATAATTCTCATATTTTTTGGTCTCATTTGTTGATTTCGTAGCGATACATCACGAAGTCGTTTATTTTTGGAAGCGCAACTTCGATAGTTCCGTTTTTAGCAATGGTGGTATTGATCTTCTTTCCGTTTCCTAATACTGGTGTGCATTTCACTTTAGTTCCAGCAGGCAACCAAGTTTTCACAGCTCCAACTGCTTCGTTAGTATTCTCTCTGTAAAAAATGAAGTAACCTCGGTTTCCGTTCAGCGATTGAAAGCCAGTCCACGACCTACCAGAAGGTTCATCGCCAATAGGCAAAATGGTTCCCAAATGGAAATCGTGTTGTATTTTTCGGTAAGCTTTAATTAAATCTTTAACCTTTAATGCTTCGCCAGGCAACCCCGTGCCTTCAAACCAAGCTAAAGGCTGCGCAGCCATGGTAGTCGCAAATAAATACTCAAAAGAATGGTTGTTTGGCGCAAAAATGTCGTTACCGTATTTCTCTGCATTTCTCCATTTATTTAAGAACTCGATCTGTAATTTCTCGGCAGGAACGTATTTAGACAGCTGCCATAAGTTCCTCAACGTCCAATACGGGTAGTAATTCTGCCAATCGGTATATCGGTTCTCCAAGAAGATATTTCCATATTCATTGAAAGTGTAATAACCTGCTCTCCTACCCGCTGTAGCATCTAAATTGAAAACCACTTCGTTATTGGTTTGTTCCAAAACACCATCAAACAACTTACGTAAATTAATTTCCGATTGCTTGGTTGGAATGGCTAAACCATCGATTTTAAAAGTGCGGATGCCATATTCTTTGTATAAAGCAACCAAAGCATTCACATCTTTTTGCCAGTCGGCATAATCATTTTGTACACTCGGATTAAACCACAGACAAACTTCTACGCCTAAATCTTTCCCTCTTTTTACAATAGGATGCAAACCGTTTGGATACTTTGCCGGATCTGGTTTCCAGTAATCTGGATTATCCCAAATGTTTTTGAAAGATCCTTTAGCAACCGCCGAATTAGGGCTTTTGCCGATTTGCCAGCCATCATCTATCTGAAAGTGCGACACACCCAATTCTGCCGCTTTTTCCACTTCCAACAAACTGAATTTTTCGTTTACTTTGGCATCCTGACTTCTGTCGCCCCAGGTGTTCATCATTACCATTTCATCACGTTGTGGCAATAATTTGCGAACGTTTTTTTGATAGTTACGCAAGGCGGATAACTGCTCTAATTCGCCGCCGCTGTAAACACCAATTACGCTACTATAAGCTTTTGTCCATTCATTATTTTTGATGTCTTTAGCGGTTAATCCCAAGCCACTCATAGTAAAATGACCAAAATCGGTGGTAAAATCATATCCCTGATAAGCCAACTGAACGCTAGAAGTTGGTGCTTCCTTTAAAAAGAAAAAGCCTTTATTGTTCTCATTGTTATGCGCTACCAATAAGTTACCTCTGTAATTGGTTTTACGATAAGGAATGATATTTCTTTCTTGGACCAGGTTGTTGTTCCAATCCGTTACATCAAAAAACTCTACAATTTTAGTTTGCCAATGAAAACCATCTAACTTAATTTGATCTAGAATAGCCGACATTTGCTGAGACTTCATATCCTCTGCAAACTCGATATTTTTTCTATCCACAGCGTTAATCGCCTTACCATCTAAAGCTAAATCATTACTGCCTTTTAAATAGATATCGCAAGCAATTACAGGACTATCTTCATAAATTCTATAAACCTTCTTAACGGTTAATGTGCCCAACAAAACATTTACTTCTACAGCCAAATAATTGGGAGGAATAGCCGTTTCTTTAACTTCCTTCGAAGCATACGTTCCATTTGAAGCTGCATCTTTAGTTAGCTGAAAGTCGGGAGTTTTTAACCTGTTCAACCAAGTTTGCTGAGATGCTTTATCAGTTAAACTATAGGTAATCAGGTTACCGTTATTCCAAAGAAACTTCCTTTCTATCAACTTGTTGCCCACCACTAGAGTGTCTTTTTCCAATCGACTGTAATAGCCGTTTTGTGCATTTGCAGCATAAAATGACACCAAAAAAATAAGCAATAGCGAAAATCTCTTCATCATTCTATGTTCAAGTTATTGTATTTTCAATTCCGTTAGCTTTACCCATCCGCTTTGCGTTACTTCGCTTTCTACAGCTAGTTTTATAGCTGGTTGGTTTTCTTTGGTTGTATCTACAATGGCTACGGCCCAGGTATATTTTCCTTTTGGAAGTGCTACGGTAACTTCTAAATTATTGGCTATAGCATTACCTTTTAACCATTTGGAAGGTTCTGCTTGTTGATCTACAAAAACCTGTTTTACCTTATTTTGCTCATCTAGTAAGGCAAAAGCGACTTTGTATTTGTAATTCCATTGTGGAATGTTGTTTGGAAAATATCCCCAGCCCATGTTTTTCCAGGAGTGTTGGATGTTAACTGCACTTTTTGCCTGCAACTGCTTAGGAAGCTTGATTTCATCAGGATATAAACGATAGCCACCTTCTGCATTAAATCCCTGTACCAAAGCAAATTCCTTAAACCAAGATTCGGTATCTCCTACCCTAAAATCCATCATATTTACGTGTGCTTCTTTCGATGCTTCGTATTCCCCTTTTCTTACATCCTCTGGATGGCCCTTTCTGTATTTACCACTTGGATCAATCCAATAGCTGTGTGTTTTTGAGGTAATCCAGCCACCTTCCATAATAATAGGACGTTTGAAGTTCCATTTCTTGGCAAAATCTTTTTCCCAACCTTGGTAATAGCCGGTCATTCCAAAAGCATCGTGCCTTAAACTGTAACCTTTTGCTATGGCTTTTTCCAATAACCTTTCACTATTCGGATTTGCTGGTGCCCAACTTTCTGGATGCCCCACCAAACGATGATAATTGATAATTAAAGGAATTTTAGTGAACGTTCTTGCGTACAAATCGGTTACCCAATCCAGCACTTCTTCTTTCGTTTTTTCGATGTCTACTGTTTCTGTAGTTTTTGGATCTTGGTAAACCACATGATGTGCTTCGCCCCATTTACCCAAACCATAGGCATCAATAAAAGAAGTGCGTTTCGGATCATTAAATTCTTTAGCGAAAGCCTCGATAAATTTGGCGTAGTAAGCATTTTCTAAATATCGGATCTTGCGGATAAGGTGTTTGTCTATTGGGGTTCTCTGGATTTTCGAGATAAAATTTGGCTCCTGCATCAAAAACAAATTTGGGCGTGTTCTGTCCTTGGTCGCGGCCATCAACTACGATACGAAAAGCTAGTGGCAATCCTCTTTTTTCAGCACCTTTAATCAGCTTTGCAATTTTAGAGTTCGGATTATCCCAGGCATAAACACCATCTTGCGGATTTAACGAAGACCAACTGGTACGAATGTAACAAGCAGAAGCATAATCTATCGCTTTTACTTTACGGCCCAATGCTGGCACAAAAAATTCAGTATCCCAGTAAGTTTCATCTGCATTACGAGCAGCGTACATTACCCAGCCATTTAAAGGGTTGCGCAGAACTGTTGTGCTATCGTATTTTGGTTGAACAAGAGCAGTACCTCCCTTAATGTCATTAATTTTTTTATCTACAGAACTCGTTTGAGCGTAGGCAAATATTGGAAGACACATCAACAATAGTAGTGCAGATTTAATCATTTCTTATGGTATGCTAGCTTTTAGAAATATTTAATAAAAAATATGTATTGCAAGCAATTTGAGCTGGAAAAAGAAAGCGTAATAAAGCCATTGAGCTCAGAACAATTTTTATCATACAATTTATTTGGTTTAGGTTATAAACTATCTATTTAGTGCACCATTTATGATTTCAACTCAATCGGTAGAAACACTATGTTGCGAAAGTATATAAACAGCTGTTTTTGTATGGTACTAATTTGTTCAGAAATGGTTCACTTTTGTACAGAAAGTGTTTTACAAGGCATACAATACCATTTTGCGAAGAGCAACACAGTTTGTAAATAACATGAAGAGAAAAAAGTGAGATTGTAAATTTAGCTTCAGTTAGGAATTAAATTCAAGATCAAATGAAAATCTGATTGGTATTTTTTATGATTAAGCTTAAAATAAAATGCTCCTTTTTCGAAGCTCGATTTATCTTTCTCATCTAGCTTAATTAATAGGCCAGTTGAATTAATTTTCCGATTAAAATTACCTGTATCTATTTTCATATCGTTTACTTCTTCAAAAAGCAGTTGTAGCTGAGGAAGTGTAAATTTGTTAGGGAGTAACTTGAATAATATAGGATGCAATGCGGCCTTATAACGCAATCTCTGCCTAGCATCTGCCACCATGGTATTATGGTCAAAAATTAGCTGAGCCTTTTTGGCCTATTGTAAACCATTCGGTGTGGTAATAGGCATTAAGGTGGGTTTGATATTTATTGATATTTGTTGATATTTATTAAAGTAAAATACGTGGCGCCGTGGATTTTTAAAACTATAATTTACGAAAATCGTTATACAGGATATGGCATTAATACAGTTCACAAATAAAGGAATTTACTGTAAACCAGGCGATTTTTACATCGACCCATGGCATCCTGTTGATAAAGCAGTCATCACTCACGGACATGCCGACCACGCTAAATGGGGCAATAAAAGCTATTTATGCCATACGCTAACTAAGCCAATTTTAGAAGAAAGGTATGGCTTATATGAAAATGTAGCCACCCTAGCTTACAACGAAGCTATCAACATCAATGGAGTTAAGCTAAGTATGTTTCCTGCCGGACATGTGATAGGTTCAGCGCAAATTAGGTTAGCATACAAAGGAGAAATTGTGGTGGTTTCTGGCGATTATAAAACAGAATATGACGGCATTAGTACAGCTTTTGAGCCTGTTAAATGCCATACTTTCGTTTCTGAAAGCACTTTCGGGCTACCTATATACAAATGGCAGCCTCAGCAATTAATTTTCGACCACATGAATAGCTGGATCGCAGATAACCACAACAGAAACAAAACGAGCGTATTGGTAGCTTATAGTCTGGGGAAAGCGCAAAGGCTAATTCAGAACCTAAAAGCTGACTATCCTATTTACGTACACCGTACCATTGCGGCGTTAAATGAGGCATTTAGAAAGGCTGGTGTAGATTTACGAACAACCATACCAATCACTCCCGATATCAAGAAAGATGAGCTCCAAAAAGGGATTGTAATTGTGCCTCCTGCTTTGGCAGATAGCAGATGGATCAAAAGCTTGATTAATCCAGCAACTGGCATTTGTAGTGGATGGATGGCCGTTAGGGCTGGCAGAAGATGGCGTAGTGCCGATGCAGGTTTCGCTTTGAGCGACCACGCAGACTGGCCCGGACTTTTAGCTGCCATTAAAGCTACCCAAGCAGAAAAAGTAATGGTAACACATGGAAGCACATCAGTTTTTAGTCGTTACTTGAACGAAATTGGTATAGAGGCCGAAGAAGTGAAAACACAATACGGCGATGAAGAGGCCGAGCAAAAGGCAGAAGCAGGTGTTGGAGAAACGGTTAAAGAAAGCAACGATAACGAATGAGACGCTTTGCACAATTGATACAGGAATTAGAACTAAGTAATAAAACCAACGATAAAATTGAAGCCTTGGTTACTTATTTCAATGAGGCAAATGCGCTCGATAAACCTTATGTAATTGCAATGTTTACGGGCAAACGTCCAAAAAGGCCTATTACCACAACTCTAATTAAACAATGGGCAATAGAACTAAGCGGCACTCCTGAGTGGTTATTTACAGAAAGCTATCATAATGTTGGCGATTTAAGTGAAACCATCGCTTTAGTGCTGCCAGAAGCAGAAAAAAATATAGATAAGCCTTTACACCAATGGATTACCGAACTTGCTGCACTTCAAGGCAAAACCGATGAAGAAAAAAAGAATACATCGTTAATTCATGGAATAGTTTAGCCACGCAGGAGCGTTTTATCTTTAATAAATTGATTTCAGGAAACTTCCGTATCGGTGTTTCCAATAAGCTATTAGTGAATGCCATTGCCAAGCAAAGTGAACAAGATGCCAATAAAATCATGCACAGCATCATGGGAAAATGGCAGCCAAATGAAATTACTTACGAAGAATTAACCGCTGGCACTCACGTAAATACCGACAATTCTTGGCCCTATCCTTTTTGCTTGGCTTACGCCATAGATACCCAACCCGAAAATTTAGGAGATGTAAAAGATTGGCAAGCAGAATGGAAATGGGATGGCATTCGCGGACAGATTGTAAAACGCAATGGCGAATTGTTTATTTGGAGCCGTGGCGAAGAGTTAGTGACCGATCAATTTCCAGAACTTCATTTCCTTAAAGATGAATTACCTGATGGAACAGTGTTAGATGGAGAAATACTTGCCGTAAAAAATGGAAATGTACTTTCGTTTAGCACCCTACAACAAAGATTAAATAGAAAGACGATAAACAAAAGTCAGCTAGATAATGCACCAATAGGATTTTACACTTACGATATTTTAGAATACGAAACAAAAGATATTAGAACTACAGTGTTAGCTCAACGCCGAAAGTTACTAGAAACAGTGATCAGCAAATTAAAAACTAAAGAAATCGTAGTATTATCTCCAGTAATTAAATTCAATAACTGGCAAGAATTGGCTGCCGTTAGAGAAACTGCAAGAGCTATCAATAGTGAAGGAGTTATGTTGAAGCATATCAATTCTATTTTTCATGCAGGCAGAAAACGTGGCGACTGGTGGAAATGGAAAATTAATCCATATACGGTTGATACGGTAATGATTTATGCGCAGAAAGGTAGCGGAAGAAGGGCTAATTTCTACACAGATTATACTTTTGCAGTTCGAGATGGAGAAAAACTAATTACTATTGCAAAAGCCTACTCCGGATTAACAGATAAGGAAATTAAGGAAGTAAGCAGCTTTGTGAATAAGAACGCTATCGAAAAATTCGGGCCAGTGCGCACGGTAAAACCAGAGTTGGTTTTCGAAATTGCTTTTGAAGGCATTGCAGAAAGCAAACGCCACAAAGCTGGTTTAGCATTAAGGTTTCCACGTATCGCCCGTTGGCGAAAAGATAAAAAAGCAGAAGAAATTAATACACTTGATGATTTGAAGGCGTTGATACCAGCTGTAGAATAAAAAACAAATCATCATAGAGAGGCACAAAACAACCTTACAACAAAAGCCTCTGCAAATCAAAGATTTCTCTAGAAGCTCTAAATGACGTAAAGAAAAATAACATGCAAAAAACGAAAGGCTATAAACAAATCATTTCTTGGCTAAAGGCCGATAAGCGAAAGCCTTTTGATTTCCAAAAGGAAACTTGGCAGTATTACTTAGACGGTTATAGCGGTTTGGTAAATGCACCTACAGGCTTCGGAAAAACATTCTCAGTTTTTTTAGGCGTAGTCATCGAGGGGCTAAATCAACCCAAGCCAGTTAAAGGTTTACAAATGATATGGATTACGCCACTTCGCTCTTTGGCCAAAGATATTGCAAGGGCCATGCGTGAAGTAGTAGACGTTTTGGGTTTAGATTGGCATGTTGGGGTACGTAATGGCGATACATCGCAAGCCGAGAAGCTGCAGCAAAAGAAAACCATGCCCGAAATATTGCTCATCACGCCCGAAAGCCTTCATCTTTTATTGGCGCAAAAAGGTTCTTCCAACTTATTCAAAAACCTGCAATGTATAGTTGCCGACGAGTGGCACGAGCTATTGGGAAGCAAGCGAGGTGTAATGGTAGAACTGGCCGTCTCTAGAATTAAAGGCTTACAAAAAGCTAATGGAAAGCAAATTTTAAGAGTGTGGGGCATTTCGGCAACCATTGGCAATATCCAAGAAGCCTTAAATGTCATTGTTCCAGAAGAGGATGCCAAGAAAATTATTGTTAAAGCTCAACTAGAAAAGAAAATAGAGATTAACACCATCTTACCCGACACCATTGAAACCTTACCTTGGGCAGGTCATTTAGGCTTAAAATTGGCACAAAAACTACTTCCAATCATCAATCAAAGCAAAACCACCTTAATTTTCATCAACACCCGTGGCCAGTCGGAGATTTGGTACCAGCACCTGCTAGATATTGAACCAGATTTAGCGGGACGGATAGCCATACATCACGGTTCTATAGACTTCGAACTACGCAATTGGATTGAAGATAGTTTGCATAGTGGGCTTTTAAAAGCAGTTATCGCCACTTCATCGCTAGATTTGGGGGTTGACTTTAAACCTGTTGACACCGTTGTTCAAATAGGCTCTCCCAAAGGTGTAGCCCGATTTTTACAACGTGCCGGTCGCTCGGGGCATTCGCCACATGAGGTGTCTAAAATTTACTTCTTACCTACCCATGCTTTAGAAATTGTAGAAGCTGCAGCCATTAAAGAAGCCGCTAGAGAAAATAACATTGAAAGCAGAGAACCTTTCGTAATGGTGTTCGATACTTTATTACAATACTTGGTCACGCTTGCGGTTGGCAATGGTTTCGATGATAAGCTTATCTACCAAGAAATAACCCAAACCAATGCTTTTAAAGAATTACTGCCCGAAGAATGGGCTTGGGCTATGCAATTCATCACTTCTGGAGGCGATAGTTTAACGGCCTACAATGAATTTAAAAAAGTAGTTAAAGACGAAGACGGACTTTGGAAAGTAAAAAGTAGGCAAATTGCTATGCGGCACAGGTTACAAATTGGAACCATTGTAAGCGATGCCATGCTGAAAGTGAAATTTTTAAGTGGTGGCTACATTGGCATGGTAGAAGAATATTTCGTTTCTAAACTTAAAACTGGCGACAGCTTTATTTTGGCAGGGCGCATTTTAGAGTTCGTTCAAATTAAAGAAATGACAGTAATTGTTCGTAGCAGCAAGCAAAAAAAAGCCATGTCGCCAAGTTGGTTGGGAGGCAGATTACCGCTTTCGTCTAATTTAGGCATGGTTCTCCGTAAAAAATACAATGAAGTGTTAGACAAAACCCATCAAGACCAAGAGCTTGATGTGGTTTATCCCTTGTTTTTAACACAACAAGAGCGGTCGCACGTGCCTAAAAGCGATGAATTGTTGATTGAAATGATCAACAACCGCGAAGGGTTTCATCTGTTTGCCTATCCATTTGAAGGAAGATTGGTGCACGAAATTCTGGGTGCTTTGGTGGCTTATCGGTTAAGTAAATTGGTACCAATCACGTTTTCTATTGCTATGAACGATTATGGTTTTGAGTTACTGAGTGATACGGAAATCCCGATGGATGATAGCATTGCCTATGAAGTTTTCTCTCCAAAAAACTTGGCAGAAGATATTACCTTAAGTATCAATTCTACAGAAATGGCTAGAAGAAAATTTAGGGATATCGCCTGTATTTCTGGTTTGGTTTTTCAGGGCTATCCCGGAAAATACGTAAAAAATAAACACTTACAATCTAGTGCTGGCCTGTTCTTTAATGTATTTAACGATTTTGACAAGCACAATTTATTGCTAAGACAAGCCTACGAAGAAGTATTTTATCAGCAATTGGAAGAGCCTCGGCTAGCCGCCGCCTTGCATCGAATTCAACAAAGTAATATCATCATTACTTACCCAAAACGGTTTACGCCATTATCGTTTCCAATTAAAGTAGATAGTTTACGAGCTAATATGAGTTCAGAAGAATTGGAACAACGAATAGAACGTATGAAAAAAGAAGTTTTTAAATAATGCTAATGCCGAGTATTTCTTTTTTTATTATAGCCCGTTAAATTTATTTCATAAAAATGTTTATCGCTTATTTTGAGCGAAACACGGCTTGTTTTTGAAAAGATAGCTGGGCTTCTACCTCAAAAAAACATAACGAGGTTGCAGCCAAAAAGACGCATAAAAAAATTATTAGATAAATTTTAAACAGGCTCTTACATTTGCAATGTGAAAATCGAAATTAGAGGAGAAGAACTTATTTTAGATGAAGAACGTGCTCTTTACTTGCCGAATGAAAAATTATTAGCAATTAGCGATTTACATTTGGGTAAAGCTGCGCACTTTCGTAAAGCTGGTCTAGCCATCCCCAATACAGTTTCTAAAAGTGATTTGGATAGACTTGGCAATTTACTCAAGAAGTATCGACCTAAAACATTATTAATCAATGGAGATATGTTTCATAGCGAACATAACACCGAAATTGACGAATTTGCAAAATGGAAAGAGAATTTTAGCGAAGTTGGATTTCTTCTGGTAAAAGGAAATCACGACAGACAAAAAAAGAGGTCTATAAAGATTTGGGAATTGAAATTCATGAGCCGACTTATCGCACCGCTAATTTCTGTTTTATCCACGATGTTGCAACATCCAGCTCTCACTTATATCCAATAGGCGGGCATATCCATCCTGGCATTAGCATGGTAAATAAAGCCAAGCAAAGATTAAAATTTCCCTGCTTCTATTTTGGAGAGAACCATGCCATCCTTCCTGCTTTTAGCACATTTACCGGTCTACAGTTGCTCAGACCGAAAAAAAACGACCAAGTTTTTGCTATTGCTTCCTCCAAAGTCATCAAGGTTTAACTATGAAAAACTACTATATTAGAGTATGATAGTCCCATCAATGTCTTTAATAGAAATTCATAATGAATTAAAAAGTGATTACAGAAATGTGGTTACAAAAAAGGATTTGTTTTTTAAAGAGTTCAGGAGAATGGTTTTGAAAGCGAGTAATTTTCCTTTCACAAAGACTCGCGAATACACAACTCCAACTAAGAAAAATCTATTTATTATCACGTTTTCTGCTCCTAGCAGAGGATATGAAAATAAACCAGAGTTCTCTGCTTATGTTATTTATAACACAGCTAAAGGTAAATATCTGGCATCATTGATTTTTCAAAATGATATTATTACTATTTATGCACCACATTTTTTTAAACGTTACAGGGAAAGGATACTTAAAGATAACTCCATCAGCAACGATGAAATAATTAGAAATTACATTAAAAAAGACAGAGGATTTACAGGAGGATTTATTACTAAACAAGCAGAAGCTTGTTTCAAAAGTTTTGAGGAACAACATCAGGATGAACCCGTTAATTTCACTGCTGCAACTTTGGATGGTTATTGCTTTGGCTTTAAAGAAGGTAATAATATTATGATCAAGACAATAATTTCTCCAGAAATGGTAAAAGATGATCAAAGAGATTTTTTTGCGCTTATGAAAAAACAATTTGACGAGGAAAACTTGTGAGGAGTTCAATTCGCTCCCCTCTGGTTTAAGTGTTCCGAAAGGTTACTTAAACCTCTTTTAGAAACCAAGTTCTCCAGCCCGAAATAGCTTTCTATATTATTCCCAAAGAACGGGCACCTTTATAGTATTATGGGTTTGCTTCAGCTATATTTCCAGTAAAAATAAAACCCTGCTAATCGTGCGATTGCAGGGTTTTTATACGTTTTGATAGTGATCTTTGTGATCCCGCTGGGATTCGAACCCAGGACCACTACATTAAAAGTGTAATGCTCTACCAGCTGAGCTACGGAATCTTCCTTGTTTAAGGAGGTGCAAATATACGGATTAATTTCAACCACTCAAATTATTTATCCAAAAAAAATGAATTTAATTGCCCTATACGCTAAAATAAATTAGGTGTGTTCGGCTCAAACAACAAAAATATTTTGAAGATACAAATGCTACTAGAATTGCATTTTTTTATGGAAGAACTTTCAACATCCTCATCATCAATTGAAATTATATAAATGATGAGGTGTAGTTTTCAAATCAGGCTTCAACTTGCGATGCAATAATAGGATTTAAGACTTTGTTTGCGTTTCATTACTCAACCTTGTTATAAAGCATCTAGTTTTTTCCAATTGCCCTCAATTGTTAATCAAGTTTTCTTGATAACTGGTGCCCAAAATTACCGATTACATTTGGGCACCAGAAGGGGTACCAGTAGTAGTGGATTATTATGGGTAGAAATGACCTATTATTTTTTACGGATGCCGTTTAAACTGCCATTTAAACAGAAAAGGCGCAATCTCTTGCGCCTTTTGTGATCCCGCTGGGATTTGCACCTAGTGTAAATCCCAACGATTAAACAATATCTATACAGGTTTTGAGATTCGACTTACCGAATGACGCACCTTTTAATTAATTTTTCTGAGCTGCAAATGCTTATATGTAAAGATAGTAGTTATTTCATAATAACCGATTATATTAATTATATTTTCTAAAGCATCTACAACAAATTAATATTATTTGTCATTTTTGATTATAATTAGCTCCCGTGTCTGCAGCCTTTCCGAAAGCCATTTCCTTAATTTCACCGTGTCGGTCTTTGCCTTTGTGCCATAAAGGAAAAGAAAACTTAATTTTGCGCTGTCGGTTGCTGGATATTTCTCTACCTTCCCAAGATTGATGTCCCTAAGTTTGTATGCTTCCCCGAAATTGGTCCGATTAAAAATAGAAAAAAGACACTATTTTTAATTAACAATTATGAAAACAACACAATTTACAGAGGCACAGATTGTTTCAATATTGAGACAGCATGAAAAAGGCGTTAAGGTAACAGATATTGCCAGAGCAAACGGCATATCAGAGAAGACCTTCTATCGATGGCGAAGCAAATATGGCGGGATGGAAATTAACGATCTCAAACGCCTAAAGGAACTTGAGGCAGAAAACTCCAAGCTGAAACGGATGTATACCGATCTGGCACTTTTGAACGATGCGCTAAAGGATCTGATTGAAAAAAAGCTTTAGCGCCTTGCGATAAAAAAGAAGCTGTTACTTTTCTGCTTGTCGAACATCAGATCAGTAAGCGCAAGGCTTGTGATAGCATTAAAATCTCAAGAAGCAGCTTCAGTTACTTGGCCCGCATAAAGCAGGATGACAAGTACATTGAACTATTAAATGGTTTGACAGAAAAGCACGTAAGCATAGGTTTTTGGCAATGCTACCATCGGATAAGAAAGTCAGGGGAAATGATCAACCATAAAAAACTCTACAGGATTTACACCGCACTAAAACTGAACATAAGAAGAAGGGCTAAAAAAAGATTGCCAGCAAGGGTAAAACAGGCTTTGTTCCAGCCCGGCAAAATCAACGAGGTCTGGAGCATAGATTTTATGAGTGACAGCTTATGGGATGGCAGAAAAATAAGGTTATTGAACGTGATTGATGATTTTAACAGGGAAGTTTTAACGATAGAAACAGACACATCGCTGCCAACATTACGGGTGATAAGGAGTTTGGAAGAAATCGCCCAGCAAAGGGGTTATCCCAAAATGATAAGGGTTGACAACGGGCCAGAATTTATTAGTGCAAAACTGGATATTTGGAGCAAGGAAAATAAGATCCAACTTGTGTTCATTCAGCCTGGTGAGCCCACGCAAAATGCTTACATCGAAAGGTTAAACGGAACTTTCAGAAGGGATATATTAAATGCCTACGTATTTAAATCAATTCAGGAAGTAAGAACAATAAGTGAAGAATGGATGAATGACTATAACTATAGTAGGCCACATAGAGCACTCAAAAATAAAACACCAATAGAATACAAATTATGCCAATAAATTCTATTTTTGATTGGTACGAAATTTAGGGAAGCACACCCAACGATTTCCCGTTTCAGTTCCAGGCCAACTACAAAAAAGAAAACGGCCATCAGTCCATCGTTGATCCAATGATGCAGACTGAAATCGAAACAGGACTTACCGTTCCATTGGAAACCAAAGCTATTCTCCAAAAAGTGGTGATAGCTAGCCGACCAACCAGAGTTGGCCAGAATCAGGGCTAAAATCACACTGATACCAAGGACTATGCCACCAGATTTCTCCTGGGCGATGAAACTTTGGATAGGTTTAGAAATTTTTTCGATGGGAGTTTTTTTGATGGTCTGCATGTACTTTATAGTAAGTTCTCGGATTTGCTATTTAAAATAGCGAAAGTTCAAAAATAGGAAAATTAGAATGATTATGGGGCTTGTTTGTCTTGGCCAGTATACTCCGCAGGCTCTAGCGCTGTACCACATTTGGCGCAGAAACAATCGTCTAGGGTATGAATCGCGGCATTGCATCCCGGACATTTCCGTTTCGCTTCTTCGGTTGCCCGTGCCATCTCTACCGAGACGATACCAGTGGGAACGGCAATGATTCCGTAGCCCAAAATCATCAATACACTGGCCAAAAGTTGACCCAATGTACTTTGTGGTGATATATCTCCATAGCCTACAGTGGTTATCGTAACAATGGCCCAATAAATGGATACTGGAATACTGGTAAAGCCTGTATCATCTCCCTCTATGATGTACATCAATGTACCAATAATAGTTACCAAGGTTAGTACACAGGTCAAAAATACAATGATCTTATGAGAACTAGCTTTAAGTGCCCTGCCCAGTACATTGCCCTCGTTCATGAAACGGGTCAACTTCATGATCCGAAATACCCTTAGCAGACGAACCGCCCTAATGACCATGAGGTATTGACCGCCTGGGAAGAAAAGACTGAGGTAGCTGGGAAGAAAGGCAATCAGGTCGATGATGCCATAGAATGAAAAGATATAGGAAAACCGTTTGCCACTACAGTAGATACGGAGCAGGTACTCTAATGTAAACAATATGGTAAATGTCCATTCAGCAATTCTTATGATGTTGCCAAAACTTAACCTGATGTCAACAACACTTTCCAGAAAAACCAGGGTGATGCTGAGTACAATGAGCACCAATAGCACTATGTCGAATAGCTTTCCCGCTGGCGTATCCGATCTGAAGATGATGCTGCGCAGTTTTTCCTTTGATGTATCCTTGAAGTTAAGATCTTCCATAAGCATTCTTTTGTGCTGACTTACCTGCTGCCTTTTTTTGTAAAAATCATTCCGTTATAAGAAAAATAACAAATGGCAGTGAAAACGGTTTCTAAAGTAAACAGATCATTCCGGCTGTTCAAGGTCGGATATCAAACACCTGTTAAAGGAGCGCAAGATAGAAATTAATGTATATTTGCCGGTATATAAAAAGCGTAAAATGGCCAAGGTTCTAATCATAGACGACGAGGAAAAAATCCGGACACTGCTTTCCAAGATCATCAGCCTGGAAGGCTTCGAGGTCACCCAGGCGGCAGACATTGGTGAGGGAATGGCAAAACTTACCAATACCGATATCGATGTGGTGATCTGCGACGTCAAACTACCCGATGGCTCTGGAGTAGATGCGGCCAAGAAGATCAAGGAAAGTTACCCGGTATTGGAGGTAATCCTGCTGACTGCCTATGGCAATATTGCGGATGGTGTGCAGGCGATCAAGAATGGCGCTTTCGACTATATTACCAAGGGCGATGACAACAACAAGATCATCCCTTTGTTGCACAGAGCCGCCGATAAGGTAGCCCTGGCCAGACGTGTGGTACAATTGGAGCGTCAGCTGGGCACCAAATATTCCTTTGATGGGATCATTGGTAAGTCCATACAACTCCAAATGGCGATCGAAGCGGGCAGAAAAGTAGCTGTTTCTGACACTACGGTACTACTGACTGGGGAAACTGGTACAGGAAAAGAGGTATTTGCTCAGGCGATACATCAGGAAAGTCATCGAAAAAAATATAATTTCGTTGCTGTCAACTGCTCTGCCTTTAGCAAGGAACTGTTGGAGAACGAACTGTTCGGCCATAAGGCAGGTGCCTTTACCGGAGCAGCCAGGGATAGCAAGGGCATATTTGAGGAGGCCAACAAGGGTACCGTATTCCTTGACGAGATTGGCGAGATGCCATTGGACCTACAGGCCAAACTGCTCAGGGTACTGGAAACCGGTGAGTTCATGAAAGTTGGGGATAGCAGGCCGACCAAGGTAAACGTGCGCATTGTCGCGGCCACCAACAGGGACCTACAGCAGGAAATAGAAAAAGGCAACTTCCGGGAAGACCTGTATTACAGGATCGCAGTATTTACAATCAGCCTTCCGTCGCTCCGGGAACGTGTGGGGGATATCGATGCCCTTGCCAACCATTTCCTTAGCATATTCTCTGGAAAGACAAAAAAACTGATCAAACACATGACTGCAGATTATCTGTCCGAACTAAGGCAACACCCTTGGAAAGGAAACATCCGTGAGCTACGGAACGTGATCGAAAGAAGTGTCATCCTTTCAGATACCCAAGAACTTGATGCCGATAGCCTGCCGATCGAACTGAGAAAAAAGGCGAATAGTGAATCTATGAATAAAACACTTTCAGCATTTGATCTTGCCAGTGCCGAAAAAATACATATCCAAAAGGTATTGAACTATACCAGTGGAAACAAGACGAAGACCGCCGAACTGTTGAACATTGCCCTGACCACCCTCTATCGGAAAATGGCCCAATTTGGCCTCGAATAAATATTCATATCCCCAAAGCTTAGCTGAGCACCATCTCCAGCTTCAAGCTCCTCGACCCTTTCAAAACGACAGTATGCACCCTAGCGTTTTGAAAGGGTTTTTCTTTGTAAAACTTTTTGTTTTAAAATTAACTAACTGACCATCAGTTGTATGTGGTTTTATTTTCTTTTTGGAATACCTCTTGCCATTACTGTGGCATACAAAACAGGAAATCATGGACAGATCGAAAATCAGGTTATATAGAAAGCTCAAGTCATGGCACCTACTCGCTGCCGTGTATGGAGCTATCGTACTCTTTGGAATTATTTACAGATTAATAAACGGATAAAACAATGATCATTACACTCACGCTTCTGGGCATCGTGCTATTTGCCCTATTTTTTTTAACAATTAGCTATTTTGATAAGATATGACGCTACTATTTGTCATCGCCATCGCCGTATTTTTTTATATGTGCTATGTGCTGATCAGACCAGAAAAATTTTAAGACATCCATTACCTAACTCTCAAAATTCAAATAAACAATCCTAAAAATGAAGCCAGAAATCAAAAGAAAATTTAAGGAACGACTAGGCCTGGTACTTTGCCTACTTTTTTTCGGTTCGCTTTTCATGCTTTTCATTCTAAGGCTCTTGATATTGATAGAGGGATAACAGGGAGATCGTTTAACAAACATTAACAAATAATAATGAATACAGAAATACTAGGAATTGTACTGATGTACGCTACGGTGCTGCTACTCGCTATACCACTGGGCAGATACATCAGCAAGATTTTTACCAATCAAAAAACATGGCTGGATGCAATTTTTAACCCAATAGATAAAATATTCTATAAACTTGCTGGCCTCGACCCGAAAAGGGAAATGAACTGGAAGCAACACTTGGGAGCTTTGTTGACCATCAACCTGATCTGGTTCCTTTGGTCGATGTTTGTGCTGACTAATATGGCATGGCTACCGCTGAATCCTGATGGTAACCCATCAATGAGCGGAGACCTGGCATTTAATACGGCGGTAAGCTTTGTAACCAACACTAATTTGCAGCACTACTCTGGCGAAAGTGGCTTGTCTTATTTTGGGCAGTTGACCCTGATGTTATGGCAGTTCATTAGTGCCGGTTGCGGTATCGCGATTGCGGGTGTAGTATTCTTGGCTATGAAGGAGAAAACTACTGATAAACTTGGTAATTTTTACTTTCTGTTTGTGAGAAGCTGCACAAGGGTATTGTTCCCATTGGCACTGGTAGTGGCTAGCTTATTAGTATTTAACGGCACTCCGATGACACTTGAAGGAAAAGACACCATAGTGAATATGCAGGGCGATAGTGTACAGGTAAGTCGTGGTCCGGTAGCTGCCTTTGTGGCTATCAAGCAACTGGGCACAAATGGTGGTGGTTTCTATGGACCTAATTCTGCCCATCCGCTTGAAAATCCGAGCTATTTCACCAACATAGTAGAGACCGTATCTATCTTTTTGATTCCAATAGCAATGGTATTTGCCTTGGGATATGTGCTGAATAGAAAAAAGCTGGCCTGGACTATCTTTGGGGTGATGACCTTGGGCTTTATCCTGCTCTTGGTGCCGACAGTAATTAATGAAATGAACGGTAATCCGGCCATTTCCAAAATGGGAATTTCACAACCAATGGGTAGTATGGAAGGCAAAGAAGTACGTTTTGGTCCAGCTGCTTCCGCCTATTGGGCAATCAATACTACGGTAACCAGTAACGGTTCGGTAAATGCCATGCACGATAGTCTTACCCCACTTTCGGGGATGAATACGATGCTGGGGATGATGATTAACGCATTTTATGGGGGCGTAGGTGTAGGATTTCTTAATTTCTACATTTTCATCATTCTTGCCGTATTTATCAGTGGACTGATGGTTGGTAGAACGCCTGAGTTTTTAGGTAAGAAAATTGAAGCACGGGAGATGAAGATTGCTATGATCATTGCATTGTTACATCCCTTTTTAATCTTAACTGGAACGGCCATCGCCAGTCACTTATACGCCAGTGATCCAGCAACCTATGCGGGATGGTTGGCCAATCCAGGTTACCATGGTTTTAGCGAAATGCTTTATGAATTTACTTCATCAAGTGCCAATAATGGAAGTGGTTTTGAAGGTTTGGGTGATAACAACCCATTCTGGAACATTGCCTGCGGTATTGTGATGTTGATGGCCAGATACCTGCCGATTATCGGCCCTGTAGCCATCGCTGGAAGTTTGGCAGCGAAGAAATACATTCCTGAAAGTGCTGGAACACTGAAAACCGATACCGCAACTTTCGGACTGATGGTGTTCGCAGTCATCGCTATTGTAGCTGCGTTATCGTTCTTCCCTGCGCTTGCGCTAGGTCCAATCGCAGAATATTTCTCACTTTATTAAACGCATCCTGAAATGAAAGAAAATAAAAATAATAAACTGCTTCAGCCAGAACTGGTAAATGAAGCGATCAGACAATCCTTTATCAAATTAAGCCCCGCCAAAATGTTCCGTAATCCGGTAATGTTCATGGTTTGGGTAGGTACTTTGGTCATGGCAGGTGTCTGTGTATGGATTGCCTTGGGGGAACAAAATCAGGGAGGTCTAATTTACAACATTATCGTAACCGCAGTACTTTGGTGACTTTATTATTTGCCAACTTCGCAGAGGCCATAGCAGAAGCCAGAGGAAAGGCACAGGCGGATAGCTTGCGCAAAACTAGGGAAGAAACGCCCGCAAAAAAATTGGAAAGCGATGGTAGTTTCACCATTGTTGCTTCTTCCCAACTTAGTAAAGGTGATGTGTTCGTATGTGAAACCGGAGATATCATTCCTTCGGACGGGGAGATCATCGAGGGATTGGCAACCATTGATGAGAGTGCGATCACGGGAGAAAGTGCACCGGTGATCCGTGAAGCCGGAGGTGACAAAAGCAGCGTTACCGGAGGTACAAAAGTGCTTTCAGACCAAATTAAAGTTAAAACGACTACCGAGCCTGGCGAAAGCTTTTTAGATAAAATGATTGCCCTGGTTGAGGGAGCAAGCCGTCAGAAAACGCCTAACGAAATTGCTTTGACCATCTTATTGGCGGGGTTCACCTTGGTATTTATCATTGTAACTGTCACTTTAAAACCATTTGGTGATTATGCACAGACACCTATCACAATTGCATCGTTCATTTCCCTGTTCGTATGCTTGATCCCTACCACCATTGGCGGGCTGTTATCGGCCATTGGTATTGCCGGAATGGACAGGGCACTTAGGGCCAACGTAATTACCAAAAGTGGTAAAGCAGTGGAAACTGCTGGCGATATAGATGTTTTGTTATTAGATAAAACAGGTACCATTACCATCGGAAATCGTAAAGCCACGCATTTTCATGCAGCAGATGGCGTAGATAATAATAGGTTGATTAAAGCTGCTGTATTAAGTTCTATGGCCGACGAAACACCTGAAGGTAAATCAATAATAGAGCTGGCTGGTTTATCGCCTTCTAGTTTCAGAATAGAAAATCCAGTGTTTATCAAGTTTACGGCCGAAACCCGCAGTTCGGGTATAGACTATGAAAACATTCGTATCAGAAAGGGTGCAACAGATGCCATTAAAAACATGGTGCTGCGTGCGGGCAATACCTTCCCAAAAGAAGTGGATGAAAAGGTACGTGCAATTTCGCAAAATGGAGGTACTCCATTGGTTGTTGCCGAAAATGATTTTGCCCTTGGTGTGATAGAGTTACAAGATATTATCAAACCTGGAATACATGAACGTTTTGAACGTCTCCGTAAAATGGGCATCAAGACCGTAATGGTGACTGGCGATAATCCTCTAACGGCGAAATTTATTGCGGAAAAAGCAGGTGTAGATGATTTTATTGCCGAGGCTAAACCAGAAGATAAAATGAACTACATCAAAAAAGAACAAGTAGAAGGACGATTGGTGGCGATGATGGGCGATGGCACAAACGATGCACCTGCATTGGCACAGGCGGATGTTGGTGTAGCGATGAACAGTGGTACCCAAGCAGCTAAAGAAGCTGGCAACATGGTCGACCTAGATAACGATCCTACGAAACTGATCGAGGTTGTAGAAATTGGCAAGCAATTGTTGATGACTAGAGGTACGCTGACCACATTCAGTATCGCGAATGATGTGGCCAAATATTTCGCCATTGTTCCGGCACTGTTCATCGCTTCGATACCTGCGCTACAAGGTCTGAATATCATGGGGCTCCATTCTCCAGAAAGCGCTATACTTTCGGCAGTTATCTTTAATGCCATCATTATTCCGATGCTTATTCCACTTGCGCTAAAAGGAGTTGCCTATAAACCAATTGGTGCAAGCGCTCTGCTGAGAAGGAACCTGTTCATTTATGGTTTGGGTGGTATCGCTATTCCGTTTGTAGGAATAAAAGTTATCGATTTGTTGGTGTCAGTATTTATATAAAGAAACTTAGACAGTGAAAAGTAAAGCTTAAAAAATACTTTCACTGCCAATATCCAAATTTTAAATTTTTAAGAAATGAAAAGCAATTTTTTTCCCGCTATCAGGTTGACCGTTGTCTGCCTGTTGTTCTTCTCGGGTATCTATACTTTAATTGTTTTAGGCCTGGCCCAGTTGGCACCCAATAAGGGAAAAGGCGAAATCGTAACCCAAAAAGGCAAAGTACATTATGCCAATGTTGGGCAAACCTTTAGCAACGACAACTATTTCTGGTCTAGACCATCTGCTGTGGGTTATAATGCGGCAGGTGCAGGGGGCAGTAATAAGGGGCCTTCTAACCCAGATTACCTAGCAGAGGTACAGACAAGGATTGATACTTTTTTGGTACACCATCCAGGTATTAAAAAAACTGATATTCCATCAGACATTGTAACGGCCAGTGGTGCTGGATTGGATCCGAACATCTCTGTTGAGGCAGCCAATATACAGGTTGGGCGTGTCGCCAAAGTGAGGGGACTTACAGAAGGCGTAGTACAACAACTGGTGCTTGCTGCCACAGAAAAACCGCTACTGGGCCTGTTTGGAACAGAAAAGATCAACGTACTCAAATTAAACATCGCGTTAGACAACTTAAAATAAAACAGGGAGGCCTGGGATGTCTGCCCGGGAGATAAACACCAGACCACTTTGTAGCTAACAATTACAAAATTTATCAATTACAGAAATGAAGAAAATCTTTGTAGCAGCCCTAGCGTTGCTATCTATTAGAGCCGTTGCCCAAACAGAGCCGGAAAAATCTAAATTAACTATCAGTGGGTACGCTGAAGTTTATTACCAACAGGATTTCAATAATCCGCTATCCAATACCAGACCAGGCTTTGTTTATAGCCATAACAGAAATAATGAGGTAAGCCTTAATCTGGGGGTCGTAAAGGCCGCCTATGCTAATGACAAAGTCAGGGCCAACCTAGGATTGGGTGTTGGCTCTTATATGAATGCCAATTACGCTGCAGAAGAAGGGGTATTGAAGAATATATTTGAAGCTAACGTGGGTGTGAAGCTTTCCAGCAAAAGTGATTTATGGTTGGATGCCGGAATTTTGCCTTCTCACATTGGTTTTGAAAGTGCCATAGGGGCTGATTGTTTCACGCTCACCAGAAGTATGCTAGCAGATAATTCTCCTTATTTTGAGACAGGTGCCAAATTATCCTACAGTACACCAGACGGAAAATGGAGCATGGCCGCATTGATATTGAACAGTTGGCAGCGCATACAACGCGTTGAAGGAAATAGCACGCCTGCCTTTGGACACCAGCTCACCTTCCGTCCAAGCGGCAAGGTGTTGTTGAATAGCAGTTCGTTTATCGGCAATGATCTGCCCGATGTGGATCGCAGGACGAGATATTTCCATAACTTTTATGGCCAGTTTACCTTGAGCAGCAAGCTCGCCCTGATTGCAGGTTTTGATTTTGGCGCACAACAAAAAACAAAGGGAAGCGATAACTACGATACCTGGTACAGTCCCGTGTTAATCGCTAAATTCTCGGCTTCCGATAAAGTAAGTTTAGCCGCAAGGGGCGAATATTATAATGATAAGAATGGAGTAATCATTGCTACGGGAAGCCCCAATGGTTTTCAAACTTTTGCAGCATCCCTAAATCTGGATTACCAGATTCTCCCGAACTTGGTTTGGCGTACCGAGGTCAAAAACCTAAGTGGCAAAGATGCCATTTTCGTTAACAGGGATGAGGAATTAACAAAAGGAAATGTCATGGCAATAACTTCACTTGCCATCAAGTTTTAGTTTAGTGTTTGTTTTAGGCCCCTGCGATAATTCGTATGGGGCTTAATAGTTATATTTGTGGAAGCATTAAATTTGGTCAGGTCTGTTTGGTCAAACTTGTTTCCGGTCAAAAAGCCGATCAATAACCTTAAATGGAAGAAACGAGGAAATCTGCCGAGGAATTTTTAGATCTCATCAAAAAGTCGAGACGGGGAAAATTCAAGGTCTACATTGGTATGAGTGCCGGTGTGGGCAAAACCTATCGTATGTTGCAGGAATCGCATGCGCTGTTACGTAATGGTATCGATATCAAGATTGGATACATCGAAACGCACAATAGAGCCGAAACGCATGCGTTGTTAGATGGTCTGCCAATTATCCCACGCCGCAAATTGTTTTATAAAGGCAAGGAATTGGAAGAACTAGATGTTCAGGCGGTGATCAACTTACGTCCCGAAGTAGTAGTTGTTGACGAATTGGCGCATACCAATATAGAGGGAAGCAAAAACACCAAGCGCTGGCAGGATGTCCTTGAAATACTCGATACAGGTATCAATGTGATCAGTGCAGTCAATATACAGCATATCGAGAGCCTGAACGAGGAAGTGAAAAAGATAACTGGCGTTGAGGTAAAGGAAAGAATACCAGATAACGTGATTTCACAGGCGGATGAGGTCGTAAATATCGATCTTACTGCTGATGAACTGATTACCCGGTTAAAGGAGGGTAAAATATACGACCCTGCAAAAGTGGAAACGGCGCTGAAGAATTTCTTCCAGAGCGAACATATTTTGCAGCTCCGCGAACTGGCCCTGAAGGAAGTGGCCTCACACGTAGAGCATAAGGTGGAAAGTGAAGTTACCAAAGAACATGTGCTTAAGCACGAACGCTTTTTGGCCTGTATCAGCAGTAATGAAAAGACTGCAAAAACAGTCATCAGGAAAACAGCGAGGTTGGCGAATTATTACCATAGCAAATGGTATGTACTTTATGTGCAGACACCCGCCGAAAATGTTTCCAGAATTGCTCTAGATAAACAGCGTCACCTTATTAATAATTTTAAATTAGCAACCGAATTGGGTGCAGAGATTATCAAAGTAGAAAACAAAAATGTTTCGAGGGCTATCATGGAGCAATGTGGGGATAGAAAAATTACTACCGTATGCATCGGTAAGCCCCATTTAAGTCTGTGGAAGATCATTCTTGCCACCGATAAATTTAATGTGTTATTGAATAGATTATCCAGAGAAAATATCGATCTGGTCATATTATCATAATGAAGATAAAAACTAAACTTCTGTTGGGCGTTGGGCTGCTTTTTGCCATGATTGTCCTGCTTACTGCCCTGAGCGGTAAATATATCAACCAGCTTTCCGCTGATGCCAAGAATATATTGACCGACAACTATAAATCTGTCGATTATGCCAGACAGATGCTGGATGCCCTCAATGGAGGTATACAGCTATCCGAATACCAACGTATATTCCAGCTGAATCTAAGGAAACAGCAGGCGACCATCACAGAACCCGGTGAGCTGGAGTTGACGGCAAAGATCGCAAAGGATTTCCGCAGGATGCTAGGCAGACCCACTGACCAGGACCTCAAAAAAGTGGTGCATCAAGATGTTTCCGGACTGATGCTACTTAACATGAAAGCCATACAGCGAAAGAACAACAAGGCCTCCGATACTGCCGATGAGGCTATCCTCTGGATTGTATTTTCTGGTTCGTTCTGTTTTCTGGTGGCATTTGTACTGCTGGTCAACCTGCCGTCCAATATCGCAAATCCCATCAGGGAACTTACCCAGAGCATCCGGGAGGTGGCCGATATGAATTACACGCAGCGTGTCCATTTCGAAGGCCACAGCGAATTCGGCGAACTGGCCAGATCGTTCAATACCATGGCAAAGAAATTACAGGAATATAGTAATAGCAGCCTGGAAAAACTGATGATGGAAAAAAAACGGATAGAGACGCTGATCGACAATATGAGTGAGCCAGTAATCGGACTTGACCACTATAAAACCGTTCTTTTTGCAAATGACAAAGCCTTGCAGATTACCGGATTAAACCAAGCTGATATGGTAGGCAGACCCATTGAGGAAGTCATGCAGCAAAATGATCTGATAAGGACACTGTTTATGGATATAGATCCTAACAAGAGGAATTCACCTGTAAAGATCTACGCAGATAAAAAGGAAAGCTATTTTGAAAAGGAAATTATCCCTATAGGTATCGTTCCTACTGGAGAATCCAAAGAGAAGCTGATTGGTTTGGTCATCGTCCTAAAGAATGTAACCTCTTATAAAGAACTGGATTTTGCAAAAACCAATTTTATCGCCACAGTATCCCATGAATTGAAAACACCTATCGCTGCGATAAAGATGAGCCTGCAATTGTTAAGGAACAAGCAGGTCGGACAACTGAACAAGGAGCAGGAAAGTTTGGCTGATAGTATTGGAGAGGACACAGAAAGACTTTTGAAAATTACTGGTGAGCTGCTTAATATTACACAGGTGGAAAGTGGTTCCATCAACCTTAGCATGGCCAGTTTCGATATTACCGAAATTATGGACTATGCCGTCAATGCGACCAGAACGGCAGCGGAACAGAAGAACATCAGCGTAAAAGTTCTGGAACGGGGACCGATGCCCAAGATCTATGGGGACAGTGAAAAATCCGCATGGGTATTGACCAACCTGCTTTCCAATGCCATAAGGTATTCCTATGAGCATTCCAAAGTGGAGCTCGTTGTATCGCAGGATGCCGATGGCATCAAGCTGGCGGTCAAAGATGGTGGTCAGGGGATTTCAGAAGAATACATCGACAAGATATTTGATCGTTATTTCCGTATTCCCGGTTCCAAGAAAGATGGCACGGGCCTGGGATTAAGCATCAGTAAAGAATTTGTAGAGGCACAGGGTGGTACCATCAATGTGCAAAGTGAGCTCGGCAAGGGAAGCATCTTTACCATAAGTTTCAAACCGCACAGTCGATGAAATGTTCCAGCTTAGATTTCATTAAAAGGTGTTATGTGGATATACCAATGAAACTGTCCCCCCTTCACCACTGCAAACTGTCCCCTCAGAGTTGAGGTTTGAAAAGAACAAAAAGTTGTTGTGCAGATCGGTTCCTGAGACGGATATTTTTTGTCCGGGTTAACAACTATTATTTCTACAAAAATACATTTTCCGGATTAGTTTTTTTCTCCTTAGTGATTCTCCAAACAATTCGACCCTTACTGAGTGGTGTACAATGCGGTCAAGCACTGCGTCAGCCACGGTCTTTTCACCAGTGATGTCGTACCATTCCTTTACCGGGATCTGCGAAGTAATGACCGTAGAACGCTTCTGGTGCCTGTCCTCGATGATATCAAGCAGGGCAAGCCTGGACTGGGGATCGAATGGCTGGAGGCCGAAGTCATCCAATATGAGCATGTCCATGCGCTCTATACGCTTCAGTTCTGCCAGCATGGTCCCTTTGGCCTTAGCCAGCTTTAGCTGGCCCATCAGCTTAGCTGTATTCACATACATCACTTTGTAGCCGTTCTGGCAGGCATGGTAGCCCAGAGCGGTTGCCAGATAACTTTTGCCGGTTCCAGTGGAACCGGTAATGAACACATCCTTGTGCTCTTTTATAAACTCGAGTCCGGCAAGCCTGTGGACCTGATTCTTATCCAGACCACGCTCAAATGAGTAGTCGATCTGTTCCAAAGAAGCATTGTAGCGAAAACTTGCCCCACTGATCGCCCTTTGTACAGACCGGTTCCGCCGATCATCCCACTCGCTGGCCACCAGCAATGCAATGAATTGGTCTGCGGTAAGGGATTCTTTCACTGAAGTCTCCAGATTGGTTTTAAAAGCATCGTACATGCCATAAAGGCGAAGTTGACGCATCTTCTCTAATGTTTCGTTATTCATGTTTGTTATGGATTGTTAATGTATTACTGATAATATTCTTTGCCCCTGATGTTGTTATGGGCCGGAATGCTGGCCGGCTCATCCTCAGGGGTAAGCTGGTCCAGCCGTTTTCTCAGGATCTCCTCAATGATCGGATAGTTGTACTGGCCAAGATTATCGGCCCAGCGGCAGGCATTGGCCAGACGCTCCGGGCCGACACGCCTGGTGAAGCTCAGTATACCGGAACATGATTTGTAGGCCTGCTCGGGATAGGCTTTACGTTCCAGGACCTGAGAGATGTATCTGGCCACATCCTCATGGATCTGCTCGGCTTCCTGCATAAACTTTTCAGGTGTCCATTCGGTCAAAAAGCGGTGCTGTGAGGCCAGGTGCTCTTTACCGGTGGTGTAATGATATTTGGCCCGGGTGCGTTTATGGGCAGCAACCTGCGTGTAGTGGTAATAGATCTGGACCATGGTAGAGGTATAAAGCACTTTTACTTTCTTGCCGATATAGGTGTAGGGCACGCTATAATAGTGGATATCTTCGCCTAAACGCACATAACCGTTCTTCATCACCGTTACCATGACCTGTTTGTGCACTTCGTAACGGATCGGGTTGAGCGGTCCCAACGCTTCGCGTTCAACCTCTTCGAACTGTTCCCTGCGTGAATAGCTCCGCCCTGAAAAAGGTTTGTTGTTGTGGATCTCCAGTGCGGACCTTATGGCGGCGTTAAGTGATTCCAGGTCACTGAACTTGCGGCCTTCCAGACGTTGGTAGATGCTTCTGTAGATCAGTTTAACGGCCCCTTCCACTAAAGACTTGTCACGGGGCTTATAGACCCTGGCAGGAACCACGGTAACGGCATAATGCTCGGCAAATGCCGCAAACTCATCATTGAGCACGGCTTCGTACTTACTCCCCCTGGTTACCGCAGAACGCAGATTGTCGGGGACAATGGCCCCCAAGCACACCCCCAAAATAGTGCAACGCGTTCTCACAGGCCTTGATCAGGTCTTCTTTGCGCTGGCTTTCTACCGCCTCCACATACGTAAGCTGGCTGCAGCCCAAGATCGCTACAAATACCTCCGCATCACGCTCCGGACCTGAGGCTGGATGAAGTTGCAGTTTGCTTCCTGCAAAGTCGATATAGATCTTATCGCCGGCTTTATGGTCAATGTGCATGACTGGCCTGGAAAGCTGGAGATAGGTATGGATAGCATTGTTGAAACGGGACCGTCCGTAGCCCTGGGGGTGTTTAAGGATGTATTCCAGATGAAGAGACTCACGGGTTACACCTTTCTTTTTTAGCCTTTTACAGTGCTCTGGCAATAGAAGTTCCAATTCCTGCATACGGGGACTATTGATCGTTTTGGCAGTTTTTGTATTAAAAAGAACAGCAAGTTCATTATCGCTCCTGGAATTGAATTCTTCGTGGGTGATACCCAGTTCATGCCATATGCGCAAATACTTTTTGATGGTGGTACGTGAAGTGCCTACCATACCGTTGATGGTCTTTGTGCCGGTTCCCTGGCAGTAAAGACGGATAATCTGTCGTAGTTTATTCATTTTGATCGGTGTGTTGGACATCGTAATCGAGGGTTTTTGTTCGTAGAAAAACATAAACAAAAACCCCGTCTGACGAAACCGATCAATACTGGTGCTTTTTGGTCTTTTCAGGGGGTCAACTTGGCCTGGCGAAGGGGGATCACTTTCGTTTGGCGGAAGGGGATCACTTTGCTCTGGCAGAGGGGGCCATTTTCATATGGCGAACGGGGGTCACTTTGGTGTGTTTTATCCAAATAGGTGCCTTACCATCTTTCTTCCTAGTCCTGGTTTTTTTCAGCCAAAACAAAAGAAATAGTTTTTGATTACTTTTCATACCACACTCTTTTTTGTTAATAAATTTCTTTCGGATCTTACATCCGATTTTCTACTGAAATCCTAAATCAAATCAAAAGTCTAGAAATCTGGAACCCCAATTTATAAAATAATTAGGGGTCCTGAAAAGGGCACCATTATAGTTGAATTACCTTATATTATTTTAGATCACTTTTTTGTAAAAAGGCTGCAAAAACGATTATAAACAAAAAAAGCGTCCAATATTGGACGCTTTTTTCATCTTTTGTGATCCCGCTGGGATTCGAACCCAGGACCACTACATTAAAAGTGTAATGCTCTACCAGCTGAGCTACGGAATCTTCCTTTGTTTTAAGGAGGTGCAAATATAGAAATTTCATTCTATCATTCAAACTTTTTCTTATAAAAAGAAAGGTTTTATTTATAAAATTTACCTAAACACCTAATTTATATACACTTAAAAGGTTTACAAAAATAATTTCAGTGGCATAGGTTTCATGTAAAACTAAAGAAAAGGCATATTTTCAAACAACAAAACATTCTTACAAGCACGCTAATAACAATAAAATGCTTTATTTTCCATTTGCCTTTAGCCATTTTGGGTACTCTTTAGCCAATAGATTTTGGGCAAATGTACCGTACCAAGCATAACCATACCTGCGTTCTTGGCTTACGTCTTCTATCCTATCTTTTATAGAACCATCCCTATCGCCAAATATTGGCTTATTGGTTTTCAAATCATAGAAACGAGCCCAACTTATTGCGTCTGGAGCTGTAACTAAACCTTTATCCTTTTCTGCAATTTTATCGTATTTAAAGCCCACAATCTTTGTTCCCTCAAACCAAACTACGGCATTAGCAATGGCGGTTTTAACTTCTTCTGATGGATTTTTAAGCTTCATTAAAAACCTCACTACGCCAACCGATTCGCCAGTGCTTAACGAAGCCGGTTCAAAAGCCCTTGCTTTAGCTGGCACAAGCGTATTTTGATCGTATTGTGCCGCCCAAATAGTTGGCTTCCCATTTTGAGCTACCTGTGTCTTTAAAATACAATCTACGCCGCGTTTTACCGCATCTTCTGCTTTTGAAATATACTTGGCATCTACTGCATCAAAACCATTTGTTTGGTAAGCTATATTTAACATAATGGTTAATGCGTTAATCATTGCATTATCGTTATACGTAATTTCTGCTCTATAACTACTCTTATCTGGATAATACTGCGGCCAGCCCCCATTAGCATACTGGGCTTTCAATAAATAATCAATCCCTTTTTCTGCTGCTTTAAGATAAGATGGGTTGCCTGTATTTTTATAAGCCAAAACCAGCGCATTGATCTCTCTAGAAGTAGCGGCATTGTCGATAGTTGCATGCATATACGACGTTGCCTTTATTTTCTCACGCAGTTCGTCTGTTAATGGAAGCTCGTATTTCACCACGCTCTTATCATGTAGCTGCTTAGGCCAAGCCCCGTTGCTTAACTGATACACTAGCATTTTTTCTGAGATGCTATCAGTTTTTATTTCAGATTTAGCAACATTTTGAGCCGTAGCGCAACTACTTAAGCCAATACAAGCAATAAATATGATAATGAGATTTTTCATATTGAATTTGATTTTTGCCTCGACATTTAAACCGTCATTGCGAGGTACGAAGCAATCTTAAAGCGATTATATCCAACCAATTAGCAAGATTGCTTCGTACCCCGCAATGCCGACAATAGGATTTTATTTCTTAACTAACGTTTGTTTTGCCAACCAGTTCACGAGTTCTTGCCCGGCTTCGTAGTTTTTATAATTAGCTGGAAGCTTCCTGCCATCAACATATTCGTTGTACAACCAAGGATCTCCAATTACAAAAACGCTTCCTTTGCCAAATTTGGTTACCGACATCACATCATCTCCATCTTTATCTTTTAAGATAGGTTTTGCAGCACCAGACAGCTTTAAGCTGCTATACTCCTTAATGAATAAATCTTTTGGCTTAAAAATCTGGTTACCAGCAGGCACAAATACTTTTGCAGTTTCAAAGTTGGCAGCTACAGGAACTGTTCCTTTGCTATCGCCTTTAAAATGCACACCAAAAACATTGGCTAACTTATTGAAATTGCTTAGCTCGGCGTTTGGCGCATCATTAGCCATAAGTACCAACACACCTCCCGCCCTTACCCAAGTAGTTATTTGCTTTACATCTGCACTAGAAACAAATTTCGGATTAGGGTTTTCTTTCTCAAAATCTGGATCTACAATGATATAAACCGAAGCATTTTTCAGGTTGGCCACAGTTGGCGCCTGATATAAAGTGCTGGTTTTAAATCCCGAATTTTGGAACTGATCTCCCCAAAAAGAAAAACCACCGTTTGATCTTTCGTCCCATTTGTAGTGCCAAGATAAATCATTACCACTTTGATCTTTCTTCACTTCGTTGTTAAAGTAAGAATCTAACACCACAGTTTTACCTTTGCCTGGTTTGGGCATTGCTGCGATTTCCATTTCGTTTAACGCCAACAAAAACGCCCCTACACCTTTCGGATCGTTAGTAATTACCCTTTCGCTAATGTAATATTCGTAACTACCATCTCGGTAAGGTTTACCGCCCAAGCCAGACACGGCAACTGTGCCTTTTAAGCTAATTTTACCTGGGCCATCTTGTTGTACAAACTCCTTTTGCATACCCTTGTACGCTTTATCTGCTACTGCGAAATACGAATTTGGCAACCAGCCATTTCTAACGGCTTTAGCCAAAGTATACACAAACATGCTCGATGCCGAAGCTTCTAAATAATTGCCTTTGCCCGTTGGCTTATCTAATACATCGTACCATAACCCTGTTTTGGGATCTTGCACTTTTTGCACCGCAGCCGCAAAGCGATTTAAAATGGCCACAATTTCTTTTTTACGAGGATGATTTTCTGGAAAATTCTCCAATACATCTACCATGGCCATGCCGTACCAGCCCATTGCCCTACCCCAAAAATTTGGAGATTTACCGGTGGTTTTATCAGCCCAAGCTTCTGTTTTAGATTCGTCCCATCCGTGGTACAACAAACCCGTTTTGGCATCTCTCGAGTTTTTCTCCATCCAAACAAATTGGTTGGCAATATCATCAAAAGCTTTATTATCCTTAATTAAAGCGGCATATTCTGCATAAAATGGTTGTCCCATGTACAAGCCATCTAGCCACATTTGCCATGGATAAATTTTCTTGTGCCAAAAACCACCTTCTTTGGTTCGCGGATGTTCTTTTAGCTGATCCCATAAGATGGTTGCCGCTTTAAAATATTTTTTTTGGCCAGTTACTTTGTACAAAGTCAATAAAGAACGACCATTTTTTACATTATCGATATTGTAATCGCTTTGTTTATAGCGCTGGATATCTCCATCTTTGGTAACAAAGAAATCCATGCTTTTTTGCATATACTTGAAATATTCGCCATCGCCAGTGCGCTTCCACAAACCATCAATTCCTTCTAAAATCACACCCTGATCGTAAGCCCATTTTACACGCTTTGGATTAGCTGGATCTAGATTTAAAGAATCTTTCCAGATCTCCATTACTGTAGCGGCCATTTGCTTAGAAAGTGGCTGCTCTTGAGCCTTAGCATTAAACGATAATACGGCCGCAGAAAATGTTACGACACTATATTTAAAAATCTTGTTCATGTGCTATTTATTGATTTGTAATGATTTTTCTTGTGCTCCTGCTAAAAATTCTGCTTGCTTTTGTGCTTTTGAAACGTCTAAACCTGAGGTTTTGATATTACTATTTCTATCGCCACTAATTTTGAATAACAAATCTGCGCTGTTATAAGTGATATTTTTCAAGTTCACCTGATTACCATTTTGGATATTGATTAACGGATTGCCATGTTCGATAGTCAACTTCACGTTATTTAGGTTGATGTTTTTACCTTCCTGAATATCAATTCCTTTTTTAGATTTAATGTTGATGTTGGTTAAATTGATATTCGCGATGCTCATTTCTGGCAAACCACGAACAAAAATTGCTTTTTCTGCACCATCACAAACCACATTATCGATAAAGAAATCTTTAAACACTGGTGTTTCTTCAGTTACTGGCAACAACTCTACTTTAGGTGCATCGCGTTTATCGCCTACCAACGCAATTGGATCTACCGCAGCATAATACATATCAAACAAAATAGCTTCTCCCGGGATATCCATCATGCTGATATCTTTAATATGGATATTTTCTACTACACCACCCCTACCTCTAGTAGTTTTAAAACGCAAGCCAATATCGGTACCAATAAAAGTACAATCAGAAACGAAGATATTTTTAGCGCCGCCACTCATTTCGCTGCCTATTACAAAACCACCATGCGCATGGTAAACCGTACTATTTCTAATGATCACATTTTCTGTTGGCATAGCACGTTTACGGCCCCAAGCATCGCGACCAGATTTAATACAGATACCATCATCGCCTACATCAAAAGTGCTATTTTCTACCAATACATTTTTACAAGATTCGATATCTAAACCATCGCCATTTTGAGCGTACCAAGGGTTTTTTGCGTACACATTTCTAATGGTTACATCTTCACACATTAATGGATGAAGGTTCCAAGCTGCCGAATTTTGAAAAGTAACTCCTTCTAGCAACACTTTTTTACAAGAGGTAAACACCAACAAATTGGGGCGGAAAAAGTCTTTGATACCGTTGTAATAATCAGCAGTTTTATCTGCCCTTACCTCACCAGGATTTCCCTTAATTTTAGAACCCGCCAAGCTTGCTGCCGAAGGATACCAAGTTTTTTGATCATCGCTTAACACCCCGCCCGAAGCTACTAGGTTTTTCCACTGGCTTTCGGTTAGTTTGCTCTTTTTTACCATTCGCCAAGCATCGCCGCCACCATCTACAATGCCCAAACCTGTAATCGCAATATTGGTTTGGTTAACGGCCCATAACGGCGATTGGTTGCGCATTTGCGGCAAGCCTTCCCAATTGCTTTTTACTAATGGATATTGACTAAAATCTCTGGTAAACTGCAAAATAGCATTAGCCTGCAAATGCAAGTTCACGTTACTTTTTAGCTCAACAGGTCCGGTAATCCACAAGCCTTTTGGTACCAACACCACGCCACCGCCTTTTTTATTGCAGGCAACAATGGCATCGTTAATACTTTTGGTAATTAAGGTTATGCCATCGCTTTTAGCGCCGTAGTTTATAATATTAAAAGTATCCTTTTTAAAAGATGTTTGAGCTACTACTGGCAGGTTGCTAAAAGAATAAGCTTTTTTAGCCTCTTTTTGCGCCCTCGAAATCATTGGTAAAGCAATAGCGAGTGCTAGTATTGAAGCAATAATTTTCTTCATGTTCATGTGTGTATTTATAAATGGTTGTTTAAGCTGTAAGTTAACTGTGATGTATTACGAGCACTTTTAAAATTCCTTCGAACCCGCAACTCAAAACGCATAACCCGCAGCACTATCCTCTAACAAGTCTACAGAGTTTAAGGCAGTAAACGAACTAAACAGCCGAAAATAACTGTGCAATCGTTCCCAAATTAATGGTTGTAAACAATAAGTTACAGGAATAACGCCGAATATTTTAAAAACTTAAAGACCATGCATTCTATCATGGTTATCTGCTCTCTTCCTTTTTAGAGATGTTTCTTAAACTAAATAATAGTATCTTAGCTTAACCACATTTTTTACTCAACCCAAACGCATTATTTAATGAAAAAGCTAATACTTACATTAATTTTCCTATCTATTTTTATCAACTGTTTTGCCCAATTTGAAAAAACAGAAGCCCAAATTACCGACTTGATGAAAAAGATGGAAGTGGTGGGATTAGCCGTAGCGGTAGTAAAAAACAACCAATTGATTTACAACCATTCTTTTGGGCATAAGAGCATCGAAAACAATACGAAGTTAACAAATACTGATATTTTTAGGATTGCTTCTATCTCTAAATCTTTTGCAGCAACTTCGATAATGCAATTGGCAGAAGCAAAAAAACTGTCTTTAGATGATGATTTTAGCGACTTAGTAGGTTTTAAGATTAGAAACCCGAAATATCCCGAAACGGTTATTACGTTGAGAATGGTGTTGTCTCACACATCTAGCATTAATGATAGTCAAGGCTATTTTAATTTAGATGTAATTAATCCCGCTAAAAACGAAAATTGGGCTAAGTGCTATACAGACAAAGCGCCTGGCATCAGCTATTTATATTGCAACCTTAACTTTAATATGGTTGGTGCAGTAATAGAACGCATTACTGGAAAACGTTATGATAATTATGTTAAACAACACATTCTTTCGCCATTGAACCTTTACGGTGGTTATTGTGTTGATTCTTTAGACCATGAGCGCTTTGTACCATTGTACGAATACGAAAATAAAAGCTTCAAATTAGCGGAAGCAGCTTATGCCCCACGTCGTGAAGAGCTAAGCAAGTACCAATTAGGCCATAGCACTCCTATCTTATCGCCAACTGGCGGAATGAAAATATCAGCCGTAGATTTAGCCAAATACATGATGATGCACATGAACTATGGAAAATCGGGAAGTACAAAAATCATCTCCAAAAAAAGTGCTAAACAAATGCAAACCGCACTTAGCGACGAAGAAGGCTATGGATTAGCTTTGTTGAATACGAACAATATGATTGATGGCGTTCAGTTGGTAGGTCATACCGGCTCGGCTTACGGTTTGTACAGTGCTATGTTTTTTGATCCGAAAAAGAAATTTGGTTTTGTAATGATTACCAACGGGGCAAACGGAAAAATGGAAAAAGGTTTTAGAGCAATTACCAGAGAAACCTTAGGTATACTTTACGAAAACTTAATTAAAAACTAAACCAAATTAAAGGCCTGGGCAAATTTTACCGCATCATAATTGTTTTTAAGCGCTAGTTTTTGCCTAATATTTCGCCTATGGGTATCTACTGTTGATAGGGCAATAAAAAGTTGCTCGGCAATTTCGATAGAACTCAAACCTAAAGCCATAAGTTTTAAAATTTCTATTTCTCGGACAGATAATTTAGCAAACACCATCGCATTATTACGTAAAAACCGTATATCGTCCATTAACCTATTTATTTTAATGGTAATGTGGTGTTCTGGATCTAAAGGACTAGCGGTAGTAATCACATGGGTGGCATTTCCATCTTCGTCCGTTAAAAAAACCGAAGTATTGCTGGCGTACAAACGCCATTCGCCAGTTTTAGATTTTACTTGCTGAAAATAAGAAGACGGTTGCGAAGCGCTGTCAGTTACCCGATCATGAATTTTTGGGGAAGTTTCAGCATCATCTTCCGTATTAAAATAACGTGCCACATATTCTTTCGGATCTATGGTTTGCAACTCGGCTAGGTTTACCCCTAAAATATCTAATCCAATTTTATTCATGTAAACCACGCTAAAATCTGGCACATGGTGCACAATAATTGGAATTGGAAAATCATCAGCATAAGCACTAAGGGCTTTTAACTTTTCTTCTAATTTTAAATTTGCTAAAAACTCCATCATCAATTACTAAAACAACTAAACATAAGCTTATAAAAATATAAAATTTTGAAGTTCATAGACGCAAACTGTAGATTTTTTTCCCTGCAATTTACCCAGTTTCTTTTATTGAAGTTTTTACTTTATAAGCAGAGCTTTAAAGAATATAGCTATTCACTACAATTACAGCCATTTAAAAATAAATATTGCAATTATATTTGTTGGTATGCAAATTGACTAGCCTAACTTATGAAAATGATTAGATTGATCTCATTCAATTTTTGTTTACTACTACTATTCGCCAACTATATTTTTGCACAAGATAAAAGCAATTTAACAGCCGATGAGCTTTATAATAAAGCTAGAGAACTACCTAAAGACAAAAGCAATTACCCTAAAACAATTGAACTATTAAAGCTAGCCTTAGAAAAAGACCTAAATTACGCAGATGTACGCCTATTATTAGGCAGAGTTTATACTTGGAACGGAAATTTAGATAGCGCTAGGTTGCAATTTAATCAAGTAATTGCCAAAGGCAAACAAATTGAAGAAGCGTATTCGGCCATTTTTGATGTAGAATATTGGAACCAAAACTTTGGTAGAGCTTTAGACCATGCCAAACAAGGCTTGCTTTATACGCCTAACTCCGCAGAGTTATTGGTAAAAAAACAAAAGCACTAAGCGCCTTAAACGAGCAAAGGCAAGCATTGGCGTTGTTGAAAAACTACCTCAAAGCTAATCCGCAACAAGATTCCGTAAAAAACTATTACCGTCTTTTAAGAAAAGAATATACTACCAATATCGTCAGTTTAGGCTACGAATATGTTTATTTCGATAAGCGTTTTGATGACCCTTGGCATTACACCACCTTAGATTATACCAGAAAAACCAGTTTTGGACCTCTTACAGGGAGATTAATTTACAGCAATAGATTTAAAAAAGAGGGTTTACAGGGAGAAATTGAAGCCTACCCAATCATCTCAAAAAAAATAAATGCCTACGTGGGCTTCGGATATTCAAACGCTGCCATATTTCCGAAATTTAGAACAGGTGCATCTTTATATTATGTTTTTCCTAAAAATTTTGATGCAGAAACTGGCTTTAGATATTTGAACTTTGATTCGATACAGGTTACTTTGGCGGTAATAGGACTTGGCAAATATGTTAAAAATTGGCATTTTAACTTACAATCTTACATTTCGGTAAGCGCTAAGGTGCCGGCTAACTCGGTTACGTTAAGCGCTAGATACTATTTTTCCGATCGTTTTAATTTTGCCGGCGTTCAAATTGGAACTGGAATTTCTCCTGATGACCGCGTACGTAATATTAACCAAGCACTAAATTACAAATCTTACAAACTGGGTTTAAGTTACGCAAGAGATATTTTTACCAACACTTCTTTAGCTACAAATGTGCTTTGGTACTACGAACAATTTGCGTCGAATACTTGGGGCAACCAAATAGGTATAAACTTTACGCTAAACAAACGCTTTTAAGTAATGAAGAAGATACCTATTAGCAAATTGCTGTTTTATCTTATTATTGGCGCACCCATTTGGATGTTTCTTACTTGGCTAGTTTGGCCTAAAAAAAAGTTAACCATTGCCATTGTAGACAAAACGATATTGTTTACCAGCGGACAAGAGCATGCTTCGTTAAACTGGATTTTAAGAAATAACAAGTATGGCAAAACATCTACAGATCTGTATGAGCTTAAGAAAGATTATTTTGGTTTTTTCCCCAATAAAAACCGAAAATTTGATTTAAAAGGCTTGGAGAGATTTTCTGAAAAAGGCTTAGAAAGATTAAGCCAAAATGCAGAAATGGCCTACTTTACCGATACGTACGGGGTGTACTCTAAAGAATGGTACCTAGAGAAAAACATCATAGAAAGGCAAAGACTTTTGTATGGCGGCCTATCTGCTCAAGATATGCTTTTCCTTAAAAAAATGAAAGCAAAAAAGAAGCTTATAATTACCGAGTTTAACACTTTTGCTACGCCTACCCCCGAAAATGTAGCGAAAGATTTTGAGCAAACTTTTAAAATAAAATGGACCGGATGGGTTGGGAAATACTTCGATTCTTTTGACACCACGCAAAACAGAGAAATACCCAGGTGGCTAATTGATAAATATAAATTGCAAAACCATAACCAATGGCCATTTAAAAAATCGGGAATTGCATTGGTAAACAAAGAAGATAAAATTGTGATACTAGAATATGTAACGCACTTGGTTTCTGAAATTCCGCTAATTGTAACGGCCAAAAAAGAACGGCAAACCTATCAAATTCCAAAGCGTATTAAATATCCATTTTGGTTTGATGTGGTACAAACTTCTAGGACCAATAAAATAGTATCGTTTTACGACATCAAAACCAATAAAAAAGGGCTAGAAATATTAGCAAACAATAATATACCTCCTCAATTTCCAGCAATTATAGCGCACTACGAAAAAGATTATAAGTTTTTCTATTTCTGTGGCGATTATGCAGATAATCCCATTTCGCAGGGAGGCTCTTACTTTAAAGGCATCAGTTACTTTAGAAATCTTTTTTACAATGACGATGTTGCTGCCGAGAGGATCAGTTTTTTCTGGGAATTTTATAAACCTATGATTGAAAACATTTTAGAAAGGTATAGAGAAGAACTAAAGTCTCACAAACATTAAAAAAACCCAACATTTCACTTGATTTAATGCCAAACCAAACATAAAAATCAAAATACAATTAATCAATATAGTTCTCTTTGTAAATATCCACTTCGGGTTCTTCCTCAAAATAAAAGGCGTAAGTTTTTTCTAAGAGATAGGCAGATTTGGGAACTTTAATTCGAAATAAAACACTTTTCTCTTCTTCTGGTAGTGCAGAAACACCAAAAAACAACATCAACAACCCAGCTGCAAGCACCAAAAATGCTGATACTGTTTCTATAAAAATGAGCTTCCGTGCCGTTTTAAGTAAAAACCAAAACAGTACCAAAACCAAAATTACACCACTCAGCCAGTAATAATTTAACGAAAACCATTTTGTTATAGCAATATCCTCATTGATAGGCAGGATTTCGCCCATTAACTTTTTAATTTCGAAAAAATATTTAGCCAAGAGCAACTCTACTAAAAGGTAAAGCGCAAATAAGATGTAATTGAGAATTTTAAGCGCTAGGTTTCCAATATTTGAAAAGAAAATTACAACATAAGGGATTAACAAAATTGGTAAAGATTTTAAGAAATAAATGAAGCTAGAAAAAATACCATCGGCAATTAAGGAGGTTGAATTGCCATGCAGCTGCTGCGAAAAATAATAGTAGCCTATTTCTGCAATACGGATAAGCAACAGCATTAATAGCAATACAACGGCCTGCTTTACAAACAAAATGATGCAGGCTTTAAACTTGGCTAAAATAGGATATTCTGGTGCTTCAAATAAAGTATTCTCCATTAGGTTGTTCTGTTTGCTGTATGGTTTAAGGTTTCGGTATTTTTAAAGCCTTTTCGTGTCATTGCACCCCAATTATTCTTGCCTCTAAATTTGTGGATATTACCTTGTATGGCCCAAATTAAAGTAAGCGGATGATATAAAATAGGCTCTAAAAAGGCTGCTAATAAAAGTTTCACTAAATCTTTACCCTTGGTATATTGTTGGTAAGACATTTCTTCGAAGAAAATAGCCACGGTGCTTAACAACACAGAAAAACAATAAACCATAGCCAATAATATCAAAGAAAATTCCCAATTGATATTCTCCATTAGCGCCAGTAAAATAAAAACACAAATACCAAAAGCCTCTACAATAGGTGCCAACCATTCAAAAAACAGCCAATAAGGATAACTTAGCATTCCTAAAACGCCGTATCTGGGGTTAAAAAACAAATCTTTATGTGTCCAAAGGGTTTCTATAGTACCTCTAGTCCACCTGTTGCGTTGCCTACCTAAAATCTGCAAATCCGTAGGGGCTTCGGTCCAACACAAAGGGTCTGGAATGTACACCACCTTAAACCGTTGATCTTGTTCGTACATGTACTTTCTCATCCTTACCACCAGCTCCATATCTTCGCCAACGGTGGTATTGTCGTAGCCTCCAACTTTAATTACGATGTTCTTATCAAACAAGCCCATTGCACCAGAAATAATCAGCAAACCATTCAGTCGGCTCCAAGCCATACGCCCCATTAAAAAAGCCCGAATATACTCTAGCACCTGAAAACGAGGCCACAAATTACGAGGCATATTTACTTCTACCAGTTTGCCGTCTTCTACCTTACAAGAATTGGCTATACGCACCACCCCACCAGTTGCAATTACTTGATACTTTTCTTCCAAATAAGGCTTTGCCAGCTTCAAAATGGCATCTTCTTGTACAATACAATCTACATCTATGCACAACAGCAAATCTTTACCCGAAACGTTAATGCCAGCGTTTAAAGCATCAGATTTACCACCGTTAACTTTATCTACAATGGTTAATTTAGAGAATGATGGCAGCTTAGATTTATAAACGCCTTTAATTTCGTTACAGGTTATCTGATAATTCACCGCAAAATCTACCTTTTCTAACTGGTAATAATCAAACATACGCTGAAAGGTTTGGTCGGTGCTTCCATCATTAATAATAACAACCTCGTAATTACCATAATGTAGCGATAATAGCGACCTTATATTTTCTATAATGGTGGCTTCTTCGTTAAAGGCAGGTGCTAAAATAGATACCGACGGAGCTAGCGGCGACACCAGAATTTCGCGGTAGTTTACATAGCTATTCTTTTTCATGTAGCTATTCATCTCTATGGCTGATAAGAGAGTAAAAAGCACATAAGAACCCATAACCACTACAGCATAATAGAATATGGCATTGTTAAAAATAGTTTCGAAATCTGTTAAAAACTCTCTCATCTCTACCTAATTCGATGGTCTAGTACGTGCTTAATCAGCGCTTGGTTTTCTTGCCCGGTTTGTAGGTAAATTGCTCGCAATTTTTCTTCGCCGCGGTCGGGATCTATCTTTATGGCGTATAGGGCTTCTTTTTTAATCTTTACATCGGTAGAATAAATTCTAGACGAAAGAAACTCCGAGTAGTTTCCGGAGGCAATTTTACCTAAGGCGTTTAAAATTTCCAGTTTAATTTCATCATCATGATTAAAGTAGATTTCGAACATAAAACGCTCTGCATCTTCTAGCTCCAATTTGCCTATAATTTCTACCGCTTTTCTTACAATTTTTGGGTTTTGATGTTTAAGCAACGTAACTACTTCTTTTGCAGCATCAAACTGCATAAAATGATCTACCAGTTTCAGGCAAAGCATTACTACTGTATCGTTAGAAGAATGGAGCCACTTAGAAAAAGATGGAATAGTGAGTTTTTTATGTTTGGTAATGATTTCGAACAGCACCACCTGATGCCAGTCTAAAATGCGTTCTTGTGCCCTATCTAAAAAATGGAAAGGATCTGATTGAGAAAGCTTGATGTAGGCCGCCTGAGCTTCCATACGTAATAGCGCATTTTCATCATCCGTATACTCAACAATTAGATCAGCCATCTCTACCAAATCCATTTCATTAGCTTCTCTTATGCCCTCTATTTTAGTTTCCCAATTTCTATTTTTGATTTTCCTTTTAGTCTTTTTATCAAGGTTAAGCTTTAGATACAGAGACGACAGAACTTCTGCCGTTTTACCCGTAAAATTTTTATGGTATGTTAGAATTTTTTCAACCAATATACTGTTAACCAACCTACTGTGTAATGGCATTTTACTCAGTTTAGGATAAAAGTGCGCAACAATTTCATCTGGCTTGTCGGTTTCATCAAAAACAATCATATTAGCTAGTAACATGCTAATGTAATCGTCCCAATACTTCATACGCTTATTTTTTGCAGACATAACCGCTCTACTAAACATCATGTAGAAGTACAACTCTATGGTCGCAATAACACAGAAAAGGATAATCAACAACGACACCCTAATGTTCGCAGGAAAATAGGGTAATCGGTCTGTATAAATTTGGCCTACGTAATTAAATAAAGTATCGAAAATGCTCATGTTTCAGCATTAACTCAATGAAAAACATTCTGCTTGATATAACGCTTAATTCTTACCGATAGCTCATTCAAATTAAATGGTTTATAGATAAAATCATCAGCACCTAAGCTAAAACCCTCTAAAACAATATGCTCTAAACCTACCGCAGAAATCAACAATACAGGTGTATGTTTTTTAATCTGATCGCCTTTTATATAACTAAGAATTTCCATTCCTCCTACAAAGGGCATCATAATATCAGTAAGTACTAAATCGTATGTATTTGCCTTTGCTTTTTCCATTGCCTGCCTACCGTCAGAAGCTACGTCAACCTCATACCCTTCTTTTTTCAACTTAAATTCCAATGCTTTCAGCATTAATACTTCGTCTTCAGCTATCAATATTTTCGACATATCTATCCTTTCTACTCGATATCTTCGCAATAACCTTACCACTTAAACGAATACTCCAAATAAATCTTAATAGTAAAAAAATTTGATGACAATTTAATTAACTAGGAGGTGCTAAGTTACGCCAAAAAACGATAATTTGAGAGCTTAGGCAAAGCGATCAGCACAAACAAAGTTGACTAAAAACATAATAAACCACTTAAAAACAAAAACTTAGATGCGTAGTTTTACAATTTTATGCAATTACCAGAAATATCTAAAAAACTGCATATTTTAGATTGTGTTAAAAAAAATGGCCAAAATTTCTTGTTTTGAAATAAACAAAATACGTTTAACAAACAGCACAACTAAAACTTAACTTTAAAGATTAGCGCATTTTTTTCTACAAAATGAGGAAAATTTTTATGGCAAGATATTTGCTTTATAAACTTGTCCTTTGCCGCCAACCAGTATTGCACCATTACCTAAAGCTTTTACGGCATTAAAACTTAACGCAGAGATGTTTCTCCACGTTTTACCGCCATCTGTAGAAATATCTGTACCCGATGTGCCTGTAGCCAAACAAATATTCTTAGTAATGTAGGCAACCCCAGACCGATAACCCGAAACTGGAACACTTGGTTTACGCCAGCTTTTGCCACCATTTGTGGTATACAATACATTGTTGCTATTATCTTTGTCTTTTAGGTAATTGCCTCCTACGGCAACTCCTTTTTTTGTATCAAAAAAATCGATAGAAAACGTTCCTGTACTGGCTTCGCCTTGTATAATTGGACAAGCATAAACTTGCCAAGTATTACCATAATCATGGGATTGATAAATATTTGAAACTACGCCACCCGTAGCCACCCAAACTTTACCTTTACCATACGTTTTAATGGTAGTACCGCTGGCGGCGAAACCAGCTTCGCCTTTTTGCATTGGCAAGGTTAGCTGATGCGATATATTTTGCCAAGTAGAACCGCCATCTGTTGTACGTAAAAGCTGCATTTTACCGTTAATTGGGTCGCCGAAAATTATTCCATTTTGTGGATCCCAAAAATCCATTCCATCTAAAAAAATAGCGGTATCTGTATTTTTATAATTTTCTCGCCAGGTTTTACCGCCATCTAAAGTAGTTAACACATACGCTGGCGAACCAGCGTTTATAATAATTGCTTTATCAGCATCAAAAGCTTGTATATCTCTAAAATCTAAAGTTTCGTAACCTTTGGGCTGTAGCCACTCCCAAGTTTTACCGCCATTTACAGATTTACCTACATAGCCATTACTTCCACTTACCCAAATTACATCTTGGTTAACCACCGCGAGGCCACGCATACTGGTTTTGGCATCGGTAACTAAGGGTACAAAAACTAGCGTTTGCGCAATGCCCAAAAAAGGAAATAATGTTAAAAAAACAGCTAATTTAGCAAATAAACGCATTATTTTACCCGCTTAAACACTTCGGTTCTACCAATTAAAGACACACTAATAAATCCCCTAACGCTTAGCAGGTTATTGCTTTTTAAAGTTAATTTACAACTGTATGTTTTGCCCGATTTGGGATCGTAGATAGTTCCATCTATCCATTTACCATCGTCAAAAATGAAGTTCTTAAGAATTTCTAATCCCAAAACAGGTTTATTTCTAAGGCTCTCCGTAGGATTTTTTTCGTCTGTTTTAGGCTTACCATTTTGATCGTTAGGTTCTTTTATCCAAGCCAGCTTGCCAAAAAACTTATCGCCACGCTTATATATTTCTATCTGTCCTTCGCCCGTTGGGTTAAGCCACTTACCTAAAATGTCGTCTTTGCTTTGGGCAAAAGCCGAAAAAGAAATTGCAACTAATAAGATAAATAATGATGATTTTCTTAACATAATTAACGTTTTAATCTTTTAAAGTTAAGAATTTAAAGATAGAAAAATCTAAAATAAAAAACATCCACTACTTGCCTTCTCCAAAAGTTTAAAACAAAAAGCGGTTCAACAAATTAATTGATTTTAAAATCACAAGGTAAAACCAATACTTGACTAGAGCGGCTTAGGAAATATTTTTTCATTTTGTATTTTTAGCAAAATAATACTTATTACAACGCAGTGTTAAATTAAATGCATTTACGAATTCATACCATGAGAATTTGCATCAAGTGTGTAGAAAACTAAAATGGCTTAAGCTATAGATTTATCAGAAGCGTAAACTATTGAGCACTACACACAAAAAATGCTACTTAAAGTACAGCCATGTTCACTACCAATTATCAAGAAATTTTAACTTTAATAGACCAGATAGATCCTGTTGCCTACGGAAAAACGAGAAATTACACAGATGGTGCCGTTACGCGTTTATCTCCGTATATCTCTAGGGGTGTAATTTCTACGCGAATGATTGCCAGTACCATTTTAAAAAAGGGATATGATCCGTCTCAGATAGAGAGCTTTTTAAAAGAATTGGCTTGGAGAGATTATTTCCAGCAAGTTTGGATAGAAAAGGGCAACGAGATAGACCAAGATTTAAAACAACCGCAGCCCAAAGTTAGCAACTACCAAATGCCTTTGGCAATAACCACACATTCTACCACAATTGAAGCTGTAGACTATGCCATTAGCCAACTCTATAGCCACGGCTACATGCACAATCATATACGCATGTATACTGCTAGTATTTGTTGTAACCTACGCAATAGCCACTGGCTAAAGCCGGCAAAATGGATGTATTACCACCTGCTTGATGCCGATTGGGCAAGTAATGCGCTAAGTTGGCAATGGGTAGCAGGGAGTTTTAGCAACAAGAAATATTTTGCCAACCAAGAAAACATTAACAAATTTTGTAAAACCAACCAAACGCATACGTTCTTAGATGGGCCCTATGAGGCGTTTGAACATTTTAGCGAAGTAGCTGAACTAAATGAGCTAACTACACCTAGCTTAAAAACTAAGTTACCCGAAGTTGGCGCACTACAAATTAATGAAAACTTACCTACGTGCATTTACAATTTCTATAACCTCGACAACCTTTGGTTAAATGAGCTTGATGCCAACCGCATACTACTGTTAGCACCAAGTTTTTTTGAAAAATATCCTGTTAGTAACAAAACTATTGACTTTGTGATGCAACTTGCCACAAATATTAAAAACATACAGTATTATGTAGGCGAATTTGAAACGTTAGAAAAACTTATAGCTGCAAAACCGATACATTACAAAGAACATCCTACAAATGTGCAATACCGTGGCAACGAACACCAAAGAGACTGGATGTTTAAAGAAGTAAAGGGATATTTTCCATCGTTTTTTGCCTATTGGAAAACTTGTTCTAAATTATCTCTCGATGCATAAATTGCAAAAGATTTTAAACTAAAGCAAAATTTAAGCGGTAAAGCAAACACCACCAATAGTGCAAATAACATTGGCAAAAAACCTTACATAGCAATATGCTCAATTACCGCAGCAATTTACATAATGCCGCAACCAAAACAAGCGCAACTTTGCCGCATTGGCAAATAAAACCAACACTAAAATTAGATACTTAGCGAAATACGCATTTATTGAAACCTTTTTTGGGCCTGACCAATTTAAATTAACAACAACTTAGGCAAATAAATAAAGGACAACAAGCTGGCAAATATACTTTAGCTCTACCTTACACACTTATTAAGCCAATTATTTGTTGTTTTTTCCATCTTGTGCTTCGTTGTAGCTTACCATCCATTGTATTTGGTTTTTGTCTACAAGCATCCCGTAATAATCGCCCCAAAACTGATCTTGCATTGGCATTTGTACGGTACCTCCGTCGCTTAAAGCGGCGAAAATTCTATCAGCATCGGCACGGCTATCCACACTTAAACAAAGTGAAACATTTGTTCCAGCAGATGCAGGCGGCATATTAGAAGGCACATCTGTACCCATTAACATGGTGCTACCTATACCAAGTGCAATATGAGCAATGCCATTACCTTCATTTTCTGGAATTTCTTCGCCTGCACAACCTTCGCCATCTGTAGCGTCTTTTGGCATTTCGTTAAAGCGCATCACAAAAGGAAAATCGCCACCAAAAATCGATTTGTAGAAATTGAAAACCTCTTCGGTATTACCGTTAAAGTTTAAATAGGGATTAATTACCATAGTTTTATTCTTTTGATTTGATAAATTTTGAGATAAATGTAGTGTTAAATTTAAGCTTTTTAGATAGCCAAACAAATCAAATATGGGGCATTTTAGTACAGTATTTAAAAAATGTAGTTCATAGCCGGCGTAGACCAACCGCCAAGAAGCCTATTTCAAAGTTTCTTTAATCTCCCCACAATCAATCATGCTTTCTCCATAATATGGATTTCTAACTACCTTTTGATTACTTAGCCAAGAAGCTCCTTTGTCGTTCATGGCCATTGGGCAATATTCTACATAGACCTCTCCAGATTGCAAACCAATAGCTTTTACTTTGGCGATCATCTCATTACTCAGACTAGCGAATAATGTTCTTTGTACTTCGATATTAGAAGCTACAGTAATTTTTGAAGCCAAATTGGCAAGCTTTTCGCCTCCGTTTAACGTTTTTGCACCTAGCTCTAAAGCCATGCTTGCTTCTCTTGCAGTTGCCAAATCCGAATTAATCAAGGCATTGCTTAACAACAGATATTGCTGATAGGCCGCATTTAATTGATCGTTTTTTAATGATACTTCATTTACAGTTACTTCTACTGCCTTTTCTTTGACAGTTACTTCTTTTTTGTCTTCCGCTTTTTTGTTGTTGCAAGCAGCGAAGATGATGGTTACTGCTGTTAATAAGATTGTGTTTTTTTTCATTGTTTTAGTTTTATTTTTTAAAAAACTTACGTCATTCCCGCGAAGGCGGGAATCCTAATGCATTACGCTTTATCTCGCTTTAAGATCCCAGAATAAATCTAGGATGATGGCAGAGCTAACCCAACGGATGTTTTCCTCTCTTCAGTACATATTCACTGTAAAGCAAATAAGCGCCAGTTATAACCACTTCATCGCCAGAGGCAATACCCGATGTTATATTGATGCTATTTCCATTTGCTTTGCCAACACTTACCTTCATTGGTTCGAAGCTGTCTTTTCCAGTTTTTATCCACACATGCTGACCTTTACCATCACGAATTACCGCATCTACAGGCAAATTCATCCCTCCGCTTACTGCTTGCGACGCCAACATTACCTTTACCTGCAAACCTGGCTGCCATTGTCCATTATGGTTAGCAATGCTTCCTCTAATTTGTGTCAGTTGCGTACCGGCCTGTAAAGATGGATTAATGAAATCAACTTTCATAGTTTGCGCTTGGTCTTCCCATCCATTTACCAGCACCTTCAAAGCTTGACCTTGCTTGATCTGTTTCATTTCATTAGGATAAACATCTGCTTCTACCCATAATTTTCCGTAACCTTCCAATCGCATAATCGGGCTGCCTTCTGCCACGTATTGCCCTTGGGTAATGCTCAACTCGGCAACTGTTCCACTTTGTGTAGCAAACACCGTTACGTAAGGATTTTTCTGTTGCGTTTTGCTCAGCCTCTGCAATTGTGCTTCCGTTTGCCCGTACAACAATAATTTCTGTTTAGCTGATGACACTAATTGTTGCTCCAATTTATCGCCAGCAAATTGCTTTTGTTGTGCCAACGCCATCAGATATTCTTGTTGCAAGGTAGCCAATTGTTCGGAGTACAATTTATATAGCGGCTGCCCTTTGCTAATTGCCACACCCGTTTCTCTCACAAACAATTCTTCTACTCTACCCGCAATTTTTGCTGAGATGTAATTACTTTGCTGAGGATCAACTACCAATCTGCCATTCAGCACACTTTGGCTAGAAATACCTTCACTTCCTCCATCGCCAAAACGTATAGTTTTGATATTGGCCAACAATTGTCTTTGCGCATCTAGCTTGATACTTTTATCGTCGCTATTTTTCTCGAAAGGCACCAAATCCATCGCACAAATTGGACAAGTTCCCATCTCGTGCTTAATTACCTGCGGATGCATTGGGCAGGTAAAGGTTTGCTGTTTCGTTTCAGTTGATTTTTCTTCAGCTTTTCGCTTCCCACTACAGCCTACAATTCCAGCCATAAGACTGAGGATGAAATAGATAAAGAGTTTATGTTTAATTATTTTCATTTTTATTATCGTTAAACTTTGGTCGTCTGACTTTAAACTTTTTACTTTCCACTTTTAACTTTTAAAAAACTCTCACTATCTACTAAGTAAGCGGCATTTTTAGCGAACGCCACATTAGCAATATCCTCTTTTACCTGCACCATTCCGTTCATACGTAAGCCGGTATTTAGGTCCATACTAACAAACACGCCATTTTCTTTTTTGAAAGCCACACTTTGAGCACCAATACTAACTACTGCGGTTTCGGGCAACCAATAACTTTGAGGCACCAATACTGGGATTTTCGCCGTTAAGATCTCTCCTGCTTTAAACATTCCTTTGTTGAGGTAAACTCTCGCCACTGTAAAATTTTCTCCAGCCTTAATCATCGGTTGTATTAACCCAATGGTCGAGGTTTGGAAGCTTTCTTCTTTATCAGCGGTTTTATAAAATGCCAGCTTAGTTCCCTTTTTAACCAAAGTACCGAGGCTAGGTTTCAAAGCAAATTCTGCTAATAACTGATCGGCTTTATAAATGGTAAAAATGCTTTGCCCTGCGTTTACATATTGCCCTTCCCTAAGCATTACTGGCGAGTTAGTTATCTGTGGAGTTGGTGCTGCGCTCGAAGTAGCACTACCGCTACCGCCGCCGCTCATTCCCGACATACCGTCACCGCCGCTTTCGCTACTTGGCGCACTTACCGCATTAGCATTGCTATTCGCTAAAGTTTTCTCCAAAATATACCCATCTATTGGACTATAAACCGGAATACGGTAATTCACTTTTTTACTTTGCAACACCTGTTGGATGGTTTGATGGCTCATACCCAACAATAACAATCGTTGTTTAGCCTGTGCTAGCAAAACTTGATCGCCTGCACTTTGCGAAAGATAAATCAGTTCCTGTTGCGCAGCAGCCAAATCTGGCGCATAAATTCCAAACAACAACTGTCCTTTTTTTACAGGCTGATAATTGTATTTGATGTACAGTTTTTCCAAACGTCCGCCAACTCTACTTGCTACACTTGTTTCACTACGAGTATCATAATTTACTATACCTTGCACCTCTGCAGTAAAAATTTTAGTTTCATAGCTGGCTTTAATCACTTCAGCTTTTGCCACTACCTGCTCATTAGAAGGAGCGATTAAAGCTTTCAGCTTCGCATCCACTTCTACCTTACCAATATCATGGTGGTCTTTTTGGGTTTGGTTTGGCAAGATGCGAGGAATAGCATTGTTACTAGTATCAGTGTACTTTGCAGTACCTTTCCTAATTCGTCATTCCGAACTTGTTTCAGAATCGTAATGCGCAAAACTTTCTTTTCTCTCGCTTTACGATTCCCGGCTACGCGGGAATGACGGCAAATTTCAGTTCTACCTATACAATTCCTTTTCATAATCTGCGATCATTAAGTAAAGTTTCAATTTCTCATCTAGCACATTGTTTTGCATCATATTTAATGCTTCCCAAGAGGCAATTACTTCCGGCAATTGCAGTTTATTTTCGCGATAGCCCAGTACATTCACATCCAAAGTTTTTTGTAAAGTTGGAATGATTTTTTGCTCCATCGCAGCGATTTGCTGTTGCATGGTTTTAATCTGATACTGCATTCCATACAACATTCCTTGCGTTTCTTGCAACATAGCCGCTTTTTCCATCTGCATCGCTTCAATCTCATACTGCATTCCTTTCACTTCAGATTCATACATTTTCGAAGCCCAAGGTGCAATTGGAATACTCACCATTCCCATCACACTAAATGCTTTCGGCATACCACTACCTAAAGGCGACATGTGATCGAAACGAATTCTAAAATCTGGGCGACTTTGTCTTTTCATCGCACCGATATTCAAATTCATCGATTGGATATTGTAATCCATTTTAGCGATATCTTTTCGAACTACTGCCAAGCTAGCTGTATCCAAAGCTGTTGCCGTTACAAACTGAGGAACGTAACTGCTATCGATTTTAAAATCGGTATTACCTTGTTGGTTCATCATACTGTTTAACCACGCTCTTGCCCTACCAATCTCTCCCTCCTGCATGCGTTTCATATTTTCCGTTTCTTCCAACTTTGCCGAAGTTTGGTAAACGCTTCCCAGTTTCGATTGATTAAAAGGATACCTGATTTCCTCAATCTTCTTCATGGTTTGCATAATTTGGGTACTTTTCTCCAATACCTTCAATTTTGCTGCGCAACCAACCAAGCATAGTAAAGCTTCTTCGCCTGTGTTTTGAAGTCGTTCAACGTCACTTCTCTAGTTGCTCTTTCTACTTTCGCTTTCGACTCAATAAACTTCTTTTGCGCATTCAGCTTTCCATAGTTAGGGATGTCCTGTTCTACCTGAAACATCAACGAACCTTTGTCTCTGCCATCCATCACCATTTGACCAGGATAAGGTGTCATGAAAGTTCCCACACCAACCATTGGCGCCATCCATGCAGTAGCTGCTTTGGCATTGTACTGGTAACTTTCGGCTTTTAAACCGTAAGATTTAAGCTGTAAGTTGTTCTGGTCGATACGATTTAGAATGGTATCGAGCGAAAGGATTGGAGTTTGGGCTGTGGCTGTGAAAGAAAAAACAATCGTTAATACAACCAAAAGAGCAATTCTTCCGACTTGCAACGACACCCAATTACCCTTGCCGTCATCCCGAATTTGTTTCGGGATCTTAATGCTTGAGTAGATAAATCCATTCCCCGCATTCGCTTTATGATTCCCGCCTACGCGGGAATGACGACTTATAGAAGTTTTATTAATGTTGTACATCGTGCACCTCCAATTTTCCGTATTTTTTCAATTCGTATTCTTTAGACATTAAAAAGATGAGTGGTGTAACCAGTAAAATGTGAGTTGAAGAAGTCAACACACCACCAATCATAGGTAAAACGATAGGTTGCATTACATCAACCCCTACACCGGTAGCCCATAACACTGGCACCAAACCAAATAGCGACACACAAACCGTCATTAATTTTGGACGCAAGCGTTTTGCTGCACCATAAATCACGTATTCTCGCAAATCATCTCTGGTAATGGTTTCTCTTGAATTTCCTTTGAGTTTGATTAACTGTTGCATGGCATCGTTCAAGTAAATTACCATTACGATACCCGTTTCTACCGCAATACCAAACAAAGCAATGAACCCCACCGCCACACCTACCGAAAGGTTAACGCCCCAGAAATAAATCATGTAGGCACCACCAATCAGAGCAAACGGCACTGTAATTAAACTCAAGAAAGCTTCTCTGATAGAATGGAAAGCAAAGTAAAGGGAGAAGAAAATAATCACTAAAACCACTGGTGCAATCCACATCAGAGTTTGCTGACCTCTAATTAAATTTTCGTACTGACCGCTCCACTCCAAGAAATATCCTTCTGGCAAAATGCCATCTTCTTTGTTCAACTGTTCCATCGCCTCTTTTACCGTACTTCCCAAATCTCTGTCACGAACGTTGAACATTACCGCACCACGTAAAATCGCATTGTCAGAACTAATCATCGGCGGACCATCTTCAAACTTGACATCGGCCACTGCCGACAAAGGAATTCTGCCAAAACCCTGAGATTGCAACGGAATACGCTGGATTTGTTCCACGCTGTTACGGTACTCTTGCGCCAAGCGTACACTGATCGAGAAACGCTGTCTACCTTCAATCGTATTGCCAATGTTTGCCCCGCCTAAAGCACTTTCTACCACTTGGTTTACATCATCAATGTTTAAACCGTAGCGAGCCAGTTCTTCTCTTTTGATATCGATAGCTAAATATTTCCCGCCAGTAATCGGTTCTACGAACAGATCGCTCACGCCAGCAGTGCCTTCCAAAGCGGCTTTTACTTTCTCCGAAACTGCTGCGATGGTATCTAAATTCTGTCCGAACACTTTAATACCCACATCGGTACGGATACCCGTAGCCAACATATTGATGCGGTTGATGATGGGTTGTGTCCAACCGTTTACCACTCCCGGAATTTGCAATTTCGCATCCAGCTCAGTAATAATATCTTTCTTTGTAATTCCCTCACGCCACTCGCTTTTCGGTTTCAGCGTAATGATCGTTTCAATCATGCTAATCGGCGAGTTGTCAGTAGCTGTACTTGCTCTACCTGCTTTGCCCAGCACTTTATCTACCTCTGGTACCGATTTGATGATTTTATCCTGCACCTGCAAAATTCTTTTCGCCTCTGCGTTAGACACGTCTGGCAGGGTTACCGGCATAAACAAAATGCTTTGTTCATCCAATGGGGGGATAAACTCCGTACCCAAATTTTTCAGCAAGGGAATGGCGATTAACAAAGCCACCACATTAATAGCGATGGTTGTTTTACGCCATTTCAGCACTTTTCTAATGACAGGCTCATACACTCTCTCCAAAAATCTATTTACCGGATTGGCACTATCTGGCTTAAATTTCCCCTTCATAAAAAAGGAGATTAGCACAGGCGCCAAAGTGATTACCAATAAAGCATCTACAATCATGATGAACGTTTTGGTATATGCCAAGGGATGGAATAATTTTCCTTCCTGTCCGGTTAACATAAACACGGGCAAAAACGACGTGATGATAATTACCGTAGCAAAAAACACCCCTCTCGACACTTGTTTGCTCGACTTGGGCGATAATTGCCAATCGTTCTTCTTCGCTGATCCATTCTGGCTCTTTGCGAAATTTATTTCTTAACCAATTTTTCATCGGCTTTATAATTTTTAATTTTAATTAATTCCCCCCAGTACAGACGCAAAATCTTGCGTCTCCTTGCTGCTTCCCTACTTCACATCGCATAGACGCAAAATCTTGCGTCTCTATTACTGCTTCATTCACATCGCATAGACGCAAAATTTTGCGTCTCTACTGTGATTTTCCTTTTCCAACCACCTGTTCATATCTTTCTGACAAATGTTTATACGCATTTTCGCTCATGATAATTCCATTATCTACAATTACACCAATAGCCAATGCAATACCCGTTAACGACATGATATTGGAACTGATGCCAAACGCATTCAACAAAATAAAACTTGCGGCAATGGTAATTGGAATTTGGATAATGATACTTACCGCACTACGCCAGTGAAACAAGAAAATAATCACGATCAACGAAACCACAATCATCTCCTCAATTAAGGTGTGTTTAATAGAATCTACCGATTCTTTAATCAACTCGCCACGATCGTAAACAATATCGAACTTCACCCCTTTTGGCAAACCTTTAGATACCTCAGCCATTTTAGCCTTCACTTTATCAATCACATCAGCAGCATTTTCACCATATCGCATTACCACAATTCCGCCTACACGTTCGCCTTCACCATCTTGATCAAAAATCCCTAAACGAGTTTCGCCGGTCATTTGTACGGTAGCCACATCCGCAATACGAATAGGCGTACCATTCTGGTTTTTAATAGGAATACTAGCAATTTCGTCTATTGATTTTAGATAACCCGACGTTTTAATAATGTACCCAATATCGCTCATTTCGAATTTCCGTCCGCCAGCTTCATTGTTGTTACTTCTTACTGCCGAAATCACCTGTGGCACTGTCAGTTTGTAAAACAGCAGCTTATTAGGATCTATCGCAATTTGGTACTGCTTTTGAAAACCTCCAAACGAAGCAATTTCACTTACGCCTGGTACAGTCTGCAAAGCAAATTTCACATACCAATCTTGGATAGCACGTTGCTCGCCCAAGTCTGTATCTGGCGCATCTAAAGTGTACCACAATACGTGCCCTACGCCCGTTCCGTCTGGACCAAGCTGTGGTGTAGCGCCATCTGGCAATGTTTTCGAAATCGTACTAATTCGTTCCAGCACTCGCTCTCTAGCCCAATACACGTCTACATCATCCTCAAAAATGACATAGATAAAGCTCATACCGAACATGGAAGAACCACGCACATATTTAATTTTAGGAATACCTTGTAAATTGGTTACCAATGGATAAGTAATCTGATCCTCAATCAATTGAGGCGAACGCCCCATCCACTCTGTGAATACAATTACTTGGTTTTCGGACAAGTCTGGTATTGCATCTATCGGATTTTTCTTTACCGCAAAAATGCCCCAAACAAATATCCCAATGGCCAACACCAACACGATAAATCGGTTGCGCATAGACCAGTCAATAATTTGATGTACCATTTGAAAATTATTACCCTCTTTCTTTTCTTTCTTCTAGTCAAGCCGTCATTCCCGCCTACGCGGGAATCTTAAAGCAATAGCAATTATAAATGCATTAAGATTCCTAATCGAGTTGGGAATGACGACAGACGGTGCTAGTGTGCCTTTACCGTTTTACCAGTACGGTCGTATTTGCAGCAGCTTGGCAATTGAGCGTAAACCTCGTTTTTAGCTTTTGCTTTATCCGTATCGTGACCTAAACCAGCTATTTTTTGTTGAATTGCAGCGTTAGTGATTTTAGAACTGTCATAGCTTACCGTTAAAAACTTATTGTCTTTATCCCAAGCAGCACTAGTAATTGCAGCATCTTTCAAGCCAGTTTCGATACGTTTTTTACACATACCACAATTTCCTAATACTTTAATTTTGTCTGTTTTTGTTTGTGCAAAAGCTACAGTACCTAACATAGTGAATGCTACAACAGCGATCATTTTTAATGATTTCATAATTTCTAAATTTTGTTGACAGTAAAATATCAAGCAAAGCTGATTTCACTAGCAACGGGTTAATAAATAAGATTTGGATTGTTTTGGCTAAAAGCCGGTTGGATTTGTTCGAAACTTTGTTTTATCGTCATTCCCAACTCGATTGGGAATCGTAAAGCGTACGCATTAGAATTCCCGCCTATGCGGGAATGACGACATAATTAAAGGCATTACGTTTTCGAAAGAAAGAGGGTATTATATTCTGTAAGTACAGTTTTTGATAAAAATAGGGGTTCGTTGCCCTAATGGAGGCGCATTACTTCTGGCCTCTTGCGAAATAACTTTGGTAACTGTGAAAAGATAGCTTTCCAAAGGTTTTACCTGAGGAAGTACAAAAACCGATTGCTCGAACTTGTAAACCTGTGCACTTGCTTTTTGAGCCTGATCTACTTTTGCTTGATGTTGTACATCTTTACAGCAAGATTTTGCGGAAGATTCCTTTTTTTCCATGCCGCAGAAATCGCAAGCATGTTTTTCGCTATCGGTTAAACTCCAATCTACGAGTTTGCCCATGCAGTAATGAAGATTCACTCCAGCCCCACTGGCTACTGCCAGGTAGAAAAATGCAATAAGTGTTAAAAAGAATTTCTTCATTACGATACAAATATGAATAAAAAGTTAGATAGGTTTTTATATAATTTTCAAAATCTGTTATAGAATTGACAAAATATCGAAAGAATAATGAGTAAAAGCTAATCTTTGAATGCAAAGGGTTTTAGAACGCATCAAAGAAAACAGGGGCTGCACCAACACTTTGGCACCTCCCCTGTTTTTCGTAAAATTATAAACTAGGAAATATTAATATGCCGCAGTAAAACGTTGACGCGGGTGTCTGTTACTTTCCACTTCGTCGGCAATTACGATAGCCAAATCTTCTACAGAAAGTACACATTTGCCGACCTCATCGAAAACTGGGTTTTCTAAACCTAAACGGTATTTACCTGTACGACCAATGGTAATGCCAGGGTGCATTTCTATAGCTGGACTAAAGAAAGTCCAATTCAATTCCTTTTCCTCTTTCAACGTGTTTAGGTAATCTCTTGCCGCAGTTGCTCCAGGTTTAATTTCTGAAGGAAAGCCTGGTCCGTCTACCAATTGATGACCATCAATATACAAACTGCCCGCACCACCAATCACGATCAATCTGCTTACATCCGAAGCTTTTACACCCGCTTGAATTGCCTCTGCACCTTTAATGAAATCTTCAAAAATGTTAGGGTTAGTCCAACCCGGATTGAAAGCACTTACCACTACATCGTTACCATTAACCGCAGCCGCTAAAGCTGCTTGATCTACCACGTCTACGCTTACTGCCTTTACATTTTCTCTTGCCGCCACTTTATCCGTGTTTCTTGCAATGGCTAAAACTTCATGACCGCGGTTAGCCAATTCGTTTACTAAATTTTGTCCTACAAAGCCTGTGGCTCCAATTACTGCTACTTTCATATAATTTAATTAATTGTTAATTTTTATAACTATTACATCTAGTCTTAACTTCTTTGGTTATTGTAATTTGATTATTGATAATTAATTTAATTTGTAACTATTTTTATTACAGTTTTAGCTAAAAAAATATATTAAAATCTGGCGCTAAAATCTGCCAGTGTTTGCTTATCTAACTCACTTACTAAACGTCTTTCTGTTTCATCATATAAATCGCCTAAGTGCCTATTAATATCTCTCCCAACTTCACAAAGTGGATTTGGATCATTTTTATGGCTACCTAAAAGATAATTCCCTTTTACACTTTGGTAAATCGCCCCAAGTTTAATTTGATTTGCCGCTTTAGCCAAAGTTGCACCACCGTTCTTGCCTTCTTTGCTCATCACAAAACCATGTTCTCGTAGGTTAATTAATTCTTTTCTTACCAAAACAGGGTTGATGTTGATACTACCAGCCATATAATCAGAAGACAGCAGTTCTCCATTTGCTTTTTCTAGCAAAACTAAAATATGTAGAGAAATGGCAAATCTTCCGTTATTCATTCTGTAATTTTATTTATTACAGTACAAAGTAACACAATACTTATCGAGCTCACAAATTATTCTACCATTTTTTTGTTAAAATATGTTAGAAATAGTTTAATAATGGTTTTACAACATATCTTTGCAACGCCATTAACACTTACCATCTTGAAAAAGTTTTTTAAAATCTTGGGCATTAGCATTGCCTCATTAATAGCGCTCCTATTTATCGTTCCGTTGCTTATCCCTAAAACGATTAATCAGCAAATTACCAAAACGATTAATCAGAATATCAAAGGAGAAGTTAGCTTTAAAGGCACTGGACTTTCATTTTTCACGCATTTTCCTTCTTTAACGCTTAATTTAGATGAGTTTCTATTGAAAGGTTCTGAGCCTTTTAAAAATGACACTTTGATCTACGCAAAGCAAATGGCTCTGGGTATCAATTTGTTTTCTCTGTTCGGCGATCAAATCAAAGTAGATGAATTTTACTTGGACAATGCCAAAATCAATATCCTTTCTGATGAGCAAGGCCACGCAAATTATAATGTTTACGAAAGCAAAGCCGATGGAAAGAAAAGTACCGATACAGGTAGCACAGCAATCAAAATAGAGGGTATCTACATCAAAAACAGCGATTTGGTTTACAATGACAAATCGATACCGATGATGATTGTTGCCAGACAAGTTAATTACAGCGGCACTGGAGATTTAAGTAAGGCAATTTTCGATTTAAAGAGTAAGCTGTCTATCAAAGATGCTGATATTTATTACGCAGGAACTCCTTACCTATTACACAAAGAGTTAAATGCCAAATTGATTACCAAAATCAATACCAACTCTTTAGATTTATTGTTTGATGAAAACGACATCAAAATCAACTCCTTGCCTATTCGCTTTGTAGGCCGTTTTTCTTTCCTAAAAGATGGTTATGATATGGATTTCAAAACACAGGCGAAGGAAACCGATTTACAAAATATCTTTACTGCCTTACCTGCCGAGATTGCTGAGAAATTGGAAAAAACCAAGGTAAAAGGTTATGCCGAAATTGATGCATCCCTAATTGGAAAGTACATTGCGGAAAGCAACACGATGCCAAGCTTGGCTTTCAATATGAAAGTGCGTGATGGTGAAATCAAAAATCCGAATGCACCAGAGCCTATCAAAAACCTGTTCTTAAACCTACAAACCAAAATCCCGAGCTTAAATCCTGATAGTTTGGATTTGAATATGGACAGTCTGTTCTTTAATATTGGCAATGATTATTTGGCTTCGGTTACGAAAATCAAAGGATTGAAAGAACCACAAATCTATACCAAAACCCGTTCTAACATCGATTTAGAAAAATGGGCAAAAGTGGTGAACATGGATAGCCTAAACATTAAAGGTAGGCTAGTAATGAGTGTAAATGCAGATGGTAAATACAGCAAAAAAGTGGTTAAAAGTGGTTTGCGGCAAGTAGATACCGTTATTGCTACCGTACCAACTTTTGATGCTAAAATTAAACTGAGCAATGGTTATTTCAAATATGCTTCTTTGCCCTCTCCTATAGATAAAATTAACTTCGATTTTGTAGGCAACAACGTTAACGGCGATTACAAGAACACCAAGTTAGAAATTAGCAGTATCGATATCAATGCGATGTCGAATTACATTAAAGGCTATTTGAAACTGCAGACCATCAACAACATCACAGTAGATTTAGGTTTAAAAACAGCGATCAATTTTGCAGAAATTAAGAACTTCTACCCTATTAAAGATTTAGCTTTAGATGGACAGTTAGCGATTGATATAAACAGCAAAGGTTCTTATGATAAAATTAAGAAGCTTTTCCCTATTACCAAGGCTTCAATAAAGTTAGATAGAGGCTATATCAAAACCGCAAACTTTAACGAAGCTTTAGAAAAAATAGATATTGATGCAATTGTTACCAATAATGACGGGACATTAAAAGGCACATTGGTACACATTAAACCCATCTCGTTCGAAATGGCAAAACAGCCATTTTTGTTAAAAGCTAATGTAAGCAACTTCGAAAATGTATCTTACGATATTGCTTCTAGAGGAACTTTAGATATTGGAAAACTGTATAAGATCTTCGCAGTTCCAGGTTACCAAGTTCATGGCTTGATTTACACCAATGTAAATTTTAAAGGCTTGCAGAGCGATGCAATGGCCGGCAGATATGGTCGTTTACAGAACAAAGGTTTCATGAGCATTAAGGATTTGAATATTCTTACCGATATGTTCCCGAATGCGTTCATCATTAAAAACGGCAAGTTTTCATTTACTTCTTCGGCTTTAAAATTTGATGAGTTTAATGCTACTTACGGTGGTTCAGATTTTAAATTAAACGGAAATCTGAACAACTACGTGAACTTTGTTTTTGACGAAAGAGAGAAACTGAGCGGAAGTTTTGTGTTGCATAGCAAGAATATTATAGCAGATGAATTTATGGCTTTCTCTGGCGATACTACCGCAGCAGCAAGTGCCACTAAAGGCGTGATCCTTATCCCTGCCAATTTAAATGTAAGTTTTATAGCCAATGCTGATAATGTAGCATATAGCGGACTGAACCTTAAAAACGCCAAAGGCAAAATGGTAATTAACAATGGTAAACTGATGCTTTCTGAAACAGGCTTTGATCTCATCGGCGCAAAAGTGTTAATGGATGCGAGCTACCAAAGTACCAGTCCAAAATCTGCCAACTTTTATTTTAAACTGAACGCCAAAGAATTTGACATTGCCAGAGCTTACAAAGAAATCACGTTATTTAGAGAAATGGCTACTTCTGCTTCGAAAGTGAAGGGCATTGTTGGCTTAGATTACCAATTAACAGGCAGATTGAATGACGAAATGTACCCAGTATTGCCATCTATAAAAGGTAGTGGTACTTTAACTTTAAAGGATGTGAAATTAGCTGGTTTCAAAATGATGAATGCTGTAAGTAAAGAAACTAAGAGAGATAGTTTAACCAACCCTAATTTGAAAGATGTGGTCGTTAAAACTTCTATCAAAAATAACATCATGACTATTGAACGTACCAAAATGAAGATTGCTGGTTTTAGACCGAGATTTGAAGGCGAAGTAAGCTTAGATGGTCGTTTAAATTTGAAGGGCAGATTAGGTTTACCTCCTTTCGGATTAATTGGTATTCCGTTAAGCGTAACTGGCACGCAAGAAAAGCCAATTATTAAACTGAAACGTAATAAAGACGGTAAATTGGAAGAAACTGAAGACGAGGAGAGTAAGTAGTTTGTTTAAACCATAACTTTCATAGTTCGTCATTTCGAACGCAGAGAGAAATCTAGCCACAGGATAAACTATTAGCTAGATTTCTCCTCATTCTTCGTCGAAAATGACGACAAAGAAAAAGCATCGCTAAACTTTCGGCGCCACTCTCGCTTGTCCAAATTTTTACATCCTATTCTGCTCATCGGTTTTTGCCCTGGCCTTCGCATCTTTCACTTTCTGGTTTCCAAAGTTATATTTAAGGTTGATCATGAAATATTGCGTATCTCTATAATCTGTAAAATACTGGTTTTGATTAGCGTACTTAGCAGAAACGATGCTGTTATCCGTTTTAAAAATATCGTTGACTACGAAACCAACTTCAAATTTCTTGTCGAACATTTTCTTGTTGAGCACAATGTTGGTATTCTGCGATGAAGTGATATTAAACGAACCTTGTATCGATTTAGAATTGTAAACGTAAGACATGTTCAAATCCCAAGTTTTGGCTTTATCTAAAGTAATCTGGGTAGAGACATTTCCGTAGTAGAAGAAATTTTTGTTCTTATACAAAACCTTATCTACACCTATAAAATAATCGTCGTTGTACTCGCCCATGGCATATAAATTCACTTTCCATTTATCCGTTAGCGAAAAACTTTTAGAAACATTAGCTCCGAAGTTATTGCTCTTTTCGATGTTGGTATAGTTGTAAATAGTCTCAAAAGTTTCCGGATTTTGAACAGAAATCTCCATCGAAGGGTTAACTCTGTGGATATAGTAAAGTTCGAAATTCCAATCTTTCAAGGTGTAAGTTGTGCTCAAGTTATGGATCATAGTAGCTTTTAAGTTAGCATCGCCTTGAAAATAAGCGTAGAAGTTATAGTAAGATTTCGACGGGTTAAGAAAATCATAATTGGGCCTGTTGATCCTTTTGCCATAAGAAAACCCTAATTGCTGATCTTTAGCCACATTGTACATCATATAAACCGTAGGAAATAAGTTGGTTCTGGTATTCTTATTTTCTACGAAAGGATTATCGGAAACCGTTTTAATCAGGGTAGTTTCTGAACGCAAACCTGCCTTGGCTTCCCATTTATCCCATTGATAATTTGCAGAAGCATAAGCAGCAAAAATATTTTCCTTGTACTTAAATAAGTTACTTCTATTTGGATCTAGCACTAGATCTTGTTGGTTGCCATCGAAGAAACTTAAATCGTTTTGGTTACTTACATAGCTGTATTTTACGCCACTTTCGAAGGTTAGCTTTTTTTGGCTTAAACGATAATCCAGTTGCGAAGCGTACAAATCAATCAACTGTAAACTGTGGTTTGCAAAGCGATTGTAACGTTCTGGTTCGTTAACGAAACGAAAGAAAGTGGCTACTTCTTGGTTTTCGCGATGATAATTGTTACTGTAATTATTAGACCAAGTTAAGTTATTGGCCCCAAATTTTTTATCATAAGCTAAATAGGCATTGAAACTTCCATAACGCTGTTTTCGATCATTTAAAGTTTGATAACTCGACTGTAGAACATTGTTGGTGGTGTTGTAAATATTGGTGGGCACATTGTAATTCCCAATAGATGCCGGGTTGTAATTCCCATCGAAACCGAACTGGATATTTTGAAGCGTATCGATACTATATTGTGCAGCAAAATTGTAAGAATGTTGTTCATGTGCCTGTGTCTTTCTAACCATGTCGCTCTCCCATCGCGTTTGGTCATCAGCAAAAGTTACTACATCAATATTCTTACGCACATAATCTCCAGATACAAAATTATAGTCGCCACTTAAAGCCCATTTATTGGTATTGAAAGATTGCATCAAGCCTATTCTACCCTTGGCATAAATAGATTGGTGGTAACGTCCCGAAAGTTTGCCCTTGTAGCCAGCTAACTTATTTTGCTTCATTTTAATATTGATGACTGCACCGCCTTGAGCTTCATATTTTGCTGGCGGATTGGTAATCACTTCCACGGAACTGATGCTACTACCCTCCGTATTTTCTAAAAATTGTTTCAGCTGCTCTTGGCTCATCAAAGTTCGCTTGTCGTTGATCGTTACCAGAATTTGGGTGTTACCCTGCACAGAAAGTGCGTCGTTTTTCATTACCACGTTTGGTGTATTCTTCAAAATGTCCCATCCGTTTAAATTTTGCAAAGGCGTTTGATCTATATTGAACTCCAATCTATCCGCTTTGCGTTTTAGCATTGGTTTTTTATAGTTTATGTTTACGGCATTCAACACAATTGTTGTATCTTTTTTTAAGGATTTTTTGGTAGTATCTTCTTGTGCCCATACAAAAAGTGGTATGCACAAGAAAATAGTGAGGGATAACTTCATAGTCATTTATTTTCTGCAAAACTGTTGCGAAAATGGCAGAAGCTGAGTTAACGAAACGTTAATGGAAGGTTAACGTTGTGAAGAACTAATTTAGCTTCGTACTTTTGAATGATGAATAAAAAAATTGGCACAACTTTGCTTTTCGTCATCAGCTTTTTGGTGTTGATTGCCTTGCAAAGCTATTACCTGTACAACTCTTATCTTTTGGAGAAAAAAGATTTAAATAAAAAGGTACAGTTAATTGCTAGTGAGGTATTAACGCAGTTAGAAAAATACGAGAGCGAGTCTAGCGAAGATTCTTTAATCATGAGCTTAAAAAAGTTATCGTCAAACCAACAGTTCATGAACCAGAAAATCAGTGAAAAGAAACAATGGTATCATTTCAAGAACTTTTACGAATCGCAAGTAGATTCAATTCTAGCCAAGGAAACCATCAATACCGATTTTAAGATTGCTTTAAAAAGCGAAATCTATTCTGTGTTTGACGAAACCAAGAAAAAAGACCTTCTACCCAATAAAGCGCCACTAATATTATTTAAAACCAAAGCGCCAATTAGCGAAGGTTTTGTATTTAACGAAGGCAAGTGGAACTCTAATTTTTCTGAAAAGGATACAGAACTAAAAGTTGATGAACACTACCATTACATTATCCGGTCCAGAACTTCGGCAGAATTACTGAACGCAAATTACCTCATCTTTAAGAAAATATTGCCTTTATCGTTGGTCAGTTTATCAATTATTCTTTTGCTTACCTATCTTTTTTGGCGAACGTTAAAGAATTTAAAATTGCAACAGTTGAAAATTTCGCAGCTTTATACCTCTATAGATTCTATCGCTCATGAACTAAACACACCGCTAACTACAGTCAAATTCACTTTAGCCAGCACTCCAGATAGCGACATGAAGCAGCTATTAGACAGACAAATCCAGCGATTGGAAAAAGTAGTTTCTTCTATCCATAATTCTTCTTCCGATAGTGAACTGCTTTTAAAAACAGATGTTGATAGCTATGTTTCGAACATCAGTAAACGATTTGATCAAATTAAATTACAAACAGTTATAGAGTTTAACAACAATGAAACTTTGCTAAAAAGCGATTTTGAGCAGATTTTGAATAATCTTGTAGAAAACTCAGTGAAATATAAAGCAAGCGAAGTGAAGGTTAATTTGCAATTTGGAAAGCAGATTTACATAGAAATAGCTGATAATGGTATTGGTATACCTGAAGAAGCACAACCTTACATTTTTGATAAATATTACCGTGTAAGTAGACCAGAAAACCTACAAATTAACGGATTAGGTTTAGGTTTGTACATCATTAAACAAATCGTCGAAAAGTACAGCGGCAACATCAAAGTGTCCTCAAATGAATTAAATGGCGTAACCTTTAAAATTACTTTACCTAATGCTTAGCCATATTTTATTAGTTGAAGATGATCTTGATCTGGGATTGGTTTTAAAACAATACCTAGAATTTTCGGGTTTCGAGGTAACTTGGTTTTCAAATCCTCTTTTAGTTTTGGAAAAATTAGCTGCGTTGAATAACATTCAATTGGCCATTATAGATGTGATGATGCCAGAAATGAATGGCTTTGATTTATCGAAAATCATCAGTGAGCGCAGTAAAATTCCTTTTTTATTTCTAACAGCCAAAGCACAAAGTATTGACCGGATTTTAGGTTTGAAACTAGGCGCCGATGATTACATTGCAAAACCTTGCGAACCAGAAGAATTGCTGCTGAGGGTAAAAAACATCCTCAAACGTGAGCAGAAAAGTGAATTGGCACAAATCATTTCGATTGGCAATTACAGCTTTCTACCCTCTCAATATCAAATCGTATTTAAAGATAAAACTTATACCATTACCGAAAAGGAAACGGAATTGCTGATTTTGCTGAGCCAAAACAACCATAAAGTAGTAAACCGCAAAGAAATTTTAGAGAAGCTTTGGGGAGAAAATGATTATTTCTTGGGTAGAAGCCTGGATGTTTTCATGACGAGGTTGCGAAAATATTTTAAGGAAGATGAGCGCATCAAGTTTGATTCGGTACGTGGCATTGGCTTTAAGGTAGAATTTCCGGATTAGCAGCAAAAGTGTTAGAAAAATAAAAAACCAACCACAAAGACACCAAGAACAGAAAGTTTGGTACACAAATGTAAGTTTCCCAAACCCGATTGAAGTGCAAATACTTTTTGCAGGTGTCATCCTGAGCTTGTCGAAGAATGTTCATTGCTAACAGATGTTTCGATAAACTCAGCATGACAGTTATCGATGGAAAGTACCAGCGAAAAGATTAAAACGAAAGCGGGAGTGACACAAAACAGCACTACCGTCATTGCTTTTCCAAATATTACGGAATTTGTTCGAAATCGTAAATCGTAAATCTAAAACCGTAAATTTCCTTACCTTTGCCCCATAATGATTTCTATTAATAACCTTAGTTTTTTGATTGGCTCAAGGGCCTTATACGACGAAGCCGACTGGCATATAAAACCTGGAGACAGAGTTGGATTGATTGGTGCGAACGGAACTGGAAAGTCGACCTTGCTAAAAATAATTGTTGGCGAATATGCTCCTTCATCGGGCAGCGTCTCTATGGCCAAAGATTTACGCATTGGCTATTTAAACCAAGATTTACTTTCGTACGATAGCCACAACCCAATTTTAGCGGTTGCAATGGAAGCCTTTGACCGCCAAAACAAGCTGCATGACGAGATTGAAGAACTTTTAAAGGTTATAGAAACAGACTACAGCGAAGATGTTTTAAATAAATTGGCCCAAAAGCAGGAAGAATTTGATGCTTTGGATGGCTACAATATAGAGTATCGTGCCAACGAGATTTTGGCCGGTTTAGGTTTCAGTACCGAAGATCAGAAAAGACCGTTAAATACTTTTTCTGGAGGGTGGCGAATGAGGGTAATGTTGGCGAAAATCCTGCTGCAAGATCCTGATATTCTATTACTGGATGAGCCTACCAACCACATGGATTTACCTTCTATTAAGTGGTTGGAAACCTATTTAGCTGGTTTTGAAGGAGCCATTGTGATTGTGTCGCACGATAGGTATTTCTTAGATAAGATTATCAACAAAACGGTAGAAAGCCGTAAGGGGAAATTAACTAGCTACGCAGGCAACTACTCCTTTTATTTAGAAGAAAAAGAACTACGAGCAGAAATTCAACGCGGAGAGTTTAAGAATCAGCAGGCTAAAATTAAGCAAGAAGAGCGTTTAATTGAACGTTTTAAGGCTAAAGCTAGCAAGGCGAAAATGGCTCAATCTCGTATGAAAGCGTTGGATAGAATGGAGCGTGTGGATGACGTGGATGATGACAACCCAACGGTAAATTTTGCGTTTAAGTTCTCGAAACCTTCGGGCCGCCATGTGGTACGTTTAGAAAATATTTCGAAGAGCTACCCCAACATCGAAATTTTAAAAAATGCAGAAGCGGTAATTGAAAAAGGCGATAAAATTGCTTTGATTGGTGCCAACGGCAAGGGTAAATCTACTTTGTTGCGTATCATTGCCGGCACCGAAAAGTTTGAAGGAAAGTGTGAAATTGGTCATAATGTAACCACCACTTTCTTTGCGCAGCACCAATTAGAATCGCTTCACTTAGACAATGCCATTTTAGAGGAACTACAAGCCTTTGCACCAAAACATACCGATACCGAATTACGTGGCATTTTAGGCTGTTTCTTGTTTACAGGTGATGATGTTTTCAAGAAGATCAAGGTATTATCTGGGGGAGAGAAATCGAGGGTGGCCTTGGCAAAATCTTTAACTACCGATAGCAATTTCTTAATTCTGGATGAGCCTACCAACCACTTGGATATCCAATCGGTAAACATATTAATACAGGCGCTACAACAGTACGAAGGAACTTTTATCTCAGTGTCGCACGATAGGTATTTCTTGGACAATGTGGCGAACAAAATTTGGTTCATAGAAGAGGATAAAATTAAAGAGTACCCAGGCACTTATGCCGAGTTTGAGGAATGGGATGCGAAAAGAGTAAAACCCATGCCAAAGGCAATTCCGGTAAAACCAGAAGAAAAAAAGCCTGTGGTTAAAGAACCTGCTTCGCCAAGTACGCAGCAACAATTAAAAAAACTGAACGATAAACTGAAACGTACCGAAGAAGAAATTGCGGTGTTTGAGCAAAGCGTAAAAGATTGTGAAGCTGAATTAGCAAAAGAAGAAGTTTTTAGCCATCAGCAAAAGCTGGATGAAGCAAATAAAAAATATTTAGCTGAAAAAGCTTTGCTAGATGCGGCACAAAAGGCTTGGGAAGAACTGGCATCGGAGATTATGGAATTGGAGGGATAATAGTATTTCTCGTCATTGCGAACGTATGTGAGCAATCTAACTCTATATCAATTGCTAGATTTAACTTCGTTGATTTTCAATTCTCCTCCTACGGTCGTCGAAATGACGTCTAATTTCATAATTATAAAAACAACTTATCATGAACGAAATTAAATGGGGCATTATTGGCTGTGGCGATGTTACCGAGGTTAAAAGCGGACCTGCATTTAACAAAGTAGCTAACTCGCAATTGGTAGCCGTAATGCGTAGAGATGCTGCCAAAGCAGCAGACTATGCCAAACGACATGGCGTACCTAAATGGTACAGCAATGCTGCCGATTTAATTAACGACCCTGAAATAAATACAATTTACATTGCCACTCCGCCCCTACAACACGAAGAATATACTTTAGCAGCACTTGCGGCGGGCAAACCTGTGTACGTGGAAAAACCCATGGCGCTAAATAGTGCCGCAGCGCAGCGAATGGCTGATGCTTCGGAAAAACATGGCGTAAAATTGGTGGTAGCCCATTACCGCAGGGCACAGCCTTTGTTCTTAAAAATCAAATCGTTATTAGAAGAAAAAGCCATAGGCGAAGTTCGTTTTGCGGATTTGAAAATGCTTCAACCTGCGGCAAGCGATATCATTGCCAATTCAGAAGAAAACTGGCGCATTAATCCGGCAATTTCTGGTGGTGGTTTATTTCATGATTTGGCTCCGCACCAACTAGATTTGATGTTATACTATTTTGGAGATGCGTTAAACTTCCACGGTTTGGCTAGCAAAAATGATCCAAAAGCACCAGTTGCGGATTTAGTTACCGGTCATATCGAATTCGAAAACAACGTCGTTTTTAATGGCTTGTGGTGCTTCTCTGCTCCAAAAAGTGAACAATCAGACAGCTGTGATTTTTACGGGTCAAAAGGAAAAATCACTTTCTCTGTTTTTGGACAGTACATCAAAATAAATATTGAAGGCCAAGAAGAAATACTCAATTTCGAGCCGCTGCAACAAGTAGAACAGCCTATGATAGAACACGTAGTGGCTTATTTTAGAGGCGAAGGAGAAAACCCTTGCTCTGCCGAAGAAGCGCTAAAAACCATGAAAATTATGGATGCGTTTACTGTTCACTAGCCACAGATCCACAAATTTTATCATTAGTGACGGCGTAGAAATAAGTAATGCCATTAAGTTTATACACAAAAATAGCTTTAGTAGATATTTGGCTAAAGCCATTTTATCGTTACACAAAACATCGGGCTAAAGCCCGACGCAATGAATAACCGAGATCTCTAATACCTATCGCCAACATTTGCATCTCCGCCAACATTGTAATTACCATTTTAGAAAAACAAATCTGTGCATCTGTGGCAAAAGTTTTAATATATTTATACAATGAAATACAGATTAATCCTTTGCCTACTCTCTTTTCTACACCTATCTACAGCTAAAGCTCAGGGCGATTATCAAAATAAGACTTATAAAGATTACATTAAAACGGTGGAATGTTACAACACTAGCAAAGAACAGTCTATTCCCGTAATTAATCTAAAAAGTGCTGAAACATTAACTTTTGGTTTTGATGATTTACGAGGTGGACAAAAAAACTACACTTACGTTGTAGAACATTGCACTTGGGATTGGAAATCATCAAAAATTAACGTTTTAGACTATCTGGAAGGCGTACAGCAAGACATTATTTTCAACTACCGCTACTCGTTTAACACCTTGGTAAAGTTTACCCATTACCAAATGATTTTCCCTAACGACCAAATGCGGGTTAAAATTGGAGGCAATTACATTTTAAAGATCTATGAGGATAACGACCCAAACAAAGTAGTAATTACGCAGCGTTTTTATGTACTAAACAACACCATCAATATTGGTGCAGAGGTGGTACCAGCTACAGAAGTTGCTGATAGAAATTCGAAACAGAAAATCAACTTTAGTTTATTTCATCAAACACCAATTAACAACCCGTTTTTAGAGGTAAAAGCAGTGGTAATGCAAAATCTCATTCCGCAAACAGCCATTGTAAACACTAAACCTTCTTTTGTAAAAGCTGGCACCTTGGTTTACAATGATATCAATACCAATCATTTTTTTGGCGGCAACGAGTTTAGAAAATTTGACACCCGTAGTTTTAGATATAAAGCAGAACACGTTGCCGATATTTATCGCGACAGCACACAAAACGTGATTTTATCTATCGATTTACCCAACGGAAGTACCAGATATAGCAACCAATTTGATGAAAATGGCAATTTCTTCATCAGAAATACGGATGGTCGCGATAATGTGACAGATAGCGACTATGCTTACATGTTGTTTACCTTAGCCGCTCCCCCACCTACACCAAAAGGAAATGTGTATGTTTTTGGCAGGTTTAACAATTATGCCTTAACGGAAGATAACAAACTTACTTTCGAATCATCCAGACGTAGGTATTACGGCAACATTAAATTAAAGCAAGGCCTTTACGATTTTAAATATGTTTGGGTAGATGAAAACGGGAAATTTAACGATACCGTTTTTGAAGGTTCTTTTTTCGAAACAGAAAATAGCTATCAAATTTTTGCCTACTACCGCAGGCCTGGTGCCAGATATGATGATTTAGTTGGTTTTACGAATATCAACAGCGTAAAAAGATGATACGAAAATGAGTGATTTAGAAAGTTTAAGGTTCCCGATAGGAAAGTTTAAAGCTCCAGAAATGATTACTACCACACAGATCAAAATCTGGATTGAAGTAATTAAAGATTTTCCAAACCGAATAGCCACTGCAACTAATGAACTAAGCGAAGAACAATTAGAGAAACAATACAGACCAAACGGTTGGACCATTAGGCAAATTATACATCATTGTGCAGACAGCCACATGAATAGTTTAATTAGGTTTAAACTTGCATTAACAGAAGATAAGCCAACTATTAAGCCTTATGCCGAAAACCTATGGGCAGAACTTTCCGATTATCATACGCCAATAGAGAGCTCCATCAAAATATTAACTGGCATTCACGAAAGATGGGTTAAATTATTAGAAAACCTTACGGAAATAGAATTAGAAAAACAGTTCATCCATCCAGAAAACAACGAATTGATTTCCTTGAAACAGAATATTGGTATTTATGCGTGGCACTGTAACCATCATTTAGCACATATTTTGATAGCTAAAAGTAATTAATATCCAGCTCCGTAAATTTCTATTTTTTCGCCACCTTTAGCACGATCTTCTACGGTTGAGAAAATAGAAAAATAATTAGTGCTAGGGCATCTCATGTCGGTATAGCGTCCATCGTGAAATGGTGTTTCTACCAAAGTTCCGTTTACCACACGATAAAGAAAACTAGATTTCCAATCGGCACCATTAACCTTGGTTTTTGTAGGCTGCACGGGTTTCCCTTCGTTAGCAACTTGGTCTATGGCGTTTACACGCTTAAATTCGCCTTTACCTGTAAAAGTATAACCACCTGCTTCAAAATCTTTCTCAAATTTCTTTCCCGCTCCCTCAATGGTAAGTCTCAAAACTCCGTTAGCAATAATTTTAACAGACATCAACACTTCTTCTCCTGGATACCAATAATAACGAGCGTCTGCCGGTGCGTTTTCGTACAGCGCAGCCTGACCACTTCCAGCGTGGGCTGTTCTTCTTAAAAATGGCCTAAAAGCTCTCCTATCAGCGGTTACCGCACCGTTTTCGTCCCTAATTACCTCCCAAGTTAAGCCTATATCGGTTTCCTGGTTGCCCATATTACCGCCCATGTACACCGAAGGATTATCTAAAAACTGTGCAGGTTTAGCCGTATTAATCCTAGCTGGATCAAAAACAATGGTGGGCAAAACTACCCGCCCACCAATACCGCCCCAAGTATCTACACTCGAAACCAACTTGCGATAATACGCCCCTGCAAAGCAACTTTTAGTAGCCGCAGGTTTTACCTCGCCTACATAAAATGAATTTTGTGAACTTGGTAATACTGGCGTAGCGTTTGAATTGCTGTTTTTCTTTGAACAAGAAAACATCAAACTACAGGTTAAAAGCAAAATTGATTTACGAATGGTCATTAGTAGTTACTTGTTCTCTAATAGTAGAACTTGTAGGCACTTTTATCGTTAGCCGAACTTAACAAACCAATTAATAACTGCGGAGCTGCATTTAAGTTATATTGCAAAGCATTGTTTCCTTTTTGAAGAGATACATTTTTAGCATTTAATAAAATTTTTCCGTTGATATCGGCAATTGAGAAGTTGGCAACTTTGCTAACTGGCGAGTACACGTTAACTTTTATAGTTTGGTTGGCCGAGTTTGCTATAATGGTTACCTCTGTCTTACTCAAATCAAACTGTACTGCTACAACGATAGATGTGGTAAAAGTACCATCTCTATCTACACTTTTTAACTGATAGTAATTTGTTCCGTTTACAGGCTTTGTATCTCTAAACGAGTAATTTAATAACTCATTAGAATTCCCTTTAGCGCCAACGGTAGTAATACGTTCAAACTTCTTACCATCAGTAGAGCGAAGCACTTCGAAGTGTAAGGCATTTTTTTCCATGGTAGTTGACCAAGTTACATTTACCGCATCAGCATCTTTTTTAGCATTGAATTTATGCAACGTAATTGGTAATACTACATTTCTTAAAGCTTGAATAAAAGCCCTGTTATTTACGCCAAAACCATCGCCCCAACTTACTTTATCATAAGTAGTAATACTTACTGGCGTAGCATCATCGCTCATGGTAGTAGCTGCAACATTTGCACCGAAAACGTCTAAACGCAGCTTAATAGAGTCTACTTTTTGTGCTTGTACATTACAGAAATAGCATGATAATATGCCTAATATATATAATTTGATTTTCATGATTAGTTAGTTTTTGCTTTGATTAAAATTACGCCTGGCATTGTACGCTCGTTTCCACTATCAGAAGGACGTACCGTTAACTGATTATTGATGCGTAAGGTGGTAGAACCACCACCATCAAGATTTAGTGCAGCCACGCAGCCCATATCTTTCATTAAATTAGCTAACTCATTTAATGTTAAACCCAGTACATTTGGTGTGACTGTATTGTTGCCGCCCTCTACCGCTACCAAAATAATTTTACCATCAGCGGTGTAACCTATAGCTGTTCTACCTCGCAATGAAGTATTGTCTAAATTTGCCAACTCTTCATCGGCAGTTACGTTTACCTGTCCACCTTTTACTAAAACAGGAGAACCACCTATTGCACTTACTACATTCCATAGTGTACCACCTGTAGCTGTTGGTATTGGCTGTGGCTCGGTATTTTCGTTATTTGGAGATGGTGTGGCGTACGAATACACATTAGATGATACTTTGTAGGTCCAAGTAATGTCTGGCATCATCATAGAAGATAAGCCAAAAGTACCTCTAGTAGGATAATAAGTTTTACCAGACCTAACAAGCGAGGCAACATTGTTAGCAGAAGTGGTACCATTATACTGAATATGGCTTAATGCTGTGGTATAAAAAAAACCGGCATTTATACAGGCCAAAACTGTACCTGTTTCCGCATTCACAAAATTCTCAGGGGTTTTAAACGTAGCCGAGTAAGTCGGTTTAAACTCTACCAGTTTAGGATCAAAAACTACTGCATAAGCATTCATTTCTCTTGTCGAATAAAGAGAAGTAGTTCTAAAAACTTGTATTCCGGGAGGAAAATTAGTCATTAAATTTGGTTGCTTTTGCCAATATAACGGAAGCGAAACTAAGTTTGCATCAGCATCTAACGGCGTGTTATAAGTAGCCTGCGCAGGATTAGTTAAATGAACCAAACCAACAGTACCATTTGCTAAAGCAAAACTAGAATTATGTGTTTTCACACCTAGTATACCATTCCACACGGCTTTAGCATCAAATCACCATAAGCTAAAGTATGCACTGCTTTATTTGCACCATTTAAAGAAGCGGCATCATCTGTATCTGCTCTAATAGAAACCGCCTCATGAAAAGTTAAATTCCAAGTTCTCACAGGCGTTTCACTCATAAGAGTAAAATATACAGGATCATTAATAGCTACACTGATTTTGAAATCAGAGGCATCTATATCAGGTGTATAAGCTGCGAGTTCAGTATTACTTAATTTACGTATTACAATAGTGGTTCCAGAACGCAACCCCTTCCACAAATTTATATTATTGAAACGATATTTCGCACCAGTTTCATCTAATGTACTCCCTCCATTACCATAATCCTTAATTATGTATTTTCTAATATCGAGTTTGTCGGTATATACTACCAGTTCTACCACATCATTTACACCATCAGAAAGGCCACTATTATAGTAACGATTAACTAAAATACCTTGCGCCTTACCTTGGCTAAGCGCACAAATTGCCAAAAAAGTGAATAGTAAAAATCTCCTCATAAAGTTTATAGTTTTTGGTTAATATTAAAATTAAATATAAACTTATTAAAATAAATTAATAATAATAAATTTTAAAAAAATATTTTTAATATAAATTAGGTATTTATGATTTTTTATTAAAAATAATATATGTACCGTTAAACATCATCATACGGTTTTTTAAATAATTGCGGGCAAATAGCTAGCAACGTTGTAAAACACCGAGCATAGCTTTGCAAAAATTTATAGTGGTAAAACACTTAAATTGCCTATTTTAGCAAGCATGAGTTTAAATGCTAAACACCCTAGCCATTCGTTTACCGTTATGAATGAGCTAGTTTTACCAAATGACACCAATACGTTAAACAATTTAATGGGTGGCCGCCTACTGCATTGGATGGATATTGCTGCCGCTATATCTGCGCAAAAACATTGCAATAGTATTGTAGTTACTGCATCGGTAGATAATGTTTCATTTAAACAGCCCATCAAACTTGGCGATGTAGTAACTATCGAAGCCAAGGTTACCCGTTCTTTTAACACTTCGGTAGAGGTACGTTTAGACATTTGGGCCGAAAACATTCCATCGGGCACCCGGGTAAAATCTAATGAAGCCTACTATACTTTTGTGGCAGTAGACCAAACTGGCACCAGGCCTGTGCCCCTGCTAAAGCCAGAAACGGCAGCAGAAATTGAACTTTACGAAGGTGCTTTGCGCCGCAGACAGCTACGATTGGTGCTCGCAGGCAAAATGAACCCTGATGATGCCATTGAGCTAAAAGCACTCTTTGCTGAAAAACAAACCATTACCTAGAAAGGATAAACATGACAACCTATACTGTACTCATTATTTTAAGTGCGCTGGTAATATTTTCTTACCTATTTGATTTGGTAGCCAGCAAAACCAAACTACCTTCTGTTTTACTTTTGTTGGTATTGGGTATTGGCCTAAGGTTATTGGTAGATAAGCTACAGATCCACACTTTTAATTTTTTACAGATTTTACCTACTTTGGGTACGGTAGGCTTAATTTTAATTGTTTTTGAGGGTTCCTTAGAGCTTAAATACGCAAAAGACAAGAACAATGTAATTAAGGGAGCATTCTTATCTGCACTGGTTATTCTTATTTTCACGGTGGGTATAATTACCTTTATCATCCATCAAATTACGCAACAAGAGCTTTACATCTGTTTTGTTAACGCCATACCTTTTAGTGTAATTAGCTCCGCCATAGCCATTCCTTCGGTGGCAAGTATCAATAAACGTAGTAAAGAGTTTATTATCTACGAAAGTTCATTTTCTGACATATTGGGCATTATTGCGTTTAACTTTGCGGTATCAAACAGGAACATAACCGTAGGTTCTTTTGGGCAATTGGCTATCAATACGTTATTAATCTTGTTGCTTTCGGTAATTGCCTGTATTACGTTGCTCTACCTTATGGGGCGTTTAAAACATCACATCAAGTTCTTTCTAATTATCTCCATATTAATTATGGTGTACGCCATTGGACAGTCTTTCCATTTATCTGCGTTGGTACTTATTTTATCGTTTGGCCTTTTCCTAAACAATGCCGATACCATTAAGCATGTGTGGTTTAGAACTACATTTCTTTATAAGAACCTATCGAACGACTTAACGCAGCTTCATCAGCTATCGGCCGAAACCGCCTTTATTATTAGAACCTTTTTCTTCGTGATTTTTGGGTTTACCATGAACATTAACCAGCTCAACAATTTCAATATTATTGCCAACGGATTAATTGTTTTGGGCTGCATTTACCTCATTAGGTTTGCTTATCTGTATTTCTTTAGAAAAGAAAATTTATTACCAGAGGGATTTGTGGTGCCACGGGGTTTGATTAGCATATTGCTTTACTACAATCTACCGCAGCACCTAAAACTGGTTGAAATTGGTACGCCTTTTTTATTTATGGTGGTATTGGGTTCTAGCTTGGTAATGAGCATTGGTTTAATGCTAACCCGTAAAAAAGAAGAGCCCAAAATAGAAAGTATTTAGTAGCTCGCTACGTGCTGTGTAGCTTGGCTATGATTTATATATTTTTCTAGCTTTTTGTAGTTTTCTAGGAAATAGGATTGATTGCCGTTAACACGTAAAGCCATTCTTTTATTCGCTACTACTGCTACACCGCCCGCCGCTGTACCTACCAAAGCGCCCGCAACCGTAAGTGCGGCGGTAAGCTTTGCCATCTCTGTAGTATTTTCGCCCTGCTCATCTAAAGACCAAATTGCCGCACCAACACCCAAACCAGCCAAAGTACCACCACTAACAAATTGGCCAAATGCTAAGCCCCTACGTTTTACCTTTATCTTAATGATATCTTTAGTTCTAAAGATGTAATAGTTGCCTTTATAGTCTTCAATACCCACACCTTCTGGAGTAACTTTCTTTAAATGTCCCTTTGTGGTTTTATAGGTATAAGAAAATACTTTCACTTCGTAATCGCCCGTATTGCTTGCCTGCGAATTTGCAGAAAAGCAAATACACCAAAAGCAAATTAATAAGCCAACGACTTTCATAACAACGAAATTATACAAAAACTGAGGAAGTTTTTAGCATTATAATCACAAGATTTGGATTTTAGCTGCCCATTTCCAAGATCTTATCGAACTCGGTTGCTTTAAGCGGCATTACCGATAAACGGCCTTGGCGCACCAAAGAAATATCTTTCAAAGTCTCTTCTGCCTTAATCTGCTCTAAAGTTACTGGATTTTTCAAAGTTTCTACCGGAACTAAGTCTACCACCACCCAATTAGGGTCTGGTGTAGTCGGATCTTGGTAAAATTCTTTAACCACTTTGGCCACGCCCACAACGTGTTTACCCTCGTTACTGTGATAAAAAAGCACTAAATCTCCCTCTTTCATGGCTTTTAGGTTGTTACGTGCTTGGTAATTACGCACACCATCCCAAAAAGTGCGACCATCTTCATTAAATTTATCCCAGCTGTATTTAAAAGGTTCTGATTTGACTAACCAATGGTTCATGTTTTATCTTCGTTTAAAGGTGCTTTAGAACATATTTTATCCTCAAAATTGAGGTTGGCGACAGATGTGGCGACAAAATTCGGTGTTCTCGAAACAGTGCCTTATCTGTATTTAAGGGGATGATCTTTCACTTTTACAACCCAAAAGCCTTGAAATATCGCCCTATTATCCAATCCTCAAAACTAATAAAAGAAAGTGGAAAGCTGAAAGCTCTTATTACAGATACAAAAAAAACACCTCGCAATAAGCAAGGTGTTAACTTGTTCAAATGGTTTAACAAACATTTGAACAAGTAGGTGGTATTTATTTTTTTACCAATTTAGAGGTTAAAGTACCATTGGCACCGCTAAGCTTTACAAAGTACAGGCCTTTAGGAAATGAAGATAAATCTATCTCCACTTCAGTTTGTTGGGCTGCTAAGTTCTGTGTTTGAAGTATCCTACCGTTGATATCGCTAATAGAGGCCGTTAAATATTTACTAGCCATAAAAGTTACAATGGCCTTATTGGCAGTAGGATTAGGATAAAGTTTTACACTTTCGGTATTCAAATTAAAAGCGATAACCCTTACACCTAGTTCATTTACTTTTCCATCTGCATCTAACTGCACTAACTTATAATAATTATTGCCATTTAAAGGAGTTTTATCAGTATAACTATAGTTCTTTATATTGCTAGAATTTAAAACTACATCCATCCTTTTCAACTCTTTAAAATCTTTATCATCGCCACTGCGATAAATGATAAATTGCTTGTTGTTTTGCTCACTTTCGGTTCTCCACTTTAGCAATGTGTAATTATCCTCTACTTGGGCGGTATAACTAATTAGCGTTACAGGCAAAGTGGCAGGTGTAATTTTACGAATTTGGTTGGGCGAAAATTCTGAGATATAGATTTGATCGTTAGCATCAATAGCAATGCCGAAAGGTTCGGTAAAATAAGCGTCTGCTAAAGGTCCATCTACATGGTCGGCTATCCCTTCTGAGCCAGCGTAATTAGTTACCACGCCCGCAGGTGTTATTTTAGCTATTCTATGTCCATAAGTATCAGCTACAAACACATTGTCGCTGGCATCAACAGCTATTCCAGATGGGTAATTGAAACCGTTAAAAGAAGTGAGCAATGTTCCTGCAGCATTAAACTTGTGAACTTCGCTGTCATTTCCACCTATAACATAAACATTTCCGCTACCATCAACCGTTAAGGCAACCGGAAATTCTACTTGAGTGGTAAATACACTTGCTACACCGGCAGGAGTTATTTTACGCACTGTATTTACATTGAAATCAGCTACGTATAAGTTATTATCTCCGTCAACAGCCACGCCTACAGGTCCAGAAATAAGCCCAGGCTCCACCTCAGTTACCACATTTGCAGGTGTAACTTTAAAAACCGTATGCTGGTCGAAATGATTAGTAGAAACATAAATATTATTGTCGGCATCAACAGCTACCCCATTTGGTAGTTGATAGCCACCAACAGGGCTTGCAACTACCGTTTTCACGCCCAACGGCGTATATTTTAAAACTTGGTTGCCTTGTTCATCTGCAACGTAGATATTTCCAGCAGCATCTGTAGCTAAACCAGCAGGTTTATTTAAACCACTACTAACAAAGGTACTAACTGTTTGTGCTTGTATGGCAATTGGCATAAAGCCAACAAATAAAAGCGCTAAAAAAGATAAAAATTTTTTCATGTTTTGAAATGTTAATTTGAGTTATGATTTGAATTTTAGTTAATTATATACGAATTTTAACTACAGTCTTACAACTTTTTTGAGTAAAACCGAAAACTAAAATCTTGTTAATGCATTTAATTAAAACAAATTAATAGATTGGTTTGAGTTTAATTGTCTTTCCTCGCCTACGTTTACTTTCGTCTGCTGCTTCCATAAACGCTAAAATCGACAAGGTTTCCCTAGCACTTTCGCCGGTGCTATCTTAGTATTAAAAAACTTAATGATTTCTACTAGCAAAGGTTGATAACCTAAATAAGGCCCTAATTGAAAAGTTCCGCTTTCTGTAAAACAAGTGCCACCAAAATCGGCTTTACCCGTTCTTGTACCTCTAAACGTACCCACACGGCCATCTTTCCATTTACCTACCACCAAATCAGTACCATCGGTATACATTCGGCTAACCGATACACAATCTGGCCCCATTACGGCAAACAAGGTTTCTACTCCATGTATTCCATACCAAAACAAATCAGGATGTGTTGGCTCTATCGTGGCCGGACTAAAAGTATCTGCCCCTAAAACCTGCCCGTGTTTGCCCGAACGTACGGCCACTACATTTTCCATAAAACGAAGCGAAGAACCCGAAAAAACAGGAACATTGTGCTTTGTTGCTGCCTCAAATATCGCCTTTGCATCTTTTAAGGATGCGGCCAAAGGCTTATCGATAAACAGTGGCTTGCCAGCTTTAATTACTTCTAAAGCTTGCGATAAATGTAAGCGCCCGTCGTTTGTTTCTAACAATACTACATCTACTTCAGTTAATAATTGGGCTATACTGGCGGATATTTTAACGCCAAATTGCTGTATTTCTACAATTTGCTTAGGAATGCGTTCTTTGCTTAATGCTAAATCTTTGCTGCCATAAGGATAGGCGGCCACTACCCGATAGCCAGCTAGCAATGGGTCTGGGTTTTCGGCGTTTAATAGTTTGGTAAATGCTAAGCTATGGCTGGTATCTAAACCGATAATTCCTACACGTTTTTGTACAGGTTGTTGGCCAAAAGCAAACCTTGGCAATGCAATAGCTGCGCTTGCCAAGGTAATGGTATGTATAAAATTTCTCCGATTTAACTTCAAAGTATTATTGCCTTTTTATAGAAACTGTTTTGCTACCCAATTCTCCCACAAAAACTTTCAATTTTATTTCTAAAGGTTGTTGTACTGGCGCTGTGTAGGTTTTACTTCGCAAGGTAGGTTCGCTACCATTTGTGGTATATTTAACAATTAAACCTGGAAATTGCACGTTTGCACTCACTTTACCATCTTTTACAACAACTCCCGGAGGTGGTACACGAAATTTAAAACCATCAGCATAATAAAGAAGTCGTGGTAATTCTCTTTGCCCCAACAAATTAGCAAATTGATTCCAATCTTTTACATAGTACGACCACGATTTAACACTATCCGTTTCTGTAGACCATGCAGGTTCTGCTGTCCAAGCTCGCTCTGCATAGCCTAGCAATTTTGGCAGCAATATATATTCCATGGCAGCTGCTCCGACTACCTTTTCAGACCAAAGTTGGCTCTGTATGCCCACAATATGCTGTTTACCTTTTTCGGTTAATCTTTCTTTCCCATTAAAAACACCTTTAGTTAGTGCTTTTCCACTGGCATCTTCGGTGGCGGTTTTGTAATAATCAAATGGAGAGAAATAAAAGGCCTTGTCTGTATCTACATAGCCGCCCCAATAAAGGCCAGGCTCGTTTGCACTTTGGTTGTAAGCCAAATCGAAGTAATAATTAGTTACTGCCGATAATACAACGTTGTAACCTGCATTGGCCAAACGGTAAGAAAGATCATCGTTACCACCGCCCCAAACGTTGTTCCACACATAAACCTGGAAGTTTTCGTTCACAAAATCTGGATTAGCAATGTAGGTTGATTTGCCATCTGCCGTGTTCACTTTTCGCATGGCGATTTCTTCCCAACCTGCCATCTGCAAGTTTTTAGCTTTTAACAACTTGCTAGCCTTGCCGATGTAATAGTACCAAAGATCATCGTAAGTAGCAATCTTTTCTTGCTGCATCAATTTGGCAATAGCAGGCGATTTTTCCCAAACCCCCTTCGGTACTTCATCGCCCCCTAAATGCACAGTTTTTAACGTAGCACCAGCCAAACGGTACATTTCAGCCATTTCGTCTACTACTTTACTGATAAAATTATAAGTTGATGGTAAAGCGATATTCATTACATTATCGTTAAAACCCTGTACAGAGCGGTAAACCGATTGATCTAGCGTATCACGCAGTAAATATTGGCGAGCTGCATCGGGCTTACCTTGGCTCATTAAGCTACGGTATCTGTTATCCATTGCTTTAATGGCCGCTCTGGCATGTCCAGGAGTTTCCAATTCTGGAATTACCGTGATGTGGCGCTGCTTGGCATACTTCAAAATCTCGATAAAATCTTGCTGCGTATAATAACCGCTGCCAGGTGCTTTTGCCACATCTGGTCCAGAACCGTAGGCAGGTTTGAGGTTATCTGCATCGTTTAAGGTATGTCCTCTTCTTCCGCCTACTTGAGTAAGTTCTGGCAAATCTTTAATCTCTATTCTCCAACCTTCATCATCATTTAAATGAAAATGAAAGGTGTTGATTTTATAGAGCGCCAAAAGATCTAAGAGCTTTAAGATTTCAGCTTTGCTTTGAAAATTCCTAGCTACATCTAACATAAACGAGCGATAAGCAAACCTTGGTGCATCTTCAACTTCTGCTGTTTGGATACTAATTTGCTGCTGCTTTTTTGCCCAAGTTGTTGGCGGCATCAGCATTTTTAGCGACTGCAAGCCGTAGAAAATTCCCGAAGCAGAAGAAGCTGAAATCAGTACCCTATCTTTGCTTACCGAGAGCTGGTAATGTTCTGTGGCTAGGCCTCGCACTAACTTTAACTGGATATAATTACTTTGTGCTGAAGTAGCTTCGGTTACTGTTTTGCCCAGCAGCGCTTTTAACTCTTGGTTAAATAACGCTGCTTCTTGAGCAAAAACTGAATCAAAAACTAATTTTGTGACAGCAGATAAATTGAACGTACCTGCATTTTCTTTATAACTTACTGGTTTTGGTAATATTTTAACTACTTGGTTAGCTGGCAAAGCCGATACACTCGCATTTTTAGCAAAAGCCGATGCTGCTACTTGCTTCATTAACGTTTGCTCGTGCTTTTCGCCTAAATTGATTTTTAAATCTGTGATGTTAACGATAGTTTGCGCATTATTTTTCGCCACCCAATATAAGCCACTTGGCGCATCGGTAAGGTTCATAGATTTACCTTTGGCCACATAACTTACCGTTAAACTTTTACCCGCAGCAAGTGTTGCTTTACCGTTAATGAAATTCAATTGCCTAAACTCACCACCATGTGCTTTGGCATTTGCATTTGCCGTAGTAATCGACATAATTTCTCTTGGGTACGAAAAGAATAATTCCCAATCTTGCAAATTTACAGTGCCATTACTGTTGTTTTTAAAAACGAACGCGGCCGTAAATTGCCCTTTTTGTGGGTAATCGTTTTGCTGTAGCTGCCATTCGACGCTAATTTTTTGTAGTAATTGCGTTTGCTGAGCATTTGCAAAACACGATGCTGTAACGGTTATCAACAGCATTAAAAATAATCTTTTCATATCAATCTAAATTACGGCGTATAAGACCATAGTTCCGTACCACGTTTAAAATAGATTTTTCCACTTGGATCCATCACCATCAAACCTGCGTTTTCCGCTAAAAATACAACTTTTTTAGTAGAAGGGTTTATTTTAAAAAGTTTTCCATTATCCGTTCCATAAATATCTCCAGAGGGATGAATAGCCAGAAAAGCACTGCGCCAAATGTGGCTACCAAACGGAGGATAATCGTACAATTTTTGTACAGACAGTACTTTTTGTTGTGCCACATCTAAAATGAATAAATGTCCATCGGCAATACCCCAAATATTTCCATCGGGACCGTTGATCAGGCAAGTGATGGCAGCCGCACCGCTTACTGGCACCAATTTAGTTATGGATTGGTTGGTCTTTAGATCCCAAAACATCAGCTCTGCTTCTTTAAGTGTTGGCTTTACACCCAAACCACCAGAAATAGATCCACCCAATATCAACACATCGCCTTTACTGGCCAAACTTACCACCGATTGCTTTGCCAACACCTCTCCAAAAGAAGTGTGTTTTTTGTTAGCCTCATCGTACATGGCTAACACACCGCCCAATTTGCCATATTCTGGTACGGTACCAAAATAAACCTTCTGCAACTCTGGCAAAGGATGTACTGCAAACGAACGGCTTTGGTCTTTTTCTTCAAAAATAAGTTCGGGATTGTTTTTAGCAATGTTCCAAGGTTGCGATACCTCATAAGTATAAAATTTACCTTTGGGATAAATGCCATAATAGATTTTATTACCCATAAAAGCCATTCCTTCGGTTTGGTCTAAGCCTGCATATTTGGTGTTTTTATTAGTTGCAGGGTCAAATGTAGCATGTCCACCTGCTAAGTAGCCACCAGTCCATACTTTTTTATCAGGGCCGTACATAATGGCATTAATTGGTATCGGCTGCGCCGGAATTTTTAACGCCGTACTTTGTATTTTTTTATTTGATGTTTGATAATGCAGCAAATTGCCTTTCACGTTTAACACGTAAATATTACCTGCGTTATCGTTATAAAATGCCGTTGCCGCAGCAAGATTTGTGGCTAAAGTAGTTGCTGTATTGAAATTTTTGCTTGCATCAACACGTTTTAAATTACCTTTTGAGGTATAGTATAGCAACGATTTCTTCACATCTGTGCCTACTGCCTTCATGTCCATATCGACAACTTCTTGCTCTACTTTTTGTGTTGCAAGGTTGTACACCAAAGTAGTTTGACCCGCAGTAAGCAGCGCCAATAACCTGTCTTGGCCATCGGTGCCTTTTACAATTTCTAAACCGTAAACAAATTCCCTGTCTTGATATTTAGCTGGCAATATCTCCTTTTTCTCTTTAGTAGTTAAATTAATAGCGATGAGATGCGCATGAGAACCTACGCCAGCATAAAGTACATTACGTTTGGCATCGAAAGCAAGACTACGCACATAATTTTCGCCAGCAACCAAAGGGCCATTGGCCAAATCGGTAAACCCATCTTTTGGATGATACCTGAACACCCTACAACCAGGGTAAGTAGCACCGAAAACTTCGCCATTTTTACCAGCCGTTAAATTCCACAAATAGGTTTCGTTAGGCAAAGCATTACCCAAATCGGTAATGGTTTTTGTGCCTGGCTTATGGCTAAATAGTTTCCCGCCAGCACCCGGAACGTACAACATTCCATCGGTAGACTGTGCCAGATCCCAAGCACCATCAGATTTTGGCAAAGGAACATCAAGCACCAAAGCTTTGGTTTTTACATTGAAAGCCAGTAAATGAGCAGGTTCGCCACGCACTACGGTATAAAGTAATAAATTCCCTTTGGCATCTTTTGCAAAAATACTGCCCTGTATCATGGTAGCCGTTAACTGCGGACCATGGTTTACAAATTTATCTTGCTGCGCTGTAGCCTTGTTTACAAAAGCAAAAGCGAATAGCAAGAAAAACAATTTCAATAGCTTCATCTTAAAGTCCTCCTTGTTTGGCTAAAAAATGCCCACAAATTCATCATCATTTAGGTGTGGATAATCTTGATGCACACGTTCAATTTCTTCTAATTGACCAACAGAAAGCTGCTCGTTAGGGTTTAAGCACCAAATGCCTTTTAACAAACCTTGCTTGCGTAACATTTCGTGAATGCCCGGAATACAACCATGGAAATGATTTGCAGGATCGAACAACGCGGCATTTACATCGGTAATTTCTACACCACGGCTCATCAAATCATTAAATTGGGTAGCCGTTGGCTTGTTGCGGTAAGCTTTTATCTCTTCCATTAAAGTTACTGCTTTTTGTGTCCAAACTGCCCAATGACCCAACAAACCACCTACAAAACCCTTTTCTACCTGCTTTCCATTTACGGTAAAACGATAAGGAGTTAACAGATCGGCCACAATATTATCATCATTACCAGTGTAAAGTGCAATTTCATCACGTCTGCTGCTGTTGCAAACTGCTCTTACTACATCTAAAGTTTGGTAGCGATTAAACGATGCACATTTGATGGCCAATACGTTTTCAATCTCCGCAAATTGCAGCCAAAAATCGTAGCTAAAAATACGGCCACCTACCGATGGCTGTAAATAAAACCCAAATACTGGAATAACCTGCGCCACTTCCCTAACCCTATCTAAAATTTGTGCTTCGCTCCAGCCTTGCAAACCGCCCATACTTAGCAAACCCATATCATAGCCTAAACCCGATGCAATTTTAGCTTCCTTAAGCGCTTGTTCAGTAGGACCACAAATACCAGCCACCTTTAAAAACGGACGTTGTAAATTCGCTTTGCTTACTTCTTCGGCAGCCCATTGCAATACGGTTTCAAACAAATTTACTTCTGGATCACGGATTTCGAATTGCGTAGAATGTACCGCAACCGCCATACCGCCAGCGCCACTTTCTATGTAGTACCTGGTCAACTGGCGCTGCATTTGTTCATCTATCTTTCTTTCTGAGGTTAATGCCAAAGGATGCGCTGGAATTACCGTTCCCTGTTGTAAATGCTGATATAATTCGTTACTTAATTTCATTAGAATTTCCCTCCTCTTTCTTGAAAATGTGTTGCTTTACCAAATTCATCGCCACCATTGCTTAGCCACGTAGCGGTAATGTCTATAATTTCTCTGATGGTAACTTTTGGATAACCAAAAATGCGATGACACTCTGAAGCATTATTTAACAATGCCGTACCTACAGGTTCGTTTACAAATTTTGGCTCGATATTAAAAATGTCGGCAAACTGCTGTGCAATCCAACGGATGGAAAGAATTTCGGGACCGGTTACGTTTAAGATTTTAGCCGGAGCCGTACAATGTAACAACGAACGGATGGCAATTTCGTTGGCATCGCCCTGCCAAATTACATTTACGTTTTCGGTACTTAAATCAATTTCCTTACCAGCTAAAATAGATTTAGCTATTTCCATCACTACACCATATCTAAAATCTACCGCGTAATTTAACCTGTAAATTAAGGTTGGGGTTTGATTTTTATGAGCAAAATACTCGAAAATACGTTCTCTGCCCAAACAAGATTGTGCATACTCGCCAATTGGCTCTGGTGTAGTTTCTTCTGATACGCCACCCGAAGTTACTGGCACAAAAGGCAACACGTTACCCGAAGAGAACACCACAATATTAGAATTTTTGTACTTCTCTGCAACCCTGCCCGGTAAATAAGCATTCATTGCCCAAGTAAAGTTTTCTTTGCCAGTAGTACCGAATTTGTTGCCCGCCAAATAAATCACGTTTGGCGCATCTGGCAAAGCAAAAAGTTCTTCATCATTTAATAAATCGCAGGCAATTACTTCTATGCCTACTGCCAGAAGTTCTTCTTTGGCTTGTTGGTTAGAGAAGCGAGATACACCAATTACACGATTAGGCATTCCTGCTTCACGCAAAGCATCTACCAATAACTTGCCCATACTTGGCCCCATTTTACCACCAATACCAAGCAATACAATATCGCCCTTAATTTTCTTTACGTCTGCTATAAGAGCTTCCGAAGGACGTGTATATCTTTCTTCAAGCGCTTTTAAATCTTCCATATTTATGTGTTGTATTTGATCGTTTTTATTGAATAAACATATTGTAGAAGTTCCATGCAGCCAATGCTACTAACAACACCAAGCCAATGGCTCCTACTATTTTTACATAAGGGCTGTTTTTTCGAGCGCCCATAACTTTCTCGTCGTTAGCTATTTGATACATGGCATAGCCGATAAAAGGCACCAAGAATATGGTTACGCTTTGAGCGAAAATGATGAGTTCTAAAGGCAATTTCCCGAATAACAAAGCGATGGTAGCACCGCAAACCATTACCAAGGCAATAAATAACCTTACCATTTTAGCACTCAACTGACTGCCATAGCCAAAGGCATCGCCCAATAAGCTACCGCCAACCGTTGCATTACCTACTAATGAGGAAAACGAAGCCCCAAAAAGCCCAACTAGAAACAAATCAGCCGCATATTCGCCAAACAAAGGCTGTAACGCTTTTGACATTTCTGAAGCACTGTTTACCTTAATGCCTTGCGGATGCAATACCGCAGCAGCACAAATAATGACCACTGCGCTCATAAAACCCAAAATCAGGATACCTGTTGTGCTTTTGTTGGTCACTTGGGCACCTAATTTTTTACGCTCTTGCATTAAATACGATTGATAAAAAGCCCCCACAATGGAAAAGCATGAGGCTACAAAAGCAATTAATAACACCGAAGCGCTTGGATTATAACTGGGCACAAAACCTTGTGCAATACCCGAAACAGATGGTTTAGCTAAAAAAAGTGTAGTTACAAAAGCAATGAGCATTACTGCTACCAAAGCAATCATTAACCTTTCTAGCACTTTGTAAAAACTCCTAAAAAAAGCAAGGCAATGCCAACTATGTTGAACAACACTACCCAAAGCCAAACTGGTGTACCGCTGGCCTCGGCTATGGCAATGCCCACACCTATAGAGTTACCTGCTTGAAAAGATGTAGTTACTAAAAACACACCCAAGCCTATAGCTACGGCAGCACCTTTGCCCCATTTTAGGCGAATTTGCATGAGCAAACTTTCGTTACTGCTTAGACCAATGCGAGCGCCCATATTGGTAAAAGCCAGCATAAAAAAGATGGCTACAACCACAATCCACAACATGGAGTAACCAAAATCGGCGCCTAAGCGTGACGTAATGGTCATTTTACTTGGACCAAAAACCAAGGCGGCCGTAATGATACCTGGCCCTAAACCTTTTAATAAGGATATCAGTTTATTTGAATTTGCCATTTGATCTACTGTTTTTTTGATTTGTGAAGGTGTAATGGCGCTGGCCTTGTTTCCCCAGTTTTGACGAATGTAGGTAAGCACGGCAGCAGCTTCTTCGTTGCTTAAAAAGTTAAATGCAGGCATGGCCGCTCCTGCTTGTTCGCTGCTAATGCCATTTAACAAAATAGGAATTAGCGTTTCTGGATTAGCCTTTACCTTTGCCGAACCTGCCAAAGCAGGAAATGTACCTAACACGCCTTTTCCATCTTCTTTATGGCAAGAAGCGCAGTATTGTTGGTAGATAGTTTTACCAGAAACGAGATTTTCAATTGCTGGTTCTTTTGCTTTAAGTACCTTATGCGTTGCTTGATCAGCTTTGCTAATTTTTAAAATTTTATCGTCTCCAGGCAACGGAAAACCCGGCGAAGGGTTCCAATCTTGATTACTGGTGGCTAGGTAAACCGCACCGTCTTTATCAGTACAAACATCACGTAATCGGCCATAATATTTTTCAAATAAAATCTCTTCTCCTTTGGTACTTCTACCATCATCACTTAATTTAATTACCCTTAAACTTTTTCCCTTTAAAGTAGTAAGCAACAAACTGTTTGCCCACTCGGGGATACCTTTACCATTGTGATAAGTAATACCCGCTGGAGCAATTAAGGTGTCCATGATTTGATGGGCGGCGTGGTACGATGTTGTAACGCAAATGCCTTCTCTGCTGGCAAATCTTCTTTACCCTCAATGGCTGGCCAACCATAGTTTCTCCCTTTTTCAATGAGATTGATTTCATCTTCAATAGCATCGCCATGTTCGGAAGTGTAGAGCAAACCTTTATCAGAGAAAGTAAGCCCTTGCATATTTCTAAAGCCCGATGCCCAAACGTAACTGTTCTTTGTTGGGTTATCTGCTGGTATGCTGCCATCGGTATTCATCCGAAGAATTTTACCATTTAAGCTTTTCGGGTCTTGTGCTTTTTCGCCAAAGTAGGCATCGCCTGTGGCCCAATATAATTTTTGATCTGGACCGATCGCTAAACGAGACCCATTGTGTGCGGTATAGCCATCTACCTCTAATAATACTTTTGGATTTTTTAAAGTATCAGCGGTAATTTCGTAGCGCACCAAACGGTTAATGATGAGCAAACTATCTTTTTGAACTGTATAATTTACAAACAGGTAAGGATTTTTTTGCACCTGCGGATGCACCACTAAACCCAGCAAGCCTGCGGTACGTTTGCGCCAAACTTCTGCTATTTTAACCAACTGCTTTTTTTTACCAGTCACTAAGTCTAGCTTAGAAACGGCTCCGCCTTGCTCGGCAATAAAAAGCGAATGATCATCGGCATAGCAAATATCCCAAGGCACATCCAAGTCTTTAGCTAATACTTCTACCTTTAACAGATTTTTTTCCAGCTGCACATTATCAATAGTTTGCAAATGGAGTTGATCTTGATTACAGGCGTAGCAAAATACTACGACAAGACCTACAATAATCAGCTTTGCGTATCTAAACATCATTATTTAGCCGACTTTTTTAGTTTAACGGGTTTCATCATATCGGCAGTCATTTGGTCTGGCAACTGATAAACGTTTCCTTTTTTATCCGAGAAATATAAATGAGATATAGATCGTTTTCTGCCATGTCCATCGGCCCAAAAGGCGAAGAAACCATCATGTACGTTTACAGGTTTCCTTGCATACGAATGGTTGTAGATACTGTTTGATGTAAGTGTTTTCGACTTCCAGCTCTTACCTTGGTTATTGCTGGTCCACATGACCATTTCGCCCCCAGTGTTAAAAGCTTGCGGCCCGGTGTTGGTTGGGCCAACAATGGTCCAATTACCTTTTTGATCTACCATTAAAGAACCCATATCGTAATTATTATCTGAAGTAGTTACAGGCAATATTTCCCAATCTGAGCCCGTAAACCTAGCGGTATGCCAAGTGTATGGCGCATTTTCTGGCCCAGCTTGGTAACCTTTACTGGTAATAAATAAAATGATAGGATGACCTTGCTTATCATAAGCCACATCGTTAATGTAAACGTTTAAACCTAGCGAATGATAATCTTTCACTAATGCTTCGTTTTGAATTTGAGTTAGCGGTAGCTGCACTTTTTTACCGTTTACATTCTCCCAAGTTTTGCCAAAATCTTTGGTTTGGATGTAATATAAATTGGTTCTATAGTTCAGTCCGTTTTCGCCTTCTTTCACTTGGGTGGAAATTAAATGAAGTACCTACTGTGTTTCCAAAACTACCACTGGTTTGGTAATGTCCTTCTTCAATGGTGGCTAAATCTTTCCAATCGCTGTAATTGATGCCATCGGCACTGGTCATGTAGCTAATCGTTCTACGTGGTTTGCTAGGTTGGTTGGGTATTACTTTTCTATCGTAATGCGTAAATAAATTGATAAAGCCATTTCCTGGTTGATACCAACTTTGGAGGTACGAAAAATTATTCATCGGTACTACTTTGCCATTCTCTATTTTGGTAGCCTGAATTTGTTCGAACTTAGTAATGTCGTAAGGTTTTACACTTTTGTGCACGTAAGATGGACTATTAGTACCATGAGCCGTAGAAAACAACCAAATGTACCCTTCGGCATCAATGTTCATTACCGGGTTATCGTGTGCGTTATCTGTCTTTTTATCTAAAACAATAGTCGGTTTAGGTACCATGCCGGTTTTATGGTCGAAATAAGAAACCATGTGCAATAATGCCTTGCCTGCTTGGTCCGATCCACCGTAGCAAAAAAATGTCTTGTTCTCTTTAGCTACATAAACAGAAAATGGATAGTGATTGGCTGGGTAAGTTCCCAAACCGCCACTGTATTTGTAGACATATTCGTCATTAGAAGGCTGGTTGCTGTACCATATCCCTCTATATCCAGTATCTTTTTGGTTAAGCGTTTGTACTTGCGCCAATGAAAACTGAAAGCAAGCCATAGCCATTAAGCAAGACAGAAATAATCTTCTCATTTATTTAAAGGATTTAAAAACTAGGTAGAATATGAATATTTATAAATCATTCTGCCCTAACTTATAGCTAATGACAGAATGATTTTAATGTATCCTTTTAGTTAGGATAATTTGGGTTTTGCTTAATTAAAGCAGGGTTAATATCAATCTGTGTTTGGGGAATTGGAAAAACCACATGGTGCGACTGCATACCCTTTGAAGCCATTACAGTAAGTGCTCTGTTGGTACGTACCAAATCAAACCAACGATGCCCTTCAAAAGCTAATTCTACTCTACGCTCTTGCTCTATGGCCAAACGGAAAGCCGCTTGGTCTGCTACACGCAATGTTAAATCAGCGTTATTACTGGTTTTAGGCAATAAGCCTGCCCTATTTCTAATTTGATTTAAGTAGGTAAACGCTGGTCCATCTGCTACGTAACCCTGCTCATTTAAGGCTTCGGCATACATCAACAACACATCAGCATATCTTAATACAATCCAGTTGTTATCGCTATCTAAATAGGCTGCTGGAACACCTGCATATTTGATAATGTAATTGTGTTGTACGGTGTTGGCTCCTAAAGTATAGCTGTTCCTCATCGATGCGGCTTTTCTCAAATCGCCAGCCTCATAGGCATTATTCATATCTGCCGTTGGGATGTTTTGCCCTAATGGATTACCTACACTTACTACCGCAGTACCTGAACCTATTGGCGCAAATTGGTTAGTAAACGGGCTGCCTTCGCCAGTTGAGCCTTTCCTAAACTGCACTTCAAAGATAGATTCTCTGTTGTTCTCGTTAGCGATACCAAAAACACCTGCATAAGTCGGCATTAATTGATATTTGTTTAATGACACATTGTCTATTACCTTTTTCAACTGAGGAGCAGCCAAATCCCATCTTCTCTGGGTAAGATATACTTTACCTAACAAAGCTGCCGCGGCGCCTTTTGTAGCTCTACCAATATCTGCTCCAGTAAATTCGTGTGGCAAAACGGTCTCAGCTTCTGTTAAATCAGTGATGATTTGGTTGTAAACATCGGCACTTGGGGTTCTGCCATAAGTATAACCTTCTTGCGGATTGTTGATCATTTTTACTACCAATGGCACATCGCCAAAAATGCGTACCAAGTTAAAATACATTAGCGCTCGTAAAAATTTAGCCTCGGCAGCATACCTTGCTTTTAAGCCTTCATCCATATTTACAGCCCCTATTTTATCTAACACAATATTAGCCGACTGAATAGCTTGGTAATGACCTGCCCACGTAGTGCTACTGATAGAGGTTGTAGGTAAATTTTCGAACCTATCTATGGCCAATAAGTCGGCACCTGCATTTGGATCTGTGATTTCGGTATTATCCGATCTCATTTCGCCAATCACATGCATAGATGAGTAGTACATACCACCCGTTTGCAAGCCACTATATACAGAAGCGAGTGCAGCTTTCATATCGTCGGCAGTTTTATAAAAGTTGTTCCCATTCATTTGAGAAATAGGAGCACGATCTAAAAAGTCTTTCTTACAACCACTAGCCGAAAGTAACACTATGGTACCTACAGCAAAAATTGTTTTTATATTTTTCATCTTTCTAAGATTTGTCTTTAATGGTAATGAAGCCATCCCTATAAATGAGGGAGAGTTTCATTGCTAATGTTTCTTAAAATCCAAAATTTAAACCGAACATAAATGTGCGGGCCAACGGATAAGCACCAGAATCAACACCTGGCATTAATGGGTTTGCCCCTTCTACGCTTACTTCTGGGTTGTAACCTTCGTAGTTGGTAAATGTGAAAGCATTTTGTACCGTAAAGCTAAATCTAGCATTGGCCACCTTTAGCTTTTGCGCTACCGAAGCTGGTAGGTTGTAACCCAAGGTAATGTTTCTAACTCTTAGATAAGAACCGTCTTCTACAAATGCAGAGGTAGCATTATTTATTACCGAAGCTACACCTAAAGAAGCAAAATTTCTATCTATTTGTGGAACCATACCATTACCTGGTTCAGCCTCAGATTTCCAACCATTAGCCGCACTGCGTAAAGAGTTGTTTAAGCCCGCGTAGCTTCCATAAAATCTTCTGGCTGCATTAAATGCTTCGAAACCTTGTACACCTTGTAGCGTAAACGAAAAATCAAAGTTTTTGTAAGAGAAACTATTGGTCATACCGTAGGTAAAATCAGGAAACGGACTTCCAATATTGGTTCTATCATCGGCAGTAATTACACCATCGCCATTAACATCAGCAAATTTCAACTGGCCTGGTCTAGATGCCGTAGTACCATTTGCATTTTTGATTACAGGCTGTGTATCTACTTCATTTTGATTTTGATAAACACCAATTACTTTGTAGCCAAAAAATGCGCCTGGCGTACCACCAACTTCGGTAACGTGCGTATTTCCTGCAGCGAAAGTGGTTTGTCTTGATAAGATACGTGAACCATCAGGTCCTAAAGCCAATACTTTGATATTGTTAGTAGAAAGGTTAAAATCTGTAGTCCATTTAAACTCTTTTACCAAGTTTCTGCTGGTAACTGTAAATTCTAAACCTTTGTTCTGGATTTCGCCAATGTTTTGTAACGCATTGGTATATCCTGTTAAGGTTGGTACCGGAACACTCAATAATAAGTCTGAAGTTCTTTTGTTGTAGTAATCTACCGACATGAACACTCTGTTTTGCAACACGCCAAACTCTAAACCTAAGTCTAACTGCTTATTCTTTTCCCAGCCTAATAAGCTGTTACCAATATTATTTAGCCTAATACCATTGTTAACTGTACCTCCACTTGCACCAAAAATGTAGTTATCGGCTGTAGTAAGTGCAATGGCACCGTAGTTACTGATAAAGTTATTTCCAGTAATACCGTAGCTGGCTTTAACTTTTAAATCAGACAGCCAGTTCACATTCTTCATGAAGTTTTCTTCAGAAACCCTCCATCCTAATGATACTGAAGGGAAAGCGCCCCAACGGTTATCGAAACCGAAACGAGACGAACCATCAGTTCTAAAAGTAGCGGTTAGCAAATACTTATTATCAAAACTGTAGTTGATACGAGCTAAGTAAGACAGCAAAGCCCACTCTTCTACCGGTGCTGGCGCACTGGTAATGGTACCCGCTGCATTGGTAGTTTTTACAAGATCGTTTGGAAAGTTGGTAGCGGCGATAGAAGCAGATTCTATATTTTCTTTTTGTATCGTATAACCAACTAAAGCATCAAAAGCATGTTTGTTAATTTTCTTGTTGTAGTTTAACGTAAACTCTGCCAACCAATTTCTCGACTGGATAGTATTGTTGTTGGCTGTAGCCAATTTAGTGTCGTTTACACTGTTTGGGTTAATAATAGATGGGTTAAAGATATGCTCTCTAAAGTTTCGGATATCTGCACCTACCAAAGATTTAAAATTTAACCCATTGATGATGCTTACCTCAGCGAAAGCAGTTCCTAATAACCTCATGTTACCCTGCTGATGAAAATATTCTCTAGCAATTTTAACTGCATTATCTACCTCACTTAAACCTATACCCTGACCTGTTATTTTAGTATAACTACCATCTGCGTTGTATGGAGATAAAAGCGGATTTGAAGCTAATGCCGATTGGATAATTCCACCACCTTGCCAGTTACCCTCGGCCAAAGTTTGGTTAGAAAAATTGTAGGTTGGGGTTAAGTTTGCTCCAACTTTTACCGCCTTATTTACTTGCGACTCTACGTTCACTCGGAAAGAGTAACGTTTCAAATCTGTACCTAACAATATACCATCTTGCGTTAAATAACCGCCAGACACAAAATATTTAGTTTTTTCGTTACCGCCAGAAAAATTGATCTGGTAATTGCTCATCGGTGCAGTTCTGAAAATTTCATCTTGCCAATTGGTACCTTCGCCCAAAGCATCGGGATTAGAAAATGCATCTGGAAGCACGTAAAATACTCTATTTGCAGCAGGTGTAGAAAGTAAACGAACCGAGTTAGGATCTGACGCCGATCTACCAGGAGCAGAATTAACCCATGCATTATTTCTAGCTTCATTCATATAAATAGCGTACTCTCTAGCATTTAACATATCTAGGGTTTTTTCTACCTGTTGCACGCCAGTGTTTAAGCTAAAATCTATTTTAGAAGCTCCAGATTTTCCAGATTTTGTGGTAATAAGCACCACACCATTAGAACCTCTAGAACCATAAATTGCTGTTGCCGAAGCATCTTTTAGTAGCTTGTATATTGTCAATATCTGCTGGGTTAATGGTGGCTAATGGATTGTTTCTTTGGTTGTAATCGTTAGTAATTGGGAAACCATCTACTACGTACAATGGCTCATTACCTGCACTTAGCGAGCCTGCACCTCTAATTCTAACAGTAGAACCACCGCCTGGCGCACCAGTAGCTTGCGAAACTTGTACGCCAGCCATTTGTCCGGCCATGGCATTATCTAAGCTTACCACCACTTGGTCTTTTATCTTTTTAGAATCGATAGAACTGATAGAACCCGTAACGTCTTTACGTTCTTGCTTGCCATAACCCACTACTACCAAAGTGTTTAGGTTAGCTGCTTCTTCTACCAAGTTAACGGTAATGCTAGATCTGTTGCCTACTGGTACTTCTTGTGTTACGTAACCTACATAACTAACAATTAGCACTGCATTTTCTGGCAAATTAGCTAAGCTAAAGTTACCGTTAGCATCTGTAGTAGCAGTTTGGTTACCATTTTTCACACGAATACCAGCACCTGGCAAAGGAGTAGCATTTTCTCCCAACACCTTTCCTTTAATATCGATAAAAACAGCGGCGCTTTTGGCTGGCGTTGTTTTTACCTTGGTAACCACAATTGTTTTTTGTTCGATAGAAAAAGTAAAAGGTTGATCTTTTAAAATTTCTTTTAGTGCTGTAGCAAGCGCTACATTTTTTAAATTAAAAGTAACGGGTGCTGCATCCTTTACCTCGTTATGTTTATAAAAAAGGTAATGGCCACTTTGCTCGCTAATAAGCGTTAAGGCCTTGGCCAGCGAAACGTTTTTTCCTGATGCGCTAACACTTTGCGAATAGCTCTTCGCACTAATATGGAAGCAGCTAACAATAATAATCAACACCGTAAGTTTCATTACTAGAAACATTTTGGACAGGCAAAACCCAAATGGAGATTGGATTCTACCATAAAAATTTAATTGCATACTTTTGTAAGGTTTGGTTTTTGAATTAAAGGTTCTTTAACACAGCTTTTAGGTTTAAGCCAAACATGCTTTAACAGCGATTAACCGGTTGTGTTCCCGCACTTCCGGTTTTTTTGGCCTCCCTCTATTAGTCTACTGATTACGTTTTCATACGAGGTTGGGTTTAAATTTGGTTAGTAATTAGTTAGTTATAACAATTGTTCTTCCTTTTACAGAAGTATTTATTTTACTCAGTTCTAATATCCTTAGTACACCTGCAATATCTTCGGTACGTTTAATTTTGCCTACAAATAGGTCTGCACTGATCTCTCCTTGGTATTTAACATCTACATTATACCATCTCGATATTTGACGCATTACAGTTTGTATATCTGCCTTGTCAAATTTAAAATAGCCATTTTTCCATGAAACCGCTGCTTCCAAATCGGCAGGGTTAATGTTTATTACTTTATCGGTACTTGTTAAAGAAGCCTCTTGCCCTGGGCTTAAAATTTTAGCAACACTAGCTTGGACCGCTCCATTTCTTAATTTAGCCACTTTTACACTCCCTTCTAAAAGCGTGGTGGTTTCTTTTGCCTCGTCTGTATAGCTATTTACGTTAAAATGCGTGCCTAAAACTTCTATTTGCTGATTTTGTGTACGTACGATAAAAGGCATTTTTTTATTTTTCGCAACTTCAAAGTACACTTCCCCGGTAATGTCAACCATTCTTTGGGAGCCAGCAAAATGGGTAGGAAATTTTATGGATGATGCTGCATTTAACCAAACCTTGGTTCCGTCTTCCAATACCAATTGGTACTGGCCACCACGTGGTGTAGCAATGGTGTTGATAGATGGTGCAGCTTCCCTATCCGATTCGTACTTTACCAGCCCATCAGCATTTCTTTTGGTAACTTTTAAACCAGCAGCTTGTACAATTACGCCCTGTTCTTTATCATTTAAGCCAATAGTAGAACCATCGGCCAAAGTAAGTACCGCTTGGTTGTGGCCTGGTTTAATTACTACCGCCGCTGTTTGGCTCTTATTTGGATTTGGCTTGGTCTTTTCATTATTAAATAACAAAATACCTACCGAGCAAACCAAAACTAGCATTGCCGCTGCAGCTAGCCATTTTCTGTTTAACGAAAAAGTAGCCTTTTTAACAGGCGTTAAATACATTTGTGCCGCAATACCTGTCGCAATTTGTTGCTTTGCGTTATCCTTTTGGCTTGCCGTCATCTGCTCTAGCACATTCTCTTCTGCATCAAACAAGTCGTAATAAGCGTGTAGCATCTCAATTTCTTGCTCGCTAGCCTTACCATGGTTGTACTTATTAAGAATTTCTAGAAATATTTTTTTATCCATTTTTTATTTGCCGCAACAGTTTTTACACAGCCTTTATATACAAGAGCCGCTAACCTTAAAAACTCCCACAAGAAAATAAAAATTAATTTCCGAGATGCAATAATGCAACAATGTAAAGCAAATCTAAAGCATCGCGAAGCTGCCCTACGCTTTTGCCTAATTGGTTTTGTACAGTTTTTCTACTAATGTTGAGCTTTTCTGCAATTTCTTTGGTACTCAAATCTTCGTGAAAACGAAGTTTAAAAATAGTCTGTTGTGCTGCCGGCAAGCTGTTTACCATAGCCTCATATTTAGCCATGAACTCTTTTCTTAGCAATTCTACATCCGCCCTATCGCTGCGTTGTTCTAAACAAGAGAGCAAATCCGGAATTGTGGTAAACCGCTGCTCCTTTTCCATCCATTTAAAAACATTGTTTCTAACAGACATGTAAAGATAAGAAGGTACAAAGGCAATATTTAGCTCTTTTCTTCTAGACCACAGTTGCAAAAATATATCTTGGGTAATATCTTTCGCATAATCGGCATCTTTTAAACGCTTGTATGCAGCATTGTAAACTTGCTCCCAATACCTATCGTACAGCAAATGAAAGGCAGATTCGTCATCGCCTTTCATTTGTGTTAGTAAATATTGATCGTCTACGTTATGGTCTATTGATTTTATCATACTTGTTGAAGTACGGAAATCAAAGCTATCTAATATTTTCGATTAAACAAAAATACCCGAAACTAACGAGAAAAAAACGAATTAAAACTTGGTTATTTTTTGATAACGTAATAAAGCTTCCAAAAAGTAATAATCTGCATAAATCAATGGTACATCTATTTCTCTGCCCGAAGGTAAATTACCTGTACTATGTTTCAATAAAAAGTACGGATTTTGCTGGTCTGTATTTAGGTATTTATCTGTACTAAGTGATTTTAACATCGCCACAGCAGCATTAAAATACTTCTGTTTTTCTTTATCTTTTAGAAAAGTGCTTAGCTCTAGCAAACCTGCGCTAGCAATGGCTGCGGCAGATGCATCTCTCGGGGTTTCTTTAAATTTTGCAGGCTGATAATCCCAATCTGGTTTAAAACCTGGTTGCCCCACGTTAAAATCCCAATAAGGAATTTTGTCTGCTGGCAGATTTGGATTATCGATAAAATAATCGGCCATTTTCATTGCCGTATGTAAAAAGCGTTTATCTTTTGTTTCGCGATAAACGGTAGTAAAACCGTGTATCCCCCAAGCTTGCCCTCTAGCCCAAGTAGACCCATCAGAAAAACCTTGCAGTGTTTGTTTATGTAGAACTTTTCCGGTTTTAGGATCATAATTTACCACATGATAAGAACTAAAATCTTTTCTTAAATGGTTTTTCATGGTTTGCTCTGCATGTTTTATGGCTACATCTCTGTAAGTTTTATCGCCACTAATTTTGCTTGCATAAAACAACAGTTCTAAATTCATCATGTTGTCCATAATTACCGGATATTCCCAAGTATTGATATCGCCTTTTGATTTTCTTTTATTCCAAGATTGGATGCTACCCACCACTGGAGAATATCTTTGGCACAATGATTTTGCCGACTGAAGTAGAATTTTCGGATATTTTTCATCTTTCACGAAACGAAACGCATTACCATAACTGCAATACATCATAAAGCCAATATCATGATGTGCCGTATTGTATTGGTTACTTTCTAAAGAATGTGTCCAAGCCAAAGCTGCATCTTTCCATTTTTTGTCTTTTGTAAACTCGTACATGTACCACAAGGCACCAGGCCAAAAACCTCCTGTCCATTCATCAATCTGCAAATATTTGATTTCGCCGTTTTCGTATAGCGAGTGCGGATAATCGGTAAAATTGCCTTTGGTTTTAGCCAATAAATTATCATACAATGGAGCTGCTGCTTTAAAACTTTTGGTTACAAAATTTGTTTTTTGGCCAAAGGCGATACTCCATGAAGCCAATAACAGTGTACAAAAGAGAATACGCTTTCTTATTCTAGTCATCGTTTTATATTTTAGTTATAATATATAGAGCTAGATAAATGCTAAAATCCCATTGGTTAGCAAAAATAGTTGACATACAAAAACGTTGCGACAAAATATTCAGCTCGTTTTTATCTCTATCAAAAAGCTTTAAAAAAAAGGCTATAAATTAGCTTAGCAGGTTTTGGCTAAGTATAAAAAGACTATTTTTGCACAGAAATGAAACTCAAAAACATACCGCCCATTCCTGCTGTTTTGTTAGCCATCATTAGCGTTCAAGGTGGGGCGGCCATTGCCAAAGGCATATTTCCATTTTTAGGTGCTACAGGTACGGCAACGATACGCATTGTATTATCAGCAATTATTTTGGGGCTAGCTTACCGCCCTAATTTAAAAACCATAACTGCCACCCAGTGGAAACTTGTAATCCCTTACGGTGTGGTTTTGGGAGCTATGAATTTGAGTTTCTATCTTTCTTTAGCCAAAATACCATTGGGCTTAGCGGTTACTTTGGAGTTCATTGGCCCACTTGCTTTAGCCGTATCAACTTCTAGGAAAGCCTTAGATTTTTTATGGGCTATCATGGCATCGGCAGGGATTTTTCTAATAGCTCCGTGGGGCGAAAATAGCAACATAGACTTAATTGGTGCTAGTTTGGCTCTTTTAGCTGGGGCATTTTGGGCAGCCTATATCATTATTGGTGGCAAGGTTTCTAAAACAATGGAAAGTGGAGATGCCGTAAGTATTGGTATGGCAGTAGCCAGCTGTGTTGTTTTACCATTTGCTTTTGCCGATGGAGGCTTAGCACAAGTAAACGCCAAGTTACTAACTTTAGGATTGGCCATCGCCTTGCTTTCTAGCGCTATACCTTATACTCTAGAAATGAGTGCCCTAAAGCATATACCAGCAAAAACATTCAGTATTTTAATGAGCTTAGAACCTGCAGTAGCAGCCATTTGCGGTATTTTATTTTTAAGCGAACATCTTTCTATAGTCGAATGGCTTGCTATAGCTTTGGTAGTAGTTGCGAGTTTAGGTGCATCTTTGGTAAAAAAACAAACCAAAAACGAAGTTGCCGATCCTAACATCGAAATATAAACCCACAAAAAAGGAGATACAAATTTTGCATCTCCTATATTTTATTATCCTAACGGATACTTTTAACTTAGTTCTCTTGGTGCAACCAAGCTTTTTTAGCCAATAATTCTTCTTCCGTTTCACGAATATCTTCATCGTCTACACAACAATCTACTGGACAAACAGCAGCACATTGAGGCTCGTCGTGAAAACCTTTACACTCGGTACATTTATCAGAAACAATATAATATACCTCATCAGAAACTGCATCTTGAGCAGCGCCCGCATCAATTTGAGAGCCACCAAAATCAATGATGCCATCTAAATTAGTACCGTCAGAAAATCTCCAAGCCGTACCTGCATCATAAATTGCATTATTAGGGCATTCTGGCTCACATGCCCCACAGTTTATACATTCGTCTGTTATTTTAATTGCCATGTTTTCGTCTAAATCTAAATGCGAAGTTTACCTTTGCGTCGCAAATATAATACATAATCCATTTATAATAGTTCTAAATATGTCTTCAATTCGTAAAGAACATTTAATTTTTGCCTTTAAACAGCTTGGCAATTTTCTCAGCCAGCCCAACGAAGCGCTTAGCTTGGCAATTTTTTCGGCCAAAAATGCCAATGCCTGGTTTACCGAAGAAGAGGTAGGCAAAGCTGTAAACGCATTGGCAGAGATGCTAAATGAGACAGATTTAGAACAATGGTTCGAGCATATTGAAGTAACAGCAGCGCCTAAAAAAGTAGGTTTAATCTTAGCGGGCAATATCCCATTGGTTGGTTTTCACGATGTGATGTGTGTACTGGCTACTGGCAACATTGCCCTGATCAAATTATCTTCATCTGATAATAAATTGCTGCCTTTTGTACTAAATCAGCTTTGCGAATTTTTACCAGAATTGATAAATCATATCATTTATGCCGAGCAGCTGAAAGATTTTGATGCGGTAATTGCTACTGGAAGCAATAATACTTCAAGATATTTTGAGTATTATTTTGGGAAAGTGCCTAACATTATTAGAAGAAACCGAAATAGTGTAGCGGTGCTAACTGGCAATGAAACCACAGCAGAAATAGCCGCACTAGGCCACGATATTCTAGATTACTTTGGTATGGGATGCCGTAGTATTTCAAAAATTTTTATCCCTAAAGGTTACGAAATCAAAAACTTTTTTGAACCAATAGAGCAATTTAAAGACATCATTAACCATTTTAAATACAACAACAACTACGATTACAACAAGTCTATCTACTTAGTAAATCAGCAAAAGCACTATGACAATGGCTTTCTACTCCTAAAAGAAGATGAAGGCTTTTCATCGCCTTTGGCAGTACTCTATTATGAAACTTACGAAAATGTAAACGAAGTAATGGAAAAGCTGAAACAACAGCAAGAGCAAATTCAATGTGTAGTGAGCAAAATAGCTGATGAAGATTTACAAACGCTTGCATTTGGGCAAAGCCAACACCCTAAACTTTGGGATTATGCAGATAATGTGGATACGATTGCGTTTTTATTAGGGATTAGGGATTAGGGATTAGGGATTAGGGATTAGGGATTAGGGATTAGGGATTAGGGATTAGGGATTAGGGATTAGGGAAAATTGTCCAATTGATAGATTGTTTTTATTGTTGAAAGATTGCAAGGTTGAAATGTTATAAAGTTGAAATGTTGCAAAGTTATAGCTAACTTGCCTGCCCAATTTGGAAGGACTTCGGACTTCGGACTTCGGACTTCGGACTTCGGACTTCGGACTTCGGACTTCGGACTTCGGACTTCGGACTTCGGACTTTTAACTTTTGAAACAATGTATATTATCAAAGTCAAAGGCATAGCAAAAATACCAGATTACGTACAACTAAGAGACGAAAAGTTTACTTTGCTGGCTTATTTTAGAGTAGACAGACCTGATAAATCTTTAGAGAAATTGGGTTTTGGAGACAAACAGGAAAAAATAATGAGTTTTATTAACGAGTTGCCTTTTGGACAGGTAACTAAACTAGATATTTAACATGGCAGAAAACGTAATAACCTTAAACAATGTTGATGTTTTTCAGCAGAAACATTTAAATACTCTCTAATGTAAAACTTGATGTTGCTAAAGGCGAATTTGTATTTTTAATTGGCGCAACTGGTTCAGGAAAAAGTAGTTTACTAAAAATCATTTACGGCGACTTACATATTGGCAATGGCGAAGGAAGCGTAGCTAATTTTGACTTAAAAAACCTTAAAGAAAAAGAAGTACCCTTTTTGAGAAGAAAATTAGGAATTGTTTTTCAAGATTTCCAGCTATTGAGCGATAGAACAATTGAGCAAAACCTTGAGTTTGTGTTAAAAGCTACTCTATTGGAAAGACAAAAACCTAATTACAGAACGAATTAAGGATGTATTAGAGAAAGTTGGCTTACGTTCTAAAATCAAAAAAATGCCTCACGAAATGTCTGGTGGCGAGCAACAACGTATTGTAATTGCCAGAGCTTTACTAAACAATCCAGAAATTATTTTGGCCGATGAACCAACAGGCAACTTAGACCCAGAAACTTCTGAAGAAATTGTGCTTTTATTGAAACAGATTAGCCAAAATGGAACTGCTGTTTTAATGGCCACCCACGATTATCATATCATCCGTACCTTCCCTTCGCGTATCATTAAGTGCGAAAATGGATTGGTACACGAAGACGTTCAAATAGCTTAAATGAGCTAAAGTTAACAAACAACAGACACCTATTCTGACAAAATTTTAGTTTACAGCCATTCTGTTAGTTCTACGCTAAATAAAACTGACAGCATGGCTGTTTTTTTTAGGCTGGCAAAACTTTTGTTAAGCCATACCAGAGAAATCCCTTAGTAAAAAAACACGAGTACACATGTTTAATAAGAAGAAGAAAGAAGAAGAACCAGTGGTTGAAAATAATACAGCTGAAGCAGCAGAAAGCATGAATGAAAACGTCAACGAAAGCGTGGAAAATACAGCAGCAGCGCAAAATGAAACAGTAGCTAGCGAGCCCGTAGTTGAATTATCTGTAGAAGAAAAATTACAACAACAAGTTGCAGAGCTAAACGACAAATACCTACGTCTTTTTGCCGAGTTCGACAACTTTAAACGCCGTACACAAAAAGAACGTGTAGAACTTTTGCAAACAGCTGGTAAAGATATCGTTGTTTCTCTTTTGCCTGTATTAGACGATTTTGAACGTGCCATTAAAGCAACAGAAAAATCTACAGAAGTAGCGCCAGTTCGCGAAGGTATTGAGTTGGTACAAACTAAACTGAAAAGCATTTTAAGCCAAAAAGGATTAAAAGAAATCGAAAGTTTAAACACACCTTTTGATACCGATTTACATGAGGCAATAACTCAAATTCCTTCGCCAACAGAAGAGCAAAAAGGAAAGGTAATTGATCAGTTAGAAAAAGGTTATACGCTTAACGACAAAGTAGTGCGTTTCGCAAAAGTGGTAGTGGGAGCATAAAAAATTTTGAATGATTAAATTTTAAATGATTGAATAATACATTTGGTCATTTTCTCATTTAATCATTTAATCATTAATAAAAAATGAGCAAAAGAGATTATTACGATGTACTTGGAGTTGCTAAGGGCGCATCGGCAGAAGAAATTAAGAAGGCTTACCGTAAACTGGCAATTAAATATCATCCAGATAAAAACCCTGATGACAAATCTGCAGAAGATAAGTTTAAGGAAGCTGCCGAGGCTTATGAAATACTAAGTAGCCCAGAGAAAAAACAACGTTACGACCAGTTTGGACACGCTGGAGTTGGCGGTGCAGCCGGTGGTGGTGGTTACGGCGGTGGCGGCATGAACATGGAAGATATCTTTAGCCAGTTTGGAGATATTTTTGGTGGCGGCGGTGGTAGCCCTTTTGATAGTTTCTTTGGCGGTGGCGGGCAACAGAGAGGTGGTCGCAGAGTGGCCAAGGGATCTAATTTACGTATCAAAGTAAAACTAACTCTAGAAGAAATTGCCAACGGTGCCGAGAAAAAAATCAAGGTTAACAAGCAAGTAAGCTGTAAAACTTGTGATGGCACTGGAGCAAAAGATAAAGGTTCTGTAAGTACGTGTAGCACTTGTGGTGGTGCAGGTTCGGTACGTAGAGTAACCAATACCATTTTAGGACAGATGCAAACTACAGCAACCTGCCCTACTTGTCATGGTAGCGGACAAAAAATTACAGCAAAATGTGGTGCTTGCCATGGCGATGGAACTGTTCGTGGCGAAGAAACCATTACCATCAATATCCCGGCAGGTGTGAGCGAAGGCATGCAATTAAGTATGGCTGGCAAAGGTAATGCAGCACCAAATGGTGGCGTACCCGGAGATTTAATTATCTTAGTTGAAGAAACTCCGCACGAAACCCTTAAAAGAGAAGGAAATAACGTAGTTTACGATTTGCACGTGAGCATTCCAGATGCTGCTTTAGGCGCCAGCGTAGAAGTACCAACCATTGATGGCAAGGCAAAAATTAAGATTGAGCCAGGTACGCAAAGCGGAAAACTGCTTCGCTTAAAAGGAAAAGGTATTCCAGAGGTAAATTCTTACCACAGAGGCGATCAAATTATACACGTAAACATTTGGACGCCAAAAGCTTTAAATAGCGAAGAAAGGGCATTGCTCGAAAAATTAAGAGAATCTCCAAACTTTAAACCGCAACCTGGTAAAAACGACAAAAGTTTCTTCGACAAAATGAAAGAATACTTCGAATAACAGGATGCTAAATATCATACAGCCCTCAATAAGTGAAAACTTTAGAGGGCTTTTTTTATGATGTTCCATTTTTTATTAAATGATTTTAGTCTTCTAATAATTCATTGATCAATCAAATTCATTCTTTACAAACAAATAAAAGCCCACTACGTTCTGTAATATTAAAGTAAACTAAGGTTAGCTTCTAGCTTTAATTGTAACGAACAGAACTTCAATTTATCTAATAGAAAAACAGCAAAATGGACAAAGTGATTACGTGGACAAAGGGAGTATTTGATAGCTCATATCAGATATTTAGCGATGGACAAATTTGCGGAAACTTAATTTTCGAAACTTGGAACAACCATGCTTTCGGCATCATGTCGCAAAAAAACTACCATTTTAGAACTAAAGGATTTTCAAATATTACCACTACAATTTATGGCGACAATAATGAAGAGTTGGGCATTATTACTTTTCATTTATGGCAATTTAGAGCAATTATTGCCCTAAAAAACCAAACACCTTTTACCTGGAATTATAGTAATAGCTGGTTAAGTAGTTGGAATTTAAGCAACCATCAAAATACGCAGATGCACTTCAGAGCATCTTCTGGTTCGGGCACAGTTACAGGCATAAACCTCAACAATGAACTGGCCTTAATAGCTGGTCTTTACATTAAAGAATTCTTTTCTCGTATACTTGTTGCATTTATTGCATTTGTTGCCATAATGGTAGCTGTAAGAGGTATTTAAAGCTGGGTAACACCACCACTAACAACCAGTTTCATGGCATCTGCGGCACTCATGTTAAGCGGCTTAATTTTATCTTTCTTTACAATATAAATTTGTCCTGCAAAAGAGTAAGAAAATGGGAAGTAAACAATTGCTTCGTCCATCATATCCAGCTTGCTCAAGTCGTTTTGCGTTAAAAAACCTATGCGTTTCATATCGCCTTCTGTTTCTACCAAAACAGGATGATTGAATTTCTTTTCGTCGCCAACAAATGCTTCGGTAAGATCTTTAATAGAAGTATAAATAAAATTAAAAAGCGGTAATTTATTTAACCAGCGTCTAAACCAGCTGTACATAGGCTCGGTTACAAAATAGGTTACAAAAATGCCCGCCGCAAGAATAATGGCCAAAACTAATACCAAACCTAAACCCGGAATGTTACGGCTTTCGCCCGTATTTGGATCTACACCTAAAATGTTATTGATATTTAACCAACTATCTACCGTACTAACTGCCCAAATTACTATAAAAATACTAAGGGCAATTGGCATCACAATTAATAGTCCTTTAATTAGGTAGTTTAACAGTGCTTTTCCAATCTTATTCATGCCGCAAAATTATTGATTAAACCACAAAGTACACCAAGATCATTAAGCTTTTTATATTTCGGCTAAAAGTCTTCCCTCTGGAAAGATTTGGATGTACTTATTCGTAATAATAAACCCGCTTTACCCTTTGCGATACATTGGTTAAAATCTCGTAAGGAATGGTATTGATTTCTTTGGCCAAAGCAACAATGCTGTGCTCTTCATTAAAAACAATTACCTCATCTCCTACTTCCACATTTAAACCGGTAATATCTATCATACACATATCCATACAAATAGCGCCAACGGTTGGCGCCAATTTCCCATCTACCAACATTTTACCAACACCATTACCAAAAGCACGGCTATAACCATCGGCATAGCCAATTTTTACAGTAGCAATTTGCCCGCCATTGGGTAAACTGCCTCTTCTGCCATAGCCTACCGTTTCGTTCGCATAAATGTGTTTAACTTGTGTGATGGTAGTTTTCAAAGTGGCCACAGTTCTTAAACCATCTGCTCTCCCCCTATCTTTTTGAGCTTCAAGCGCAGCATCAAAACCATACAAACCTATCCCTAACCTTACCATATCAAAATGATACTGTGCCCAGCGGCTAATGCCCGAAGTATTTAGCACGTGCCTAATAGGCTTGTAAGTAAGGTAATTGGCCAATACCTCGTACATTTGCTCGTACCAAATTACCTGTAATTGGGTAAACTCATCGTGTTGCTTGTCATCTGTAGCTACCAAATGTGTAAATATAGATACCACTTCAAGCTGTTGCGTGTTTTTAAGCAAGGCAGCTAACTCGGCCATGTGGTAATGCTCAAATCCCAATCGGTGCATTCCAGTATCTAGTTTAATATGAATTGGAAAATCTACTACATCTCTTGGTAAGAAAGATAGAAAGCTCTGCAGCACCTCCAAACTATAAATTTCTGGTTCTAATTGATACCTTAACATGGCATCAAATGCAGATGGCTCTGGACTCATGACCATAATTGGCAAACTAATGCCAGCTTTACGCAGAGCGATACCCTCATCTACATAAGCTACGGCCAAATAATCCACTTTGTGGTACTGTAATAAATTGGCGATTTCGAAACTACCACTACCATAAGAAAATGCCTTTACCATGGCCATAGTTTTTACACCTGGAGATAATTTAGACCTATAAAATTGCAAATTAGCTAACAGCGCATTCAAATTAACTTCCAATACGGTATCGTGTACTTTTTGTGTCAAACGCTTAACCACCTGTTCAAAACCAAACTTACGGGCACCTTTTACCAAAATAGTTTCATTATGAAAATTCTGCTCGCTAATGTTGGCCAAAAAGTGTTCAGTATCTTTATAAAAACTACTTTCTATTTTAAACAGATGTTGATGAGCGCCAATCTGTTCGCCTATACCAATTAACCGATTTATCTTCTTTTGGTTAAGCAAAAGTGATATTTCTTGATAAAGTTCATCGGCAGATTTACCCGTTTCGTGCAAATCAGATAAGATTAAAGTTCGTTTTGGATGTTGATTTTGCTGATTTAAAAAATCCAAAGCAATGCTAAGCGAAGAAATATCAGCACTGTAACTATCGTCAATTAAAGAACAATTGTCTATCCCATTAATCAACTGTAGGCGCATTCCTACCTTAACCAGTTTTGACAACCTGTTCGCTGCATTTTGTGCAGTATATCCCATTGCAAGCAACGTTGCCCAACAAATTACTGCATTTTCAATTGACGCCGCGTCTGTAAATGGTATCGTAACTTCAAATTGTTCTTCTGCATATTTCGCTTTTAAAATAGTATTTGTTCCTTGGTTTAAAACATCCACTATTTGTAGATCTGCGGCTTGGTTAAAACTCCATGCAAACTTTTTCTTACCTGGCAAGGCAATATCTGCCACTATATGTTCTGGCGAATAAATAAAGGTTTCTACCCCTTCAAAAAGTTGTAGTTTTTCTTTTAGCTTTTCTGCTTTATTGGCAAAACCTTCATCATGTGCCTCGCGAATATTGGTTAGTATGCCTATGCTCGGCTTAATAATGGCAGCCAGTCGCTCCATTTCTCCAACCGTAGAAATACCTGCTTCGAAAATCCCTAAATTGTGGCTATTATTGATTTGCCATACCGAAAGGGGAACGCCTATTTGCGAATTATAGCTTTTGGGACTGCGTACAATGTTAAAATCTGCAGCTAATAATTGATACAACCACTCTTTTACAACCGTTTTGCCGTTGCTACCGGTAATTCCTAGCACTTTTAAATGGTGTTTAGCACGATGATGTATCGCCAACTGTTGTAGCGCCAAAAGTGCATCTCCTACCTTAATCCAATTAGCTTCCGGATATTGGTCTTGCGCTATATCGCTAGAAACAACAAAATTACGGATACCATTTTGATAAGCGTTGCCAATAAATTGATGGCCATCTCTTTGCGCCTTAATGGAAAAAAACAGCGCTTGCGGCGCATTACTTAGTGTACGGCTATCAATTACCAAACTTGTAATACATGCGTCTTTATTTACGAATAAGCCTTTGCCCTTAATTATTTCAGCAATTTGTTCAATGGTATAAATATCCGCTTTAGACATGGTATTGATAAGTTATGAGAATTTTTTACGAATTTCAACAAATATTTATGAACCGTGTATGATTAAATGAGAATTGTTTAGAAAATGTATGATGATTTAATGATGAAGAACATCTAACAAATAAAACATAAATATAAACAGATGAATAGTGCACAAGAAAGAAAATACAATTACGACATTAAAACCGCTTTACAGAAAGCTGCAAACTGGTGCGCCTACCAAGAAAGATCGCAGCAAGAAGTAAGAGATAAGCTGTACGAATGGCAAATGAAACCTTTTGAAGTGGAAGAAATTATCTCGGCGCTTATTTCTGAGAACTTTTTAAACGAGGAAAGATTTGCATTTGCTTACGTTTCTGGCAAGTTCAAAATTAAAAAATGGGGTAAAATAAAAATAAAGCAAGGGCTTAAACTAAAACGCGTACCCGAGCCTCTCATTAAAAAAGCCCTAAATAGCATTGATGGCGATGAATATTTCGAAACCCTACAACAATTGCTAGAGAAAAAGCAACAGACCGAGAAAGAGAAAAATACCATTAAGCGACAATTTAAACTCTTAAATTATCTTCATAGCAAAGGTTATGAGAAAGATCTAATCTTTACTCTATTAAAAACCACCTAATTTCATGTACTAGCATACTATCAAAAAGTAAGATTTTGAGGATAGGTTCTCAAACAAAAAATGTATAAATGCGAACTGTTCATGATAAAATAACCATTAAACACGGCAATGGCGTAATTATTTTATCATGCTAAAGAACCTTTAGCCACCAAAAAGAAAATTATAGTTTAATGAACAACAACAAGTTAGAACAAAACGTTAATTTTTTATTAAATATTTCTTGGCAAAAATATAAATCTGCGTATATTTGCAACACCAAAACGAAAACGACCTCTTAAAGAAGTCAAAAGTTTTGAAATATCGGATGATATTAACAATGCGAAAGTAGCTCAGTTGGTAGAGCACGACCTTGCCAAGGTCGGGGTCGCGAGTTCGAATCTCGTCTTTCGCTCTAAATGCCCTCCTATCAGGGGGCATTTAATTTTGAAAAGCTTTAAGCTTTGCTGAAGTGGTGGAACTGGTAGACACGCAGGACTTAAAATCCTGTGCCCTCAACAGGCGTGCGGGTTCGATTCCCGCCTTCAGTACAAACCTTCTTTATTCATCTAAAGAAGGTTTTTTTTCAAGATTTCATGATGATGATGCCTTGAAAATAAAATTTAAAAATATATAAAATATCGGATGATATTAACAATGCGAAAGTAGCTCAGTTGGTAGAGCACGACCTTGCCAAGGTCGGGGTCGCGAGTTCGAATCTCGTCTTTCGCTCTAAATGCCTTCCTACCAGGAGGCATTTAATTTTAGAAAGCATTATGCTTTTGCTGAAGTGGTGGAACTGGTAGACACGTCCCGATGAAAATCGGGATGCCGTCAATAAGCAAGCGCCATGTTTAAAGGCTCAGATGGTGGAACTGGTAGACACGCAGGACTTAAAATCCTGTGCCCTCAACAGGCGTGCGGGTTCGATTCCCGCTCTGAGTACATAAAAATCTAAGGAAAGCTATCAGAAATGATGGCTTTTATTTTTTGGTCTATGTTTTTTACCTATGTACTTCAATCTGAAAAGAGCGGAAGGTTCTATATTGGACACACCGAAGATCTGACAGCTAGGTTGGATAGGCATAATAATGGCTTCGTGATTTCTACCAGAAATAAGGGACCTTGGAAGATAGCCTACTCTGAAAAATTCCAGACCAAAGCTGAAGCTAACATACGTGAGATGGAAATCAAATCAAAAAAAGCAGAAAATATATTGAAGCACTGATTGCAAACAATGGCTGACACGTCCCGATCTTAATCGGGATGCCCTCAACAGGCGTGCGGGTTCGATTCCCGCTCTGAGTACATAAAAATCTAAGGAAAGCTATCAGAAATGATGGCTTTTATTTTTTGGTCTATGTTTTTTACCTATGTACTTCAATCTGAAAAGAGCGGAAGGTTCTATATTGGACACACCGAAGATCTGACAGCTAGGTTGGATAGGCATAATAATGGCTTCGTGATTTCTACCAGAAATAAGGGACCTTGGAAGATAGCCTACTCTGAAAAATTCCAGACCAAAGCTGAAGCTAACATACGTGAGATGGAAATCAAATCAAAAAAAGCAGAAAATATATTGAAGCACTGATTGCAAACAATGGCTGACACGTCCCGATCTTAATCGGGATGCCCTCAACAGGCGTGCGGGTTCGATTCCCGCTCTGAGTACATAAAAATCTAAGGAAAGCTATCAGAAATGATGGCTTTTATTTTTTGGTCTATGTTTTTTACCTATGTACTTCAATCTGAAAAGAGCGGAAGGTTCTATATTGGACACACCGAAGATCTGACAGCTAGGTTGGATAGGCATAATAATGGCTTCGTGATTTCTACCAGAAATAAGGGACCTTGGAAAATAGCCTACTCTGAAAAATTCCAGACCAAAGCGGAAGCTAACATACGTGAGATGGAAATCAAATCCAAAAAAAGCAGAAAATATATTGAAGCACTGATTGCAAACAATGGCTGACACGTCCCGATCTTAATCGGGATGCCCTCAACAGGCGTGCGGGTTCGATTCCCGCTCTGAGTACTCAACGGAAGGCACGTTCCAAAAGACGTGACTTCCCGTTTTTGCTTCCTCCCAATTATTTGGTAATCAATTATATAATTCAGCTTCTTTCGTTCAATCTAGTGGTTCGATAATTTGTTCCATCAAATCGTATGTTTTCACGAAATATCCAACCGAAAATTTGCCTTTTCTTTAGCAAATCACAACTCAAATATAGCGTCCTGAGATGGGAAAGCGCATTTACGGCCTGTGTAATCATGCGATCAATGTTTGAAATATTCGAGTTTTGTCTCTTTGCCTCTGATAGTTCATATTTTAATTTTTTGATCTTTTCTGGGGGATATTCCAAAAGTGACCACCTTTTTTTATACAAAGTGGCCACATATTACGCACTAGAGTATCCACCTAATTTCGCTTAAAAGTGATCATTCGTCTGACTTAATAAATGATTTTAAAAATTAAAATCATTGTTCTGTATTGACGTATCCACTATAATTTAAATGCTTCATATCTTCTTAAACTTGCGTAAAATTGAAAGATTTTTGTCCGTTCTAATGCAGTTGGATTTTCGTTCAGAATTTTGCTGATAAACGGAGAAGATGTAGCCTTTTGCGTAGCAAAAGAGGCTTAGAAAGAGTAAATACTTGAAATTCCCTGGACCCCATATTATGAAAATCGAATTATCAAGGGCATAGTGGGTCTGGTGGCCAGTTTGGAACGGAAGGCGGTGGTCACTTTTGACGAAATCTACACATTGTAAACTGATTGGTGATAGATGTGCCGTTTTTCGAAAAACAAGCTATTGGAACCGTAAACCAGCAAAATCACAGTGTACGAAATATAGAGAGATATCCCAACTACCAAGATGATGTGATCGCATTAAATATTGCATTAAGCAATTTTGTAAAAAGTCCTTAGCAAAGGCGCTAAGAACTTTTTACTTTAACAAGCCACTAAAAATGGATAAAATTACGTTTATAGATTAAATGCTACGACGGTTTGCTTAGCCACACCTAATCCATCTGCACCCAATTCTACTACATCTCCTTCCTTTAAATAAATTGGAGGTTTAAAACCTAAGCCAACACCAGCTGGTGTACCTGTAGAAATTACATCTCCAGGCAACAAAGTCATAAATTTTGAAACATAAGCAATAAGCTCTGGTACAGAGAAAATTAAGTTTTTGGTATTTCCGTTTTGGTACATTTCTCCATTTACAGATAACCACAAACCTACATTCGAAATATCTGGCATCTCATCTCTCGTTAGCAAATATGGTCCCATTGGCGCAAAAGTATCACAACCTTTTCCCTTATCCCAAGTACCGCCTCGTTCCAACTGAAATTCACGCTCTGAAACGTCGTTAATTAATACATAACCGGCGACGTATTCTGTTGCGTTAGCTTCATCTACATATCTTGCTGTTTTGCCAATTACTACACCAAACTCTACTTCCCAATCTGTTTTTTCAGAATCTTTTGGCAACATGATATTATCAAATGGCCCCACAATAGAAGTAGTAGACTTAAAGAAAATAATAGGCTCTTTCGGAATAGCCGCTCCTGTTTCATTGGCATGATCTAGATAATTTAAGCCAATACAAACAATCTTTGATGGACGAGCGATAGGCGCTCCAATCCTACTAGCTGTTGGAATTTCCTTTAGTGTATTTCTATTTTGTTCAACAAACGTCTTTAAACGTTCTATTCCATTATTAGCAAAAAACTGCTCATTATAATCTTCTCCAAAAGAAGATAAATCGTAATTTTTAGCATCAATTTGAACGCCAATTTTTTCTTGTCCTAAATTTCCGTAACGTATTAATTTCATTTCTAATTAATATAAAGGCCAGCGCTTAACACCGACCAATTGATAAAATTATTTATTATTTAAAATCACTTTAGTACCCCCCTCTAACCTACTTTGATGAGCAGCGTCTATAAATTTACAAACTGCTAAAGTCTCTAGCCTTTGCACAGGTTCTTTGCCCGTTTCAAAAAAGGAAATAATCTGTTTTAACAAGGGATTATACCCCTGAAAAGCCCCTAATTGCACTATCTTATCTTGGATAAACACCACCCCTCCAAAACCATCTGCACCTTTTCTAATTCCTCTTAAAGTACCTATCCTACCGCCATCCCATTCGCCAATATAGCTATCAAAATCTGTGGTATGCTGTGTTTGAACACTTACACAGTTTTGGCCCAGCAGGGTAAACAACATCTCTACGCCATGTATGCCATACCAGTACAAATCTTTGTGCGAAGGCTCTGTATAGGCAGGAGAATAAATATCAGCTCCTAAAACCGTTTTCTTGTCTATTTCTTCTATACCGGTTATGTAACGTAGCGAACTGGTTGAGAATACTGGGGTTTTGTATTTATCCGCCAGTTCAAATATTTTTGAGGCATCTTCATAACTATTGGCGATAGGCTTATCAATAAAAAGGGGCTTTCTCGCTTTAAGGATAATTTCTGCTTGTTGTAAGTGTACATTTCCATCGTTAGTTTCTAAGAGCACTACGTCTACTTTTCTAAGCAAAGCGTCCAAACTGGCTACTACTTCTACACCGAGTTTCTTAATCTCTTCGGTAAACTTAGGTATCCGTTCTGCATTTAAAGGGATACTAGGACTTCCCATTGAATAGGCCGCCACTACCTGATAGCCTTTATAACTCTCGTTGGTAGTGTTAGCATTAAGTTCTTTGGTAAAAGCAATGGCATGAGAAGAATCTAAACCTACCACGCCAACACGCTTTTTTAACGATGGAAACGAGAAGGCGCTAGCTCCATAAACAGCAGAGCCTAAGCCTAACGTAGCAGCAGCAAAAGTAAATTTCCTTCTATTCATACCTAAAAATACCTCACATAAAAATACAATACTGCAGCGGTAATAATTGCCCACCACAAAGTGGGATTTTTTATGTCTTTATAGATCTGCTCTGATTTTGGTATTCCACCACCTTTTCCGTATTCGATAACTAAACCGTTTAACTCTAATTCAGATTTTGGTTTGAAAAGTAAGCTTACTACAGCACAAACAATCATACAGGTCCAAAATACAATTCCGGTGCGGTTAAAAAATGGCATTTCTGGGAAAGTAAATTCCATGATCAAAGAAAGTGGAATAGTTAATAATCCTGCTGCTAAAGCACCTTGCGATTTTGTCTTTTTCCAAAAAACGCCCATTAAAAACATGGTAGCGATACCAGGAGTAAATAAACCGTAAAGGTTCATTAAATATAGGAATATTGGCTTGTCAGAATAGCTGAGTAACAAAACTGCGCTACAAATCCCGAAGAATATGATGGCTACGCCCGACCTTTTTCCGAAACGGATAGCTTGTTCATCTGTAGCATTTTTATTGATGTATTCGCTGTAAACATCTACCGTTAAAATAGTAGTACAAGAATTAATTGCTCCAGAAATATGCGACATAATTGCCGAAATCAAGCCCGCCATTACCAAACCGATTAAGCCATTTGGTAATAAGGTTTTAACTAGCGTTGAAAATAGTAAATCTGGTTGTTCTAGTGCTGGTAAAAATGCAGGAGCTACCAAAGCTGGGATGGTAATGATCAATGGTACAAAAAACTTTAGGTAATCGCCAAAGATAACGCCCATACGGCCATGCCATTCATTTTTTGCAGCCAGCACTCGCTGCACAATAAACTGATTAGTGGCGCAGTAAAATACGCTGATACAAAGCAAACCACCTAAATACATGGTCCAAGGAAAATCTGGATCATTGGCTGGATAGAACATTTTCCAATCTTTAGATGATTCTACAATGGCACCGAAACCACCAGCTTTATCGATAGTAGCAAAAGTAAGTACCAATCCGCCCAAGACTAAAATTACCAATTGCACCATCTCAGTCCATATTACTGCTTTTAACCCACCTAAAATAGTATATAAGCCTGTTAAAAGTGCCATACCAATAATGCTGTAGAAAATTGGAACATCAAAAAGTGCATGCAGTGTTAAGCCGCCCAAATACAACACCGCACCTATCTCTACAAAAATATAAGTAAACAAAATTAAGATAGCGTAAAGCACCCTTGCAGAAGTTCCGAAACGTTTTTCTAGGTATTCGGGAACGGTGTAAAATCCGTTTCTGATATAAAAAGGAAGAAAAATCCACAAAAGTGCATTGAAACCAATCAATATAGCTCCCCATTCTAAGGTAATGGCCACAAAACCTCTATCATAAGCCGCACCCATTGCACCTACTAAATGATGGCTACTGATATTAGCGGCGATGATACTTCCGCCAATCATCCACCAAGGTAATTTATCTCCCGCTAGGAAATAATCTCTCTTCGATTTGGAACTTTGCTTGGAAGCGTAAAGTCCTAACGCAACGATACCAATAATATAAATGGTAAAAATTGCGATATCAATTAATTCAAGTTTCATTTTAGGTTGTTTGGTTAGTTTGGTTGTTTTATGAGGTTGTTGTTAACTGCTCTATTTTCGAAATTATTTCAGCAATTAAAAGCTCTAATCCGCCCTTTTCAAAAGGTGTTTGCCATACGGCATAAATATCCTTTCCGTACAAATCTTGTGGTGGTAAATAACCTAAATAACCATTGGCGATGTTGATAAAAACTATATGCCTATCTTTAAAATGTACTCTAATCTGTTCCTGCCCAACAGCATAAACTTCGTTAGCTTGTGCCACTACGAAAGCATCCCCAAATTGCCAAATCCATACGGGCAATACGGCATAAGTTTGCTCTCCAATAGATTTACGGGTGTTTAACTTCCGCCATAAGCGATCTTTCATTACCCTATCTTCGCAAGCGTTAAAATCTTGTTCTATTTTTTCGATAGAATCTAATTGCTTGTAAGGAATTTTAACTTCAAATTTCAGCTGTTTAAAAGTTTGGTTGGCAATAGTCTCTTTCTCCGCATAAATAGCTAAAGGCGCACCAGACTGCAAAGCGTAGTCAAAAGTCCATTTTTTGCCAACGGGCGATGTATTTTCTAAAGTCGATAAAATGGCATAACCCAATTTTCTACCATTGGCATCTACTATTTCGGGATCTTCAACGTATTGTTTTTTAGGTGCCAAATCTCCAGATGCGCCTTGCAAAAAGACAGTAGGCACATTTAATTTTTCAGCAATTAGTTCACGCATTGCACCAACGTAATCTGGCGAAATGAGTATATTTTCATGAGCAAACGTAGTGGGATGACAAGCATAATTGCAAATTACCGCTTTCAGTTCTCCGTCAGCATTGCTTAATTTTCCCACCAAAAGTGTTTGGTCTGCATTTGCAGATGGGTCATAACCAATTAGGTATCCACCATTCACATTCAAATCTCTCTTTGTTGCTAAATCGCAACATCCGTACTCCCAAGACAGAAAACCATCAGTCAAATTTTCTTTAGCATTGTTTATGCTTTCAATGGCTGTTTTCTTCAAAAACTCCAAATATGGAATAATAAGTTTCCCTCCATTTTGGTCCTTATCGTTAGTGCAAATACTTGGCCCGGCATGGGTGTGTGATAGGCAAAATAGTAGCTGTTGCTCCTGTAAACCACAGGCTGTAAGAATTGCCGTTCTTAAACTTCGTTCATCATCATTATTCTTCCACCAACCTAAATCTGCTGCAATGACTACTCCTAAAATACCATCATCACTCTGTGTAACTAAACACGATAGAAATAATGGTTTGTGTACACCAGAAGCCACATCAAACTTTGCGGCACCCCAATTTCTCGAATAAATTCCTTTGGGAGGCGTAATATCAGTCTCTACAATTTGAAATTTTAATGAAGTAACTGAGTTTGAAGATACAGTAGCCATATTAAATTCGATAGATTAAGGTCTAAGTAGCGAAAGTCCGCCATCCATTAAAAAAGTAGAACCCGTTACGTGTTGGCATTGGCTAGAATTTAGCCATAACACTTGTGCAGCTACTTCATCAGCTTCCATAATTTTACCTAGTGGAACTTTATTTTGCGAGATTGATTTTTGCTCTGGTAACTCGCTCCACACCGTTTTACTTAAACCTGCATTAACGTAACCTGGTGCAATTTCATTCACTCGGATACCATTTGTAGCATATTCTAGCGCCATGGTTTGATTAATCATCCGTACAGCAGCTTTAGAAACACTATAAGCTGGCAAATTTTGATGAACCGCATGTGCAGCCCAACTGCCCAAGAAAAGGATACTTCCCTTAACTTGTTGCTGTACCATGTTTTTAGCGGCAAAATTGGCAAAATAGAAGGCTCCATCTACGTTAACACGCATTTCTGTAGACCACTCTTCTGGACTTAAAGTTTTAAAATCTTTGATAGTTACCCTCGCTGCATTAGCAATACAATGATCTATTCTACCGTATTTTTCTACAACGTAGTTGATAAAAACTTCCACATCGTTATAATCAGCAACGTTTAAAGATTTGTATTCGAAATTACCGTTGTAGTCTTTTAACAAAAGTAATTTTTCTTCTGCTTTATCTAAAGGCACGATATCGCTTAGCACCACAATAGATTGCGCTTTTAAATAAGCGGTTGCAATGGCCAATCCGATATCGCCCAATGCGCCGCTAATTACAACTACCTTATCTTTCAATTCCTGCATATTTTGTGATTACCAGTCGCCTACGCTACCATCTTTATAAAATGTTCTCTGCAAAACTTCTTGCTGAAAAGGGTGCTTTTTAACTTCCTCTTCGTTAATCTCGATACCCAAACCTGGGCGACCATTAGGCAATACAAGCCTGCCTTCTTTTTGAACCGTAAATCCTTCCGAAACTACATCTTCTCTCCATTCTACATCTTTATGAACGCTTTCGCAAATGATATAAGACGGTGTAGCAAAGCCTAACTCGATAGAAGCTGCTGTACTCACTGGTCCTTGTGGATTGTGCGGTGCCATCGAAACTCGGTAAGCTTCGGCCAAAGCACCAATTTTACGGGCTTCACTTAAACCTCCACAATGCGTAATATCTGGCTGAATTACACTTACAGCACGTTTTTCTAACAATTCTCTAAACGCATGTACACCTACCAAACGCTCACCAGAAGCAATTGGTGTTTGCACCGCTCTTTGAATTAAAGCAATATCTTCCATGGTTTCTGGCCAGCAAGGTTCTTCAAAAAAGTAAAGGCCATAGGGCTCCAGAGCTTTGGCAAACAACATTCCCATTCTAGGGCTAGGACGGGCGTGGCAATCTACCATGATGTCGATATCATCGCCAACAGCATCTCTCATTGCCGCCACACAAGCTTCTGCATATTTAACCGGCCGCAAACCCTCCAAAGGCATAGTTTCTGGAACTGCCATAGATTTGAAGGCCGTAAAACCTTCTTCTACCGCGGCTTGAGCCAACTCGCCAAAACGTTTTGCATCGCCAGGAGCAGTTTCGTAAAAATCTTCCATTTTGCCCCCACCTAAATGGCAGTACAAACGAATATGATCTCTTACTCTGCCGCCCCACAGTTCGTGACAAGGTACGTTATGTATTTTTCCTACAATATCCCAAAGGGCAATATCGATACCGCTGATGGCTGTACCACGCACAATGCCGTTTCCATGCCAAAAATGTTGGCGGTACATCATTTGCCATAAGTATTCTACTCTTCGAGGATCTTCGCCTACCAATAATTGAGAAATATCTTCGATAGCACCAACTACACTTTTGGTATGCCATTCTAAAGTAGCTTCGCCCCAACCCCATAAACCAGGCTGATCGGTCACTACTTTAACAAAAATCCAATTCCTCATACGTGCGTTGCACACGTAGGTCTCAATTGCAGTAATCTTCATTTCTCAATTATATTTGTTTTAAAACCTGTGCAGCAACCTCTAAAGTTTGCTCAATATCTTCCATGCTATGTGCAAAAGAAATACTTCCCTGCTTAATTGGCGCCGGAAAATTATATACACCGCCCTTAATTAATTCTTTACGGTAGCGAGCATCAAAATCAAAATCGTGATTTAGTAAAACATCATGGAAATTAATTGGCTCGTGATCCATAAAATATACGCAAAATGCCGAGCCTTGCCTGGCTACATACACTGGTCTGTCTAATTTAGAAAATATTTCTTGATAACCTTTCTCTAAAGCAGCACCAAGCTTTTCTATGTGTTCATATACCTTATGCACAGGCGATTTTAATTTCTCTAAAGTTGCAATTGCCGCAGCGGTTGTTAATGGAAATGCATTATAAGTCCCAGCAATTAAAACTCTGTTTTCCTTATCAGGATGAACGAAATAATCCATATATTTTTTCTTGCCAGCAATTACGCCAAGCGGGTAGCCATTTGCAACTGCTTTACCGAAGGTAGACAAATCTGGAGTAACGCCACAAATAGACTGATAACCACCTAGCGCATGTCTGAAACCAGTTTTTACCTCGTCAAAAATCAGTAAACAACCATTTTTATCCGAAAGCTCACGTAAACCTTCTAAATAACCAACTTGCGGTTTAACGATTCCGATATTTTGTAAAAGCGGCTCCAGTAAAATACAGGCCACATCATATTTTTCTAAAACATAGCTGATGCTGTCTAAATCGTTATAATTTACTACATGCACTAAATCGCTATGCGATTTTGGCACCCCAGCACTTAGCGAGTCGAAAGGATATTCTCCTGGACTAACATATTCGCCCACATCTGCTAACCTGCTGATTACGTTACAAGCCACATCGTTGTGCCAACCGTTGTAACCACCTTGCATTACAATAATATGGTCGCGTTTGGTTACTGCCCTAGCAATTCTGATGGCATGGTACGTGGCTTCCGAACCCGTAGTAGTAATTTGTATACTTTCTGCACTGGGTACACTTTCGCAAAACATTTTCGCAAACTCGCCTTCTAACAAGGTTGGGCCAGCCCCCATCAATACTTGATTTTCTGAAAGTGTGCGCCTTACAGCCGAGTTAATATCCTCATCGTTATGACCAAAAAAAGAAGCAGCAAAACCTGCCTGATAGTCGATATATTCCTTACCGTCAGCATCTACCACCCTACTGCCTTGCCCTTTCACAAAACAAATATTAGGATCTGTTTTCCTATTTAATGAAACTACCCCTCCAGGTATCCACTGTTCATTGTTCTGCAAAATGGCTGCAGATTTTAAATTCTCTTGCATAAAACGTTATTCGTTGTTATAATTTTGTAAACTATTAGGCAGATACAACTTAAAATTATGTATCCCATAACTAATTATTATTGTATACTAAATTACAATTTTTATGTATACATTTAAATAATATTTTATTTTTTTTCTATGGCTATCATTTTAGATCATCTAAATTTCCCTGAAGGGCCTTGCTTCGATAGCAAAGGCAATATTTGGCTAGTTGAAAAAGATGCTGGCAATTTGGTATTAGTTAGCGACAACAGCCATCATAAGTATCAAGTAGACGGAGCGCCCAACGGAATTGCCATTGATGATAACGACCTAGTTTGGTTTTGCGACTCGAAGCAAAATAACATCAGAACATTTGATCCTGCACTAGAAAAGACAACAACAATAATTGATAATTTTGAAGGCGAAGCTCTTAAAATGCCCAACGACTTAACTTTTGACCAACATGGCAACTTACTATTTACCTGCCCAGGCGATAGTTTAGACGACAATACCGGATATATTTGCTGCTTAACACCAAGCCGCAAACTCTTTAAAATTTTTGAAGGGATGTTTTACCCAAATGGATTGGCGCTTAACAAAAACCAATCTCATTTATTTGTTGCTGAAACTGGAACACAACAAGTTTGGAAATTTGAATGGGACAATGAAAGTAAACAACTAAAAAACAGAATTTTATTTACAGAAACGGGAGGCGAAATTGGCCCAGATGGCATTGCTTTTGACCAAGATGGTAATTTATACGTTGCGGTTTACGGCTCTGGAACAGTAAAGGTTTGGGATGAAAACAGTGTATTAATAAAAGAAATAGATGCACAGGGCTACAAGCCAACCAACTGCGCTTTAGATCCATCTGGTAAAAAAGGTCTAATTATTACCGAAGCAGAAAAAGGCCTATTGGTCCAATACCAAACAAAAAAAAGAGGGATTATTTAGTAATCCCTTTTTAAAATTTAAACGAGTTCTAAAGCTTCTTGTTCTCCGCGATAAAGATGTCTGACCAAGGACGAATAAGACAATTCCCAATTACCAGTAGCCAAACCTTTCACTATTTCTCTGTGCTCCCTATCTGTATCTTGGTAATCTTCCATCTGATCCATTACAGCACCTAACCTCATGTGAAACAGAGGGATATTGCTATTTTTATACATCAATATCAATCGAGCATTACCAGAACTTTCAATCATTTTTTCATGAAATTTCACATCCGCTTCGCAAGCTCCACCATAATAGCCTTTCTCTACCATCTCAGAAAAATCGTTGCAAATTAGCTCAAGTTCTTTCACTACTTCTTTATCTTTCTTCGCGAAAAGTATTTTTAATGCGCCAACTTCTAATATTTCCCGTATCTCACGGATTTCTTTCACATCCTCAATCGTCATGCTTTTAACAAAGCAGCCGCCTTTGCCTCCAAACTCCACCAAACTTTCTCCGGCCAGTCTCATAAAAGCCTCTCTTACCGCAACCCTACTTACCGACATTTTTTCGGCCCAGAAATTCTCTACTAAACGAGATCCTCCTGCCAATTGACTAGAAAGTATTTTTTTTCTAACCTCTAAATAAACTTTAAAAGCTAACGAATCTTCTTTCATTTCGCATACATTTTTAACCAAAAATAAGAATACAATTTAATTTTCAAAATTGAGCTATCAATTTACTCTTGAAGGACGTACCCTATAAGTTCCAGCCTCAGCATTCCAAGAGAGCGCATTCTGATCTTTTAGTATATTCTTATTGGTTACTTTTTTATTATTTAAATTTTCAATGTTCCAAAAACCTGTTTGTAATCCTAAACATATCACTTCATAAGTTTTATCATTTGGCACATCAATTTCGATTTCCTCTTTTAGATAAACATTTGGCTTTGCCAAGACAATTATTTTATCGGCCAGCTTAAATGTAAAGTAGTGATTTTTTTCAGAAACTTCAACAGGTAGTTTGGCCGCCCCGTTTTCTGTCATTTGAAATATCGTAGCAAATTCCGACAGTTTTTCATCCTGCTTAGGACTAACCATTACCCTAGTTCCCTTGGCTTCTGGCCAAACCGATTTAACAGTATAAAGGTCTTCAAATACTTTCGTACTCGAATCGCCAGACAACATATTTACGTCCCTATCTGCAAGCTTTGGTTTAAACATATCTACATAAGTAATCGCCTTTTTAGCTTCCAACTCATTTGCAAGAACAAATGTACCATCGGCCAACGAAGGCTTCTCCAAAGAATTTATTTGCCAATATTTTTTCATTCCAGCCTCTTTAGAAACCACATGATCTAAAAGTATTAACACCGCTGGCACGTCATTTCTTTTTAAATTAAGAAACAACATGCTTTTAGTATAAGCTTCTACTTTTTCTGAATAGGCATTAGTGATATCGATGTTAAAATAACTAAATGAAGGTTTTAGATGATCTGAACCTATAGCCGATGACCTCACGAAACCGGTTTGAAACCAAGAATCGTTTAAAACCTCCTTCACATTTCTAGGAAACCGCTGACTAAACCTAGTACCGCCGTCGTTGGTTTTTGTTCTAAAAGCAAAGGCTCTTTTGGATCACGAACTAACATCATACTATGAGATACAGATCTTTTGTTAAAGTTAAAATCGTAAGGAGAGCCGTAAGAAAGATACAATCCTAAATCTCCAACCTGGATGCCTCTATGATAAATTTGGAGCGCACCCGCATCTGCATGTTGATGATTTCCAAAATGAAAGCCACCACCTTTTAATTCCACTACCACATTGCCACTACTTCTTTTCTCTTCCCAGCCTGTTCTTGCTACCATACTGTTTAGCACTGGTCCAAAATCTTTAGTGAGCGGTAGCTGGTTGAGGTCGAAATCTGGCTTTAATTTGGGGTCGTCTAATAACAAAAAAAGCACTGGATTATCTTTTAGACCACCCTGCTTTATAAATTCGCCTTTAATAATCCTGTTACCAGAGTAGGCATAGCAAAGCAACATGGTTTGCGGATTTTTCCAGTAGAAATTTTCGCTTTTACCATATTTTACGTTAAACATATCGCCATCGCGAAGCATTTTACCATCTGGGGTACGCATGTAAACCCAATACTCGGCCATATTTTTAATATTATCATCAAAAACAGGATGGCCCAACATTCTGTAATAGAGCCAGGCCGCATGCATTTCCCAGCCAAACCTGTAACCTCCATAATCTACACCTTGATTATGCCTCGGCGACTGATACTCGAACTTACGTAAAGGAACCAACTGATCTAATATCCAATAAGAGGTATATTTATAAGGAAGTGGGTCTTCGTCATAAATTGCAATGCTCATTGAGAGGTAATCGCGGCAAATCTGTGCTTCGTTACCGTGTCCATTCACTACGCTTTCTATGCCAAAAAATGGTGGCCAACCCATTTCCATATCGGTAGCTAAACGCATTAAATCTTTCCTTAACTGCGCCCTGCTGTCTGTATTCATGAGTGGAAAACACCAATCGTAAACCAAAGATGCGGTGTACATTGCACGGCCTACTTCTCTGGTAATATCTCCATAAGTAACATTGCCAAATTCCAAAACCGACAGGTAATCTAACGCCAGCTGAACTGCCTCAGCACCCACTTTCCTATCCTCGGTTATCAGGTAATAAAAAGCCTTTGCTTCGATAATGCTTTCAAGCTTTTCATCGTGAAACATCTCTTTGTTACTGTCAAAAGCGAATTTGAATGATAATGCTGCCTTTGCCTCAACTGTAGACCAAGCAGTTTGATGGGCCGTATCTAAAGTTCGTTGTCTAATGATGGGCAATGTTTCTTGATTAACCCACAGCCTCGGGTGCCCGCTTGGAGGAACAATTTTCGGTATATAATTTTCTGCATCTGCCGGAGGTGCGGGAGCTACGTAGGGTTTTATTGACAATCGTTTGAGTACCAGATTAGCAGGCAGCCAAACTTTTAGCTTTTGGCTTTTCGATTTAAACTCAAACTTACCCAGCTCTTGCAAACCACCCTTATATACATCATAAACGATGCGGAAAGTTGGTCTGTCGTTTCCATTTTGGAGTTTGGCCTTCAAAGTTAGTTTCCCTGTCAGGTCTTCTTTTTTTAGCCTTTCAAGATCAACAGGTTGTGTTTCTACCTCTAAAACGTACCAACCAGATTTGGGGACTTGAACAATCCATTCCAAATCTGGCCGAACATCAGTTTCCAAGTCCCTGTTAATTCCATCAATATAAAAGGCCATTTGCCCATTGAATGATGTTTTAACAACTTGGTTATTTACTTTAGCCCTTTTATTTTCGAGCTGTTGTGCTTTTAACTCAATATGGTGTTGTTGTGCAAAAACAACCTGAAACGCAAATAAACTGCAAAGGAAAGCCATTAAAAACTTTCCTTGATTTGCAGTTTTAGCCAAATATATTCTAAACATAGTTACTTAACAGTCAGCCTTTTCATACTCAACCTCATTTCTTTTACTGTAGCGGTGTTAGTAACCGCGTTTACGTAAATATAAGCATTGTACTTACCATCTGCCGTTTGCACCCAAACGCCACCTTCAGCTTTCATGTTGATAGCAAAATCTGGCGCATCAGTAAAATCTTTAGACCTTAAATCTATATCATCTACAAAAACACCATATTGTATTCTAGATAATTGTTGATCACGCACAGTAAAGGCTTTAACTATTTTTGTTTTATTTTTTAATACTGGAGGCATGGTAAACGTTGGCAAATAAATCGGATCTGCTGTTGGCGCCACCAAAGAATGCAAATACGTTACGTTTGTTGGCGTTCTGTACAGGTAAACCAAGTCTATTTTATCTGGATTTGCAGCTGCAAAAGTTGCATTGTAAAGCTTCATATCTGCAATAGACAAGTAAAAATCTGTACCATCTTTAGCTACCAAATCTAAAGCCATATCCATATTTCTTATTTCATGCGGACCAGACTGGTAAGATATGGTTTTACCCATTGCTAGATTTTGCAGTAAAAGTAAAACTAACGGTTTTTCCGCGAGCTTCTTCCGGAATTTTATAGAAGTAACGCAAAGTTGCTGCAGAAAAATCGCCAGTGTAAGTTACCTGCGTAGTTTTTCCTGTGGTTACAGACGGATCACCAACGGCTGTACCTACATCGGTTCCAGAATTGTTGGTATTGTAAAACCTATGGTCTAAATATGTTCCTGTAGCGCCTGCTATGCTAGCTTCAACCGTCATAGAGGTTAACTTGCCTTTTTCTGGCAAAATTGCTGCCGCATAGGCAAATTCAATAGTTCCGCCTACAATATTTGGCCCCAACGACCTCTTTATTAAATCGTTCTGCAACTTATCTGATGTAGTTGGAATGGCGTACTCTTTGTCTTTACATGCGCCAAAGCATAAAGCAAGCAGCATTAAAGACATCAATATTTTAAAATTTATCTGTTTCATCTATTTAAATTTTATTTTCAGCTGTGATAAAGCTGTCATGATTTGATTGTGATATTTTTTCATTGGCAAATCATGATGGCTTTATTTCGCTTAGCTTATTGTTTTACAGTTAAATAAACTTTGTAAGTTTTTCTCACCTTTCGGTTCCCAGATACCATCGTCCATTCCTTTGGCTTAGAGAGATCCGAAAAATCTACCTTACCCACAATTTTTGGATCTAGCACCGCATCAATTACCAAACTGAATTGAGGGTAAAGGTTTTTTAGATCTGTACCGTACAGCACCTCTACATTAATAGTTTGTGCCGTGGTATCTATAGTTGCTGCTTTGGTTCTTACCGTCTGAAAATCGGCGCCCAACAACTCAAATGCACTTACATAACAATCTGACCTATTTGTGATCAATAGCCCGTCATCATCCATTGGATAATCTTTTTTACAAGCAGCCACTACAAACAGCAACAGTATTAATTGAAATATGAATATTTTTTTCATGTCTTATTTTTTATAGATTATCTCCAAGGTTTGTTTTGGGTAAGATTGCTGTTTCTTACTCTTTCTGCTTCAGGTATCTGATAAATATAGCAACGTTGGTAAACTAACTCATCCGCATTAAAGAAAAAGCGCTCCCAATTGTTGCCCCAACTATCTTGAAACCATTTACCAGCACCATAAGGCGCTCCAAAAACGGTCTCTAGTTTTCTCCATCTTCTCAAATCAAAAGCCCTTTGACCCTCGCCAAATAACTCTACAATTCTTTCTTGCTCTATAGCGTCAAAAAAAGCTGTTGCATTGGCAGTTTTACTTGCCGCCAAAGCTGGTAATTTACCTCTTGCTCTTACTCTGTTTACTAAAGCAATAGCCGCTGGCTGTGGCCCGTTTACCTCGTTGGTGGCTTCGGCATACATCAAGAAAACATCAGCCAAACGCATTAATGGCCAATTGTAATCGCCAGAACTTCTGTTTTGACCACCGTAGTTACGTACAAACTTTCTTGATTGCAAACCCGAAAGGTTGGTTGTATTATCATTAAAAGCAGGATAGGTTACGCCATCTATAGTGATGTTACCGCTCCAAGTTTTATAGCGAAATGCTACGAAACCAGTAGTTTCTGTAGTGCCAATACCCATAATTTTTTCATTATCCCACAATAAAGTAGCTTTCATTCTATAATCTCTATCCTTGTAAGAATCTGGATTAACCGAAGAGTTAGGGGTTGTTCTTGCTGCCGGATTAGTTGATGGGTTTAGCTGGGTCATTTTAGGCAAAAAATCACCTGTAATGGTAGACTGATACCTATCTGCCAATTCCCATCTAGGTATAGCCTGATTTTGAGACAGCCCCACAGAAACCCCAGTCCAAACCCTCATATATTCTTCACTTTGTCCAGTCGCATTACCTCCGTGAGTAAGCACCATTAACATTTCGCCATCGGCATTTGGATTACCCGTAGAAGGGATAAACATATAGTAGTAATTTGGCAATACATCGGCCTTGCCCATTTCGCCCCATTCGCCTGGCGCACCACCTCTAAACAGGTTTAGGCCAAACTCTGTGATTACACGGTTAAAATCAGCAGCGGCACCTTCAAATGCGGTTCTAGCTTCGGCAGCAGATTGCTGAAAGCCTTCCAATTCTGGCCAGCCATGCTTTTTCCACGAACCCCAAAACAATTGCAACTTACCTCTAAAAGCTAAAGCAGCAGGTTTAGCAGCTCTTCCAATAGCAGCTGCCCTGTTTGGCAACTTTTCTGCCGCATAGGTAAAATCTGCATAAATAGAATCCTTAACTTTTGTGATTGATGACCTAGAAATGGTATCAACCTCAATTGGCGCATTAACGATCTTATAGATATAAGGCACATCTCCCCACAAAGAAATTAAGCGGAAATAAGCTATACCTCTCAATAAACGAGCTTCGCCAATAATTGCTTCCAAATTTTGCCTTGATGCTGTTGTTACCGCATTAGGCAACAATTTGGCCCTAATATTTTCTATTACATAATTAGAAGTGTTGATAGAACCATACAACTCTCTGTACAGTGTTGCAGCTCCATTGCCATAAGCGCTTGGGCTGTTTACCGTCATACTGATTGGCGCCGCCCCAGTGTTATACATCTTGAGAAAATCTCCATGTCCATCGAAATGATAATCTCTATCAAAACATGGCCTAAACTCGTTGTAATTACCCATCAAGCCAGTTACGGCATCTGCCTCTGTAAGCCAAAAAGTATTGCTATTGGGAGAAACCGTGGCATTTTGATTTAATAAATCTTTCCGACAGCTACTCATAAAAGCAACCGATAAAATGGAAAGAGCTATATATATAAATTTCTTATTCATGCGATTATTCATTAAAAGTCAAAGTTTAAACCAAACACAAACGTTTTTGTAATCGGATACGAATCATTGGCATAAGTGCTCTTTTCTGGATCTAGGCCTTTAAAGCCGGTAAATGTTAACAAGTTATCAGCCGAAACGAAACCTCTTATTTTCTTTACACCAATTTTTTGAATGAGGTTATTTTTAAACGTATAACCCAACTGCACGTTTTTTAACCTTAGGTATGATAAATCTTGCAACCAAAAAAATACTTACATAATTATTGGTACTTGTGGAGCCCAATCCGCTAGGCAACAGCCTAGGATACTCGGCACCTCTATTATCTAAGTTCCAGGTTTGATTCAACTGTTCATCGGTAACCGCTTGTGCAGATGTACCTAGGAACGAACTGTTTACCCTATTCATCCAAAACTCTTTTCTACCATAAGATCCTTGCAATAAAATGGCCATATCAAAACCTTTCCAAGAAGCTGAACCCCTTAAAGCATAGTTAGAGGTAGGGCGACCTAACTGATAGTTAGGATAAGCTTTTCTATCATTGGCATCAATTCTACCATCGCCATTTAAATCCTTAATTAAGATATCTCCAGGCGCTGCACCTTGTGGCGTTGCTTTATAAACATCTTCCCAAGTTTGTGCAATCCCCATCGATTCGAAAGCATAAACGAAATTATAAGGCATGTTTACAAACAAGGAACCTCTTTGTAAAGTCTCACTCCAAGACAATAAAGTATTTCTGTTGGTAGAATAGTTTAAGTTAACCATGTACCTGAAATCGCCTTTTTTATCATTCCATGTTAAATTGGCTTCGAAACCTTGGTTAAGCATATCCCCAATATTTCTTCTGGGAGCGATATAAACGCCCAGTAGGTGTGTAGATAAATCAGATGACCTGTTCATGCCTATCGTTTTTCTATCATAATAATCTAACTCTACCAAGAGCTTATTATTTAGCATAGACACATCAAAACCTACGTTAAAGATGTTTGTTTTTTCCCAAGTAAGAGCGTAATTGATAAATTTCTTATTGGTTAAACCAACCACCGCCGCACCATCTATAAAATAATGACCAGCTGTAAGTAATTCTTGTTGCTCATATCTTCCAACTCCAGAGTTGTTACCCAAGCTACCATAAGAAACCCTAAATTTGGCCGAGTTAATTTTAATTTTTTCAAAGAATGGTTTAATAAATTCTTCTTCTGATAAACGCCATCCAAACGCTCCAGCTGGGAAGTAGCCATACTGGTCTCCGGGTAAAAATTTAGAAGAACCATCAGCCCTGAACGTACCTTCCAAAATGTACCTGTCTTTAAAAGTGTAACCCAAACGTCCAATGTATGACCTCAAGCCTTCCATTTCTGAACTACCTCCGGTGGTTTGAACATCATTTAAGGCCCCATCTATTTCAAAAATATTTGGATTTAAACGCGTACCCCTACTAGCGGCAAGATATCTATCCTTCCAAAACTCTTCACTGTAAATTACTTTTGCCGAAAACACATGTGATTTACCGAAAGTTTTATCATAACCCAAACTGGCATTAAGCTGCGTTTTAAAATTTTCGCGGTCTGTATTGTAGATAGGTTCGTTATTACCTACGTAAATTCTAGGCCCCCAGGCATCTGTTTGAAAATTATAGGCCTGTGTAGGCATATCAGCCCTCCAATCGAACCTGTTGTTATAGCTCAGTGCATAGTTCACGTTTGCGGTTAGCCCAGAAACTGGCTTCCACTCTAAATATCCGTTTAAATTAGCCTGCTTTTGGTCCATATTGTTTCTGTTTCTAACCATATAATCTGCATACATGTTCGAAGCTTGAGAACTTTCATTGTAGGCCATTGCGCCTCCATAATAGCCCGTAACTGGATCATAAGGCAAGATACCTGCGGGTGCAGAAAAAAGATCTAGACCACTAGCACCATTTGCTGTCATGCCCTCGGTGTAGTTATACTTAAAAGCAGACCAGTTGCCAGCAAACCTAATACCCGAAGTTAGTTTTTCAACAATCTTGGTATCCATATTGAACGCCAAATTGTAACGCTTAAAGTTATTTTCTATTTGTATGCCTCGCTCATCTAAAGCACCTACCGATAAATAGTAATTGCTATTCTCGCTACCACCATTAACGGAAATATTATAATTCTGTGCTAAACCATCTCTCAAAACTACATCCCACCAATTGGTACTTGGATATCTTTTAGGATCAATCATACTCAAAGCCAACCATTGATCTATGGTTCCATTTTTAAAATTAAATGCGTTAGGCAAAGTATTAGCCGATTGCGCAACCTGTGTGGCCGTTAGTGCTTTTGCGTAATTATTTACAAAATTTACATTAGCCGTTGGACTAACTAACGATAAGCTGTTATTAAAGCTAATACTTGGCTTTGTGTTACGTTTACCAGATTTTGTAGTGATCAATATCACACCATTTGCCGCTCTAGATCCATAAACTGCGGCGGCAGAAGCATCTTTAAGTACCGAAACACTTTCAATATCGTTTACGTTTACCCTATTCATATTTACATCGGGCATACCATCTACTATCACTAAGGGCCCGGCGTTGTTTACCGTTCCCAACCCCCTAATTAAAAGCTCTGCTGCATTATTACCTACCATACCCGAACTTTGGGTAACCGCTAAACCTGGCAGCAAGCCTTGCAAAGCCGAAGATGCATTGGAAAGCCCTCTACTACTTATGGTTTCGTCAAATTTGGCCGAAGCAACTGCACCAACAATATTTGCCTTTTTCTGCGCACCATAACCTACCACCACCACTTCGTTAAGCTTACTCAGCTCAGCTTTCATTACCACCGAAGCAGCTTCTTTGGGGCTTAGCGTTATCGCAGAAAATCCAATCAGCCTAAACTGAATTTGATCAGTTTCAGCTGCTTTAATCTGGAATTTACCATCGCCGTCCGTGACTGCTACAATCGAGGTGTTCAAATTACGCACCTCAACTCCTGGCAAAGGCAGTCCTTGTTCGTCTTTCACAAAACCGACGACAGTTTTTTGCAACAAGACTTTTGGAGCTACATACGTAATATCAGTAAACAAAACATGTTCACTTTCGTAAGAATAAGTCCGACCAATATCGCTGGCATAATTAAAACCAGGATAACTAGCACAAAGCAACAAGAAATACCGAGACTTCAGCATTTTCCCCGCCCTTAGAAATTTACACCTCATAGTACTTTAGGTTAATATAGTTTGTTAGGTTGTTTCTTAGTATAAATTGTATACATTATAGAGCAACAATTGAATACTTTTAGATGAAATTAGAAATGATTTTTTAAAAAACAAAATTTTATAGAAAAAAAATAATCCAAACTAAACTTAAATTGTATACAATTTTAATCTTTTTTTGTATATATTATTATTTGTAACTAACTTTAATTCGCAGAACAATTAGGCGACAAAACAATGAAACAACTGTTTATAATATATATTATGCTTGCTATCTTCTCGTGCAAACGAAAAGAAGAACATACTTTAAATACTGTAGCGCTAGCAAATTCAAAGCTTGCACTTTCGTTATTAGCAGATAGCTTAGAGGTACCTTGGGATCTTCAGTACGATAAAACCAACAATTACATTATTTTTTCAGAAATTAAAGGAAGTATAAAAAAAATAGACCTGAGCAATAACAGTGTTCAGTTAATCAAAACCATTCCTAATGTTTTTCAACAGCGCACTACTGGTTTGCTTGGAATGGCAATTTACCAACCACGGGAGGACGAACAATATTTATTTGTTTCTTACACCACCAAAACCGATGATAAAATCTATTCTAATTTATACAGATATAAATACAAGAATGGCTCGATAGAAAACCCGAAGCTGCTCTTACAGATACCAGGAAACACCGGACATAATGGTGCTAGAATAATTATTGGCAACGATGGCAAAATTTACTGGGCAACAGGCGATGCAGCAATAGACGCAAATGCACAAGATGTAACTAGGTTAAATGGCAAAATTCTTCGTATCAATATAGACGGAAGTATCCCAAAAGACAATCCTATGCCTAATAGTTATGTGTATGCCTGGGGCTTTAGAAATATGCAAGGTTTAACGCTTGGCGCAAACGGATTGATCTACACTTCGGAGCATGGCGATGCCGTGGAAGACGAAGTTAACCTAATACAACCATTGCATAACTATGGCTGGCCATTAATAGAAGGCAAAAATGCTCCAAAAAAGGAAACGGACAGTATGAAAGCTGTGTCATTTACTGCACCAATTCAATCTTGGACACCAGTAATTGCGCCAGCCGGCATTGCTTATTATGGCAACACCAAAATACCAGAATGGAGAAACAGCCTGATTTTAACTACACTAAAAAGCCAATCATTGCGTATTCTAAAACTTTCTGAAGATGGACAAAAAGTAATTGAAGAATATACTTTGTTCAAAAACTTATTGGGCAGATTACGTTCTGTACTGGTTTTGCCAAATGGCGACGTTTACTTTTGTTCTAGCAATAGAGACTGGAATCCTCAAAAAGGCTTTCCAAAAAAAGACGACGATAAAATCTTTAGACTAAGCTTAACCGATAAAGCCGCAGGTACTATTTTGCAAGCAGTTAAAACTGAGACAGCAGTAGCTACAGCCGAAGTTTCGGGAAAAATACTTTACGAGATCTTATTGCGCTTCTTGCCATAAAGCAGATGGAAAAGGAGTTATTGGCACTTTCCCTCCTCTAGAAAAATCGGCCACAGTAAATGGCGATATAAAAACTTTAGTCCAAATCATTTCTAAGGGATTAAAAAACAAAAGCATTGCTGGCGTAAAGTACGATGCACCAATGCCAGCTTTTTCATTTTTAAAAGACGAAGAGGCTACTGCCATTATCAACTATGTTAGAACCAATTTTAAGAACCAAGCTTCTACCATAACCATAAACCAATTTAAACAAACTAAATAAACCATGGAAACCACTAGCAAAAGCAATAGCTTTTTAAGAAAAACCCTCTCCATTCTTGGGCCGGGCATTATTACGGCAGCACTAATTTTTGGTCCGAGTAAAATGACCATTACCTCAAAAATGGGTGCAGATTACGGCTTTAGCTTACTCTGGATCATTGTGGTGGCTATATTTTTTATGTCAATTTATGCCAATATGTCTTCGAGAATTGGCATGGCCGCAGACGAGAGCTTGTTAACCTTAATTAGAAAAAAGTATGGCAAAACCTCTTCTTTGTTTATTGGCGTTGGCATTTTTCTGGTTGCTACCTCGTTTCAAGCTGGTAATGCAACTGGTGTATCTCTATCTATTTCGGAAGCGACTGGCACAGATCCAAAAATTTGGATTATAGTTTTCAATTTAATAGGCATTTCGCTGCTTTTTTTTCGTTCGTTCTATCTCATTTTCGAGAAACTGATGCTAGCACTAATTATCTTGATGCTATTTGCATTTCTCACTACGGTGGTCATGTCTCCCCCATCTATTAGCAATTTGGGTCAAGGTATAATACCCAGTTTTCCAGAAGGATCTTTAGGTTTGATTATAGCATTTACAGCCTCTTGTTTCTCTATTGTTGGCGCATTTTATCAGAGTTATTTGGTACAAACCAGAAAAAAATTATCAACCAACCATACGTCAAAAGAAACACTCATGGGAAGCCAAGTTGGCATCATTATATTAGGAATAATGAGTGCTGCCGTTCTTATTTGTGCGGCCAACACGCTTTATCCCCAACATATCAAAGTAAATTCGGCTTCAGAAATGGGTAAAGCATTAGAGCCTCTGCTAGGTTCAAGCTCAAAGGCATTGTTTTTCATAGGCCTTTTTGGAGCTTCTTTTTCTTCTTTAATTGGTAATGCAGTTTTAGGCGGCTCTTTACTTGGCGATACTTTTCAATACGGCAACAACCTTAACCATAAAATGGTTAAAATGTTCATTTCGTTAGTAATGATATTCGGAGGGCTTATTGCCTTAATATTTGGAAAACTGCCCCTGGAGCTCATTGTATTTGCCCAAAGCATTACCATTTTTCTAGTACCCTTTATTGGCGTAGCCATATTCATGATTGCTAACGATAGAAAGATCATGAAAGAACACGTAAACAAACCTATAACCAAAGTTTGGGGTGCATTAGGCCTACTCCTACTAATTGGATTAGCCATCAGCAACCTTATCACCCCTACTAAAATAATCAACACATGAAACTGAATTTAAAAGAATTTGAAACGCAACTCTTAGCGCCCTCAGCTGCATTAATTGAAGACATCAAAAAAATAGATGGCGATATAATGTTTTTGGGCATCGGCGGAAAAATGGGACCTAGTATGGCTATTTTAACCATTAGAGCTTTAAAAGCTGCCGGAATTGAGAAAAATGTAATTGGTGTATCTAGGTTTTCTTCTGGAGCATTAAAGGAGGAGCTAGAAAACGAAGGCATCCAAACCATTTCCTGCGATTTACTGAACGAAGAAGATTTGAAGAAACTTCCGCAAGTGCCTAATATCATTTACCTAGCGGGACATAAATTTGGAACTAAAGGTAACGAAGATTTCACCTGGGCAATGAATGCTTATCTTCCTGGCCTAGTTTCATCGCATTTCAAAAATTCTAAAATTGTTGCTTTCTCTTCTGGAAATGTATTGCCATTTGTAAGCCTCAAAGAAGGCGGTGTATCTGAGGAGCAATCTCCAGAACCCATTGGCGAATATGCGCAATCTTGTGTGGGTAGGGAAAGGATTTTCGAATACTTTTCTAAAAAGAACAATACCCCGATGTTAATTTACAGGCTAAATTATGCTGTTGATTTTAGATATGGCGTATTGATAGAGATTGCCAAAGCTGTAAATACCGGAAAGCCTGTAGACCTTACCACACAAAACGTTAACGTAATTTGGCAGGGCGATGCCAACGAAATCGCCATAAGGTCTTTACTACACTGTAGTAGTCCTGCTAAAATTTTAAATGTTACCGGGCCAGAAATTTTATCTACCAAATGGATAGCAGAACAGTTTGGTTTGCTGTTGAATAAAACACCGCAGTTTACTGGATCAGGTGCCGATACCGCTTTGTTAAACAACGCATCAGAATGTCATCGATTATTTGGCTACCCTAGAACTACCATTAGAGAAGCTATTGAACATACCGCCAACTGGATTTTAAACGGCGGCGAACTTTGGAATAAAGACACTCATTTCCAAGAGAGAGGAGGAAAATTTTAATGAACAAATTATCAAAAGAGCTAAAAGCACACCTAATGCAGGGTACGGTAATACCCGCACATCCTTTAGCCCTAAACGAAGACAGAACCTTAGACGAAGCTCATCAACGTTTATTGACACAATATTACATGAGCTCGGGTGCTGGTGGCATTGCTATAGCCGTGCACTCTACTCAGTTTGAAATTAGAAATCCTGAGGTAAATTTATTTGAAAAAGTAATTGAATTAGCCAGTGAGGAAATTGCGAAAGCGAAATTAGACAGGCCTTTCCTTAAAGTTTGCGGCATTTGCGGACCAACAACACAAGCGGTTAACGAAGCTAAATTAGCGGTTAAACATGGTTACCACATGGGCTTGCTAAGTATGGGCGGACTACAAGCTTGGACAGAAGAAGACATTTTAGAACGTGTGCGCCAAGTAGCTCAGATTATCCCAGTTTTTGGTTTTTATTTACAACCATCTGTAGGTGGCAGAATTTTTTCTTATGATTTTTGGGCGAATTTTGTAGAAATTGAGAATGTGGAAGCAATCAAATGTGCTTCTTTCAACAGATACCAAACCTTAGATGTAATGCGTGCTTTAGCTAACTCTAGCAGAAGAGATGAAGTAGCCATGTACACAGGCAATGATGACAACATTGTGAACGATTTGCTAACCACCTACCGCTTCCCTACCCCACAAGGGCAGACAGAAATCAATTTCAGAGGTGGGCTTTTAGGCCATTGGGCAGTATGGACACAGAAAGCAGTAGAACTGTTAGAGAAAATTAAACAGCACAAACTTAATCCCACTGCAGCAGTAGCTGATGAATTATTGAGCCACAACATTGCAGTAACCGATAGTAATGCCGCTTTATTTGATCCTTCGCATGATTTTCATGGTTGCATTTCTGGCATTCACGAGGTATTACGCCGACAAGGATTGATGAAAGGAATTTGGTGCATCAGTGATAAAGAAACACTTTCGCCAGGACAAAGCGAAGAGATAGACCGTATCTATAGAGATTACCCACAACTAAATGACGATGAGTTTGTAAAAACGTTCTTGAAAGAAAAGTCTAACTAAAACCTAATTTGCTAGCAAACACACCACCTAAACACTAACAAAATGAACAGAAGAAATCTTTTAAAAACTTTAACGCTAAGCTTAGGAGCTACTGTGATCACTTCAGACCTTTTAGCAAAGGTTGATAAGAACACCTATCGCTATAAAATTAAGGACAACCCACTGCACAAGCCTATTAAAAAAGCAGTTACCGCAATTACCTTGGGTGCCGGAAACAGAGGGATGGTGTATGGTACTTATGCAGAGAATTTCCCTAATGATATGAAAATAGTTGGCGTGGCCGAACCAATTGCTTTCAGAAACGACAGGTATGCCAAAATCCATTCTATCCCACAAGAAAACAGGTTTAACACTTGGGAAGATGTTTTCAAACGTCCCAAATTTGCCGATGCCATAGTAATTTCTACGCCAGATAACCTGCACTACGAACCCTGCATGAAAGCATTAGAGCTTGGTTACGATATCCTTTTAGAAAAACCTATTGCGCCTACAGAAAAAGAATGCAGGGATATATTGGCTTTAGCTAAAAAGAAAAATAGAATTGTAGCGGTTTGCCACGTATTAAGATATGCTCCATATTTCATCAAAATGAAAGAATTGATAGAAAAAGGCGCTATTGGAGAAGTGGTAAGTGTACAGCATTTCGAACCAATTGAGCATATCCACATGTCGCACTCATACGTTCGTGGAAATTGGCACAATTCTAAAGAAACTACGCCTATCATCCTGGCTAAATCTTGCCACGATTTAGACATCATTAAATGGGTAATTAACAAGCCAAGCAAAAAAATAGTTGCCATGGGCGATTTAAAATGGTTTCGTAAAGAAAATGCACCTGCAAACAGTAGCGACAGATGCGTAACTTGTAACGTAGAACGCGATTGTGCTTATTCTGCTGTTAAAGAATATGCAGATAGACAAACCCACTTCTTATCTGTTTTAGATGTACCAGATAACATTCCAAACCGCAGAGAATACATCCTCGAAAAACTAAAAACCAGCAATTATGGACGTTGCGTTTACCGTATGGATAACGATCAGCCAGATCATTATGTAACAAGTATACAGTTTGGAGATAGTGTAACGGCAAGTTTCTCTATGGAAGCCTTTACCTCTTATCATGGCAGACGTACCAGAATTATGGGCTCTATGGGAGATTTGGTTGGCGATATGAAAGAATTGGTACACAACGATTTTAGAACCAGAAAAGAAACCAAGTTTATACCAGAAGCACAAGATGTAAAAGGCTACGAAGATCATGGTCATGGTGGCGGAGATTGGCTACTTACCAGAGATTTTGTAAATGCGGTAAGCCAACAAGATCCTAAACTTTTAACTTCTACTATAGATGATTCTATTGAAAGCCACCTAATGGGCTTTATGGCCGAAAAGAGCCGTAAAAAAGGCAAAATAATGGACATAAAGGTTTAATACATTTAATGCAAAAGAAAAGAGGATGATTGTTACAGTCATCCTCTTTTCTTTTGCATAGCTTAACGCTAGCTAATTACATTTTAATCCTTATTTAAAAGAATACCTTTTGTAAACATCAATGTCTTCTGTTTTGCCAAAGGTTGGATTTTGACTATGTAAAACCATTTTCGCTTCTACAGCTACATCGTCCAAATCGAAGCCTTGGATAGTTCTTCCCAACAGGAATGAAACGGTATAATCAGTCCAATCTCTACCTTGCTGGCCGGCAATTGAAGCTGCTTTTTCTATATAATCCCATACTTCGGCTTCTGTTAAATACCCACACCAAAAGCACCACTTAGCTAAAGAAACAGCACGGCAAATATCCCAACCGTAAGCAGAGGTAGTTTGCTCTACAACAGCAAGTTCAACACCTAACTCTTTGGCAATTTTCTTTTGAATTTTAACGATATCTGAAGACGGTTGGTTTAAAAGTGGCTGAAACTCCGTACTTCGTCTAAGTGCCAACAAATTATCTAAAGTTTCTCTAGCATCTTGCGAGCTAGAAATTTCCCATTGGTTTTTTAACCCATAGGTATACTGATCAATGCCTTGCTCTGGTACAAATCCTAAAATCTTTTCCATACGATGATAGAATAAGATCGCTCCAAAAGTTAACAAACGTTTTTGTTGCTCTTTTAACGGATTTCCAGAATGATTACGATTAAAATCTTCCAATTGTTTTTGCTTCCTTTTCTTCATCATGTTCTGCAAAACAACCGTGTAAATGATAAATAAGACGGCTACCCCTCCAATAATGAAATAGATGTTTGAGTTCATATTCTTTTAGTTTTTATAAATAGGTGTAAAAATTTATTAAAATAACTTTATATAGATGAAAATGTAGTTAGATATTCAAATTATCGGTTATAATTAGGTTTTTCTAATAATACTGGGTTTGGATTAGCAAGCACCCATTTTGTAGCCAATTCGCACAAAAAATTTAGCTCATCAACTTCGCCATCTCCATTTTTGCGGATATACTTCACTATTTCTTCTGCATTAGCCAACTCATCAGCACTTAGCGCATTACCAGATGAATAATATACTAAAAGTGAATCTAACATCTTTTTAAAATTGGCATCCCAATTACCACCACCATTTCTATAAATTTCATCTCTAACTTTTCCGGCAATACGCACCGCTTCACCTTGAACCGTTTTGGCGCTGCCTTTAGATGGCACAAGCAATTCCCATAACTGTTCATACTGTTCTTGCCAAATTTTACCGCTAACCAAAATAGGCGAAACTCCATCATGCATAATTCGCCTTTTCACTGGCACCACATCAAAAATTTCATACAGATGGTTTAAAGCTTCGTCTGTTTCTTTCAAATAATCTTTGTTAAAATTCTCCCGATGAAACTCAAAATCTTCGCCCTTTCGAGTAACGGTATCTTTCATTTTTTGCGTTATCGTACCATCTACTTCTAGCAACAGCTTCAAAACTCCTACTAAATTTGGCAAGTCTATATTACTAGCACGACTTAAAGCTCTTTCTAGTGGTGTTTGTTTAGAGTTATCTAAAGCTTTAACATCAGCGCCATGCTCCATCAACAATTTTATTGCTGTTAAATTAAAACCGCTACCTGCTGCGAAATGTAATGGTGTATCGCCGTAAGTATCTAAAGCATGTACGTTTGCGCCAAGCTCTAAAAACACACTGATATCTCCACCTCTTATACTACAATGCTGGTGCAATGCCGTACGATTATAAGTATCTACCGCTTCCAAATCTGCACCTTGCGCTACCAACCAACGTACCAATTCATTCGGAATGCGATAAAAACTTAACGCTGTTGTTTTTCCGTAACCACCTCTAGCATCTAGTTCGCAGGTATCAAACACGCTTTTCAAAGCTGCTATATCTTTGAGATCTATAAGGTCTCCAAAATCTTTTGGAAGTGTTTTCTTTTTCTTTGCCATTTTTATTGGCTTATCGGAGATTATCTGTTTTTTCTATCATAGCTTAACATCAAATACAATCACATTAATCTAAGAATCAGCTCCTGCCATAATTAACTGTTGTACAATTTCATTATAGCCTTTTTCAGCAGCATAATGTAAGGCCGAATTTCTATCGTTATCTTTTACATTTACATCAGCTCCGCTTTCGATTAACAACTCGGTTACTTCATTAAACCCACAAATCGCTGCAACAATAAGTGAGGTTTCGCCTTCGCTATTTTTACTATTCACATCCATTCCCTTAGTTACCAAAAGACTTACCATTTCTTTGTTACCAGCGCCGGCACTATAATGCAAAACTGTGTTGCCATCCAAACGTTTAAGCGAAAAATCAGCTCCTGCTTGTAGTAATAATTCTACTACTCGTAAATTATTTTGCATACAAGCCAATACTAAAGCACTATCGCCCTCATCGTTCAGTACATTCATATTTGCAGTATTCAGTTTTAGCAATTCGGCAACTACTTCTGCCTGGTTATTCCACACCGCTTGGTGCAAAGGTGTATTGCCTGTACTATTTTTATCATCGCCCCCATCAACCAATAAAGCAACCGTATCTCTTACCCCCCTGCTGGTTGCATAATCTAATGCACTGTAGCCACTATTATCTTTAATAGTTTTATCAGCTCCGTTGGTTAAAAGAAACTTAGTAAATTCGGTTCATCCTTCGGCTAAAGAATAAATTAACACCGTTTTACCTTCTTTATCCGTTGCATTAATATCGGCGCCACTTGCTAGTAAAACAGTAGCAATCTCTTTATTTCCGCTTTGCGAAACCATGTGTAAAGGTGTAATACTTTGATTGTTGGCAAGGTTTACATCGGCACCGCCATCTATTAAAATTTTGGCAATATCTCGGGCTCCTTTTTGACACGAGTAATATAGTGCCGTATTGCCCATTGCATCACGTTTATCTAAATTAATTCCGCCTTTTTTAAGCAAAGTTTGTACAATTGCTTTTTGATTGTTTTTACAGGCATTTAAAAAAATTGCATCCATTTTTATAGGTATAGGTTATTTACGAATTAAATATCAGTTACATCCGCTCTACTAGCCAAGCCACAAGCGCTTCGTTATTTTTTTCTACAGCGTAATCTAATGCTGTTTTTTCTTCATTATCCTTGGCGTTTAACATCACATTTCCAAACTCGGCCAGCAGTTCGCAATAGGTTTTAGCCACCGTGTGTTTTGAATTATTAGCAGCATACATCAATGCCGTTTTTCCATTTTTATCGATTAACTCTGTAGAAGCGCCCTGCTCTAAAAGGGTAATTAAATTGCGTTCTCCTCTATCTCCATCTGTTAAACACAGGTACATTAAAGCAGATACACCATCTCTATTGGTTTGGTTAACATTGGCATTAGAGTAAATTGCTTCATCTATCAATGTTTTAGCCACAGAATCGTTATTGCACAACATTAAACCATCTGCATGTTTAGCAGAAAGAGTTAAAAGCGTATTTTCTTGGTCATCTAAAATGTTATCGATACTAAAGCCAGCATCGAAGTAGGCCTTAAGTATGCGTTGAAAGGTTTTGTCTTTAAACTGCTCAAAATTGGTATTGATATTAGAAATTGGGATATACAAATACCTAAAAGGATGCCAGCCCTTGCTATCTAACAAAGAAGCATCTGCGCCATTTTTAAGTAGCAAATCTGTAGTTTCCGCCGAGTGTTGCACCATAGCAATGGCTAAAGGTGTCATCTGGTCAAACCTATCTTCATTTTTATCGTAAGCAGCATCTAAATCAGCACCAATTTGGATAAGTGCTTGTAAAGCCTCTAAATCCTTAGTTATGCAGGCTTGATAAACATTCATTCCACCAGCTTTGAAATAAAGTTTTACTACTTCTTCATCCGGCGAATCGAGGCCATTTAAAATTGCGCCAATAATTTTAGATTTATAATAGATGGCAACATCTACCGCAGTTTCTTTTTGGTTGTTTTTCTGTAATGGATCTATACCCATTTCTAGGGCCATAAAAGCAAAACTTATAAATTGATCAAACCGCTCTTTGGCTACATTAAATTGCCATTGCAATGCTGCTTGCTCTTGGGCCATACGCTCATTATCAGGCGCAAAATCTGGACGACTTTGGTAGTTTATTAACCTTTCTTTGGTACTTTCTAAGGTAGAAGAAGCGTGTGAGGAGTATTGCGCAATAATATGTAACAGGTTATTTCCATCTCTATCTGTAAAATCTATTTTTGAGCCAGCCTCACTGTAAGCTTGCAACATACCTACGTAACCTTGTTTAGCCCCCAACATTAGCGCCGTTTCTTGGTAGCTATTTTTTCTAAGTATACTTACCTTTGCCGATAGCAATAACTTGGTGCACTCGTACATATTCTGTTCGGTTACAAAATAATTATAGGTGTGCTTTGGTTCTGCTAAAAAATGTAATGGTGTATTGCCAGATCTATCTTCAACTGTAGCAGCACGCCAACCTTGCTCTATTAAATAGCCTATCATTGCTGCATTGGCAAAAGTGCAAACCTGTTGCCAAATTTCTATTTGTTGTGCTTCGGTAGCCTCGGCAATTATAGGTTTGTATAACTCATTTATTGCAGAGAGTTCATTTCCTTGCAGATACGCCTTTTCAATTTCGTATAAATTCATGTATATTTTCTAGGTAGTTGTTTTAGACTTAATAAGAATTAATGCTTCCTGCACATTTTTACATTTGTCCATATCTGGCAAGGCCGATAAGCGAACAGCTTCTTCCCAATTTTCGAGTACGATATGGAGATCTAACAATAATCTTTGTATGCGCAGCTTAATTATATTGGCATTTAAGGCTACCGCTGCTTCGCTAAGTGCAAGACGATAATGTTCGCTATGGTATTCATCCGTTAATAAATGTATTGACGGCACCTTATTTTGATGAGATAAAACAGCTGTTGATTTGAGCTGCATTTTAGCCGTATTTAATAGCGCAATGGCTTCTGCATATTCTTGCGCAGCCTGATGACAAAGCGCCATGTTATAAAGCAAAGCTATTGACCTTTCTTTGTTGCTTTTACACAAATAAGCAAAGGTAGAATACGCTAAAAGCCATTGCTCATTGTTGATGTAAATCACACCATCAGCAAATAATGTACTTTCATTGATAACCAATGATGAATTAGTTTTTTCTATGAACATGAGAGATAAATAAAGCTAATTACCAAATAATTTGCTCCAAAATCCCTTATTCTTTTTTGGAACCACTGGCTCAGTGTTAGATACTTCGTATGATGCGTTCTTTGAAATTGTTCTACTCTCCAATCCTTCCTTTTCTTCAAGTGCTGCAAGTTGCTCCATTGCAGTCTGCCGATATAATTGTGCACCTTCAGGATCGCAATTAAATAAATTAGAATAACAGGCAGACTGGTTTAAATCTATTGGATTGGGTTCTACCACTTCCGTAGCCTCTAACAAGCCTAATCCATTTGCTTTAGCATAGGCTAGTGCTTTTAAAAATACAGTAATTCGGTTGTGCGAAAAAAGCTCATCTAAAGTATCTTTTACAGTTGCATCACTTTGGTAGTCATCAAATAATTGAACTACTTTTTCTTTAGGGATATAAATACCAGAACAATAGTTGGTGGTAATTTGATTCTGTATTTTTTGGTTAACGAAGCCTTCTGGAATGATTTCTTGCCAAGGCTTAAAATAATGCTTTAGCACATCATTCTCTAGAAATGAGAGCGCACCACCACGTATATAAAAATACTTATTTAAAAAACCTTGAATAACCGCAATGTAATAACCATGTGTGGTATCAAAAAGAACTTCAGGAGCTGTACCTAAAGCTACTTTAATCGTATCTGCATATTTTTGCTTATAAAAAGGTTCAATGCCATACTTATCGGCCAATACTTGTAGGTGTGTTTGGTCTAATAGTACGTCAAAATACCATTCTTTTATTTGTTCTTCTGCTATTGGATGATAACTGATATCCCAACCCATAATAAAATCGCTTATAGTTTAAATTTCATTTCCTAACTTAAAAATAAGTATTCAAATTTCTTTTCCTATTTCTCACACACAATAAGCGCCATAAAAAGCACTTCAAAAAAGAGTATCAATTTTAAAAAAGAATAGCGCCCATTCACTTTACCTACTAAATATAATCTACCATTTACGGTAATAATAAGTTTTTGAGCTAACTTAGCAGATAAACATCCATTAAACAAAAGAGGCTGTCTCTATCGAAACAGCCTCTTTTTAAACTTTTAAGCTAAAATCCATTTGAATTTGTAATCAATCCCTGGATCTTTCATTCGCTCTGCCACTCTAAGCAATCTATTTGGCAATGCCATTAAATAATCTCTAGCTTTCTCTCCAGCCTCGTTTAATTCCTTTACGCTTTCTATGTTCCACTCTACAAGTAATTGTTTCAATATATCAACATAATCTACAGCTGTATAAACACCTAAACGTTGCGCTGCATCCGTAAAATGACCAAAAACTTGCCCAATTGGTAAACCCACTTCTCTTAAAAAATGAGCAGGCATTACAATCTTCTTACGCATCATATCTTCAAAAGCCAACATAGCTTCATTAGCATCTACATTAAAAATTTGCTTGATAAAATCTTTATAGGCTTTAGCATGTCTAGCTTCATCAGAAGCAATTACCCCACACATTTTAGATAAGAGCGTATCTCCATCTTTCTTAGCTAAAGAAGCCACTCTTCTATGAGATACATTTGTGGCCATTTCTTGGAAAGAAGTATAAATAAAATTCCGATATGGATCATGTCCAGTTCCAATATCAAAACCATCAGCAATTAAATATTGGGTCGACATTTCCATCTGACGCATATCTACACGGCCAGATAAGTACAGATATTTGTTTAACAAATCTCCATGTCTATTTTCTTCCGAAGTCCATTGTCTGTTCCACTTTACCCACCCTCCTTCTTCGTCTCTACTCACGCCATCTACCATAGCCAACCACGATCTGTAAGTTGGCAAAGCTTCTTCAGTTATGGTATCTCCAATTAAAACAGCTACTAAATCATAAGAAAGCTCACTTGCACTTTCTTGCAAATCTTTTATTCGTTGAAAAAAATCATCTTTACTAGCATCTGGCAAAAAATCTGAAGGTTGCCAAATTTCATCTATAGGTTTCAAATATTCAGGTAGCATTTGCAGCATATATTTCTCTATATGTTGCATTACTTCCTTTCTTTTTTCGACAAAAAAACTCATTTATATGTATGTGATTATAAAAGACAAAGATAACCAAATTATATGGCTTATAGCAATTAATTGATTTAATACAAGAAAAATCTCAATAAAAATGACATTAATCACTTGTCAAATATGGTGCTAAATATCTTACTTGTTAGTATTTAAATCTATAGCTTAGCAAGTTGCCAAAAGACAATAGGTAACTGATTTTGTATGCTTCCCCGAAATTGGTCCGATTAAAAATAGAAAAAAGACACTATTTTTAATTAACAATTATGAAAACAACACAATTTACAGAGGCACAGATTGTTTCAATATTGAGACAGCATGAAAAAGGCGTTAAGGTAACAGATATTGCCAGAGCAAACGGCATATCAGAGAAGACCTTCTATCGATGGCGAAGCAAATATGGCGGGATGGAAATTAACGATCTCAAACGCCTAAAGGAACTTGAGGCAGAAAACTCCAAGCTGAAACGGATGTATACCGATCTGGCACTTTTGAACGATGCGCTAAAGGATCTGATTGAAAAAAAGCTTTAGCGCCTTGCGATAAAAAAGAAGCTGTTACTTTTCTGCTTGTCGAACATCAGATCAGTAAGCGCAAGGCTTGTGATAGCATTAAAATCTCAAGAAGCAGCTTCAGTTACTTGGCCCGCATAAAGCAGGATGACAAGTACATTGAACTATTAAATGGTTTGACAGAAAAGCACGTAAGCATAGGTTTTTGGCAATGCTACCATCGGATAAGAAAGTCAGGGGAAATGATCAACCATAAAAAACTCTACAGGATTTACACCGCACTAAAACTGAACATAAGAAGAAGGGCTAAAAAAAGATTGCCAGCAAGGGTAAAACAGGCTTTGTTCCAGCCCGGCAAAATCAACGAGGTCTGGAGCATAGATTTTATGAGTGACAGCTTATGGGATGGCAGAAAAATAAGGTTATTGAACGTGATTGATGATTTTAACAGGGAAGTTTTAACGATAGAAACAGACACATCGCTGCCAACATTACGGGTAATAAGGAGTTTGGAAGAAATCGCCCAGCAAAGGGGTTATCCCAAAATGATAAGGGTTGACAACGGGCCAGAATTTATTAGTGCAAAACTGGATATTTGGAGCAAGGAAAATAAGATCCAACTTGTGTTCATTCAGCCTGGTGAGCCCACGCAAAATGCTTATATCGAAAGGTTAAACGGAACTTTCAGAAGGGATATATTAAATGCCTACGTATTTAAATCAATTCAGGAAGTAAGAACAATAAGTGAAGAATGGATGAATGACTATAACTATAGTAGGCCACATAGAGCACTCAAAAATAAAACACCAATAGAATACAAATTATGCCAATAAATTCTATTTTTGATTGGTACGAAATTTAGGGAAGCACACAATTTTATTTCATAAAATAAAAAAGCAAATCATAGTAATCATCAATCATTTAGGATTAAGGAAATTACAATACTAATTAAATGTTTATGGGTCTATATCTCTAAAAAGATATTCAACATCAATTTTTAAAAAAGTGTGAATTTCCCGCTTTGCAAGTGTGGGTTCTGCCCAGCGGCGGATGTTCGTACACCTACAAGGAAGAAACTATTTCAGAATTATAATTCGTAACTAAGACTAACCACTGACACTGCTAGACAAGTTTTAAGTATTTACACAGAAAAGTAAGGAGATTTATAAGAAGTTGTTTCCTTCGAAGGTTTTTTCTGACTCTTCCATAAATCATGGTCGCATAAAACGCCAGAAGTGCCGAGTACCGCAGGAATTTTATATTACACAAAAAAGCCCCTTGACATTTCTGCAAGGGGCCGTTTAAGTTTAGGCACCGACCTACTCTCCCACGTGTTACCGCAGTACCATCGGCTCGGGCGGGCTTAACTTCTCTGTTCGGAATGGGAAGAGGTGGACACCGCCGATATAGGCACCTGAATATCTTTGTTATTATTCAGTGATAATAAATGACATATTATTGAAAGAAGTTAAGTTTCGAAGAGCAAACAACGTCTGCTTTGATGAAAGCCTCGGGCTATTAGTAATACTCGACTGTGGTGTCGCCACCTTTACATCTGTATCCTATCAACGTAGTAGTCTGCTACGGCCCTATATGGAATCCTCATCTCGTGGCTAGTTTCGCACTTAGATGCTTTCAGCGCTTATCTATTCCCAGCGTAGCTACCCTGCAATGCCCCTGGCGGAACAACAGGTTCACTAGAGGCTGGTCCAACCCGGTCCTCTCGTACTAAGGTCAGCCCCACTCAAGATTCCAACGCCCACAACAGATAGGGACCGAACTGTCTCGCGACGTTCTGAACCCAGCTCGCGTGCCACTTTAATCGGCGAACAGCCGAACCCTTGGGACCTTCTCCAGCCCCAGGATGTGACGAGCCGACATCGAGGTGCCAAACCTCCCCGTCGATATGAGCTCTTGGGGGAGATCAGCCTGTTATCCCCAGCGTACCTTTTATCCTTTGAGCGATGGCCCTTCCATGCAGAACCACCGGATCACTATATCCGTCTTTCGACCCTGATCGGCCTGTATGCCTCACAGTCAAGCAAGCTTATGCTATTGCACTCCCCGTACGGTTACCAAGCGTACTGAGCTTACCTTTGAAAGCCTCCGTTACCTTTTTGGAGGCGACCACCCCAGTCAAACTACCCATCAAACAATGTCCCCCGCTCAGCGGGGTTAGACACCGAATACAGAAAGGGTGGTATTTCAACGTTGGCTCCACGACGCCTGGCGACGCCGCTTCAAAGCCTCCCACCTATCCTACACATCCTGTACCCAATGTCAATGTTAAACTGTAGTGAAGGTGCATGGGGTCTTTCCGTCCCGTTGCGGGTACCCGGCGTCACCGGGACCACAATTTCACCGAGCTCATGGCTGAGACAGCGCCCAGATCGTTACACCATTCGTGCAGGTCGGAACTTACCCGACAAGGAATTTCGCTACCTTAGGACCGTTATAGTTACGGCCGCCGTTTACTGGGGCTTCGATTCAATGCTTCGCCTTGCGGCTGACATCCCCTCTTAACCTTCCAGCACCGGGCAGGTGTCAGGCCTTATACCTCATCTTTCGATTTTGCAAAGCCATGTGTTTTTGTTAAACAGTCGCCTGGGCCTTTTCACTGCGGCTGACATTGCTGCCAGCGCCCCTTCTCCCGAAGTTACAGGGCCATTTTGCCGAGTTCCTTAGCCATGATTCACTCGAGCACCTTAGAATCCTCTTCCCGGATACCTGTGTCGGTTTGCGGTACGGGCTTTTATAGACTGGAGCTTAGCGGTTTTTCTTGGAAGTCTGATTACCTGCGCTATCCACTTGCCCGAAGGCTCGCGGTACTATCAGCGTTCAGCAGGACCGGCGGATTTGCCTACCAGTCCTATACCTACAGCCTTCAACGATCTATTCCGTCAGATCGCGGCAGTTCCACTACTCCGTCCCCACATCGCATCTATAAAAGGTACGGTAATATTAAACCGTTGTCCATCGACTACCCCCTTCGGGTTCGCCTTAGGCCCCGACTAACCCTGATCCGATTAGCGTTGATCAGGAAACCTTATCCTTTCGGTGGGCGGGTTTCTCTCCCGCCTTATCGTTACTTATGCCTACATTTGCTTTTCTGGAAGCTCCACCACAGCTCACGCTGCAACTTCACTGCCGCCAGAATGCTCCCCTACCGATATATTTCAATCCCATAGCTTCGGTATATAGTTTGATGCCCGTTTATTATCCATGCACGGCCGCTCGACTAGTGAGCTGTTACGCACTCTTTAAATGAATGGCTGCTTCCAAGCCAACATCCTAGCTGTCTATGCAACCGCACCTCGTTAGTTCAACTTAACTATAATTTAGGGACCTTAGCTGATGGTCTGGGTTCTTTCCCTCTCGGCCCAGGACCTTAGCACCCTGAGCCTCACTGCCGGTTATATTATATAGCATTCGGAGTTTGTCTGGATTTGGTAGGATTTGACTCCCCGCACCCAATCAGTAGCTCTACCTCTATATAACTCAACACCGACGCTGTTCCTAAAAACATTTCGGGGAGTACGAGCTATTTCCCAGTTTGATTAGCCTTTCACCCCTACCCTCAGGTCATCCGGAAACTTTTCAACGTTTATCGGTTCGGTCCTCCAGTACGTGTTACCGCACCTTCAACCTGCCCAAGGGTAGATCACAAGGTTTCGCGTCTACCTCCACTGACTATGCGCCCTGTTCAGACTCGCTTTCGCTTCGGATCCGTGCCTAAAGCACTTAACCTTGCCAGTGAAGAGTAACTCGTAGGCTCATTATGCAAAAGGCACGCCGTCACACCACGAAGGTGCTCCGACCGCTTGTAAGTACACGGTTTCAGGTTCTATTTCACTCCCCTGTTCGGGGTTCTTTCACCTTTCCCTCACGGTACTGGTTCACTATCGGTCTCTCGGGAGTATTTAGCCTTACCGGATGGTGCCGGCAGATTCCCACAAGGCGTCTCCGACCTCGCGGTACTCAGGATACTGTTAGGCTAATGGTGCTTACGTGTACGCGGCTCTCACGCTATATTGCCGGGCTTCCCATCCCGTTCCACTTCGCTGCATTATAACCACATCACAGTCCTACAACCCCAACATTGCCGTAACAATATTGGTTTGGGCTCTTTCCCTTTCGCTCGCCACTACTTAGGAAATCATTGTTATTTTCTATTCCTCTGCTTACTTAGATGTTTCAGTTCGGCAGGTTCGCTCTTATTGTGACATGTCTTCAACATGCCGGGTTGCCCCATTCGGAAATCACCGGATCAATTCTCATTTGCAGATCCCCGATGCTTATCGCAGCTTATCACGTCCTTCATCGCCTCCGAGAGCCAAGGCATCCCCCGTGTACTCTTTATTACTTTCTTCTACTCATGCGCCTTTTGCGCCGCATGGTATGCTTTTTTGCTCTTGTCATGATGTCTCATCCCCGATTTGCATCGGGAGAGCACAAACACAACAGTCGCCTATTGTTGTTTGCTCTTCTTTTTTAACTTCTTCCAATATGTCAAAGAACTTTCTCAAGGTGGAGCAAGGATTAATGAGCAAGGAATAAAGACCATGTCTTTTATCTTTGTTCTTTCATCTTTGTTCACCGAGTGGTGGAGAATAACGGAGTCGAACCGTTGACCTCCTGCGTGCAAGGCAGGCGCTCTAGCCAGCTGAGCTAATCCCCCAAAAAAACTATCCGTAGTCCCGTCCAGATTTGAACTGGAGACCCCTACATTATCAGTGTAGTGCTCTAACCAGGCTGAGCTACGGGACTATTTGATCTTAGATTCTAGATTGACGATTTTAGATTTGTTCCGTTTCCTTCTTAAATCGTAACTCGTAATTCGTAAATCGTAATTAACAATCAATCTCGCCGCTAGCTAAGCTAGAATGGCTTCATCTTCTTGGTGTTTCTTTTTTCCTGTTTAGAGATATATCATCATTTACATCCTATACTATATCATATAGTATCATTTGGGCGCAGCGAGTGGACAGTTCCACTCCAGAAAGGAGGTATTCCAGCCGCACCTTCCGGTACGGCTACCTTGTTACGACTTAGCCCCAGTTATCGGTTTTACCCTAGGACGCTCCTTGCGGTTACGTACTTTAGGTACCCCCAACTTCCATGGCTTGACGGGCGGTGTGTACAAGGCCCGGGAACGTATTCACCGCGTCATTGCTGATACGCGATTACTAGCGAATCCAACTTCATGGGGTCGAGTTGCAGACCCCAATCCGAACTGTGAACGGCTTTTTGAGATCTGCACGACATTGCTGCCTAGCTGCCCTCTGTACCGTCCATTGTAGCACGTGTGTAGCCCCGGACGTAAGGGCCATGATGACTTGACGTCGTCCCCTCCTTCCTCTCTGTTTGCACAGGCAGTCTGTCTAGAGTCCCCACCATGACGTGCTGGCAACTAAACATAGGGGTTGCGCTCGTTGCGGGACTTAACCCAACACCTCACGGCACGAGCTGACGACAGCCATGCAGCACCTAGTTTCGTGTCCCGAAGGACCCATCCATCTCTGGATAGTTCACTAACTTTCAAGCCCGGGTAAGGTTCCTCGCGTATCATCGAATTAAACCACATGCTCCTCCGCTTGTGCGGGCCCCCGTCAATTCCTTTGAGTTTCACCCTTGCGGGCGTACTCCCCAGGTGGAATACTTAACGCTTTCGCTTAGCCGCTGACTGTGTATCGCCAACAGCGAGTATTCATCGTTTAGGGCGTGGACTACCAGGGTATCTAATCCTGTTTGATCCCCACGCTTTCGTGCCTCAGCGTCAATAGGACCATAGTAAGCTGCCTTCGCAATCGGTGTTCTGAGACATATCTATGCATTTCACCGCTACTTGTCTCATTCCGCCTACCTCTAGTCCATTCAAGCCCATCAGTATCAAGGGCACTGCGATAGTTGAGCTACCGTCTTTCACCCCTGACTTAACAGGCCGCCTACGCACCCTTTAAACCCAATAAATCCGGATAACGCTTGGATCCTCCGTATTACCGCGGCTGCTGGCACGGAGTTAGCCGATCCTTATTCCTTCGGTACATTCAGCTACTTACACGTAAGTAGGTTTATTCCCGAATAAAAGCAGTTTACAACCCAGAGGGCCGTCTTCCTGCACGCGGCATGGCTGGTTCAGAGTTGCCTCCATTGACCAATATTCCTTACTGCTGCCTCCCGTAGGAGTCTGGTCCGTGTCTCAGTACCAGTGTGGGGGGCCATCCTCTCAGATCCCCTAGCCATCGTCGCCTTGGTGGGCCGTTACCCCGCCAACTAGCTAATGGCACGCATGCCCATCCTTCTCCCATAAATGTTTGACCCCGTCACGATGCCGTGTCGTGGTCTTATGCGGTATTAATCCGAATTTCTTCGGGCTATCCCCCAGAAAAGGGTAGGTTGCATACGCGTTACGCACCCGTGCGCCGGTCTCAAGCAAGCAAGCTTGCTCTACCCCTCGACTTGCATGTATTAGGCCTGCCGCTAGCGTTCATCCTGAGCCAGGATCAAACTCTCCATTGTAAAATGTGAATTCGAACTCTGACTATCTATTAACTAAAATTGATTGTCTGTTCTTGATTTGTATTGTCTGTAAGAACCGACCTAAAGAAAACAGTTCGGCTGTATGTACTTTACAGTAAACATTTTCGCCTCGCTGCGCTTTTGTAAATGATATCTCTTTAATGAACTTATCGACCTTACCTCGCGGTGGTCTATATATCCTGCAATTCCCTACTTGTGTTTCAGCGGTCTTAATGTTCCGCATCTGTTTGGTAGCTCATTGTTTCAATCTTGTTTTGTTTAGCTGCGAACTCCGTTCGTCAGCTCCCGTTTCGTTTGGGACTGCAAAGGTAGGAAACTTTTTCTTCTTTCCAAATAAAAAATGAAATATTTTTTATTTGCTCTTCTTCATCTTACCAACCCCTCTCTTCTCCCTCTTTCAAAACCTCAACCTCTTCCTCCGAAGCGGAGTGCAAAGGTAGAAAAACTTTTCCATTTTCCAAGAAAAAAATAAAACTTTTTTCTTTCCCGTTTGTTAGTGCTTTTCATCCAGTCCCCTCTTCCTCCGAAGCGGAGTGCAAAGGTAGAAAAAAATTATCCCTGCGCAATACAAACAGCGCTTTTTATTCCAAATAGCTATATAAGCTGCTGACAGACAAGAAGAAAAAATGTAAACGGGAATTTAGATGCGCTATACCTATATATAAGTAGTATAAGGGATGGCTTTACCACCGACATTTGCGATGTACCAAGCTTGGCTTGTTGCAGGACGTTCAATTGGTTCATTAGTTATTAGTTTATTTGGTTATGGAGCTTTGAGTGTAAAACAATGATGTGCCATTCATGTGCGATTCATGTGTCATCCTTGTGCCGACCCTGTGTGTAGGCTGTGTGGAGCTGGCTTTGGGTTGGATTTTGAGTTGTGGGTTGCGGGTTGTGGGTTGCGAGCCGCGAGTTGTTGAATTGGTTCATTGGTTATTCTTTATTAAACATTCACCACCTTAGGTACCTAAGTTTATTTAAGTTCCCTAGCACTCTCTTCTCCTACTCCGTCATCCCGACTATAATGGAGGGATCTTTGAACTATAGTTTTTTGGTTATTTTAAGGATCAGGGATCAGGTTAATTGCAAAACTATCTTTATTGGTTATTTAAGTGGTCAGGAATTAGTAGTCAGGGATCAGGTTAATTGCAAAACTATATAGCAATATGCTACCCTACTTAGTCAATTTACCATTTAAAAAGGTCATTTCACCACTTTAGACGGGAAAATGTTTGTCATTTATTTTAAGCAATACTAACTTACCGAATAAACGATTTCATGCTTTTAAGCAAACCAGAATAATTAACAAAAGGTAATTTTTCACATCGGCATTTCTTAAGAAAAACTAACGCCCTATTGCCTCCTGTTAATCTAAATTCGTACTCTCAATAAAGACGGATTTATGAAAACAAAAGGTTATGTACTGCAGAATTTACCATTAGGATAAATCTACGTTGCACCCAATGTGTTTAAATGTCAACTTTTACACATCAAAAAAGTTAACCTAATGTTCATTGTGCGTGCGGGTGCAAGCGTTTAATTTTGATTAAGCAAAAGATAGCAGATGCCCGTCTATTGATTTTTTATGAGTTAGTACATTAAAATGTATGGGTTAGTACAATTTGGCTGAAAATCTTAGTGCTTTTTAGTCTAATATTTGGAAATTGGGAAGTACTATTTAAACAAAACACCTATGAATGAAGCGCTCCATCTTAAACTCAAACTTCAACTACAGCAAAATGGTGCGGTAAGTCCCAGGGCATGGGCTGCAATTTGTGCTGAAATGAAATTTAAAAAGGTTAGGTATAACGAAGGCTTTCTATACCAATCTAAAGGTATTGCCTACGTGGCCGATGGGCTGCTGAAAGAATATAACAGCCAGTACCGCGACCGGCCTTCCATTGTCAACTTCTTTAACACCAACCAATTTCTGTTCATGGACGAAAGGCCTGCGCAGCAATTCTTCCGGGCCTGCGTACCTACCCTCATTTATTATTGGAATTGGGAGGCGCTCCAACAGCTATGGCTGCAATTCCCCGAACTGATCCGTATCTATAGGAATTTAAATGTACAATATATCAACCAATGCCAGTTGAGGCCATTTCTGCTCGAAGAGAAAAGCGCCGAAGTCAAAATACAGCGCTTTTATACGGAATATAGGGCTATTGTGCCTCTGCTTGCCAAAAAGAATATCGCCAATTACCTAGCTATCAATTACAATTATTTTGTGCGCCATTACCAAAAATTCCTTTAAAACGCTATTTCAGCTTCCTTCCCAAAAACACGTTTCTTAGCTACTCCCATGGCCTTAAAGCTCGGTTTGGCTATGAAAAAAACTGTACAAACTACAGTATTTTTTACACCGTTGTAGCAGTTATCACCCGTACAAAAGCGCTCTAAATTGGCAGTATGCAAAAACGGTAAAAGCAAAGCAAGCGCCAAAGTCCATTTTTTTGAGTTTTCATTACAAAAAAAAAAACACAAATTTTAGGCCTCGCCTCCAGGAGGCAAGGTTTAAAGGTAGGCCCACCAAAACGGCAATGTACCATTTCTGGCCTTCCGCAGCGCTCTGGGCAAGCCTCAGCAATTAAGCACCAGTAGCGGGGAAGGAATTTAACCCCCTTTTTCGGCTGTTTTTTCAAATGCAATAAAGCAGTCAAAATTTAGGGGTAAAGCCTTGGCAACATAATTAACCAAAAACCAGCCGAAGGCTTTACCCATAGTAAACATTAAAATTAATAGTTATGAAAAAAGTAAATTAGTTTTTGGCCTAGCAGCGCTATGTTTAGCGTTCGGCCTGGTATTTAGTATGAGTGCTTTTAAAGCGAAATCTGCTAAAAATGTGACCATGTACTATCAGTATAATTTGGACCAGGAAACGGGTATTGATGATCCCGGTAATTGGACGCCGATTGATGTACAGGATGTGCCTACCGCTTCCTGTGATGGAGAAGCACTTAGTTGCGTGATCAGTTTCGACACCGAAGACTTCGACGATCTATCCGAGTTGCTTACGGCCTACCCAAGCACGGATGATCTACGAAACAACCAACACGTTGTTGCTGAGAAAAACCCAATTGCTCCTTAATTTTACACGAAGCAAAAAAAAGAGGCTGTCTCAAAAGTAAAATAATACCGTCATTTCGACGATCAAAGGAGTTATCGAACACAACTTTAAAGTCATTACTGATGATCGTAATTTGATCTGCCCAATTTATTATTGAACGAAATCCTAACCCTTTATTACCTATATACCCCGACGAAACTTTAGAAGAAAGACCAGGATAAAATATAGAGTCGTACCCTTTTAATGAAAACGGTTTAGGACCATCATTGCTAATTGTCAGTGAGCATGTTTCTGTATCAAGAGAAATTTCCACAATTGAGGCCCCCTCATCTTCACAATTTTGAAAAAGCTCTAACAACTGCCTGCCATTGTAACCTTGATTGGTTTGTTTTTCAATACTATAGAGACTAATTAACTCCTTTGGGTCTTTTAAAGAAGTCCAACGTTTTTCAATAATGTCTTCAACTTGTAGTTTTGTTATCATTTAGATGGAATATTATTTATAATCCTGCATTACTTTTTATCTACCTTGATAAACGTATGGGGAATTCATTTTATCTGCGATGTTAAACGACTATAACCCCGCTAGAATGTGCATAGGATTTTTTTACGAATTCTTTATAGTGATTTAGATAGGGATGTTCTTCGAGTTCGTTACCGGGCACATTTGAGATGAGCATTTAGATTTAATTGAGCTAGCTAATGTAAGATTATATCAGCAATATAAAAAATCAATGCTCGAAATAAGAGCATTGATTTCAAGGCAACTACATCAGCTTGTGTGGCAACTCTCTGAACAGTGTACACATCCATTAATTTTCTTGTAAGGATGCTTTCTTTTAGCTTCGTCCACCGCAGGTTTACAAATACTGAACGAACCTAAGGAATCATAATTTTGTGAAGGATAATATCTGCAATCATCCTTATGCACTTCATAATCGCCATTTGCCTGTTGGTTTAGGTTTAATCGATAATAAGCCATAAAATTTTATTTAAGTAAAACATCCCTAAAATTCCCTAAAGCCAATTACAATTCCTTACGGTTTCCCGTAAGGTTTAAATTTTAAATGAGACAATGATTGAATTGGCCGCAACCATCACCTAAAAAACACCATTTGTTCGTACGTTCTTCGTATAGTGTTCGTATCAGCTTTGCTAAAGGGGCTGTTTTAGCAAAGAAGTTATGGGCCAAACCCTACGCCATCTACTAGCGTATAAAAGCAAAAGACTCGCCCTGGGACGCTGTTCTGACGGGTAGCGTGGCGAGTACTGTTACATGCAAAGATAGCATTTAATACCATCAAAACTAGCTTACCGAGGTACTAAGGTACTAACACAAGCAACCGAAACGGGAACGCGTTGCTATAATCGCGGTAAATTGTATTGTAATCTCTAAATAGGTGATGTTATTTATATTCAAGACTTTGCCAAATCCCCCTGCGCCGGTTTTGGCCAAAACTCACTGTATTTGGCTGGTTTTGTCTACCCTTGTTCGAGTGTTGTTCGGGTTTTGTTCGAGAAACCTTCGAAAAACAGCCTTTTTACCGAACAATCCCCGAAGGAGGCACGAAGAATTACCTAGAAAATGTAAAGTTTATTGATCATTAAATTAAATGTTTACCTAACTGTTTTTGCAAGGAAACGCCATCTATTTAAACCACCCGCCTACATGATCCAACATGCGCTTGAAGAAGGATGGTCTTTTTAGCTCCTCTGTTTTAACGGCAATGATACCACCAGTGATGACATGTCGGATCTCAACTACGGGTGCAGTGACCGATACTTTTCCTAGAATGATACTGTCGGAAGCTAAACTTATCGTTAGATCTTCGGGTTCTTGTGTTAGCTTCACTTTAACTTGTTGGCTCGAATGTCCCAAATAAGTAATTAATAAAGTTACCTCTTGTTGTGCTAAGCCCTTTACAAAAAGTTTAAATATGCCGTCACTATTGGTAATGGTAGCTTGGTTTAAACCGATTACCTTAATGTTTGCTCCTTCAAGCGCAAGACCATCTTCCAATGATTTCACTGTGCCTTTTAGGAGAAAGCTGCCCTCAGTTGCGATGTCCTTAACTTGAGTATTGATTTTAGCTATAGTACTGCTCAAATGAGTAGTAGTTTGAGCTTTCGCTGCCATTTGCTGGGCATTTGCTTTGGTGCTTACCAACAAGGCCATTACCGATGCCATCGCTATTTTAAAGCTAAATCCAATTTGAGGAGTGTGCAACGCTGGTGGATGGTTTAACCAATGCAGTTGAAAGGTATCGATGCGTCCACAGATAGGCTGTGTGGTATTTTTAAAATAAAGCTGCAGCTGGGCGGTAGTCATTTGCGTAAAATCTATTACTTCGGTGCTGCAATGGCTACAGAATTTACCATTGGCGGTTTGGGCCATTTGTTCCCAAGATTGCCCACAAGGTTTTGGAATATCTACGGGAAAGCTATTCTTCATTTCGTCTCTTTTTTATCAAGATGCTAAGCGTTGCAGTTTTCCATAAAGTTGAAGAAAAATTCGAGTTTCGTTGTTCGTTCGTCGTTGTTCGTTGATTTGTTGATGCGTGGATTTGGCTATTCGGTAATTCGAGTTTCGTTGTTCGTTGTTCGTTGTTTAGTGATTTGATTGCGAGTTATGAGTTAAGTGTTGTGAGTTGGTGGCTTAGTCAATAGGTCGATTGCTTAGCCTAAGCCCTACAGGTGATTTGGTTATTCGTGGATTTGGAGATTTGATTATTGGATATTCGTGGATTTGGGGATTTGATAGCGTGGTGTAAAATTACTCATAGCCCTTGGGTTTTAACCAAGGGCTTATTTGATGCGAACCTCTCCCTACCGAAGCAAATTCGGCACAGGCCTAGCTAACCCTACCGAAATGTCGGGATAGATAATCCTTAAAAATGAGAGGGACAATTTTATTTTATTGATTGAAAGCATTTGAGGCTAATCTGAGCTAGCAATTAAAGCTTCTTTTGTTTCTCCTTTGAACAATTAATAAAACTTATAACAACGATTAAAATTATTACTACGATCTCGAAGATATCTAGCCTCTGCCCTTCCCGGTATTTCAGTTTCAAAAACCAAGGCGCCCTCAGTTGTTCCGCCAGTGCTGGTATAATTCAATTTTGATGTAGTAGCATCATGGCTAACACCTAACCTAAATTTACTGGTCTTATCTCCTTTTTTAAATAGATCTAAGATTACAGAAAGTACGATAGCATCATGCTGCTTACCATCTCCCCTGTACCAAAACCCTAAATTGATGGCATTGGTTTTATATTGAAACCCAGCGCTAACGGAATTGATCTTATCCTGCCTGTAAACCACTAAAGAGGGTATGATAGCTGGCAGATCTTCTCCGTAGCGATCTAAACTAATTAAATAGCTGGTATGGAAACCATATCTCATGGGTAATTTAGCGACCTGTCCGGTAAACGATTCATTAGGTTGATTGATGTGCTGTGCAGATGTACCTAGCATAAAATTACCTGCCACAAGATTAATACCAGCGCCACCATCAAAAAAACTGCGGTTATTATTGGTAAAAATGGAAGCTGAGGAGGCTCCACCTGTGATGATCCCCCTATCGTCTATTTGATCTGCGAAGAGCAATTTATTTTCATCAATACGACGATTGATGATACCTGCCTGTAACCCGAAAGAAAGTCTGCTATAATCGTTAAGTTCTACATTATAAGACAGTATAGCGGCCAAATTTAGCTTGGCAAGATAAGCTGTACCCTCTGTTGATTTATTGGCGATCAGGCCAATACCGCCACCAAAAACAGGTAATTGATAATCTACAGAAAAGGTATAACTTTCTAGCGCACCCTGTATTTTGGTCCACTGCGAACGATAAATCATATTGAAACGGATATCGCCTTCAAACTCGCCACTTAACGCTGGATTTAGGTAACCTGGCGCATTATAAAATTGCGAATAAATAATATCCTGCGACTTTACAGTGATGATTTGCACACTTAAAAATATGCTTATGATTAAATATTTTAGATAGCCCCTACTCATTACCTGATCAAATGAATTACCCCTGTTTTACTTTCGGCCTTATTCCCAAACTTCATCCCTTTCCATACCCCTCCGTTAATGTAAGTAGCCTCAGCTTGCCAATAATAGGCTCCTAATGGCAATAGCTTACCGCTACTCATGCCATCCCAATGTTCTGTTGGTGCACCGTCCTGATCTAACTTATTGGTTTGCCAAATCAATTGCCCCCACTTGTTAAAAATTTTAAGATGATAGGTAGCCAAACCACCTGCTTTTACTTTAAACACCTTTAAATCGTTATTTAAATTTTCTGGTTCAAAAGCATTGGGTATATATAGATAGCCCGGAAAATCTATGATGGTAACTTCATCTTCTATTGTATTTACACAATTAGCCCTGTTGATGATATGAAGCTTCACTTTATAAGTGCCAAATCTATCATACTTATGCGCAATGTCTTTCCTATCGGAAGTAGAACCATCGCCAAACTCCCACCTGTAGCTAATGATATCATCAGTACTAGTTGCTTTAAACGTGAAAGTGTAATCGGGCACTTTAATGATTTTGTTTGGTGTAATTTCAATGTTCGCTTGCGGTGGAGGAAATACGTTGATGGCTTGTGTAGAGATCGTTTCGTCTGTACAGCCGAAAGCATTACTTGCTATCAGTTTTACCGTATACGCAGTACTGGCAAAAACATACTGATGTTCGGGATTTTCCTCTCTAGAGAAATTACCATCTCCAAAATCCCAATAATAACTGGTTGCATTTACTGATGTATTTCTAAATCTAACTCTTAATTGATTACAACCATTGCTTACATCGGTTAAAAATGCGGCTCTTGGTGCATTCGCTACCTTTACTTCTTTAGTATAGATAGCTGAGCAGAAACCATTACTAGCCGTTAATTTCAGTTGGTAAATACCTGGTATACCGTAACTATGCACAGGATTATTTCCTATATAAACTGGTGTTCCATCGCCGTAATCCCAAGTGTAGGTAGTTGCGCCAATACTATTGTTTGTGATCTGCACATCTAAAATCCCATTACAGCTTACATCATTCGCTAAACTAAATTCTGCCTTTAAATACGGATGTGTGGCTACTTCTAAAACTTGTTCGTTCTGGGTACAACCATACCTATTTTTAACGATCAGCTTAAGCATATATCGTCTGTCAAAATCTGTTAAAATAATGTTTTCTGGATTTCTTTCTTCAGACACCAAGTTTCCATCTACGTACCATTCGAAAGTATCTGAATAGGCAGATTGATTATTGATATTCAATTTGAAAGGAACACATTCTTTAACCTGTGCTACGCTGAAAATTGCTTTAGGGAATGGATTAAACTGCAACACCTTTTCTTCGCTAGTGCTACAGCCAACCAGGTTACTAGCTTCTAATTTTATCCTAAATTGATACGGTAGTGATGCGCCATTAGGTACTACAAAGTTATGGGTTAAATCTCGCTGATTGGATACGAGCACTCCATTTACCAACCATTTATAAGTTACTACATCAGTGCCACCATAAGTAGTTTGATTGCTAAAACTAGCATTACCTGAAGTGCCGCATATTTCGGTAACAGAAGGATTAAAAGCTGCTATTGGACTTTCGCTTATTCTAACCACTTGCGAGCTTGTACTGGCACAACCCTGTGCGTTGTAAGCTTTCGCAGTAATGGTATAATCGCCTGCCCGAACATAGGTATGATTAACGTTTTTTCCAGTAGCACTATTACCATCTCCGAAATCCCATTCTACATTAACTACATTACTTCCAGTTGCAGTAGCTTGTAAGGCAAAGGGGCCACAATTTAGTGTACCTGCATTGGTGGTAAAAGTAGCGTTAGGTGCAGCAAGTACATTAACTGTCTTGCTAATGATAGCTGTACAAGAGCCACCATTTGGATAAACTTGCGTAGCTCTTAAAGTAATGGTTTTTGTACCTGGTGTAGCGTAGCGATGTTTAGGATTAACCTCCGTGCTGGTAGTGCCATCTCCAAAATCCCACGAAGAGGTAAATTGAGCACCAGATAAATTACTGAAAGTAAATTCGCTACCTACGCAATCTTGCGGTTTATCTATACTAAAATTAGCCACAACCTGTGGGTAAACCGTTATTTCTTCGCTAGTGCTTACAGTTGAACAGCCATTAGTGGCGGTTAACGTTACCGTGTAAGTGCCCGCAGTGCTGTAGGTGTGACTTAAATTTTCATTTACCGCCCTTGTTTGACGGGTAGGCGAACCATCACCAAAATCCCAAGTATAGAGATTAGCTCCTGTAGATTGGTTAGCAGCAGTAAAATTAACAACGAATGGTGCACAACCAAAAGTTTGCGTTGCATCTAAAACTAATTTTGAGAATACGGTTTGCGGCTGTACCTTAATTTCATAAGGCCTCGAAATTGACTCACCACACTCGTTACGTGTAGTAATGGTAATATAAAATATTTTCGGCTGGTTAGTGTCGTTTTGATAAGTATGTCTAATATCTCTTGTATCATTATAGGTCTCTATCGTGGAACCATCTCCAAAATCGACAGTATAAGTACTAACTAAAGCCCTTGAATTTAAATTTGAAATAACCAAATTGAAAGGTGCACAGCCATTGGTAGCAGATAAACCAAAATTGGCTGTAGTTTGCGGATTAACCTTAACTACTAAAGGAATTTTATTTCCAGTAGTACATCCGTTAATGCTCATTTCGTATTCATAAAGCACGTCAATTGGGTTTACCCTAGTGTTGATGAGTGTCTCGCTAATACTTCCTGCTGCATCTACACCTGTACCACTTGCCGCTGCATTACTGATACCCGTAATTGCAGCTCTAGTCCATTTAAAGGTTACCCCTGTAGTAGAACTGGTAGGTGTGTATACGAAAGTTTTACCACTACAGATTTCTGTAGCCGCCGCATTGCTGGTAAATATTGGCGATGGATAAACTTCGATTTCGTAAGTGGACGCTGGGCCTTCGCAACCGTAGGCAAGAGGTTTAACAATATAAGTAATCTTTTGTACCTGTGTGCTAGTATTTATTAAAGTTTGAACTGGAATATTACCATTCCCACTGGCAGTAAATCCAGTTAGCTCGCTCGAAGTGGCAGTGGCCGTCCAACTAAAGGTAGCATTGGCTACATTACTTTGCCATACCACGGCTGTATTTCTTCCGCCAGAACATACACTTTGAGCTAAATTGGTATTGGTTAATCGTGCAACAGGATTAACGGTTACTCGATATGTGGCAATATTACCTGCACAGGCATTGGCATCATCAGTTTTAGCTACAGCAGTGTAAATAATGGTTAAAGGCACGTTGGCATTATTCAACAAGGTTTCAGTTGGAATAGTGGTAGTACCTGATAAGGTATTTACTCCTGTAATTCCAACAGGCACATTTGCCGTCCATGTGATTTGCGCATTAGGTGTACTGCTGCTTAACGTCACAGCTGGACTTGTTTGCCCAGCACATACACTAAGGTCACCACCGGAAAAATTAACTACAGGTGAAGGATTTACTGTGATTTCAATTGTTAATGCATCGCCATTACAAGCTACCAGCGCATTTTCAAAGGTTGGCACTACGGTATAAGCTATTGTTTGTGGAATCGTCGACGTATTAATCAGGTTTTGATTAATACTAGCACCATTGCCACTGTTTGCACCAGTTATGTTTGGATTGGCACTGAAAGACCATGCGTACCTTGTACCTACTACATTGCTACTTAAGCTGATGTTGGTGCTTTGGTTGCTACAAATCGTTTTACTGGTTTCGCTAGCAGTAAGTGTAGGTATTGGATTTACAGTAATACAATATTCGGTTTCAACACCTTCGCAACTAGCAGCCCCCAGTGTGGTAGCTTTAGCTTTGTAAACTATTGTAATTGGAGCATTAGTGGTGTTCACTAAGGTTTGTGCAGGGATCTGGTTGCTACCATTGGTTGCAAGTCCAACTATACCCGCTACAGATTGAGCTGTCCAAGTAAAATCTACGTCGGAAGTAGTATTTGTCAAATTTACCACTGCACTAATCGTGTTACTACAGATAGTTTGGTTAGGTAGTGAAAAATCTACCCTAGCAGCTGGATTTACGGTAATTCGATAACTTTTGGGCGTGCCCTCGCAAGTTCTACCTGCATAAGTATATAATGGCACTACTGTCATTTCTGAGGTAATAGGATTGCTACTGTTGTTTATTGTAGTAAAGGAGGGTATCGCTGTCCCCTCTCCATTAGTTAGACCAATAGCCACATCTGATGACCAGCGATACTTTACCGTAGCGCCAACAACAGGAGCTGCATCTGAAGTTAAGGCTACCGCTGGGGCAGTTTGACCTGTACACAAAGTTTGGTCATTTAAAGTGGAGGTAACACTAATTGTTGGTAATATGGTAAAGGTAAATGCTTTAGGAGTTGCCTCGCAAGTTAAAGGAGCTTCCGTATAAATAGCTTTGTAAGAAATGTTAGCCACCAAAGGTGCCTTTGTAGCATTATTTGCTGTAAAGGAAGGTAGTGAGCCTGTTCCACTAGCACTTAAGCCAATCGCTGGATTATCATTTTCCCATGCGAAACTAACGTTAGCACTGCTTAAATCTGTGGTAAACGCTATACTATTTTGCGTTGCCTGATTACACAATACCGCGTTCTGCACTTGCGCTAAATTAAATTGAGGAATAACCCTAATAGTTACAACATTAGAGATTGCATTGCAAGAACCACTATTTACCCTACGTCTAAAAAAAGTGGTTTGCGTAAGCGTGCCCGGTTGGTAATCTGCTGCTATAGCACCAACAATATTACTGAAACCGCTTGTCGCCGAAACGGTAGAAGCTTCCCATTGGTAGGTAAAGCTCCCACTCCCTCCTGTAGGTACTTGCCCAATTAATTGAGTAGGAGCTGAATTATAACAGATGGTTTGGTTAGCATCGATATCGGTATTTGTCAAAGTACCTTGCACCGTAATGGTAATGTGATTAGAAGTCGATTGACAACTACCGCTACTTACTACACGACGGTAGTAGGTAGTTGCGGCTAATGCACTTGGTTGGTAGTTTCTACTAGTAGCACCAATAATGGGGTCGAAATTAAGGTTATCTGTAGAAGATTCCCATTGGTAGCTATACGTTCCAGAACCACCAGTAGGGAGTAGCCCTGTTAATTGGCTTGGTATGCCATTTAAGCAAATGGTCTGACTTGCACTAACTATATTGTTGTTAATAGTTGGGTTAATTCTTACCGAAATGGCAGTATAGTTACTTTCACATCCATTAACACTTTGAGTAACGTAATAAGTTAAAGTTGTAGCCGATGAGGTAGCAGGTGTTGGTGCGCCTGCCAATAGATTTGCGCTATTCAATGGTAATGCCGAGTACCATTTTAAGTCCGTACCTGTTGCCGTTAATATGGGGGCAACATCATTTAAACAGTAGGTATAATTTGTAGTAGCTAAAGGTTCAGCCGGCTTAGCCGATATTTCAATTTTAGTAGGCGAAGAATAGCGCATAATACAGCTACCACTTTTTACGACTGCCCTATAATGGGTAGTAGCTGTTAAATTGTTGTAGTTTAAAGTTGGTGTTTGATTAAGTGGGCTAACGGTAGACCAAGTACTGCCATTTGTAGATTGTTCCCAACGTAAAATAGTACCTACATGGCCAGTTAAGGTAACCGTACCAGCGGTAGAAGTACCGCAATAAGTTGTTGCTCCACTAGTTGTGCCAGCTACGGTTTCAGGGGCTACCGTAATGGTCATGGTGTCCTCAGAATTACCGCAGGGAGCAAAACCTTGCACCGTCCATTTCAACACATAAGTACCACCATTCACTAAGCCGCTCACGGTGGCGTCGGCTCTTGTAGCATCATCAAAAGTAAGCGTTGTAATGCCGCTTACTACAGACCATACGCCGCCAGTAGGTGCGGGAGTTGCACTTAAGCGAGTACTCGTGACATTACATTCTGTTAGATTAGCTCCCGCATTTGCAGCCGCCACAGCTGGGTTAACGGTAATGGTAAAAGTTTTGGCTTCGCCTGTACAACTGGCAGCCCCAGTAGATCTAGGTGTAACCGTGATGGTAGCGGTAATAGGCGTTGTGCCTGTATTTCGTGCCGTAAAAGTGGGTAAATTACCACTACCTGATGCCGCATTTAAACCAATGGTAGTGTTACTGTTTGTCCAAGCGTAAGAGGCTGTGCTACTTGTACTGGTACTAAAGGCTGTTGCCGGAACCGAAGTACCGCTACATACCACAATATCTGTGATTGTATTTAGAACTGGTTTTTCATTGATGGTAATATTTCTGGTGTAGACAGTTGACGAACCACATTCGTTACTTACTTTAAGTCTAATCTGATAATTTCCCTTTGTTGGATAAACAATGTTTGTTGGGCTTGGTAAAGTGGAACTCGCTGTACTAGCTCCCGGAAACTCCCATTCGTAACTAACAGGATCGGCACCCCAGCAATTCTTAACCGTTGCTGTAGGATTTATACTTGCACCTTCACAAATAGCTGTAGGTATAGTGGTACTAATTGCAGCAGTAGGCGGAGCTTTAATGGTGATAGTTTGAGGAAGCGAAGTTACCGAGCAACCTGTACCACTGGCATTACTCGTGGTTAAGGTTAAGCTATATACCCCAGGTTGTGTTAAATTAAATGCTGGGCTTTCTAAGGCGGAAGTTTGCGTCGTAAAAGAGCCAAAATTATCACAATCTGAAATGCTACTACCTGCTCTTGTTAGTCGCCAAGTATACGTATTGCTACCACAATTTGGCAAAGGCGAATTAGATATGTTGGCAGGTCGCAATACGTAAGGTGCACATGTTGCAGTTGTAGGCAAAGTAAAACTGGCTATTGGTTTTGGGTTTACGCAGATTTCTTCCTCGTAGAATCTTCTCCACAACCTACAATATTTGCTTCGCCTCTTATTCTAATCTTAACTTTATACTTCCCAGCCTTGTTAAATTTTATCGATAGTGGTGATGTGCCTGTAATCCAAGAATTAGCAGAAACAACTTCTCCAGTGCTACCACTCAAAATTGTGTAGTCAGAGGTATTTGCACTCTCTATGCTCCATACAAATTTACCCGACGTACAACCAGTTGGTTTTGCTGTTTTAGCAGTACCGGTATTAGTGAATGTGATGGTTTCTTCCTCACAAATGATACTACTCTTGTTTTTGCTAAAGCCAGCTTTGGGCTTATCATTAACGAAAATATTTCCAATTGCGCCAGTAGATGAATTACAAGGATTTTCGGCAATAAAAGTAGCACCGAATGAGTTGTTGATGTTCTGCCCACCAATATTAAAATTGAAGCCACATGAACTTTCGTCAAATGTTTTATCAAAAGTTCTTTGACTGTCAGTAAGGGGTTCTACCAACTTAATTTCAGGTGTATTATCGTTAAACTTTATCCTGTAAATTGTTCCCGGTGGATTTTTCTTTGTTTCTTCGCTTAATTTAAAAGTTAAGCGACCACCGCTACAGATGTCCGTATATTGATCCCTATCTAAATTACCCGCAGGGCGCTGCCCTACAAATACCGTAAAATCCTCTTGATTTACACAACCATTTTGACCCGTTGTGATTATTCTCATTGTTTTAATACCAACGGGATAGGTATGCTTTATTGAAGTGAAAGTATTAGAAACATAGTGCGGCGTTCCATCTCCCCATATTATTCTATAAGAAGCATTAGTAGTTTTGGTAGTAGAAACGTTATCTATTTCAAATTCGGAGTCAGTATCAGAACATATATATATTGTATTCTTACCATCAAAGACCGTTGACTGAAAATTCCCGGAGATTGAAATATCAGGCAACTGCTTAACACTAATGGTTTGCTCATTAGACGTTACCCTTTGGCAAGCATTATTTGTTACCGTAAGCTTAACTTTAAATTCTTGGGTAATATTGCCAAAATCGGCCTTAAAAGTATGCGTTGGATTTTGCTCCGTACTGGTTTGTCCATCGCCAAATTCCCACAAATAGCTCTCGCCATTAGTAGAAGTATTGGCAAAAGTAACCATCTCTGTACCGCAAGCATTATTTGTAGCGTTATGAGTAAAACTAGCAGTTGGTACATTAAAATCTAGTGTAATCTCGTTGCTTATTCCACCGTCTTTTACAATTCTATAAGTTCCAGATACAGTTGGTGTAAAGGTATCAGCACTTACCCCTGTATTAATTCCATCTTTTTGCCATTCGTAAGAACCTGCTTCTGAAGTGTAAAGTTCTACAACATTGCCCGTTAGACACCTTTTAGCAATTACTAAAGCTCTAGTATTCCTTATCGATTTTGTGACAACGGCCAACTTACTGTCAACCCGTAATTTTTCCGCAAAAGCAACTCCCACTAAAAGCAGAAAAATTGCTAGCAAAAGAGAGAGACGTTTATTATTCATTTTTGTTTGGTCAACAAATATACGATCTTTCGAAGAAATAAGCTTTTGGGTTTATGCAAACAACATCTCTATTGATAACAAAATAGCTCATTCATAAATTTCAATGAAACATCTCCCAAAATTCCTTAACATCAATGACAATTCACTACGGTTTCCCGTAAATTCAAAATATGAGCACGTTTTAGCAATCTCAGAACTGGTGTAAAGCTAAATACAGAAATTAAACTTAACGTAGAAACAACGGTAAGCCTAGATGCCCAAAATGACAAATGCGGCAAAAAACAACAAAAGCAGAACCATAGTCACAAATAGGCCACGGCAGTGCTTAAACAACACCTATCTTCTAATATCTAACTTCAAAAAAGCACACAGCAAGCGCTTAAACCAACCGCTCTTAGCCCAAACAATATAGTTGCTAATGGCTTCCATAAATTAGCAAGCAGTTATTGCATTTGAGCAGAACCATAGCGCTAGCCTATACTTTTTTATAAAAATGAACAGGATAGTTAATTGATTTCCAAATCCATAACCAAACTTCTACACAAACCTTACTAATTTTACTGACCTTAGCGTACTAAGGTCCAACTTTTTCTCTATATTTGTGCAATCCAAGTGCAATGCAAAAGAGAACTCTACTCAGCGGCCAAAAACTCCAAATCACAATTAAGCGACTTTGTCATCAGCTAATTGAGAACCATACTGATTTTAACAATACAGTTTTAATTGGCATACAGCCAAGGGGAACTTTCTTTGCCGATCGGGTTCATCAAGAGCTATCGGAAATTTTAAAAACCGATACCATTAAAAAAGGTCATTTAGACATTACTTTTTTTAGAGATGATTTTAGACGTAAAGACGGTTTGGTTACGGCAAGCAGCAATACCATTGATTTTATTATTGAAGGCAAGCAAGTTATTTTAATTGATGACGTGCTTTGGACTGGCCGTACCATACGTGCAGCTATGGATGCACTTTTAGCCTATGGCAGACCAGAAAGCGTAGAGTTGATGACTTTAATTGACCGTAGATTTTCGAGACATTTACCTATTGAAGCTAACTACATTGGCCTACAGGTGAACTCGGTAGATTCGCAGAAAGTTAAGGTAAGCTGGAAAGAAAACGAAGGCGAAGACAAAGTAATTTTATTATCAGAACCTTCCTCGCCAAAGAAACAATAATCAAATAAATGATTTTTGTGCAAGGTTAAGCGCTATCTGAAAATTGAAAACTATATAAAAAACAGATCATAACAGTAAAATGGCAGCAGACAAATTATCAACCCGACATCTTTTAGGCATTAAAGACATTACCCTGAATGATATTGAATTGATTTTCGAAACTGCTGATAATTTTAAGGAAGTAATTAACCGCCCTATTAAAAAGGTACCTTCTTTAAGAGATATTACCATCGCGAACATCTTCTTCGAAAACTCTACTCGTACCAAACTATCATTTGAGCTAGCAGAGAAAAGGCTTTCGGCAGATGTTGTTAATTTTGCAGCTTCCTCCTCATCGGTAAGTAAAGGCGAAACTTTAATTGATACCGTGAACAACATTTTAGCGATGAAAGTTGACATGGTAGTAATGCGCCACCCTTATGCAGGTGCAGGCCAGTTTTTAAGTAGGCACATTAATGCACAAATTGTAAACGCTGGCGATGGCGCACACGAACACCCCACACAGGCGCTGTTAGATGCTTTCTCTATCCGTGAGAAACTGGGCGATGTAGCTGGTAAAAAAGTAGTAATTGTGGGCGATATTTTGCACTCTCGTGTAGCCATATCTAACATCCTTTGCTTACAAAAACTAGGTGCAGAGGTAATGGTTTGTGGTCCTACCACGCTAATTCCAAAACACATTGCTGCGCTTGGTGTAAAAGTAGAACATAATTTAATTAAAGCACTGAACTGGTGTGATGTAGCTAACATGCTGCGTATCCAGCTAGAGCGCATGGATATCAAATACTTCCCTACCGGAAGAGAATACTCGATGATGTATGGATTGGATAAGCAAATTCTTGATAATTTAGATAAAGAAATTGTGGTAATGCACCCAGGCCCAATTAACCGTGGGGTAGAGATTACCAGCGATGTAGCCGACAATAAACAATCTATCATCTTAAACCAGGTAGAGAATGGAGTAGCGGTTAGGATGGCGGTGCTTTATCTTTTGGCCAGCCAGAACGATTAGTAACCATGACCAATAGGCAACAGCAGTTTGTAGATTTCTGGTCAGAAAAACGAAAAACCTGGAGCTGGAAAAAACACACTTACCAAACTTTTTTGTACGTGGCACTACCTATAGCTATTTTAATAGACTTAGTGAACTATTTTATTATTGGAGATACCACTTACCTCTTTTTCAGTTTTGCGCATTTATTTAACTTCTTATTAAACCTCTTTATGTTTGCAGTAGTGCTAGTATTAGCTACGGGTATTATAAATTGGAACTATAACGAAGGCAAGTATTGGCGCATTCTTAGAAAGCAAAACAATAACCTACGCTAACAATTATTTATGGCGCTTGCCGAATTTGGATAAGCGAGAAAGATCGTCCTTAGCCTAATTTAAGGTAATCTAACTCAAGTTAGTAATCTGGGTTCGATAATTAAAATGTAATGGGGTGGCAAACGATTTTTAACCATCCCGCCTTTCAGACACCCCTCCAAAGGAGGAGAATATAGGTTACAATTCCGCTCTTTCAGAGTGGTTGTCGAAGCCTCGGTTGTTGTAGGGAGAAAAATACACCTCGCCCGCAGGTTAGTAAAAACCCAGCTCACTTTAAGCAACGTTACCATATTTGCACCCTTTGCGCAAAACTTTTATCAACCTTATACCAAGCTCATATCCATTTCGTTAAATGTCTGTTATCAACAGATGTTAATTTTTTATGTTGATAGCTAATTACATAAATTCTATTTTAGTACCAACCCAACTTAAACCCAATACAAAGCATTGTGTTAACGAGTAGGATTTTAATAAAAAGTTGCAAAAGCTAATAAAAGCGCATACACAAAATGAAGAAAAGATATTTATTGGTTCCCCTATTTATCGCCAGCGGATACGGATTTGGCTACGCACAAATTAGTCCATTGGTAAAGCTGAACCAAAACTACCAAAGTGGCCTAGAGCTACTTCAGAATGAAAAATACGTTGCGGCTGCACAACAATTTAAAATAGTGGAGCAGTTTAGAAACAAGCCTAGCACACAACCACAAAGCAATGCAGAACTCACTACCATTAAAGAAAATGCTAAGTTTTATGCTGCCGTTTGTGCCATAGAGCTGGGCAATGATGATGCCGAAACCCTTTTCCAAGAATTTATTAGGGAATATCCTTTAAACCCAAATACCAAGTTGGCCTATTTTTACATGGGCAAGGCTTATTTTGGGCAAAAAAACTACGAAAAAGCGCTAGAATGGTTTAACCAGGCCGATCCTAATTCGCTTTCGGGCAAACAACGCTTAGAATACCAGTTTAAACAAGGCTACGCTTACTTTGAAACCGGTAATATAGAAAAAGCCGAGCCGCTGTTTGAAGCCGTAAAAAAGGAAGAATCACAATTTAAAGAAAGTGCTACCTACTACTTTGCCTATATCAATTACCTAAATAAGGAATACAAAACTGCCTTAGCTAATTTCGAGAAATTAAAAGGCTCTGCTACTTACGAAGCCAGTTATCCGTATTACATTACTTCTATGTATTACTTAGATGAGCGTTACGATGATGTAATTGACTATGCCATTCCGGTAATGGAAAAAACCAAACAAAAGTACGAAGCAGAAATGTTGAGTTTGGTAGCCGCCTCTTATTTTGCCAAATCGGAATTTAAAAATGCAGAAAAATACTTTGCGGCTTATTATGCAAAAGACAATAACCAAGTTAAAAACAACCTTTTTGTTTACCAATATGGTTATGCTTTATTTCAAAATGGCAAATACAAAGAGTCTGTTAATGTACTCGAAAAACTAAATACCGACGACATTTACCTGCAAAATGGTATGTTTACTTTAGGTAAATCTGCATTAAAGCTAAATGCAAAAGAAAAAGCTAGAAACGCTTTTTTCAGAGCTTCACGACTAGAGTTCGATAAGAACATGCAGGAAGAAGCCTGGATCAATTACGCTAAATTAAGCTACGAGCTAGAGTTTAACCAACAAGCTTTAGAAGCTACACAGAACTTCCTTAAAACTTTCCCCAACTCTAAAAAAATTAACGAGGCGAAAACTTTGTTAGGCGAAATCTTGTTGACCAGCAAAAACTATCAAGCGGCTATTGATATTTTAGAGCCTATCCCCAACAAAACGCCAGAAGCTAAAGCGGCCTATCAAAAAGTAACTTATTTCCGCGGATTAGAATTTTACAACGAAAGGGCTTTCCCGAATGCGCTATCTATGTTTTTAAGATCTGCTAATTTTGCAGAAGACAGCGAAATTCTTGCCTTGAGCGTTTATTGGAGAGCCGAAACCGCTTACGAACTACGCAAATATGGCGAGGCGGTAAGTACCTTCGAAAAGTTTTTGGCAATGGAAGAAGCCAAGAAAACAGAGGTATTTAATTTTGCCAACTATGCACTGGGTTATGCCGCTTTCGAAGACGAAAAATACGCCAAAGCAGCCAACTATTTCGAACGCTTTTTAAGAGGAGCTGATAAAGATGCAAAAACTGTAACCGATGCTACTTTACGCTTGGCAGACTCTTACTTTGTAAACAAAAACTACGGGGAGGCATTAACTTATTATAACCGAATTATTGCAGGCAAGCAAACCGGCGAAGACTATGCACTTTTCCAACGCGGTATGATCCAAGGTTTACAAAAACAAGAGGATGCCAAAATTGCTACCATGCAAAGTTTGCTTACACAATTCCCTAATTCTAATTACTCTGACGATGCTGGTTTTGAAATGGCCTACACCTATTTTAATAAAGGAGAGTTAGAAAAATCGAAAATAGATTTGGTAGGCTTGGTAGAGAAATATCCAAGAAGCAGCTACATACCTAAAGCTTTATTAACCATTGGCCTGGTACAATACAACCAAGACCAAGACGATATGGCTTTAGAGTCTTTCAAGAAAGTAATTAGAGATTACCCGAGCGCACCAGATGCGAAACAGGCACTAGAATCTATTAAGAATATTTACGTAGACCGTGGCGATGCTACTGGTTTTATTGCTTATGCAGCAACTACGCCGCTGGGCAATTACTCTATGAGCGAGCAAGACAACATCATGTTCCAGTCGGCCAATAACATTTACCTACGTGGCGATGCTAAAGGCGCTTACGAAGCCATTAATGCCTATTTAGATAAATTTCCAAAACCAATTCACGATAAGGAAGCTAAATTTATTAGAGCAGAATCCTTGGTAAAATTAGGTCGCTCGGCAGAAGCCATTGCAGATTATGACTACATTTTAAACGACTGGACCAGCGATTATACAGAGCGTTCGTTAATGAGCGTATCTAAAGTATTAATGCAGGAGAAAAAATACAATGAAGCCATTGTTTATTTAAAAAGGTTAGAAACTACTGCAGATTACAAAGCACACCACAGTTATGCCATCAATAATTTAATTAAGGCATACAATGAGTTGAACATGCCAGATGATATGCTGAAGTATGCCGAAATCATCAAAACATCAGACAAGGCATCAGAAGAAGAGAAAAACAGCTCTGATTTGTATGCGGGCAAAGCTTTCTTATTAAAAGCAGATACCACATCGGCGGTTAAAGCTTTTAACAATGTGGTTGCAAAAACAAAAACATTGGCCGCAGCAGAAGCTAAATACAACTTGGCCTTTTTACAATATGCCAAAGGCGATTATAAAACATCGCAAAAAACTTGCTTTGATTTAATTAACAATATGCCATCTTACGATTATTGGGTAGCCAAATCTTTCATCCTTTTAGCCGATAACTACTTGGCTTTAAAAGATAAGATGCAAGCAAAAAGCACCTTGTTAAGTATCATCGATAACTACGAAGGTAAAGATGATATTGTACCTACGGCAAAAGAAAAATTGGCAAAAATCAACTAGAAAACACAAAATGAACTTTAATAAAACAACATATTTAACGCTTGCCTTAATTTTCGGCGCAACTGGTTTGCATGCGCAAGATGTAAAACCTCCAGAAAAGACTGAAAAAACGGTTAGCGAAGAAATCGAAATTATAAGACCTTACAAACCTGTATTGGCCGAAGCGGTAAAGTTGAGAAGAAGTCCGGATTTGGATAACATTAAAACTTACAAAGCTAAATTCAACTATCAATTAACAGATAGAAAACTAGCGTTGAATACCGATATCCAAAAGCTACAAGCACAAAAAGTAGCTGATGAGCGTGAAGCCGAACTATTAAACAACTATGCTAAAGGTGGTTTTGGGAACTTGGGTACCTTTCTTGCCGAAGCATACGTAGGTATGGGCAAAGACCCTGCACTGCAAACAGGTGTGTTCTTTAGGCATTTTGGCCAATCTGGCAAGCTGAACAAACAAGACGAAAACCGCCAACAGTTAAGTGCCTTTGTACGCAGCATTGGAGAAAGTGCCACCCTAAACGGCAAGCTAAATTACCAACGCCATGGCCTATATTTTTACGGAATAAACGATGCTGATCCAAGTTTAAATCCAAATCCAGAAAAACAAGCTTTCAATTTCTTTGAACTAGAAGGCGAAGCAATTAGTAAGTTTACCGCTGACCCAGACGCATTAAGTTATGCGGCAAAAGTTAACGCCTATATGTTTAATGATAGGTTTAGCGCCAAAGAAAGTTCATTTACTTTAAATGGCTACTTAAATAAACGCATCAGTAGTTTCAATTTAGGTTTGGCGGCATCGGCAGAGTTTGGCAAAACCAAAGACTTAAACACTGATGTTTCTAATAATTTGTTACGTGTTAATCCGTACATCAAATTGCAAGCAGGTGGTGTAAAAATAGTTGCAGGTGCTAACATTACACAAGAATTTGGCACTAAATCTGCCACTAGGATTTTCCCTGCCATTACTGCAGATTTTACCTTGATCCCAGATTTCTTACAGTTATTTGGAGAGGTTAAGGGAGATGTAAACCGTAACACTTTTAAAGACTTAACTGACGAAAATCCTTTCTTGAACCAAAACATCCTGATTAAAAATAGCATAGAAAAACTAAGTTTTAGTGCTGGTATTAAGGGCACTGGCGGGCCAGGTTTTGGCTACAAAGCAAAGGTTTACAGTAGAGAAATTACCGATATGCCGCTGTTCGTAAATAATTTCGATTCGTTTAATAAATTTGATGTAATCTATGATTTCGGCAAGACAAAAATATTGGGCCTAGAAGGAGAACTATCGGTACAAGTTAGCGACAACCTAAAATGGACCGGTAAACTAAATATGGAAGATTACAAAGCAGGTACCGAGAAAGAAAGCTACTTTAAACCGCAATTACGTTTATCATCAAACTTTACATTTGTGTACAATAAGAAACTCACATTTGATGCTGCCGTTATGATGCAAGACGATAGCAGAGCCAAAGTTTTTACAGCAAACCCTTTAAATCCTGATGGCACTTATCCTCCAGTACCAGATTTTAATAACGAAAGCATCGTAACCGTTAAAGGCTTTGTAGATTTAGGTTTGGGTGCCAACTATAAAATCAACAACAAATTTTCGGCTTTTGTTAAAACAAACAACTTGCTAAACAATAACTACAGCAGATTTTTATACTATCGTTTAAATGGAATCAATATCTTTGGCGGCTTAACCTATTCGTTTTAAAAGGTTAAACTTATACTTATTTTACTAAATGGATATATTACAATACCTTATAGCACTTTTAAAAACCCGTAAACAAATAGGAATTGAAGGCTTAGGTACTTTATATAAAAAGAAAACACCAGGAAGGTACGATGCAGAAACCCATTCGTTTTTGCCACCTAGCTATGCTTTAGAGTTTACTACGGCACAGTTAGAAAACACAGCACTTTCCGAATATATCCAAAATAAAAGAGGTATCTCAGCAGATTCTGCTCAATATTTCATTAACCAGTTTGTTGCAGAAGTACAGCAATCTTTAGCAAATGGAGCTTATGAACTGGCCAATCTAGGAACGCTGCAAAAAGCTGATGGCCACCTGACTTTTACGCCGAGCCAAGACATTAATACAGGTTTCGATTTTTTTGCTTTACCCCCAGTAACTGCTGCAATAAGCCCTGCAAGCAATGAGGAACCAGAAGAATTTTCGAAACCTGAGACCGTAGCTGAGCAACCTCAGATAGAGCAAGTGCAGGTTCCAGAATTTGAGCAAGAAATAAATAAACTTGAATTTACAGACAAAACAAGTACTAGCAAAGAAAGCGAGAACGTAGATATTGTAGAAGAACAGACTGTAACAGAACAACTTGAAAGCCTCAACGCAGCAAACCAAGATACCGCTAGCCTAGCTGAAACCGAACAAGAGCCTACAGCACCCGAAACTTTTGAAGAAGTTAGGTCGGTTGACACCAACAATGAAGTAGAGCAAGAAGACGATCAAGATACTTGGGATTTTGAAAAAGATAATGTAATTTCTGAAGAAGACCTTAATACAGAAGAAACATTTGTTGAAAATGAGGCTGGTGCAGCTATTACTTTTACAAAAGAAGAAAAACCAGAAGATTTCAAATTAAATTCTACTACACAAGAATGGAATTTCGATACCATTGAGCGTAAAGCCAAACAGGAAGAAAATGTGCTTATTGAAGATTTTGATAGCGAAGAGCTTGAAGAACAAGCAGTAGCAGAAAAAACCAAAATGCCTTTTTATCAAAAGCTATTACTAGGTTTACTTATGGTGGCTGTAGCTTTGGTTATTCTTTATTTTGTGAGGCCAGCTATTTTTGAAAACTTTAAAAGAGACAACACCAACCCGAACGAAAAAATAGCCGTACCTATTGAAAGAAGCAATTTAAAAAGCCAAACAGATTCTCTTTCTTTTGCAGATAGCATTATGAAAAGTGCTGAAAAAGTAGGGCTAGAGGTAGAAAAAGCAAAAGATACGCTAAAGGTTACCACCACAAAAACAGCAGCGCCCACTACCTATACCTACGATGTGATTATTGCTTCTTTTGCTACAGAAAAAAAAGCAAGCGACTATGTTTCGCGTATGCGTAAAAAAGGGTTCGATGCGAAAATATCTACCATGCATGGCAAACGCAAAAATATAAGCATTGCAACCTACAACCATATAGATTCGGCACAAAAATACGTTATCAAATTTCGTAAGCAATTTAATAACAAAGATATCTATGCTCAACCCATTAAAAACAAATAACACACAATGATACTATTACAGGCTAATTTACAAGACACAGTGCAAAATTTAGCAGATACAGCACAAACTGTAACTACTGCTGCCGTTAAAACACAAGAGCAAATTCACTTTATAGACCTACTTTTTAGAGGTGGCTGGGTAATGATTCCGCTGGCATTATTAGCGTTTTTAGCCTTGGTTATTTTTATCGAAAGGTATTTAACTGTGCGTAAAGCTTCTAAAGACGATACCAATCTCTTGTTTCAAATTAGACAGAACATTAAAGATGGCCGATTGGAAAATGCCATCGCTTTGTGTAAAAACACACCTTCTCCTTTGGCTCGTATGTTAGAGAAGGGCTTAAAACGTATTGGCCGCCCTATTAAAGATATTGAAGGTGCTATAGAAAACACCGGAAAACTGGAAGTAGCCAAATTAGAAAAGAACATTGGCATTTTGGGCATCATTGCGGGTATTGCGCCCATGTTGGGTTTCGTAGGTACCATCATTGGTGTAATTACCATTTTTCAGCGTGTAGCTGCCGAAGGTGCTATTGAAATTGGCACCATTTCTGACGGTCTTTATACCAAAATGATTACTTCTGCAACAGGGTTGATTATTGGGATTATGGCCTACGTACTTTACCACATCTTAAACATGATGGTAGAGAAAATCATCCTTAAAATGGAAACCGAAGCAATTGAGTTTATCGATCTTTTAGAAGAACCAGGCAAATAATGAATTTAAAGAACAGAAAAAAAGGTCATGTAGAGGTGCACACAGCTGCCTTAAACGACATCATGTTTTTCTTGATGCTGTTTTTTCTATTGGCCTCAGCTGTGGTAAACCCACAGGTGGTAAAGTTGTTGTTGCCCCGCTCCTCTTCTGGTCAGCAGGCCAACAACCAAAAATCTATTACGGTAAGTATTGATGAAAACCTAAATTATTTCGTTGATAAGAAACCTGTTTCGCTAGAAGCGATGGAATCACAAATACAAAGTCAGATACAACAAGACACCGACTTAACCATTGTATTGTATGTGGCCAGAGGGGTATCTATAGAAAATACCATGAAAGTATTTGATGTGGCTAACAAATTGAAATTGAAAGTTGTTCTTGCAGTAGAACAGAAAAAGTAAACATGGCACATAACCATAAAGAAGAAAATAATTATCCAAAAGCTTTGGCCATTTCTACAGGGCTAATGGGGGCTTTTATTGCCCTTAGCTTTTTATGGATAATTGGCAAATTCGAACCTAACGAAGAGTTGGGCATGGGCGGCATGGTGGTAAACTACGGCACATCGGTAGAAGGAATGGGCACAGATTACACCAGTATGGAAGAACCATCAATGGATCCTAGTGCTAATGGCAAAAAGCCAGACCAAATTACGCCAGACCCTACCACGAAAAGCACCCAATCGCAACTGAGTGATCAAAACTTGACCACACAGGATAACGAAGAGGCAGTAAGTGTAAACACCAAAGCGGTTAAAAGTAATGCCAATCCTAGTGCTACGCAAGATAATAAAGTAGAACAGCCTGCAATTAATCCCAATGCACTTTACAAAGGCAAAAAGAACAATGCCACTGGTGGCGGCGATGGTACTGGCTCAACACCTGGCAACCAAGGCGATGTTGATGGCGATCCGCTAACTCCTTTTTACGGTGATGGTGGTTCTGGTTTTGGCAACAAACCATTGCCCTTGAGTAATTTCAAAAATTTGGTAATACCAGAAGACGATGGACAAGAGCGTGGAACCATTATGGTTAAAATTGAAGTGAATAAATCTGGTAGAATTGTGAGAGCAACTGCTGGAGCTAGAGGAAGCACCTTTAAAAACAATGCGCTAGAAGATAAATGCGAAAGAGCGATGCTCAACGCATCTTTAAATGCTATCAGTAAAGGACCAGATATTCGTATTTTCTATGTTCCTTTTAAATTTATAGTAAAATAAGCTTAAAAAGTCACTCATGAAAAGAGGAAGTTGAACCTATTGTAAAAGCGGGTCAACTTCCTCTTTTGTCATTCCGGGCTTGATGTTTTCGTGATAAAAAGCTTTAATGATTGCTGCATCAAAATCGTCAATTTTAAGCTTACCATTGTTTGCGCTATAAAACATACTCTTAGGGGCGGTTTCGCTTTTCTTAAAAAAACCAAAGCCCGTAACCATACCTTTTTTAACCACGTAACGCACATCGGCCTTGCTGGGATACTTAGCAATCACAAACAAGCGTTCTAGCCTATAAATCTCACTTTTCTTATTGGCCTTAAAGGCAAAACCGCCAAAACTATTGACATATTTCTTCACATTGTCAGACAACTGCGCAAGCACATCCGCATCTGCACTCAATGCAATAATAAAATTTACCTCGTCATCGTCATCAGATTTTTTGATATCTAAATTGGTTAGTTTTGCCAACTGTCTAAAAGTGGTATCTATTTCATCTAAGATATATTTGCTGTCATTTCCAATAACCTTGTACCGTATAGGCACTACCCACTTGTGTATTTTCTCGTACTCGCCAACCCTAAAACGATGGTAAGCAATTTCATCGAAAGCAATTTTTTCTTTCTCAGTTAATTTTTGCGCAAATGCGGCAACAGCCGAGATAAGAAATAATAAAATTGAGCAGTATATTTTCTTCATTAATGCGTATTTAGATATTTTACTAAATTAAAATAAAGATCGTATTCAACGATAGCTATTTACCTAAGTTCGATTAATATTTATCTTTCTACAACACCCCGGTCTTAGGCCACCTCTCTGAAAGAGGGGAATTTCGACCTACATTCCCCTCCTTTGGAGGGGTGCCTAAAAGGCGGGGCAGTTAAGACTGTTTTTAATCAACTTGCAATAACACTTTAATTACCTAATTATAAACTTATTATGTAAATCTTATTTTTCACATTGCGCTAAGAAATACAATCTCCTATCTTTGACTTCAGTTATGAATTACAGCCAAACGGTAGATTATCTTTACAGTCGCTTGCCTATGTTTACAAGAGTTGGCGCAGCGGCATTTAAAAAAGATTTAGACAATACAATAACACTTTGTAATGCCCTAGATAATCCGCAGAACAAATATAAAACCATACATATTGGGGGCACCAACGGTAAAGGTTCTACCTCGCACATGTTGGCTGCCATTTTACAAAAAGCAGGTTATAAAACAGGCTTGTACACTTCGCCACATCTTAAAGATTTTAGAGAACGTATTCGTGTAAACGGCAAAATGGTATCCAAAGGCTTTGTAACCAACTTTGTAAAAACGCAAAAATTGCTCATTGAGCAAATAGAGCCCTCTTTTTTTGAAGTTACCGTTGGCATGGCTTTCTCCTATTTTGAGCAAGAAAAAGTAGACGTTGCTGTAATTGAGGTTGGTTTGGGCGGCAGATTAGATTCTACCAATATCATTAGTCCAGATCTTTCGGTTATTACCAACATCAGCTTAGATCACACCAATATGCTAGGCAATACTTTTGGAGAAATTGCTTTCGAGAAAGCAGGAATTATCAAACCGAACATACTTGCAGTAATTGGCGAACGCCATCCCGAAACCGATCCAGTCTTTATCAAAAAAGCGAAAGAACAAAATGCACCCTTAATTTTTGCAGAAGATACTTTGAAAGTAACCAACATCTCAAAGCAATCAACTACGCTAAAATTAGACGTTGTTCAACAAAATCAAGCCTTATTAAAGGCACTACACCTAGATTTAACCGGAACTTATCAGCTTAAGAATATAGTTACCGTAATAGAGGCTGTACAGGAGTTACGTAAAATAGGCTATCACATTGCAGACGAAGCCATTTACCAGGCATTAAAAAACGTAAAAAAACTGACTGGTTTACAAGGCAGATGGCAAACATTGGCTAAAAATCCGTTGGTAATTTGCGATACGGGACACAATAAAGCCGGTATTAGCGAAGTGGTTCAAAACATCGACCAAACTCCACACGAAAACTTACACTTGGTAATTGGCATGGTAAAAGACAAAGACATTAGTGCGGTTTTGGCATTGCTTCCAAAAAATGCTACCTACTATTTTTGCCAGCCACAGTTAGAACGAGCTTTGCCAGTAAACGAATTAGCAGAACAAGCCACTAATTATCAACTTAAAGGGAAAAAATTTAATACCGTAGCCGAGGCATTAGCGGCAGCAAAAACTAATGCCAATGCTAAAGATCTCATTTTTGTGGGTGGTAGTACCTTTGTAGTGGCCGAAATTATATAGAAACTTTACAATATCTCCTCGTTATCTTAGCTTCCATTTGATACCTTTACAAAAAACACATAACACCATAATGAATATTAAACTTTTATGCCTCTCTCTGTTAGTTTTACTTACGTTTAATGTAAATGCCCAAAAAGCAAAAAAGAATACAGTTACTGCAACAACCTATCCGCAAACTGTTGCCCGCCCAAAATTGGTAGTGGGTATGGTGGTAGATCAAATGCGTTGGGATTACCTGTATCGCTTTTATAGCCGCTACGGACAAGGAGGTTTCAAACGTTTACTGCACGAAGGTTTTTCTGCCGAAAATACATTAATTCCGTACACACCTACCCTAACTGCTTGTGGCCACTCTTCAATTTATACGGGTTCGGTGCCGGCCATTAATGGCATTATTGGTAACAATTGGTTCGATCCGCAATTGGGCAGAGATGTTTACTGCGTAGAAGATAAGAGCGTAAAGACTGTTGGTAGCACTAGCAAAGCTGGCTTAATGTCGCCTAAAAATTTACTAGTTACCACCGTAACCGATGAGCTACGCATGGCCACCAACTTTAGAAGTAAGGTAATTAGTGTTTCGCTTAAAGATAGGGGTGCAATTTTGCCCGGCGGCCATACCTCCAATGGTTCGTATTGGTACGATGGCGCTACTGGAAACTTTATTACCAGTACACATTATATGGAGCAATTACCTACTTGGGTAAATGATTTTAATGCTAAAAAACTACCCAACAAATATTTTGCGGAAGATTGGAATACTTTATACCCAATAGCCACTTATACAGAAAGCACAGCTGATGATAAACCTTACGAACGTTTATTTAAAGACGAAAAAGCAGCAACTTTTCCGCATTTGTTTAAGCAATACGCAAATAAAAACTATTCGTTAATGACCAGCATGCCTCAAGGTAATACTTTTACCCTAGAGTTTGCTAAAACTGCACTTAATGCCGAAAAGCTAGGCCAAACGGGTAATACAGATTTCTTAGCTGTTAGTTTATCGTCTACAGATTATGTGGGGCACCAATTTGGGCCAAATTCTATAGAACTAGAAGATACTTATTTGCGTTTAGATAAAGATTTAGAAGACTTCTTCAATTACCTTGATAAAACCATAGGCAAAGGCAATTACCTGTTTTTCTTAACTGCCGATCATGGCGTTACCCACGTACCAGGCTTTTCTAAAGAGCATAAATTACCGGCTGGTGGTTTAGCGCCTAAAAAATATAAAACAGAACTAGACAGCTTAATTTTAAAAGAATTTAAAGTAAAAGATGCCATTTTTACCTTAATAAACAATCAACTGATTTTTGATACTGATGCCATTAAAGCTGCAAATGCAGATTACAGCAAAATCAAAGAGTTTAGTATCGAATATTTAGTAAAACAGGAAGGTGTATTAAATGCAGTAGATGTAAAAAACCTAGGCAATGTAAGTTTACCACAAGATTTAAAAATGAAAATCATGAATGGTTACAACGCTCGCCGTAGCGGAGAGGTGTATATCATTTTAGATGCCGGTTGGTATCCAACTTTAAGTCCGGGAACTGGCCACGCAGCATGGAACCCTTATGATAGCCATATCCCTAACGTATTTATGGGCTGGGGCGTTAAACCGGGCAAAACCAATAAAGAATATTACATGACTGATATTGCCCCTACCGTATCGGCACTTTTACACATCCAACAACCAAGTGGCGCCATAGGCAAGGTAATTACCGAACTAATGAAGTAAGCATCAGTTTAAAACTCATAATACCATCCTCAATTTGAACCAACGAATTGAGGATTTTTCATTTAAAAGCTCTTTAAAATATCAATTTATTAAAAACACCACGCTATTTTTACTGTTGAATTTTGCCTTTTGAGTTTGCAAAACATTACCTTTGAATAGTAATTTTCTAACCAAAATTTATAACCTTATCACTATTCATTTCCAAATGGAAATTTGCTATCATGGATAAAATCGAGATCTATAAACCCAATCATAAAATACGTTTTGTAACTGCAGCCGCCTTATTTGATGGCCACGATGCCACCATTAATATCATGCGTAGAATTTTGCAATCTAGCGGCGCCGAGGTAATACATTTAGGCCACAACCGTTCTGTAGATGAAGTGGTTAACTGTGCCATACAAGAAGATGTGCAGGGCATTGCTATGACTTCTTACCAAGGCGGACATATCGAATATTTCAAATATATGTACGATTTGTTGCAAGAACGTGGTGCAAGCCACATCAAAATTTTTGCAGGTGGCGGTGGGGTAATTTTACCAAATGAAATTGAAGAGTTAGAGGCTTATGGCATAGCCAAAATCTATTCGCCAGATGATGGCCGCAAGATGGGTTTACAAGGTATGATTAACGATATGCTGCAAAAAACAGATTTCGTTACCAAAGCTACCCTTACAGATGAACTAGAAAAAATACCTTCCAAAGACATCAAAGCTATAGCCACTGCAATATCTATTGCCGAAAACAATTTAGAAACTTTTCATAAGGCGTTTGCTAACATCTCCTCTCCTTTCGCGAAGCAAAGAGAAACCGTTATTTTAGGGATTACTGGAACAGGCGGCGCCGGAAAATCATCTTTGGTAGATGAACTAGTACGTAGATTTTTAATGGAGGTGCCAGATAAAAATATCGCTATTATTTCGGTAGACCCATCTAAAAGGAAAACTGGTGGTGCTCTGCTTGGCGATAGAATTAGAATGAACGCCATTAACAATCCAAGGGTTTATATGCGCTCTTTAGCTACCCGACAGGCAAATCTGGCATTATCTAAAAATGTGCAAGAAAGCATTGACATTTGTAAAGTAGCAGGTTTTGAACTCATTATTGTAGAAACTTCGGGTATAGGTCAATCAGACACAGAGATTACCGAACATTGCGATGTTTCGCTTTATGTGATGACACCAGAATTTGGTGCGGCCACACAGCTAGAGAAAATAGATATGCTAGATTTTGCAGATCTGGTAGCAATCAATAAATTCGACAAGCGAGGCGCTTTAGATGCTTTACGAGATGTACGTAAACAATACAAGCGCAACCACAATATCTTTGATGCCAAAGACGAAGAAATTCCGGTTTATGGCACCATGGCCTCGCAGTTTAACGACCCTGGTATGAATAATTTGTTTGTTGCACTGATGAACAAAATACAGGAAAAAACTGGTGTAGATTTCAAGGCAAAAATGGGAATGACCACCAGCCAATCCGAAAAAATTTACATTATACCGCCAGAAAGAACAAGATATCTCTCAGAAATTGCCGAAGCTAGCGAGCAATACAACGAATGGGTAGAAAAACAGGTGGCTATTGCCCGTAAAATGTACCATCTTGAGGGTGTAATTCAGTTATTTAAGGAAAATACAGGCAAAGTACTTCCCTCTGGGGAGGATTTAGGTGGGGCTTTAGAATTGGCTTTATCACATTACGAGGAGCAACTAGATGGCGAATGTAAACGATTGCTTCGCGAATGGCCCAATACCAAATATCAATACCAACAAGAAAACTTTATTTATAAGGTTAGAGATAAGGAAATTAGGCAACCGCTCTTTTATGAATCACTTTCTAAATTAAAAATTCCTAAGGTTGCTTTACCTCGTTATCAAGACTGGGGCGATATATTGAAATGGTTGCTTACCGAAAATTTGCCCGGAGAATTTCCTTATGCGGCTGGTGTTTTTCCGCTAAAGCGAGATGGCGAAGACCCTACCCGTATGTTTGCAGGCGAAGGCGGACCTGAACGCACTAACAAAAGGTTTCACTACGTTTCTTTAGGTCAACCAGCGCACAGGCTTTCTACCGCTTTCGATTCGGTAACGCTATATGGCGAAGATCCGCACGAGCGACCAGATATTTATGGCAAAATAGGCAACTCTGGCGTAAGCATTGCCACTTTAGACGATGCAAAGAAATTGTATTCTGGTTTTGATCTTTGCGCTGCCAGCACTTCGGTTTCTATGACCATTAATGGCCCTGCACCAATGTTGCTGGGGTTCTTCATGAATGCGGCCATAGATCAGCAATGCGAAAAATACATTATTGAAAATGGCCTGCAAGAAGAAGTAGCAACGAAAATTAAGCAGCTATATGAAGCCAAAGGCATAGAAAGACCAACTTACCATGGCCAACTTCCAGAGGGTAATAATGGTTTGGGGTTAATGCTTTTGGGTGTAACCGGAGATCAAGTGCTACCCGCAGCAATTTATCAGCGAATTAAAGCTCAAGCAATTAGTTCGGTTAGAGGCACGGTACAAGCAGATATTTTGAAAGAAGACCAAGCCCAAAACACCTGTATTTTTTCTACAGAATTTGCCTTGAGGATGATGGGCGATATCCAACAATATTTCATCAGCGAAAAAGTAAGGAATTTTACTCGGTTTCTATTTCGGGCTATCACATTGCCGAAGCGGGTGCCAACCCTATCTCACAACTGGCATTTACCTTAAGCAACGGCTTTACTTTTGTAGAGTATTATTTGAGCAGAGGCATGCACATAGATGATTTTGCGCCAAATTTATCTTTCTTCTTTAGTAATGGAATTGACCCAGAATATGCTGTAATTGGTCGTGTAGCTCGAAGAATTTGGGCAAAAGCCATCAAAAACAAATATAAAGGCAACGATCGTTCACAGAAACTGAAATACCATATCCAAACCTCTGGCAGGTCGTTACATGCACAGGAAATTGATTTTAACGACATTAGAACTACCTTGCAGGCCCTTTACGCTATCTACGACAATTGCAACTCACTACATACCAATGCCTACGACGAAGCCATTACCACACCTACAGAAGAGTCTGTTCGCAGAGCGATGGCCATACAACTGATCATCAATAGAGAATTAGGATTGGCCAAAAATGAGAACCCGCTGCAAGGTGCATTTATTATTGAAGAACTTACTGATTTGGTAGAAGAAGCCGTACTAGCCGAGTTTAAACGAATTAACGATAGAGGTGGTGTGCTAGGTGCTATGGAAACCATGTACCAACGTGGTAAAATACAGGAAGAGAGTTTATATTATGAAACGCTAAAGCATACCGGAGAATTTCCAATAGTTGGTGTAAATACCTTCCTCAACAAAAATGGATCGCCTACGGTTATCCCTGGAGAAGTGATACGTGCTACCGAAGAAGAGAAAAAGTACCAAATTAGTACTTTAGAGGCTTTTCAGCAACGAAACGCCGAACTGGCGAATGGTTTACTTAAAGGATTACAAAAAGCTGCTGTAGCCGGAGAAAATATCTTTGAAAAACTAATGGAAGTTTGTAAAGTTTGTTCGCTAGGGCAAATTAGCAAAGCCTTGTATGAAGTAGGCGGGCAGTACCGAAGGAATATGTAAGGGAATAAAAATTGATGGCATGATTGTTTACAAATACCAGCCTCCGGGTTAAATCTTCAGCAGCCAGAAAAAGAACGACACAGAAAATGTTTTCTGTGTCTTGACACCTGTTCTTCTGTGCCCATTTATGCCCTATCTTGGGGCATTTTCAAATGTGATATCAAAAAACATCAAACGGGGTCAATTAATAATTAAACAATTGATAAACATATTTTTACATCAAAACAGATACAATAATACAAGATTAAAATAGGGTGTAGAATAGGGCATAAATTATATGCTATTTTATGCCTCCAATTGATCTGACCAAAAATAAAAAACCCCCTAAATACTAATATTTAGAGGGTTTTTGCTAGAACTTGATATCTAATAAGTCGGGGTGGCAGCAAAGCACACCCAAATTTTAAACATCTATTTTTCAACAACTTACCTTTAAACCAAATACTAGGTAGTAGAATAGGGCATAAATTCAAAGAGGTCAAAACATCACAACCTATCTCGAACAATTTTATCTATTGATTGACGATTTAAAATAATATCCATTTATTTCAGAGTAAATTTAATAAAAAATGAAGTCAATTGCAATAATACGTAATCATATGGAGTACAATTACACATCTTTTCAATTTCATTTTTTACGGGATTTAACTAGGTCTTGAAGTCCCAACATTTGCCTGGAAAGCGCTTTGATAGCTAGTGCTTTGCGCCATTGTTGCTATCGGAATAAGCAAAACCAATGGGACTGAAAATTTTAGTAGTTTCCAGCTAGGCTGAGTGCTTTGATTTGTTTTCATTTTTCTATTTTTATTGATGGCCAAAAGTAGCCGAAGTGCTGCCTTGGATAGATGATAGCACAACTCAAAAGGATTGACCTTCATCAACAAAACACCGCCTATTGATCATCCTTTTTGGCAAGTGGCACAACCATCCAGACAAAAAAATGCTTTCACCAAACAGATAACAGCTTTTTTTACGGCATATAAAACTACTTCACATCATTTTTCACTTTGTTAGCAGCCTGTTGTCCTGGAAGATGGATCTGAAATCCAAAAGAAAGGTTCAGATTATTTTGCGTGGTAGCACTTCCAAAGCCAAGAAGGCCATTGTACTTCAACAAGGTTTCTAGGCCAATGTTAGGGGTAATAAAATAAACGAAGCCTGGGCCAACGCTTAAATTAAGTCCATTAGTATTTCCTCCACCATTGCTCACATTAACTCCACCAATCCCCACGGTAGCTTCAGCAAAAAAACGACCATGCGTAAGCACTTCCACATCTTTGCCAGTATAATATCGTCCAAGTGAACCAAGACCATAACTTGTAGTGGTGCTAGAGTTTTTTGCGGTCTGTAAACCAAAGTTCAAATATCCACCAAGCGCTATGTTGTCTTGAATAAACCAGGCAGCTTTAGGCGTAATATCTACACTGAATATCTTTGGATCATCAAGACCAAGGTTAATATTAGTAAGGTTTCCACCAACCATAATGTTACCTTTTTGTATCTGTGCATTAGCAGCACATACTGTTGTTGCAGTTATAATAATTGTTGCTAATAATTTTTTCATGATGATTATTTTTAAAGTTGAAATTAAAACAAGGTGAATTCTACACGACGATTTTCTTGACGGCCTGCAGCAGTTTTATTGCTGGCAACGGGTTGGTCGGGTCCATACCCCGTAGCTTCGATGCGGGATGCATTAGCACCTTGTGCAACCAAATATGTTTTCACGGCTTCGGCTCTATCTTTCGATAGTCTCAAATTCAGTTCCCGAGATCCAGTAATATCTGTGTGACCGGCTAATTTCAAGCTGAAATCTTTTTCAACCAGTAAAGAGGCTACTTTATTCAAGCTGAGATATGATTTTTCTTTAATGGTCGATTTCCCAAGATCGAACTCTAAGTTTTTTATTGCTTCTCCAACAAGTCTGCGGTCGGCCTCAGTTACGATCACTTTGGTTTCTCTAATGATCTGAGGTTTTGGAACAACTAACGGGCATCCAGATCCATCAACAACGGTTCCAGAAACGGTGCCAGCACATTTGTCGAACTTGTTCGCTACGCCATCACCATCATCATCACCCATTTCCTTCGCATATTGTTCCCTATCTCTCTGTACATTCTGTTCCGCTGTAGAAAGTGCTCTTCTCAATTCTTCGCTTTCATCTTTAGATTGCATACGTACTACTGCAAGTGAACTATAGCTCTGTAGTTGTGGCTGGTCTTTACTGCCCAATGCAAATTCCAGTCCAGCATGCGCATAGGCGAATTTATCATTTGTGGATCTGTTCAGCCCATCAAATATCGAAGACTTCACAAAATTTACATCATATCCCATATCCAGATTAATTCCTTTTGCTAGTCCAACCTTGAAACCGATACCAGTTGGAATGAACCATTTTTCGTCGTAACCCTGATTGTTGTTCAAGGCCCCCACATAGAAATCTGCAGCAGAGGACATATAACCCGCACCAGCCTTAACATAAGGTATCAATATCGCATCCCGATCATTGATATTAATGTTGGCCACATTGTAAACTGCTGTTAGTGCCCCAGACCACTGGATTTTAGTCTGGAAGCCAGAACCAGCCACATAGGTAGGATTATTGGATGCATCTACACCTCCCTGAGCCCTTAAGCCCTCCACCTTACCTGCCAGAAATTCTGCCTGAATACCTAAAGAAGGTAGGATTTGTTTTTTGAGATAACCTCCGTAACCCAGATTTTCCTTTACCGTCTGGAAATCCCTAAACTTTCCATCGAATAGCGTTCTCGGTGTAGTTACTCCGCTATGTATGCCTATAGACCAGGTACGAAATGTTTGAGCTGAAAAACGCGACGTACCAGTAAGCGGCGTTTCTTGCGCCATTGCCGATCCACAAATACCCAAAAAGGCGATCATGAATGATTTTGTAATTTTATAATTCATTTTATCTATCTTTTATTGATGTTCAAAAGTACCTTTACCATAGCTAGTGGTAAATGATGGCGAGCAGTGGATGCGTTGACCTGCATCAACAAAACCGAAACCTTAGTCACGTTTCGCTTAGATTACGCACATAGCGCTCAAAGGCTTTCCTGGAGCACCATAATAGGCACCGACGCATTATCTGCCAATTGCTTGCTAACACTCCTATGGAACAGCCCACTTAAAAAGTTATAGTTTTTATGTACTAGGCACAATAGATCTACCTTTCCCATTTCGATAGTTTCCAGTAAGGCGGTTTTAACATTAGTTGATCGGATGGAGTGAAAAGCCACCGATGGAAGATTTGGATCTAGGTTTAAGTTTACCTCATTATACAGGTCTTCTTCAGAAGGTTTTTCTGGAAAACCGAGCTTAGAAATATGGTTAACAAGCACATCTGCACCAAATGGAGCAGAGAAAGCAACTACGTATCGCAGCGCTTTTTTATAGCCTATGGAAAGATCCACGGCAAAAATGGTTTGATGGATATCTTTAACAATAAACTGTTTGGGAATAACCAATAACGGACAACCAATGTTTTCCAAGATATCCTGCATCTGTGTCTTGAACATTACTTTTTCCCATTCTCCAGATTGATGAGATCCGATGATCACTAAATACACTTCTCCATCATTTGTTTTTTCGGCCAAAAGATCAATTACGCTCCCATTGTACATTAGACAATAGATTTTTATTAATGAACCTGTTTTTTTGACTGCTATATCAACCTCATACGCAATTGCATCTAATCCCTCCCTTTCATTCAGGTTTTCGACACCAAATTCCTGTTGGGCTTCTTCTGTGCTATTTTTTTTGGCAGCATGCGCCAAAGTGATATTAGCCTCTATCTTCAACGCAACATTCATGGCAGAAAGAGCCAAGTGATGGGAATTGATAGAATTATCTATCAATACAAGTATATTTTTCATTGGGATATAATTTTCTAAGTTCTGAGAACCTGTCAGAACGATGTATGTGTTATTTGCAAGTCCTAATCGGATCGGCCTCATCTCTTCAGTTTATCAAAGGCCCCATTATCCCGTGGTATTTTAATCCATTCGCTTTAGTAAATCCCTGCTCCGGAAATGATCATAGCAGCCAGGCGTTCATCGAGACCATAGATGTCCCTTCTAAAATTCAACTTGCCATTCCTGTCTATAAAAGCTGTGAAATAGGCAATAAATACCGGAGTATTGTTTACGGTTAAAACAGGTCTCTCTTTCCTAGCATACATGGCCGACCTTATCGTTTCTGCATTCCATTTCTCATCATCATTTAGCAAAAAAGCGGCTAGTTTTGCGGGTTCCGCTATACGGATGCAGCCATGGCTAAATGCCCTATCTGTTTCTTTGAATAAAGATTTACTTGGCGTATCGTGCAGGTAGATGCTATAACTGTTCGGAAACATGAATTTTACCCGCCCAAGTGAATTAGCCGCACCAGGTCTTTGCCTTACAATGGGCAGCCCGTTTCTTTGCCCGATGATCTCCATTTGGTGATCGGCAAGGAAGTTTGCTGACTTCCGCATCCCTTGGACAAGCTCTGTAGCTACAATCGATTCGGGCACGTTCCAATAGGGACTGAAAACTACCTGATCGATCTCTCCGTAGAATAATGTGGTGGGATGGACAGCCTGACCGACAACTGCCTCACAGTACCACAATAAATTTTCGTCATGGTAAACGTGCAATTTGAATTCTGGAATATTTACGACCAAGTAATTACCCTTTGAGGCAACAGGAAGCCACCTACTGCGCTCCATATTAACCAGAATTTGCTTGACCCTAGTCTTCAATGGAATATTTAATGCAGCTAAGGTTTCTCTATTGATTAAGCCAGTTAACTTCAGTCCATGCCTTTCCTGAAAGCTGATCAGTGCCAAACGCAGTCTATCATCAAATAAAGTATCTGATAAACTGCCATCATAATCTTCAAGCTGGAATAGGCGTTTTTTGACCTGGCTAATCATTGCCGTGTCTTTAAGGCTTATTACTTTTGAGTTTGCCTTGATTACTGACCAATCGGACAAATCATCAAGCAACCTATACTTTCTCAAATAGGTTTTCAAAAGCTCATATTGTCGATATACAGGTTCTTTTGCAAGAATTCCCTGATGTGGTGAATTCAAAAGACTGTCCAGATACAGATCATAGCTAATTTTTTTCCTTGGCAACATCCAGTTATTGGAAGTGCTCACAAAAGGGTTCATCCCCTCCCAAGCAAGACCTGCGAACACAAAATATTCGCCCGTAAGCAACAGTTCAATCTTGATGTCAGGTTTTATTAGACCCGATTTTCCTTTTCCCTGATAAACAAGAGAGTCAAGTTCCTTAGCATACAATAGCTTTGTGAAAACGCCGTCATCTTCTAGGTTACGTAGCCTATTGGTCAAATCTCCTGCCTGTTCGACCAGACCGATTTTATCAAACCAGACATAAGCAAATTGTCTTTTTCTGTAAAAGCTCCATAGTTCTGTTTTATATCTTTTTAGTTTCGGATGATCTTCTAAGAAGGACTGTAGCTGTAGGCTATCAAATCTCAACTGGGCTGGTTTTGAATTTTCCTTTATAGCAGGCAGCTTCCCAACATACTTTCCTGTTTGCCCAATTCCTATAAGCGGAAGAAAAAGATTAAGCAGTAAAACAAATAATAGTTTGATATAGCCAATATCCATTTTTAAAGAATTTACAAAATAGGATATCTTTTTACCTTCAAAAAAGCTGGAAGCGCAATCGGCCTCTCTTTAGCTTTCAACTCTTCAATGAGTGCAAAAAGTTCATTTTTAACCAGTTTATCAGTAGCTAAAAGCGATTTGATTTCCGCAACAATTGCACTATCTTCTTCGATGAGTTCAAGTCCAATATGCTTCATTGTTCCTTCTAATAATTGTTCAAGGTTCTTTTTACGAGCGTTAAGGGTAGCTTTTAAATGTTTTCTTCTCACCAAAATACCATTCAAGCTTGTGATGATCACTTCCACCTGTTGATTGTGATTTTTTTTCACTCTTTTGGAAATCAAGGTATCGAACAGGTTTTGGAAGAAACGCATCTCGTCTTCCAGAAAAAGAATATCTGATAACCATTCCTTGTTCTCAAGGTAAAGTTCTTGGAGCTCGGCAGATAGCTGAGGATCTAAAGGCATTTTCATAGTACTTATTGTTTATACTTCAAAAGTGCACAATAAGCAGTCAATAGTACATGATGGCAGTCAGCAGTTTAGTTGATTGTTATCATCGGAGGATAGGTTTGGCGCAAAGGTCTCTAAGCGATTTTTACTGGCCGCTAGCTCATATTGTAAGGTTTCAATCTGCTGCAATAAAGTATTGATCACATCAATACCCTCGAAGTTAATGCCGAGTTCATGGTGCAACCTAACTATTTTTTCAGCTTTGTTCAACTCATCAATATGGAGAAAATGTTCTTCATTCAGTTCTACAATTCTTATCAATCCAAATTCGTGCAAGGACACCATAAATGATGGCGCTAAGCGGTGGTGCAGACAGAACTGTGCCATGAGTACCAGGTTATCATTTCTCATTTTTCATTCTCTTTAACGTTGTAAACAGTTCGATTTCTTTTCCGGTAAGATTGGTCGGCAATTTGACCTGATAGGTGATAAAAAGATCACCGAATTCATTTTCCTTTTTATAGACTGGAAATCCCTTTCCCTTCAGCTTTACTTTTGTGCCTGACTGGGTTTCTCGAGGCACTTTAAGCTTAACCTTTCCGTCAAACGTATTGACCGTCACTTCTCCACCCAACAATGCCGTATACAGGTCTAGATCAACATTTGCATATAGATTTTTACCATCCCTTTTGAATTTGGTATGGTTGTTAATGGAAAAGGTAATAAATAGATCGCCATTGGGGCCACCGTTGACACCTGGCGAACCGTGCCCAGTAACTTTGATGACCTGTCGATTTTCAATCCCTGCCGGAAAACTTAAGCGAATATTTTTTCCGTTTACCGTAAGGGTCTGTTTCTGGCTTTTATAAACATCTGCCAACTCAAGGTGTAGTTCGGCTTTTAGGTCCTGTCCCCTAAAAACGGATTGGCGGGCCTGTCCCTGCGAGCCGCCGAACATCGAACCAAAAAAATCTGAAAAATCTTCGCCTGCAAAAGACTGCGAAGTTTTTCTTTTTTGTTGATTTTGGCTTTGCTGTTGTCTGGCTTTCTCAAACTCTTCGGCATGTTGCCAATTATTTCCATGCTCATCATATTTCTTTCTTTTTTCAGGGTCACTCAACACGGCATTGGCCTCATTGATTTCCTTGAATTTTTTCTCCGCTTCTTTATTGTTTGGGTTAAGGTCTGGATGGTATTTCCTGGCGAGCTTACGGTAGGCTTTTTTGATATCCCCTGTACTCGCCGATCTGTCTATCTCCAATAATTTATAAAAATCGATATGGTCCATCTGAAATTGAGGCTGTAAATGATTATTGTGCTAAATAGCCACCATCAATCGGATAGTAGCTGCCGCTTACAAATGAAGACTTACCACTGGCCAGCCAAAAAATAAGCTCTGCCACTTCTTCACTCTTCCCTAAACGACCGATGGGATGCAGTGTAACCAACTGGCTCTTCATTTTCTGGTCAAGTGCATTGAGCAGAGGCGTATCAATAAAACCTGGGCCAACTGCATTGACCCTAATATTTTGGGCAGCATATTCTAGCGCTGCTGTTTGGGTAAGACCAATGATACCGTGCTTTGCCGCACTATATCCTGCAGAACCCGCAAAACCTACCGCTCCCAAAATGGAAGAAATATTGACGATACTACCGCCTCCGGTTTTAAGCATCGCCGAAATCTGGTACTTCATACCGTAAAAAAGACTGTTGAGGTTTACCGAAATGACCTTCTCCCAGCCTTCGATACTCATATCAGCAATGTGGTTCTGTTCCCCACCAATACCTGCGTTGTTTACGGCGATGTCAATTTTTCCATAGTTCTTAACCGCAAAAGCAACCAAAGCTTCCATTTCAGAGGCTATAGACACATCTGTTTTAAAGAATGATGCCCTGCCCCCTGCTATGCAAATTTCTTCGGCCAATTTTTTCACCTTCCAAGGTATGTATATCCGACACTACCACATTGGCTCCTGCCGATGCAAATAATAATACCGCAGCTTTTCCAATTCCTGATGCAGCGCCGGTAATGATGACTGTTTTATCTTTCATGCCCCAAAGCTAGCTTAGCAAAAGTAGACCAGTGTTGACAGGGGTCATCGCAAATGGTGATTTGCCGCACTAATGATTATTTTTAACCAAGCGCATGATAGTTAAATAATACCTTTGAACATTAAGTCTAAAAATGTCGTAAAACGAGGCGAACAAGGCAATAAGACAGGCACTAAAAAAGAAATAAAATTCAAGGTTCCAAAAAGATAGGCACCTAGTAGTGCGCCCAACATAAAAAAGAAAATAATAGCAAGTCTCAATCTTATCCGCAAAAAAAGCTGTTGCTGATCTTGCACATCAGTCTTTATTTGGGCCAGGTCGATCCCAAGATCTGTAAAGGTGCCGGTTAAATGGGTTTGTATGCTTCCCCGAAATTGGTCCGATTAAAAATAGAAAAAAGACACTATTTTTAATTAACAATTATGAAAACAACACAATTTACAGAGGCACAGATTGTTTCAATATTGAGACAGCATGAAAAAGGCGTTAAGGTAACAGATATTGCCAGAGCAAACGGCATATCAGAGAAGACCTTCTATCGATGGCGAAGCAAATATGGCGGGATGGAAATTAACGATCTCAAACGCCTAAAGGAACTTGAGGCAGAAAACTCCAAGCTGAAACGGATGTATACCGATCTGGCACTTTTGAACGATGCGCTAAAGGATCTGATTGAAAAAAAGCTTTAGCGCCTTGCGATAAAAAAGAAGCTGTTACTTTTCTGCTTGTCGAACATCAGATCAGTAAGCGCAAGGCTTGTGATAGCATTAAAATCTCAAGAAGCAGCTTCAGTTACTTGGCCCGCATAAAGCAGGATGACAAGTACATTGAACTATTAAATGGTTTGACAGAAAAGCACGTAAGCATAGGTTTTTGGCAATGCTACCATCGGATAAGAAAGTCAGGGGAAATGATCAACCATAAAAAACTCTACAGGATTTACACCGCACTAAAACTGAACATAAGAAGAAGGGCTAAAAAAAGATTGCCAGCAAGGGTAAAACAGGCTTTGTTCCAGCCCGGCAAAATCAACGAGGTCTGGAGCATAGATTTTATGAGTGACAGCTTATGGGATGGCAGAAAAATAAGGTTATTGAACGTGATTGATGATTTTAACAGGGAAGTTTTAACGATAGAAACAGACACATCGCTGCCAACATTACGGGTGATAAGGAGTTTGGAAGAAATCGCCCAGCAAAGGGGTTATCCCAAAATGATAAGGGTTGACAACGGGCCAGAATTTATTAGTGCAAAACTGGATATTTGGAGCAAGGAAAATAAGATCCAACTTGTGTTCATTCAGCCTGGTGAGCCCACGCAAAATGCTTATATCGAAAGGTTAAACGGAACTTTCAGAAGGGATATATTAAATGCCTACGTATTTAAATCAATTCAGGAAGTAAGAACAATAAGTGAAGAATGGATGAATGACTATAACTATAGTAGGCCACATAGAGCACTCAAAAATAAAACACCAATAGAATACAAATTATGCCAATAAATTCTATTTTTGATTGGTACGAAATTTAGGGAAGCACACAGGTTGTCCTTACCACCTACCCAGAAATGACCGAGACGAGTGCGTTCTGAAGGCCCATCGCAAAAAGTAAACTTCCTGCAAAAACTTTATCTGGATATAGGAAATGGCCGTCAAAACCTTTCATTGAGCACACCAGCAAAACAATGATTTCCATTAGTATGGGAATCACATATGAAAACCGCTGGTTGTTGCCCATTTTGCCAATGATCAGGCTTGAACAGAATGCACCAGCAAGAAAGAGCAACATCAAAATGGTAATTACCCCAGCATCTCTCCAATCACGAAGGGCAATATGCTCCGCCAAGAGTGCGGCGTGGCCGGTAACGTTTGTAGTGAGTGCAGAAAACCCCAAAAAACCTGCCGCATTTACAAATCCCGCAGTTAAACATAACAGGATAGCTAGCCTCAGGTTGTGTGAAGCTGTACGCCTATCGCCGAAATATCTTAACATTGTTTTTCTTGATTGATCTTTGATTGGTTCTACGATCGGCCAACCTGATAGCCTGTTCGCCGAAAAGTTTGCTTTCAAGTTCGGCATCCTTTTGATAAATATCCTTGTAGATAATCAATCTGCTATCAATCATTTCACAGGTAAGGTAGGTAACGGCAATAGGAACAGGATTTTTAAGATAGAAATTTTTATATTGATAATCCTTCAGCGCACGTTCCAAAACTTTGATCTTTCCCTCAGATCCATCAGCAACTAATAACAGTTTAGCCAATCGTTCGGGATTTTCAATTTGCAGGCAACCTTTGCTGGATGCCCTTTCTTTAGTATTGAATATATTTTTTCCGCTATGGTCATAAAGGGTGCCGCTTGGCTGGTCATCAATCCTGAAACGGATACTTCCCAGCGTATTTTCATCAATGGGCGATTGTCTGGCCATATAAACAGCAGGATTCTGGCTGATCTTCTTCAATCTTCTGCGATTGATCTTAATATGCTTAAGCTGGTTATCGTAAATGGAATAGCGGTTTTTCTTAAGATAACTAATATCCTTTAATGCATTAGGCAAAATCTCGGCAACAAAAATCTCAGCAGGCACCTTCCAATCTGGTGCTGCTGTAAACCTGGTTAATGTACTTTCAAAAGTTTGCGTGGGATTTTCTGGATTTCCAACAATAACCTTGAAATTATTTACCGTATCACCGGTGGTCAGCTTTAATTGATATGAGGGAATATTAACCTGTATGCGATTTCCTTTTGCAGAGGAAAGCCACCTTAGGCGCTCCATGTTAATAGCCATCTTGCGCACATTTGCCTGAGGATATTCATAACTATCTAAAATATATTGGCCCAAAACGAGCTGCATATTCTTTTGAAGATTAACATATTCAAGAATGGCGGGTTGTACTTTGACCAGCTCAGTGTAGAAATCTTTGGCATCTATAATCATGAACAGCTTGAAATCTGCATTAAAATGTGGAAGGTTTCCATTATCAATTTCACTCGCTGAATAGAATGGATTGAATTTACCATAATGTAGATGGTTTATCATCGTGATTACCGCATCTGTTAAAAACTCATCAAAAGCCCTGCGCCCTACCTCGCTTAGGGAATCAGGATACTGCTCAAGCAGTGCCAACCTGCTGTATAAAAGTTCATTTGGATGATAGTCCTGTGGATCCAATCCAAACTGCCTAACACAGTCCAGCAACATCATGGCAATTGCTGTCTTTGCATTCCAATGCCCCTTCTCTACCCACGAAAGCCTGAAAGCCTTAGCCTGATAATATCGTTCTACTGTTTTAGGAAAATTGAGCAGTGCGGTGTCTGTAGCAAACACATGCTTTTTTCCTTGTCCAATAGCAGAATCTGCTGCCCCTTGGGCATATACAGCTATGCTGATGCATGCCAAAATTAAAGTGACCCAACCGATAAGGATAAACTTGGTAAGCCTGGATGCAGGAACTGAGGTGAATGAAGTTTTCATAACTGAGATTTTCACTACAAATCTGCAATAAAATGAGGGCCATAGTAATGATAGCGGTCACCATAAATGCTGATGTTACCCACCTAAGTCAAAACCTAGTATGTTAAAACAGCTGCCGTAATGTTAAATCTACCTACACACAAGCCATTTTAGGCCATAAATAAGTTATCGCTCAATAGGGAAAGATAAGCATAGGTACAGGCTTGTACAATTCGCATTTGTCCTTGAAATACTGCTTAGTAAAAGTATTGAAATGAAAATGCTGGTTTACGAAAACCAAAAGGTCGGCATGAAAATCACTTACCATTAATTTGACAACATCTGGAATCTTGCCCTTATCAAGCATATCCATCGATATATTGCTATAATCAATAAGGTTCCGCACTTCATTCCTGAAAATATCATTTGCATCTTCTTCTTCAATTTCCGGCAATCCACTGGCAGCAGAGTGCGCAATCAACACCTTAGCATTCCACTCACGGGCCAGATCGGTAATAAAAGTCGCCGTGTTGATCCCACAGAAACGAAGGTCTGTAAGATACACCAGATCCCTGAATTCGTTAAAGTCCCAAGATGATGGGACAACGAGCAAAGGGCATTTTATTTTACTGAGCAACATAGTGATCGATAAATTAATGCTGATCAGTGCAGAAGAAAGAAACTCGTCCATTCCGCGAATGACCAAATAGATATCCCGTTTACCTGTCAACTGGAGCAATTCATCACCGGTAAAGTCGGCAAGTTCAATTTCCTGAATAACTGGTCTGAAATCTGCGTAACTTTCCTTATGGGCAAAAAGGGTCTTCATCAGTGCTGAACGTAGTAGCGGTAGCGTTCCCGTTTCACTCAATTTGAGATCCTCGTGATAAATCTGATCGTCTGAAGCAGTGATGCTCGCAACAATGATATTTGCCCTTATTTTCTGGGCAAGGTTTAGGGCAAATATGGCCGCATGCGATGCGGTGGTGCTATTGTCGTTAAGAACAAGTATAGTCTTCATCTAGGTAAGGGGTTTAAACTTAGTAATGAAGCAAATATCGACACATCATTGTCTATCCTAAATGATGTAGATCATGGCCGCACTTGTTTGAGGTCAACCCAAGATTTTATTTGTTTAACCCCTTCTATCCATATTACCGAAAGAAAACCAATGGCTATACAACTCGCCAATTGTTTATAATCTAGGCTATGCAACTGAAAAAGCTTGGTAATTGTAGGAAAGTATAGCATCATTCCGGTTAGAAAAATAGTTATCGTCACAATGATCCCGACCAGCTTATTTTTGTATTTAAACGTCTCAAAAATAGAAGCATCGAACGACCGGTTTGCGAGTGTTAGGAAGATATTTGCAACAATGAGTATTGTAAAAACTAATGTCCTGACAGTTGACTCTGGCAGTTCCATTTTTACGGAAAAATAATACGTAAGTAGTGCACCGATAGTAATCACAAGTCCCTGTACTATACTAATTAGCAGCTCGCTAAACTTAAAAAACGTATCGGATAATTTACGTGGTTTACAGCTCATGGCATTTTTTTCCATAGGCTCATTTTCATAGATGATAGAGCAAGTTGGACCCATAATGAGTTCTAAGAAAATGATATGTATCGGCGAAAAAATAGTTGGATAATGCCAGCCTAGCATCAAAGGTAAGCATACGATTAAAATGATGGGAATATGGATGGAGATGATATATTGAATTGCTTTTTTGAGATTTTTATAGATTTTTCTCCCCACGGCAACGGCATCTACCATTTTCGAGAGATCATCGTCCAATAAAATCAATGAAGCGGCCTGTTTGGCAATCTCCGTTCCTTTTTTACCCATTGCAATTCCAATGTGAGCGGCCTTTAAAGCAGGGCCGTCATTAACTCCATCTCCTGTCATCGCTACAATTTCTCCATTGGCCTTTAACGCATTAATGATTTTTAGTTTGGCCTCGGGAAACATCCTTGTAAAAACCTGTTTCTCAGCCACCACTGATTTTAATGCCTTAGGAGCCATCAACATTAGTTCCTCGCCACTAATGGCACTGTCATAGCCTTCAAAACCTATCTTTTTGGCAATAGCCATCGTGGTTTCGGCGTTATCGCCGGTAATGATTTTCACTTTAATTCCAGCTTGGTAAAAAGCTTTCAATACAGCTTGGATATTCTTTTTTGGGGGATCATTAAAAGCAATTAGTCCTAGAAACTTCATTTTAAATTCATGCTGCTTTACTGGAAATTGATCTCCTTCAAAAGTCGTAGTTCCAACTCCAAGCACCCTATACCCTTCTTTCGCCAAGCGTTCTACCGCAGCGGCAACCTTATGTTTTTCAGCCGTATTTAATCCACTTACTGACATCAGCGCCTCTGGAGCACCCTTTGCAGCTACAATCCTCTTTCCACTCTTGTTCTCGAATATGTGGGTCATCATGGGCGGCTTTCCATCCAAGGGATATTCATGACACATAAAAAATTTGGGTCTTTCGTCGATCTTGGCAAAAATACTGTAAGAATTATGTATGGCCTTTTCCATTGGATCGAATGGGATGGGCTCGCTCGCCCACATCGCAGTCTCTGTTAGTTTTTCTAGTTCGGGCTTCAAGATTCCTTCATAAGACAGGAAGGTGTTTGTAGCAAAAAGATAAGCTTTTTCTAAGCTCATTTTATTTTGGGTAAGCGTACCTGTTTTATCTGTACAGATCACCGTTGAACTTCCCAAGGTCTCAACAGTCTTCATTTGTTTCACCACAATACCATCCTTCATCATCCGCCAGGCACCTAAAGCCATAAAAGTGGTAAAAGCTACCGGGATTTCTTCGGGAATAATACTCATCGCCAAAGTGAGCGATTTCAGTACACTGTCTAATACATTATAACTGTGCAGATAATTAAGTAGCCAAACCAAAAGAAACACAACACCGCCAACCATGGCCATCTTCTTCACAAAATTATTGATTTGAAGCTCCAAAGGTGTTTCTTCTTCTTTAATCTGTTGCAAACTATTACCAATCTGGCCCAATTTTGTGTGATGACCAATTGCGGTGACTTTGGCAATGGCAAGTCCAGTAGCAACATTTGTTCCACTATAAACCTGATTATCTTTACTTTCACTATCTTTAAAAACAGCTAAAGACTCGCCAGTAAGGATCGATTCATCTACAGAGAAATCATTACTACTGATAATCGCGGCATCTGCAGGTATAGCTGTACCTTCTTCTACCCTAATGTAATCGCCTACTACCAGATCCTGTGTTTTGATATTTTCCAGTTTTCTAGCTCTAATCGCCTTGCAGCTCGGCTGAGAGAATGATTTCAACTTTTCGAGTGCATTCCTGCTCCTCGAGATCCTGATAAAGTGAAATGGCTGAGATAGCGAACACTGCCAAAGCCAGAAAAATTCCGTTCGTAAAATCTCCACTGGCTAGATAAATAGCAATTGCAACTAAGAGCAAAATCGCCATTGGTTCTTTAAAAATCCCTATAAAAATCTTTAAAAAGCTATTTTCTTTTTTATATGATAATAGGTTTTCGCCATGTTGCTTTCTGGAAACTAGAACCTGAGTGCTGGTTAGACCCTTTATTTTTGCAATGTCGACCGGCATCTTTCTTCTTATGAACTTATTTTGTAATCTACAAAAAGATCGTTATGTACGTTCCACACGCCAGGCGCATTCCATGCTATGCGTTCGGCCTCATCTTTTTGGTAGATGGAATGAACTATACCTGAAAGGGTTACGGTATTACCGAAAACGGCAACTTTAATATCCTCTTTGTGAACGGTCGAGTTCCTTATTAATGCTTCTTCTATTCCCAGCTTTTCTACCACATCTTCTGTTTCAGATTTAACAAAAATCAAATTGTCAACCGCCCTAATACCAGCAATATTTTCGATGCAAGTCAAAGCGGCAATTTTTTCAGCTTGCCACTTTACGGTGCCCTCCAACGATACCCAACCATTTTCTACCTGTACCAGAATCTGATCTTTGGGAACTTTGGGGTTTTGCTTTAGTGCATCTAATATCTCTTTGATTAGCGTAGTATCAGACTTTTTTCCATTAACGGTAAAAACCACTTCAATTTTTTCGATTACCGCTTCCACTCCTTTTACAGTTTTGGAAGCATGCTCTGCCACCCTTTTTTTAGCGTAACTATCTACGGTACCCATCAGCGTAACTACTCCGTCTCTGGAAATTACTGCTATTTCGGCTCCAACCAATAATGGCTCCCTTTTGAGCGCCTGTTCTACATCGTACTGAAGTTTTTGATCATTATCCATTATTTTGATTTTATAAATGTGTTTCCTTAACTGTTCTTTTATACTACTTGTCGTCTGAATCGCCCCGAAGAAGATTGCTGTCCCTTTTAAACTCTTCTGCAGTGATTTTTCCAGTAGCAAACCTTTTCCTGAGTATCTCCAAGGGAGAATCCCTTCGCTTCCGTCGTCCGGAAATATCTAAAGGATCTACCAATATCCAGATCAGGATGACCAAAAAGATAGCCCACCAAGCCAGATCCATTCCCAAAAAAGCACTTGCACATAACATGATATAATTATTAAATTGATGATTTTTTTATCCAGTGCGCTTTTCGCCAAGAGCAGGCCCATCTGTTCATCCAACCACTCTGAAAGATGATTTTCATTGAACCCGCTCAGTAAAATAGTTCCGTGAAATGCCTTTTTTTCGCTAAGCGAAGCACTTACTTGCCCAAACACAAAATTTTTCTTCGTTTTCTTCCATCTGGCCATTGTAATTATCTTCACTCGCAAGCTCATTATCTTCAAATAAATAGTGTTGTGTTGCCATGGCTTATCGTTCAGGGTAATCTCATTTACACATTTGACAAATCAAAAGACCTTTCCATCCCAATCTCTCCGAACCGCTCTTCCATAGGTGACTTTTCCAGCTGCTTAAGTACTAAAAGCGGAAAATCAATAGCAGATGCCATGCGCTTGGTCAGGCTTCCCAGCAAAAGATTGCTCAAGAGACACGCCTTTCGATGCACCATCGCCAAAACATCCATTTGCCCTTCAAACACCAATTTTTCCAGCCCATCCTTTGTCCTAAAATTTTCTACTGATCGATAACTGATCCTTGGGGATTTGAATTCGCAGGATAGATGGAACATAAAAGCGTTGACCTTCTCATCAAACCCTTCACTTTGATTTTTTCCGGAATGGACATGGATAATGAATATCTCAGCACCAAGTGATCTGGCCAATGGTACCAAAAGGGAGACGAATTCCTTATTGAGTTGGGTAAAGCGAAAATCTGTTGCGAAGGCGATTTTTCTTATCGGCTTAATCTTAGCCGCCAATGGAACCAATAGCAGTGGGGCGCCAAAATTATCAATCATATACCTGCTCTGGGTGCCCAGAATAAACTCGCTAAATCCCCCAGCACCGTGTGCACCCATTACCGTAAGGCTCATGAACTGGTCAAACAGTACATTTTCGGCTACGTCCTTCAAAGAGCCGGATTGATTGGTCGCCCCTGATCTGTGGCTTGCTAGGCTGTTCATAGTCCAGCCTATCCAGTCTTTTCCTGAGTTTTTCCAGTTGACGGTCACTTTCCTCAATCAATGCTCCAGACTTCTCCATCGGCCAGGAAACAAAACTGGCTAATGGCGTTTCAGCGGGAATAGTAATCGCATTACATAGGGTTAGATTTGCTTTAGTGGACACCGCAAGGTAATAGGCGTAATGGACCGCATGTGATGCTGCTTGCGAAAAATCGGTAAGTACCAATATGTCTTTCATTACAGGGAGATTTATAAGACAAACATAGTTATTGCCAAAGATCTAGGCCTTGACCGCAGTCGCCCAGCCCGATGATTGACATCGCCTGACTTAGTTTACCCCACCTAGGGTTTCCACTGCCGAAAGTTTTTTTACAATAGCATTCTTTTTGGCCATCAAAAGCATACCATAAGCTAAGGCAACGGTAGCCACAATCGGTAATCCTTCTGAGAAAGCAGCTACAGCAAGGGCTATTGAAGTTTCGAGCACCAATAGCCAAGAACGTCCTTGTAATAAACTTGAAAGTGCAAAAATACCTGTCATACCAAGCGTAATCCAGATCAATTTCCGGGTAAGGTTACTAATCTTTTTATCCAACGGTGCGGCTGTACTTTTTGAGGTATTTGCCAATTTGCTGATCTTCCCTAGTTCCGTTTCCGTACCGATGCCGGTAACCAGCCAACGCCCATTTCCGCTCATCGCCTATGTTCCCTTAAACGCCATACTGAAGCTATCTCCGAGTGTTACCTGTCCGTTAAGTACGTCAGTGTTTTTCATAATATGGAAAGAATCTCGGGCAAGGGATGATCCATCACAAGCTAGCTGGTTGCACTCCAATAATCGCCCATCAGCAGCGATCAGGTCGCCAGCCTCCATTAACACAATATCTCCTAGAACCAGATTTTCTGAAGAAATCTCTGTAACCTTTCCATCACGCATCACTTTCAAAAAAGAAATATCCATATTTCTGAGTGCACGCTTCGAGCTTCTGCCCTGTAGTTCCATAAAAAACCGATCAGGGCATTTATAAGGATTGCGATTGCCTCTAGGGTATCCTCAAAATACAGCGATACCCCTGCAGCCACAAATAGCAGGTAAACAATTGGACTTTTGAACTGGAAGGATCATTATCTAAATATTCTTCTTTTTTTGCGCCTAATGGGTATTTGCCCCGAACTGGGCTTGACGAATAGTTGCCTCTACCTTTGAAATACCCTCAGAAGGATTGGTTCGCATAGTTTTAAAAATTTCTTCAACGCTCAGACTATAAGCGTGGGAAATAGGGTATTTGATTTTCAAAATAGATAGTTTAAATAGGTTTATAGGGACAACAATTGTTGGGCATGGAAGGCAATCATCAGTTCTTCATCAGTTTTCATCAGCCTAACAGTTACTTTACTATTGGACACAGAAATTATAGGATCAGCTTTTACATTAGCTCTTAGATCTAGCGTAATACCAATAAATCCCATATCAATGCAAATTTTTTCCCTCACTAATGCTGCATTTTCTCCAATGCCACCACAAAACACCAATAAATTAATTCCACCAAGTGCAGCGGCATAAGCACCAATCTGCTTTTTAGCTTGGTAACAAAATATTTCCAACGCTTCAGCAGCCTTTGGGTATCTCTTTCTTTTGGCGATAATTTCTCTCATATCACTACTACCTGCAATGGCTTTCAGTCCAGATTCCTTACTTAATAATTCATCTAGATCATCAGTCGAAAGTTGATCCTGTTTGAATAGAAATAAAATAGCTCCTGGATCGAGGTCTCCAGATCGGGTTGCCATCGCCAATCCGCCCATAGGGCTGATGCCCATTGTAGTGTCTTTGCCAAAACCACCGCCAATAGCTACCATGCTCGAACCACTACCCAAATGGGCAATGATGATTTTTTGATTTTTAATATCTACATCCTCTTCGAGCAGTTGCTGAAAAATGGATTCATAGGATAGCCCATGGAAACCGTAACGCATCAATCCTATTTCCTTATATTTGTCGGGTAACGGATAAAATTTAGCATGAATGGGCATATCCTTATGGAAATAGGTATCAAAACAAGCGAAATGGGGTATGCCAATAAATGAATTTCTAAATGTCCGTATCAATTTAATTTCATCGGGCAAATGGTTTGGTGCCAGATAAACATAGCTTTCGAGATCCTTTAACAGCTTTTCGCTAATGCGTTCAGGATGTGTATGTTTTGGTCCTCCCTGCACTACCCTATAGCCAATGGCCACAATTTCGGTACTGTCTATCTCCCCATGCATCCACTCGATAATAGATTGCATGCAGCCCTTTAGATCAACTGAGGCAAGTATCTTCTTGAAGTGATACTTATTTTCATCTGCATGAATGACCATTACCACTTCTCTAGAGTCTAGTCCTATAACTTCCCCTTTGTATTTCCTTTCAAGAGAAATCTGGTGGATAATACTGAATTTTAGGCTGGAAGAACCAAGGTTCAGCACCAGAATAAGACCGTTTGAGGTTTTTGATTTTAAGATATCCATAGTTGGAAGGAAAGCCAAAATGCATAAGTATAGGCTTGTTCAAAATTAGTCATACTGTAGCGTTTGACGAATGATGAATAGACGAGCAATTGGTGACGCTTATCATTTGTGGCCCCCAGAGTAGAATAGATTGCTCCATAACAATGAAATGATATTTTAATGCTGCTATCAACATCTACTGGCTTTGGTATTATGCTATATTTTTACTCAAATCACTATTATCCCATAACCTAAGCCATTGTTTGCTTAAAGGCTTCACCAAGGCATGCAATTACGTCATCAATCAACATACTTTCCATACTTTGTTCGACAAGGGCAATATCAGCGGCCAAGCCGTGTAGGTAAACTCCAATCTTTGCTGCCACAAAGGACTCGTAACCCTGAGCAAGCAGCGCAGTGATTATTCCTGTAAGTGCATCGCCAGAGCCACCTTTTGCAAGCCCAGCATTTCCTGCCGTACTGAGAAATGAACAGCCTGCTGTAGTGACTAGCGTTTGATGACCTTTCAATACAATAACCAGCTCTAGCTTTATTGCCAAATCGATGGCAGCATTTCTTCGTTCTTCTTCGCTAGCGTGTGAACCAAATAGACTATCGAATTCTTTGGGATGGGGCGTAATTACTGTGACCTTAGGTAGCTTCTTAAAAAGTTTGTGGTTAGCAGCCAGTAAATTCAGCGCATCCGCATCTAATAAAACAGCCCCATTAAAGTGTTTGAGCAGATTTTTCAAGGTTTTTCCGGTGCCCTTCCCCAAACCGATGCCTGGACCAATACCCACTGCCGATATATTGCTAAAATCGGTATTATCTTCGCGAAAACTGATCATGGCCTCAGGAATAGCCGTCTGCAAGATTGATCTTTCTGATTTTGGTACACAAACAGTTAGCAGTCCAGTACCAGACCTGAGACACGCCCTAGCTGCGATTACCGCAGCCCCCATTTTACCCATACCACCAGCGATAAGCAGGCTATGCCCATAGTCGCCTTTATTAGCCGAAAAATCACGTGGTTTAAGCAATGTCTTTATATTTGACGTTGTTAATAATTGTGTTTTATAATTATCCATGATATTTAGTTAATTATTTACCAATGGTAAACTAGATATTCGATGTTACCTTAATCTGGTTGCTTACCCCACTTATCAATGGATCGCTCCCTACACCAAAATCCAGTCTGTTCAAGGTGCCACCCAATCGTAAATCCTACAGTAGGCTGTTTTATGGCCGTTATGGCGGTTCCATTATAGATTACGCTAAAGACAACCTGTTTGCTTACCCCATGGATGATGATGTTTCCGATCAGTACATAGCTATTTCCCTGTATTCTTTTAAAGGCAATGCTCTTGAAGCTTAATTCTGGATATTTTACTGCATCGAAATAGGCCGCACTCTTTAAGTCGTTGTCTCTAAACTCCACATCGGTGTTGATAGAGGCTACCTGTGCAGTGAACGAAATCACTGCATCGGTAAAATCGTTCCTTTTTGAAACTAGCGAAGCATCTACCATTTTAAAACTGCCCTCCACATGAGATATTCCAAAGTGAGTAGCACTAAAGCCCACCCGGGTATGGTATCTATCTACGGTGTAAGTTTGCGCAAAAACCAATTGGCAAAGCAGAAATAGACCAATTGCCGATAAAAATATCCTTTTCTTTTTTTAAGTTTAAGTGAAGTGCAATATAGCACAACACGGTGTACCGTACAATGCGCAAGATCAGGCCCGACGATGATGCTGGTCAATAGCAACTTTTGCCAAGCGTCTTTTAAACGTAATAAAACCTTTAAAACGGGCAGCCAAAAATAACTGTACCAATGCCTATGCTTTTTCGTGATTGGTGCTCAGTCCACCCAGGCAGATGATGTTCATATCGTCATACTAAACTCACTGATGGGCTGAAAAAGACTCGGTAATGAAACATGCCCTTACTCCTGTTTTATATTGGCCGCAATGAAGGCGCCAACTCCGTTGCCAAAAATGGCTACACTTCTAAAGTTGCTTCTTGGTAACTGCCGCGTTCCGCTCAAACTCATCAAATTGATGATGAGAATCTAGGGATCAAGTGATGGCAATCATTCTAAAACAATAGGTAAATAATGACTTTTGTTAAATTCAGAATCCTAAATAATTCGAATATGAAATTATACATCAGGAATATGGTCAGCACATCCTGTAAGATGATCGTAAAAAACGAGCTGGAGAAAATCGGTATTCCCTACGAACGTATCTATTTAGGAGAGGTAAATATACCCGATGCACCCAACAAAGACCAGTATAGACAACTGAAAATAGTTTTATCAGCCTATGGACTTGAGCTCATGGTCAACAAAAAAGATATCCTCGTCGAACGCATCAAAAATACAGTAATTGATATGGTGCGCTATGTTGAAGAGCACCCAAAGATAAAGAACTCTAATTACCTTAGTGAAAAAATAGCGCTCGATTATACCTATATGGCCAATATATTCTCCAAAGAGACCGGAACTACCATTGAGCATTATATCATCTACCAAAAGATCGAAAGGGCTAAAGAACTGATTCTATACCGCGAACTCAACCTTACCGAGATTTCGTACTTATTGAACTATAGCAGTGTTGCCCACCTTTCTAGGCAGTTTAAACAAATTACTGGCTCGACGGCCTCATTTTTTAAACAAACTTCCTGCGAAAGTAGGATAGCACTAGAAAATGTATTAAGCATGCTCCAAAAAAACCATTAGCACACCATGAGGGTCACAGTGATGGGAAATACCTAGCGGCCTTCATCCTAAGACACCTAAAAATCGCCAGTCCCAAATCTATCCAAGTGCTGGCTTTGCCCTAATTTGGGTAGCCAACGCCAACATAAGACTTTTCTGGCTGGTCCGTAAGTATATATCTCCAAAGAAAAAACGGAGATCAATGCAATGACAAAAAGTTGGATGCGCAAACGCCGCCAAGTTAACTTGCTCTTGGGTAGCGATCGGCGAGTTATGTTTTATACTTCGGGTGTGAATAATGCAATTTTTGGCAATAATTGAGTAGGTTTGGAAATAGCATTCGCTCCATCTTTGTAAAGATTGTGTATGCTTCCCCGAAATTGGTCCGATTAAAAATAGAAAAAAGACACTATTTTTAATTAACAATTATGAAAACAACACAATTTACAGAGGCACAGATTGTTTCAATATTGAGACAGCATGAAAAAGGCGTTAAGGTAACAGATATTGCCAGAGCAAACGGCATATCAGAGAAGACCTTCTATCGATGGCGAAGCAAATATGGCGGGATGGAAATTAACGATCTCAAACGCCTAAAGGAACTTGAGGCAGAAAACTCCAAGCTGAAACGGATGTATACCGATCTGGCACTTTTGAACGATGCGCTAAAGGATCTGATTGAAAAAAAGCTTTAGCGCCTTGCGATAAAAAAGAAGCTGTTACTTTTCTGCTTGTCGAACATCAGATCAGTAAGCGCAAGGCTTGTGATAGCATTAAAATCTCAAGAAGCAGCTTCAGTTACTTGGCCCGCATAAAGCAGGATGACAAGTACATTGAACTATTAAATGGTTTGACAGAAAAGCACGTAAGCATAGGTTTTTGGCAATGCTACCATCGGATAAGAAAGTCAGGGGAAATGATCAACCATAAAAAACTCTACAGGATTTACACCGCACTAAAACTGAACATAAGAAGAAGGGCTAAAAAAAGATTGCCAGCAAGGGTAAAACAGGCTTTGTTCCAGCCCGGCAAAATCAACGAGGTCTGGAGCATAGATTTTATGAGTGACAGCTTATGGGATGGCAGAAAAATAAGGTTATTGAACGTGATTGATGATTTTAACAGGGAAGTTTTAACGATAGAAACAGACACATCGCTGCCAACATTACGGGTAATAAGGAGTTTGGAAGAAATCGCCCAGCAAAGGGGTTATCCCAAAATGATAAGGGTTGACAACGGGCCAGAATTTATTAGTGCAAAACTGGATATTTGGAGCAAGGAAAATAAGATCCAACTTGTGTTCATTCAGCCTGGTGAGCCCACGCAAAATGCTTATATCGAAAGGTTAAACGGAACTTTCAGAAGGGATATATTAAATGCCTACGTATTTAAATCAATTCAGGAAGTAAGAACAATAAGTGAAGAATGGATGAATGACTATAACTATAGTAGGCCACATAGAGCACTCAAAAATAAAACACCAATAGAATACAAATTATGCCAATAAATTCTATTTTTGATTGGTACGAAATTTAGGGAAGCACACAATTGGATGCCCGGGTGTTGACACTTAAGATTATGGTATTTATGAAAATAGCTACTGGGAAATGAATTTCATCTGGTGGTGTATATAATTTAGTGCTATTGTTCTGTATCCTTGCACTGCCCTTCGATATTCCTGACCAGCGGTACAAAAAATATTCATCTGCCTTATCAATCTCCTTTTTTGAAGATTGGTTGCAACTCGCGGCAAATAATGTCAGGGCTACAATAATGATACTACGTTTTATGGTTATTTTGATTAAATATTAAAATGAAAAAAAGGGCAGTTAAAAACTGCCCCTAACAGCAATTTTAATCTACCAACATGTAGTCGTATTCAATTTCCAGATTGTTATCTACAAACCATACACCAGGAGCATTCCACGCAATACGAGTAGCTTCATCTTTTTGAAAAATAGAACCAACCGTACCAGTCAAGGTTACCCTGTTGCCAGAAACCTTTACCTGAATATCCTGATCATTGATAGACCAATTGCGGGCAATAGCTCTTTCGATAGCTCCTTTTTCTACTGCGTCTTTTACATCAGAAGAAACCTTGATGTTGTTGATCACGCCATTCACTCCCAAAAGGTTTTTTATGGCTGTCTTGGCCGCATCTTTCTGGTAGTTCCAATTTACTTTACCATCTAAGTTTACCCACCCTTTTTCTACCTTTATGGTAATTTTATCATTGGGCACCTGCCAGTTCCATTTAAACGCGTTAAGTACCTCTTTAGCAATATCGTTATCATTTTTAACACCAAAATCTCCGTACTTTACCACGATATTTTCTACAATGGCCTTTACCCCAGCCACTCTTTTGGCTGCATCTTCTGCTTCGGTTTTTTTGATATAACTATCAACCGTTCCCGTTAAGGTAACAATACCATCCTTAACCGTCACGCCTATTTCGGCAGCCTCCAAAAGTGGTTCCCATTTAATGGCATCCTGAACTTCTTTCTGTAAACTCTCGTTGCTTTTCATCTTTTTCTCATTTTATTGTGAACTATTTCACTGTCCAAAGATCCACGGTACAGCCCCGCCATTCGTTATACCTTTCCCAATAGTCTTTGCACAATTCACACTTAAGACACTAAAAATCAATTAAAAAAATAAAAAAGTGTGAATCGTATAACTTTTCTATGGAGTTGTGCAACGCTAAAAAAAGCGGTCTTCCCATCTTTACGGGGCATGCTAAAGCCATGCCAGCGACTGCGGTTATGGAAAGACAAAAACATATTACCACACTTTTCCTCGATATTGGAGGGGTACTACTAAGCGATGGTTGGGATAGAAATTCCAGAAAAGACGCTTCGGAACACTTCCATATCGATCATTTGGCAATGGAAGAAAGGCACCACATCAACTTTTCGACCTATGAATTGGGTAAGCTGAGCCTTAACGACTATCTGGCGAGCGTGATATTCTATGAACGCAGGGATTTTAGCATCACCGCATTTAAAAAATTCATGTTCAGCCAATCTAAACCGCTACCAAACATGCTCAAGCTGGTCAGAATGCTCAAAAAAAATATCAACTTAAGGTTATCGCACTAAGCAACGAGGGACGCGAACTTAACCTGTATAGAATACATAAATTTAGGTTGGACGACATCATAGATACGTTTATTTCCTCCTGTTTCGTGCACTTGAGCAAGCCAGACCTAGACCTATTTAGATTAGCAATAGATACCGTTCAAAGTCCAGTATCAAAGATACTCTACATCGAGAACCAGCCCATTTTTGTAGCCAATGCCAAGACTTTGGGCATTAGCACCATTTTGCACAAGGACTAAGAAAGCACCGTTACCCAATTGGGTGTATTTGGCTTCAAGCCTTGAGTAAACAACAGATAACAAGAAGCAACCTCAAAATTATCTTACCTAAAAAGCCAGAAAAAATGGAAATACTACCTGCTACCTCCAAAGTTGAAATGATTACACAAGAGCTACTCAAAAAAATGGATGCCTATTTGCGGGCCGCGAATTATCTATCTGTAGGACAGATCTACCTTTACGACAATGCGCTACTGAGAGAACCCTTACTGCTTTCCCATATAAAACCGATTGTAGTTGGCCATTGGGGAACAACACCTGGACAGAACTTTATCTATGTACACCTCAATCGTATCATCAAACAATATGACCTGAATATGTTCTATGTGTCAGGGCCGGGGCATGGCGGACCAGCATTGGTAGCTCATACCTATCTGGAAGGCAGCTATAGCGAAATATATCCCAACATCAGCGAGGATGAGGCAGGCATGAAAAAACTGTTTACCCAATTCTCTTTTCCTGGTGGCATTTCCAGTCATGTAGCCCCCTCCACACCAGGCTCTATCCACGAAGGAGGTGAGCTGGGATATTCGCTCAGCCATGCCTTTGGTGCTGTATTTGATAATCCAGAGCTGATTGTTGCCTGTATTGTTGGCGATGGCGAAGCCGAAACTGGCCCATTGGCTACCGCATGGCATTCCAATAAATTCCTTGATCCAATTACCGATGGCGTAGTATTGCCCATCCTCCACCTCAATGGTTATAAAATTAGCAATCCAACCCTTTTATCCAGAATTGAACATGAGGAATTGGAACAGTTTTTTAAAGGCTGTGGATGGAAACCCTATTTTGTGGAAGGCGATGATCCTGAGACTATGCATCAACTGATGGCCAATGCACTGGATCAAGCTATTCAAGACATCAGGACAGCTCAAGCAAATGCCAGAAGTGAGGCTGATCTTACCCGCCCACGATGGCCGATGATTGTGCTACGTTCACCTAAAGGTTGGACAGGCCCTAAAATAATAGATGGCCTACAGGTCGAAGGCACATTCAGGTCGCACCAGGTCCCTGTTTTAGTTGACGAGAAGCATCCTAAAAACGTAAAAATACTCGAAAAATGGATGAAAAGCTACCATGCAGAAGAATTGTTCGACCAGGATGGCAAACTGATTGCCGAACTCAAAGCATTGGCACCAACAGGTAAAAAAAGAATGGGAGCCAACCCGCATACCAATGGTGGATTACTGTTACAGGACTTACTGATGCCTAATTTTAGAGATTTTGGCATCAAAGTATCGTCGCCTGGAGCAGTAATGGGGCAAAATACCATGGTGTTGGGCAAATTTCTAAAAGAAGTCATCAAACTTAACGTTACTAACTTCCGCCTTTTCGGTCCAGACGAAACACTATCCAACCTTTTAGGCGCTGTTTTTGAAGAAAGTAACCGACAATGGGATGCTGCGATGCTGCCGAACGACGAATTTCTCGCCCCTACCGGACGCATACTGGATGCACAACTGAGCGAACACCAGTGCGAAGGCTGGCTGGAAGGCTATCTGCTTACCGGAAGGCATGGCATTTTTAACAGCTACGAGGCTTTTATCCGAATTATCGATTCAATGTTTAGCCAACATGCCAAATGGCTAAAGGTGACACGTGAACTACCTTGGCGCAGACCAATTGCTTCATTGAACTATCTACTGGCCTCTCATGTATGGCAACAAGACCATAACGGATTTACCCATCAAGATCCCGGATTTTTAGATCATGTGATCAGTAAAAAAGCAGATGTGGTACGCGTTTATCTACCGCCCGATGCCAATTGCCTGCTCTCGGTAATGGACCATTGCCTTCGCAGCAGGCATTATGTAAACGTAGTAGTGGCAGGAAAACATGCGTTACCACAATGGCTAAGCATGGAGGCCGCCGATAAACATTGTACCGAAGGTATCGGTATCTGGCAATGGGCAAGCAATGATCAGAACGCAGAACCCGATATCGTGATGGCCAGTTGTGGCGACACTGTAACTTTAGAACTATTAGCGGCGGTTTCGATATTGAGGCACCATCTCCCAGAGCTTAAAATAAGAGTGGTAAATGTGGTAGACCTCATGAAGCTCCAATCTTCGTCAGAACATCCACACGGACTTAGCGAGGTAGATTATGATTCGATATTTACCAAGGATAAACACATCATCTTCAACTTTCATGGCTACCCATGGCTAGTACACCGCATTAGCTACCGCCGAACCAATAGAAATCTACATGTGCGAGGCTACAAAGAAGAGGGAACCATTACCACGCCTTTCGACCTCCGTGTGCAGAACGAAATAGACCGTTTCCATTTAGTGATCGATGTGATAGACCGTGTATCAGGTTTGGGCAGTAAAGGTGATTATTTGAAACAACAGTTAAAAGATAAACTCATCGAGCATAAGCATTATGTGAACCGCTATGGCAAAGATATGCCTGAAATATTGAATTGGAAATGGAACATCAAACCATGAACACCATACAATTAAGCCAAACCGTTATTGCCTTGCTAGCAGAGCAAAAAGGCTTATTAGCCATAGACGAGAACATCTCTACTTGTAATGAGAGATTTACAAAAATTTAATTATCAATGATTTGCCAACAGTAAATCGATGATATTCGTCACGGCCTAGACTGTTTACTACCTCGATATTTGAACGCTATACTTTAGAGTACGCTAATGTTATGAGATCGAATCCCATCAATATAATTGAAACAAATCTAGGGGAAAATTGTCTTAATGGTAAGAATATTTATTATTCTGTAAATCAATATTTTATGGAAAACGCAGTGCTACTAAAAACGATTATCGATAATGCGATAGACGGCCTGATTACCATAGATGACCGAGGCAAGATTGAATCCATTAATCCATCAGCCTGTAAACTTTTTGATTATAGCGAAGAAGAGGTACTTGGGAATAACATTTCTATGCTAATGCCGAAAAGCCATGCTACGAAACATGATGATTATTTATCCAAATATAAGCAAACTGGCCATGCCAGCATCATCGGCATTGGCAGGGAACTGATCGGCCTGAAGAAAAATAAAAAACAATTTCCTTTCAGACTGGGGGTAAGCGAAGTAAAATACTCGGGCAGGATTGTATATGCTGGATTTATCCATGATTTAACTAGGGAAAAACAATCCGAGGCAATGCTAAAGGACTATGCTAACCAACTCGAAGAACAGGTACGGGAACGCACTGTGTCGCTACAGGAAACCATAAAGATACTACAACAGACCAAGGAGGAACTGAGCTTATCCCTAGCTAAGGAAAAGGAGCTCGGAAAACTTAAAAGCAGGTTTGTATCCATAGCCTCCCATGAGTTCCGTACACCATTGAGCCTGATGCAGCTTTCCCGTTCATTGATTGAACACCATTCCGCTCAGTACCAAAATCCTAATATCACTAAACATCTGGATAAGATAAATGATGCAGTGTTAAACATTACGGCAATACTAAATGATTTTCTGTCGCTCGAAAAACTCGAAACCGGAAAGGTACTTGCAGAAGCCAGCAGCTTCAGCCTCATGGAACTTGCCCAAGAGATTACGGAAGAAATGCAGGTTGTACTTAAAGATGGACAAGAGATCATCTTCAAACATCGCGGCAAGGATCAAATGATTAGCCTTGACCATAACCTTTTAAAGAACTGTATCATTATATTGATAGATAATGCCATTAAATATTCTGGAAACTCAAGCTCTATCCAGTTCCATACCAAAATTAATAAAAACTGCTGTACAGTACGTATTTGCGACAACGGAATTGGTATACCTTACGACGATCAAAAAAACCTTTTCGAAGCATTTTTCCGTGCCCATAATACAGGTAAAATTCCCGGAAATGGCCTGGGGCTAAGTATCCTTTCCAGATATACTATCCTTATGAACGGCAAGGTCAAATTTAGGAGCAGGATCAACAGGGGCACTTTATTTACACTCACATTCCCAAAATCATGAGCAAAAAAATACTGATCATTGAAGATCACGACGAGATTAGGGCCAACGTAGTGGAGATACTGGAAATGGCGCTGTATACTGTTATTGAGGCGGAGAATGGCATGGCAGGTACAGAAATGGCCATCAAACACCTGCCCGATCTCATTTTATGCGATATCATGATGCCCGAACTTGATGGCTATGGCGTACTGTATATGCTAAACAAGCATACTGAAACAGCTGATATTCCTTTTATTTTTCTTACAGCAAAAGCAGAACATGCCGATCTTAGGAAAGGAATGGAGTTGGGAGCAGATGACTATCTGATCAAGCCTTTTAACGGGATGGAACTGCTCAACGCAATTGATATCCGATTGAGAAAAAAATGGCCAAACAGGCGCATCAACAGGCCATCAAAGAAGAATTTCATGTGATGGTTGCAAAAACTGACGGACTTGCGGCATTTAAGACGATTGTAAATGGGCACAAAACTAGGGATTTTAAGAAAGACAGGGTCATTTATTATGAAGGAGACCAGGGCAAGGGGCTCTATCTGATCACTTCTGGCAAAATCAAGACCATTAAGCTATCTCAGGACGGGCGAGAACTGATGACCGGAATGTATAGCGACGGTGATTATATAGGGATAAGCGCAATCCTTACCGGTAGCCCATACACCGACACGGCAACGGCAATAGTGGATAGCCAGCTATGCCTTATCCCAATGGATGAACTGGAGACTATGCTAAATCTTTATCCAGAAGTCGCACGAAAATTCATCCATCTGCTTTCCCAAGACAACAAAGAAAAAGAGGAACAGTTACTGCAGTTGGCCTATTATTCGGTGAGAAAGAAGATGGCAGGTACGCTCATCAAACTGCATCAACAAGTGAGCAATAAACTGAACGGATTTAACATTACACGTGAAGATCTGGCTGCAATGGCTTGCATGGCTACCGAAACAGTAAGCCGTACCCTTACCGATTTTAGGGATGAAAAGCTTATTGAACGTTTGGGCACCAATATTACGGTATTGAACTTCGATGGGCTTTCGAAAATGAAAAATTAAATCAAATGGATTTCAACGTTGAACATTAATGAATGCAAAAGACAAAGTTTTTGTTGCCAAATTGCTGCCCGATAAGCAACCCGGCAAAATTGGCGTATGGTTTCTTACCATTTATGGCGTGGAATTGCAATTACGATCTCGGAAATATGGACATAGTCGGCATGGACTGCCACACGGACCATAAGAAAAATAGTTTCGTATTTCATATCATTCAATACCTTTTTCTTTTTGATTTTCGAATAGATCTGCGTGGTTCTTATGCTAGCGTGTCCGAGCATGTGGGATACACTTTCAATCGGAACACCATTTTCTAGCGTGACAGTTGTAGCAAAGGTATGTCTAGCCAGATGAAAAGTAACCGGTTTATTGATTTCAGCTTCCTCGGCGATAACCTTTAGATAGCGATTAAGTATCTGGTTGGTGTAGAAAGGGAACACAGTACCATTTTCAATCGCAGCGGCATTTCTACGGTATTTCTTGATGATCTCCAACGCTTCGGGCAGCAACAACACATTGAATTTCCTCTCTGTAAATCGTTTGGTTTTCTGTCTGTACATTTCAATCCAATATTCGCCATTAACATCCCTTGTAATATGATCTTTATTGAATCTAGTAATATCACAAGGTGAAAGACCTGTCAGACAAGCAAACAGGAACATATCCCTAACTGTACTAACCCCAACCTTTCTCAGTTCCAAATTCCTCAATTTGTCAAGTTCGTATGTATCTAAACAATCCCTATCTTTAGTTATGATCTTTTTCTTAAAATGCTGGAAGGGGTTTTCTGTCATCCATTTATTCTGCAAGGCCAATCCGACCAATTTTTTAAGACGTTCCATGTGTTTCATTACGGAGTTATTTGAACATGGTCGTTGTCCCTTATCAGGTGTTCTGGTTAAAAGGAATAGCCCAAATTTTGTAACGAACAGATTATCTAATTGTTTAAGTAAAATATCTTTTCTTTTCCACTTAACAATCAGGAATTCTGTCAGATACCTCTTCGTTGTACGATAATTTTTCATCGTTCCCTCTTCTAAAAACTGTTTAAGCTCTTCGTTATGGTAATCGATCAGGAACATCAATGTGTACGGAGCTATTTCGGTCCCCTCCACTTTGGCTTTTACCGTCTCGGCTGTTAGCTCCGCCCCATCTCTCCTTAGCTCCTCATAAGCAGAATTGATCTCAATTCCCAACAACCTGATCTTGTCTCTCGTCAGGTTGTCTTCTGCGGTTTTTCCAGACATACTTTGGGATTTTTGGTCCCATTTCTCAACCAACATTTTACGCTTTGTTGCTAAATCAGCATGTGTACCGTTTACCGTAATACGCGCATACAACGGTGCAATCCCTTCTTTTCCCTTATCTTTTCTAAGGAAAAATGAAACCGAAAACGTGTTCTGTGTTTTCATACTTTTTTTCTGTGCCCTTTTCATGACCTTTTTTGGTACGTTTTCAACGCAACATCAAAAGTCATCAAATGATGTCAATTAATAATTAAACAATTGATAAACAGATTTTTATATCAAACCAGAGACAATGGGATCAAGCAAATAATCTGGGGGGGGGGGCTAGAAAGATTACGCATATATTTTGGCTAATCTGTACATAAAGAATTCAACATTTCTGACTCCTCTGAATTGAGTTCTTAGTGCTTTGATTTTAGCATTGAACGATTCTGCAGAAGCATTTGTATGCCTGTTGTCAAAGTAGTTCAGGATGGTGTGGTAGTGGTTCTGTATGGTTCTTGCCACGGTTGAAAATGCTTTTATGGCTGATTTTTCAACCTCATCATACCATTTGGCGAGCCTGGTAAAACCGATGCCCTTCTCCTTTGTGTTTGAAAAGATATGAGACAGTTTCCTGCTCAGCCGATAGGCTTTCTCTAATAAGGGATACCTGGCAAACAGCAGCTCTGACCTGTGCTGTTGGGAAGCTGTCCAGTTTGTTTCATCTTTAAATAACAGGTGCCTGCTACGGGCCAGTAATTGCTTTAAACTATCTCCGTTTTCTAATATATCAGGCACATGGGGATGGTTTAGCTGTTTTGCCAGCTCCATTTCACTGTTTTCCTGATCGATAGCTTCCCATCGGTATTGAATGCGGATTTGTTGAACAGCATCTGCTGCAAGCTGCTGCACGTGAAAGCGGTCAGATACCAGTCTTGCCTTGGGGAAGGCACGCCTGGCAATACGCTCCATCGTTGGAGCCAGATCCAAAGTAACCTCCTTTACTTCTTTACGAAGACGATAGGGAATGCGTTCAAGTATAGCAATCACCTGATCGCTGATGGTTCCTTTTACCATAGCCAGTAAAGCACCCTTTTTCCCCTTTGCATCCTTATTGGTGAGTACCGTATAGAGTTCTCCCCGGGACAGGCATACTTCATCCAGGCTTAGGTATTCTCCAATATTTTGTTCGAATAGAACCCAGTGGCCTGCATGAGAACGTTGGTCCCAGTCCATGAAATCACTTAGGTAACGAATATATTGTTCCTGCAACCGCCTGCCATCAAGCCCATACAGCTGACCCAATAGTTTGCAGCTGATAGGATGGTTATCGATCAAATTCTTTTAAAAAAGCAGCGAACTCTGCGGTTAAACGCGTGCCCTCTGCCACCGTATTCCATGAACTGTAAACGGATTCTGCCGGTATCATGGTCATGCCATTTGCGACGGCGAAGATGAAGGAAACAGGCTTTGCCACGCAAGGGAAAATCACGGATAATTGCCTGATCTAAAAATCCTTTGGATTCCAACTTGTGGCTGGCAAATTCCGCAGGTGGAATATTATGCTGGTCAAGAAATAAATGATAACCATCTTCCATCGGTTCGATGCGGATAAGGTCAAAATGTTCGATAAGTTCTGTCGGTAGAAGTAGTTTGAGTAGTTCCTGCTGTTCCAAAAAAATAAATCAAGAGTGAACAACAAAAATAAAAATCTAAATGAATCCCCCCAGATTATTTGCTTGATCCAGACAATGATACAAGATTAAAATAGGTAGTAGAATAGGTCATAAATTATATGCTATTTTATGCCCTCAACTGATCTGACCAAAAATGAAAAACCCCCTAAATACTAATATTTAGAGGGTTTTTGCTAGAATTTGATATCTAATAAGTCGGGGTGGCAGGATTCGAACCTACGACCTCCACATCCCAAATGTGGCGCGATACCGGGCTACGCTACACCCCGATGGTGGTATCACCTTTGTTACTGCGGAGAGGGCGGGATTCGAACCCGCGGTACCGTTACCAGTACGACAGTTTAGCAAACTGTTCCTTTCGGCCACTCAGGCACCTCTCCTTTCGATGAGCATTACTGCGTTTCGAGGTTGCAAATATAGCAATTCGTTGATACTTGCAAAAAAAAATTACACGGTTTTTGGATAATCTACCCGAACATGATAGATACTCATCAGCATTGTCTTGAATATCAATTTGATAGTTTCTAAATCTTTTAAAGTTAAATCGCAATTATCTAATTGATTTTGTTCCAGTTTATAGTCAATGATCCGTTCTACGAGATTATTGATGCTATCTGCATCCGGATTTTTCAGACTTCTTGACGCAGCTTCTACTGAATCTGCCAACATTAAAACACCCGTTTCCTTAGAAAAAGGAATAGGCCCCGGGTAACGAAAAATATTCTCATCAATAAATTTCTCTGGAGAATTTTTTAAGAACGATTGATAAAAATAATCGACACGGGTATTGCCGTGATGCGTACGTATAAAATCAATTACAGACTCTGGCAACTTATACTTCCTTGTAATTTCTATTCCTTTGTGCACATGCCTAATGATAATTTGTGCACTTTGCTCGTAAGGCAACTTATCATGCGGACTGGTACCTGTTTGGTTTTCGATGAAGTATTGAGGATTTTCCATCTTACCTACATCATGATATAATGCTCCTGCTCTTACCAATAAGGCATTTCCTCCTATTTTAAAAATAGCTGCTTCGGCCAAGTTCGCCACTTGCAACGAGTGCTGGAATGTACCAGGCGCTTTAAAAGCAAGCTCCCGCAGCAATTTATTATTGGTATTGGTCAATTCTATCAGCGCAACATCCGAAGTAATACCAAAAACCCTTTCGAAAGCGTAAATTAACGGATAGGCCAATAGTGAAAGTAAAACACTAAATACAAACGGCAAAAAGTTTATCCACTCTATGTGACCAAAAGAACCTTCTCTTAACAACGCTATACCTACAAAAGAGATAAAGTAAGCGCTTAAGATAAACGATGCTGAAATTAACAACTGCTCACGCTTCACTAAATTTTTGATACTGTAAATGGCAACCATGCCTGCTGTAGTTTGATAAAAAACAAACTCGAAACTATTTGGCACAAAAAAGCCAGCAATTAAAATTACCAACAAATGCAGGTTTAAAGCCAGCCGAGTATCAAACAATATCCTAATGATAATTGGAACTATACAAAACGGAATGAGATAAAGATTAGAAAGATTAAACTTAATGGCCCAAGTAAGCACCAACAACATTGATGTAATAACTAACAGCAGTAGAGACAACTGCCTATTATCTGCATAAATATCTTTCCTAAACAAGTAAAGAAATACCATTAACAAGGTAACAATAAAGCCTACCAACAAAACCTGTCCTAAAAACACCAGTTTATCGTCGCCTACACTCTTGGTTTGCATATCGTAAGTCTCACGAAATGAAACCAGCTTTTGGTAAACTTCTTCGTCTATTACCGTTTCATTAGCTACAATCAGCTCGCCCTTTTGCACCATCCCTTTAGTAGTAGAGATGCTTTTTAACTCGTTAGCTTGTATCTTTGCTGTTAAGGCTTCATCAAAAATCAAATTAGGTTTTACATGACTTTCAGATAAATCTATAATGGTTTTTCTAATGGCCTCATCGTTAGTTTTGAGGTTATCCCTTAAAAAAGCCAAGGCTGTTTCTACAGTAAATACATCTTGCGAATTGCTTTTGGTAGAAACGTTGTTCTTTAATAAAGAAAAATTATAATACTTATTACCTTTTTGATGCTTTGGGTTTACATCTATAATACCTCTATTGTAAACTGTTTTTAAAAGCTGGTGCGAACGTTCTCTATTGATCTCCTTATCAGCTTCGTTTAAAGTATTTGACTTCCATTTCACATCAAATTCATTCAAATAGGCTTCACTCTGATCTTTAAAAACCTCATCCTGATATTGGTAAATTGGCAATATGTTCTCTACTACAGCTTTTTTATCAGCTTCTATTTGCTGAGGTGTTTTTAAAATAGCGAAACTAAAAGGCGAAACCAAATCTTTATTTAACCAGGTTTTACCTTTTTCGAACTCGTACCTAAAACGGGGCTGTTTAGGCAGGTAGAGTGTAATTACCAATACGCACACTACCATCATCACGTATTTGAAGTTAGAAGAGTACTTTACGGTAAAGTAGTTTATGAGAATTTTTTTTAATCTTGGCCAAAATGTAATCCTTTTTTAATCAAAATTAAGATTTATTTCTTCATTAGGCTATAAACTAGCCAACTGTTTAAAATTACTTGGCAAAACAATTTCAAACTCTCGATTTTTCTATTTATAATTGATATCAAAATAATATCATTATGCAAACAGAAAAAATTATTAACCCGCCTTCTGGTTATCTTACCCTTGTTGTTTTCCTAATCATGTTAATTGGGAGCATTTATTTATTTGCCATTAAACAATTCGGATGGGCTTCGGCCATTTTAATTGTCGACCTTTTTTTGGTACTACCCGGTTTAATCATCGTAAACCCCAACGAATCGAAAGTATTAATTCTATTTGGAAAATATGTGGGCACAGTAAAAGCAGACGGTTTTTTTTGGGTAAACCCGCTTGCATCAAAGAAAAAACTATCGCTACGAGCTAGAAACCTAAACGGACAACAATTAAAGGTTAACGATAAAATGGGAAACCCGATTGAAATTGCTGCTGTAATTGTATGGCAGGTAAAAGAAACGGCAAAGGCAAGTTTTACTGTAGAAGATTACCTGCAATATGTAAATATACAAAGCGAAGCCGCCGTAAGGCATTTGGCCAACAGCTTTGCCTACGATGATTTTGAGGACGAAAACGCACAAATCACATTAAAAGATGGTGCTGACAAAGTAAATTCATTATTGGAACAAGAATTGAACGACCGCCTTTCTAGAGCTGGCATAGAAGTTATTGAGGCTAGGATATCGCATTTGGCCTATGCACAAGAAATTGCCAGCGCCATGTTGCAACGCCAGCAAGCTACAGCGGTAATTGCCGCCAGAAAACTTATTGTTGAGGGTGCGGTGGGCATGGTAGAAATGGCTTTAGACAGATTATCTGAAAAAGATATAGTTACCTTAGACGAAGAGCGCAAAGCCGCTATGGTAAGCAATTTATTGGTGGTACTATGTGGCGACAGAAATGCCCAACCTGTGGTAAACGCCGGAACCTTGTACAATTAACACGCTTTGCAACTAAAGCAAAACAAGGAAGGAATCCTTAAATGCCAGATAAAGAAAAAAAAGCATTTGCACTAAGAATAAGCCCAGCGCTACTTAAAGAAATAGAGCACTGGGCTAGCAACGAATTTAGAAGCACCAATGGCCAGATAGAATACATCCTTAATGAAGCCGTGAAGGCTCGCAATAAAAAAATGAAGAAAGATAATGGTACTGCCTCTCAATAGCCACAGCTGTACAGATTGTTAAATGTCATCGCTAGCTCTAAATGAATTTTATTTGTCAATTTAAAGAGATATAATCTGCGCATCTGTAGCAAAATGCCTAAATTGCCGCCAACCAAATATATTTTACACATTACAAATGAAAGAAGTAGTTATCGTATCAGCGGTTAGAACTCCAATTGGTAGTTTTGGAGGCTCACTATCAGGATTTACAGCCACTCAATTAGGAGGCTTTGCCATTAAGGGCGCAATTGAGAAAGCAGGTATAAACCCTAGCCAAGTACAAGAAGTGTACATGGGCAATGTATTGTCTGCCAATTTAGGACAGGCTCCGGCCACACAAGCGGCTAAATTTGCGGGTTTATCAGATTTACCCACAACTACCATCAACAAGGTATGTGCTTCGGGCACTAAGGCCATTATGTTGGCGGCACAAAGTATTGCTTTGGGAGAAAACGATGTAGTTGTAGCTGGCGGAATGGAAAGCATGAGTAATGTACCTTATTACTTAGATAAAGCCAGAAATGGTTACCGCTTAGGCCACGGACAAATTACCGACGGCTTAGTTAAAGATGGCTTGTGGGATGTTTATAACGATTACCACATGGGTTCGGCGGCAGAATTATGTGCAGAAACTTGCAACATCAGCCGCGAAGACCAAGATAACTTTGCCATTGAATCTTACAAAAGAGCGCAAAATGCACAAGCCAACGGAAAGTTTAAAGAAGAAATTGTAGCCGTTGAAATTAAAGATAGAAAAGGCGAAATCACTTTGTTTGCCGAAGATGAGGAACCAGCCTCCGTTAAATTTGATAAAATACCAGGATTAAAGCCTGTATTTAAAAAAGACGGAACAGTTACCGCTGCCAATGCTTCTACCTTAAATGATGGTGCGGCAGCCTTGGTTTTGATGAGTGCAGATAAAGCAAAAGAATTAGGCTTAACGCCTTTAGCTAAAGTTTTGGCTTATGCCGATGCCCAACAAGCCCCAGAATGGTTTACTACAGCACCTTCTAAAGCTATACCTTTGGCTTTGCAAAGAGCCAACTTAAGTAAAGAAGAAGTAGATTATTTTGAAATAAACGAAGCTTTTTCGGTGGTATCTTTAGCAAACAACCAAGAATTAGGCTTAAATGCCGATAAAGTAAATGTAAATGGTGGCGCTGTTGCCATTGGCCATCCGCTGGGCGCTTCTGGAGCCAGAATTGTGGTTACGCTTTTATCGGTATTACAACAAAACAAAGGTAAAATTGGCGTAGCCGGAATTTGTAACGGCGGCGGCGGTGCCAGTGCAATAGTTGTAGAAAATCTTCGTTAAAAAAATTAAATGCGGAAGGATTTTTAAAAGCACTTTTTTTAATCTCATTATCATGGATGATGTTTGGGCAATCAAAAGCCCAAACATTACTTAGCGATGCGAATTTAACCCAGCTTCGTATGGCTCAAGACAGCTTATCAGCCTATAGCGACTCTACAGTTAGTGTAAAAGACGATGTAGAACGCATTGCTTACAACACCATGTTTGTTAAAAAATTAATCAGTGCGCTTAAAACACCACATTCTTTTCAATTTAATTTCGATTCGCTGGCAAACAATGTCTCTTTTTTAAAATCTCCCAACCAAGCTTTTAGGGTCATTACATGGTCGCTACCTTTTGCCGATGGCAGCTATAAGTTTTACGGAACCATTCAAATGGCAACTAAAAACGGTTCACTAAAGCTAATTCCGTTGAATGACAACACCCAAAACTTTACCGACGATAATGCCATTACCAACCAAAAAAACTGGTTTGGAGCCCGTTATTACGAAATCATCCCTGTCACTTATCCGGGCAAAAATCCTTATTACGTTTTACTTGGATGGAAAGGCAACAACAACAAGACCACAAAAAAAGTAATTGAGGTATTATCATTCGAAAAAGATCAGGCCATTTTTGGGAAGAGCATTTTCGAGATTAAAAAGAAAGCAACCAATAGAAACAGAATGGTTTTCGAGTATAATAAAATGAACTCGATGACACTTACTTTCGACAAACAGGTAAACATGATTGTTTTTGACCATTTGGCACCTTACGAGAACAATATGGAAGGCAATATGGAGTATTACGTATCTGATTCTAGCTTTGATGGTTATTCGATTAGCTACCCTAGGCTTTACTTTAAAGAGAACGTAGAATTGAGAAACGACGCTTCTAGTTTAGACGAATTGTACAGCCCGCCACGCAAAGCAACTACCTTATTGCAAAAAGGCAAACATTAATTTATTAATGAAATATAAATGTATTAGCCTATATTGCAACCAATTTTTATAAAAAACTAAGACTAACTTATTTAATAATTTATGCAAACAACTACTGCAGAAAATCAAAACGATTTTTTCAAGAGTAAAGTATTAGGACACCCATCGGGCTTATTTGTGCTTTTCTTTACCGAAATGTGGGAGCGTTTTTCGTACTACGGTATGAGGGCACTATTGGTATTATTTTTCACTGCTTCTGTACTAGACAGCGGATGGGGCTGGCCTAAAGAACATGCCCTAGCTATTTTCGGGACCTATACCGCATTAGTATACCTATCTACCATGTTAGGTGGTTATTTTGCCGATAAGGTAATTGGTATCCGCTGGGCGGTAGTGGTTGGCGCCCTACTAATGACACTGGGCCATGCTTTTATGGCATTAGAAACCTCGTTTTTCATTTACGCAGGTTTACTTTTCTTGGTATTTGGCAGTGGTTTCTTTAAGCCTAACATGACTTCCATTGTATCAGAAATGTACAAAGACTTTCCGGAGAAGAAAGATGGCGCTTACACCATTTTCTATATGGGTGTAAATGCAGGTGCATTTTTTGGCATTATGCTTTGTGGTTATTTAGGCGAAAAAATTGGATGGAGCTGGGGCTTTGGCGTAGCTGGTATTTTCATGCTATTTGGCTTATTACAGTTTTGGTTTGCTCAAGACATCTTTGGAAATATTGGACTTAAACCGGTAAAACCAACTGCCGAAGAAAAAGCAGCGGCGGTCAATATAGTGCAAGAAGGCGGTAAACTAAATCCGTTTACAGGCTTTCACATGACATTAATTGTAGCTTGTATCGTTTTAGGTTTAGCGTGGATTTTAAACGATCCTGTGAATAAAATATCTGAAGGAACAACAAACCTTTTCAGTTTCAATTTATTTGGAATTGACGGCAGTAACCTTATCATTTTAACAGCACTTGTTTTATTCTTAATCCTATTGGTTTCAAGAATTTCTAGATATGACAAAATCCTTAAAGATAGAATGATTGCCATTGTTTTCTTTGCAATTATTACCATGATCTTTTGGTCTATCTTTGAACAGGCTCCTGGATCTTTAACCTTATTTGCAAAAGATTATACACAGAGAATTTTAGAAGGAACTTCTGGAACAATCTTCAAATTCGTAAACTCTTTGATCACGCTTGGTCCTTTGGCAATCATTACCTGGGTGCTTTTCAAACTCTTCGGACAAACATTCAGCAAGTACAAATTATCAAACATTATTTTAGGCTTGAGTTTCCTAATTATTTGGGGAATTGCAATTTGGATGGTGGTAAACGAATATAAATCTACTTCCTACAATGTACAATATCAAAATGCTAATGGTGTTGTTAACACTGGAAAAGTAGTATCATCTGAAGCTTACAACGACAAAGATCAAGTTGCTATTATTGATGTAGAAAGCACTTCTTTTTATGCAGGTAGCGCAGATGCAACTGTAGAAAACAACGCCTTAATTGATAAAAACAAGAACTATATTGGCGATGTTTTTAATGGCAAGATCATCAACATTACAGATAAAGAAAAACCTGGGGCTTTTGGAACTTTGGTTAGCTATGCAGAGGTTGAGTTTACCACTACAGCTGGCGCAACCATTAAGAGAGAAATTAGATTAGCCAAAGGCGAAAAAGAAGGCTTAAAAGTTGGCGATGCAAAAGATATCTTAGTTACCCACAATATCAAATACGACAACAACCAAACTTCTGCTACTAAAGCTACCATAGTTTCTAAAGTAGCGGCAACAGAAATCAACGCTAGTTGGTTTAACATTCTAAATTCATTATTCATCATTACCTTAGCGCCTTTATTCTCTAAATGGTGGAGCAGTAAATATAATCCTTCTGCAAACAACAAATATGCTATCGGAATGCTGTTTTTAGGTATAGGTATGGCTTTTGTTGCTATCGGTGCAGCTTCTATACCTGCTGGTGCTAAATCTGCCTCAGTAAGTATGATGTGGTTGGTATTTGTTTACTTATTCCATACCATGGGCGAACTCTGCGTTTCGCCAGTTGCGCTATCTTACGTTAGTAAACTGGTACCAGGACGAATGATCGCGATCATGTTTGGTGTGTGGTACTTAGCGGTAGCAATTGGTAATAAATTAGCAGGTATCTTCGGAGAAGTTTCAGAAAGTGTAGCAGATGAAAAAGGCTACAGCTATTTTTTCTGGATACTAACCGCAGTATCTCTTGGCGCTTCGCTTTTTGCATTTGTTTTAGGCCCTATTGTTAAGAAATTAATGCATGGTGTGAAATAATCTTCACAACGTTTACCATAACAAAAGAAGCCCCGAATTAAACAATTCGGGGCTTCTTTGTTTTATTGAATTAGCTTAGACTTACGAAGTTTAACTTTAGTCATTATTGTTTTTCAACGGTAAAGTTGAGGGCTTCGCCGTTTAAAAACTTCGTAAGTCTTCAAAACTAAACTAACTCTCTAAACACTACAGTATTGTTGTGTCCACCGAAACCGAAAGCATTACTCATCGCGGTTTTCACTTCTTTATGCACGGCTTTGTTAAATACCAATTGCATACCTGCAGGAATTTCTGGATCTGGTTCTACTACGTTAATGGTTGGAGGCACAATATTATCATTGATGCTCTTGATGGCGATGATCGCTTCAATTGCAGCCGCAGCACCTAACAAGTGGCCAGTCATAGATTTGGTAGAACTGATGTGCAAATTCTGCGAAGCACCAAAAACCAAATGCGCTGCATTAAGTTCGGCTAAATCGCCAACTGGTGTAGAGGTAGCATGAAGGTTCAAATAATCTAACTCTTCTGGTTTTACACCAGCTTCTTCCAAAGCCAAATTCATGGCCTTTGCGGCACCAATGCCCTCTGGATGTGGCGACGTAATATGGTAAGCATCGGCAGTCATGGCTGCACCTACTACCTCAGCGTAAATTTTTGCACCTCTAGCTTTCGCATGCTCATATTCTTCCAAGATCAAAGCACCAGCCCCCTCGCCCATCACAAAACCATCTCTATCTTTATCAAAAGGTCGGCTAGCTGTTTGTGGGTCATCATTTCTATGCGACATCGCTTTTAGCGCAGCAAAACCACCAAAAGATGCAGGAGTAATACCAGCTTCAGAACCACCTGTTACAAACATCTTCGCTTTACCCATTCTAATATAGTTAAAAGCATCCATGATGGCATTGTTACCTGTAGCGCAAGCAGAAACCGGCGTATAGTTAATTCCTTGTAAACCAAACTTCATCGAAATTAAACCCGAAGCCATGTTTACCAATAACTTAGGAATAAAGAACGGATTGAAACGTGGATTATAATCACCCTTTACATAATTCTCTACTTCCGTTTCGAAGGTTTGCATACCGCCTTGCCCACTACCCCAAATTACACCAAAATCAAATGGATCGATGGTAGTTAAATCTATCGCACAATCTTCCATAGCCTGTGCCGCAGCGTATAAAGCATATTGCGTAAATAAATCTGTACGCTTAATTTCGTTTCTGTCTAGGTGTTCGGCAGCGTTAAAGCCTTGTACTTCGCAGGCCATTTGCGAACGGAAACGCGAAGCATCAAATCTCGTCACCGTTTCGCAGGCACTTTTGCCATTAACAATATTTGTCCAAAAATCGGCAATGTTATGGCCTAGCGGATTAATAGTTCCTAAACCCGTAACGACAACTCTTTTCATATTTGTATAATTTATCAATGCTTTGTTTATGTTTTTTATTTGTAATTAATGAACTCGTAAACTCGGTTTGTTTTTAAAGCTCACATGGAATACTCATCTGTGTTGTATTTTGGATACATGAGTATTTTATATCCTTAATTATTGTTTAAGGGCGCAAAGTTCGCATTTGATGTGGAATTAAATGTCTTTATTTTCTAATTATTTACCGTCGGTTAAAACCGACGGCAATGAGCAGCTTAAAATTAGCAACAATGAGCTTGCTTAAATCCAACGGCAATAAGCAGCCAAAAAACCGATGGCAATAGTTAAAAAAAATCAACAACTTAACGAGGATGCTAAAAGGATATGCTAGCTGCAAATTCAGTGCTGCATTTTGAAATCAATCAATGCCTCCATTTTACATCAAAATTTTACACTTTGAAATGGTGTTTTAAAATGATATTTTAGTTGCGAAATCTTCAGCATGCGCATCTTTAAATTTACCTTCTTCATATTTGTACTGATTTTATGCAGTAGCACGATATCTAAAGCCCAAACTTATACTGTAACCAGCATTGCTGATAGTGGCCCTGGCACCTTACGGGAAGCATTAACCAATGCAGGAATGCCAAATAGAACCGCTGTATTTACCATTAACTTTCAGTTACCTGGCGATGGCAACGATTACGCCAACCGAACCATTAGGCTAAGAACTACATTACCAAACATTACTTCTAATACAGTAATTGATGGTAGTTCGCAAACTTCGTGGGCACCATTGGGAGTTTCGGGGGCTAAAATTATTATAGAGCCAGAATATACCACTCCAACATTTACCCCTCTAACCATTGGCAGAAATATTGGGGTTGATAACTCTACCACCGGCGTTGGTATTTACGGATTGTGTATCAGAAATTTTGCCACCATCAGCAACCTGCAAAATGTAAATATGGCTCAAGGTTCGGCCATTTCCATTGATTACCGTGCAAGCGATATTACCATTGGTGCACCAGGAAAAGGCAATGTGCTGATTGGAAATATCAATGGTATTTTAATCCAGAACAACTATTTTTATACGGTTGCACCGCCCTTATCCAATATTAAAATTCAATCTAATTTAATTGGAGTTTTATACGATGGTGTAACACCAGCCTCCAATGTAATAGGCGTAGCCGCTAGTCTTTACGACTGCTCTTTGAACGTAGGTGGAGATAATGCAGGCGAAGGTAACACCATTGCAGCCAACAGAATTAACCTCGATATTAAACGCTACAATTATACCACTACTCGATTTGATATTAACATCATCAATAATAAGGTTGGTGTAGACCATAGCGGAGAGAAAGATTTTCATGAGCTGCCTTTATTTCTCTCTTCTTCTTCTTTAGAAATTGCTGGGATAAAGGTAGATGCTACAAATACGGCATTATACATCCGCAACAATATAGTTGGTGGTAATAGAACGGTTGGTATTTCAATTACCAATTCGGATTTTATTTTAACTGGAAATTTTATTGGTACAGATGCTGCTACTGGCAATGTGAACTTGGGTAATGGCATTGGTATAAAAATAGAAAATAATGGTGTTGGAACTATTGGTGGAGCAACTACTGCGGAGCGCAATACCATTGCCAACAATAATTATGGCATAGAAACGGTTTCTGCCAAGCCAGTAAAAATTACCAGAAACAGTATGTATTGCAACCGAACGTTTGGCATAGGAAAAACGTTGACAATCTTACAGCCAACCATCCAAATACTGAAACAAAATGGCTCGCATGTATCTGGCAAGGCCACCCCAAATTCTGAGGTAGAGCTCTTTTATACCCACAACTGTAACGATTTATGCGAAGGCAAAACTTACATTGCTACGGTGCAGGCCGGTAGTGACGGACGTTGGGAATATAATGCTACATTAAGCCAAAAAGTAACTGCTACGGCAAGTTTATTGGTGGCTACTACCTCCCCTTTTGCCACTGCGCAATTACTGCCCAACGAAGCTATCATTAGCCATGTTACCTGCGCTGCCAATGGTTCAATTACTATTCCAGAAGAAAGAGAAGGCTTTACTTTTAGCTGGGTAAAAATAGAGAGCAATGGTACACGTATCCCATTGGGAAATACACAAAGCGTAAATAATTTAGATGTTGGCACTTACGAAGTAACAATAGATGATGGCTGCAAGGCTTTTGCTCATATTTTCTCTGTTAGAGACCAAAAATTAACTAAACCCACGGTAACCGTACCAGCGCCAAACTGCGGACAAACAAGTTTTACTTTTACCGCCGAAGTATTAAGAGGTAGTGGTGCCATACGCTTCGAATGGATTAACGCAGCTGGAACCGTAGTAAGCTTAAATAACCCTGCTAATTTACCCGAAGGAACTTATAGGGTTAAAGCTACAGACCAATCGGGCTGTTCGCTAGAATCGGATCCTGTGGTGATAACCAGAAGACCAAGTCCAATTATCAATAATACGGGCATTTTAATCACACCTGCCTCATGCGGAATAGCAAACGGATCGGTTAAGGGTATTACCATTGGCGATGCCACAGGAAACATTACTTATAAATGGTACAGACACGATCCAGCTACGGGTATAGTAGTTAATGTAGTGGTTGGAAACGATGCAGATTTGATTGATGTAGAAGGAGGAATTTATACACTTACTGTTTCTGACGAAGGAAATTGTCCTGCGGTAAGCAGAACCTTTAGCATAGGTATAAACAATATCATTGTAATTAGCAGCGGCACCATTACCCCTGGAACTTGTGGTTTAAACAATGGCGTAATAGACAACGTAAGCATATCCAACGCCGACAGATATGAATGGATCAAAGCATCAACTGGCGAAACCATAGCACTTGGCGCATACGCAACGGGTGTATCGGTTAGGATAGCCGACCTTGCTCCTGGCGTATACACCTTAAAGGCAAGTAATAGTACATCTGTTTGTTTTTATACCCGCACCTTTACGGTACCGTTGCAAGTTCCTCAAGTTTTTGCACCTTCTTCTACAGTTATTAATACCACTTGCGAGTTAAACAATGGAAGTATTTCCTTAAACTTCAACCCCTTTACATTTAACTACCCAGCACCTATACGTTACCAATGGAAAGATGAAATGGGAAATGACTTTGTTGGAATGCTAAGGGAAATTAAAGATTTGCCCGTAGGTTCGTACAATTTATTTCTTTACGACACCAACAACTGCCAAACTGTTTTGGGGCCATTTACCATTAACGCTACACCTAAATTAGTGATACAGCCGGGTAGCGCTACCGTGGCCGATGACGGTTGTGGATTACAACGTGGCTCAGTTAGGGGCATGCAAATTACTGGTGGTTTGGGCGACTACACTTATAGATGGTTAAATGATGCCGGACAGGTAGTACAAACCACTAGAGATTTAACCAACGTAGGTGGCGGCACTTATCGATTGGAAGTAAAAGACAGATCGGCCTGTGGTATTGCCATTAGCGAAGCCTATACCGTTGGAGATATTTATTTTCCATTATCAACCCCAGTAGCCAAAGATATTCGTGTGTGTTATGTATCTGACATTACCTTACCTATTGTTGGCCCAGAAGAAGGTACCTATCAGTTATTTGCTAGTTTGGAAGATGCATATCCTATTTTAGAAAGCACCAACGGGATATTTAATTTTAAAGTAAGCAAAACGGGCGAATATTTCATTAGACGTAAACTAGGCGTATGTATTAGCGATTTCGTTAGAGTACATATTGAGGTAACACATGACAACTTAGAAATTGGCAACGTAATTACGCCAAATGGCGATGGACTTAACGACACTTGGATGCTCAAAGGCCTTCCAGATTTTAAAGGCAACAACATCAAAATTTATTCTAGAAGTGGCCAGTTAATTTACGAAGCTACAGGCAATTACACCAAGCCTTTTGATGGTACTTTTAGAGGAAAAGAACTTCCGGCAGGTGCTTATTTTTATGTGATAGATTTACGAGCAGAATGTAAACCAATAAGCGGTAGCATTACTCTATTACGTTAAAACTGTCTGGTAGAGCAGCGTACATCGTAAGTATTGTTAAGCAAAAAGCCAATACCAATCTCGTGGGTACCTTTATTTACTCGCCTCAATGCCGATGTATTTACATCGTAAGAATAACTTACGTTAATTAAAGAGCCAAAGTTATAGCCTGCTAAAAAAGAAAAAGCATCGTTGTTTCTATAGCTACCCGCCAACCAAAACTTATCTTGATAGGCTAGCTTTAAGTTTACATCAATTGCTGGCGGAGCATTTTTCCAATAACTGGCCAGTATAGAAGGAATCATTGCAATCTCTTCATCCAAGAATATCTTGTAACCAGTAGTGGCATAAATTGATGGGCTTTGATAGGGATAAACTACCGCCGAATTATTTTCTATTACAGTTCTGTTCCCAATAATCTGTTTGGCAGAAGCACCCACAAAAAACCGAGGTCCGTACAACCATAAACCAAAACCCAAATCGGGCCTTAACCTGTTGTTGTAATCTGCACCAAACAATGGATCTTGTTCATGCTCTGCAGAAATATCATCAACCTTTAAACCCAACGAGTGAAAACCCGCAGCCACACCCACCGAAAGATTTACATTGCTGCTTAAACCCAAGTGATAGGCATACGTTGCGCTCACGCTATTTTGTCTTAGCAAACCTGCCTTGTCGTTCATGGCTATTAGTCCAAAACCATGATGAGGTGCTGCTGCCGTGTAAGAGTTAACTAAACTTCTGCTTAATGGATTGTAACCGTTACTAGAAAAAGAATTGATAGAACTTCTGATATAGTCATCGCCAATGGGCGTATTAATTGAAATGTACTGTGTAGTTGGCGCACCTTCTACACCACTCCATTGTTGCCTATACCCTATCTTTAAATCTATGTAGCTATCTATACCAGACAATGCCGGGTTAAGTAAAAAATTGTTGAAGATATATTGAGAACTTCGGGGTGTTTCTTGCGCACAAATTATTCCGTTAAAAAAGAAGCAACTAAATAAAATTAGAAATATAAATCTCATTAATAGCAAAGAGGTTAAGTTTAGGACAGTAGTTTAGTAGCTACTTTGATTAATTGGCATTTCTAATAAATATTTAAAAGACAGTCAAAAATAACTTTTTGCAGTTAATATTTTATAACCCAAGGCAGAAAAAATATCTATCTAAATAATTTGACCAATTTTATGATAATGCTAACAAATTTAAAACGCAGCAATGTCTATCAAAACAGTGGCCCACTTAACTATAAAACACCTTTTAAACCAATAATTACTAAATAACAAGTTTTTATTTGGAACTAGCTTTGATATTAGCTAAGAAAACATGAAGCACATAAGCCCATTTTAAAAATAAAACCGCAACTTTGCAGTGCATACAATAAAACTGAGCGCTTATGGAAGAACTGCAAGTAGAAGAAGTAATCAATTTGTTAGAAAATGAAAGCGATAGACAGCTAAAAACCTATCTCAACGAACTCAACATCTCTGATGTAGAGGAACTTATAGATGAACTTCCACAGCATGCAGTTAAATTTATAGAAACGCTATCTAGCAAGCGAGCAGTAAATGTATTTCGTATCCTCGATTTCCCTACGCAAGAGCGGATCATTAAAAAACTACAGGCCAATAAACTAACAGAAATTATTAGGCAATTACCACCCGACGATAGAACGGCACTTTTTGGCGAATTGAAGGGCGACGCCGTTAAAAAACTTTTGGTGCTATTGCCAGATCACGACCGAAAAGAAGCGTTAAACCTGTTGGGTTACGCCGAAGACAGTGTAGGCCGCTTAATGACCCCAGACTTTATTGCCGTAAAAACAGATTGGACGGTACAACGTGTGCTTTCACATATCCGTAGGTACGGGAAAAACTCCGAAACGATAGATGTGGTATACGTTATCGATAAAGATGGTATTTTGTTGGATGATATCCGAATTCGTGAAATTCTCTTATCAGATCCCGAAGCTAAAATTGGAGATTTAACAGATAACCGCCTCATTTCTTTAAACGTAAACGATCCGCAAGAAGAGGCGATCAATGTGTTTAAGATGAATAATCGTGTGGCACTACCGGTGGTAGACGACCAAGATGTGCTTTTGGGTATTGTTACCGTAGATGATATTTTATGGATAGCACACGAAGAATATACCGAAGACATGCACAAAATGGGGGGTACACAGGCGCTTGACGAACCTTATTTGGACGTACCTGTATTTCAACTCTATAAAAAACGTGTGGTTTGGTTAATTGTGCTGTTTTTTGGCGAATTACTTACAATTGCGGCCATGTCGGGTTTCGAAGATCAAATAGCCAAAGTAGTAATTCTGGCTACTTTTATACCTTTAATTATTTCTAGCGGCGGCAACAGCGGTTCACAAGCGGCAACATTAATTATACAGGCCATGGCGCTAGGCGAAGTAACCATTAAAGATTGGTGGAACGTAATGCGCAGAGAAATTTTCTCGGGAATTTTTCTAGGCTCTACACTTTGTTTATTGAGTTTTTCTGTAATTGGCGCATGGCATATTGTTATGCCTGGCTTTAGCGAACATTACATCCGTATTGGCTTGGTAGTAGGTTGTTCATTAGTTGGGGTAGTATTGTGGGGTACCTTAATGGGTTCTATGCTGCCTTTGCTTCTTAAAAAATTGGGTGCAGATCCAGCTGCCTCTTCTACCCCGTTTGTAGCTACCTTGGTAGATGTAACCGGCTTAATCATCTATTTTTCTTTTGCGCTGCTATTCTTAAAAGGCGTGCTGCTGTAGTTTTTGAAAAATTACGATTGCTAACATTTACATCAACACGATAGGATATTTTATGGGGACTGCGGACTAAACCGTTCCATTAGGTTTATTACCGAAAGTGAATACCAAAAGCTACCTTTGTAAATCAATAACAAGAAATGATAACAATAGGCAAATACAACAAACTAAGGGTAGCGGCAAAAAACAGTCAGGGTTTAAGTTTAACAGATGGTAACAGCGAGGTACTTTTACCTTTTGCCGAAGTGCCTAAAAACATTGAGTTAGGCGATGATGTAGATGCTTTTATTTACCTTAATAAAGATGGCAATACGGTAGCCACCTTAAAAGAAGTTTTGGCAACTGCCGATGAGTTTGCTTTGCTCACTGTAGTTAGTGTAAATGATGATGGTGCATTTGTGGATATAGGCGTTGATAAAGACGTGTTCGTCCCAAAAAGAGAGCAAAAAAAACCAATGGAACTTGGCGAAAGCTATGTAGTGTATGTTTTTGTAGATGATCAATCTAACAGGTTACTGGCCTCTTCTAAAGTAGATGAATTTTTAGCCCATGACGGCTATGATTTTGACGAGGGCGACAGCGTAGATTTGTTAATTGTAGACAAATCTGACTTGGGTTACAATGCCATTATTAACGATGAATTTATTGGCCTACTGTACCATAACGAAGTTTTTTCTATGGTAGAACCAGGACAAAGAACCACAGGATGGATCAAAACTATTAGAGTAGATGGCAAAATTGACCTTACCTTACAACCATCAGGCTTTAGCCATATCTTAGACACTAAAGATTATATTTTAGAAGAGCTTAAAGTAGTTGGAGAAATTAATTTAGGCGATAAAAGCTCTCCAGAAGAAATTTACAATAGGTTTCAGGTAAGTAAGAGTGCTTTTAAAAAAGCCATTGGTGGTTTGTACAAAGAACGTTTGATTACCCTCTCAGATCATCAAATTAAGTTGGTAAAGGAGTAAAAATCATTCATTATACGGCATTGCTTCGTGCCTCGCAAATGACGAAATGTATAAGAACACAAAAGGAGCAAATGATTTTGCTCCTTTTGTGTTTATGATTTATAGACTTACGAAGTTTTGAAACTTCGTAACCTGAGTTCAATTTTTAACCTATTGATAATTAAACTTTAAAACTGATGCTGAACTAAATTCAGCATGACGAACCGCCGATCTTTCGTCACCCTGAATTTATTTCAGGGTCAGCTAACCCGATAGTTTTATATAGTACCGTAAAATAAGCAAATAATAATCGAGCTCAGGTTCGTAAGTCTGGTTAAACTTGCCGAGTTAAAACTGTGAACTGTGCCGTAGGCATCCCTTTGGGAAAAACTGCCAATTGAAAACTGTTAACTGAAAACTGCCAACTGCTAACCGCCCAGCGCCTGCTCAATATCTTTCAAAATATCATCTATATGCTCTAAACCGATAGATAAACGGATAGAACCTTGCTCAATACCCACAATATTTCGTTCTTCTTCTGTTAATTTGCTGTGGGTACTCGTAGCTGGATGCGTAGCAATAGAACGCGTATCTGCTAAATTTGCGGAGATCGAGAACATCTTTAAACCATCCATAAATTTGCGAGCACCTTCTACACCACCATCAACCACAATGGTAACAATACCGCCGCCCTGTTTCATCTGTTTTTTAGCAATTTCATGCTGAGGGTGGGAAGCTAAAAATGGGTATTTAACTGATTTGATTTTTGGATGTTTTTCCAAATATTCGGCCACTTTCAAAGCGTTTTCGCAATGGCGATCCATACGAACTGCCAAAGTTTCTAAACTCTTAGACAAAACCCATGCGTTAAACGGAGATAAAGATGGACCACTGTGACGGGCAAAATTCATGACCTCCGTAATTAAGGCTTTGCTACCCAAAATCACACCACCCAAAACTCGGCCTTGCCCATCAATATATTTAGTTGCCGAGTGGATAGAAATATGCGCACCTAACTTAATAGGCTGTTGCAAATACGGTGTGGCAAAACAATTATCAACCACTAATAAAGTATTGTGTTTTTTGGCTAAACCAGCTAGAAACTCTAAATCAATAATATCGATACCGGGATTAGAAGGCGTTTCTACGAAAATAATTTTTGTATTTGGCTTAATTAAAGCTTCCCAATCTTGCGGCTTATCTAAATCAGCATAATCGAAAGTTACGCCCCACTTAGAAAACACATTGGTTAACAATTGGTGTGTAGAACCAAATACCGAGCGACTAGAAACAATATGATCGCCATTTTTTAAAAAGGCACCAAAAGTAGTAAAAATAGATGCCATACCCGTTGCCGTAGCAAATCCGTCTTCGGCTCCTTCTAACAAACACATTTTCTCAATAAACTCAGAAGTGTTAGGATTTGAATAACGACTATAAACATTCCCCTCCTTTTCGTTAGCAAACAAAGCACGCATTTCTTCGGCATCGTCAAACTTATAGCTCGATGTTAAGTAAATAGGTGCAGAATGTTCTTTGTGCAAACTTCTTTCAGTTTGAGTGCGTATAGCGATGGTTTCGAAATTATTAGACATTTTTTAGTATTGAGATATGAGTATTGAGATATGAGATAAGCTGCAAGACCATTAGCCTTACACCCTAAACCTTTAACCTCATCCCTTATTAATAGTATATGTAAAATTTATAGTTGCCGATCTGCCCAAAATGTTGGAAACAGAGCAATATTTATCAAAAGTCATTTGTAGGGCACGTTCCACTTTTTGAATGCTCAATTCGCCGAACAAGTTAAATTGAATATCAATTACATCAAAAATTGCAGGCGTTTCCTCTTCTTTTCTAGTTGCCTTGATATTGATTTTGATATCCGTTAATTCTTCTTTTTGTTTGGTCAAGATATTTACCATATCAATGCCACTGCAGCCGCCCAAACCAATCAATAACATCTCCATAGGCCTAAAACCTTTGCCTTCTCCTCCTATGGATGGTTTTGCATCTAACTCTACGGTAAAACCGCTTTCATTTTGCGCTTCAAAATTAAATTTTCCGCTTTTGCGGATAAGGTTGATTTCCATATTAGTATTGAGATTTGAGTATTGAGATTTGAGACCTTACGCCTTCAAGCTTATACCCGATACCTTTATATATCGTAAAAAACTAAATTATCTTTTTCCAATCCTGGCAATTGTACTTCTTTTTCGAATACCGCAAATACCGAAGAACCACTGCCACTCATTAGCGCAAATGTAGCTCCCGCTTGGTAGAGTGCTGTTTTAATTTCGTCAATTTGAGGATATTTTGCAAAAACAGAAGGCTCAAAATCATTGAAAACATGAGCTTGCCAATCTTGTAACGGCAAATGTATCAAATCTTTTAAAGAACTGGAAGGCTGTTTTACTTTTACATTACTGTAAGCTTGTGCGGTTGAAACATGTACCGACGGTTTAACTAACACCAAGTAATACGCCGATAAATCTATTTCTACTTCCTCAAATTCATCGCCTTTGGCAAAAGCGTAGGTAGGTTTGTTCTTGATAAAGAAGGCGCAATCGGCACCAAGTGGCCTAACGTAATCTTCCATTTGGCCGTCGGCTAAACCTAAGTTGAATTTCTGATTGACTAATTTCACTAAAAAAGCAGCATCAGAACTTCCGCCACCTAAACCAGCCCCTACTGGTATATTTTTTAACAACACTATCTTTTGATGCGACAAATTAAAATCTTTTTGTAGTGTTTTAAATGCTTTCATGCAAATATTATCAGTAGCATCGCCGGGAATATCAATTCCTTTAATTAGCATCGAGGTTTCTTCGGCATCTACCAATTCTACTACATCATTTATTTTGATTGGATAAAAAACAGTCTGTAGGTTATGGTAACCATCTGTACGTTTGTCGGTAAGAAATAAGCCTAAATTTATTTTTGCGTTGGCAAATGTTAACATCTTTTTAATTTACGATTTACGAAGTACGATTTTAGATTGAGAAAGGAGAAATGAACAAAGATAAAAGAGCAAAGACTTAACGTATTACTTAAAACGCAAAACTTAACTATCTAGCAAATATTTTTCAACCTCAATTTTCAATTTAGGAAGTTCCCTAACCACAATTGTCCAAATAATTTCATCAGAAATATTATCATAGCTATGAATAATACGATTTCTTGTTCCTATGATATTTCTTGCATTTTCAATTTGAAATTGAGGCTTTTCTTTTAATATTCTATTGATAGCCTCTCCTATTATTTCTAAATTACGCTCTACTGCTTTTTTGGTTTTAAGGTCTTCCTTATAGTTTAAAAAGTTATGATTATCGCCAATAAACAGAAAAATTTCATCTATACATTGCAGAATATCTAGCAAATATGTTTGGACTTTAAGCTCCATAGATTTTAACTTTGGTTATATCCAACTGTTTTTTGAAAAGGGTATTTTTTATTGCTCTCTCTTCCAACAAATCTACTTGCCGCTTTAACAGATTTTCTAATTTAGTTTTTAAATTAAAATAAAGATCAGCATAACTAAAGGGATCATTCTCATAAAAATCCACTAATAAATCTACGTCAGATTTTTCATTAAAATCTGCTCTCGTAATAGAACCAAAAGCAAATAAAGACTTTACCTTATTCTTTTTACAAAGCTCTTTTATTTCTTCTGTTTGGAGTGCTTCTAAATTAGTCATAAACAAATATACTAAATTCTCTTATCTAGATTTTATAAGTATAATGCCCGATAATTTTCCAAGCGAACAAAACATCCTCAGCAACCTGTCCTCCGCCAATATTATGCACAAGAAGATAACGCTTGCCATCACTAGATTTTTTGTTGACTACCAAACCAATGTGCAATTGTCTGCCGTTTAAATCCCAACATACAATATCTCCAGGATGATAATCTGCTGCGTTTTTTGTCATCGGTTTTACCTTGCCTTTGCGCTTAAAAAACACCATTAAGTTAGGCACACGCCTGTGGTCAATATTTTTATCTGGAGTTTTACGGCCCCAGTTTTTAGGATAAAGGCCAAAATTAGCTTTCATGTCTTCGTGCACTTCTTTCTGTAAATCGATACCTAATTTACGGTAAGCACGTATCACTACATCTGTACAAACGCCAGTATTTGCAGGCACATCTCCACCTGGATATTTCAACTTCACATAAGCAGGATCGTAAACGATAGTTGGATTTACGATAGACAGCCCAGCACCAGAAAGTTTTTGAGCAGTTATAGCTTGTGCAAAGCTTGTAACAGCAAAACATCCGCTTATAAAAATCGAAAAGATTATTTTTCTAAACATCATCGTTTAGCAAAACTAATGTATTTAATATATAAAATATCGTTTTATAGCATAGAAATCTAACAATCATCAACACTGTTGAAAAACAGAAATACAGCCTTGGCTTTTAATGGTTAGCTTTGTATTTCACTTTTTAAAAGCCCCTTTAGGGGTTTGGGGTTATGAAACAATATTTAGATTTAATGCAGCATGTGCTTGATAATGGCACACAAAAACACGATAGAACGGGAACGGGTACCATCAGCGTATTTGGCTACCAAATGCGTTTCAATTTGCAAGAAGGCTTCCCGATGGTTACCACTAAAAAACTGCATTTAAAATCTATCATACACGAGTTGATTTGGTTTTTGCAGGGCGATACCAACATTAAATACCTTAAAGATAACGGCGTACGCATTTGGGACGAATGGGCAGACGAAGATGGAAATTTAGGGCCGGTTTATGGTTCGCAATGGCGCAGTTGGCCCACACCAAATGGTGGCCAAATTGACCAGATTACGCAAATCATCAACACCATTAAGAACAATCCCGACAGTAGACGTATCATTGTTTCTGCTTGGAATGTGGCCGAAATTGAAAACATGGCTTTGCCTCCTTGCCATGCTTTTTTCCAGTTTTACGTAGCCGATGGAAAGTTAAGCTGTCAGTTGTACCAACGCAGTGCGGATATTTTCTTAGGCGTACCATTTAACATTGCTTCTTACGCTTTGTTAACCATGATGGTGGCACAAGTTTGTGGTTTAGAGGCTGGAGATTTTATCCATACTTTTGGCGATGCCCACATTTACAATAACCATTTAGAGCAAGTGAAATTACAGTTGAGCAGAGATCCAAAGCCTTTGCCAACCATGAAAATCAACCCTGAGGTTAAAGATATTTTCGATTTTAAATTTGAAGATTTTGAATTGGTAAACTACGAAGCACATCCGCATATTAAAGGGATAGTGGCGGTTTAATGGTTCATTTGCTCATTGGTTCATTTGTTGATTTTATATAGCTTAGTAGAATCAACTACCTAAACTATGAGCTACAATAAGATTGAAGAACTAGATGTTTACAATCTCGCTGAAGAAATATCGGATGAAATATGGAACATTGTTTTAACTTGGGATTTCTTTGCTAAAGATACCGTTGGCAAACAAATTTGCAGAGCTGCCGATTCCATTAGTGCAAATATTGCAGAAGGATATGGAAGATTTCACTTTAAAGAAAATAAGAATTCTTGTTACTACAGTAGAGGTTCTATCTTAGAAGTAAAATCTTTTTTGAGAAAATCAAAAACATAGAAATTTAATCACAGAGAACCAACACAGCACCTTACTTAAAAAGTTAGAAATAGTACATATCAAATTAAATAGTTATATCAAATTCATTGGAAAACAGGAAGTAAGCGCTATGCAGTCCAAATGAGCCAATGAACTAATGAACCAATGAACTAATGAACCAAACCACCATAGTAGTAGCCATATCATCAAACAATGCCATTGGCAAAGACAACCAATTACTTTGGCACTTACCTGCCGACTTAAAACATTTTAAGAACATCACTTCTGGCCATACCATTATCATGGGACGTAAAACTTACGATTCTATTGGAAAGCCTTTGCCAAATAGAAGAAATATTGTAATTACTCGCCAAACAGGCTTGCAGTTAGCAGGAATAGAAGTGGTAAATTCATTAGATGAAGCATTAGCATTTTGTAAAGAAGAAACACAGGTTTTTGTAATTGGCGGGGCCGAAATTTACCGGCAAGCACTTCCTTTAGCACATAAAATTGAATTGACCCGAGTTCATCAGGAATTTGATGCCGATGCTTTTTTCCCAGAATTGGATAACAAAACTTGGAAAGAAGTTTGGAAAGAAGATCATTTGCCCGATGAGAAGAACAAATTCGCTTATACTTTTTCAACTTTAGAGCGCCGTTAACTACTAAATTCTTAATAATGCTCCGTTTTCAATCTAAAAAACCTTTTTCTTACTTTTTTCTACTAAGCCTCTTAATAGTAACCATAATTTTATTTTCAGTCTTCGCAATTATCAAAAGATTGGATATTTTAAGCTCATTCATCTGTATTATTGGTATAAACCTATTAGCCTTTTATCTCATTGGACGATATTTGTGTGTTTTAAGTCTTTTCGATAACAAAATAACTGTCGAATTCATTTATCCTTTCAGAATAAAAAAAGAATACGAGTTTAACGGTATCTCAGAAATTGATGCTCGGGGTGACAACAGTTCGGCAGAAGCGATGCTTGACATAGAGCTTAATTTAAATAGAGGCTTTTATAGATTGTATTTAACAGACGCAAATGGAAAGTTATTAAACATTAAATATAACATCTCAGAAAAAGACAATAAAGAGTTTATTTCTCTTTTAAAAATAAAGCTAACAGAACTTAGTACAGGTTAATATTTCAAAATTTATTAAAATCATTTGTGCATCTGTGGCTTAATATATTTCTTATCCCAATAAAATTACATTTAGCAGTTCTATTATATAAAAAAATAATTAGATTTGCCGACTTGTTAAAAAACAGCTTATTATAATAATAGATTTAAACAAACAATGCAAGGTAAAGGTTTTATAAAATTTATGGCGATCCTTTTGGGTATCGTCTGTCTGTATTCACTTTCTTTCAACATCATTACTTACAACGTAGAGAAAAAGGCTAAGGAATTTGCAAAAGGCGATGAAGCAAAAGAGAAAGCATATTTAGACTCAATGGCTACCGAAAAGGTATATCCATTATTGGGCCTTACCTATCAGCAAGTAAAAAGCAAAGAAATTAACTTAGGTCTTGACCTTAAAGGTGGTATGAACGTTACCATGGAAATTTCTTTGGCAGAGTTGACCAAATCATTAGCTGGCAACACTTCTGATGAGAACTTCAACAAAGCGTTGAGCAATGCGCAAACCCAAATGAACGCTGGTGGAAAAGATTTCATTGCTTTGTTTGTAAGCGAATACGAGAAACTGGTTCCTAACGGGAAGTTAGCCGATTTCTTTGCTAACCAAGATAACGTACAACAATTAAAAGCTACGGCGAGCAATTCTGAAGTTAAATCTTACTTAAGCAAAGAAGCTAACAGCGCTATCGATCGTTCATTCATCATCTTACGTAGCCGTATTGATGGTTTTGGTGTAGTTAGTCCTAACATGCAGAAACAAGAAGGTTCTAACAGAATCTTTATTGAAATGCCAGGTATCCAAGACAAAGAACGTGTTCGTAAATTATTGCAAGGTTCTGCCGAGTTACAATTCTGGCAAGTATATCAATCTCAAGAGGTTTATCCAGTTTTAGAAAACATCAACAAAACCTTAGCACTAACAGTAAAAGATACAGTAGCCACAAAAGCAACAGCAGACACTACTGCTGCCAAAGGTGGTAAGTTAGCTGGTTTAACTAAAGGCGCAAGCTCAACAGCTGCAACTAAAGATACTAGCGCAACTGCCCTAGCTGCCGAAGCTCAAAAAACAAACCCTTTATTTGCAGTTTTAGTACCTCCAGTTTATCAAGGCGAAAACGGCCAACCTCAATTAATGCCTGGTGCAGTAGTGGGTTCGGCTTTGCAAAAAGATACAGCAAAAGTTAACGCCATGTTAGCTCGTCCAGAAATTAAGTCTTTAGTTCCAACTACCATGAAATTCATGTGGGGACTAAAACCAAGAACTGGCACAAAAGCATTTGAGCTTTATGCAATTAAATCAACTTCGTTAGATGGCCGCCCTGATTTAAGTGGCGATGCGGTTGCTAACGCCCGCGATGGTTACGACCAGAACAACAACCCTGATGTAACCATGTTCATGACCAGCGAAGGTGCATCTAAGTGGAAAAAAATGACTGCAGAAGCTGCTGCTGATCCTAACAACAAAAAAGCAATTGCTATTGTATTAGACAACACAGTTTACTCTGCTCCTACAGTACAAAACGAAATTCCTAACGGTGTTTCTTCTATCACTGGAAGTTTCACTAAAGAAGATACTAAAGATTTAGCTAACGTATTAAAAGCTGGTAAGTTACCTGCTCCTGCTAAAATCGTTTCAGATTTCGTTGTTGGTCCGTCATTGGGTCAACAAGCTATCGATAGCGGTTTATTATCTTTCGTATTGGCTTTCGTAGTAATTCTTGCTTTCATGGCATTTTACTACAACAAAGCAGGTTGGGTAGCCAACATTGCATTGTTAATCAACGTATTCTTTATTATGGGCGTTTTAGCTGCATTTGGTGCAGTATTAACGCTGCCTGGTATCGCAGGTATTGTGTTAACCATTGGTTTATCGGTAGATGCTAACATCCTTATTTTCGAACGTGTTCGTGAAGAATTGGCCTTAGGTAAATCTACCAATTTAGCTATTAGAGAAGGTTTTAAACACGCCATGTCGTCAATCTTAGACTCTAACATTACTGTATTCATTTTAGGTGTAATCTTATTTGTTTTCGGTTCTGGTCCAGTACAAGGTTTTGCAACCACTTTATGTGTGGGTATCGTTACTTCATTATTCGCAGCAGTATTGATTTCTCGTTTGATTTTCGAATCAATGATGGACAAAAAAGCTAACATCACTTTCGATAACAACATAACCAGAGGAGCATTCAAAAACTTAGCATTCAACTTCGTTGGACGTAGAAAACTTTACTATATCATCTCTGCAGTAATCATTGTAGCGGGTACTGCCATGTACTTCAAAAACGATGGCTTACACTTAGGTGTTGATTTTAAAGGTGGTAGAACTTACATGGTAAAGTTCGACAAGCAATTGAACACCGAAGAAGTTGCTAAAACTTTATCTGAAAATTTCGAAGGCGAAGAAGCTTTAGTTAAAACTATCGGAACTGATAATTCGTTAAAAATTACTACACCTTACCACATTACAGACCAAGCGCCAGATGCAGATAAAGTTGTGGAGACAGCTTTGCGTAAAGGTTTAGATGGTTTAGGTGCTAAATACACCATCGAGAGTTCACAAAAAGTAACGCCAACCATTGCTAGCGATATCATCACTAGTGCGGTTTATGCAGTGTTGTTCTCTTGTTTAGTGATGTTTATCTACATCTTGGTACGTTTCAAAAAATGGCAATATGGTTTAGGTGCGGTAATTGCGTTGTTCCATGACGTATTATTAGCATTTCATTCTACACTATTTTAGATGGCGTGTTGCCTTTCCCACTAGAGATTGGTCAAGATTTCATCGCAGCAATTTTAACGGTAATGGGTTACACCATGACAGAAACGGTAATCGTATTCGACCGTATCCGCGAGCGTTTAGCAGAAGCTGGTAAAGACGATATGTATGGCGAAGAGCGTAACAAGCTAATCAACTTCGCGTTAAACAGTACATTAAGTCGTACCATCTTAACTTCATTATCGGTATTCTTCGTATTAATCGTAATCTTCATTTTCGGTGGCGATAGCATCCGTGGTTTTATCTTTGCACTATTAATTGGTCGTATCATCGGTACTTATTCATCATTATGTATCTCTACGCCAATCGTAATCGATTTATCGAAAGACGAAAAAGCAGTAAAATAGATTTTCAAAACCAAATCATAAATCTTAAGTCCCGATGCAAATCGGGACTTTTTTTTTGAGAGAAATAATGTAGAAAGTGATTAGAAAAGCAAATCACTGCAATAAACAATGTCACTCCCGCTATTCGCTTTACTTCGGGCAAACACACAGGTTTGCCGCTACGTGTTCGCTACTATCGGGTTTAAAATGCAAATGTTGTGCACAGGTGTAAGTTATCTAAACCTGATAGCAGCGGAAATACTTTTTGGTGCACTATCTATAAATAAACCTGATAGGCTTTCGAAACCTACCAGGTTGGGCACCCCTATCTTAAACAAAAAGATTGCAGCAAAAAGCAGGACTATCGTAACCGATAAGCACTACTGAAGCTTTCCAAATCAAACCTTCTGTCAAACTAATTCCACATTCTAGCAATAAAACCAAACAGCCAACAAACTACAAACCAAACCACCATTAAATCTCTATATTTACCAAACTAAATAGCAGTTTACCTGTTGCTTAATTGAAGTTAATGGTAGGCTATTCTTACTTTTAACTTTAGACTTTTAACTTCATCTGGTATGGAAAACAGAAAGAAAATTGTAATTGTTGGCGGTGGTTTTGGTGGTATTGAATTGGCTAAAAAGCTAAAAAATAAAAATGTAGATGTGCTTATTTTAGACAAGCACAACTACCATACTTTTCAGCCTTTACTTTATCAAGTAGCTACTGGAGGCTTAGAAGCAGATTCTATCGCCTTCCCTATCCGTAAGATTTTTAAAGGACAGAAAAATTTAAAATTTCGCGTTACAGAAGTAAAAAAAGTAATTCCGGAACAAAACAGATTAGAAACTACCATTGGTGATATTGATTACGACTACCTTGTAATCGCCACTGGATCTACCAGTAACTATTTTGGGCAAACAGAAATTTCGCAGCATGCTATGCCCATGAAATCCATCCCCGAAGCACTAAATCTGCGTAGCTTAATACTGCAAAACTTGGAAGCGGCAATTATAGCTAAAGATCCTCTTAAAGAAAGTGAGCTACTTAATTTTGTTGTGGTTGGTGGCGGGCCAACAGGTGTAGAAACCGCCGGCGCCATTGGCGAACTTAAAAAAGCACGTACTAAAAAACGATTACCCAGAGCTAGATTTAGATAAAGTTAATATTTACTTAATTGAAGGCTCTCCCGAACTGTTGGGCGCCATGTCTGTACCCGCACAACAAAAAGCTAAACAATTTTTAGAAGAACTCGGCGTAACTGTTTACACCGAGGCCCGTGTGCAAAATTACGACGGACAAACACTTTCACTTGTTGATGGCCGAAAAATTGGTGCTGCCACGGTAGTTTGGAGCGCAGGTGTAAAAGGCGTAGTGCTAGAAGGCTTAAATACCGAAGTTGTAGTGAGGGGAAATCGTTTAAAAGTGAACGAAATTAATTTGGTAGATAGTTATCAAAACATTTTTGCAGTTGGCGATGTAGCGGCAATGATTACCGAAGATACCCCAAACGGACACCCGGGCGTAGCACCAGTAGCCATACAACAGGGAAAACTACTAGCCAAAAATTTAGTAAACTTAATAGAAAACAAACCTACAGAAGCTTTCAAGTATTTCGATAAAGGTGCAATGGCCACGGTTGGAAGAAATAGAGCGGTGGTAGATATCAATAAGATAAGATTTCAAGGAATATTTGCTTGGTTTACTTGGATGTTCGTACATTTAATGACCTTAGTAGGCTTTAGGAACAAATTGGTAGTTTTCGTAAATTGGGTTTGGAGTTACTTTAGCTACGACAGAGGTACTAGATTAATCATCAGACCATTTAAACCTTATAAAGAATACAAACAAACACATGACGCAGAAGCAACTTAATGCCAACAAAACCATAGCCTTAGTAGCCCACGACCACCGCAAAGACGACCTGATTAAATGGGCTATAGCAAATAAAGATGCGCTTAGTCAACACAGCTTATTGGCCACTGGCACAACTGGTAGGTTATTAGAAGAAAGTTTAGGTTTACCAGTAAAAAAACTATTGAGTGGCCCATTAGGCGGCGACCAACAGATTGGAGCCCTAATTGCACAATCGGAAATTGATGTACTAATTTTCTTCTGGGACCCCATGGAGGCGCAACCACACGACCCAGATGTGAAAGCTTTGCTACGTGTAGGCATTGTTTGGAATATTCCGATGGCTTGCGATGTAGCTACTGCAGATTTCTTAATTTCATCGCCTTACATGAAAGGCACTTATACCGCAGCATTAACTGATTATGATGCCTATAAAAACAGAAAACTTTAACAATCCAATTAAATTGGTAGAGTGCCCTCGTGATGCCATGCAGGGTTTACATGATTTTGTACCTACAGATCTCAAAATAGAATACTTAAACCTCTTGCTTAAAGTTGGTTTTGACACTTTAGATTTTGGTAGTTTTGTTTCGCCAAAAGCCATTCCGCAAATGCGAGATACCGAAGAAGTTTTGGCTGGTTTAGATTTGTCTGGCACTACCAAATTACTGGCTATTGTCGCTAATTTGAAAGGTGTTGAAAATGCAGTGAAACATCCGGAAATTACTTATTTAGGTTTCCCCTTTTCTATTTCGGAGACTTTTCAGCAGCGTAATACCAATGCTAGCATTGCGCAATCTTTACACACCGTAGAAGAAATACTGAACCTTTGCGAAAAGCATAATAAGCAAGTGGTAGTTTATCTTTCTATGGGTTTTGGTAATCCTTATGGCGATGAGTGGAATACAGCTATTGTTTCGCACTGGGCAAATGAATTGGTAAAAAAAGGCGTGAAAATCATTTCTGTAGCTGATACCGTTGGCGTTTCTACTCCAGATAAAATAATGGAGATCTTTCCTCCCCTAGTACAGGCTTTTCCAGATATCGAGTTCGGGTTGCATTTACACAGTACACCGCAGCAACGCCTAGAAAAAATTGAAGCTGCCCTTGCCGCAGGTTGCACCCGTATGGATAGCGCTTTAAAAGGTTTTGGCGGTTGCCCAATGGCTGCAGATGATTTAACAGGCAATATCTCTACAGAAAATGTAATTAGTTACTTAAATTCAAAAGGTGTTCAGCTGAATTTGGATATGGAAAAATGGAACGAAGCAATGATGTTTTCGGGAAGGGTTTTTCATTAATAAGCATTCTAATCGCTATTCTTTACACTTGTTTGTTGGCGAGGATGCCAGCGAAAGCCTATCCAAGGTTGGCGCCCTCGCCGACGTTACCTGTTAATTTTTCAAAAATATTTATTCTACCCCCCAACAACTGTTGTATCTTTTTTCTTCAAAATATACTTATCAATAATGTATTTTGTAATAGGCTTTAATTGTTTCTCCTCATCCACTGGATGCATTCCACTATCTGTAAAAAAATCTGGTACTGTATCTATCTTCATATACCAAACTCTACCAATATCCTTATAGTTGATGGTATCTGGTCTGGTTATTCTCTTAAAGCGCTTCAATTTGCTGTCGTCTAAGCGAACAGCCTTTAACTCTTCCTCAGCAGCCTGGTTACAATCTTTTTGCTGATAAGCTGATCCATCCCAATACATACATTTAGGCCTTGGCCAAACCACATATATGGCAATTAATAATAACAAAACAGCAACAATTTGGAAATACTTCTGCTTATAAATTGGCGTCTTTATAGGATTAGTAATTGGCTGTATTTCTGCGTCGTAAAATTTTAACAACCAAGCTAGCAACTCAACAGTTTGGATATTGGGATTTTCGATTTCTTCTAATATAAATTTCCTTAACGGTCTAAACTTATCGGGGTCAATATTTCTAATATCAGCTGCAATAGAAATCTCCACGCCAAATCCTTTTAAGATACTTCTTATTCTTTCATCAGGACATTTCGAAAAAACAATGACACATTCGTTTCGCAAATTGGCCGTAGTTGGATGTAATAAGTTAGCTGATAATTTTCCTGATTTTTTTAATCGCTGGTAGGTGGTTGTTACTTTTTCTTTCCGTTGTTCGAGCATTCCTAAAAGATTTAAGCGAAAATAAACGGAATTTTTGGAATACTACAATACTAATTGGAATCTCATTGGAATCATTGGAATTCCTTCTTTAAAGCTATTTCAAGCCCACATCTTTGCTTTCGAAATCAGTCACAAAAAACAAACACGAAATCTGGTTTTAAAAAAATGAGTGGATATCGCGGTAGCGAAATATTGGACTGGGAAGCTTTATAAGTTCCCACGGTTGAAACTCGAAACACTTCCCAAAAATTTCAGAAGGCCTTCTGAATAAATCACAGTAAACCGAGCGAACGGTTCGCTCAGAACTGCAATTATTCAACTTTTAAATTTTTGACAAAATGTTTATTCCAATTTTTATTGCAATCCTTATGGGATTAATTTCTCCTTCAAGTCAATCTTCAAATTGCAATACCGGAGGTACCATTTATGTAAGCCAAAGCAATGGCGAAGATGGCGACCCAAATACAGATCCTAATGGTGACGGCGGCGACACCAGCGTTGATGGCCCAGGTCCGGCTAATCCAGGTGGTGGTTCTGGACAAAACCCACCACCAAAACCATAATTTAACCTCAAGCAAGGTGCTAGGCACCTTGCTTCTTAGATTCTAAAATATAGTTACTCTATTTTTGTTTACATTGTTTTTTGTAGTTTTGGGTAAATTCAAAGCTGTGACACGCCTCTACCTACTTTTTATTAGTCTTTTTTTACTTTCGTGCTCTGCAAACCAGCAGAACAATAAGAGAGATAAAGACGCAAATCCTTTTCACGACCAAGCTTATACCTACAGAGATACTCAAAAACCAGACAGTGCATTTATCTTCTTTGAAAAAGCAAAAGAAATTTTTCTTCAACGCAGAGATAGTATCGGCGTAGCCAACTGTTTGGTAAACTCGGCAATCATCTCTACTAACATAGGAGATTACTTTGGCGGACAAGAACTCTCTCTCGAAGCACTATCCTATCTAAATGAAGAGAAAAAAGAAGATTATCCCTACCTCCACTCCAACTACAACAATCTGGCTATTGCCAATGAACGTCTCAGAAATTATGATAACGCTATTAAATTTTATGATCTAGCAATTAAATTCGCTACAGATTCCAGCTCAATTTTACTTTACCTAAACAACAAAGCAAATGCCTATCAAGGATCAAAACAATATAAAAACGCCTTAGCTATTTATAACAGATTATTACAAAAAAGTAAAAGAGATAAGATAACTTATGCAATGATATTATCTAATGTAGCGGTCACAAAATGGCACCTAAATCTAGGTTACAATCCATTGCCCGAACTAAAAATAGCCTTAAGCATACGTCAAAAAGAACAAGACTTATGGGGCTTAAATTCTAGCTATCATTACATTGCCGATTACTATGCCAAATATCAACCCGATTCTGCGCTGTACTACGCTAAGAAAATGTTAGCCAATGCACAGCAATTAAATAGTGCCGATGACCAGCTATTCGCCCTGCAAAAGCTCATCAAATTTAGCCCTAAACCAAATAGAGATGCTTACTTTGATCGTTACCTTAAACTAGACGACAGTTTACAAACAGCTAGAAACCTTGCTAAAAACCGTTTTGCACTCATTAAGTTTGAAACCGAAAAACATAAAGCAGATAATTTAGTCTTACAGAAAAAGAATACCGAAAAAACTTACCAGATCATCATTATTACTATCATTGCTATTTTAATTTTAGCTACAGGATTATTTTGGTATAAAAAACGCCAACAGCACATTAAGCTAATTGCAGAAAAAGCAATTAAAGAAAATCAACTTAAAACTTCTAAAAAAGTACATGATGTGGTTGCCAATGGTCTTTATAGGGTAATGATCGAAATCGAAAATCAAGATGAAATAGATAAAGAAGCAATATTGGATAAAATAGAAGATATGTATGAGAAATCTAGGGATATTTCATACGATCAGACACCAACGATATTGATCGATTTCCATAAAAAAGTAAAAAACTTGATTAATTCCTTCTCATCACCAGTTGTTACCGCAAAAATTAATGGCAATACCAAACAATTGTGGGAGAAAACAACTGCAAAAGTACAATTTGAAATAGAACATATTTTGCAAGAATTAATGGTAAACATGGCGAAACATAGTGGCGCAACCCAAGTGTCAGTTTCATTTGAGCACAATAACCAAGAAATTAAGATATACTATAAAGATAACGGTGTTGGTATTCCTAAAAGCGCTCAATTTAAAAATGGATTGACAAATACGGGAAACCGTATTAAAAATATTTCGGGGTCAATTACTTTTGAAACATTAACTGAAACTGGGTTGGAGATTAAAATTTCTTTCCCTATTTCCTAAAAAACTACCTTATGTTTAAAAAAGTATTAATTGCAGAAGATCACGAAACCATCAATTACTCTATACAAAGAACATTGGAAGAGCTCAAAATACCTCACGATAGCAGAAATTATGTTTATTACTGCGACGATGCAATTAAACGTATAGAAAAAGCCATTAACGATGGCGAACCTTACGAACTGCTCATTACCGATCTGTCTTTTGAAGAAGATATGCCAGGCCAACAAATTACCACGGGGCAGGCCTTAATTGCTGCAGCAAGAAAAATACAGCCCAATTTAAAAGTCTTGATATTTTCTATCGAAAACAGAGCCTCTGTAGCGCAGTCTCTTTTTGATGAATTAAATATAGATGCATTTGTGCCGAAAGCTCGCCGAGATGCACAAGACCTTAGAGATGCCATTCAACATACTTACCACGGTAAAAAACATTTTTCGGCAAACCTCAAAAAAGACTTCGAAGAAAAGCATCATCAATTTAATGAATTTGATACCGAATTGGTTTTCTTACTCTCGCAGGGCGTACCCCAAAAAAATATTCCGCATTACCTGCAACAAAAAAATATTAAACCCTCTGGTTTAAGCAGTGTCGAAAAACGTTTAAGCACCATCAAAACCAAACTTAATATCTTTAGTAATGAGCAGCTAATTGCCTACTGTAAGGATAAGAAAATTATTTAACGGCGTTGATTTGATAATTAGATGATGGAATGATAAAAGCCCAACTGACCACTAATACCTAACAACTGATACCTGATACCTCATCCCTAAATCAATAAAAACTTTTTTTAGCCCTTTACGGTTTCCCGTAAAATGATGCAAAATCGGCTTAGTACTTTTGGGAGTACCAACCGATAAACACATGGATTTAAAATTAAAGCTAGAGCAGCTTCATCAAAGGGTAGTTCATTTGAAAGAACAGATTAACACCGAGGAAGCCACAAAAAATGCCTTCGTAATGCCTTTTATTCAAATTTTAGGCTACGATATTTTTAATCCAACAGAGGTTATACCCGAACATATTTGTGATATTGGCACCAAAAAGGGCGAAAAAGTAGATTACATCATTAAAAGAGATAACGAACCCATCCTCATCATCGAATGTAAGCATTGGAAAGAAAATGCAGACGCCCACAACTCTCAATTACATCGTTATTTCCATGTATCTAAAGCCCGTTTTGGTGTGCTCACAAATGGTGTGATTTATAATTTCTACACCGATTTAGAGCAACCTAATATTATGGACGAGAAGCCGTTCTTGACCATTAATATAGAAGATTTGAAAGACAATGCCATTAAAGTTTTAGAAAGCTTTACCAAACAAGGTTACCATCTGGAGACCATTTTAGATTCTGCCGAAGCGTTAAAGTACATCAAGGCCATTAGAAAAGAGTTCGAAAAAGAAATTGAACAGCCTTCTGATGAATTGGTTAAGTTATTGGTGAGCCGTTTTTTCGATAAACCTTTAATTGCCAGCAGAATGGTTGCTTTTAAAGAATATGCTAAAAAAGCACTGGCCATCTCTATTAACGAGTCTATTAGCCATCGTTTAAAATCGGCCCTACACATCAATGAAAACATTGAAAGTAAAACTGAAGAACAGACAGTTAATTCTATAGATGATAACAACGATACGCCAAAAGTAATTACCACCGACGAAGAATTAGAAGCTTTCCAAATTGTAAAGGCGATTTTGCGTGAGAAACTTACATCAGATCGCATTGCGGCTAGAGATACGCAATCTTATTTCGGAGTGTTGCTAGACGATAATAACCGTAAACCGCTTTGCCGCTTGCATTTTAATAGTGCTAATAAATACATCGAACTTTTTCATAAGGGCAAAGATGCCGGAGAAAAAGTTTTGCTAAATAGCTTGGATGAGATTTATGGGTTTAGGGAGCAGTTGCACGGGGCGGTGGAGAGGTATTGAGCTTAAATCAATATTTTTGAGATTCTACTTAAAATTAGATCATTTTTTCACAGATAACTGAAATCATATTGTATTTTTCATTGCATTGCATATTTAAATCTATTGAAATAAACGCTTACTTAATAATCCATGAACTACAATTACAAGTTCTCATCGTTGTTTCCATTTATAACTATTCCACATAATTTGATAAAATACTCCGTTGCATAAATGTCAGGAACAAAAAAAGAAAGTCATTGGATTCCTCTAGCAGACCTTATGACGGTCTTAATGGTAATTTTTCTATTTATGTCAATTTCCTATATGGCACTAGTAGAAAAAAGGCAGAAAGAACAGAATCAAATATTTAAAGACTATGAAGAGTCAAAAGTCTCCCTATACAATGAACTTAACAAAGCTTTTAAAAATGACTTCGCCAAATGGAATTTGAAGCTTGACAATGACTTATCAATAAAATTTACAAATCCACAAGTGCTTTTTTTAGCGAAGGCAGCGCCGATATCACTACCCACTTTCGAACTATCTTGAGCGACTTTCTTCCAAAATACCTTCATGTTGTGTTGCAAAAAAAATATCACGATAAAATTGCTGAAATTCGAATTGAGGGACACACAGACAGTAAACCTATTAAACTGTCTGGAGACCCTTATATTGATAACATGAAGCTGTCGCAAGACAGGGCAAGAAATGTTTTGGGTTTTTTACGTTCTCAAAACTATTTTATCAACTTGCAGCCGGCCGAAAAAGAAAGACTGCAATATTGGCTTACAGCCAATGGACTTTCTTATGGTCGTACCGTTGATAAAGATTATAAAATTTCCTTCGACAGTAAACAACCAATTGATAATGGTAAATCAAGAAGAGTTGAATTTAGAATAGTAACCACAAGTGAAGCAATCATAAACGAAGCACTTAAAAACATAAACGAATAATGAGTTTTGAAATAATATTTGGAATTGGAATAATCCTCATAGTTGCTATTTGGGCAGCTTTCTATATTAATAAGCGCACAAAGGAAAATACCAATGAACATTTGTTTGATTTTATACCTCACTTATTCCCTACTCTTGGAATATTATTTACGTTTTTAGGTATCGCAATTGGTTTGTGGAATTTTGACAGCAACAATATTGAAAAAAGTATTCCAGAATTGATGAATGGGTTGAAGACCGCTTTCCTTGTATCAATTTTTGGAGTTGCTTTATTGGTCGGTTTTTCTTTTTGGACAAACATCAAAAAGAAAAAACTGGAAGAAGGTGTTTTAAGCGAAGAGACACTAGCAATCAATAATTTAATTGAAGCAATTAAAGAACTAAGAAACGATTTTACTTCGACTGATGAAAACGGAAACACAATTAAACCCGGCAATGTGTTTCGAGATATTTATAAGGAATCTCAAAAGCAATCAACATCCTTACAAACATTTTCCTCCGATTTAGCTTTAACAATTTCAGCAGGTTTTGAAGAAGTTTTCAATAATCCAACAGGTGCTGTTGTAGAAGAATTAAAATTAGTTAAAGCCGAAATTGAGAGTTTAGGTAACAAGCTGAAAGACCCTGCAACCGATATGACTCAAAATATTGTGAAGGAATTACAGGAATCAATGGGTAAAATGATTGCAGAATTTAAAACTTCAATGAGTGGCGATACTAAAAATGAAATGGAAAGATTAGCAGGTTTACTTGGTCAAGCAGGTGGTTCATTAACGGACTTCCCTTTGAAATTGCAAAATATGACCGATAATCTAAATGAAAATTTCAGAGGTTTACAAGAAGTGGTTCAGCAAATTTCAAAACAAACACTTTCTCAATCGGAAGAATCAACCAACCAAATGAGAAAACAGGTTGAGGATATGAGCGAAATTCTACGAAGTAAAGTCGGAGATTTACAATCAGGACAACAAACTTTACTTAATGAACAATCGAAAAACCTACAAGTTTCCGAAAATCTTTTGAGTGCTTTTAATACAAGCATTGAAAAAATGAACGGACTTTCAACCGAAGTGAATGGTAGCATTTCAAAACTCAATCAAGCTCAAACAGAATTGGAAAAAGTTATTTCTGTTTTTAGAAACGTATCGCAGGAAATCAATACATCATCAAGCAGATTTGGAGAATCGCAAAATGAATTTTCAAAACATTCGAATCAGTTCTTACAAAACAATTCAAATACAATCACTGAAATTCAAAAATCATTAGAAACTGCAAAAAGCGTTTCTGCCGATTATGCACAGAAATTTGAAATCATTGAAAAAGGATTGTCAAAAGTATTTGCCGACCTTGAAACAGGACTAAAAGGTTATCAAACAACTGTAAGAGAGAGTCTTGAAACTTATTTAGGCAAATACACCGATGCTTTAACCAAAACAGCGGAATCACTTGCAGGAGCTTCATCAAAACAAGAAGACATTTTGGAAGAACTAACTGAACAACTTAGTAAATTAAACGGACGAAGAAACTAATATGCCGACAACCCAGGACATATTACAATTTCATTTTTACCGACTGCATTTCAGCAGTCGGCACAAAAGATTATTCCAATTAAGCTTACATCATTGAATGAACATAGAATTGACAAACTTCAAAAAATAACAGAGGATGTTGGGGCAAATTCTTTTTCGTTTTCAGGAAACAATCTTATTCCACAAGTTTTTAGAAAATTTAAAAAATCTATCAATACTATTGACACAAGTTTTGAACGGAGAGAATTAAGAACGCTTACCTATTCCTTAAATTATTCAGAACAAAATTTAAGTTCCATTTTTAGCAATGAAAATGAGTTGAAATATGCTTTGACTTTATTAGAATCAAACTGGCGTGATTCATTTTTAGTTGGGTTGATAGATTGCTTTTTGAAGAATTGGGAAACAAAATATCCGAAATCATTAGAGCAATTAGAGCATTTTACCAGCCAAAAATTAGACAATTATTCAGGCAATCGAAGCACATTAATTTCTTTCAAAAACAATAAGCGATATTTCAACACCAAAAATGGGGATTTAATTTTGGGCGACACTATCGCAAAACTTAACAAACCAATTCAAGAAGCTACTAAAATATTAGGTGTTCCTGAATCGTGGTTTGATTATGCCTACTTCTCTAAAGTTATTGTAACCTATTACGAAAGGAACAAGAATAAAATATCAACAGAAATCGACAATCTGAATGAAGTCTTATTAAAACATAATAGTTCAATCACAAGCAAAAGATTAATCAGCAAAATAATTATTCAAGCCAATAAACCCGAATTTTCGAGCCTACAAGACAGTGTAAAAAAGACTGCCTTTACTCAAATAGGCGACCCAAGCAATGTTTCCAATTGGACGGCGTTTGACAATGCAACAGAAGTGGAACGCAGAGAAATTATTGAAGCGAGAAATATTCTCGATGAATGGATTGCAAAACAATTCATTGATACTTTCTTTAGAGTATGTCTGAATGATGAGAGGAGGAAAAAATTCTGGCTTAAAATTGCTTCAAAAAATAGAGTTTCCTTTAAGGTTTATGGTCAAAATAGAACTAAACGGATTCTTCAACAAAATGATAGAATAACTGAATATTTAGATGCAAGATTTAATACCGTTTACAGTACAAAAGATGTTTCCGCTTTCATTCTTTATATAGGAGAATATATGCTAATTGAGTTTAGCGATGCTGGTTATGCTTTTTATGCGTATAAGATAAACGGCACATCTAAACCAAACTTAGATTATAAATTAAATAGTGTAGATGAATTAAGAGATGGTAATATGCCAATGCTTGTTTACCGTTCAGGATATAGTATTAACAACACCAACAGAGAAGGTCGCTTAACCCATAATGATGGAGATTTAAGTTGGGAACAAGTGTTTGAATATTGGTTTAAAAATATTGCAGGAATAAATGTTTAGATATACACATAACAATAAAAAGTTCTCATTCTATTTCCTTGATAGTTATGGAAAAAAAATATCTGTATCAAATTGGGCAGAATTGCAATCAGAATTTTTATCACAACTTGCAATTTTAAGCGAATTACGCGATAATGGATTAGCAGGCTATACAGAAAACTCTTGCGAAGTTGAAAACATTGATATTTTAAAACTAAGCGACATTGATAAGCAAATATTAGAATTGCCAAACAGTTATCAGTATGAAATTTTAGTTGAATCAGATGGAACGTTAAAACATAATTCCTTTAAGTTCAAGTATGGATTTTATGATTTTGCACCCAATGGAACAAGGCTTAAAGTAAGTCGAAACGGTGCAATAATTAAAATTGAAGAAACTGAATACTTACTATCAGAAAACCAATATTTGCTTTGTGAAGCAATAGAAGAATTTAACAGTTTGCCGGAAATTGAAAAAGGAAATGTAACCAATCTAAAAAAATTATCCGAGTTAAAAACGCTATCCAAAGAAAGCGGATTGACTTTGGAACAATTCCTAAGCAATCAGGAATTATTTATTCCTGAAAAGATAAAAATAGATATTGATTTTAAGGATGGAATTCTAGAAGTATTTCCTCAAATTCCTATATCTAATCCACATTCATTTATAAATAATTTTGATTTAGTTAAGAATAAAGTAAAAGAATTTTATGCTGTAAGCGAAGAGCAAGGAAAAACTACAAGAGTTTTTATATATTCCGATACAGAAAGTAAATAATTAATGATTATCAAATAGTTAACATCAATAAGTAACAAAAAAGAAACAAAATCAACATTTTAAACACTTGAATACACTATTAAAGGTATGTTATAAGTCTCTTTTAAATATAATTCAGTAGATCCTAACAAAGTTAATATTTCCGTGCTAACTGCATTTTTCGATAGACCTGGCTGAACGATAAAACATTTAAAATCTAGCCGCATCTTTTTCGCATTCTTTTTCAAATTATTCAAAATGGATATATCTCCCTTTTCGATTCGTCCTACACTATGTTTACTTAAACGATCTGCGTGCCTTTTTAACAGGTGTTTAAAAAATTTTTCTGGATTAATTTTCCAATTTATGCTTTTTTGTGTTTGCCCACATACTGCATAAAAGTCATCAACTCGACTTCCTGCACTATCTGTCTTTGAGAATTTACAATGATAAAGCTCTATATTAACTGTCGCATCTATTATATCCTTTATAATTACAATATCTGCTATTTCTCCAGAATCATCATCATCAAAAACAACTAAATTATTCTCCTTCACAAGATTATCAATCATTTTTTTCTGAATTGAATCAATCCGTTTTTCTACTTTTTGAGATTCTTTAGTTATATCTGTTCCTGTCCAGTCTATTACTTCTATAAACTTAATATCAAATGGCGATGGTTTATGGTTTGATGCATCTATAAAAACGTTCCCTGCAAGTAATGAGCTATTAATATATCTTATTTGCGGAGGTTCGTTTTGGAAAAACTCTTCTAACGGCACTAATTGACCTTTTTTATAACTAAAAAGTTTAACAGTATCTTTTTGAGTAATTTTAAAACCATTTTTATCTACAGTTAATTCAAATTCAACACTGAATTTATCATCATTCACAATTTTAAAAGAAATTGAATTTTTGGACTGAACTTCAGATAGCTCAATACTCAAGTAATCTATACTGTAATCTACATTATTGTAACTAACGGTATTTAAGAAATTTGGCGACTCATAATATAGTTCTGGCCAATCCACAGTTAATACATCCTCACTTGGTAATTTGCTAATAATCTCTCTCTTTAAAGAGGTTTGTAAAGCTACATTTGGATCAATATTCGTATCAAGTATTTTTTTGCTCACATTTTTACACCATGTGATATAATCGCCTATAGATACTGCCTGTCTTGACCAAACCCTACCTTTATAAGAGCATCCAACACTTACCTTCTCACCATTTTCAAATCCAACTCCAAAAATGTTGGATTTTACGCTTTCATCTTTAGTTATTTGAGAAATACCATTTCCTGCATCAAAACCTGCATACATCGTATATTTTTTGTGTCCAGCATACAAATTGTTTAAGCCTATATTAAATAACATAAGACGATTCAAATTATAAAATGCTCTAAACATAGGTTCTCCAGACACTAAGGCTGGCGTTTTAACAACGGATTCTGCCAACTCTTTAAAAAGGCTACTATTATTTGAACCATGTATGTAAAGCAATTTACTTTTGACATCAAAATGTACAATGTATAAATCATAACTTACATTCTCGATATCTTTAATTGCACCCCAATCTATCTTATTTATATTCTTTTCTACTATTAGTAAAACCTTATCTTCATTATTAACAATAGACGCTACGTCCGCATCTTTTTTAAAACCTTTTCTAAATTTACTTGGTGTCCATTTATCCGCCTTTGTTTTATAAATTACCGTACTTGTTTTTGGCCGAACGTTACTTAAGGACAAATTAATCTCACCTTTATCGAAATTCTTAAAAAATTCATTTGAATCAATCTCATCATTTATTTGCCCCGAGCTTTTTATTCTTAATAATTTATTCCAATCTGAATCTTCCGCATACAATTCTTCCAAACTATTAGATATAAAAGAGTTGCCGATATTAGCAACTATAGTAGCATCACCTATATCTTTATGACCGCTTCTAGTAAACCTACCTGTAAATTGTATTAATACACTTAGACTTTGATGTTTTTTATGAAGTGCGGCGATTTTTAGTTGTGGCAAGTCAAAACCTTCCCCAAACATGTCTACGCATATCACGATTCTAGATTTTCTACTTTTTAACTGTTCAATTCGTTCATTTATTAATGACGTATTTAACTGACTGTGTACTACAACGGGCTCATAAATTTTGTATTTAGAGTAAACATGTATCAATCTCTCGGCTTCATTAATGCTATCGGTTCTAGCCATTAATAAATGATCAAATTTATTATCTAAATCAGTTTTGAGTTGTTCAACAGCTACCCTAGCAATCTCTTCATCAGCTTTAGAATCATCAAATTCATTTATAGCGATGAAGTTTATTTCTTTAAAATATCCATCTTTTTGAGCCTTAGATAGAGGATAATTGTAAATTATATCTTCTGTAACCTTTTTCTTGTCATTCCTAAACGGAGTAGCCGTAAACTGTGTAACCAACGCATCAGTAGCTAAAAAGCTTCTTATTCTACTCCACGTATCGGCAGCTATATGGTGGGCTTCATCGATAAATACATGTGAAACATTATTTGAAATAACAGCTAAACACTCTTCATCTAAGGTATTTAGTCCAGCCATAGTAGCCACAACCACATTGGACACCTCAAATATTTTCTTTATGCCATCTTTCGATTTTGGAAATGACTTTACTAAAGATACAGTCGGAGTAAAAGCTGCTTCTTTAACAATACCAAACTCCTTTAAAACTCCTAAAGTCTTAAACTTATCAGTTAACTGCTTTCTAAGGGAATCTGAAGGAACGATAACCAAAAGTGTATTTATTCGAGAATGAACAAGTACAGATAACATAGTTTCTGTTTTACCTGTTCCCGTTGGCAATACTATTGTAGAAGGTTTGGAATTAACAGTCCAATAAGAAAGCAAAGAGTATATTGCACCTATCTGAGGGGGCCTAAGACCTTTTTTTGTAACGTTACCTGACGAATCCTGTACCTCTTCTACAAATTCGAAGTTGTTTTTCCAAGATTCCAACACTGTTTCTTTAATCTCAGTTAAAGACCGAATATCTATGGCACTGTCTTTTTCTACTACATTAGAATCGTAGTAAATAATTACATTCTGTTTTTCGTTGTGTATTTTTTTGAATGAGAAATTTTTGAGCATTACTTTTTAGATTAATTAATAATGCAAGATAATAAGTCCACACAAATAAACACCTCATATTTAATATTTTATTATCAACAAAAATCTTAAAAAAGCATAAAATACAACCTAAGAAAAATGTTGACTGATTGACAATTTAAAGAAAACGAATATATTTATACAATCATTTTCAACTGCTTCGTCGTAAAAATAAGTCTTTAAAAACAATTAAACCAACTTTATAAATCACCATGATAAAAGTTATTGAGGATGCAAAACAAATTCAAAAATTACACAATCTATTTCACGAAAAATTAGATAGCTACTGTTCTGATAAAGTTGATTGTTGGGTTGGGTTTCCTGGAGGTAATTTTGAAAATACGGTCAGATACTCATATGACTTGAACATATGGGTATCTATATTACAACTTGAAAATAGATTCTGGAACGGCTTTGGTATTGGAAAGCCAGTAGAAGGTGCAAATAACTCCTTAGTAGGAGAAATAAATTTTCCGCTTGAAGGCATAAATAGAAGAATCGCTGGTGCATTTGCAAAAGATAGTAATGGAAATATTTTAGTTCTACACCGTGGTAAAATAGGAGGAGGAAAAAAAGGTGTTGGAAAAACTCTCTTCATGAATGAATTCGGAGGTGATTTTATCAAAGCTATCGATGGCGAAATAGAAACAGAATTTTGTCTAATCGGAGATTTAAACTCCCAATTTTTCTTAAACCAAGTATCTTTTTTCATACAAGAAGTTTATCGTATAAAAAATCAATTAGACGACAGCACACAACCTAGCTTTAGTTATCTCACGAAATTTAACTACACAGATGAACATTCAGGTGTAACAATCACAGAGAGAAACGAACCTACCTTAATTGAACGAACGCATGGCTTGGTTGTCAATGCTTTAGATAAAAAATTAAAATCAAAAGGATTTAAAACTGCAAATGATAAAAACAGAGATTTATTTATTCATAAAGGGAAACAAATCAAAATTCTGTTTGAAATTAAAACAAGTTCAGCTACGCAATGCCTTTATTCTGCAATTGGACAATTACTTATCTACAGTATCCCCATAAAAAATAGTGTAAAATTAGTAGCTGTACTTCCTACAAAGTTAAACAAATTAGTCGCCAAAAGATTTTCTGACATTGGTATAGAAATATTATACTACAAATGGAATAATGAAAAAGTTGAGTTTATCGATCTCGACAGAATACTATCCATCTGACCCTTTAATAATTACTTAAAATTATTTGTACAGCTATCCATCTGCATGTTAAACTCCAATAATTCTTGTGGCTTTTCTTTATACTTCAAAGCCTTTTCAGTTCCAAGTGCCATACATTTTAGTGCCGACTTATCGTCTGGATTATCTCTAGCAGCAATCACGCTTTTTTGGATACAATCACAAACTTCTTTAGCGTCAGACTTAGGATTGCTACAAGCTACTACAGACAACGTAAGAGATAGCAAGACTGTTAATTGTTTTTTCATTACACTACTTAATTGGGTAAGTCTTACAGCTTCTAAATCAGTTTTGAGCACTGTTTACTTTTTAAAGACTTTTATATTTTTTAAATGTTACAAAACCGACAGCGATAATTAATCAACCATATAACTATATGTTATAGCGTTGTATTCTCCTTGTTTTTTAATTACAATTTCAACATCTAAATCATTATCTAAGTCGATATAGTAACTATTAGCCGCCATTTTTTCTGCGCCAAATTTACTTACGTAATAAGATATGATTTGTTCTTTAGTATACTTCGTTAAATATCGTTTGCTTTTACTGCTTGCACCTTTAGATGGATGGGGAAGAACAATTTCTGCTTTTTCATTTTGAGTTTCAACGGTACTCACTTGCTCATCTTCTGTTTTTTTCGCTTCGGCATTGTTAAAATTTACAATATACCTCGCCATTATCTCTGCGTTAGTAGCAGTCATTCCAATATTCATCAAGTGCAAACCGAGTATACTTACATCATTTGCTACGTTGCTCCAAGCTCGATACGTTGCCTGTCTAAATTTGATATTCTTATCAATCGACTCCATACCCTTCATTATCGCTAAATCACTATAGTAACCTTGTCTTTGCAAAGATGTTATCATCACATGCTTAAAGCCATCACTTCCCCACCTAAAGCTTTCATAAACAGCAAATGAATAATCTCTAGCAGCCCTCTGTAAAGCTGTGCTTGTTTGAGCATAGCTTTTAGTAGACAATAGTAATGTTAAGAGTAGTAATATTTTTTTCATTAGCGTGATTTAGTTTTGGTTAATTTATTTTTCAAATCTATAAACATAAATCAAATTTAGGCACATATGCCTAAATAATTTTTAACAATTCACTCGACTTTTGATTTATGCCGTTAAGCGAAATCGAAAAAGAGCTTCTTGAAAAATTTGGCAATAATATTCGCAAGATAAGATTAGCAAAAAAATGGTCAATGGAACATTTAGCGAATAAAGCTGAAATAGAACTTTCGCAAGTCTATCGAATTGAAAAAGGCAAAATCAATACAAAACTTACAACAATAGTTCTTCTGTCGAAAGCTTTAGAAGTCGATTTAGCTGACTTACTAAAAAACGACATCGTCTGAAAACAACTCGTATCAGCTGACCTTAACTGTAAATGATTAATCCATTATAAATTAATAAATAAACTGTCTAGCACTTTCTTTTTGCGCTTATTTTATCTAAAAAGAGTAAGAATATGGCTTATCAAAACAGTAAGCCATATTCTTTAAAAATTTTAGCTAGTCTTCAAGTGCTGTAAATAAGCTTGATGAACTTTAAAGTCAAGCTCTTCTTTCAATTCAGGACGTAAGTAATCTGTTTCCTTCAACTCTTTTAAATATTGTCGTAACGAATACTTAACAGTTTTACCAACCTTAGATTTACTCACTTTATTAAGTATTACCTCTACGCCACCTAAACTGGATATGGCTTTTTTAACCAAAGAGTTCGTAAAATCTTTTCTTGAAGTCAAAACCACATCTGATAAAGGTAGTTTAGTTAGTTTTGGCACTTGACTATAAGTGTTATACCAAGCTGTTACTAACTTAGCATATTTATCAACATCATAAAGACTGATTAAGAGCTTATCGCCTATAATATTTACGATATCTGTCTTCAATTTAATTTCGTACCGCAAGAGGTTCTGATCTTTAACTAAAAGCTGACTGTTGTTTTTTTTGACTTCTTTAACTTTATCGTAAAACACAAGTTCTTTTGCTTTGTCGTTTTTTTTGAAGTAGTAAGTTTCATTTTTAACGCTCATGGGCTTATAACCAATTGGGCAGGTAAGCAAATCGAAATAAAGATGCACTTGACTTTGCATAACTAAATTTGCAGCTAAGTCCACTTGCATCAATTTAGCATCACTTAAATCGAAATCGAGCAATGTGTATAAAGAATCTATAGCTAATTTTACTTCACTATAGTTAAACGGCTTTAAATTGTCGCCATGATAAAGTTTATGCAAACTACCTGACGCTGTAAGTGATTTTTTTGAAAGCCAGAACTGCCAATTTTTGTATTTAAAAACGTGAGATTCGCCGTATTTGTAAGTAGTCTTTCTCTCGAATTGACACTTTTCTTCTAACTTTTCGAATAGATAACCATAATCAAAACTATAGCCATCAATTTTAAACTTTAACGTATCTATCATCTTCCTATCTCGTTTCGGTTAAAGTTTCTTTTACTTTTTTAGCCTTATTATAGAAGGCTTGCTGTCCAAACTGAATTTCAGCTTCAATAGAAGTTTCAATCTCACTAGCCGAAGCGATTCGATGCGAGTTGATATACTCGTCTACTTCTTCAATTTTGAATAAGATTTTTTTACCGCCTGCACAATATTTCGGCAGCGTGTTCGAATGACTTAATTTATATACCGTTGATTTCGAAAGCCCAAGGTAATCACAAAGCTCGTCTACAGTTAAATATTTTTTAACCATGTGTTCAAAAGAATTAACTTTTTAAAATTCCGATCTGTTTTTGCGATTTTTTGGCTTTTAGAGCCACAGCTTAATGCTGTTTTACGTTTTTTTGCCGTAGAAGGCTGCGATTTAGTTTATTGCCGTGTACTTTAGCTCAACTTTTATAAAGATAGTGAAAATTTTGCTAAGTTAAAAATCGAAGTAAGATAATAATGACTTATTCGATTTAAATCAATTTGAATATTTACAATTGTTCATTTAATTTAAAATTTCTACCTTGGTTTTAAGATGCCCATTAAAAAAATTGACTTTTTGTTGTGTTCCTGCGACAATTATAGGAATGCTAGTATTTAAAATATACTAATTAGCCCCTATATAACTATGAATAGAAAACTGTAATACGGATGATTGAATACGATAATTCTCTCTTCGTTAGAAAATGATATATTGATAAGTTGAATTAAATGGGCATCTTACTCCTCTCACATGAACGATATACCAAGTAAAGAACGTATTGCTGCGTTTCTAAATTTAAAATCCACCAAAGAATTAGCTCAATTTCTTAACATAGAACCAAACGTTCTTACCTATTACTTTTATCATGTACCTGACGAAACTAAATATCACACTTTTTCTATAAAAAGGAAAAATGGTAAAAAACGTGTCATTACGGCTCCAAATAATTCACTGAGGAAAATCCAAAGAAAACTACAGCCTATTTTACAACAACTTTACTTACCGAAAGCTTGTGTTCACGGATTTATTAGAGATAAAAGTATTATTACTAATGCAAAATATCATCTAAAAAAGAAAATACTCGTTAACATAGATTTAAGTAACTTTTTCCAATCAATAAACTTTGGTAGAGTAAGAGGTATATTTTTAAATCACCCCTTTAATTTTAACGAAGAAGTTTCTACGATACTCGCTCAACTTTGCTGCTTTAAAGGCTCTTTACCACAAGGAGCTCCGACCTCACCAATAATATCAAACTTTATATGTAGAAAGCTTGATAACGACTTCATTCGACTTTGTAAAGAAAACAAATTGCACTACACGAGATACGCTGATGATATTACTTTTTCTACCAATCTTAAAAAATTACCAAAAACGATTGGTTTAATTGAAAGCAATAAGCTAACACTAGCTCCAAACGTCACATCTATAATTGATTCAAACAATTTTGAAGTTAATCAGGAAAAAATACGGTATGCTTATCGAGAAAACAGACAAGAAGTTACAGGTTTAGTAGTAAATTCTATTGTTAATGTCAAAAGAGATTATATACGGCAAATCAGAGCCATGTTAAGATCTTGGGAAAAACATGGACTATACAATTCTGCCGTTCATCATTATACACTTCATAAAGCAGAATTAAAACAATCCTACAATATAGAGACTGCATTTCTTAAAAAACTAGTTGGAAAAATCAACTTTGTTGGTCATGTAAAAGGAAAAGGTAATTCTGTTTATGTTAATTTATTCAAAAGAATAAAGGCATTAGAACCTACAGTAAAACTATCAATCATTGAACGTGAAATTGACACCGTAGACCTCCCAATATTATTAACAGAGGGAAAATCAGATGGCAAACATATAGCCGCCGCTTTATCATATTTTAAATCTTTAGGGCAGTTTACAGATTTAAACTTAAACATACACGAATATAAAGACGAGTCGAAAATGTCTAATGGAGAATTGTTAAAGATGTGCGAAGCTCTATCAAAGTTGAATAACAAATACCCGATAATATGCTTATTCGATAGAGATGTGCCTAGTTTTTTAGCAAATGTTACCGTAACAGACGAATTCTATAAGGATTGGGGAAATAAAGTTTTTTCGATGGCATTACCGATACCTTCTCATAGAGCAAAGATGCATGATATATGTATTGAACACTACTATACCGACAAAGAAATTATTACTGCTGATAAAAATGGAAGGAGAATATTTTTTAGTAGTGAGTTTGACAAAAACTCTGGTAGGCATAAAAATCTACCTTTCACGTTAAAAAATCTTAACTCCCTAAAGTCTAATAGAGAATTTATTATAGATAGCGGAGTGCTTAACGAGCATAACAATAGCGTTGCGCTATCTAAAAACAGATTTGCCGAATGTATATTCAACAAAGAGGAGGAGTTTAAGAGTATTAATTTCAATGGTTTTCACGACTTATTTTTGAACTTTGAACACCTATTAGCCAAAGAAAAAAACCTTTAAATGAATTAGTCTATTGAGAGCTTATTCATCAAAAACTTTAGCAGCTTCGATTTTTTTACTATCGATTACTTTGCCATAAATCATTGTTGTTTTGATGTGCTTATGACCTAGCATTTTACTAACTGTATAAAAATCTACACCTTTGGTTATCATAAATGTAGCATAGCTATGTCTTGCAGAGTGGAAGGTTATATGCTTGTGCAGAATACCTGCCTGCATAATCCATTGTGATAACTTTAAATTATTTGGCGCACTATATTTTAAACCTTTAAATATCTTTTCATCTCCATCTTGTTCTTCGCCTAAATATTTTAAAGCTGTTTTTGATATTGGTAAAGTTTCGAAAGTTTACTTGTCTTTTGCTGTTGATAAGTAATCGAATAGTTGCCTTCTGAATATTTAATATCTTTCCACTTCAACTTAATAATATCAGAAAATCTCAATCCTGTATATACACTGAATAAGAAAGCATTTTTGATAATTGGATATTTACATTCAGTTTCTACCAATTTTTTAATTTCTTCTGCAACTAAAAACTCACGAGTAGTATCTGCTGGGCTTATAGATTTTACTTTCTTTACAATATTGTTTTTAATGATATTTTCATCATGAGCTTGATTTAAAGTAATTCTAACCTTATTAAAATACGATGAAGAAGCATTTTGAGATAATGTAGTGTTAGACTTTGTACGATATCCTCCTTTAATAAATTCTCGAATACCAATTAAGTCCTTGTCTGTTAAATCAGCAATTCTAACATCTTTATTATCAAAATAAGCACAAAGCACTTTATATGCACTATCCCAATTACCATAATTACCAAAGCTTGATCGTTTTGTTTCCTTAATAGACTTGAAATGCTTACTCTAAAAACATTACGTTAGATTTTTTCATGCTAGCTAGAGAATAGTCATTGTCTATCATCTCCATCTCTACTTTAGCCTTGATTCTTTCAGCTTTTATTCTTTTCTCTTTGTTCTGTGCTTTTTTTAAAGGCGTGTTGGCATTAGCATCTAGAAAAATCTTTAACGATTTAACTTCTCGGCTACCATTAGCATAAATGTCCAGCATTAAGCTAATTCTGCCATCTTTCAATTTACGTTCACGAATTTTAACACTCATATTTTTGTTACTTTTTGTTACCCGAAAAATAAAATTAACAAAAAAGTAACAAAAACTATGAAAACAAAAGAAAATAAATGATAAAATTTACAACTTAAATAATTGATAAACAGACTATAAGAAAACATTGGAAAGCATAGGAAACAATAATTACTTTCCGAAAAGGAAATTGAAAAACTAAAAATACAGAAAGAAAAAGGGGAGATTACAGAAGCAGAATTTGTAGAAGGATTAGATGATTTAACTAAGAGAAAAGTTCAATTTGAAAAAATAAAAGAACTCAGAAAAATTACTGACCCAAATAAGATCAAAGAAGTTTCACAAAATATAGAACAATATTTTGATGATAACCTAATTGACTTTGAAGGCGCAGATAAAAAAAGTTTTCTAGAGTATTTTAGTGAACGAGTTATAGAAATTGGGGTTTATAGCCCGAAGTTCTACCCTTTTGCAAGTCCATACAAATCACAATGGATTCCGGGGATAGTAATAAAAGATAAAGTTCACGGAGAAAAGAAAATTTATTTCAAAACGTCTGAAAAACTCAATGACTTTATAGAACAAAAAGAAAAAGCAGTTAAAGAAAAAAGGCTAACCGTTGAATGGGAAAACGCTGATATTCCAATTGAAGATGCTGAAAAATTTATTAGAACTGCAAAAAAGCAATTTGAAAATCCAAACAAACCTATAAAGCAAGAGAAGAAAACAGACCACGAAGTTCTGATTATCAAAGAAAATGCAGAACTAACCGAGTTTTCCAACGGAAGTGAATTGCCCGAAAATTTGAAACATAGCTTCTATGAAATACGAAATTTGAATAATGGCATTAGCTTAAAAGAACATCAAAAAGAAGGGATTTCTTGGCTACAATCCTTGTTCAAAGAAAACTTTGCAGGTGGATTGCTTGCTGATGATATGGGTTTAGGTAAAACATTACAACTTTTGTATTTCATAGAATGGCATAGCCAAACTTGTGATGATAACAAACCTTATTTAATTGTTGCACCTGTAAGTTTGCTCGAAAATTGGGAAAACGAATATGAGAAGTTTTTCAGTCCACAGAATTTACCATTGTGTAAGTTATATGGCGGTGTTTCATTAACAAAAGAAAATAACCCTATTCAAAATCAGCAAGATGCAAAACGGCTACAATTCAAACAAATTATTCTAACAAACTATGAAACACTACGTTCATATCAAATTAGTTTAGGTTTGGTTGATTTTGCCATAATTGCATTAGACGAAGCTCAAAAAATAAAAACACCTGGAACACTAATAACTAATGCAAGTAAAGCTCTCAAATCTGATTTTAAAATTGCAATGACGGGAACACCAGTAGAAAATACACTCGTTGATATTTGGTGTTTAATGGATTTTGCAGTTCCCGGACTTTTGGGAAATGCCAAAGATTTTGCAAAAGAATATCAAAAACCTTTAAGCGATGAAAATACAGATGTAAAGGCATTAACGGAACAACTTCGCAACAACATTGGAGTATTTATCAAAAGAAGATTAAAAAGTGATGTCGCAAAAGATTTGCCCAAAAAAAACGATAATCAAAATTCAAGAATCAAAAAAGTGATGCCGTCAATTCAATTAGACCGATACAAACAGGAAATTGAAATGGCAAATGACCCAAACTTAGTTGGTGTTGATGGAAGCAATCAAAAATTGAAATCACTTTGGGCAGTTAGAGATATTTCAGACCATCCGTATTTATTAGAAAGTCAAATTTTAAAATTTACCAGCGATGAACTTATTAATAGCTCATCCAAATTACAAACTACTGTTGGAATTTTAGCAGACATAAAATCCAAAAATGAAAAAGTAATTTTATTTACAGACAGGCGAGAAACTCAAAAAATGTTGCAGAAAGTTGTTTACGATACGTTTGGAATTTTCACGAGCATTATAAACGGAGATACACCTACAACAAAACAACTTGAAGGAAAATCCAAACTAAGCCGACAACAAACCATTGACCGTTTTCAAGAAGAAGATGGATTCAATGTAATCATAATGTCGCCTATTGCGGCAGGCGTTGGACTAAACGTTACTAAAGCAAATCACATCATTCATTACACTCGACATTGGAATCCTGCAAAAGAGGAACAGGCAACAGACAGAGCATATAGAATTGGGCAACAAAAAGATGTTTATGTTTACTATCCAATGGCAATTTTTCCTGATGATATGAAAGATGAAGAAGGTAACAGAATGAAATCTTTTGATGAAATTCTTGACACCTTATTGAATAACAAAAAATCTTTGGCAAGTAATACATTGTTTCCGACAGAACAGGCTGAAATCACACCCGATGAACTCTTTGGAAATATTTTCGGAACAAAAACCGAAAGTAAACCAAAGGTTCAAACAATTACAGACATAGACCGCTTGAATCCAAACTTGTTTGAAGCAACAATTGGAGCATTATATAACAAACAAGGTTTTGAAGTATATCTAACACCCTATTCCAATGACAAAGGAGTTGATGTTGTAGTTTTAAAGAACGGAGAAAATTATCTTATACAAGTTAAACAGACAAAATCCTTAGTTGGTAATGAAGCGATACAAGAAATTTGTACAGCAAAAAAATATTACGAGGACAGATTTAAAGAACAATTCAAACTGCTGACAATAACCAATAATGATTATAGTTCATCAGCAACAATTTTAGCAAAGTCTAATGACATAACATTGCTAAACCGTGGACATCTTGAAAATTTAGTAACTGAAAATAGCATAACAATACTAGACATTAACAAAATCGAATCACAACGTATGCGCAGAATATAAAAGACTCAAAAAAATCTTAGAACTATTTAGTTGCCTGCTACCCATGCCCTACGGCTATTTCCAATTAGTACGTTTTATAGCCTTTGTTGGTTTCATCTACTTAGCTTTTGATGCAAAACAACGTAATGAACAAAATATCTTCATTATTTTTGTAGTATTGGCTTTACTATTCCAACCCTTTTTTAAAGTGGCATTGGGAAGAACATTATGGAATATAGTAGATGTAGTAGTTGGCATTTGTTTAATAATTTCAGCTTTTAAGAAGCCAGAAAAAGTAAATGAACTTTAAGTTTTAGTAACGTTTAAAACATGATAAAATGAGCAAAGAAATTGACAAAACGTTATTCAACGACCTTGCCTTAATTATACAACATGGCAAGAACGAAATTAAAAAGCAAATTAACAGCACCTTAACTTTGGTTTACTGGCAAGTGGGCTATAAAATAAACTTGCACATACTCGAAAATAAGCGGGCACCATACGCCAAAGAAATTATCTCAAATATTTCTATCCAGTTAAAGGAGCATTTCGGCAAAAGTTTCGATGAGAAAAATGTAAGGCGAATGATGCAATTTGCCAATGTTTTCCCCGATTATAAAATTGTCGTGCCAGTGGCACGACAATTAAGTTGGTCGCATATCTTAAAAATACTACCCCTAAAAACAGAGGCAGAAAGATTGTATTACGCTTACAAAGCAGCCGAAGAATTATGGAGCAAGAGAATGTTACAGCACCAAATAGAAAGGAAAGCTTTTGAAAGGAAAGAAATAGCCAACTTACAGGTACCGGATGATAGCTATTCCTTGGAAAACACCTTTAAAGACCCTTATTTTTTAGACTTTCTAGGTTTAAAAGATGGCTATTTAGAAACCGACATTGAAAGTGCTATCTTAAAGGAGCTAGAGTTTTTTATTTTAGAACTTGGCAAGGGTTTCGCCTTTGTAGAGCGCCAAAAACGCATGATAATAGATGGAGAAGACTTTCACTTAGACTTATTGTTCTTTCACAGAAAATTGCAAAGACTCGTAGCCATAGAACTTAAATTAGGCAAGTTTAAAGCCAGCTATAAAGGACAAATGGAACTTTATTTGAAGTGGTTAGATAAATATGAACGTCAAGAAAATGAAAATGCACCAATTGGCTTAATACTTTGCGCCGAAAAAAGCAACGAACAAGTAGAACTGCTAGAAATGCACAAAGATGGAATTTTAGTTGCAGAATATTGGACAGAATTACCTCCAAAGAAAGAATTGGAAGAGAAATTACATTCGTTGATGATAGAAGTAAAAGCTAGACTAGAAGAAAAAAAGGAATTAGGTTGATGAAACTATCATTCGATTCAAATCTAGTAACGTGAGTTCGGGATAAGAGAAATAGGCTATTCGCCAACGATAGCCTCTCAAATCTCCGTTCCGCTAATTTTCGGTCTCCTATTTTTCGGGTCGCAACGATAAGCCAAAGCAATTCCTTTGGAAGAAAAATAGGCAATCGAGAGTTTTTGCTACTTTTTGCGGTCAAACCTAAGCGTAGCGAAAGCTTGAATACCGGTAAAAACAAAATGATAAATATGAAAAAAGTAGGAGCCCAGCGGCGTCGAGCTAAGAAAACAGGTCAAATACGAATTAGACAAAGTTAGAGGGTTAACGCTTAACCCGAACTCACGTTAGTAGAATCAATAAAAAATCACTAAATCAACAACAGATTTATGTTTTTCTTAAAACAAAAAATAAAGGTACACCAATAGTTAGCATTTTAAAACTTTGTAGTAGCGAAAAGATAAAATACATTAATAAACAAAACCACTCAAAACAACCCCATGAAACCTCTCCTCCTACCCCTACTTCTCCTTTCCCTCCAAACCGATAAAACCGTATACATTTGCGACAGTGGAAAAGCGCCAAAGTACCACTACGATGCTAAATGTAGAGGTTTAAGTAACTGCAACTATAAAACCGTAAAAACTACCTTAACCAAAGCAAAAAAAGAAGGCAAAACCTTGTGTAAATGGGAAGACTAGTCACATTACTGCTCTTGCTGCCAACATGGGTTTGCGCTCAAAACATCAAGGCTAAACAATTACAACATCGAACATTTACCGCCAAAGTAATTCGGATAATAGATGGCGATACCATGGAAATTCTTTACCAAAAAACGCCCATTAAAATACGTTTGGCGCATATCGATTGCCCGGAGAAAAGAAGTAAACAGCCTTTTGGTACACATGCAAAAACTGCACTATCTAATTTATGCTTTGGCCAGCAGGTTACAATAAATAGCCAAAACTCAGATCGCTACGGCCGATTGGTTGCCATCATTACCAACGCTAAAAAGCAAATCGTTAATCAAGAAATGATTAAACTGGGCATGGCTTGGCATTTTACTAAATACTCTACAGATAAAAACTACGCAAAACTAGAACAAGAAGCACGTAAAAAGAGAATAGGTTTATGGCGAGAAAATAACCCAACGCCACCCTGGAACTGGAGAAAACCTAAATCAGCTTAATGCACCTCAAAAATAAAAATCTTGGTGTTCATGGTGTCTTGGTAGTTGTGTAAGGTTATAATCCTTTCAAAGCTCTATTCAAACTCCTTAAGGTAATACCCAAATAAGCGGCCATGTCATCTTTAGAAATAGTTACGCCTTGCTTTTCCTGCAAATCAAGCAGCTTAGCTAAGGCATGTTCTATAGTGTAAAGCTGCTGAAACGAAGCTCTTGAACTGGTGTTGATAATGCGCTCGGCAAGTTCCGCTAATAAAATTCCATTTAGGGTTAAGTCGTTCGCCAAAAGTTGTTTAAAGACGGAAGCAGGAATAACATAAACTTGCAAAGTGGTTAGCGCAGCAACATTACACAAACAGTTAATCTGACGGATCATTTCTATTTCTCCCAAAACTTGTCCCTTGCTCATAAATTCTAAGATATAATCTTTGCCATTTTCTTCTAAGAAAAAACATTTGGCTATTCCTTCTTTAATTACAAAAACACGATGGTTCTGCTCTCCTTGGCAAAGCAATAAACTATCTTTCTCAAAACTTTGCAAGCTAATTTCAAATTGCTGGCTTTCGTAAAGTGTTTCGATATAGGATAAAAATTCGGTATTGGTTCTCAACATAACATGTGCTGCATAAATCACTCGGGACAAATGTCCTTTTTTAGTGCAGGTTTTTATTACACCTTTGCAACATTAACAAAGATAACGATGAAGAACCAAATCAAAACCATTGCGTTTGATGCCGACGACACTTTATGGGAAAATGAGCCTTATTTCCGCGAGGCAGAATTAGAATTTGCTCGGTTGTTTCCCAATTTACCGCAAGATGATGTAGTTAAAAATTTGTTCGATATCGAAATGAAAAACCTAAAAATGTACGGTTACGGCATTAAAGGTTTTATGCTTTGCATGGTAGAAACCGCAGCAAATTTGAGTGGCGATAATGTAGCTAGCAATTTAATCAATCAAATATTTGAAATAGGCCATAAACTATTGCAAAAACCTGTTATCCTTTTAGATGGCATAGAAGAAACCCTGCAACATCTGCACGGTAAATACAGGTTAGTAATGGCCACCAAAGGCGATTTATTAGACCAAGAACGTAAACTTGAAAAATCTGGTTTGGCCAAATATTTCCATCATATTGAAGTAATGAGCGATAAACAGCCACGCCATTACCAAAAGCTCATCAATCATTTAGATTGCAAACCCGAACATTTTTTGATGGTAGGGAACTCACGCAAATCGGATATTTTACCTGTATTGGCACTAAATGCTTTTGCCATAGAAGTACCTTTCCATACTACTTGGATCCACGAAATACATGAAGCACCTATCGAACATCCGAATTTTGTTTCGGTAAGCAGTATTGATCAAATTATCCCATTGTTATGACATTTGCCACAGATACACAGATTTAACGACTAAAATTCATTTAAAATAATTCATATGTGCATCTTTGGCTAAACCTAGATTATTCCTTTGTTGTAGATCTGCTCCTAGTGCGTCATCCCAGATTTAGTCTGGGATCTTAAAGCTGCAAGTATAGATTTCGCATTACGATTCCCGCCTACGCGGGAATGACGCAAAGATTTGACGAATACACTAATTCATTTAAAATAATTCATCTGTGCATCTGTGGCTAAACCTAAGAAACATGAAAAAAATCAACATAAACACTTGGAAACGCAAAGACCACTTTAAACTCTTCAGCAAATTTGAAGAACCTTTTTTTGGTGTTGTAGTTCACATCAATTGCACCAAAGCCCACGCAAATGCCAAAGCAGCAAATAAATCATTCTTTTTGCACTACTTATTTAGAGCTCTAAAAGCAGCAAATGCTATCGAAGAATTTCGTTATCGCATTTTGGATAACGAGGTAATTCTTCACGAACAAGCAAGTGTTTCTACTACCATTAACCGCCCGAACGGTACTTTTGGCTTTGCTTACTTCAATTACCATACTGATGAAAACATCTTCATCGCCGATGCGCAAAAAGCGATAAAACTGGTGCAAACTACCGAAGGCTTAACACCATCGCAACCAGGTGGTAGCGAAATACACTTTTCAGCTATTCCTTGGGTAGATTTTACTTCTCTATCTCATGCCCATAGTTTCACGTTTCCAGATAGCTGTCCAAAAATATCTTTCGGTAAATTAACTGATAAAGATGGTGTTAAAACAATGCCTATTTCGGTTCACATCCATCATGGCTTGGCCGACGGCTACCATGTAGGACAATTTGTAGAACAATTCCAAAAACTGATGAACGAAGTGTAATTGTCATTCTTCCGAAAGAATAAACGCAACAATATTGCAATTAAAAAAATATGCCGTACTTTAGCACAACACGATTGAACAGAATATGGCAAATCAACAAGAGTACGATGTAATCATTATTGGTGGCAGCTACACAGGCTTATCTGCAGCAATGGCTTTAGGTAGAGCACTAAAAAAAGTTTTAGTAATTGACGGTGTTAACCCTTGCAATAAGCAAACACCGCATTCGCATAACTTCTTAACGCAGGATGGTAAAACACCTAAAGAAATTTCGGAGCTAGCTAAAGCACAGGTTGCTAATTATAAAACTGTTAGTTTCTTAAATGATATTGCCATTAAAGGAGAAAAAAGTGCCAAGGGTTTCGAAATTACCACACAAAATGGATTGATTTTTAAGGGCAGAAAACTGATTTTTGGCACTGGAATTAAAGACCAAATGCCCAATATAGAAGGGTTTGCGGAATGTTGGGGTATCAGTGCAATCCACTGTCCGTACTGCCACGGATACGAAGTTCGCCACCTAAAAACAGGCTTATTTGCCAATGGCGATATGGCCTACGAATTTGGCAAACTGCTTTGGAACTGGACCAAAGACCTTACGATTTATACCAACGGAAAATCAACCTTAAACGCAGAGCAAACCAATATATTAGCGAGTAGAAATATCCACGTGGTAGAAAAAGAAATTGTTAAAATTGCTCACAACAATGGACAAATCCAAGAGTTGGTGTTTACTGATGGTAGTTCTCAAAACTTAGATGCACTATACGCTAAAATACCATTCGTTCAACATAGTGATATTCCGCAAAGTTTAGGCTGCGAACTCACAGAAATGGGAATGCTTAAAGTAGATATGATGCAAAAAACTACTTTAGATGGCGTATTTGCCGCTGGGGATAACACGAGCCCAATGCGCTCGGTAGCCAATGCTGTTTATGGCGGTAACATGGCTGGCGCTGCAGTTAGTAAGGAGTTGATAGCAGAGGATTTTGGAGTAATTAATTGAATATTGTTAATTAACCATTCATCTATGCGTCATACCCAACTCGATTGGGTAGCCTAATGCGAAAAACATAATTATTATCGCTTTAAGATTCCCGCCTATGCGGGAATGACGGTAGATAAACAGATTTACACTTACTTAATGGATTTGGCGGAATTAACAATAACCAAAACTCATTCTTTCGGCTCATCATTTACCACTTCTTTTATCATTTTAATCATCTTTTGGCGATGCAGTTTCTTAGCTACATCAATAGAGTGCGATTGATGAATATCAGCCTCTTCATCGGCTAGCTTGGCCAAAGTAGCATAAAACTTATGGAACTGATCTAATTCTTCCTCTGTTAAATCCTCAATATCTACCATTCTATTACTTGCCTTTTCGTGCGAAGCAATCAGCTCATTCAACTTCAACTGAATGGCTTTCCCATCTTTATTTTGCGCCTTTTGAATTAAAAAAACCATTAAAAAGGTAATAATAGTGGTGCCCGTATTGATAACCAACTGCCAAGTTTCAGAATAATTAAATACAGGGCCAGTAATTGCCCAAATTACCACAATCGCTACCGCTGCAATAAAAGCTGGCGAACTTCCTGTAAATTTTGTAGCTGCGTTAGCAAAACGTTCGAATAACCCCACTTTACTTTTTGTGCTCATGATGTAAGTTTTAGAAGAGAAATTTACGGAATTATCGGGAATGTTTAGTTCTTATCGTCATTGCGAGGTACGAAGCAATCTAGAACACTTAATAATTTAACTTACTTTAAGATTGCTTCGTACCTCGCAATGACGAAAATAGAGTGCATAAAAAAGCTGAGCAAATATTGCTCAGCTTTTTTATGCACTATGACTAGTCAAAGATTTTAAATCTTACAGTTTATCATTTGCGTTAACACAGTTCAAATCTTCGAAAGCTACTTTTAAACGAGCCACAAACGCTTCTTCCGATTTACGTAACCAAACACGTGGATCGTAGAATTTCTTGTTCGGTTTATCTTCGCCATCAGGGTTACCAATTTGCCCTTGCAAATAAGCTTCGTTCTTTTTGTAGAAACCTAAAATACCATCCCAAAATGCCCATTGCAAATCTGTATCAATGTTCATTTTAATAGCGCCGTAAGAAATTGCTTCTCTAATTTCTTCTTGCGAAGAACCAGAACCACCGTGGAAAACGAAATTGATTGGTTTTTCAGCAGTTAAGCCATATTTCTCTTTGATAAAATCTTGAGAGTTTTTCAAAATAATTGGTTGCAATTTCACGTTACCCGGTTTATAAACACCATGTACATTACCAAAAGCAGCAGCAACCGTAAACTGATCGCTCACTTTGCTTAATTCTTCGTAAGCGTAAGCTACTTCACTTGGTTGTGTGTATAATTTCGAACTATCCACATCACTGTTATCTACACCATCTTCTTCGCCACCAGTAACACCTAACTCAATCTCTATCGTCATACCTAGTTTTTTCATACGCTCTAGGTACTTTGCAGAAATTTCGATGTTTTCTTCGATCGGCTCTTCAGAAAGATCCAACATGTGCGACGAGAACAAAGGTTTACCCGTTTCGGCAAAGAACTTTTCGCCGTGGTCTAACAAACCATCAATCCAAGGTAATAACTTTTTAGCAGCATGGTCTGTATGCAAAATTACTGCTACACCATAGTGCTCTGCCAATAAATGTACGTGCTTAGCAGCCGAAACAGCTCCTAAAACGCAAGCTTGTAGGTTATCGTTATTTAAGGTTTTACCAGCATAAAACTGTGCACCACCATTAGATAATTGAATAATTACTGGCGAATTTACCGCCTTTGCCGTTTCCATTACCGCATTAATCGTATTGGTTCCTGTTACGTTTACTGCTGGAAGTGCAAATTGATGTTTTTTGGCCTGCTCAAACAGTTCTTGTACTGCAGCACCATGAATTACGCCTTTGTAGCCTTTTAAACTCATTTTATATTTAGTTTTATTATTGTTTCGAAGTTAGGAAAATTAATCTAACAACTTGTGTTCTCTTACAAATGTAATCAAATTTTACTTATTGTCAATTATACACTAAGCATTAGCTTTGGTTCATTTGGTTAATTGGTTATTGGTTATTGGTTATTGAGATTTGATTATTGATAATTGATAATTGGTTACTGATAACTGATAGTTGGTTATTTCCTTAGAAAGCACTTTCAGTTTTCCAAACGTTCCGCTAGTCCCGCTTTTCGTTTCTCCCGATGAAAATCGGGATACACTGCAATCGGGTTTAATAAACACCAACCTCTGCTACTAACAACTTTGACCAACCTCTATCCCATTTGCTAAAGGTTGGTTAAAGCTAATACCGCATCGGGAACTTAAACCTGTGCACAGCACTTGCATTTTAAACCCTACCACTAATACCTAATCCCTGACCACTAATACCTAGTACCTAAAAACACTTTGCGTTAATTTTTTTTTCGTTTCTTTGTAGTCGCATTTTTAAAAAATACACATGTCTTGGTTTAAAAGAGAGAAAAAAGGAATTAGCACTAGTACCGACGAAAAGAAAGAGGCTCCAGATGGCTTATGGAACAAGTGTCCGAGCTGTAAAAAAGCCCTTCACAGTGCCGACCTTCAAGAAAGCAAGTGGGTTTGCCAATACTGCAACTACCACCTACGCGTAGGTTCAAAAGAATATTTCCACGTACTTTTTGATAACAACGAGTTTACAGAGCTTGATGAAAATTTAACTTCTGGCGACCCGTTACACTTTATAGATAGCAAACCTTATACCGATAGGATTATCGAAACCACTAAAAAAACAGGTTTAAAAGATGCTATCCGTTCTGCTTATGGTAAAATAGATGGCGAAGATATTGTAATTGCCTGTATGGATTTCAATTTTATTGGTGGTTCTATGGGCTCGGTAGTGGGCGAAAAAATCGCTAGATCTATCGATTACAGCTTGAAAAAGAAAATCCCTTTCTTAATGATTTCTAAATCTGGTGGTGCACGTATGATGGAAGCTGCATTTTCTTTAATGCAAATGGCTAAAACATCGGCAAAACTAGCTTTGTTAAACCAGGCGAAAATCCCTTATATCTCTTTATTAACCGACCCAACTACGGGTGGCGTAACAGCTTCGTATGCTATGCTGGGCGATATTAATATTGCTGAACCTGGAGCACTGATTGGCTTCGCTGGTCCTCGTGTAATTAAAGAAACCATTAAAAAAGATTTGCCTAAAGGCTTTCAAACTTCGGAGTTTGTATTGGAACACGGTTTCTTAGATTTTATTGTAGACCGCAGAGAAATGAAAGCTAAGTTGGCTACTTTCTTGAAAATGATGAAGAATTAAGGGTTAATTGTTAAACTGTTTAATTGTTAAATTGAACTGTCAACTGATAACTACCAACTGATAATTAAAAAGCAGGGCTGTAACATCTAAACAATGTAAGCCCTGCTTTTTTTCGCTCTGTACTCTTCAACACCTTATATCCTTAGGGCTTATTTAAACACAAACTGCGTTACAAGACTTTACGTTCTTAGCGATACTTAAAAAACTTTGCGGTAAAGCCAACTACAAACAAGAACTTAAATTTCGAAAAGATTTACTTGTCGCTTTTCAAATACACAAACTACGTTACAACACTTCGCGTTCTTAGCGATACTTAAAAAACTTTGCGGTAAAATCAACTTCAAAGAAAAACATAAATTTTGAAAGGGCTTAATGCCGCTTTTCAAATATTGGCAGGCAAATTATCCTTACTTTTGCCACAAAGTAAAATCGTTGAAAAACTACATCAGCAACTTAAGAAACATAGCTACCTTTGCAGTAATTGTATTGCACGTTACCGCTCCATTTGTGCTCAAATTTAATAAAATCAGCTTTGCTTCTTGGCAGTTGGCTAACTTGCTAGATTCTATGCTAAGGTTTGGTGTTCCTGTTTTCGTGATGATTTCTGGCGCTGTATTGTTAGATCGCAACGAACCATTAAACATCTTTCTACGCAAGCGACTGAAACGAATTTTTCTGCCTTTTTTGTTTTGGAGTATGGTGTACTTCGTTTTTATCTACGCAGGTAACTTCCAAAAATTTTCGATTGCACAACTTACCCAAATATTAGCAGACAAATTATTGAAAGGTACCTATTACCACCTTTGGTACATCTACATGATATTAGGCGTTTATCTATTCGTACCTATCATTAGAAAATGGGTACAAAATAGCACTAAACAAGAGCTCCACTATTTTCTATTATTGTGGGCAATAACGCTTTTCATCAATACAGATATGGCTAAGTATATTCCTAGTATCGAGGTACTGTATTTCAGCAAATATATTGGCTACTTGGTATTAGGCCATTACCTTGATAAATATGTAGAAGCTAAACCTAGTAGAAACAACGCCTACTTTATGTTATTTATTTTAGGCGTAGCTTTAACATTTTTATCTACCAGCTACCTAAGCGTTACCGCCAATCAGCTTAATATTACGTATTATAACTACCTATCGCCCAATGTATGTTTAATGGCTATTGGTATTTTCCTTTTAGGCAAAAACTGGCTACAAAAGACGAATACAGCTTTAATAAATCTGGATAGACATAGCTTCGGAATTTACTTGGCACATGTGCTGGTATTGCATTACGTATATCGGTTTACCGCACAGCTTAAAATCAATACCAATTCTACTGCATTTCTTTGCCTATATATTATTGGTTTAGCTTTAGTTACTTATCTGGTTTCCTATTTGCTAATTAGAATATTGTCTGCATTTAAACCCCTAAAATCGCTCGTTACTTAGCTCTAATAACAGTCTTTCAAAGTTGTTCAATAAAAAAAATCCCCCGATAAAACTACCGGAGGATTTCAAAAAATTTAAACCTAAGCTATTGCTTACTTTTTGCTATCTAAAGCGCTCTCAATACGATCAGATAAATCTTCTAAATGGTATTTAGTTAAGCTATCTGAAGTTGAATTGGCTTTGATTGCTTTATCTAACTCACGCAGCTGACCTTTAACTACAGAAACAGCATCGGTTTGGCTAGCAGATAAACCACTTGGCGCACCACCTCTACCACCAAAAGCAGCGGCTAAACCAGATGGAGCGGCTGGAGGAGCAATAACCGAAATCAACCTGTCTACGTAAGCTTTCTGCAAGTTTCTACGATAAACATCAATAGCTGCACCACCTTTTAATTCGGTAAAAATCGAAGCATTCAAATCTTTGAATAAATCAGAAATTTTGTAAGCCGTTGCACCATCAGCAGCCTCAGCAGCAATTAAGTTGCCTAATACTCTTGTAGATACCACACGGCCTAAAGCAGCATTTTGCAATTTAGAAACTACTACCAATGGGCTTTCGTTAATGTTATCTAAAATAGATTGGTCTAACAACCATTTAGGCGTAGTAAACACTTGGGCATTTAACCAGTTCATGGCTTCTTTTTGTGTTGCCGCTGGTGTACGCTCATAAATTAAGCCTGCTTGATCTACAGTTTTTGGATTTTCGTAGATACCGCCTACGTTTTTACTAACGTGACCAATATAACGACCTAATTGAGTAGTTAATTGACCGTACATGTTACCTAGCTCATCATAGTTTTCGCCTGGTTGTTTAGTCCAAGTTTTAAGATTAGCTAAAATTACTTTTAAGTTCTTGATACCATAATCACTAGCTTTCATGGCATTGTCGCTCAAATCTTCACTTTGCGAGTGCGGATCATCTGGATTGGTTTCCGTACCGAACCATAAACGTCTGTTTTTAGCAGCTTCTACCGTCATTTTATCTAATATTTTCATATCAGAAGTTACGTTTTTACTATCTGGAAAGTATCTGTATCCCCACTCAATAGCCCATTTATCGTAATCACCAATGCGTGGGTATAAACCTGCTTTAGAGATGTTATCTTCTGGTTGCGCCACATAGTTGAAACGAGCATAATCCATGATAGATGGCGTGTGACCATGTTCTTCAACCCATTTTTTGTTACGTAAATTCTCTGTAGGCACAGTAGAACTAGAACCGTGGTTGTGGCGCAAACCTAAAGTATGGCCAACTTCGTGTGATGATACAAAACGGATCAAATCGCCCATTAACTCATCGCTAAAGTTTACGGTACGAGCTCTCTTATCTACTGCTGCAGTTTGAATGAAATACCAATCGCGTACCAACTTCATTACGTTGTGGTACCAGTTAATGTGACTTTCCATGATCTCGCCAGTACGTGGATCTGAAATGCTTGGTCCACTAGCGTTAGGAATTTCTGATGGTTTGTAAACAATGGCCGAGTTACGGGCATCGTCTAAGCTCCAAGTAGAATCTTGTGCTTTAGTTGGCGCCATTTTACCAATAACTGCATTTTTGAAACCTGCTTTTTCAAAAGCTTTTTGCCAATCGTTAACACCAGCAATTAAATATGGCACCCATTTTTTAGGTGTAGCCGGGTCAATATAGAAAACAATTGGTTTTGCAGGCTCTACCAATTCGCCACGTTTGTATTTAGCCATATCTTGTGGTTTAGGCTCTAATCTCCAACGTTTAACCAACTCTAAATCTTTAACTCCTTGTGGGTTGGCATCGAAATCTGTATAACCAACCGCAAAATAACCTACACGAGGATCAAAATATCTTGCTCTCATTGGCACTTTAGGCAAAGCTACCAACGATGTATTAAGTTCTAAAGTGATAGAACCGCCAGATGCGCCACCGCCCATCATACCACCGCCAGCACCACCAGTTGTAGGCGCAGCGCTCATGCTGTAAGTTTTGGTAACGTTAATCTCGGTATTAGTTGGAAAAGTTTTGATCGTGTTGATAAAACTTCTATCAGCCTGCTGAGCGCCTAAACGAAATCTGGTTTTAGCCGCTGGAGAAGAAAAATAAAACACATCGTTATCACTGTTGATGAAATCTGTAGCATCAACAACAACCCCCTTATTATCTTTAGCATAAGCCGCTACGTTAAATGACGCAGCTATATTTTGTACGGTAGAATTTTGTACGTTCTTGTACATCGAAGAGGTAGAATCTGGGCTGTACGCTCTAAAACTAATTTTACGGATAAACAATTTGTTGTTTGGTCCTTTCTCAAAGCGAATAACCGAAGAACCAATTTGATCGCCAGCATAAACTTGGTTATCTCTAAGCGTAGCTGATGATTTTGATACTCTGCTAACTACCAAAATATCTCTGTTCAGCACAGAATCGGCAATTTCAAAGAAATACTTATCTTCAATTTTGTGAGAGATTACCAAACCCAATCTAGTTTGAGCTTTATTGGTAATTACTTGATCATAAGGCTTAGGTTTTGCAGCCGCTGCAGCGCCTCCCATAGCACCAGGTGCTCTACGGGTACTGTCAGACGGAACCGCACCACCTTGTGTTGGGCGTTGAGCGTGGGCAAATGTTACCGCTCCAGCAACCATCAGTAGTGTAAATAAATTTTTCTTCATCAATTTGTTGTATAAGTTAATTGTGAAGTAAAAGTAAGTTTCTAGCTACGAATATTTCAGAATTAGATATAACTTCTTAGTTACAAGACGAAGAAATATATTACCCTCAGCATTGTCCCTAAAAATCCTATCGTGTGGACACATCTTTTGCTCTTTCTTATGAATCACGCGTCATTCCCGTGAAAACGGGAATCTTAATGCAATGGACATAACCTTTAATCGCTTTAAGATTCCCGCCTACGCGGGAATGACGACAAACCCTCGGACTTGTGTCCACACGATAGGAAAAATCGGGATGCACAAATTTGGCAGGCAATATTTTAGAAAATTTGAGCAGTAGATGAATAAATTATTGCTACACTGCAGAATTTACTAAAAGAAGCAAATAATCTGTGCATCAGTAGCTAAAAAAACTTAATGTAAAATCTTAAACACCAGTTCTTTCAACAAATCGCCATCAGCTATGTTACCCGTACTATCCAAGCCTTTGCTTTTCAAATCGTATTCCCTCAGCAAACTAATAATATCAAAGGTTTTACCTGCACTAAATGTACGTGCAGCTGTTTCATAATCTTTAACAAAATACGGACTTACTCCTAACTCTCTAGCGGCATCGTTTTTATTAGGCAAATAATGATACTTTAATATCTTAGAGAAATAAGAATTAAGGTTGGCCATTACCATAATCATTGGGTTGGCTTTGGGGTTACCAGCAAAATAGTTGATAATCTGATTGCTCTTCAACACATTTCGGGTAGCCAAAGCTTTCTGCAATTCGAAGACATTGTACTCTTTACTAATACCAATATTACGTTGGATATGATCAGTCTGTATCGTAGTGCTTTTATCAATATTTAAACACAATTTTTCTACTTCGTTGGCAATTTTAGAAAGATCTGTTCCTAAATACTCTGCCATTAATGCAGCAGCTTGCGGATCTATTTTATAGCCCTTGCTTTTGATATGCTCCTCTATCCACGGCATCAACTTATAATCTCTTACCGGATCACTCTGAAAAACCAGCCCATTGCTATTGATGGCTTTGTAAATCTTCTTCCGCTTATCGAAATTGGCATATTTATAAGCTAAAACCAAAATAGTGCTGGGCAAAGGCTTTTCAAAGTAAGCTAAAGTAAAATCGGCTTCTTTACTCGCTCCCTCGTTTCCCAATTTTAAATCTTGGGCTTCCTTAACAATAATCAGCTGATATTCAGACATCATTGGATAACGCTTTGCCGCATTCATGATGGTAGCCATATCCGTATCCTTACCATAAAGAACGGTTTGATTGAAACCTTTTTCCCCATCAGACAATACATGCTTTTCCATGTAATCTACAATCTGATCAATGTAATAAGGCTCTTCGCCCTGCAACAGGTAAACTGGTTTAAATTTTCTAGCTTTTAAATCCTTGATGATATCCTCGGCACTCATACTTCAAAATTACGATTTTAGATTTACGATTTTAGATTTGTCTGCTGTAGTAGCTAATTTTTGCTTTCTCTCTATATACTTTTAACTTTCTACTTTAACTTTTAACTTTACCCCTCCATGTTTAACCCTACTCCGCTTAACCTACCCTTTTATCCATTTAAAATTACCCAAAGGGATGGGCTTTATTACATATTTGACGAAGCCAGAAAAAAGCACTTGGTTCTTACACCCGAAGAATGGGTGCGCCAACATTTTATCAAATATTTGATTAGCGAAAAACAGTTTCCACCAACTTTAATGCAAATTGAAGGAGGTTTAAGTTTAAACCAAACCAAAAAACGTAGTGATATTTTAGTTTACACCCAAAGCGGAGAAAAGCTAATGGTTATAGAATGTAAAGCGCCATCAGTAAATATCACGCAAGCAACTTTTGACCAAGCTGCAAGATACAATGCTGTATATAAAGCAAAATGGTTAGCAATTACCAATGGCTTAAACCACTATTATGCAGAAATAGACCATCATAACAAGGCATTTAAGCTAGTAGAAGAGCTGCCAACATATAGCCAATTATAAGCACTGCTTTAAAGCTGCCGCTCTAATTCAGTTCTAGATTTTGCCACTTGTGTTAAAATAACCGTTAATTCGGCTTTAATTTCGGCAAGTGCAGACGGAATAATTGCCAAACCTACACCTTCTTTTGCATTACGCTCAATCACCTGTACATAATCTCTCACATCTTCTCTACCTACGTAATAAAAAGTTGGCTTTACTTTATGTGCAAATTCAGAAACAGCTTTCCAATCTTGGGCATCTACAGCTTTTTGCAAATCCTCCATATATAAAGGTATCTGTTCTACCAAGGTGTCCAACATTTCAATCATAAATTCGGCGCTATCGCCAGACATTTCTCTTAAATAGGATAAATCTAAATCTTCTTTACTCTTAGTTAAGTTGATCATACTTGCACTTTGTTATATTTTTTCGACAGTTAATTTATCGGTCAAGTTAAATAAAATGCTCGAAACTTTTTCTTTTAACACCGGATGAATGAAATCTTTTGCAATTTCATTTAGCGGCTCTAACACAAATCTGCGCCTATGCATTTCAGGATGAGGCACATGCAAATCATTGTTCGAAAAAATCAAATCGGCATAAAAAATAATATCTATATCAATTAAACGCTCGCCCCAGCGTTCTAACCTTACTCTTCCCATTTGCTGCTCAATGCCCAACAAAGTGCTAAGCAAAGTAAGCGGCTGCAAATGTGTTTGTACACCAATGGCCTGGTTTAAAAAATTAGGCTGATCTGTCTTGCCCCAAGCAGCTGTTTCATATACACCAGAGGCAGCAAAAACATCCCCTACCTCATTGCTTATCAGCGCAATGGCATTTCTTAAGTTATCAGCCCTATCGCCTAAATTAGTACCCAGTAACAAATAAGCATTTTGATGCTCTAATTCCATATACTTTTTGTTTAGCTAAAAGCATTGTATTTATTGCGCTTGTTTAGCTTAATTGCCGTATATCACAATGCATTTTTTATATTTACAAATTAAACGTTATTAAAACTTATGAAAGAATTTTTCAAATATGTTTTCGCTACCGTATTCGGTATTGTCATTTCGGCAGTTATTTTGGGCATCCTGTTTTTTGTAGTATTTGTGGGGATGATTTCGTCTATTGGAAGCGAAAGTGAAACGGTAGTTAAGAAAAACTCCGTGTTATTTCTTAACCTAGACCAAGCCATTATAGAACGTACACCAGAGGGGTCGTTTGGTAGTTTATTTGGCGGTGCCAGCGATAAAAGTATAGGTTTTAACGATGTAATTAGAGCCCTTAAAAAAGCACAAACCGACGAGAACATACAAGCCGTTTATATTAATGTAAGCGCTCCAAACGCAGGCATGGCAACTATGCTTGAAGTTAGAAATGCGATCATTGATTTCAAGAAAAGCAAAAAACCAGTAATTGCTTACAGCGAAGTTTACTCTCAAGGCGCTTATTATTTGGCTTCGGCAGCTAACAAAGTTTATTTAAACCCAGAGGGAGAACTAGAATTTAAAGGTTTTAGCTCTAATTTGATGTTTTTTAAGGGTGCCTTAGAAAAATTAGGAATTGAAGCGCAGATTATACGTGTAGGAAATTACAAAAGTGCTGTAGAACCGTTGATTAACACTAAAATGAGCGATTATAACCGCCAACAGGTAACCGCTTATGTGAACGGCTTATACGATACTTTTTTAACTGGTATTTCGCAAACCCGTAAAATAGAAAAAGACAGCTTGTGGCAAATTGCCGATCAATATAAAATCCAATTACCTAAAGATGCTTTGGCTTACAAAATGGTAGATGGCTTAAAATATAAGGATGAAATTTTAGACGAGCTAAGAAACATTACCGGAACAGACAAGAAGAAAGACATTAACTCGTTAAGCATCAACGATTATATCAAAAGTTTAAGTACCGAAGGCGAATCTAGTTCTAAAAACAAAGTAGCTGTAATTTATGCCAACGGCGATATTGTTGGTGGCGAAGGCTCTGATGAACAAATTGGTTCTGAGCGCATTTCTCGTGCCATTAGAAAAGCCCGTTTAGATGATGATGTTAAAGCCATTGTACTTCGCGTAAATTCTGGAGGCGGTAGCGCTTTAGCTTCTGATGTAATTTGGAGAGAAATGGTACTGAGCAAAAAAGCAAAACCCGTAATTGCTTCTTTTGGAGATGTAGCCGCATCTGGCGGATATTATATTGGTTGCGCTGCTGATAGCATTTTTGTACAACCTAATACCATTACTGGTTCTATTGGTGTTTTTGGGGTAATCCTCAATTTCCAAGAGTTGTTTAATAATAAATTGGGATTAACTTTTGATGGTGTAAAAACTGGCCAATATGCTGATATTATGAGCAGCAACCGCCCATTAACACCTGCCGAAAGAGCAATGATACAAAAAGGCGTAAACAATATCTACAACACTTTTATTACTAAAGTGGCAGATGGTAGAAAGAAAACCAAAACGCAAGTAGACAGCTTGGGTGGCGGCCGAGTTTGGATTGGTACCGATGCCGTTAAAAATGGGCTGGCAGATAGATTAGGAAGTTTCAAAGACGCAGTAGCTTCTGCCGCTAAAAAAGCAAAACTAAAGGATTACAAAGTAGTGGAATATCCAGAAAAAATTGATCCATTGAAAGAATTTTTAGGTGCTGCCAAAGATAATGTGAGCGCTTATTATGCTAAAAAAGAGTTTGGCGAAAACTATGTATTGTACAAGCAAATGCAAAAAGCAATAAGCAATACGGGTATACAAGCTAGAATGGATTATGAAATTAGAATTAAATAATTTGTAACAGTTTAATTGCGCTATTGTTAAATTGTTTTAGAGCTGGCAGTTTAAAATAGCAATATAACAGTACAACAATTCAGCAATAAATCCACATGGAAAACAAACCCATAGCACGCACACTCAGATTACTATCTCAGTTAATGGAACTTCATAACGAAAATCCGTTTAAGATAAAATCTGTAGCTAACGCGGCATTTAAAATAGATAAATTACCTTTCGCTATTTCGAGTAAACCCATTAGCGAAATTGACAAAATAGATGGCGTTGGCAAAAGCATTGCCGCTAAAGTTGTTGAGCTGTTAGAAACTGGAACTATTGTAGAGCTAGAAACTTTATTGAGCCAAACGCCTCCAGGCATTGTAGAAATGTTAGCGATTAAAGGTATCGGACCTAAAAAAATCGGTATCATTTGGAACGACCTGCACATTGAGAGTATTGGCGAACTCTATTATGCTTGTAACGAAAACCGCTTAATCGAAGCGAAAGGCTTTGGTTTAAAAACTCAAGAAGAAATTAAAAAAGTAATTGAGTTTAAAATGGCTGCTAGTGGCAAATTTTTATACGCCCAAGCAGAGCCAATTGTTAACGACCTACACGAAAAGCTATCCGTTTGGTTAACGCAAATAGACCACGAATGCTTATTTGCAGTTGCGGGCGAGTACCGTAGATTATGTGAAATAATTGAAGAAGTTGTTTTGGTAGTAGGACCTGAAACTCCAGACATTATTGCAACAGAACTGATTAATTTAGAACTTGGATTTGTAGAAGCAAGTCCAAATATTTTTAGCACCCAACTAGAAAATGGTTTAAATATCAAACTGTTTATTGTTCCAAAAATTAATTTCTACTTAGATTATTTTAGATTAACTGGTAGCGAAACACATGTTGATCAAGTTCTTGCTTTGGCAGGAGATCATCCTTTCAAAAACGAAGAAGAAATTTATGCTAAAGCAGGTTTAGATTTCATTGCTCCCGAATTACGTGAAGGCTTAAATGAAGTACAGCTGGCAAAAGAACATCAATTACCGATACTTATTACGGATAGTGATTTAAAGGGAAGTTTGCACAATCACTCTGATTGGAGCGATGGCGTACATACTTTAGAAGAAATGGCCTTATACTGCCGTGATGTGTTGAAATTAGATTATTTAGGTATGTGCGATCACTCTAAATCTGCGTTTTATGCCAATGGCCTAAATGAACAAAGAGTGTATGCCCAACATCAACAAATTAACGAGTTGAACCAAAAACTAGCACCTTTCAAAATTTTTAAAGGCATAGAAAGCGACATTTTGTACGACGGATCTCTCGATTACAGTGACGACATTTTAAAAACTTTCGATTTTGTGGTAGCTTCTGTTCACACTCAGCTAAAAATGACGGAAGAAAAAGCCACCGAACGTCTACTGAAAGCCATCGAAAACCCTTATACTACCATTTTAGGCCACCCAACGGGAAGGTTGTTGTTAAGCAGAAAAGGTTACGAGATTGATTACAAAAAAGTGATTGATGCCTGTGCGGCTAATGGCGTAGTCATCGAAATCAATGCTAATCCATTGCGTTTAGATTTAGATTGGCGCTGGCATCGCTATGCGTTAGAAAAAGGCGTGCTACTTGCCATTAATCCAGATGCGCACCGTAAAGAAGGCTTTTTAGATATGCGTTATGGGGTTATGGTTGCACGAAAAGGTGGTTTAACTGCCGAAAAGTGTTTAAATGCATTTTCTTTAACAGAAATAACTGATTTTTTTGCCAGCAAGAAACCGTAGTTAATGAAACAACTTTTCGTAATTAGACATGCCAAATCTGATTGGGGAGATTTTAGCCTCAAAGATTTTGATAGACCTTTGAACAAAAGAGGCCATCACAACGCACCAGAAATGGTAGCACGCTTTGTAGCTAAAGGCCTTAAACCAGATGTGATGGTAAGTAGCCCTGCTTTACGAGCCTTAACTACTGCAAAATATTTTGCTACTGGCTGGCAGCTAAAAGCCGAACAATTAAGCACCAACCCTTCTATATATGAAGCAGATACTAAAACGCTATTACAAGTCATCAACAGATTTAATGATGATTTCAATAGCATTGCCTTATTTGGCCACAACCCTGGCTTAACTAACCTGGTAAATTACTTAACCGACGGACAGATAGCCAACATGCCAACTTGTAGCGCAGTAGTAATCGAATTTCCTTTTGATGAATGGAAATTGATTAGCAGCAACACAGGAAATTTAGTGTTATTTGATTACCCAAAAAGTGGGATGGATTGAACCCCTCTCTGTCCTTTGGACATCTCTCCCCTAAAGGGGCGAGAGTCTAACTAGGAACATGTGTTGCAAAATGCAAATGGGCCGATTAAAACTGAAGGTGTTTAACGGTTAAACCTCCGTTGATCAATTGTTTCAACGAATCAATACCTATTCTTAGGTGTGTTTCTACATAGTTAGCTGTTACCGAGCTATCACTTTCGGTTGTTTTTACTCCTTCGGGTATCATTGGCTGGTCTGAAACTAACAACAAAGCTCCAGTAGGAATTTTGTTAGCAAAGCCAGTGGTAAAAACCGTAGCTGTTTCCATGTCTACTGCCATGGCACGCAAGCTTTTTAGATACTTTTTAAATTCTTTATCGTGCTCCCAAACCCTACGGTTGGTGGTATAACAAGTACCAGTCCAGTAATCTCTAGAGTGATCTCTAATAGTTGTAGAAATAGCTTTTTGTAAAGCAAAGGCAGGTAAAGCTGGTACTTCGGCAGGTAAGTAATCATTAGACGTTCCTTCTCCCCTAATTGCGGCAATAGGAAGGATCAAGTCGCCAATTTGGTTTTTCTTCTTTAAACCACCACATTTTCCCAAAAACAATACCGCTTTAGGCTGAATAGCAGTTAGCAAATCCATCATGGTAGCTGCAAGCGGGCTACCCATACCAAAATTGATAATGGTAATACCGTTGGCGGTTACACTCTGCATTGGTTTGTCTAAGCCGTAAATAGGTGCATTGTCATTCCATTCAGAAAACAGCGATACGTACTTACTGAAATTGGTTAGCAAAATATACTGACCGAATTCATCCAATGGCCTACCTGTGTAACGGGGCAGCCAGTTTTTCACAATATCTTCTTTGGTTTTTAAACCCTTTCTTACTGGTGTTTCAACCTCTTTAACTCTTTTCGCTTTCTTTACGATTTCTTCATCTTTTTTTACATCTTTTTCTTCATTCATACATTTTCTCCTTTTTTTAAATTTATAAATTTTTGTTCATAGTTCATAGTTAATGGTCAATGACTATAAACTATGTGCCATCAACTACAAAACCAACAGGTTAAAAAAATCCCGAACAAGTCGGGATTTTATATTTTAAGCTGCTTTAAGTTTTTTGAAATCAGATTTCTCAAACTTTTCTTTAGCATAAGCTAGTGTAATCTCCAACTCTTTTACATCTGTTTCAGATGGGGTGTCATACATGGCATCCAGCATTATCGATTCGCAAATAGATCTTAATCCCCTTGCCCCAAGTTTAAATTCCATCGCTTTATCTACAATAAATTCCAATACTTCGTCATCAAACTTGAGCTTTACATTTTCATAATTGAAAAGCTTCACATATTGCTTTGTTAACGAATTTTTAGGTTCTGTTAAGATATTACGCAATGCGGCTTTATCTAAAGGCACCAAATGCGTTAGTACCGGAATACGTCCAATTAGTTCTGGAATTAGACCAAAAGATTTTAGATCTTGCGGCGTAATGTACTTATACAAGTTCTTAAAATCGATATCGGCTTCCTCTTTCTTCACTTTGTAACCTACGGCCTGGGTACGCAATCTGTTAGCAATTTTTCTTTCTATACCATCAAAAGCGCCACCGCATATAAAAAGAATGTTATTGGTGTTTACCGCAATCATTTTCTGGTCTGGATGTTTCCTACCGCCCTGAGGTGGTACGTTAACAATGGTTCCTTCCAAAATTTTTAATAAAGCTTGCTGCACACCTTCGCCACTTACGTCCCTGGTTATCGATGGATTGTCGCTTTTACGAGCAACTTTATCTACTTCATCAATATAAACAATGCCACGCTCTGCCGAAGCCACATCATAATCAGCAGCTTGTAACAAGCGGGTTAAAATACTTTCTACATCCTCGCCTACGTAACCAGCTTCAGTTAAAACTGTAGCATCAACAATACAAAATGGTACGTGAAGTATTTTAGCAATGGTTTTAGCCAAAAGTGTTTTACCAGTACCTGTTTCGCCAACCAACATAATGTTAGATTTTTCAATCTCTACTTCATCTTTGTCTATCTTCTGGCTTAAACGTTTGTAATGGTTATACACCGCTACAGAAAGCACTTTTTTAGCATCATATTGTCCAATTACATACTGATCCAAATGCGCTTTAATTTCGGCAGGCTTAAGCAGTTTAAACGATTCGTCAAACGCTTTACCTTTTTTACTTCCTAGTTCTTGCGCTAGCAACACATTGGCTTGGGTAACGCATTTATCACAGATGTACGCATCCAAACCCTCAATTAACATTAAGGTTTCGCTTTTAGGAGTGCCACAAAACGAACAGTGTGAATCTTTACTTTGTCTAGCCATTTTTATTTTTGTTATGAGCTACGGGTTACGTGTTATGAGTTGTGCCGGCCTAGACCTACAACTTTTAACTCGTAACCCGCAACTATTTTATTTTGTTCCGCCTAATACTTCATCAATCATTCCAAATTCTTTCGCTTCGGTAGAGGTCATCCAATAATCACGATCAGATGCTTTTTCTACCCACTCGTAAGATTGTCCAGAGTGTGATGAAATAATGTCATATAATTCTTTTTTCAATTTAAGCATCTCTCTCAAATTGATTTCCATATCTGACGCTACACCTTGTGCCCCGCCCGAAGGTTGGTGGATCATTACTCTAGAGTGTTTTAACGCTGCACGTTTGCCTTTAGCACCGGCTACCAATAAAACCGCCCCCATTGATGCCGCCATACCTGTACAAATGGTGGCCACATCTGGTGTGATGTACTGCATGGTATCGTAAATACCTAAACCTGCATAAACCGAACCACCGGGAGAGTTGATATAGATTTGGATATCCCTATCTGCATCTACCGATTGCAAGAACAACAACTGTGCTTGAATGATGTTTGCATTTTGATCATAAACTGCATCACCTAAAAAGATGATACGATCCATCATTAAACGAGAAAACACGTCCATTTGTGCTACGTTTAATTGGCGCTCTTCAATAATGTAAGGCGTCATGCCTTTCGGAGAATTATTAGTTGCACCAATAAATCTATCTACGTTTAATCCGTTAATTCTATGGTGTTTAACGGCATATTTTCTAAATTCGTCTTTGTCTATTTTCATGATACGTTTTTCGATTAGCGTTTGGCGTTTGGCGTTTCATTATGCCTAGGCCAGACGATATTGTTATTTGAGCAAATATTTTCTAAGGTTTGTTAATTTTCGTGCCAATTTATCTAATTCCTCTAGATAATAAATTAATTCGTTGTCAGAAATTATCTTTCTACGTTCCAATACTACTAAAATATTTGCATTCTCGAATACCGATCGATGTGCAATATTCAAATAATGAGCGAATTCCTTGTTTGAAATAGACCCTGAATCTTCGGCTATATTATTAGATATGCTAAGAGCAGCCCCATTGAGCTGCTCTGCAAATCTGTATTTCTTATCTTCTGACAAACGGTCAGCTATGTCTAACAATTTGTCTGTAATTGCGATGGCTAATTGCCAAACTTCCAAAGCTTGAAATTTAAATTGGCTCATATCAATAGGTAAATGATTAGCCAATTTACAAACATTTGGCGAGTTACACGGCATCGCTAAACGCCAATCGCCAAACTCTTATCTTTTACTTCAACTCCGTAAACTTATTGTAAGCAATTTCTTTTTCGTTTAAAGTAGCTACCGATTTGATATAATCGAAAACTTTCAATGCTTTTACCTCTTCGAAAATACGGTTAGCATTTTCTCTTTCTTGCAAGAAGTTAGCCGCATATTGTGCCAATTGATCTTCTGGAAGTGGAGTTGGGCTGTACATTCTAAATTGCGCATCTAAACGTTGCTTAGCAGCTTCTAAAACGTCAGTATATTCAATTTTGATGTCGTTGTCTTTAATGATTTTATTTTCGATCAAAGTCCATTTTAAGTTTTTAGCGAAATCATCATAACCTTGAGCTAACTCTTCGTCAGTTAGTTTTTCGTTAGTAGCTTTTAACCATTTACGTAAAAACTCATCTGGCAATTGCATTTTAGTTTGCTCAGTTAACTGCGCATAAATATCGTTTTGTAATTTACGATCAGCATCTTGCTTAAACATTGCCTCAATCTCTTCTGTAATTTTAGCAGTGAAACCAGCTTCGTCTTTTACAGCATCAGCACCAAAGATTTTATCAAAAAACTCTTGGTTTAAATCAGCCTCTTCTAAACGGTTAACGTTTTTAACAGTTACCGAGAATTTAGATTTCAACTCAACAGCATCCTCTTCGCTAATGTTTAACAATTTAGCAATTGCAGCAGCATCGCCGCCAAAAGCTTTGTTTACATCAAGCTCAAAAGTATCGTCTTTTTTAACACCAACTAAGGTTTTTAAGATTTTCTTGTCGGTTATTAAATCTAAACGGATAGAGCCAGTAGCAACAATACCGCCTTCAAACTCAGAACCGTCGTTAGCTAATTGCTTCAATTCGGCGTAAAGCACATCACCCTCAGCAGCAACCTCAGGGTTTGTCATTTTACCATAGCTCTTACGGATATTTTTGATACGCTCATTTAACGTTTCTTCATCGGCTTTAACGTTATAGTGCGTAAATTTATCTTTAGAAGAAACTTCGATATCAACAGCTGGAGCTAAACCTAACTCGTAAGAAAAGTTGAAAGTATCGTTGTAATCCCAGTTATAGGCACCATCCTCTTCTTGCACAGGCAAAGGTTGACCTAAAATCTCAACGTTGTTATCTGTAAGATATTTTGAGATGTTTTCGTTCAACATATTGTTGATTTCTTCTACCAAAATGCTTTTACCGTACATTCTTTTGATGTGTGCAGCTGGCACCATTCCTTTACGGAAACCTGGTAAATTAGCTTTTTTAGCCTGCTCCTTAATCGCTTTCTCTACGTTTGGAGTGTAATCTTCAGGGGCTAAAGTAATTTTTACTAAAGCATTTAAATCGTCAACTTTTTCCTGTGTAATATTCATTTAGATATAGTTTTGTGCCAAAGGCATCCCTTTGGGAAGATATGAGATTTGAGACAAAAAGCTAGTCCAAAAGCACACATCGATTTCTGTTTATTTCTTTATCAATGTCTTTTTAAAATAAAACCGTCCCGATGTGTATCGGAACGGCCTTTATCTTTAGTGCGGAAGAAGGGACTCGAACCCCCACGCCGTGAAGCGCCAGATCCTAAGTCTGGTGCGGCTACCAATTACGCCACTTCCGCAGTTAGGATGTATTTAGGACTGCAAAGATAGAAATTACATTGGTTATTTCGCAACATTTGCAGAAAAATTTTCATTTTATTTCTTATAAAAACCTAACCCATTCATATTCAGTAGAAATAATTTCTAACGATAAGATACACCGCTTATAGACAATACCTCTGCTCCTTTTGCTATTTGATTTGAATTTGCCCTTACGTCAAAATGAACAGCAGCAGGACACATCATTTCTGTATATCTAGTTTTTTTAAATGGTACGGTTACGATTTCATTTTTAATTAACCTAAACAGGCTAGTTTCTTTCCACTCGGCATTTAACACCTTAGTTTTAGTAGCTTGCACCGGCTTCCCCTCATTGGCTACTTGGTCTATTGCGTTTACACGTTTAAATTCTCCAACAGCATTTAACAAATAACCATCACAAGTAAAATCTCGTTCAAATTTCTTGCCTGCGCCTTCTACCACAAAGCGCACTTTTTTATCTGCAATCAACAGCAAAGACATTTTAACTTCTTCCCCGGATACCAGTAATATTCTTTTTGAGCAGGCGCATTCTCAAACACTGATTTTTGTCCACTCTCATGTTCCGTTCGGCGTAAAAAAGGTCTAAATGCTTTTCTGGATTTAGATATTTGACCATTTTCTTCTTTAACTACTTCCCAGGTTAAGCCGATATCTGTTTCTTGGTTACCCATACTGCCACCTAAATAAATCGAAGGATTATCTAAATACTGTCCTGTTTTTTTTGGATGTTTTCTATCCTCATCAAAAACAATAGTAGGCAAAACAACTGTTCCTTCTATGCCTCGCCAGTAATCATGACTAGAAACTAATTTGCGATAATAAGCACCAGCAAAACATGGCTTTTGTTTCTCTGGCAATACCTCATTAAGTATAACGATGTCTTTATTGCTGGTTAATGATTGAGTTTTGTTAACTCCGCATGCAGCTAAATTACTTAATCCAACTACGGCAAAGCCAAATATTAATCGACGCATATTTTCAAAATTTTAAAAACTAAATTATAATTTTTAAATTATTTTAAAAATAAAAGAGTGTATTTATTTTTCAATTAGTTGATTTTGAAACTCAAAAAAGTATTGAACAGCTTTCACCAAACGGCTGCCGTACCAAGAAAACATTTCGCCATCTACCAAAATCACCCTTAGTACTCGGCAAAACTGATTGAATTTCTTCGATGTGCTTCTCTTTGAAAGGATAAGGTTCTGAGGACAGGAATAAGAGTTGCGGGTTAAGTGTTACGAGTTGCAAGAGCTGACTTTCGGGATATCTAGTTTCAGTAATGACATTTGTTAATCCAATCTTTCTTAAAACATCATCAATAAAGGTATTTCTTCCAGCAGCCATATATGGGTCTTTCCAAATTAAGTAAGCTACGGTTTGATCAATCTTTTTCTCTACTGCCAAAGTTTGCAAATCTCTAAAACCAGCATTAATTAAATGGTTTAAGTAGGTGGCTTCTGGTTGTCGATCTACCAAAGCACCTATATCGGTAATCGTCTGCATGGCATCTTCCAGGTTGTAGATATCACTCATCCAAACCGGAAACTCCTGTTGCAATAGCTCAATATAAGCTTTGCTATTTTCTTCTTTATTGCCAATAATAAGGTCTGGCTTTAAATCTCTAATTTTTTCGATTTGCAGTTTTTTAGTTCCACCAACTTTAGCTTTCGATGCAAATTTCTCTATCGGATGTATGCAGAATTTGGTAATGCCCACCACTTCTTCATCTAAACCTAAATCAAAAAGCAGCTCGGTTTGCGAGGGTACAATAGATATTATCCTTTTAGGAGGATAATTAATTGTAATTGCATTGCCGAGATGATCTGTAAAAGACTTTTGCATTAGACAAAGATAGCTTTATTAAAAAATTAAATTGCTTTAGCATATTAGCGTACGGGCGAAAAATATTTCGCCCTAGCTACTTCGGCTGCTCCAACCACCACCCTAAATGGGCGAAAAATATTTCGCCCCAACAAACAAAAAGACTTTAAAAACCTTTTTATATATAGGATACTTAAGATAAAAGCATGAGCAGAACAATTATTATTTCGAATAGACTACCCGTAAAAATCAGTAAAAACAAGGGAAAATACGTTTTAAAGAAGAGCGAGGGCGGATTAGCTACTGGACTTGGCGACGTTTACAAAAGCGGCAGTATGCTTTGGGTGGGTTGGCCCGGCATAGATATTCCCGAAAAAGACCAACCAGAAATTGCAAAGCAATTAGCAACACTAAATTTAATACCAGTATTTTTAACGCAAGAAGAAATTAATCTTTTCTACGAAGGTTTCTCTAACGAAGTGTTGTGGCCAGTTTTTCATTACTTGGTTACCTACGCCCGCTTTGAACAAGCCTATTGGGACAGTTATGTTACTGTAAATGAAAAATTTGCAGCGGCAACACAAAATGCTTTTAACGAAGGCGATAAAATATGGATACAAGATTACCAACTTTTGTGCCTACCGTCGTTATTAAGAGAGCGCCTAACAGATACTACTATCGGATTTTTTCAACATATTCCCTTTCCATCTTTCGAGATTTTCAGACTAATTCCGTGGCGAGATAAATTAATTGAAGGAATGTTGGGTGCAGATTTAATTGGTTTTCATACTTATGATGATGTTCGCCATTTTTTAAGTGCTGCCTCTAGGCTTACCCCGGTTACTTTCTCGTCAAATGTAATTTCTAAAAATAACCGTCAAATTATTGTAGAACCTTTCCCCATGGGTATAGATTACGATAAATTTGAGAAGCTACCGTTACAACGACAGGTATTGGCAGAAATAGACAACTTTAATAGCGAAAAAAGTGGTAGAATTGCACTATCTATCGATAGACTGGATTACAGTAAAGGTATTTTAGAACGTATTAGGGCTTTCGAATTACTGCTACAGTTGAACCCAAAATTTATCGGAGAAATCAGTTTATTCATGATTGTGGTGCCATCTAGAGATACTGTGCCACAATACAAGGAACTCAAAGAGAAAATCGACCAGTTGGTGGGTAATATCAACGCAAAATATAGAACCTTAGACTGGGTGCCGATTAATTATTTCTACCGCTCTTTTCCTATAGAAACACTTTCGGCGATGTATAGCGTAGCTGATATTTGCTTGGTAACACCAATGAGAGATGGCATGAACTTGGTAAGTAAGGAATACGTGGCCAGCAGAAGAGACGACACAGGTGTATTGATTTTAAGCGAAATGGCCGGTGCTTCTAAAGAGCTTAACGATGCCATTATTGTGAACCCTAACAACATTGGCGATATTATGAACGCGATTGTAGAAGCTTTGACCATGCCTGTAGAAGAACAAAAAGAAGAATGCAACTGATGCGGGCCTTGGTAAGTAAATTTAACGTAAAACGATGGGTAAGCAACTTTTTAAGCCGTATGGACGACACCAAATTGCTGCAGCATTCGCTAAAGACCAAACATGCCGTAAACAAAGTAAGGCAAGGCATCATTAACAGATACACCTCTACCCGAAACCGTATTATTTTTCTAGATTACGATGGTACTTTGGTGGGTTTTAAAGGTAATATAGATGATGCCAGTCCTGATGAAGAATTAATAACACTATTGAAAGAGCTGAATAAAGATCCTCACAACAAAGTAGTAATTATAAGTGGCAGAAAACACGAAACCCTACAAAGCTGGTTTGGAGACTTAAACCTTGGTATTATTGCTGAACACGGCGCTTGGCAAAAAAAACCTAACGATGAATGGCATTCGCTACCGATGTTAAACGACCATTGGAAAAACGAGATTACCAGTATTTTGAACACTTATACAGACCGCACCCCGGGATCATTTATCGAAGAAAAAAGTTTTTCTTTGGTTTGGCATTACCGCAAATCTGAAAGTGGTTTAGGCGAGCTTAGAGCTAATGAGATCATCAACAACTTACGCGTTTTAGCCGCCGATAAAGGCTTGCAGATTATGCCTGGCAATAAGGTTATAGAGTTTAGAAACATGGAAGTAAATAAGGGTAAAGCCGCTTTAAATTGGATGCACGAAACGGAGTATGATTTTATTTTAGCCATGGGCGATGACCATACCGATGAAGACATTTTTAAGGCTATGCCAAATAGCGGAATTACGATCAAGGTAGGCAGCGAGGTATCAGAAGCGAAGTTCTACTTGAACGACCATAAGGAAGTGAGGGAGTTGTTGAGATCGATATTGGCAGAGAGCAAACAACTCTCATTATAATTTACCCGTAAATTTTACAGCTATCATCTGTATCTTCTAAAAATCAAATGTAGACTTACGAAGTTTTTAAACGCCGAAGCCCTCAACTTTTCCATAAGAGAAATAAAATAGGCTAAAGTTGAACTTCGTAAGTCTTTAAAAAATTTTGAGTTTAATCTTACTATAAAAACACAGGCTTATCTAATTTCTTTGCAATCCGATAGGCTGCATTCATTAAACCCACATGGCTATAAGCCTGCGGAAAATTACCCCACTGACTGCCCGTTTTAGCATCTACATCTTCGCTAAACAATAACAAATGGTTGCAATATTTAATGATATTTTCAAAAGCTTCAACCGCTTCATCTAATCTGCCCACACAAGCCAAGGCTTCTACGTACCAAAAAGCACAAATTAAGAAGGTAGTTTTTGGCTTTCCAAAATCATCTGCATGTACATAGCGATAAAACAACCCATCCTCGGTTTTCAATTCTTTTTCTAAACCAATTAGATGGTCTTTGGCTCGCTGCGACGAAGGATCTAAATAATTCATCATGATGAGTTGCAGTGTACTGGCATCTAAATGCTTGCTTCCAACAGCATTGGTATAAACTTTCCGTTCTTCATCGTAGCAAGCTTCTATGTGCGCTGCAGCTTTAGCTATCAATACTTTAGCTCGCTCTTCTAACGAACTGTTACCAATGGTTTTAGCCATTTTTAAAGCTGCATTAGCACCTGCCCACTGAAACAAATTACTATAACAATGCGTATTGGCAATGTTTCTAAACTCCCAAATACCAGCATCTTTTTCATCAATAGTCATTTCAATTTTAGTTAAAACGCCATCTATCCATCTTACAGAATCTCCTCTTTCCGAAAAAACAAAGCGGTGGTCTGTGTAGAGTGGCAACATTGAAATGAGCACTTGTCCGTTAATGTCATTTTGAATATGCTCGTAAGCCTGGTTTCCAATTCTAATTGGTTTTTCTCCTAAATAACCCGTCAAATGATCTAAAGTTTCTTCTACAATATCGCGTTTCCCAGTAATGCCATACAAAGGCTGGTAACGCTTATCCGTATCAAAAGTAATATCCGAGATGTAATTGAAATACTTCTCCATTTCCTCAAAATGCCCAATATGGTTAAGGGAAGTAAGCACATAGAAAGAGTCTCGCAACCAGCAATATCTATAATCCCAGTTACGTGTACTGCCTGGCGATTCGGGCAAGCTTGTAGTACTGGCCGCTATGATAGATCCAGTATCTTCATATTGATGAATTTTTAAAACCAGCGCAGAGCGGATAACCAAAGGCTGATGAAAACCCGCGATAGAAGAATGCTTGATCCACATTCGCCAATAAGCAACGGTTTCTCTTAAAAAGTCCTCAGCGGTAGCTACTATTGGAGCTTCTAAATTATAGCCGTAGGTAAAAATCAAATATTTTGGATCATTTAGCACAAAATCTTGCTCATCTAAAATATAGTTTAACGACACGTTGGTGGTTAAGCGCATATCTTCTTCGCAACCAAAATAATCGATATGGTTGCTACCTAAGGCAGACCTCATTTTACCTTTACCATAATCGCAAACGGGTTCGCAGGCCACTTTAATTCGCGGAGTTCCTTCTAAAGGTTCTATTTTTCTAACCAACATTAAAGGCTTAAAATAGCGCTCATGCAAGTGAAACCGAGGGGCAAAATCGGTAATTCGGTATTTGCCATCAGCAGCGGTAATTTCTGTTCTTAATACATTGGTGTTCTCAATGTAATATTGTTGCGAGCTGTATTCGGTAGTTGGCAAAATGGTACATCTTCCACCTTTTTGCTCGTCGAGCATGGCGCCGAAAACAAAAGAACTATCGAACCTTGGCCAGCAAAGCCAGCTGATGTTTGTGTTTTTATGGATGTGAGCGATGTAAGAGCAGTTTCCAATAATTCCTGTTTGATATAAATGTGTAGCTGTCATAAAAAATATAGGATGTGTAAATATTAAGAACAGCAAAACTTCGGTAAGGTTTAGAAAAGCCTGAAATTACTGGCACGAATTGAGCTGGCTTGGTTCAATTTCTTCACAATCTTTTTAGTTTATTTTTTAACTTTATGGTGAAAGCAGTTGCGCAAAGCCTAACATGTTCTTTTGGGACAAGTGTGTTGCGCAAAATACGTTAGTTTGCAGAATTTTGCAGAAAATATGGATAAACAAAAACTGAATAAGGATGTAACTGAAGACAACTTAAATCATACTTTTAAGAATATTCTTCTTCTGGAAAAATTATTCATTCTCGAGATTAAGAAAATTTATGAGATTGAAGATGGAATAAGTGAAATTAATCACTACATAATGTCTATTGCAAATAGAGCGATTTCTTTAAATAGAGGTTTTGTAACGTTAGCTGAAAGTAATAATTATCAGTCAGCTATCTCATTGATGAGACTTCAAATAGATAACTGTTTAAGACTTTATGCTTTAAGCCTATACGGCAACCCTAGCGAATTTTATGAAAAAATAATTAAGGGTGAACATATCAGAAACCTTAAAGATAGAGACGGTAATAAAATGACAGATAACTATTTAGTTAATAAAATTGACAAAATATTCCCCCAATTCGATTCACTATATAAAACATTAAGCGGACATATACATTTTTCATCTGAACACTTCTCTTTTAACAATAAAGTCGAAAATGGAACTGTCTCAATATCTGTAGGAAATATTGAAAACTTGGACATTTCTAAAAAATTAGATTATTCATTTAATATGTTTTTAGTTGGCAAAGATCTTTTATCGATAATTGCCGAATATAGAATTGAAATTACAAAGTAAAAAACTATCCCAATGGTTTAATTGCTCGCTTGCGGTCACTTAAATCTAAACATTAAACCCAAGACTACATCTGGCAATACAACACCAATTAAGCTATAAAAATCTAGTCAAGCTATTACAGTTTGGAGACTTTGGCTTTCAAAATTGATTTATTGGTCTTTCAGAAAACTTGAACCAGAACGGGATGAATTGGAGATATTTGGATATTTTAAGAGTACGGGCGAAAAATTTTTCGCCCCGACAAAAAAGCCTTTCAGACACAACTGAAAGGCTTTAATTTTATTAGAGGCATAGGAGCTAGATTACCGTACCGCTAGGCAGCACCGCACCTTTTTTAACGACCACAATACCATCTTTCACTACGTACAAACCATAATCGCCTTCCGCTAAATGTGGCCCGCCATTAATACGTACATCATTACCAATTTTCGAATTTTTATCAATAATAGCGTTGTTAATGTAACACCTATCGCCAATACCTAGCAAAGGCACGCCAGCTTTGTTGGCTTCGTTTATTTCATCTAAGTTTTGATAACGATCGCTACCCATTACATAACAATTGGCGATAGTGGTACCTCTGCCAATACGTGCTCTAATCCCTAAAACAGAGCGTTCTACCCTACTGGCTTGTATAATGCAACCTTCGGCAATAATTGCTTTTTCTAAAGTAGTGCCCGATACTTTGGATGGCGGCAACATCCTTGCTCTTGTGAAAATGGTATGTGCGGTATCGAACATATTAAATTGAGGCAGCTCATCTGTCAATCCTAAATTGGCATCAAAGAAAGAAGAAATATTACCAATATCGGTCCAGTAACCTTCGTACTGGTAACTTAAAACCTTATTTGCTTCTAGTGCTCTTGGGATAATTTCTTTACCAAAATCTTTCTCTTCGGGGCTTTCGTTTAACATTTTGATGAGCACATCTCTGTTAAATACATAAATACCCATCGATGCTAAGAAATGTTTACCCTCACGCATCATTTCCTCGCCAGTATCAGAAGTCCAGTCTGGCAACAACTCATCTTTCGGTTTTTCGATAAAAGAAGTGATCACGTTGTTTTCATCCGTCTTCATGATACCAAAATCATTGGCATCTTTAGCAGTTACTGGGATAGTAGCGATAGATATTTCTGCTTCGGCATCAATGTGTGCTTTCAGCATATCCTTAAAATCCATTTGATACAACTGGTCTCCCGATAAAATCAAAATATAGTCAAACTCGTGGCTTACAATATGGTGCATACACTGGCGAACGGCATCGGCAGTTCCCTGAAACCATGCCGGGTTATCTGGCGTTTGCTCTGCTGCCAGAATATCTACAAAAGCCTTAGAAAAATGGCTAAAATGATAAGTATTTTTAATGTGTTTATTTAACGATGCCGAATTGAACTGAGTAAGTACAAACATACGGTGTATGCCCGAGTTTAAACAGTTAGAAATTGGGATGTCTACCAAGCGGTATTTACCTGCGATAGGCACTGCTGGTTTAGATCTTGTTAATGTTAATGGTGCTAACCTAGAACCTTGGCCACCGCCAAGAATTACTCCTAATACTTTGTCCGTCATCGTTTTATTTATGTTTTACATTTGGTATATCTCTATGTATCGTTGTGCCGAGCTGTCCCATGAGTGATCTATCGACATCATATATTTTCTTATTTCTTTTACTCTGTTCTGGTCGCCGTAAAGTTCATAAGCCCTACCTATGGCGTGGCCTACATCCCATACACTGGTTTGATCGTGGCAGATACCAAAACCGCCATCGCCAATATCAATTACGGTATCTTTTAATCCACCAATGCGCCTTACTATTGGTATTGTTCCATATCGTAATGCGTACATTTGGTTTAAACCGCAAGGCTCTACCCTCGATGGCATTAAAAGAAAATCTGCCCCCGCGTAAATTTGATGCGACAAAGCTTCGTTATAGCCAATAAAGGCATTGTACTTGCCAGGATACCTGTGTGTAATATCATTTAACCTGTCCTCAACGTGTGTATCTCCAGACCCCAAAACTAAAATATTGATTTCGCCATCACTTTGTGCCAAGGCATTGTAAAAAATATCAGGTAATAAATCAGCTCCTTTTTCTCCTACCAACCTGCCGATAAATGTATAAAGTGGCTTAGTTGGATCGAGATTAAAAACACGGCAAAGCTCTGCTTTGTTTGCTTTTTTTCCACTTTCTACGGTTCTGGCATTAAAGCCCTTGGTAATCATTTTATCTTGTTGCGGATTCCAAACTTCGGTATCTATACCGTTAAGCACGCCGAAAGATTTGCCTCGCTCTTGCGCTAGTAAACTTTCTAAACCATTTGCTGTGTGACTAATTTCATCTAAGTAACTAGGAGACACCGTAGTTACCCTCCAAGCGCATTTAATAGCCGCAGCCAAAGGGTTAATTGCATTGGCCCAATCTAGTTTACTGGTATTAATTAAATCAAATGCTGGAAGATAATGTAATTTATCCCAACCAAACTGACCCTGATATTGTGCATTATGGATACTCAGCTGTTGGTACTTGGTTTAAGTGCGCATATTGGTAGCAATTACTTACCATAAACGGAACTAAACCGGCATGATGATCGTGAACATGAATTACATCTGGGCGGTGTTGCCACTGCGCAATCCAATCTAACGCAGCAATTTGAAAAGCCAAAAAGCGTTCTGTATCATCACTATGGCCATATACACCCTCTCTATCAAACAAGCCGGCAATGTGTACTAAAAAAATATCGAAGCCGAGTTTATTTGTTTTTTCCCTTAAAATTCTAGCCTGATAATTTGTTGAAGCTACCTTAACCCAGCCATCGTAAACGGTTTCAAAATCATTTTCATATAAAAATTTACAATTGTAGGCGGGCATAACCACTTTAGCCACATGGCCAAGTTTATTTTGATATTTAGGCAAAGCACCTACAACATCACCCAAGCCACCTACTTTAGCAACCGGATAGCACTCTGCACTTAAATGTATGATCTCCATAAAATATACTCAGAAAGAAATTGTTTTAAATTACCTAAATCATCGAGTATTGCAAACTTTTACTCAAATTATTTTAGTAAACTGGGGAATATCAGTTTTTGTCTCCTGTTTCGTCATTGCGAGGTACGAAGCAATCTTACAACTATAGCTGGCAATAAAAACTATCGCATTAAGATTGCTTCGTACCTCGCAATGACGATTTACATAAAATTTTACTGAAATTATTTTTAGCAAAATAAAGAATATCAAGGTTTAGCCACAGATGCACAGATAAATATTTTTACAGCACACATCAATTAAAAAATCTGTGCACCTGTGGCTAACAACACCCTTAAAAACGAAAAAGCTGGACCCGAAGACCCAGCTAATCACAACCAAACAAAAATATTACATCAAGTAATAAATCTTTAATATTCTTCTTGTGCCATTATCGCATAAAATTGATGGATGGAGTTAAATTGCGGATGTAATGAAACCACATTTCCAAACACCAATAAAGCTGGCGAACTTAATTTCTTTTCTTCAATTAATTCTTCAATCGTATCTACTATACCTACCACCACGTTTTCTTCTTTCGACGAACCGTTTTCTATTACCGCCACAGGTAAATTTGCTTTTCCTTCTGCTTTAAAGATGGAAGCAATTTCTTTAATTTTTTCGATACCCATTAACACCACAATGGTAGCGTTAGATTTTGCAGCCACATACAAATCTGGAGAAATTTGTCCTTGAGCATTGGTTCCCGTTACCACCCAAAAACTTTCGCTCATATTGCCATAAACCATCGGGATTTTTTGCAGTCCTGGTACGCCTAGCGCACTAGAAACGCCCGGTACAATTTCGGTTGGAATGTTGTAAGATTCTGCAACATTAACTTCTTCGTAACCGCGAGCAAACACGAACGGATCTCCACTTTTCAATCTCACTACATGACCGTAGTTTAAAGCATAATCGATCATTAACTTGTTGACTAATTTTTGAGAGAATGACTCATCATCAGAACGTTTGCCCACATAAACTTTGATGGCATTTTCTGGTGCATGGTTTAGCAATGCTTCGTTTACCAAAGCATCATACAAAACTACATTGGCAGTTGCTAACGCTTTAACCCCTTTTAAGGTTAATAAATCCGGATCTCCAGGACCCGCACCCACTAAAGTTATTTTAGGCTCAACTACGTTTCTGTCTACTTTTTCTAAAATCATTGCTCTGCATTTTTAATCAACAGCACAAATGTATATAATTTCTACCTATTTAGTAGAATATATTTTAAATAAAACATAATAAATTGATAATGAGATAAATAATTTTAAAATTTCAGTGACTTAAACAAATTATTTGGAGCGCAATTTCCAGTATTTCATCGGTACCTAAAGTCCTGCACTTCGTTACAAGTCCTCCCCAAGCCAAGCTTTGGATGCGGGCTTTCCACTTCGTTCAGGGCTATTTTGCTGCGACAAGTGCTACTGTTTTCGGAAATAGATATTGTTTAAATTCGAGATTAGTTCTAGAACTAACATTCAACTTCTAAAGAAACCGTAAAACTGATGCTGAAATAAATTCAGCATGACGAAGCCTTAATTTACCGTCACCCTGAATTTATTTCAGGGTCAGTAAAACAAGTAAACTAGTGCAGTGGCGGTATCATAATGCATAAACAATAGCTATCGCTTTAAGATCCCGTTTTCACGGGGATGACGAACGATGAACAATCCAACTTCTTAAGTCAAATTTCTGTCTCTAAACCAAACTTCATCTGGAATGGCCGAAAAACTATCCATTTTTTCTATTAAAACACTGGCATCACTTTCGTTAAAGACCAAATCGCGATTAGCTGGCTTTAAAAACCGATGGTGCACCATCATATCCATTTGCGCAAAAAGAGGATCGTAAAAACCGCCAACATTTAACACACCGATTGGCTTGGCGTGTAAGCCCAGCTGCAACCAAGTCAACACTTCAAAAAATTCTTCGAGCGTGCCAAAACCACCAGGCAAAATCACAAAACCGTCAGATAAATCGGCCATTTTTTGCTTGCGTTGGTGCATGTTCTCGGTAATAATCATTTGAGTAATTCCTTTGTGACCAACTTCTTTATCCATTAAAAACTGCGGAATTACACCAGTTACCGTTCCTCCTAAAGCCATTACTTCATCCGCAATTACGCCCATAACTCCAACGCTGCCGCCACCATAAACTAAGGTAATATCTTGTGCCACCATTGTTTCAGCTAATGCTATAATAGCTTGTTTAAGTATCGGATCTCCGTTAAAATTCGAACCGCAGTAAACACAAAGTGATTTTAATTTATTCATGCTTCGAAGATAAAACTCTTTTTCCAAAAAAATAGTCGGCATGTACCGACCATTTAATTATTGTAATGACTATATAGATTGCTTCGTCGTACCTCCTCGCAAAGACGCTACTATTATCGTCTTTAAGTTAAGGAAAAAGTCTTCGACAAGCTCAGACTGACACAGAGTTCCTTAACTTAATGACATTGGACGCTATTATTATCGTCATCGTTGTCCACCTTTGCAATTGCGAAGAATGAGCATAGAGACTTACCAAGTTTAACTTTAGCCTATTTTATTTCTCTTACTGAAAAGTTGAAGACTTCGCCGTTTAAAAACTTCTTAAGTCTTTTAAGCAAAAAACTTTGACAAACTAAAAGCTACATGCTTATCAGTTTGTCAAAGTTAGTCTGCAAACGTTTACACGTAAACGCCCAACCTAATAAATTAATGATACTATTGAACTATTTAGAAACTAAATCTTAAAGTAGCACCATAAGTTCGTGGATCTCCCAATACGCCAGCATACAAACCAGCATTGCCTGCTGCAGCCTGCAATTGTTCGAAATAATTAGTTCCACCGAGGTTTCTGCTCCAAGCAAAAATCGAGAATTTTTCTGATCTAAAACCAAGTCTGGCGTTTAACAAAGTATAGCCATTTATCACTAAAACTCTTGACGGCGTTGGATTTGAAGAGTACTCCGAGCGATAACTTATATCGCTAGCAATAAAATACCTACCTTCTCTTTCGGCTAGCTTACCTGCTGTGCTTAACTCTGCTCCACCAGAAATATTCCATTTAGAAATACCAGGCAATCTACCTCCAGAAACATCTTTAAATGCAACCTGTGTAGCTACACCATTGATTACTTCGGTTCTCCCGGTTTCTTCTAGTGGCAGTGGCGCATTTGTAAATTTAACATATTTGCCTTCCAGATAAGCTACTGCAGCATTTAAGGTTAAAAACCGCTGCAATTGATAACTACCATCAACCTCTAAACCTTTGACGCGTACTTTTTCTGCATTTGCTAAATACCCTCTATTTACCCCCAATTGTGGCGATTGCACATTAGTTTGGTAATCTTTAATGTCGGTATTAAATGCAGTAATGTTCAAAATTGCACCCGCAGTTGGCTTTGTTTTTAAACCCAGTTCATAATGTTGTACATACTCTGGTTTTACTATAGCTACAGATAAATCGGCTGCACCAGTTGATGTAGTTGGTAAACCGCCTACATTAACACCAACTGGCTTATAGGCGGTAGAATAAGTAGCAAATGCGTTCAGTTTATCGCTTGGGCGGTAAGAAACAGTTAAGTTTCCAGACAGGTTATTGTTATTAGTACTGGTATTAAATTGCTGGTTCGAGTAAACTGCATTTTTAAGTCTTAATAAAGCAGCATCCGAAGTTTGTAAGCCGCCGTAAGTTCTTCTATCGTAATCTACTTCTTTTTTATCGTAAGTAAACCTGATGCCAGGCAATACGTGTAATTTATCAAGCACCTCCCAGTCTACCTGCGCAAAAACAGCCGCACTTAACGACTTAATGGTAGAATTTGTAGTAATACCGTAACCTGTTAATAAATCCCGATTGGCACTATATAAAGCTTGCTCGCCCGTAGCACTAGTTTGCACAAAACGCCATTGGTCTCTTCCTACTTCTTCGGTTTGCCCTAAGCCTTGTAAATTCTGCCCAAGAAAGAAAACACCCACCACGCCACTTAATTTATCGGTGAGATCTCCTGCGTACCTAAACTCTTGCGAATATTGGTCGTGACGAGTATTGCCCTGCGACTTAGTCAATGCAGCAAACTCGGTAAAATCCCGATCATTGGTTGGATCCCAGTTCCAAAATCTCCAAGCGGTGGTTGAAGTAAGTTTACCGCTACCAATTTTATAGTCGGCATTTAAGGATATCCCTCCAATAGATTGGTTGTGTCTCCAAGGTGTATTGGTATAAATTTCTCTAGCAAAAGGGTCAACTATTGGCTGTGTGTACCCTAAATCTTCAACTATTTTAGCATACTGACGGAAAGCGCTTCTTTCTGTGGTAGTAACGCCAGCAACCACCAACGGATAGCCTGCTGGATGCTGAATACTAACATCGCCGCTTAATAACAGTTCCAATTTTTCGTTTGGCGTAAACAACAATTGCCCTTTAGCACCTAAGTTATTTTGCCCGCTATATTTTCGTTCTTCACGTACGTTCCAGATGGTGCCATCACGCTGCGTACCAGAAATGGAGATTTTTGCTGCCAGATTTTTTGCCACACTACCTGTAGCCGTAGTTTTAGCCTGAATGAAATTATAGTTACCAAAACTTAGTTCAACTTTTGCACTTGCAACATGACTCGGTTTTCTGGTAGTAATGTTAAATGCGCCTGCGGTGGTATTTTTACCAAACAAAGTGCCTTGTGGTCCGCGAATTACCTCAATTTGATCGATATCTATGAAATCTGTTGAAGTTGCTGCTGGACGAGCATGGTACACACCATCTACATAAAAACCAACGCCAGGATCGATACCATCGTTAGTTAAACCAAAAGTAGAGCCTAAACCACGTATATTTAATGTAGTATTTCTTGCATTGGAAGCATACAATTGGACCGAGGGCACCAATTCTTTTAAGCGATTAACGTTGAAAGCACCTGCATTTTCAGCGGCCTGTCCGCCGATAACTGTAATTGGAATAGGAACTTCTTGTAAAACTTCCGAACGGCGACGCGAGGTCACCACAATCTGATCTAGCTGAGAAGCTTCTAGCAAAACCAGTTCTATTGGTGTGGACGTGATGGTTAAAATTTGAAAATCTTGCGGTTTAAAACCTACGGAACTTACTTGAATGTAAAATGGGACCTCTGGAACCGAGGTTAAGCGAAATTCGCCTTTTTCGTTTGCACTGGTAGAAATATTTGTGCCTCTTATTTTAACAGTAGCGTGAGGAACTGGAGAACCATCCCCTTTTTTGACTACTCCACTAAAAGGAGTTTGAGCATGAGCAGATGCAGCAGAAAGGATTAGTGATAAAATGGTTAAGATAGTGAGGTAAAAGTTTTTTCTAAGTGGGTATAGTTTAATTTTCATTGTTGTAATTGGCTATTAAAGTGCTTGCTGTATGGGTATTTTGAGAACATTAAGAGAATTATTCGACATACAGCAACACATGGGATTTAGGATCTTTTTCATCTTTTGGATTTGTTTTAAATGATGACCAAACCACCCCTATGCATCAGGACGGTTTCAACATCAAAAGTTTAAATTATATTAAATCTATAGAACTAGTAGACAAATATATTAAAGTTTTTACAATCCGAAATTTTATTTTGAGAAATTTGTGGTCTTGGTAATGGAGAAGGTTGATTTTAGCAGGGATTTTTGTGTTTTAAACCAGATTGAAGTGGAAATACTTTTTGGTGTGTCATCCTGAGCTTGTCGAAGGATTGTTTGTTAATCGCAGATGCTTCGATAAACTCAGCATGACAATGATTAGCGGTAACGGATCACAAAAAGGTTGTAACGAAAAGCGGGGCTATCATAACCGACGCCCCGCTGTATTTGCTTTACCCCTAAATCCCCTAAAGGGACTTTGTATTCCCCTTTAGGGGTTGGGGTTATTATTTACTTGTATAATTTGGTGCTTCCTTAGTAATCGTAATATCATGTGGATGACTTTCACGCATACCCGCAGCGGTAATTTGTACAAATTGTGCTTCCTGTAATTTCTCGATAGTAGCGGCGCCACAGTAACCCATACTGGCACGTAAACCACCAATGTATTGGTACATTACCTCTGCCAAAGTACCTTTGTATGGCACACGCCCTACAATGCCTTCTGGCACTAACTTTTTAATATCATCTTCTACATCTTGGAAATAACGGTCTTTAGAACCTTGCTCCATTGCTTCGATAGAGCCCATACCACGATAAGATTTAAACTTACGGCCTTCGTAAATGATGGTTTCGCCTGGCCCCTCTTCTACCCCTGCAAATAACGAACCTGCCATCACCGTACTTGCACCAGCAGCAATTGCTTTGGCAATATCGCCAGTGTGTTTAATACCACCATCGGCAATAACCGGTACACCGGTACCTTTTAAAGCTTTAGCACACTCAAAAACAGCATATAACTGAGGCACCCCCACACCCGCAATAATACGAGTGGTGCAAATAGAACCTGGCCCAATACCTACTTTAACAGCATCTGCACCAGCATCAGCTAAAAACTTTGCTGCATCGCCTGTAGCAATGTTACCTACAATTACCTGTAATTCTGGATATTTCGCTTTTACTTCCTTCAACTTATCTACCACACCTTTCGAGTGCCCGTGAGCGGTATCAATGGTAATTACGTCTACTCCAGCATTTACTAAAGCATCTACACGTTGCAAAGTATCTGGAGTAACGCCAACCGCAGCACCAACACGTAAACGACCACGCTCATCTTTACAAGCATAAGGGTAATGTTTTACTTTTTGGATATCCTTAAAAGTGATTAAGCCACTTAAAAAACCTTCTGTATTAACTACAGGTAGCTTTTCAATTTTGTGATCTTGCAAAATTTCTTCTGCCTGCTTTAACGTTGTACCTTCTGGCGCAGTAATCAAATTTTCTTTAGTCATTACTTGCGCAATAGGCTTGCTCATATCCTTTTGGAAGCGCAAATCGCGGTTGGTAATGATGCCTACCAATTTATTATCGGCACTTACCACAGGGATACCACCAATTTTATGCTCTTTCATGATTTTAAAAGCATCTGCAACTACCGAAGTTTCTAACAAAGTTACCGGATCTTGGATCATGCCACTTTCCGAACGTTTTACTTTGCGAACTTCTTCTGCCTGCCTTTCGATACTCATGTTTTTGTGCAACATCCCGATGCCACCATTTTGTGCAATGGCAATAGCCAATTCTGCCTCGGTAACCGTGTCCATAGCTGCAGAAACCAGAGGTACATTCAATTGAATTTTCTTGGTTAAATGGGTGCTGGTGTTAACGTCGCGAGGTAAAATTTCCGAATATGCAGGTACTAACAATACGTCATCGTATGTTAAACCTAAAGCAATAAATTTTTGGGGATCGAGTTGCATAGCAAATAAATTAGTTTTCTTATTTGCGGGGCAAAGATACAATATTTCTTCCGATAATGAAATGAGAATTGTTATATTTAAGTAAAGCTAATGTGGTGTTTCATAGGTTTTGCTAGTCCTGCTTTCCGCTTCAATCTTTTTGTATGCTGTCCTCCGTCATTTCGAACGTAGAGAGAAATCTTGTTGACAGCAGCATTTAATTTGAAGATTTCTCCTCATACTTCGTCGAAATTGACGCTCCAAAAAGTATTTACGCTTCAATACAGGTTTATTTTACAAAAAACATTGCTCCTATTTTCGTCACCTTGTAGCGTTTAACAACGAGCCTGCGTATGGGCTACAAAACCTAAATCAATGAAAAAACTAAATTCACTTGTATATGCTGTAATTTTTTGCACAGCAATTTTTATAAGTAGCTGCGACAAAGAAAAAACACAAAATGAAGACCAACAGGAATTGGCTCAACTCTTAACAAAAATCAGGGCCTTGGCAGAGTCTAGCCGTTGTGGAGACGACATAAACATTCAAACTCTTCCATTTGGAAACAAGGCATGTGGTGGCCCCTCTTCTTACGTGGCATACACCAACACCATCAATGTACAAGAATTAGAAAAACTAGCAGCAAATTATACCGACCTCGAGATACGCTATAATAAAAAATGGTCGGTTATTTCTGACTGTGCACTTGTTGGCGGGCCAAAATCAGTAAATTGTAACAACGGAGAGCTTCAAATAATTTACTAAAATCAAACAATATGGAAAACCTCATCTTATACGTCAAAATTTCGTTGGAATTCTTCTACCAAAAATATTTAGCCTAATTTCCCTCTCCCATAATAAAGAGGAACACACAATGAAGAATTTCTGTATTGCAATCTTTTTATTGATTGCAAATTTCGGCTACGCACAAAACTTTAAATATGCCTTTGTAACCGATACGCATGTAGGCACCGCAACAGGCGAAGAAGATTTGAGAAGAACCGTAGCCGACATTAACTCGCAAAAAGATATCGATTTTGTAGTGGTAACTGGCGATATTACCGAAATGGGCACTAACGATGAGCTAAAACTTGCCAAAGAAATTCTCTCAGGCTTAAATAAAAAATTCTACGTTATACCTGGCAACCATGATACAGGTTGGTCCGAATCTGGCGGTGTTTCTTTCATCAAAGAGTTTGGCTACGATAAATTCACTTTCGATTACAATGGCTTCCGTTTTATTGCTTGTGCTTCGGGGCCTTATGTACGCATGAGCGATGGCCACATCCCTCGTGATGCCACCGTTTGGTTAGATAGCGTGCTCAACAAAACGCCGAAGACCATGCCCATTGTTTATATCAATCATTACCCTTTAGATAACAGTTTAGACAATTGGTACGAAACCGTAGACCGATTAAAAACCAAAAACATCCAATACGCGATTTGTGGGCACGGCCATCAAAACAAAGCCTACAATTTTGAAGGCATAGCAGGTACCATGGGTAGATCTAACCTGAGAGCAAAAGATAGCATTGGTGGCTACAACATTGTAGATATGACCAAAGATTCTGTGTTTTTCACTACCAGAAAACCTAACGGAGAAACTTTAGCAACCTGGCGTAAAATTGCCTTAAAAACTTTTGTTAACGATGGCAAAGCTTACGAACGACCAGATTTTTCTATCAATAAAAAATATACAAATGTAAAACCAGTTTGGACTTATCATTCTAATGCCAATGTGGTAAATACACCTGCCTACAACAATAATTTAGTGATCTTTGGCAATAGCTTAGGTTTAGTAGAAGCCCTAAACAGAAAAACAGGTAAACCTGCCTGGACGTACCAAACCAAAGGAGCAATCTATTCATCTCCAATAATTAATAATGATCTAGTGATTTTTGGCTCGGGCGATGGAAATATTTACGCATTACATTTAAAAAACGGTAAACTCGCTTGGAAAACGGCCGCTCAAAAATCGGTACTAGGTTCGCCAGTTATCCAAGCTGATGTTCTTTTTATAGGAGCTAGCGACAATACCTTTAGTGCTTTGGATGTAAAAACTGGCAAACTAAAATGGCAATTTAAGGAAGTTGAAGGCACTATTGTAGGCAAACCACTCATTTACCAAGGCAAAATCATCTTTGGTTCTTGGGGACGTCATTTATATGCTTTAGACATTAATACTGGTGCGTTGCTGTGGAAATGGAACAACGGACACGCCAATAGGATGTTTTCGCCAGCAATGGTTACACCAGTTGCCACAAACAATACCATTTACATTGCCGCACCCGATAGAGTGTTAACCGCTATAGACGCTACTACTGGCCAAACTTTATGGAGAAACAGCGAGGCAAAAGTTCGCGAGTCTATCGGGTTGTCTGCCGACAGCGCTTTAATTTACGGTAAAACCATGCAAGACGAAATCGTAGCCTATAAAACTACTCGTACAGACGAAGGTGTAGCTTGGAAATACAATGCTGGCTACGGTTACGAACACACGCCATCAGACTTAATAGAGAAAAATGGCAAGCTTTTCTTCGGCACCAAAAACGGAACGGTTTACTGCATTGATCCTTTAGCTAAGAAAACCTTATGGGCACATAAAATAGACAACGCTATGGTAAATACTTTTAAAGTAATAGACGATAAAACTTTAGTAGTAAGCACAATGGATGGAAAAATAGTCCTACTTAAAGAAAACTGATTTAAAACAAACGCTATCGAGTGCTGAATTTCTATATTTAATCGAGTTGATGTGCGATGTCACTTGTGCTACGGCCAAAAACAACCCAAGCCCCAACTGGCACAATCAACAATCTGTACCAGCTTAGATAGATATCATACTCACATTGCCTTTGATAGCAGCTCATCATAGATTTACAAGCTAAAAACACCCAGTAAACAGCTACGATTTCTGGCGTAATCGGAAATTAAAAATCAGCAAAGCTAAACTTTAAAGATTACCTAAAATTAGCTTCTCAAAGACTGAGCTGCCCTTGTTATTTTTGCAGCTTAATCCCGCAAAGGCATATCTTTTACGAGTGAGCTATTAGGCTGCAACCTCTCGTTACCTCAAGAATAATGATCTTTTGAAAACCCTCAAATTAAGGATTTAGACACTTAGTTGCCTTGAGCTTGTACAAGAAGTTAATTGGAGCATGTTATGGTACAAACATCCAGAGCTAACTAAGCAGCCTATCAAACCTTTTAGATTATTAATCTATAGCTTATAAGCCATCCGATTTTACCACGATAAATAATGGGTTAAAAAAACTAAAAGCCAGAAGTTTAGTAACAATGTCAACTATTCGACGTACCCATAAACACTCCAAAAAGTTGTAAAACAATGCTTTAAGTGCTTTTTTCATTATTTTTGCATCACATCTACATACCAACGTAACTCTATCAAACGATTAAAAAGTTTAGACTTTACCTGCCAAAGAAAAACATATGAAAATGCTAAAAAAAACTATTTTATTTTTTTTAATACTTTTTTGCGTAGCTTTTGCTAATGCACAAGTACAAACGCTGGAATTAAATAAAAAATATCAGCAGTTTAATAATGGAGCTAAACTACCTGCCGAAAGTAATTTTATGGTAAACAGTCCCTTAGCAAGCCACATAGGCTTGGTAAGTATGCGAATCAACAACAAAGACTTTAAAAAAGGAGACTTTTTATACGAAGCCGTTTGGAAAAGAAGCACTGCTAACGAAACCGTAGCGAGTTTAATGAGTAATTTTAAATTGAGACAAAATGCTGTATACAGTTTCAAATTTACCTATTACCGCACACTTTCTACTCAAGAACGTGAGGAAATTAAACGATCGCTTTTGCAAACCTGTGAAGCTTTTCTACAGGCAAACATCAACAAAATTGGCACACGTTATGCGCTAGAACATAGCCCAAAATCAATTTGGACAAACCTAAATGCTGCTGTTGCGCAAAGTATGTCCTTTTACAGGCAACCTAAACAATTTGCTGGCAACAACCAACTTTCAGAATTGATTTACCTACAGTTGGTACAAACAGCCAAGCGTAAAACAGAAGTTGGCTTAGACACCGTAAACAACTTAAACAGTTTAAAAATGCAAATTGCCAATGAACTAAACAACATTGTAAATAAGTACGAATACGTAATTGATGATGAACTAGAAATTATTGATTATAGTACGGAAAAAATTAGTGGGGCACTAGCATTAAACCTAGGTTATGGTGGTATTTATGATAGCGGAAACATTGATAACTTAAATTATTTTGATGCCCCTTACGCCGGATTGAGCTTTGCGCTTGGCAAAAAAGCCTTTAACAGTCAGTTTTGGAGTAATACCTCAATAAGTGCCGGTGTGTTTTTAAAAAACTTTAAGTCAAATACCGACGCAAAAATTTCTGGCCCTGTAGTAGGGCTGCCACTTTACGCTGCATTTGGACACAAGTTTTTCAATTATTTTAAGGTAAATGCTGGTGCTACTATACTTGAAGAACAAAACTTAAGTACGCAAAACAACAGTATTTATGTAAGGCCCTTTATTGGCTTAAGTGTTGAGTTGTATTTGTGGTTGGGCTTTCAAAGAAAAAATTAAGCTATGAAAATATCTATATTACGACTAGTATTTTTTATGCTGGGGCTTTCGGGCACGCTACAAACATTAGCACAAGAAAAATATCGCAATCAAATTTTTGCTGAATATGGCGTATTGCAATATAATGCAGCAGATTATCATTTCCTCAATAAAGACCACCGTTTTTTAAGCGGAAGTTTGGGCTACAACTTTGGCCTTAGCGAGTATTTCAGCATCGGCATTAAAACTAAGTATTACCGGCTAGCCCAAGCCATTAGTCCGAGCAATAGCTTATTAGCCGCCAATACCTTGCAAGCCGATTTTGGCCTACAGTTGCCTCTGCTTAACCAAGCTTACCAGCTTAGAACATTTAGCCCTTACATAGTTTTGGGTATAGGCTATGCCGCGGTGCATCAAAACAATCAGCTAGATCAAATCGACGAAAAATATGCATTTATTCCAATTACTACCGGAATAGACTACAACTTATCGAGCAAATGGGCCTTGGGTGTAAGCGCCGAATATCGCTTAGCAAAAAAAAACACAATAGCTGGACTAACCAATACCATCACTACCTGAATGTTTTCAACTCAGCTTCGGTAAGACTAACCTATCGTTTTGGTTTCAAAAATGCCCAACGTATACAGGTTCAACAAATTTATAGCAGAGCAGCATATCCACAAGCGTTGAAGCAGAACCAAGAAACCAAGGTTTTAACTGAGGCTAATAATGCTAACACTACGGCAGTGGCTAAATATAATAACCATACCGAACTGCGTAGTAACCACATTACAGATACACTTGATGCCGCTGACAACAAAACGGTACTTAATCATATCCGCAGAGACACCACCACGCAAAAGCAACAAACTAGCCAAAGCATTGGTAGCGACAGCCTTTTGAGGCTTACCAATACTTCAACCGTTTCAGATTCGCTAATTGTGGCAAATAAATTTGGCGAGAATAACTTAGGCCAACTCCATAAAAACTCACCAATTACCAATACGCTAGTTAAGACTAACACAACAGACAGCCTTCTTAATTTAAAGACATCGAGCAAAAAATTAGCAGCAATAAGCGATACTTTACTGGTTGCCACGAAAGCTTTGAACAGCATCCAGTATTAGCGCCAAAAACCGCTGTTGCTGGCAACTTGGAAAACAACAGAAAAGATGATTTAAGTGCTGAAAATACCGCACTTAAAAACAGGTTAGCTTTGCTGGAAACAGAAAGATCTACCAATGCTAGCTCAGTAAGTAATGGTTACACCGCCACTAGGTATCCAGAAAACTATAATTATAAACAACAAGAAGCAAAAACAGTAATTGTACCAGTACCTATGGGTAATTTTAATGCTACACCAACAAGCCAACTTACCGATACTATGGCTAAAGACAGTGTGTACCTTGCAAAATCTAGCAGTGCTATAGATTCTATACAGCAAAAGCTCAGTACTATGCAGGCTCAACTCAACAAATTAATCCTGCAAGCGCAAATTGCAAAAGAAAACACCAAGTTAAATAACCAAGAAAGTGCCACTCAAATGCTTTCTCAGCAACAGTATTTACAAAAGCAGATTGAACAACTACAACAAAAAAACAAATTGCTTAGTGATAGCTTGTCCAAACAAACCACCAACGTGGCAAAGAAAGATCAACAACGGTTAGCTATCTATTTTAAAATCAACGATACCAACATTGACCACCAAGCTGCACAGCAATTAAAAAACTACGCTACAATAATAAAAGGCCAGCAACCCAAATGGATTTTGCTAGAAGGATTTACAGATAAAAGTGGAAACCCAGATTACAATCTTAAACTATCCCAACAAAGAGTGGCCTCGGTAAAAGCATTTTTAACCAAGCTAGGCGTAGCTTCGAGCCAACTCTTAGAAAAAAACTTTGGAAGCAAATTTGCCACCGAAAAACAGAGTGATAGCGAACGTAAGGTTACTTTAAGCTTGTGGTACGAATAGACTGCTTAGTAATACTGCTATATTGGGCACAATACATTTTTTGCTTTGCTTTAAGGTAAAAGCAACGATTGCAAATGAGAATTAGTAAGTACTTCCGAAGATTTTTGGAAGTACAAAGCTAATGTATCATCAATATACACAAAGCTTACCACGCCCACAATATCGTTATTCCCTTTCCAATTAGAACACTTGATTTTGGCATTAAAGGAGGAGCTGCGTTAAGCGAAATGTATCCATTTAAAGAAAACACAGATAAGTAAATCCGAAATGGCGTTTAAAACGGTTCTGAACTATGCGTATTGTACATAAAAAAAGCAGACGAAAAAATCCGTCTGCTTAGCTTCGGCTTTACATCGCCGTTTTTTATTTCTTACCAACTACCACCCTTGTCATGGCGTTCCAATCTAAATATTGGTTAGCTATCACTTTTAATTGTTCGGCAGTTACGTTTTTTACCGTAGTAATATAATTATCATAATAGCTATAATCTAAGCTGGCAAAGTAAATGTTCTTAAACTTATCAGCATGAGAAAAGGCATTCTCCAAACTGCCTAATAAAGAACCTAACATGTAATTACGAACCAAGTCAAGCTCTTCGTCGCCAATTAAATCTGTTCTTAGCAAGTTAATTTCCTTCTCAATTTCTGATAAAGCATTGGCACAAACATCGGCACCAACTTCGGTTGCTAAAAAGAAATATCCAGCATGTTTTAAAGAAGCTATACCAGAGCCAATGCCGTAGGTATATCCTTTATCTTCTCTAATGTTAGCCATTAAACGCGAACCAAAATAGCCGCCAAAAACGCAATTTAAAATTTGCAATAACGGAAAGTCTGCATGAGCACGATTAATGCTCAAATTACCCATTCTAATGGCCGATTGTAAAGCTTCTGGTTTTTCGATGTAAATTTCTTTTGCTTCTTGCGCTGCAAAAACAAACTCATTTTTGGTAAACGAAGCTTTATTTTGCCATGAGCTGCCAAAAACTGTATCTAATACTTTAAAATCTTGTTCTAGAAATTTACCAGCAACAACAATGGTGCAATTTTTAGGCTGAAAAGCCGCCTTGTAATAAGCTAATAAATCCTGTTGCTGCAAAAGATCATAATCGGCTAAATTAATATCTGAACCATAAGCTGTATTTCCAAAAATCGCATGAGCAAAATTCTTTCTCGCCAAGTAATCGTTTTTTTGCAAGCTAACTTGCAACTTTTGCTTCTGGTTTTGCTTATAAATATCCAGTTCCTGTTGCGGAAAAATACTTTCGTTTAAAATAGACCAAACAATTGGTAAAACCGATGCCAAGTGTTTAGTTAAAGAATAAAGTGTAATGGTGGTATGGTCTGCACTATAATCTGTCTGCAAAAAAGCGCCATAATAATCTACCTTTTCGGCAATTTCTTTGGCGGTTAAGTGTTGGGTTCCGTTATTAATTAGGCTATTTACAGCCACAGCCTGCAACGGTTTGCTAGCATCCCAATTTACGTTTGTAAAAATAAATTCTACACGCACCAACTCTGTTTCGCCAGCATTAATCGTATAAACAGGTATTCCGTTAGCCAAATTATTTGCTGTTGGCTTAATAAAATTAATCTCATTTACCTGCCTAAAAGCAGGCGCTATAGTTCTGTTAAGCATTGGCTAAATAGTATAAGGTTGATGATTTTTCTTTCTTAAAAGTTTCTTGCGCTACGCTTCTAATTTGCTCGGCAGTGATAGACAAATATTTATTAATTTCTACGTTTAACAAATCAGCATCGCCTAACAATTCGTAAAATGCCAAATTCATTGCTTTGTCTAGTAAACTCATTTCAGAAAACACCATAATAGATTCCGATTTGTTCTTTACCTTCGTCAACTCATTTTCGCTTACCAATTCCGAAGCTATTTTGTTAAGCTCTGCCCAAATTGCATTTTCCGCTTGTTCCATGGTTACGCCTTCTATCAATTTGCCTTCTACAATAAACAAACCTTCGTCTAAGCTACTGGTAATATAGGCGTTGATATCACTAAACAATTGCTGTTCTTTAAGCAAGCTGTTAAACAGGCGAGACGATTGGCCTTGAGATAGGATATCAGACAATAGATCGAAAACTTGATAGTTCGCATCTAACCTTGCTGGCATCTTAAATGCCATATATATCGCATTTAAAGGCACATCGGCATTTACCGTTAAGCTTCTGGCTACGGTTTGCTCTGGCTCTTTAGGCAAATTCCTTACATATTTTTCTCCTGCCGAAATCGGTTCAAACCATTTTTCTGCTAACGCTTTCACTTCATCAGTATCCACATTTCCACCTACTACCAAAATCGCGTTCTGCGGATTGTAATGCTTTTTAAAAAATGCTTTTACATCTTCCATTTTAGCATTTTCTATTTGTGCTAAATCTTGCCCAATAGTGGCCCAACGGTATGGGTGTGTTTGGTAAGCTAAAGGACGCAATTTAAGCCAAACATCGCCATAAGGCTGGTTTAAATAACGCTGTTTAAACTCTTCGCAAACTACATTGCGCTGCGTTTCTAAGCTTTTTTCAGAAAAGGCTAAACTTAACATCCTGTCACTTTCTAGCCAAAACGCAGTCTCAATATTCGCCGCCGGCAACGTAATGTAATAATTGGTAATATCGTTACTGGTAAAGGCATTATTTTCGCCACCTACACGCTGCAACGGCTCATCGTAACTTGGTATGTTCACAGAACCGCCAAACATTAAATGCTCAAACAAATGCGCAAACCCCGTACGTCCTTCCTCTTCGTCCCTAGCGCCAACATCATAAAGTATATTTAAAACTGCCATTGGCGTAGTTTTGTCTTCGTGTACCAAAACCTTTAAACCATTGGCAAGTGTAAAACGATTAAATTTTATCATAGGATGCAAAGATAGACTAATTGTTGGATTGCTAAATTGCTGAATTGTTGAGCGAGTGTAAATATGGAACCACGCACTGTTTAGCTATTGTTCTTTTTGAAAATGTTTGTCAGTTTTTCATTGCGGATGCAGCCCCACTATCCGCTATAGTCCCGAGTTCGCAAACGCTCTCTCGGGCGCTGCCGCTACTATTGGGTTTATTTAACTTGGGATTGTACACAACACTTACAAACAAAGCACAGTACCATTGGGTGCGTTTACAGCATTGTTTTTTGTTGTTTAAACCCGACATAAGCGAGCACGTAGCGGCAAACCTATGGGCTTGCCCGAAGTAAAGCGTTTGGCGGGGCTATCCTAAAATAGTAGCAACGCCACTGCTTTTCAAATAAATCAAATATAATTTAGAAGTTAAAATTAGTTAATCTGTGTAATCGCTTAATCGGTGTAATCCTTTAAATACTTACCTTTACAGCATGAATACCGCAGCATTACTACAAAGAGCCTTAAACTTCGATTCTTTAACCAAAGAAGAAGGTATTTTTTTATATCACAACGCTAGTACGGCCGAACTGGCTTACGTGGCTAACGAACTGAGAAAAATACAGGTACCTAGTGGCAAGGTAACTTGGCAGATTGACCGCAACGTAAACACCACCAACGTTTGTATTGCCAACTGCAAATTCTGTAATTTCTTCCGTCGCCCTGGGCACGAGGAAAGTTACATTACCGATATTGAAACCTACAAGGTAAAAATTGAAGAAACTTTCCGTTTGGGAGGCGACCAACTATTGTTACAAGGTGGGCACCACCCAGATTTAGGTTTGGAGTTTTACACCAACCTTTTTAAACAACTGAAAGAACTTTATCCAGATTTAAAATTGCACGCTTTAGGTCCACCAGAAATTGCTCACGTAGCTAAATTAGAAGGGTTATCGCATACCGAAGTTTTAAAAGCATTGAAAGAAGCGGGCATGGATTCGCTTCCTGGTGCTGGTGCCGAAATTTTGAACGACCGTGTAAGAAGATTGATTTCTAAAGGCAAATGTGGCGGACAAGAATGGTTGGATGTAATGCGTGCTTGCCACCAATTAGACATTACCACCTCTGCTACCATGATGTTTGGCCACGTGGAAACTATTGAAGAACGTTTTGAGCATTTGGTTTGGATAAGAGAAGTGCAAAGCGAAAAACCTGCTGAGGCGAATGGTTTCTTGGCATTTATTCCTTGGCCTTTTCAGGATGACGGTACTTTGTTGAAACGTTTACGTGGCATTAGCAATAACGTTACTGGCGATGAGTACATCCGTATGATTGCATTGAGCCGAATTATGTTGCCAAACATCAAAAATATACAAGCGAGTTGGTTAACAGTTGGTAAGGCCGTGGCGCAATTGTGTTTACACGCAGGTGCTAACGATTTTGGTTCTATCATGATTGAAGAAAACGTAGTTTCTGCTGCTGGTGCTCCACATCGTTTTACGGCAAAAGGCATACAAACTGCCATTAAAGAGGCTGGTTTTGAGCCTCAATTGCGTGGGCAAAAATACAATTATCGTGAGTTGCCTGCCGAATTGGAAGAACAGGTAATTACCTATTAAGTTTAAAGTAAAAAGGCAAAAGTAAAAATTGCAGGCCCTCAAACATAAAAGCGAATTAAATCACACTTCACAATGAAAAAATTCACGTTAATTTGCCTGTTGATGTTAGCTTACGTTAGTAGTTTTGCACAAAGGGACTGGTTTAAGCAAAAAATTACTAATCGCTTAACGGTTTCTTTTCCTAAAGAACCAGCAAAAACGGCAGGCACCACATTTGCACTAAAAGATACTACAAACACCATCTTTACTGCCACTTATAGCTTTATTGCCCAAAATTTAAAAATAGATGAAAAAGCATTTAGCAAATTGGCAACCACAGAAGAATTTGCAAGCGAGTTTTTAAGTGGCCTGCAAACCACCTTACCGGGCTATAACTTATCGGCGTTAAAGATAAAGCAAAACAAAAACTACGTTAGCTATTTTACCGATGGCAAAAATGAGGATGAGCACAAATCAATTTCTATGCACATCCTATTTATAGATGGCATTTATTACAGTCTTTCTTGCATTGTTCCAGATGGCGCAAGTGTTAAAAACCAAAGCATTTTTTTAAACAGCTTTGAGATTACCAAATAGTTTTGGTATAAAAAAACCCCTATCATTTTGATCAAAGCAGCTGTCACTTCTTTCAAAACAATAAGGGGAATAGCAGGTTTGGCAGTAAAATTTTTACAGCTTAAAGCCTGGTTTTAAGAATAAATTCGCAATAGTAACCACTTCGGCTTTAGATAAAAACTCATCAAACGACTCTGCCGCTGCCGCTGCTGTAATTTTAGTAGTTGCAGTAGCATTAAGTTGGGTAATTTCTACGCCAGCCTGCAAGGTAGTATTTTCGCGAGCGTAAACTGGATCTACGGCTGCAATACCGGTATCGTTAGATACGCCACCAGCGCCTAAACTAATCCACGGTTTCAATCCTGTTGCACCGTTGGCAGCCAACATTTGACGGATGTGCGAAGCATGTCTTGCTTCTACCGAATGAATTTGCAACGCTGTAGTTAAAACGGCATTGCCTTTCAACGCAGGTGCCTGTCCTTTATAAGCTCGTACACCAGTATCTTCAAAAGCAGCAGCCACCTTTAAAAAGGTTACATAATCAGAATATACGGTACCAAAAGCACCTCCGGCAGTAAAGTCAAAATTATCATACACTAACTCCGTTCTAGCGGCTGCGCCTAAAGCTCCTTTTAATAAATCAACGTGTGCTTTTTCGTGATCTCTAATGGTAGTAATGGCCGCGGTTGGTGCTCCAGCCGGAATTAAACCAGGCGCTGCAACCACGGCATGGTTATAAAAATGATATTCTAAATACTCTAAGGTAAGCGCAAAATTTAGCACTTCGTTTACTGCAGTTGGGGTTGCTTGTCCGTAAGCTTTATTAAATAACGAACCTAAGGCCAATGGCATAGCTGCCAACGAGATTTTCTTTCCAATCTGGAAAAAATCTTTCATTGCCTTTCTCCTCGGATTTATTCTTTCATAAATCTCCCCATCAACTTTCTCAATTTCGTCTAATATGTTTAAAATGTTCATAATTTCTAGGTTTTAAAGATTAAAGGTTAATCACGTTAATTCTTGTTTTAATGTATTTACTTGCCGCACCCAGCACTTTATCTGGTGTTAAAGCAGCATCTAAACCGCCGGTTACATTGGCTCCTAAAGCAGTTAGGCTAGATAAATCTGCAAAACTTCCGTTACTAATTTGATCACGCACCCAAGCAGCATGCCTAGCTTCTACAGACACAATTTGCCCGGCTACTACTAAATTCGCATCATCTTTTAATCTAACACCTGCACCATTATACGCAGCTACACCTAAATCTTCGAATGTTTTTGCTGCTGCCAATACACTGGTTGCGCTAGTGAAATCTATGGAAGAAAAATCAACATCTAAACTACCAATTGCTGCTGTACTTAATTTTTTCTTGAAAAACTCTCTGTGTGCAATTTCATGAAACTGTACGTCTTGAAAATAATTCTTTTGCGCCTGTGTAAAAGCAGCAGGCGGAGCAGCAGCTACTTGGATGTAAAAAGCAGCTTCCAATTGCTCTAGTGCATAAGCATAATTGAGTACACCAACATCATCTTTAAAATCTAGTGTTACACCAAACGACATGTCAGGATTTCGGTCTTTTTTACAGCCCGCAGCTACCAATGCCATTGCCGCTACTCCGGCGCCAGCATATTGCAAAAAAGCTCTTCGCTGAAGCTTTGCATCTAAAATATCTTTTTCTTTAGGCGATGTTTCTTGGTTCTCTTTTAAAGTTTCCATAATATGAGTTTTAAGGGTTTTGATTAAAAGGTTATTTGATGGCACTTACGAGAACTAGGAAACTTTGGTTTTATGAAAAGTAAAAATATTTTACATTGGTACTATTTTTTGATAAATTGAGCCAAACTAAAACATGGCGGCACTAGATACAATTATTGTTGATGATGAAGAATTTGCACGTTCTTCGTTATATTTTTTGCTACAAGAGAACTGTCCGAATGTTAACATTTGTGGCATTGCAAAATCGATAAGCGAGGCTAGAAATTTGTTGCAAAGCCATGATGTTGATTTAATTTTCTTGGATATTGCCATGCCAGGCGAAAACGGGTTTTCGTTGATACCGCAAGCACAAGAAGCAAACGCAACGGTAATTTTTACTACAGCTTACGATCAGTATGCACTAAAGGCGATTAAGGCAAATGCGTTAGACTATCTTTTAAAACCCATTGATATCGAAGAATTGGTTACGGCTGTAGAAAAAGCAGCGAAACACCAACTACTTAATAATGCGTTAAGCAGAAATAACAGCTTAAAAAACCTTGAAACAGATTTAAAAGAAAATAAAGGCATAAATAGATTAACCCTACCCAGCGGACAGGGCTACCGCTTGGTAGATATAGATGAGATTATACATATTGAAGCAGACAGCAACTATTCTATTTTTCATTTGCTAACAGCTGAGAAAATTACAGTTTCTAAAGTTTTAAAAGACTACGAAGAAATTTTGCCCGAAGAACGCTTCATGAGGATACACAAATCGAGCATAGTAAATTTAAAGTATGTAAAAGAATACAACAATAAAAATGGTTTGGTGTTAACTTTAACCAACGGCGAAAACATTGTAGTTTCTAGGCGAAGAGCAAGCGATTTTTTCGAGAAAATAAAAAAATACGGACTACTACAAGGTGAAAAAATAAGCTCCTCAAAATAACTCTAATTTGTTTACTGGTTGTATTGTGCCCAAAGCAAATTTATGCCCAAACCGTTTATTTGCCGCAATACACTACTAAAGATGGCCTACCAAGCAACAACTGTTTTTTTACGTTGCAAGATCAAAAAGGCTTTATCTGGATTGCTACCGATGCTGGCATAAGTAGGTTTAACGGCTCAATTTTCGAAAATTTCTCGGTAGATGATGGCCTGCCCGACAACCAGATTTTACAGCTTAGGGAAGATAGCAAGGGAAGAATTTGGTTTATGGCCTTAAACGGTCAATTAAGTTACTTTTTGAACGGAAAAATACACAATGAGCAAACCGATAAAAATTTAAAAAACTTAAGCTTTAATGGCGTGGTGGTGTCTTTTTTGGAAGATAGTAAAGGAAATTTGTGGTTTGGCACAAATAATAATGTAATAGGCGTTTGGGATGGCCATAAAACCTCGAAATTTATTTCTACAAATGTAAAACATAAGTATCAAAACGCATTTCTTTTTGAAGATGAGCATCAAAATATAAGAGCAATTACCAGTACCTCCAATTACATATTTAACAAGGGAAGTTTTATCCCATCAACAACCGAGATTTACCCTATCTCCTATAAAACCATACTCCAAAAAAACGGAAGTATATTTTTTTTAAATAAAGCCGCACTTAACGAAGCAAAAAACGGCATAATTACACAAACTACCCAGTTAAACCCACAACTGCTTAACAGCGATTTGGGCTATATGCTACTCGGAGAAAAGAAAATATGGGTTTGTACCCGCAATGGTGTAAAGGGCATCAGCCTTGATGGAAGTGAAGAAAAAACCTTCTTAAAAGGCATCAGTGTAAATCAAGCGATTAGGGATGAGCAAGGAAACTTATGGTTTACCACCAGCAATGGTATTTATAAACTACCTAAGCCAAAAGACCAACTGCACACCTTTGGCAAAGCAGATGGTTTAAATAACCCCATTATTAAAAGTATCATCAAAGATCAAAACAACAGGCTTTGGCTAGGCAGCAGCAACGGCATCATCAATATCCTAGATTTAAAAACAAAAAAGAAAAAGCAAATTAAATTAGCTGATACCTCTAAATACAACAGCATTAAGCAACTGGTTTTAGACAAAAAAAACAATCGTATTTTTTTCGCTTCTGATTATGGTTTAGGTGCTGTAAGCAGCGATTACCCAACTAACTCAAACTTCAAATTTCTTAAAGAAGTTAACAATTTAATGTTTGTAGTTAAAAATTTTACTATAGACAGTACCACCAAGCTTACCTTGTCGATGTCTTCGGGCGTGGTAATTATCAACGACCGTAACGACCTCCAATTCTCATCATTTAATTACAAAGAAGACCAAGATTTTTTCAAAGACAGGTCTTATCGTGTTTTTTATGACAAGCAACAAAATCTTTGGTTCTCTAACATTAACGGCTTATCAGAATTTAATTACAATAAGCTTAACAAACATTACGAGAAATATCCGCTTTTAGCAAAAAGAATAAACGATATGCGCCAACTGGCTGATGGCAGCATTGCTATGGCAACTGACGGTTATGGCATCATTATTTTTAAAAATGGAAAAATTAGCCACATTATTAACCGCCAAAAAGGAATAGCCAACAATATTGTTAATAAACTATTTGTAAGAAATAACTACCTATGGGCTGTTAGCACTACCGGAATTAATAGAATTTCTATTCAAAACAACAAAGTAAACATTAGCGCTTTCGACGATGTTAATGGCCTACTATCTGATGACCTAAATGATTTATATATAGATAACGATACTGCATATTTTGCAACAAACAACGGATTAATCTACTTTGCCTACAACCATTCGTTACAAAATACGGAACCTCCAAAAATCTATATTACATCAATACTTAACAACAAAAAACTATTGGATTTAACCCGTAACAGTTTTATCTTAAAACCTAACGAGCAAAACCTAATTATTAATTTTAGTGCAGTAGATTTTAAAAACAGGAACGTTACTTACCGATATAGGCTTAAAGAAAATACATCGTGGATAGAAACTAAAAACCGAAGACTAGAACTTTCTTCGTTAGAACCTGGTACTTACACCTTCGAAATTAGCGCTAAAAGCCAAAATAGCAACTGGAGTGAGGCCACAAAAGTTAAGTTTACGCTAGAAAGAAAATTCTATCAAAGCTGGTGGTTTATCTGCGCAATTGCAATTTTAGGTGGCTATCTTATTTATGTGATAGGCGTTCGCATAACCAAACAACAAAAAAACAAAGAACAAGAACAACTGCTGCTAAAAAACAAGATTTTAATGTTAGAGCAGCAAGCTTTGCAGGCCATGATGAACCCACATTTTGTATTTAATGTGATGAATTCTATCCAACATTACATCAACACCAAAAATACTGCTTCGGCCAACAAAGTGCTTACAGGCTTTGCCCGGTTAATAAGGAAAAACCTGGAAATTTGTACGCAAAGCTATATCTCTTTAGAAGAAGAAGTAAATTACCTTAACCTGTATCTAAGTTTAGAGAAGAACAGGTTTGGCGAGAAATTACAATATGAGATTAATGTAGACCAAGACCTAGACAAAGAGGATACCTTTATACCATCCATGTTATTGCAGCCTTATATAGAAAATGCAATTTGGCATGGCATTATGCCAAAAGAAGATGGTGGTAAAGTAACCATAACCATAAAAGAAGTTAATAACGACACTTTATTAATTAGCATTGCTGATGACGGTATTGGAATTGATAATTCTTTGGCAACTAAAAAAGATGGGCACCAGAGCAAAGGGATGGCCTTAACCAACGAGAGAATTAACCTGTTAAACAAAATTGAAGCAAAAGCCATACAAGTGCATATAAAACAGAACGGAAAAACAGGTACCATTGTCTCTATTTCTGTACCATTGAGAGGCTAAAATACCGTTTACTCAAATATTACTACCACTCACTAAATAACCATGCTTCTTAGCATTTTTTGTATTAAACTTGCTATAAGAAATTAAGCAAACATTAATTGTTTGTTCTGAGAACGTTCATATAGGATTGACAAAAGATATTTTTTAACCTAACCTAAAATTATATCTCAATTCAGGTTTCATTTGTGTGTTAAAAGCGTCCCGATTTTTCATAATTAGGACGCTTTTTTGTTTAACAGCAAAACCTATTTCCTTGACTTTCAGTACCGCTAAAAAAAGTATAAAAAATTTCCCTAAAAGTTGTTTTTATTCTATTTTTGACCTTGTAAAAAGACAAAACAAAAGCTGCTATCTTCTATTTTAGAAAAGATTTTTGTAACTTTAATTAGAGCATTTAACTTTCGAACTATTAACTATTTTTTGTGTAATGAAAACGCCAAAAAAACCCATTCAGAACAAGCCAGCCGGCAAGCCAAATTCTAAGAAAGAAGAATCTGATGAAGAATTAGATGACATCCAAGATGAGAAAATTGTTGATGAGGATGAAGATGATTTAGACATGCCTCTTGACGACTTAGATACTTTCGATAGTTTTGATGACGATGATGATGATGACTACTAAACAGTAAACCTTAGATATTACAACAACAAAAAGCTCCATATTTTGGGGCTTTTTGTTATTTTAGCCCCTTACAAGTAGCGCATGAGAGCAATAGTAGTTAGTAATAGCAAAACACAACAACAGTTTCTTAACCTGGTAGACCAACTTTACAGCAATGATAAAGTATATATTAGACCGTTAGACCAAGACGTTGAGAAGGTATTTGATCGTAACCAAAATCCTTTTTTTAAACATGGAGACTGCATTAGATGGGTTTTGGTTGATAACCAAGATAAAGTTATTGGCAGAATTGCCGCTTTTGTAAATGAAAAAAAAGCTTTTGGCTACGAAGTTCCTACTGGCGGCGTTGGCTTTTTTGAATGTATAAATGACCAAACCGCAGCTAACTTCTTATTTGATACTGCCAAAAATTGGCTGTTAGATAAAGAAATGAAAGCAATGGAGGGTCCAATTAACTTTGGCGAAAACGACAGCTTTTGGGGATTGTTGGTAGAAGGCTTTATCCCGGCTTCTTACGGCATGAACTACCATTTACCTTATTACCACCAGCTATTTACCAATTATGGTTTCGAAACTGCTTACGAGCAATTAACCAACATTATAGATTTAACCATTCCATTTCCAGCCCGTTTTACAAAAATTGCCAATTGGGTTGCAGCTAAACCAGGTTACACCTTTGAGTATTTCCAAAAAAAGAAGGCAGATAAATACATCAACGACTTGATGGAAATTTACAATGATGGCTGGCAAGACTTCGAAAATTTTGTTCCCATCAAAAAGGAAACTTTGCAAGAGAGTTTCAAACAAATGGAAGTAATTATGGATGAGAAACTGATTTGGTTTGCTTACGTAAACGGAGAACCAGCGTCATTCATTGTGCTTATTCCAGATGCCAACCAAATGATTAAAGATTTTAATGGTAAACTTGGTTTATTACAAAAACTGAAATTTGCCTATAGACGTTGGGCTGGCGTAAAACGCATGAGGGCAATTGTAATGGGCACCAAACAAGCTTTCCAGAAACACGGCTTAGAATCTGCATTATTCATTAAACTTGGGGAACACGTTTTACCTAAAAACCAATATACTGAATTGGAACTTTCTTGGGTAGGCGATTTTAATGAAAAAATGTTGGCCATACACGAAGCAACAGGTGCTAAATTTGGCAAGAAACATTTGACTTTAAGAAAGAGTTTTTAAAAAGCTTTACCATTGTTACACTGAACCTGTCGAAGTGCTATTACTACTCAAAAAGGCTTCGACAAGCTCAGCCTGACAAATAGCATTATTAAGCGATGCTACAAACCCAACTTGTCGTACAAGTCAATTACCTTCTTTTGGAGTTTCATTACCTCTGCATCTTTATCTAGCAACTGCTGTTTTAATTCGGTTATTTCTTCTATAACACTCCGAGAAACTGAAGTAGTTACTTCATTGGAAATGATAGAAGAAACGGACACTTCGAAATACTTAGCAATTTGAGCCAATCTAGAAAGATTGATATCGGTTTGTCCGTTTTCTATTTTAGATAACGCAGCGACAGAAATTTCTAAGGCCTTTGCTACCTCGGTTTGACCTTTAGCTTGAGCCAAACGCAACTGCTTAATGTTAGCCCCTATTTCCGATATCAACCTGTGGTTAGCCAAAGCCAAATCATTTTGTTTTTAACTCGCTAGCCAATTTTGGCAAATCTAAACCAGCATAAGTACCCGAGCTCATCATCAATAAATTAGTGCTTTGATAGTTCAAGCTTTTTAAATAGGCTTCCAACTTTTCGGCATTATCAAAATACAATAAGCTATCGTCTTCAAAAGCTTGTTTAATATCCCGTTCGGTTAAGGGCTGCATTTTCTTTTGCTCGAAGGTTTTGGCATCGATATAAACAATAGCTAAATCAGCATCACTCATAGCGCCTTTATATTCCTTTAAAAACTCCTTATTTAAGCTACTAAATGTATGCAACTCCATAAAAGCCACTAACTTTCTATCCGTAAATTGAGATTTTACGGCATGAATAGTCGCCTTTAGTTTAGATGGCGAGTGTGCAAAATCTTTATAAACATTGGTTTGATTTATAGCACTAATTAACTCCAAACGCTTTGCTGCACCAGCGAAAGAACTAATTGCGTTATTAAAACCTTCTTCATCAATTCCTAATTGAGCACAAACTTGTTTGGCCGCGTTCAAATTCATTAGGTTATGATCTCCAAAAACATTTAATTCGGTATGCTGAGGCAACAAATAGGTAATTCCATTTTTTACTTCATGAGCTGGAATGGCATAAGGAATTTTTACCACATCAGCTGTAGATTGCTCTACGGTTTTCTTCAGTTCCTCATCCAACTCACAATAAATCAGCTTTCCGTTTGGCGTAATGGTAGCTATAAATTTCGCAAACTGCTCCACATAATCGGCAAAAGTTGGAAACACGTTGATATGGTCCCAAGCGATACCGCTAATTACAGCAATATTGGCATGATACAAATGAAATTTTGGTCTTCTATCAATTGGCGATGCGAGATACTCATCTCCCTCTATTACCATGATAGGAGCAGAATCTGTAATCTTTACCATTGTATCAAAACCTGCCAATTGCGCACCAACTAAATAGTCGAACTCTTTTTGGTGGTAATTCAACACGTGTAAAATCATCGAGGTAATGGTAGTTTTACCATGACTACCGCCAATTACCACTCTAATTTTTTCCTTCGATTGTTCGTAGATATAGGCCGGGTACGAATAAATTTTCAAACCTAGCTCTTGCGCTTTTAGCAATTCAGGGTTATCTACACGGGCATGCATCCCTAAAATAATAGCATCAATATCTGGGGTAATCCGATTTTCGTCCCAACCCATCTCGGCAGGTAATAAACCGTATTTATCCAGTCTGCTTTTCGAAGGTTCGTAAACTACATCATCAGAACCTGTAACTTCAAAACCTTTTTTGTGCAAAGCGATGGCCAAATTGTGCATTGCCGCACCACCGATGGCTATTAAATGAATACGCATACTTTAAATTATTAAATGAGTAAGTTTTAAATGATAGAATTTGCATCACGCCATTCAAAACTTACTCATTTTATCATTCAATCATTTTATAAATTTGGCCGAAACCCAGTTATCTATTTTCTTATGATCCTGATAAGTTAAACCAAACTGCTCGCAATGTAATTTGATGATATCCAAATCTGGAGTTTCGTAAAAACCGCTAAAGAAAATCAAGCCACCTTTTTTAAGTACCGAAACATAAGTTTCAATTTGATCTAAAAGGATATTTCTATTGATATTCGCTAAAATGATATCAAAATCTTGTTGTGGAATAGCTTCTTTACTGCCATGTAATGAAACCAAATTATCAATATCGTTTAGTTTTGCATTTTCAATGGCACTTTCGTAGCAAACTTCATCGTAATCAATAGCCACCACATCTTTCGCCCCTCTTTTGGCTGCTAAAATTCCTAAAATGGCAGTACCCGCACCCATATCTAAAACTGATTTCCCTGTGAAATCAGTTTCTAAAATATACTGCATCATCATAGTTGTAGTTTGATGATGCCCCGTACCAAATGACATTTTTGGATCAATTACAATTTCGTATTGATATTGCGGTTGCGCTTCGTGAAAAGTAGCTCTAACGTAACAATCATTGGTAATAATTAACGGACTGAAATTGCTTTCCCACTCCTCATTCCAATTTTCGGAAACCACTTCTTCTATTTCGTAGTTCGCATTTAGCGATTGATGCTCGGCTAAAACTGTTTGAAGTTTAACCTCGCTAAACAAACTCTTTTGCACAAAAGCATCGAAGCCGGTTGTGGTATCTTCAAAAGTTTCAAAATCGATATCAGCCAAATCTGCAATGAACAAATCTTTCTGATATTCTTCAATTTCGCCAAAGGCAAAACTTACTTTTAGGTAGTCCATATAAGTTCTATATTTCTTATCAGTCTGAGCTTGTCGAAGACTTCAAAATGTTTCGACAACTTTTCTGATGCTTCGACAAGCTCAGCATGACAACGTTGCATTAAAACTCCTTCGAATTAAGAATTTAATGCTTTAACAATATCAGTAAAATCACGAGATTTCAAAGATGCACCACCAATTAAACCACCATCAATGTCTTTTTGAGAAAACAAATCAGGTGCGTTTTTAGCGTTACAGCTTCCACCATATAAAATTGTGGTATCATCAGCTACGTTAACACCATATTTTGCTTCAACTTTAGAGCGAATGAAGGCGTGAATATCTTGTGCTTGCTCTGGAGTAGCCGTTAAACCTGTACCGATAGCCCAAACCGGCTCGTAAGCCAACACTATTTTACCGAAATCTTCTACGCTTAAACCGAATACGCCTTCTTCCAATTGAGTTTCAATTACGTTGAAGTAACTTCCGTTGTTTCTTTCATCTAAAGTTTCGCCAATGCAGAAAATTGGCGTTAAGTTATTTGCCAATGCAGTAACTGTTTTCTCGGCCAATAATTGGTTGCTTTCGGCAAAATATTGTCTACGCTCAGAGTGACCGATGATCACGTATTCTGCACCTGTAGATTTGATCATTTTTGCAGAAGTTTCGCCAGTATAAGCACCACTTTCATTTTGGTGGCAATTTTGTGCGCCAATTTTAACTATACCTGACGACAACTGAGCTAAGCTGTTTAAATGAATAGCAGGAGCGCAGATTACAGCAATTTGATCGCCTTTTTTCTCGTCTCTAACCATGTTTACAATTTCAGAAAACAATGAAACACCTTCATTGTAATCATTATTCATTTTCCAGTTTCCTGCAACAATTTGTTTTCTCATTTCTATATTGGGTTTTAAGTTGTACGTTATAGGTATTAAGTTTTGCTAACCTAAATCGTAAGTCGTAAATCTAAAATCGTAATTTAAACGTGTCTATATTCTTTTGTTAATTCAAAAATGTGAGCTATAATTTGTTTTTCAGTTTCGTCTAAAGTTAAATCTCTACGTTCGTAAACCAGCGCAGCAGTTTCCAACATCTTATCTAAGGCGTAAATATCAAACCCGTGTGCGCCGCCCCAAGCAAAATCTGGAATAAAATTTCGTGGAAAACCAGCGCCAAAAATATTGGCACTTACTCCGGCTACCGTTCCTGTATTAAACATGGTATTGATGGCACATTTGGCATGATCTGCCATGATCAATCCGCAGAACTGCAAGCCAGTTTTTCTAAAGTTCTCTTTCTCATAATCCCATAAACGCACTTCGCCGTAGTTATTTTTAAGGTTAGAGTTGTTGCTATCAGCACCAATGTTACACCACTGCCCCATTACCGAATTGCCTAAATAACCTTCATGGCCTTTAGATGAGTAGCCCCATATTACTGCATTATTAATCTCCCCACCTACCCTACTAAAAGGGCCAATGGTAGTTTTGCCGTATATTTTCGCACCCATCTTCACTTGCGAATCATTACATAGTGCAAATGAACCTCTGATATGACAACCTTCCCAAACCGAGCTATTTTTACCTAAGTAAATAGGGCCTTGCAAAGTGTTGAAGGTTGAACATTCTGCCGTTACGCCTTCTTCTACAAAGATATGATCGCCAAGAATGGTATTTGTAGCACTTAACCTAGCTGATGTTTTACCTTTAGTTAGCAGTACAAAATCTTTTTGTAGTTCTATGTCGTTAAAGCCAAAAATTTGTTCTGGATAATCTATTTTCACAAAACTTGAAAGATAGGCTACACGTTCTAAACTACTTAAAGCTTCATGGCAGTTAGTTAACAAATTACCACAATAGGCAATTACAATATCTGCCGCATGCAGCACTTGGCCATTTTTTAGCTTTTCAATGGCTTCTAGCAATTCCTCGTCTGGACAAACAGAACCGTTTATAAAAAGATTTGAGTTAGCTAACTTGAATTTTCCACTAAGATAAGGCTGTGTTTGATACCCGAAATCGGCATTAAGATGTTTTCCCCATTTTTCAGCAATGGTTAAAATACCTATTCTTAAATCTGCAACAGGTCTTGTAAAAGTTAAAGGCCTAAGCGAAAACCAAGATTTATCATCAAAAAGATTGATTACCATAAGCTACAAAAATAAAAAAAGCCCACGATTAAAATCGTGGGCTTTGAAAAAAATATGTCTTTAAGCTAAAATTATTTTTTAGCGTAACGGTTTTTAAATTTATCGATACGACCAGCGGTATCTACCAATTTCATTTTACCAGTATAAAAAGGGTGTGAAGTATGAGAAATCTCCAATTTGTAAAGAGGATACTCGTTACCATCTTCCCATTTAATTGTTTCTTTAGTTTCTACACAAGATTTAGTTAAGAAAGCATAGTCGTTAGACATATCTTTAAATACAACAAATCTGTAGCTTGATGGATGCAAATCTTTTTTCATTTTCTTTATTTTATGTTTGAAGCCCCAACCCCATTTTTGCAATTTGCTGGCAACAACGCTGATGGATGCTTCTATATCGTTAACTCTATAATTTTAGAGGTGCAAATATCATGATTATTTTTGATAGTAGCAAGAGAGAAGTGATATTATTTTAAAAACCTTGTGAACTTAGTTTGCTACAAATGCAGCGGCACAAAAAAGCCTCCTGATTTGTGGACAAGAGGCAACCCAAATGTTTTCACAACGGAATAATCCTTATTGTGATTTGCTTTCGATATCAAATATAGAATTTATTTTGAAACTGCAATTACGGGAAACCGTAAACTGCTAAAATATTTTATTTCTATCTTTAACCAAAGGCATCTAAAATTAATCGCAATGGCAAAAAATATACTTGGTTTGGATTTGGGAACTAACTCAATTGGTTGGGCATTAATTAAACAAGATTTTGAGAACAAACATGGTGAGATTTTAGGAATGGGAAGTAGGATTATTCCGATGTCGCAAGATATTCTGGGAGATTTCGGAAAGGGAAATTCTGTTTCGCAAACGGCAGATCGCACAAAATACAGAAGTGTAAGAAGATTACGTGAACGATTTTTATTAAGGAGAGAAAGATTACACAGAGTTTTAAGTGTATTGAATTTCCTTCCGGAACATTATGCCTCGCAAATAGATTTTGAAAAAAGGTTTGGAAAGTTTAAAGTGGAAACTGAACCAAAATTAGCTTGGAAAAAAATTGAAGGACAGTTTTCATTTCTTTTCCAAAACTCTTTCAATGAAATGCTTGAAGGTTTTAAAGCAGCTGGACAAGATTTAAAAATCCCTTACGATTGGACAATTTATTACCTCCGCAAAAAAGCCCTTTATCAAAAAATTGAAAAAGAAGAATTGGCGTGGATTCTTTTAAACTTTAATCAGAAACGAGGATACTATCAATTGCGTGGTGAGGAAGAAGAAGAAAATCCGAATAAGTTGGTTGAATTTTATTCCTTAAAAATTATAGATGTTTTGGCAGATGAACCTCAAAAAAGAAAATCGGATATTTGGTATTCATTGATTTTGGAAAATGGTTGGGTTTACAGACGAGCAAGTAAAATACCTCTATTTGATTGGAAAGACAAAACAAGAGATTTTATCGTGACAACTGATTTGAATGATGACGGAAGCATTAAAAAAGATAAAGACGGAAACGAAAAAAGAAGTTTCAGAGCACCGAGTGAAAACGATTGGACGTTGGTAAAAAAGAAAACTGAACAAGAAATCGACCAATCTTATAAAACCGTTGGAACTTATATCTATGAAACGCTTCTTCAAAATCCGAAACAAAAAATTAAAGGAAAATTGGTTCGTACCATTGAAAGAAAATTCTATAAAGACGAAATCAGACAGATTTTAGAAAAGCAAAAGGAATTTCATCAGGAACTTAAAAATGATGATTTGTACAACGATTGCGTTCGTGCGTTGTATCGAAACAACGAAGCGCATCAACTGACTTTGAGCAAAAAAGATTTTGTGCATCTTTTGATGGATGATCTTATTTTCTACCAAAGACCTTTGAGAAGCCAGAAATCCTCTATTTCAAACTGTACGTTGGAGTTTAGAAAATACAAAGATGAAAATGGAGCAGAACATACGCAATATTTAAAAGCCATTCCAAAATCCAATCCGTATTATCAGGAATTTCGTCTTTGGCAATGGATTTATAATCTGAATATTTATAGAAAAGACAATGAAGCAAATGTTACCAAAGAATTTTTAAACACAACAGAAGATTTTGAAAATCTGTTTGAATTTTTAAATGCCAGAAAAGAAGTTGACCAAAAAGCTTTACTAAAGCACTTTAAATTAAATGAAAAAACACATCGCTGGAATTTTGTAGAAGATAAAAAATATCCGTGCAACGAAACCAAAACGATGATTTCTTCTCGATTGGATAAAGTCGAAAATATTTCCGATGATTTCCTAACAAGGGAAATTGAGCAGAAAATTTGGCACATCATCTATTCGGTCAATGATAAAATAGAGTATGAAAAAGCCTTGAAATCTTTTGCCAATAAAAACAGTTTGGATGAAAATTCTTTCTTCGAAGCTTTTAAGAAATTCCCGCCTTTTAAAAGTGAATATGGCTCTTTTTCTGAAAAAGCAATCAAGAAGTTATTGCCTTTGATGCGACTGGGAAAATATTGGAATTATGAAAACATTGATGCGTATTCAAAAGACAGAATTCAGAAAATAATTACCGGAGAATTTGATGAAAACATTAAAAATAAAGTAAGAGAAAAAGCCATTCATCTTACCCAAGAAAATGATTTTCAAGGATTACAATTGTGGTTGGCACAATACATTGTTTATGGAAGACATTCCGAAGCTTCGATGATTGGGAAATGGAATTCTGCTGATGATTTAGAAGAGTTTTTAAAGGACTTTAAACAGCATTCGCTCCGAAATCCGATTGTTGAGCAAGTGATTACAGAAACGCTTCGGGTAGTCAAAGATATTTGGTTAAAATACGGAAACGGAGCAAAAGATTTTTTCAATGAAATACATATTGAGTTGGGAAGAGAAATGAAACTTCCTGCCGATGATCGAAAAAAACTAACCAACCAAATTACTGAAAACGAAAATACCAACTTTCGCATCAAAGCACTTTTGGCAGAAATGATGAATGACAGTTCAGTTGAAAATGTGCGTCCGTTTTCGCCGATGCAGCAAGAGATTTTAAAAATCTATGAAGATGGAGTTTTGAATTCTGATATTGAAATTGAAGACGATATTTTGAAAATCAGTAAAACCGCTCAACCATCTCTGTCAGATTTAAAACGATATAAACTTTGGCTGGAACAGAAATACAAATCGCCTTACACAGGACAAATTATTCCTTTGAATAAATTATTTACGCCAGAATACGAAATTGAACACATTATTCCGCAAAGCCGATATTTTGATGATAGTTTTAGCAATAAAGTGATTTGTGAATCGGCGGTCAATAAACTGAAAGATAATTACATCGGTTTTGAATTTATTAAAAAATTAGGCGGAACTGTTGTAGAATGTGGAAAAGGAAAATCGGTAACGGTTTTAAAAGAAGATGAATACGAAGATTTTGTAAAGAAGAATTACGCCAACAATCGAGGCAAAAGAAACAAACTTTTGATGGAAGACATTCCAGAAAAAATGATTGAAAGGCAAATGAACGACACTCGTTATATCAGTAAATATATTTCGGAAGTTTTATCTAATATTGTTCGTGTAGATGACGGTTCAGATGAAGGCGTTAATTCTAAAAATATTGTGCCAGGCAATGGAAAAATAACCAATACCTTAAAACAAGATTGGGGATTAAATGATGTTTGGAATGATTTGATTTTGCCACGTTTTGAAAGAATGAACCAACTCACCAATTCAGCAGATTTTACTGCTTGGAATGAAAATCATCAAAAGTTTTTGCCAACCGTTCCGATTGAATATTCCAAAGGGTTTTCAAAGAAAAGAATCGACCATCGTCATCACGCTTTAGATGCTTTGATTATCGCTTGTGCTACAAAAGACCACGTAAATCTATTAAATAATCAATCGGCAAAATCAGATACCAAACGCTACGATTTGAAAAAGAAATTGATGAAGTTTGAAAAAGTAGTTTACAATGATGCTAAGACAGGAGAAAGAATAGAAAGAGAAGTACCGAAACAATTTTTAAAACCTTGGATCAATTTCACTGCCGAAGCCAAAAATTCTTTAGAAAAAATTGTTGTGAGCTTTAAACAAAACCTTCGAGTAATTAATAAAGCGACTAATTATTACGAAAAGTATATTGAGAGAGACGGCGTAAAAACAAAAGAAAGAGCAGAACAGAAAGGAACAAACTGGGCGATAAGAAAATCATTACACGAAGAAACAGTTTCGGGAAAAATACATCTACCTTGGGTTGAAACAGGCAAAGGAGAATTTATTACTGCTACAAGAAAATCTTTGGATACAAGTTTTAATCTTGATAAAATTAAGAAAGTAACAGATACAGGAATTCAAAAAATTCTTAAAAACTATCTTGAAGCTAAAGACAATAATCCTGAATTAGCTTTCTCACCAGAAGGAATTGAAGATTTGAATAAAAATGTTGAAAAATACAATGAGGGAAAACCTCACCAACCCATTATCAAAGTCCGTGTTTACGAAAAAGGAAAAGGAAGATTTGCTCTAGGACAAACAGGAAATAAAATTGATAAATATGTTCAAGGTTCTCCAAACTTGTTTTTTGCAATATATAAAGATGAGGACAGGAAGAAAAGTTTTGATAGTATTCGTTTGGATATTGTAATTGAAAGAATGAAACAAATGTTAAGCCCTGTTCCAGAAATCAACAATAATGGAGATAGATTATGTGAAACGCTTTCCCCACTTGACGTGGTTTATATACCAACAGAAGAAGAATCAGAGAATATAGATATTATTGATTTTAACACTATTAATAAATCCAAATTAGAAAGGATTTATAATGTCAATGATTTTTCCGGATACACGATATATTTTAGTCAAAATTCCTTTGCAAAGAATATTTTTCCAAAAGAAATGGATTTGAGTTGGAATGTAAAAAAGGGAAAAGCATCTGGTTCATTTGATTCAAAAACAGCCTCATTTAATGGTAAATCAATAAAAGATAATTTTGTCAAATTAAACATTGACCGTTTGGGCAGCATCACAAAAGCATAATTTATGATCAGAAAAACGCTCCATTTTGGTAATCCAGCTTATTTGAATGTTAAAAATAGCCAGCTGGTGGTTAATTATCCCGATAAAATCATTGCAGAGAAGCAAGTACCCTTAGAAGACATAGGTATTATAGTATTAGAACATCAGCAAATTACCATTACGCAAGGTTGTATCGCTGCCCTACTAGACAATAATGCCGCTATTATTACTTGTAATGCCAGTCATTTACCTATCGGTTTAATGTTACCGCTAGATGGCAACCACATCCAAAGCGAGCGTTTTAAATATCAAATTGAGGCATCCCAACCGTTAAAGAAAAACTTGTGGCAACAAACGGTGCAAGCTAAAATATTAAATCAGGCGGCCGTATTGTACCAACGCAATGTAGATTGCGCCAATATGTTGCGTTGGGCTGATGAGGTACGCTCTGGCGACCCAGATAATTACGAAGGCCGAGCCGCAGCTTACTACTGGCAAAATGTATTTCCAAAGAACATCACCTTTTTTAGGGGTAGAAATGGAGAACCGCCAAACAATTTACTCAACTATGGTTATGCCATTTTACGTGCTATAGTTGCCCGTGGTTTGGTAAGTTCGGGCTTATTGCCAACGCTGGGCATCTTTCATCGTAACAAATACAACGCCTATTGCCTGGCAGATGATATCATGGAGCCCTATCGCCCTTATGTAGATCAATTGGTGCTACAAATTATAGATGAAGGTACGGCTTACGAAGAACTCACTACCACCATCAAATCAAAATTACTCACTATTGCTACTGTAGATGTCAAATTTGAGAAAGGCGTTAGCCCTTTAATGGTAGGCCTCCAGCAAACTACGGCATCGCTAACTAAATGTTACGAAGGTGTGATAAGGAAGTTGGTTTATCCGCAAATCATGAGTTTCGAAAAACCCAATCGCTACTATCAGTTTAATGATAACCACTTTTTAAGTGTGGCAGACGATAAAGAAATTGATTTAAATATCGACGCGGAAGATGAAGAACTACCATTTTGACATTTCTTATGGTTAGATTTTATGCGTTTAAATAGCTATCGCGTTTTGTGGATCCTAGTTTTTTATGATTTACCGACAGAGACCAAAAAAGATCGGAGCATTGCTAGCAAATTTAGAAAGGATATGTTGCAAGACGGCTTTAGTATGTTTCAATTTTCGATTTATTTGCGCCATTGCAGCAGCAGGGAAAATGCTGATGTACATATTAAACGCATCAAGCGGATATTACCGCCAAAAGGCCATGTAGGCATGATGACCATTACCGATAAACAGTTTGGCATGATGGAACTTTTTTACGGAAAAAAAGAAAAAGAACTACCAGATACCCCCCAACAACTCGAATTATTTTAAATAGAAATAAAAAACGGTGTTAGAATTATGTCCGATGAGCAAAATCTCATCGGATTTTTTAATTCTAATTTTCTTTGTAACTTTTTGATAGTAAGAACTTTGAACCAAGGTATGTTGTTGTAAATATCAGTAGTTCAAAGAATGAAAGCAAATCACAACTGCGTATTTTCTTCCCTCTTCAACTCTGCCGTTGTTGTAAATATCAGTAGTTCAAAGAATGAAAGCAAATCACAACATCTTGCATTACATGATAGTCACCATTTCAGTTGTTGTAAATATCAGTAGTTCAAAGAATGAAAGCAAATCACAACTATTCCGTATTTATGTAACGGTATCTTAAAGTTGTTGTAAATATCAGTAGTTCAAAGAATGAAAGCAAATCACAACAAGATTAAACCTAAGTTGTACACCTCTGAAGTTGTTGTAAATATCAGTAGTTCAAAGAATGAAAGCAAATCACAACAGGCAAATCGATTGTCATTAAAACACCGTCGTTGTTGTAAATATCAGTAGTTCAAAGAATGAAAGCAAATCACAACTGGACACTTACGTTATCCATTTAACAACGTGTTGTTGTAAATATCAGTAGTTCAAAGAATGAAAGCAAATCACAACTAACTACAACCCTAATATCGTCAATCTTTCGTTGTTGTAAATATCAGTAGTTCAAAGAATGAAAGCAAATCACAACTACTTTATCAAAGACGAAGATAACACAGTCGTTGTTGTAAATATCAGTAGTTCAAAGAATGAAAGCAAATCACAACAAGTAGCTAAACAAGGTTTACCAGTTATTGGTTGTTGTAAATATCAGTAGTTCAAAGAATGAAAGCAAATCACAACACCTGGTGTCGCTTAAAATGTAGCGGCACAGTTGTTGTAAATATCAGTAGTTCAAAGAATGAAAGCAAATTTTCGCTTCGCGAAAATTTGCTTTCATTCTTATTTTGCTTCTACCATAGTTGGGAAAAAAAGACACAAGCACTCCCCAAAAAAACTATATCAAAACAAACCTGTCACAAAATAGAGACTGACAATGAGCCTTCAAAAATTGGCTAAAACGCTCTTAATTCCTATCTTGCAAACTTACCTATTTCGAAAACCCTTAAAATTTATCCATGGAGTTATACTATTCTTTTTCCGTTCTTATCGTTCTTGCCTCTTTCTTTTCGTACTTAAATTTACGCTATTTAAAGCTCCCTTCTACCATTGGCATCATGATTATTGCCATGCTTTCTTCGATTATTCTGGTAGTAACTGGCCGATTTTTCCCTGATACTTTTAGTCATTTTTCTAATTTATTGAAAGATGTAGATTTTACCGAAGTTTTAATGGGTGCGATGCTAAACTTCTTGCTTTTTGCTGGCGCAATCCACATCAATTTAAAAGATTTAAAAGAACAACGTGGCCCAATTGTGATATTTTCTACCGTAAGCGTAGTGATATCTACTTTTGTAGTTGGAGGCTTGGTATTTTATATAGCTCCATTGTTGGGTTTACAAATGCCATTTTTATACTGCCTATTGTTTGGGGCTTTAATTTCCCCTACAGACCCCATAGCCGTTATGGGTGTATTGAAAGAAGCTAAAGTAAAGAAATCGTTAGAAACCAAAGTAGCGGGCGAATCGCTTTTTAATGATGGTGTGGCGGTTGTAGTTTTCGCAGTTATTTTGCAGCTTACGCAAAGTAGCGATATAGATATTTCTTTCGGAAACATCTCTTGGTTATTAATTAAGGAAGCCGCTGGCGGTTTCATTGTTGGCGCTTTACTAGGCTTAGGAGCTTCTAATGCTATGCGTAAAATAGATGATTACAAAGTATCAGTATTAATTACCTTATCGGTAGTAATGGGTGGTTATTTAATAGCTAGAGGAATGCACATTTCTGGCCCGTTAACCATGGTTGCCGCAGGTATTGTAATCGGTAATTATGGCAAGAGAACCGCCATGTCGGCCACTACAAAAGATTATTTGAACAAGTTTTGGGAGCTGATTGATGAAATTCTAAATGCAATTTTGTTCTTATTTATAGGATTTGAATTATTGATTATCCCTAACATTACCAATTACTGGGTTATGGGCGCCATCAGTATTATAATTGTGCTTTTCGCCAGATTTATCTCGATTTACATTCCAGTTAAAGTAATTCCTTTTAAAAATAAATTTAGCAAGGGAACTATTAAGGTTTTAGTTTGGGGAGGATTACGAGGCGGTGTGTCTATTGCATTAGCATTGTCTATTGATGAAGGCCCGCATAAGTCGGTAATTTTAGCTACCACTTATTTCATTGTGGTTTTCTCTATCATTGTGCAGGGCTTGAGTGTTGGAAAAGTAGCTACTAGGGCACTTTCTCAAGAGGAAGAGTAGTTTTTTTTTAAAAGCCACAGATGCACAGATATCATTTAGGATTTAAAAATTAGATTAAATCTTTTTTCTATATCTTTCATTCATCGGGCTAAAGACCGATTCTATACAGCAAACATCCAAATAACATCTGTGCATCTGTGGCTACTTTTATGATTTCGAATATTTATTCCAAATCTCCAGTTTTGCTTTTTGCCTAGCAATGTAAGCATCTGCAATTACCTCTCCAGAACTTGAATTTTCGGCACTTTCTAACAACTGCTTCAATTTATCTTGGTCTACATCGGCACGGTAAAGAATTTGAACCAGCTTAGAAAAGTCATCTTCTACCAAATATTCAAAAGCTTTGATCAAAGCTTCTCGCAACTGATTTTCTGAGATATCTTCTGGTAGTTCAAAATCTTTACCTACCATTTTCGCTAATGACATTCTACTCATCTAATTTCCTGGCAAAGTTCAATCAACACACCATTTGTAGTCTTTGGATGTACAAAACAAATCAACTTGTTATCCGCCCCTTTTTTCGGTTCTTCGTTCAACAATACAAAACCTTCCTTTTTCAACCTTTCCATTTCCATATAAATATCATCCACATCAAAAGCAATGTGATGTATGCCCTCCCCTTTTTTTGCAATAAACTTGGCAATAGCGCTATCATCAGCTGTGCTTGCTAATAATTCTATTTTATTTTCGCCAGTTTTAAAAAATGCAGTATCAACGTTTTCACTTTCCACTCGCTCGGTTTTATAGCAACTAGTGCCTAACAATTGCTCATACAAAGTGGATGCTTTTTCCAAATCAGCTACCGCTATACCAATATGTTCTATCTTGTTCATTTCATTACAATGTTACGTGTTACCTGTTATGAGTTAAGGGCTTTTAAACGCGTAACACACAACTCAAAACCTCCAACTCCGCTTTCTCGTTATCAGAATGTAAAAATGCAGGTTTTATCTATAGCTTCATAGCCATTATTTATAATTGTTCGCAAAGTTTTTTCGTATCTTTGTACTATTAAAGCCGAAAGTGTAAAGCTTAGGGCTTAAAGCTAGACAAATGCTTTAAGCTTTCAACCTTGAGCTTTCTGCTCATTTATAAAAAAAACAAGATTAGATGGAACTTCCTATTTATTTAGATAATAACGCTACAACACCTCTAGATCCAAGAGTATTAGAAGCGATGTTGCCTTACTTTACCAACAAATTTGGTAATGCAGCTAGCCGTAACCACGCTTTTGGATGGGTTGCTGAAGAAGGTGTAGACTATGCCCGCGAACAAGTTGCGAAATTGATTGGCTGTACAGAAAAAGAAATCATCTTTACTTCTGGTGCTACCGAAGCAGATAACTTGGCCATCAAAGGTGTTTTCGAAATGTATGCAGATAAAGGTAATCATATCATTACCGCTACTACAGAGCACAAAGCTGTTTTAGATACTTGCAAACACTTAGAAAAACAAGGTGCTAGAGTTACTTATTTAAACGTTAAAGAGGATGGCTTAATTGATCTTGCAGAATTAGAAGCTGCAATGACCCCAGAAACCATTTTAGTTACCATTATGTATGGAAATAACGAAATTGGTGTAATTCAGCCTATCAAAGAAATTTCTGCTATTGCACACAAGCATGGTGCTTTATTTTTTACTGATGCTACACAAGCAGTAGGTAAAATCCCTGTTGATGTAAATGCTGATGGCATTGACTTAATGGCTTTTAGTGCACACAAAATGTACGGTCCAAAAGGTGTTGGTGCTTTATATGTACGCAGAAAAAACCCGAGAGTTAAGGTTACTTCGCAAATGGATGGCGGTGGTCATGAACGTGGTATGCGTTCTGGAACATTAAACGTACCAGGTATTGTTGGTTTAGGTAAAGCTTGCGAGCTTTGTCGTTTAGAGATGGATGAAGAAGCTAAACGTTTATCTGCTTTGCGTGATAAATTAGAAAGTGCTTTAACGCAGTTAGAAGAAAGTTATGTAAATGGTAACGTGCAACATCGTTTACCTCATGTAGCTAACATCTCTTTCAAATATGTTGAAGGCGAAGGCTTAATGATGGCGATGAAAGATTTAGCAGTTTCTTCGGGCTCTGCTTGTACTTCTGCTTCGTTAGAACCATCTTACGTGTTAAAATCTTTAGGTCTTTCTGATGATTTGGCACACTCTTCGATACGTTTTGGTTTAGGTAGATTTACCACAGAAGAAGAAGTTGATTACGCAATAGAAAATACCAAAAAAGCAGTAAACCATTTGAGAGATCTTTCTCCACTGTGGGAAATGTTTAAAGAAGGTATAGACTTGAGCAAAATTGAGTGGGCAGAACACTAAGACGAGTTACGATTGTAGATTTACGAATTACGATTTGAAATAGACAATCATTAAAATAAATAAGAATATAAATATTTACGATGGCAGGCAATCTAAAATCGTAAATCTAAAATCTAAAATATCATGGCATATTCAGAAAAAGTAATTGATCACTATACCAACCCTAGAAACGTTGGTACTTTGAATAAAGACAATAAAAATGTGGGCACTGGTTTAGTAGGTGCTCCAGAGTGTGGCGACGTAATGCGTTTGCAAATTGAAGTTGATGATAACAACGTAATCACAGATGCTAAATTCAAAACTTTTGGATGCGGTTCTGCTATTGCTTCTTCATCTTTAGCTACAGAATGGTTAAAAGGCAAGTCTATCGACGAGGCTTTAGCTATCGACAATATGGATTTAGTAGAAGAATTGGCTTTACCTCCAGTGAAAATCCACTGTTCGGTACTAGCTGAAGATGCTATCAAATCTGCAATTAACGATTATCGCGTTAAAAACGGAATGGAAGCATTGGAGTTACCTAAATCGCACCACTAGGAAGTGTTACGAGTTATAAGTTTTGAGTTATGGGCTTAAGCGCCTAAACTCGTAACCTTTAACACACAACTCATAACTAAAATATCATGATTACTATAACAGATAAAGCAAAAAGCAAAATAGACGACCTAATGCACGATTCGCAATTAGGTGCTGATTACTTTTTACGTGTTTCCGTAAAAGGTGGTGGTTGTTCTGGTTTATCGTACAACCTAGATTTTGATAACGAAGAAAAAACTGGCGATCAGTTTTTCGAAGATAGAGGAATTAGGATTGCCTTGGATATGAAATCGTTCCTTTATCTTGCTGGTACTGAATTAGACTTTACCGATGGCTTAAACGGTAAAGGTTTTAACTTTATTAACCCTAACGCTAGTCGTACTTGCGGTTGTGGCGAAAGTTTTTCTGTATAAAAGCCAAAATATTGGAGTAAACTCTCCCTACCTTCCCTAACAGAAGGAATAGCAAAATGAATTTACAAAGCCTCGATTTTACATCGGGGCTTTTCTGTGTTCATCTTATTTTTTACCAACAATTTGTAATTCGCTTTGTATTATTACTTGCAATACTTTATCATTGTTGGTTCAAAACATCACCAAACATAAATGTAACATGGTATCATTCAACGAATTTTCTACCGTACCTACGCTATTACGCAACGTTGTAAAAAATATCCACCAACCAGACGAAACTTTTTTAATTCACAAAAAGGGAGCCAACTGGGAAGAAATATCTTTTGCAGCAACTTTAGCTAAGGCTGATGCTGTTTCGGCCTTCTTTTTAGAAAAGGGCATTGTAAAAGGCGACAGGCTGGGTTTAATGATGGAAAATTCGCCAGAATACGTGTATTATGACCAAGGTATTCAGCAAATTGGCGTAATCAATGTATCTATATATCCTACTCTATCAGAACAAGAAGTTGCTTACATTATTAACGATTCTGGCATCAAAGCTATCTTGGTAGGCAATCCATTTCTTTTCAGAAAGATTTTAAAGGTGGCAGCTAACTGTCAAGAACTAAAGTACATTATTCCAGCATTTGCTGATTTTGGAAAGATAGCCATACCAGAGGGTTTGAGCATTGAAGTGATTGATTACGAAAACATATTAAATAGACCTGTATCTGCTGAAGAAGTATCAGAAATAGACAGAAGAAGAGCTGAAGTTCATCCAAACGATGTTTCTTCACTGATTTACACTTCTGGTACTACGGGTACACCAAAAGGAGTAATGCTTACCCACTATAACTTTGTGAAAAACGTAGAAGTTTGCTTGCAGCAAATCCCTGTGATTGATGAAACTGAGACCTTTTTATCGTTCTTACCCTTATCTCACGTATTTGAACGTACAGCCACCTACCACGTTTGCTGTGCACAAGGCTGTAAAATTGCTTTTGCACAAAGTTTAGAGCTTCTAGCTAAAAACATGGGCGAAGTTAGGCCAACGGTAATGTCTTGCGTGCCTCGTTTGTTAGAGCGTATTCACGATAAAGCTATTAAATCTGGAACGGCAGCAGGTGGCATGAAAGCGAAAATCTTTACTTGGGCTTTAGAGATTGGAAACAGCTACAGAGTTGCTAGAGAAGCAGGTAAAAACCCGGGATTAATTTTAGGAGCTAAAAAAGCTATTGCCGAAAAATTGGTTTTCAGTAAAATTAAGGAGAAAACCGGTGGTCGCTTAAAATTTATGATTTCTGGTGGGGCTGCCCTACCTAAAAATGTGGGCGAGTTTTTTGGCGACCTAGGAATAAAAATACTGGAAGGTTTTGGTTTAACCGAAACCTCGCCTGTGATGTCGGTTACCGAATATCATAGACAGGTTTACGGCACGGTTGGCCGTGTAATTCCTGGTATTGAAATTGGCATTCAAAACGTAGATACCAAGCAAATCGTCAACATACAAACCCACGATACGTTTAAGGAGAATTTTGAGTGCGAAGAGGGCGAAATTATTGTTCGTGGGCACTGCGTAATGAAAGGCTACTTTAACAAACCAGCTGAAACTGCCGAGGCAATTGATAAGGATAAGTGGTTCCACACGGGAGATATTGGTCGGTTTTACAAAGGCAATTTGCAAATTACCGACAGGCTCAAAAACATGATTGTGAATGCGTATGGCAAGAATGTTTACCCAACGCCAGTAGAAAATATTTATTTGAAAAGCCCTAAAATTGAGCAGTTGTTTTTAATTGGCGATAAGAAGGAATACATTACAGCTATCATCATCCCTAATAAAGAGACTTTGCAAGAAACGTTTAATTTAAAAGAAGAGTTTTTTCAACGTGAGGGCGATTTTATTGAAGAAAAAGAGATCAACGATTGGATTGGGCAAGACATCAAAAAAATCAGTAACGAGTTGGCTAAATTTGAACGCATCAAACACTTTATTGTAAAACGTAATCCGTTTAGCATTGATGAGGGAGAGATTACGCCTACCATGAAAGTAAAGCGTAGGATTGTAGAGAAAAAATATGCACCAGCTATTGCGGAGATGTATGCGAAGGATAATGCTGAGGTGGAATAGTTAACCAGTAAGCTGGTTGGTAAGAACAACAATCAGAGGAAAAAAATAATAAAGGAAAATAATCTACTCTTACATATTAAAAAACTATTATGAATGACAAATGCCCAAATTGTGATAAAAAATATAAAGGATTAATTTCTCAAAATCGCAAGCTTAAAAAAGAGTATGTTGACAAAATAAATACGATCTCTCTTAAACCAAAAGAAGGGTTTTGTTCTAATAGTGATTGTATTATTAGCGTGGCTGACGATATAACAATAAGATTAAATGGAGCAGCAGCAACATTAAGGACTAAAATTCAACCTCTTTTTGCGAGTATGCCAATTGTAACAGCTCAACAACCATTGAGATGGAACTACAAAACATTATCTATTGTTTCTGGTCAGTCGGTCACGGGAACAGGTGTTTTTTCGGAAATAGGTTCGTCATTTGTTGATTTTTTTGGAGGGCAATCAAACCAATTTGCTAAGAAGCTTAAAGATGGAGAAGATATATGCAAAAATCAATTGAGAGCAAATGCGGCAAAATTAGGGGCAAATGCAATTATTGCTACAGACATAGATTATTCGGAGGTTGGCGGGGCGAAAGGTATGTTGATGGTTTGTATGAGCGGTACCGCTGTTAATGTAAGTAACTTAGCAGAAGTCTATCCTGAAATTGAAAAAAATCTTGATGAGTTTTTAAAACTTTCCAAAGAGCTAGAAAAAATAGCAGAAGATTTAGATTTTCTTACAAAGATAAAATCACTAAGTGATAAGTATCTGGAAGCATAGGATCAAAATCCTTCTGCTCGGACTTGTAACCCACTGTTCGACATTTGTAATTTCGAACTACCTATCGAGTAATTTTTAATTCCATTTCTTCAACACAGAAAAATAGTTTAGATTAAAAATTCTATTATAGGACTTCGGAGTTACAAACTCCGAATAGCACGATTTAAAAGAAGAGTTTTTTCAACGTGAGGGCGATTTTATTGAAGAAAAAGAGATTAACGATTGGATTGGGTAAGACATTAAGAAAATCAGTAACGAGTTGGCTAAATTTGAACGCATCAAACACTTTATTGTAAAACGTAATCCGTTTAGCATTGATGAGGGAGAGATTACGCCTACCATGAAAGTAAAGCGTAGGATTGTAGAGAAAAAATATGCACCTGCTATTGCGGAGATGTATGCGAAGGATAATGCTGAGGTGGAATAGTTAACCAGTAAGCTGGTTGGTAAGAACAACAATCAGAGGAAAAATTGGATTTCAACTTTTTCATACTCACGTACTGAAAGCGTTAAACTCAGCAATGATGTAGAATTAGGAGCCGCAAAACTTTTAATCTCTGCCAAATAAAAAGAGGGGTAAATTACAAAACAACGAAAATTAAAAAATCTCGAACAATTCATCCCTGCGTGACGTTAACTTGGCAACATTACACCTAATCATTAGAAACGATGAAAAGTGCAGGTATTATTTTTCCAAATCAGCTTTTTAGAACCCTTAGCTTCGCAAAAACAGATGAAATATATCTCGTAGAAGAATGGCTTTTTTTTAGCCAATATCCCTTCCACAAGCAGAAGATAGCTTTGCACAGGGCTACTATGAAATTTTACGAGAATTACCTCAAACAAAAAGGCTTAAAAGTAAACTATATAGAAGCCAATGAAAAACAAGCCGACATCAGGAATCTTTTGTCGAAACTAAAGAAAGGTGGCTTTGAGCATATCACTGTTTATCAGTCTGTAGATAATTGGCTTGAAAAGCGTCTGCGCAAATATGAATCAATTTTTCAATTCCATTGGTTAGAAAACCCACTTTTCATCAATACCAAGGCTGAAATCGATGAATATTTTACATCAGATAAAAAGCATTTCAATCAAACTGACTTTTATAAAAAACAACGCAAACAACGTCATTTATTGATGGATGGCGAGCAACCCGAAGGTGGAAATTGGACATACGATGAGGAGAACAGGAAAAAATATCCTAAGGGAAAATATCCTCCAGCCATCCAATTTCCAGATAGCAATGCATACTTTAAGGAAGCTAAAACATATACTGAAAAGTATTTTTCGACGAATTATGGCGAAATTGCAGATCAGCCGATATATCCTGTAACTTTTGAAGAAGCCGATGCTTGGTTTGAACAGTTCTTGACAGAACGTTTCTTAGAATTTGGCAGTTACGAAGATAGCATTGTTAAGGAAGAGCATTTCTTACACCATAGCGTATTATCGCCGCTCTTAAATATCGGCTATCTCGATACAAAACTAGTGATTTCTAGATCCGTAGATTTTGCCAAAGCACATCAAATACCGATAAACTCAACTGAAGGCTTTGTTAGACAATTATTGGGCTGGCGTGAATTTGTGGCGGGTTTATATCAAAAAATTGGCGTAAAGCAGCGCAATTCTAATTTTTTCAACCATCGAAGAAAACTTCCTAAATGCTTTTATACTGGTACAACTGGAATTGCACCGATAGATGCTACCATTAAAAAACTGTTAAAAACTGGCTATGTTCATCACATTGAAAGGTTAATGTTGCTTGCTAATTTCATGAACTTGTGCCAAATACATCCAGATGCCATCTACAAATGGTTTATGGAGCTTTTCATTGATGCCTATGATTGGGTAATGGTACCTAATGTATACGGAATGAGCTTATTCGCAGATGGAGGAATGATGAGCACTAAACCTTATATCAGCGGCAGCAAGTATATTCTAAAAATGAGCAATTATCCGAAAGGCAAATGGCAAGAAACTTGGGATGGTTTGTTCTGGAATTTTATGGATGAAAACCGCATTTTTTTTGCCAAGCAACCACGCTTATCAATGCTGTTGCGAAGCCTAGATCAAATGGATACAAAGAAAAAAGAAGCACACTTGCTCAACGCTGATCGTTTTTTGAAAAACCTTGAAGAATTAGGATGAATTTTAATTCTAGGTCAACCACCCAAACTTCCTGTCTTGAAATTTACAATTCCATTTCTTCAACACAGAAAAATAGTTTGGATTAAAAATCTATGATAGGGCTTCGGAGTTACAAACTCCAAATAGCACGAACCAAACGCTGATTTCTGATTAAGGAACAAATGTTAATGAAATATCTCCACTCCTACTTGTCTTGTAGGCAATTCTTCCTTGATCGTTCAGGGAGATTACATTAGATACCGCCAAACTCATTTCGTTTTCTATCTTTCCAGATACTACCTTCAAATTCAACGTTTGTGGCTCCCCTTTATTAAATTGCACTTCCATAATGTGAGTAGTTGTGATATTGCTTTGCGTTTCGATATTGGTTCCCGAAAGCTGTAATACCAAAGGAAATGCTGTTAAATACAAACCTGGTTCGGCAATTATATATAGTTTCACTTTTTCTTTAACAACTTCTTTTTCTTCTTTTTTACACGATAGCGTTACAGAAATAAAAACAAAAACCAAAAGCAATAATTTAGACAATTTCATAAGTTCTCTTTTTTGTTTTAAAAATATAAATTTTATCGCGTTTAGGGCAAGCCGTAGTGTTCTACATTTATAATATCTTACTGAATTAAGCATTGGGAGTTACAAAATCCTAAGAGCAATTAAACCTAATGCTTATAGTTTTCATTCCCGTTTGGCTTTAGCCAACGAACTAAAAAAATTATGCTATTGGGCTTTAGCCACAACTGCGAAAGATGCGGCTAAAGCCTCTATTAAAAACATCTGTGATCCGTCTGCTAAAGCAGACGGCAATAAAATGTTCTCAACAACAATTGCTTAATGTTAAAAGCTGTTCGACATTTGTAATGTCAAACTTCATATCGTGGAATTTACAATTCCATTTTTTACACCATCAAATATCACAAAAAATCTTTTCCAAAAAAATCCCGATAACTATTCGCTATCGGGATGATATATTATTGAAATAAGTAAAACCTATTCTTACAATTGGCTATCTAGCTTACCTGCTAATACCGATTTTGGCACAGCACCAATTTGTTTATCTACTACTTCGCCACCTTTAAAGTACAATAAAGCTGGGATATTACGGATACCGAATTGCATAGAAATTTGCGGGTTGTTATCTACGTTTACTTTTCCTACCAAAGCTTTACCTTCATATTCTTTAGCAATTTCTTCTACTACTGGGCCAACCATACGGCAAGGACCGCACCACTCTGCCCAAAAATCTACCAAAACAGGTTTATCTGATTTTAATACTAACTCTTCGAAGTTAGCATCTGTTATTTCTAAAGCCATATCTAAATTTTTTATGTTACAAATATATAATCAATTGTAATGCCATCAAAAAGCTAATGCCAATTTGACATTTTTTTGTTCATTGTGTAGGTTGATTCGTTCATCAGCCAATGGTTCATTAGTTGAATTGGTTAGCTAATTCCTTAGTCCTTAACCCTAACCACCGATTCCTAATTCAACCGGTAATCCACAAAATCCATTTCCTTTAACTTATTTAAAAATTGGTTATTGGGATTAATTCTTTGATTTTTAGAAGGCATTTCCAACTTTAAGCCTTTCTCCATATCATAAACCTCAAAATTAAGCTTACAGTTTTGTGCTTCTGCATTTTCTTTGTTCTCATCCAAAATATCTTGTATCTGCTGCATAAAACTGTCATTTACGGCTTCTATAGGAAACAGCAACGTAAGCGACTTCGTTAATTTATCGCGTAGGCCAGAAAGCAAATCGATGCTGGTAATTTTAAACTCCCAATCTCCTTCTTTACCAAAGCGCAGCCCTAATTTACCTCGTATTTGCAAGAAATATCCTTCGGTTAAAAATTGTTTAAATTTCAGGAAATCATCTCCAAACAGAGCAATTTCACAACTATCGTCATAATCTTCGAAAGTAAATATGCCAAATGGCTTGCCTGTTTTAGTAATGCGTTGCGAGGCCATTGCCACCAAACCACCAATTACCAGTTCTCTGTTTTTTAATGCTTCAAACTCTGACAAAACTTCTTCATTGGTATCGCCAGTTCTAATTTTATTAATAACAGAAAGATGCTTCACTTTGTACGGACAATACCGATCTAGCTCAAAGCGATAATCATCTAGTGGGTGTCCAGAAAGGAAAATTCCAATAGCATCCTTTTCATATTTCAACCTGTCAATAAGTCCCCATTCTGGCGCTACCGGAAAACTCGGCTCTAAAATCAAATCGGCCTTAGAACCTCCAAAAAGTGACGATTGAGAAGAATTTTGGTTATTTTGAAAATCGTTGGCATATTTAATCAACTTTTCGATTCCATTTAATTTATCGTTAGCACCTATGAAAAAATACTGTGCTCTATGGTATCCAAAAGCATCAAAAGCACCGCCATATACAAAACTCTCATAAGCTTTTTTGTTAACGATACGGGTGTTAGAGCGTTTAGCAAATTCAAATACTGTTGGATAAGGCCCGTTTGCTACCCGTTCTTCTATGATACTTTCTACCGCCTTTTCTCCCACACCCTTTACAGCCGATAGCCCAAATCGAACTTCGCCTTTGGCATTTACGGAGAACTTCATATCAGATTCATTCACATCTGGACCCAATACGGTTACGCCCATTTGCCTACATTCTTCCATAAAGAAAGCCACTTGTTTAATGTCGCTCATGTTGTTAGAAAATACTGCCGCCATGTACTCAGCTGGATAATGAGCTTTTAAATAGGCAGTTTGGTAGGCAATCCAAGCGTAGCAAGTAGAGTGAGATTTGTTAAAGGCATAAGATGCAAATGCTTCCCAATCTTTCCAGATTTTCTCTAATATTTCTGCCTTATGCCCTTTTTCTGAAGCCTGTTTAACAAACTTAGGCTTCATTTTATCCAATACGTCTTTTTGCTTTTTACCCATGGCCTTACGCAACACATCGGCCTCGCCTTTGGTAAAGCCAGCCAATTTTTGCGATAAAAGCATTACCTGCTCTTGGTAAACCGTGATACCATAGGTTTCTTTTAGATATTCCTCGCAAGCATCCAAATCGTAAGTAATGGGTTCTGTACCGTGTTTACGACGAACGAAACTTGGGATATACTCCATCGGCCCCGGACGGTAAAGTGCATTCATCGCAATTAAATCTCCAAATACCGTAGGTTTTAGCTCCTTCATGTATTTCTGCATACCCGGGCTTTCATATTGGAAAATACCTATGGTTTCGCCACGCTGGAAAAGCTCGTAGGTTTTCACATCATCAATTGGGAAGTTATCTGGATCTAGATCAATATCATGGCGCTTTTTAACCAGCTTTACGGTATCCTTAATTAAGGTTAAAGTTTTTAGCCCTAAAAAGTCCATTTTAAGTAGACCGGCACTTTCTACCACCGAGTTATCAAACTGGGTTACGTATAAATCACTGTCTTTAGCGGTAGCTACGGGAACGAAATTGGTAATATCATCTGGTGTGATAATTACCCCACAAGCGTGGATACCTGTATTACGCACCGAGCCTTCTAAAACTATGGCCTGTTGCAAAGTTTCTGCCGCTAAATCTTTTCCCGCAGCAAGTCCTTTTAACAAGTTTACATTTTCAAACTCATCCGGCCGTAATGCTTCCTTTAAGGCCTTCTCTTCCAAATTGAAGATTTTTGCCAGCTTCATGTTTGGCACTAACTTGGCCACTTTATCTGCTTCGAACAATGGCAAATCTAACACCCTAGCGGTATCTCTAATAGAAGATTTAGCCGCCATTGTACCATAGGTAATGATTTGTGCCACTTGGCTAGAGCCGTATTTGTTAATTACGTAATCCATTACTCGGCCACGCCCCTCATCATCAAAGTCGATATCAATATCGGGCATGGAAACACGGTCGGGGTTAAGGAAACGCTCAAAAAGGAGATCGTACTTAATTGGATCGATATTGGTAATGCCCAAACAATACGCCACCGCAGAACCCGCAGCCGAACCACGACCAGGCCCTACAGACACATCTCTACGACGAGCTTCGGCGATAAAATCTTGTACAATCAAAAAGTAACCAGGATATCCTGTTTTTTCGATGGTTTGCAGCTCAAAATCTAAACGCTCAGTAATGTCTGGCGTAAGCTCTCCATAACGTTTCTCTGCGCCAACATAAGTTAAGTGACGAAGAAATTTGTTCTCCCCCCGTTTACCGCCATCTACCTCATCTTCGGCAACTACAAACTCTTCTGGAATATCGAACTTAGGTAACAGAACTTCCCTAGCAAGTTTATAGGCTTCGATTTTATCAAGAATTTCTTGAATATTGATAATTGCCTCTGGCACATCAGCAAACAAAGTTTTCATTTCATCTGCCGACTTGAAATAGTATTCGTGGTTAGGCATACCATACCTAAACCCCCTACCTCTACCAATTGGCGTGGCTAGTTTTTCGGCGTCTTTAACACACAATAAAATATCGTGGGCATGGGCATCTTTTTTATTTACGTAATAAGTATTGTTGGTGGCCACCATTTTTATTTGGTGCTCGGCTGCCATTTTAATCAAAACCTCGTTTACACGGTCCTCATTTTCCTGCCCATGACGCATTAGTTCTATGTAAAAATCATCGCCAAATTGCGCTTTCCACCACAGCAGAGCTTCTTCGGCTTGCTTCTCGCCAATATTTAAAATTTTACTCGGTACTTCTCCATACATGTTACCCGTTAATACAATCAGGTTTTCTTTGTATTGCTCTACAACCGTCCTATCTATTCTGGGCACATAATAAAAACCTTTGGTATAAGCAATAGACGACATTTTGGCCAAATTATGGTAGCCCTGCTTGTTTTTCGCCAAAAATACTACTTGGTAACCGTCGTCTTTTCTGGTTTTATCGGTATGGTTATCGCATACAAAAAACTCTACTCCAATTATCGGTTTCAGAATTTGTGCGGTAGGCGTTTCGCCTTTTTCTAAAGCCTCTTTGTTTTTGGCCTCTGCAGCTTTGTTGTGGTTAAGCACATTATTAACAAAGTGAAAGGCACCCATCATATTGGCATGATCGGTTAATGCTACAGCTGGCATACCTTTTTCTACTGCAGCTTTTACCAATGCAGGCACACTGATGGTACTTTGTAAAACAGAAAACTGTGTATGGTTATGTAAGTGTACAAAAGTAGCATCGGCTAAAGCGGCTTTATTATTTGCCAAAGTTTGTTTAGAAACCCCTCCGGCATCTGCCCCTTTTCTTTTTCTAATTTCATCAGAAGCGGCTTTTAGATTGATATGCTGCAGCCCAACAGGTTCAATAGGAAAGGGGTTGGCTTCCTTAAAACGTAAAAAGTAGTCGGTATCAACCTGAAGCTCTTCTTTGGTAAAAACCTGTTTTTTAACCAGCTCTAAAAAGCAACGCGTAGTGGCCTCTACATCGGCGGTGGCGTTGTGCGCTTCGCCAAAAGGAGTACCAAATAAATACTGATGTAATTCGGTTAGCGTAGGTAATTTGAACTTACCGCCCCTACCTCCAGGAATTTTCAACAAATCGGCAGTAACTTCGGTACAGGTATCCAATACTGGCATATCTGCCAAAGGGCTATCTACGCCAAAACGGTGCAGCTCGCAGCCCATAATATTAATATCAAACTTGATGTTTTGCCCTACAACAAATTTGGCCTTACCCAACACCTCGTTAAATTTCTGCAACACATCGGCTAAAGGTATGCCTTGTTCTTCTGCCAAATCGGTAGAAATACCGTGAATACGCTCTGCATCATAAGGGATATTGAAACCTTCGGGCTTAACCAAATAATCCTGATGCTCTATTAAATTACCTAACTCATCGTGCAGTTGCCAAGCAATTTGGATACAACGCGGCCAATTATCAGTATCGGTAATTGGAGCATTAAAATTACGGGGTAAACCTGTGGTTTCTGTATCGAAAATTAAGTACATAGCTGTGGAAATGAGAATATCAAAATTAACTAATTTTTAAGCCGTTTTGGTCACTAAATTATCAACAAAAATTACGGCGTTGGCTTTAAAGAGCTTAGCTTAATTGTCTTAAGTTTTTGAATTTTCGTACCATAAGTTAAATTTGCTTATGTTTACTCCAAAATGCTCTAAATCTGACAAGCGAACATGGAATTTTCCTTTAATGGTTACGGCTTAGTATTACTATTTTTTGGAATACTGACCTCAATAATGGCAATTTACATTTACAAAAGAGGCACTACGGTTGTTCGCTGGTTTGGCTTAATGATGGCATCAAATGCAATTTGGTCTATCGCATACGGATTAGAACTATCTAGCCAGAGCCAAGAGCAAGCCTTATTTTTTATCAATATCGAATATTTGGGCATTGCTACCCTACCTTTAAATTGGTTTTTATTTTGTTTAAATTTTTGTAACAAACAATGTTGGTATAAAAAACCTCATAATTTAATTTCGATACTCATTGTACCCATTGCTACCTTAGCACTAGTATGGACCAACCCTTTGCACCACCTCCATTACCAGGAGGTAAAAATGTCTTATCAAGGGCCATTCCCAATGCTAGCACTTACACCAGGCATTTGGTACCGTATATTTACAATTTACTTTTATGCGCTACTAGCTAGTGGTTGTTATTTAATATTCAACAAATTTAAAAGCTCAGACCCTATCTATAAGAAACAAAATTACAGCATCATTATTGCAGCTGTTATTCCGTGGGCAGCAAACTTGAGCTATTTGGTGGGCATTAGACCTTTAGGTTTTATAGACATTACCCCATTTGCCTTTATACTAACCACATTTTTGGTGTTTTTGGGAATTTATCGTTTTAGATTATTTGACAGCGTTCCAATTGCGAGAGAAAAGGTATTAGATTTAATGACGGATGGTTTTTTGGTTGTTGATGAAAAGCATCGTGTTATTGATTATAACTCTGCATTAAATCGATTTATAGATAAACAAAAAAATCATAAAATTATTGGTTCTAGCATTGAAGATATTTTTGGCAGTCATCCCGAAATTATACAGCAAATACAAGCAGAAAACAGCTGTAAAATGGAACTACAAACAACCGTTAACAATCAGACCGTATATTTTGAAGTAGAGATACTTGTTCAGCAAGAAAACAAACTTAATGAGGCATTTACCATTATTAAATTGCAAGATTTAACTGGAGCAAAAAAAGATGCACTAATTGCGAAAGAACAAACTAACGAGTTAGAAAAAGTAAACCAATTAAAAGATCGTATTTTTTCAATTATTTCTCATGATTTAAGAGGGCCTTTGGTTAACTTATCTGAAGTGTTGAAAATGTTTTCTTACAATCTAATTAGTGATGAAGAATTTAAGGCACTCTCTCCAGCACTAAGTAAAGATATTGTTTACACTACAGATTTATTAGAAAACATACTGCATTGGTCTAGAAGCCAATTGCAAGGGTTTGGTGTTAAAAAAGAGTTTTTCAATGTGCGTAATACCATTTTAAACGAAATAAATTACCATATTACCTCTGCCTCTTTAAAGAAAATAAACATTCTTCATGATGTTTTCCCTAACCAAATTGCCTATGCAGATGTATTAATGTTTCAAATTGTGATTAGGAACCTACTTAACAACGCTATCAAATTTTGCAACGAAGGCTGTGAAATTATCATTACAGCGGTATATCAAAATGATGGCATGCTAAAAGTTTGCATTAAAGACAGTGGTGTGGGCATTTCAGAAAATTTTCTGCAAAAATTATTTAAAGAAGAAAACGTTTCATCTAGGGGCACCAACAATGAAAAGGGAACAGGCCTAGGTTTAATGATTTGCAAAGACTTTATGACAAGAAACGGTGGCGACATTAGCGTAAGTAGTAAAGTTGGAGTAGGCACAACCTTTTGTGTTACCTTGCCTACCGAACCTTAAAAAGCCATTTTGCTACTTTTTGAGTACGGTAAAAAGGTTTACCGTTTGCTATATTACGCTAACTTAATACGCTACTTAAATAACGTGAGTTCGGGTTAAGTGTATTTACAATTCTTGAGAAATTTGCATTGAACGTATTTTTTTAGCTCGCCGCCGCTGGGCTCTTACTTTTTTCATATTTATCATTTTGTTTTTATCGGTATTCAAGCTTTCGCTACGCTTAGGTTTGACCGCAAAATTAACAAAACCGGAGTTTACGGAGCTCATCAGCTTTGCTGATAAACTCTCGGTTGCTTATTTATTCCGTTTTAGTATTTGTTTTATTTATCTTCATGCTTGCTCCGCAGGTTTCTTTCAAAGAAAGTGCCCTGGCTTATTGCCGCGACCCGAAAACCGTGTTAGCGTTCTTAAACACCATTGAAACTATATAAACTAGGAATAAAATAAAAGACCGAAAATTAGCTGAACGAAGATTTGAAGCGCTATCGCTAGCAAATAGCATAATTTTCTTATTCCGAACTCACGTTAAATAGCAAAATGGCTTTAAAATCTTTTAGATTACTATTTGCCTATAACCTCGTTAATGGCTTGCTGCTCTTTCAAATCGTCTATATTATTTTTATTGCCGAATTTTTCTGTTTTATTCGCAAAATAATCCAAAATATTTACAATAGAATCTAAATTATCTGCAACCCTTTGATGCATATCAGGCAAATCTTGCTCAAGTTTTTTGTCGCCTAACTCGATATTATCTACTTCAATTTTTCCTATTTTTTGTATGATAGCTTGTTGAGAATGCTGTAAATCTTCGAGCTCCCTCACTATCTTCTCCATTAATTCGAATTTCTTTAAAGTTTCCATAAAATATGTTTTTATTAATTGATAAACTTAATCTTAGAACCATTACAATTAGGCTTTTGTTTGATTTTATTCATTTTCGTTATTAAAATATTTGGATTATTCAAAAACAACTAATAATTTAGTTATATGAAAAATATTTGCGCTATGCTACTTTTGGCACTTGTTAGTGAAGTGTGTTATGCCCAAAATGCTTTAGATAGAGAAAAGCTTTTAGATTTTTACCAAACTCAACGCTATGCTGATGCAGCTAGCTATTTAAGTAGTATTTATCCCGCCGAAACCACCGATATGAAAGCGCTATCGCAAATTGCTTATTGTAGCATGATGGCCGGAAATTTGGTGGAGGCCGAAAAAGCCTATCAAAAAATGAACGCCTTGCAGCCTCAGCAAATATCGGTGTTGTTTAGTTTGGCAAATATTAATTCGAGGCGGGGAAATAAGAAAAACGCTAACAATTACCTGCTACAAGTTGTAACTATAGATAGCAGTAACTTTAACGCCTATAAGCGCCTAGCAGATTATACCGACAGTACCGCACTTAAAATGCAATACCTACAAAAAGCCAACAAGCTAAATGCTACAGAAGCTGATGTTGCATTTGATTTAGCCCGCATTTATCGCAATTCAAAAGAATACGAGCCAGCTTATAATGTGCTTAAAGTTGCCATTGCTGCCGATACCAGCAATATGATTTTACAACAGGCTTTGCTACCGGTAGCTAACCAGCTAAAAAAATATAATGAAGTGATTGCTACTGGAGAAAAACTACTAAAAAACGGAGCAGATGGAAGCGTAGTAATAGACGTTGGTAAAGCATACTTCTTTCTAAAAAACTACAAAAAAGCCCTTTCTCTTTTTCTAATGCTAGAAAAAATGTCGATGCAAAACGAAAGCATTTTTTACTACATGTCGTTATGTTACCGCGAAATGAAAAGCTATGAAATGGCTGCAAAATATGCGAAGCTAACCATAGATGAAAGTATCTCGCCAAATATAACTGCTTACTACAATTTACTTGGCGGAATATATGAGGAAAAACAACAATTAAACTTGGCTGCAAATGCTTTTAAAAAGGGATTGAGCTACAGCCCCAACAAAAATAGCTACTATCGTTTAGGATTATTGTATGATTTGAAACTAAAACAGCCCAAATCTGCAAGAACTTACTATAGTTTATTCTTAAAAAGTAAAGATTTAGAGAAGGATGACCAGCCGCAGGTAGATTACGTTAAAGTAAGAATGGAAGAATTTGCTAAGGCTAAGCGATAATTTGTGTGCTGTGCCCGTAAATCGGATTATAAGATTATAAATAGTGTCTAGGAACTACAAATTAGGGGCATTTGCAACCTGTTATTTTTGAAAACTGAATAAAAATAATGTTACCACTTCGTGGTTTTTAACTATATCAATCTCCTGTTTCTAAAATAATATCAGTTCTTCGAACTTCTGAAAAGCATGTTTCGAACACTCGTAACTAAAAATTCGAAGAACGAGATCTATTTATCAGCGGTGCAGTATTAACATTTACCGTTGGCGATAGAATAAAATAGACTTTGTGTTCTTTGTGCCTTTGTGGTTAATCTTAAAGATTACTTTAAATCTTCGAAAACAGGTTTAACATCTGTCCAAAATTCATCTAAGGCGATAATACGAGGTTTTAAAAACGCAATGATTTCTGGCCATTGTTGCTGGTTATACACACTTACATTTGGCAACACCATTTCTATTCTGGCTACTTGTTTATCATAGCTATTGGTAACCGAGGGCAACCAATCCCATTTTTCGTTAAGTGCATTTACTAGCAACAACTTAAACTCTTGAAATTGCTCAAAAAATAGCTCTCTTATGCCTTCATCTGGGTGCGCAATTTCTATAGCAACGCTGGCTTGTTTTTTCTCGGCATCCATACGGAAGAAGATATTTTTAACACCTGTTTTGTAATTCACCCAATTCACTGGCAATCCTTCGGCGCCAGGTACGGGTTTCATGTATTGCCCGAAACTGATCCAAAACTGTTGGCGTAACCTTGTTGCTTCTTCTTTGCTGAACATCTACATTAATGGTAAATTGTTAATGATTAAAGGTTAATTTTTTAGAAAGCAATAACTGTAAAATTTTGATAGTTGCATTGCTTTGTATTAATTAAACCCGATTGGAGCGAACACGTAGGGGCAAACCTATGTGTTTGCCCCTACGTAAAGCGGAAAGCGGGGCTACATTTGCCAAGCATCACTCCCATTGTTTTCAAAAAATTAATTCCTAGCCATTAAACGAGCTACATATTTGCCAATAATATCGAACTCCAAATTAACCAAATCGCCAACTTTTACATCCTGCAAATTGGTGTGCTCGTGTGTGTAAGGGATGATAAAAACAGAAAACTCATCATCGGCAGAATTTACAACCGTTAAGCTAATGCCATTTACACAAGCCGAACCTTTTTCTACGGTTACATTGCCTTTTGAAGTATCGTATTTAAAGCGATATTCCCAACTTCCATCCAACTCATTTATCAAAATGCAAGTAGCGGTTTGATCTACGTGCCCCTGTACAATGTGCCCATCTAAACGGGCATTCATTTGCATGCAACGCTCTAAATTCACTTTTGACCCAACAGTTAAATGACCTAAATTGGTTTTTTGCAAAGTTTCATCTATGGCAGTTACGGTGTGGCTACTTTCATCTAGTTTAACCACAGTTAAGCAAACGCCATTGTGTGCAACACTTTGGTCTATTTTTAGCTCGTTGCTAATGTTAGAAGCGATGGTAAAATGGATGTTATCGCCTTCTTTTTGTATATTTTGGACAGTGCCTAGGGTTTCTATTATTCCTGTAAACATTGGATAAGTTAAAAGTAAAAAGGCAAAAGTAAAAAGTTGTTTGTAAAACGCCTAAAACTTAAAACGTATCACTTAAAACCTGTAATTTAAACCTTGCGTCTATTTTGCACCCAGTTGCTTTGTTGTTTTTCTGCTACCGATACTTGTGATACATTTTGCTTTTGCAACAACAAAACTGTTGCAATTGCCGCTATCATTGCTTCTTGCTCGTTTTCGCTCTTTAGGCTATCTTGGTTAAAGTATTTGCTCACAAAATGCGTATCGAAATGCCCAGAAACAAAAGCTGGATGCTGCATTACAAATTTACCAAAGCTAAGGGTAGTTTGTATGCCCGTAATGTCATATTCTGCAATTGCTCTAATCATTCGCTCGATAGCTTCTGCACGATCTTTACCATAAGTGATGAGCTTGGCAATCATGGGGTCGTAATAAATTGGAATTTCCATGTCTTGCTCAAAGCCATCATCTACACGTACGCCATAACCTTTTGGGGTTTGATAGGTTTGCAAAGTACCAATATCTGGCAAGAAATTATTCAGTGGGTCTTCGGCGTACACACGAAGTTCTATGGCATGGCCGCTAATCTTCAAATCATCTTGTTGGTAGCTTAATGCTTCGCCACGAGCAATTTTGATTTGCTCTTTTACTAAATCTAAGCCAGTAATCATTTCCGTTACAGGATGCTCTACCTGCAAACGGGTGTTCATTTCTAGAAAGAAAAAATCGAGATTTTCATCCAAAATAAACTCAACTGTGCCTGCACCAACGTAATTTACAGAACGAGCTACATCTACCGCACACTTGCCCATTTTCTCGCGAATTTCGGGTGTTAAAACGGATGAGGGTGCTTCTTCTACTACTTTCTGGTGGCGGCGCTGTACCGAGCATTCTCTTTCGAAAAGATGTACAATATTACCGTGAGTATCGCCCAACACCTGTATTTCGATATGACGAGGCGAGGTAACGTAACGTTCTATAAAAACTGAACCATCGCCAAAGGCAGAAGTGGCTTCGCTTACAGCCAATTGCATTTGCTCTTTAAAATCTTCCACCTTTTCTACTATACGCATTCCCTTACCGCCGCCGCCTGCTGCTGCTTTAATGAGGATAGGAAAACCTACTTCTACCGCACGAACTTTTGCTTCCTCTACATTGGTTATAGCTTCTTCGGTACCAGGAACCATGGGAATGTTGTATTTCAGCGCCGCTGCCTTTGCTGAAAGCTTGTTGCCCATAATTTCCATTGCTTCGGGCGTTGGGCCAATCAAAATTAAGCCCGCAGCTTTTACTTCTTTCGCAAAAGCGGGATTTTCTGACAAGAAACCATAGCCCGGATGAATGGCTTTGGCGCCAGTAAGTTTACAGGCTTCGATAATTTTACTGCCCACCAAATAAGATTGATTGGATGGCGCCGGACCAATACATATTGCTTCGTCGGCATAACGAACGTGGAGCGCATTCCTATCTGCCTCCGAAAACACTGCCACGGTTTTGATGCCCATTTCCTTCGCCGAACGCATAATACGCAAAGCAATTTCACCTCTATTTGCTATCAATATTTTATTCATAAGCTGATACTTGGTTATCGCTTACAAGATGTAGATTTTATTGCGAAAAGACAAATTTTGGGTTAGGGGTTAGGGGTTAGGGGTTAGGGGTTAGGGGTTAGGGGAAATTGTTAAATTGACCAATTGTTTTATTGTTGGCGATTTTTCTTAACTTAACAGCTAAATTTTAACGGACTTTCGGACTTTCGGACTTTCGGACTTTTGGACTGACCCCTGACCCCTGACCCCTAATATGCAACTTACCCTAAACGTACCTGCCCTTTTCTTCCCCGCCATTAGTTTAATTATGCTGGCCTACACCAATCGTTTTTTAGCTCTAGCTACTTTGGTGCGAAGTTTAAAATCAAAATATGAACAAAGTGACCCTAACCCTGGCTTACACCAACAAATTAAAAATTTACGTTATCGTTTAAGATTGATTAAAAACATGCAGGCTTTTGGTGTATTGAGTTTCGCCTGCTGTTTATTCTGCATGTTGTTTATTTATTTAGAACACCTCTTTACTGCCGAAATTTTCTTTGCATTAAGTTTGTTCTTTTTTTTGGTGTCGTTGTTAATATCCTTACTAGAAATACAATTAAGCACCAAAGCGCTAGAATTAGAACTAAGTTCTATAGAAGGAATAGAGGATGATTCTATTGTGAAGAAAATCAAGAAGAAGTTTGAACACTAGCTTACAAGTTAAAAGTAGAAAGGCAAAAGTAAAGAGTTACTAAGAAACTGTTTAAATTTCTGCTGATTAAAATAAAAGCATCATATTGAGCTTTCCGCCAAATCGGAAACCTTAGAGTGATAAGTAAAAAGTTTAACTAAAAGTTAAGCAGTCTCTAAGAACCCTAAAAATTAATCGTCCAATGCTGGCAAAAGTACAGTTCTCTCATAGCCTAAATTCGGCCTCCTATTGTTTCGGGTAGTAGGAATATGCCAAAGCCTATTCTTTCAAGAAAAAATAGGCAGTCTTGAACTTTGTACCTAGTAAGTGATTGTTTTCAGCGGAAGGTATGCTTTCGCTAAAGCTCAGGTTGTTACTTTTGGTTCAAGCCTAAAAGTAAGACTAAACCTCCAACTTACCAATTACTTCAATAGTTTGATCTATCATTGCAGGTGTAACATCTAAATGCGTTACCAAACGAATGGTTTTACTAGATGTGGTATTACATAAAATCCCTTTTTTACCCAAAGCCTTTACCACCTCTTCTGCTTTGTACCTGCCCTCCACATCAAACAATACAATATTAGTTTCTGGCGACATTACCGCTGCCACATAATTTGTTTGCGCTAAAGCAGCCGCCAAAGCCTTTGCGTGTAAATGATCTTCCGCCAGCCTATTTACATGATGGTCTAACGCATAAATACCCGCAGCAGCTAAGAAACCGGCTTGTCGCATTCCGCCACCCAAGGCTTTTCTAATTCTTCTGGCCTGCTTAATCATTTCATTAGAACCAAGTAGCACCGAACCTACCGGAGCGCCCAAGCCCTTAGATAGACAGATAGAAATGCCATCAAAAAAGTGACCATAAGCCGCCGCCTTATCGCCAGTAGCTACCAATGCATTAAGAAGTCTGGCACCATCTAAATGCAACTTTAAACCTTTAATGTTACACAAGTTATGCACCGCTTCTATTTGCTCTAAATTATAGCACTTGCCTCCGCCTTTGTTTACCGTATTTTCTAACACCACCAAACTTGTTTTTGGGTAGTGGATATTCTCTTCGTTAATTTCGGGCTCTATCAATTCTGGAGTTAAAATACCTCTTTCGCCATACAACAACCTTACCGAAGCCATTGAATTATAGGCTATGCCACCACCTTCGTAACGATAAACATGTGCTGTTTGATCACAAATTACCTCATCAAGCGGTTGCGTAAAACATTTAATGGCAATTTGATTGGTCATGGTACCCGATGGACAGAACAGCCCTGCCTCCATACCGAACATACCTGCAAGCTTCCTTTCGAGCGCATTCACAGTTTCATCTTCGCCATATACATCATCGCCCACTTTGGCGGTCATCATTGCGTCAAGCATTCCTGCCGTTGGCTTGGTTACGGTATCACTTCTAAAATCTATTTTTGGTTGCATGCTATAAAGTTAAAGGATAAAGATTAAAGAACAAGGATTAAGGAACAAGGATTAAAGACCAAAGATTAAAGAGTATAGGCTAAAAATCGCAGGTTAGGGATTAAGCTTTTAGATTAAAGCGCATAAATCGAGGCAAAAAATGAAACCATCGATAAAAAAATTACAATTGCGTAAAAATATTTTTCCACCGTTTATAACCGAATCATTTACCTATTTTAACACCATAAAAACTGCATTAAATAGTGTAAAAAATAATCTTTATTAAAAAACCACTTCAGTTATTCACAATCAAACATTTGAATGCAGTTAACATTAAGTAATAAAAAACTTAATATTAATTTTTTATTTCCAATAAAGGCTGATATATTGCCAAACTTTTATACAAATTATACAACTTAACAAACCAAAAAAATGATACTTATTGCAGACGGTGGATCTACTAAAACCAACTGGTGCTTAATTAATGAAGCCGGTAGGAAAATCCATTTTAACACCGAGGGTTACAATCCTTATTTTGCAAAGCAAGACTACATTGAAAATTCTTTGAGAACCACTTTGCCCGATAGCTTAGATGCCTCTAAACTAGAAGAAATTTACTACTACGGCGCAGGTTGCTCTACAGATGCAAACAAAAAAATTGTATCAGATGCAATGCAGAGAGTTTTTGTAAATGCTAAAATCTATGTAGATCATGATTTGTTAGCTTCTTGTCGTGCACTTTTAGGCGACGAGCCAGGCTTTGCAGCTATTTTAGGTACGGGCACCAACACTTGTTTATACGATGGTAATGGCATTACGTTAAACATCGATTCGTTAGGTTATTTCTTGGGCGATGAAGGCAGTGGTAGTTACATTGGCAAACGTCTGTTGGCCGATTATATGAAAGGTTTTATGCCAAAGGGATTAAGCGAAAGTTTCTTCAATATTTATGGCTTAAGCAATGAAGATATTTTCGACAACATCTACAACAAACCTTTGCCAAACCGTTTCTGCGCAAGTTTCAGTAAATTTTTATACGATTTTAAAACTACCTACCAAGAGTACACAGAAGATGTAGTTGATACTGCTTTTACCGCATTCTTCGAAAAATTGGTAATACATTACCCTAGCTACGATAAACATCTGTTAAATGTGGTAGGCTCGGTTGGTTACAGCTTTAGAGATAGGTTAAGTGTAGTTGCCGATAAATACGAAATGGGCGTTGGCAAAATCATCCGTTCGCCAATAGATGATTTAGTAGACTACCATTTAAGTAAAAAATAAGCTTAAAAGGATTTGATATATGCTAAAGTCCCGACTTCACAGTTGGGACTTTTTTTTAAAGACTTTTTAATATTTTATCATTTAAAGCAAAGCTATAAATCTCAAATCCCTAACTTAGTTAAATGAAATACATAACTACGCTCATACTCCTATTATTTCTTTACAATACAAAAGCTCAACTCCCAATTATTGAGGCCAACATTACTTTTAATGAAAAAAACTCTTCTGTACCCTTTCAAGTACTTAAAAAAAACAGCTACGAATTTGCTATTTCATATTACATCTATAGCGGTGGTTGGAAAATGAATAATGATACATATTACACTATACTTGCTTATAAAAAAAATGCCTGGAAAAAACTGCTATTAATTTATAATGAAGATTCAAAGAGTATCAAGAAAACGAAAAAAAAGCAAATAAATAACAGAAACGCAAAACGTCTAATTAGCGATCTAAACAAGAATAATTTTTGGTCTCTAAGCTTAGATTCTTTAAATATAAAACAACTACCTCCTAAGATACTGGCTAAAAATGAAGTAATAAATGACACCGTATTCATTAAGACAAATGTCATTAGAAGTTTTAACGTGGCAGATGGCACTACTTATTACTTCGAAATTTTTCAAAATGGGAAAGTAAAAATTTTAAGTTGCGAAAGTCCTGAATCATATAAGAACGTGTTTCCAGAAATTCAAACTACTCAGAATTTTATTAACTCAAAAAAAGCGTTTGTAGATTTTATAGAGAGCAACTAACTTACCATCCTTATCTTCTTTACTAAATGAAAGCAGTTACTTTTATCACTTTGCTCTTAATTATGCTCGTTTGCTTGTCTTCGCAGAAGCCATATCAAGACAAAAAAATAAAGAAAACCATCAAAATTGCAGTCATCAGCGATCTCAATTCGAGCTACGGCGCTACCGCTTACCATCCAGATGTTTACGCAACTTTAAAAGAACTTGAAAATATTAAACCCGACATCATTTTATGTGCTGGCGATATGATAGCTGGGCAAAAGGCATCCTTAACTACAGCGCAAACCCAAGCCATGTGGAACAGTTTCGACAATAACATCCTGAAACCGATACAACGAACGAAAGTTCCTTTTGGCTTTACCGTGGGCAACCACGATGCCTCTCCTTCTTACCTGCAAGATCGAGAACTGGCCCAACAATTTTGGAAAAGTAAACAGAAACAACTAGGCCTCAATTTTATCGATCAGTCGCATTTTCCATTTTATTACAGTTACCAACAAAATGGCATTTTCTTCATCAGTTGGGATGCGGCAGGATCTAAAGTAAACCAGGAGGTGTTTAATTGGATGGAAAAGCAACTACAATCTAAAGCAGCAAAAAAAGCAAAATTGCGTATCCTTTTAGGCCATTTACCGCTTTATGCCATTGTAGCTAGCAAAAATAAACCCGGAGAAGTGTTAGCCAACAACGAAAAAACGGCCAATTTCTTTGAACAGAACGGCATCGATTTATATATCAGCGGTCACCAACATGCTTATTATCCTTCATTCGCAAAAAAATTAAGGCTACTAAATACAGGCTGTGTTGGCGAAGGCCCACGACCCTTGCTAGGTGATCATCGGCCTGCAACAAGAGCTTACACTATGATAGAAGTACCTGTTAATGAAGCCAAAAAGTTCAGTTATCAAACGTTTATACCAAACACTAACGGCAGCACTATCGAATTTTCTAAATTACCCGATTCTGTTGTTGGTTTTAATGGCATTTCTAAAAAAGATGTAGCGTTAGGCCGTCAATAAATATTAAATTAGCCGAAAAAAGAATTACAATGAATTTTCACACTCGTAAATGGATTAAACCCGAAGACTTAAACCCAAATGGCAGCCTTTTTGGAGGCAGTTTATTAAAATGGATTGATGAAGAAGCAGCAATTTATGCCATGTGCCAGTTAGAAGCCCCGAGAGTGGTAACCAAATTAATTTCGGAAATCAACTTTGTTTCTTCTGGCAAATTAGGAGATATTGTAGAAATGGGCATGACCGCAGCCGAGTTTGGAAGAACCTCTATTACCCTAAAATGCGAGGTAAGAAATAAAGTCACTAAAAAAGCAATTTTAACGATAGATAGAATGGTCTTTGTAAATGTAAATGATGAAGGCGAACCTATTCCTCATGGCAAATCTCGTATCAGAAAGATGGATGAAAAGCTGGAAAATATGGGATAGGTATAAACGCTCATTTCCGTCATTCCTAATTTAACGTGAGTTATGGGGCTTAATCTTGGCTAACCGACCCTGAAATAAATTTGCTTAGCAGCTACTGCGTGGTCAGGGTAACGGTATGGGCAGTTCGTCTCCCGAAATTAATTCGGGACTAGCTTTTAGATCTATTTTTTAAAATCACATTTTCAGAATAAATATTTAACTTGTTGACAAACAGTTAAAAACACCTATAATTCACGTTAATTTATTTCGGAACCAAGAAATGCTCAGCGCAGCTAATCGTAGTGCGTAGTTAGGTAAATTTTATTTGCTTTAAAATTCTCAAATACGCGGGAAAGACGAATTAACAACAGGAACTAACCTTGCAATAGTTAGATTTCTCTCTCGCTGCGCTGCGTCCGAAACGAAAACTACCCCATCAACTTATTTACTTCGTCTAATAACACCTTAGGCTCTAAATCAAACGAATTAATTACCAATTTAGATTGGCGGTAAAACACATTTCTTTCTTCCAATTTACCGATAATGAAAGCTAATAGTTGTTCATCATCCATCCCTTTTAACAACGGACGTTTTTCTCTGTTGTGCAAACGCGAAACCAATTGAGGCGGTGTCATCTCTAAATAAACTGTAATTCCGCTTTCATTCATCCATTGCATATTATCGAAATAACAAGGTAAACCACCGCCTGTAGCCACTACGCAAGTTTCGGGGTAATCGAAAGACTTAAGCACTTTATTTTCTAGCTGGCGAAAAGCAGCCTCGCCATTGGCAGCAAAATAATCGGCTATACTCATGCCCTGTTGTGCTACAATCACGGCATCAATATCAATTACGGGGCATTCTAACAAATTAGCGAGTTGTTTTGCTTTGGTGCTTTTACCGCAGCCCATAAATCCTACTAGGAAAATTTTCATTTTTAGGTTAACTGTAAAGTTTGGTTAACTGGTTAATCGATTATCTTATTTATTACTTAAACGTTCTGAAGTATTGAATTTTTTAGTGAGTTTAATTTGTTAGCTATTTAATCCAATTTTAATCGAAAATACTCATCATCTTACTTTGAGGTGTACATTTTAGGTTAATCGTTTAAAATGTAACTTTGGTTAACGGTTTATATCTGCAATTTAACAAGTTCTACAGTTAACCGATTAACCAAATACACAATTAACCAGCTTAAATAATTAACCATTCTATTAAGCCAATTTCACTCTAGGATCAATCCAAGCGTAAAGCAAATCTACCAAGATATTTACCACCACAAAAACAAAGGCGATAAATAAAATCGACCCCATTACTACTGGAAAATCGGACATTTCTAAGGCATAAACAGTAGTACGCCCTAAACCGTTATAACCAAAAATATATTCTACAAAAAACGAACCCGCCAACAACGATGCAAACCATCCAGAAATGGCAGTAATTACTGGATTTAAAGCGTTCTTTAAGGCGTGCTTATATATAATCGTTTTACGGGATAAGCCTTTTGCTCTAGCTGTACGGATGTAATCTTGAGAAAGCACATCTAACATGGCACTGCGGGTTAACTGCACAATAATTGCCAACGGACGAAGCCCCAACGTAATCATAGGCAGCCACAAATTTCGTAGGGTCATGATTTCGCCTTCGAAAGGGTCGTAACTGAATAAACTACCACTCATATTTAAGCCGGTATAATCTGACAATACAAAACCAAACAACCAAGCTATGATAATTCCTGCGAAAAAGGCCGGAGCCGATATACCTAAAATAGCGAACATATTTGCAGCCTTATCTATCCAAGTGCCTTTGTAAACGGCAGAGAGCACACCTAGAAAAACCCCAATAATAGTTGCAAAAATCATAGCGGTTAGTGCTAAAACAAAGGTATTGGGTACCGTTTCTGATAAAATAGTGGTTACATCGCGTTTGGTTTGGTACGAGCGGCGCAAATAGGGCTTCTTAAGCACCCAAGCATCTTTTCCTACTTTAAACAACTTAACATAGCCGTATTTCTCTTGGTTTTCGGTTGTATTTTGGTGAACACTAATGGGCGACAAATCGTTTACGTACAAGAAGAATTGCACAGGCTTAGATTTATCTAAACCAAATTCTTTGCGCACTGCTTCTAAAGATTGTACATCTGAGCGTTGCCCCATGGTCATACGAGCTGGGTCGCCAGGCAAAATATTGAACAGCACAAACACCACTGCTACTACGCCTGCCATTACCGCTAAGCCATACAAGAATTTTCTAAGTGCGTAGATACCCATTATTTAGAGAAGTATTTTTCGGTTAATTCATCAAAAGATGGCAGTGTATGGTAGTGCCATTTGTTTACAATGGTACCATTTTTAAGCAACAAAATACCCGGATTTGCCCTTACCATACTTTTTAAAGGCACGGCATCTGCGTAAAACACTTCCATAAATAGCTTCATTCTTTTACTAAACTTCTGTGCATCTTGCGCCGAGTTTGAAGTAAGCAATACCGTACGGATATTGAACTGCTCTGCCGCATTTAGTGCTAGCGCATTAATCTCGGCAACAGCATTTTCGTTAGTTTCGTTTAGGTTGTAAGCTACTACCACCAAACTATAATAAGGGTTTTCCACAATTTCTTTAGTATAGTCGGTTCCAGAAGCATCGGTAATCATCAAATCTTTAATTTTTACCTCGTAACCTTTTTTAATGAGCTTACGCGACGGCGAACCTGTAACTTCCCAATTTTCGTCTTTCCACACCTCTTTTTCCATGTAGTCCTTGTCGCTCATGGCTTTGGTTTCGCCAGTTTTTTTATTCTTCAAGTCGTACATAATCAAATACTCATCCACTGGCGCACCTTCGGGTATTTTCATATTCTCGGGAATACTTGAACCAACTTTGTAGGGTAGAAAATCGATGATCGGAAATCTCGTGTAAGTAAAGGTACTAAACAGTAAAGACGCAGTAAAAACACCTCCAAATATGCCACTTTGCACACCTGGTTGCTCGGAAATAGGTTTAATTAAACTTCTGTTGATATAGATAAACACAATTAGAATTAGCAATACCACATCTTTAGAAAAAGATTGCCAAGGTGTAAGTGGAATAGCATCGCCAAAACAACCACAAGAAGTAACTACTTTAAATGCCGCCGAAACGAAAGTTAAAAAAGTAAAGAAAATGATAGTTGCCAATAAACCTTTTACTACGAAATTTCTAAAAATCCCTAGCAGTAAAAGTGCACCAAACAAAATTTCGAGTACACAAAGCAAAATGGCAATACCCGTTGCCCAACCGTTTAAAAAACCGATATGAAAAACTTCGAAATACTCTTGCAGTTTATAGCCAAAACCAATTGGATCATTTGCTTTAATTAATCCTGAGAAAATAAACAGGATACCTACAAACCATTTAGAAAACTGAAAAAGCGCTTTTTTTACCATAAGTTACGAGTTGTGTGTTATTGGTTACGAGACCTAGCTCTAGATAAAACTTCAAAAATTTGCATCTCTCGTCCCGCTTGCGAAGATATGCTTAAAGGCGGAAACGGCTTTACCCTACTCCCAATTTAATCAATGCAAAAACTGCATAGTTCAACATATCCTGATAATTAGCTTTGATGCCTTCAGAAGCTACAGTTTGGCCATCATTATCTTCAATTTGCTTAACCCTCAAGATTTTCATCAAAATCAAATCCGTTAAAGAACTGATGCGCATGTCACGCCAAGCTTCGCCATAATCATGGTTTTTAGCTAACATCAAGTTTTTAGTTTCTTGCACACGTTCGTCGTAATAAGCTTCGGTAACAAGTACATCCAACTCTTTTGGTTCGGCTTCGCCTAATTCCAGTTGCAAAATAGCCATTACACAATAGTTAATGATCCCTATGTATTCAGAAGTGATATCTTCCCCTACTTTCGAAATCTTTTTCTCTTCTAAAGTTCTAATGCGCTGTGCTTTGATAAAGATTTGATCGGTAATAGAAGCCGGACGTAAAATGCGCCAAGCGGTACCATAATCTTTTGTTTTTTTAATAAATAACGATTTACAAACCGCTATAACCTGATCGTATTCTAGAGAAGTATTTGCTGCCAAAACAATTAAAATATTTAATATTTAGCCAATAAAACGGCTATTTTTGTTTTTTATTAACTGATGGCTAAAGATACATTTTTAAACCGAAAACACACGCTAAACTGTAAAGGTAAACTAATTGACATCAGTAAACCTTCGGTTATGGCTATTCTAAATATCACTCCAGATTCATTTTATCAAAACAGTCGTGTGGGCACTGTAAACGATGCACTGGAGCAAACTGCAAAATTTTTAGAAGCAGGTGCGAAGTTTGTAGACATTGGCGCTTATTCTTCTCGCCCAGGCGCAAAAGATGTTAGTGAAAAAGAAGAAATTGAACGTTTATTACCGATTGTCCAAGCAATTAACAAAGCATTTCCAGAAACGTTGATTTCTGTAGATACTTTTAGAGCTAAAGTGGCCGAAGAAGCCATCAACGCTGGCGCACATATCATTAACGACATTGCTGCTGGCAATTTAGACGAGAAAATGTTTGAAACGGTAGCCAGACTGCAAGTGCCCTACATTATGATGCACATGAAAGGTACGCCGCAGACCATGCAAATAGACCCAACTTACGAAAATGTAAGCAAGGAAGTTTTCAGCTATTTCAGCGAGAAAATCAAAACTTTAAATCAATTGGGCGTAAAAGATGTCATTTTAGACCCCGGCTTCGGTTTTGCCAAAACACTCGATCACAATTATGAGCTTTTGAGAAACATGCAAATACTCAACTTTTTTGAGTTGCCATTGCTGGTAGGCTTCTCCAGAAAATCGATGATTACCAAAGCACTAAACATCAAAACTGAAGAAGCACTAAATGGAACCACAGTACTGAATACCACCTCCCTACTTAAAGGCGCCAGTATTTTACGGGTACACGATGTAAAAGAAGCAGTTGAGTGCGTGGAGTTGGCAAATAGGTTAATTGGTTAATTAGCTCACTTGTTCATTGGTATACTGCCCAATAATTCATTGATGATTTTCTACCTGATACCTGACACCTGAAACCTGAAACCTGAAACCTAATTGCTAACTCCTAATCCCTAAAAATTACTATCTTGTACAGCAATGAAAAGCCTTGATTTCGATTTTTTAAATATTACATGGATAGATGCCATTGATGTTGCCCTTGTAGCCATCCTAATTTATTATATCTACAGCCTAATACGCAATACTTTAGCCGTAAATTTAGTGTTAGGGATGGTAATTATTGTGTTGGTTTATTACATTGTGAAAGGTCTTCACATGGAATTGTTGGAAGCCATCATTAACAAATTCATGAGTGTGGGCATTTTAGCGTTGGTGATTATCTTCCAGCCCGAAATTAGGCGGTTTCTACTACATATCGGAAAAAGCACTTTCCTACAAAAAAATAAAGCTTGGTGGGGTTATTTATTTGGCAACAAAAGTGCAGAGCAGGATAACTTGCTAAGAATAAAACCCATTATAGATGCTTGCAAAAGCATGAAAAAATCGCGTACTGGCGCTTTAATGGTATTTGTAAAATATTACGATGACGAGTATTTTACCAACAGCTGCGAAATGATTGACAGTAAAATTTCTAAACGATTGTTAGAAAGTATCTTTCAAAAACACAGCCCACTGCACGATGGTGCGGTAGTAATTTCCGAAAACAAAATTAAAAGTGCCAGTTGTATACTTCCACTAACCGATAACGATAAATTACCTAAGACAATTTGGTTTAAGGCACAGGGCGGGTATCGGCGTTTCCGAATCTACCGATGCTGTAGCTGTAATTATCTCTGAAGAAACCGGAGAAATTGCCTACGCCAAGCAAGGCCGTGTACGTATGAATGTTTCTTTTGGAGAGCTGGAAAAACTACTGAATAAAGATTTTTGATTGATTTTTTAATTTTCCGTTGGTTAGCATATAGCCAATTATTCCTTAAACAGTAGCGTCCATATTACGTCATTCCCGTGAAGACGGGAATCGTAAGGCGATATACATGAACCTGCTACCATTTTATAGCATTACGATTGCCAGTAGAGCTGGCAATGACGGAAGATAAAAGAAATTGCGTAAACTCAAGCTTCACAAACTTTTTCTTCTTAATCTGCATCAAATTTCTATTTTTGGGCTGAGTTTAAAATTAATACAACCTTTAATGAATAATTGGTTCAATAAAAACGGCATCCATCTTGCCATTCTAGCAGCATTTGTTGTTATCTGTTTCGTTTATTTTAGTCCGGTTTTGCAAGGTAAAGCACCTGCGCAAAGCGATGTCATTCAGTCTAAAGCCATGCAAAAAGAAATCATGGAGTATAAAGACAAAGATGGCAAAGGCCCACTTTGGACAAACCAGATGTTTGGCGGTATGCCCGCTTACCAAATTTGGGTGCAATACGCCTACAATGGTGCTACTTATGGCATTGCGTTGATTACCAAAGCACTCCCTAATCCGGTGGGTACCGTATTATTGTTATTAGTTGGTGCTTATTTCTTATTTATTACACTCAAAGTAAACCCTTGGTTGGCTGCTGCTTATGCCATTGCTTTTGCCTTTACCACGTACAATTTTGTATTAATTGCTACCGGACACAGTAACAAAGCATTAGCTATTGGCTTTTTTGCACCAATTATTGCTGGTATTTTAATGACTTTGCGAGGCAGATACTTGCTAGGTGCAAGTTTAACCGCCCTATTTTTAGCTTTAGAAATTAGAGCTAACCACGTTCAAATGACCTATTACCTATTCCTTTCTTTATTAATTTTGGTAGGGATAGAATTATATCAAGCTTATAAAAACAAAACCTTACCTGCATTTGGAAAAGCCATCGGGTTTTTAACTGGCGCTGTAGTTATTGCAGTAATGATTAACGCCAGCTTACTTTGGACAACTTCCGAATACGCAGCAGAAACCAACCGTGGTAAATCTAATTTAACTACTGGAGAAGCGGCTGGCAAAGAAAAAGCAGGTATGACCAAAGATTATGCATACGCATGGAGCCAAGGTGTGGGCGAAAGCTTTACCTTTTTAATTCCTAATTTATACGGCGGTGCCACAGGTATTGATGAATTAGTGAAACCAGAGAGCAACTTGTATAAAGCAGTTTCTGCAGACTTTTCGGGTGGAGATCCTGGCCAAACCACTCAGATTATCCAACAGCTAGCACAAGGTTTTAACATGCAAGAATATTGGGGCGAAAAACCGGGAACTTCTGGCGGTTACTATTTTGGTGCTATTGTATGCTTCTTATACATCTTCGGTTTATTTATAGTTCGCAGCAGAATAAAATGGTGGATTTTAGCAACCACAGTATTGTTCATGTTGCTTTCGTTCGGTAAAAACTTCCCATTAGTATCAGATTTATTCTACGATTATTTCCCGCTTTACAACAAGTTTAGAGCGGTAGAATCAATCTTAGCTGTAGTTGGCTTAATGGTTCCTATATTAGCATTCCTAGCCTTAAAAGAAGCGCAAGAAAGCAACCTTGAGCAGAAAGAATTGGTTAAGAAACTAACTTGGTCGGCAGGCATAACTGGTGGTTTTGCATTAATTGTTGCCATTGCTCCTACCTTGTTTTTTACCTTTAAAACCAGCAACCATGCAGAAATTGTACAAGGCTTAACTCAAGCTTTGCAAAACAATGCTGCTGCAGCCCAAAAACTAGCGAATGCTTTGGTAGAAGATCGTGCGGCTATTGCCCGTGCCGATGCCTTTAGGGCATTCTTATTTATCGTAATTGGTTACGCTATTGTTTGGGCTTTCCTTAAAAAGAAATTAAATACCCAATTGGCGTTTGGATTGTTGGCTTTTTCTGTACTTATTGATATGTGGCAGGTAGACCGTAAATATTTAAACAACAAAAACTTCGAAAGCAAATCTACTTTGGCCAATTATTTCCAACCTAGAGATGTAGATACTTTTATTGCCAGCGATAAAGATCCCAACTTCCGTGTTTACGACCAAAGCATTAACACTTTTAACGATGCAAGCACCTCAAACTTTCATAAAACCGTAGGTGGCTACCATGCTGCAAAATTAAAAAGATACGACGAATTGATCCAAAATCAGTTCTCGAAAAGCGTGAACCAAGACGTATTAGATATGCTAAATACACGGTACTTCATTACGCAAGACCCGCAAAATGGTTCGTATAAAATGAGCAGAAATGCTACCGCTTTAGGTAATGCTTGGATTGTAAAAAGCGTGCAGTTCGTGAAAAACTCAGACGAGGAGATGAAGGCCATCAACAGTTTTGATCCTAAACAAGAAGCTATTGTTGACGAGCAGTACAAAAAATTATTAGACACTACGCGTTTAGGTGCAGACCCATCGGCTTTCATTAAAATGGAAAACTACCATCCAGATCATTTAGAGTATAGCTACAGCGCACCTAGAGATGTAATTGCGGTATTTTCTGAGATTTATTACGATAAAGGTTGGAATATGTACATCGATGGCGAGCAAAAGCCTTACTTCAGAGCCGATTATGTTTTACGTGCGGCACAGCTACCTGCGGGTAACCACAAAGTAGAATTTAAGTTCGAACCTAAATCTTATTACACTGGAGAGAAAATTTCGTTAGCTGGAACCATACTTTTGGTGCTTTGCTTAGGCTTTGCCGGGTACAGCGAAACTAAAAAGAAGAAAGCAGCCTAAAAAAATCATTACAGAGGCCGTCTCAAAAGTAAAATAATGCCGTCATTTCTGACGATCGAAGGAGGAGAATTGAAAATCAACGAAGTTAAATCAATTTCAGAAGCATTTCTGAAGCAGATCCCTCTCTAACGTTCGAGATGACCAGCGAATTTGAGACGGCCTCATCGGGATGTAGCGTAGCCAGGTATCGCGTCAGCATGGGGTGCTGGAGGTCGGAGGTTCGAATCCTCTCATCCCGACAAGAAAAAAGCCTTTAAACAGATGTTTTAGGGGCTTTTTTGGTTTTGGAGGGATTGGGGAGGATACTCTGAAATAAAGGGTTTAACTATAAATGTTTACACCATCTGTTTACACCTCTGGTTGCACAAAATGTGCCGTTACTGCCATAACAATCCAAGTTATGGTAACATTATCCATTGTTTTAAACACCACCAAAAAACCTATTCAAAATGAGTATCCTATATGTTTAAGGATTACCTACGAGAGAAAGAGCAAGTACGTTTCAATCAATTCTATATTAAATCATTCCCTTTATAAGTTTAAATGCAATAAAAACAATTGGAAATCAGCAGCCATAGAAGATAATGGTTTCGGCAGATACTCTAAAAACATTGAAGATTTTAGGACACTTAATAGTTTGTTAGCGGATGTGCTAACTAAAGCTAAAGAACTTGTAAAGAATTATAAACGCCAACAAGTTGAATTTAGCTTTGAGAATTTTATCAATGATATTACAGGAAAGAAAGTTAAAACGGAAACCAAGCATTATACTTTAAACTCATTTTATACTAAAATAATCAACGACTTAGAGCGATTAAATAAAATTGGATTGGCAACCGTCTTTAGTGATGCACAAAGTCAATTGTTGAAGTTTAAACCAACTGCTAAGATTACAGATGTCAATGTTAAATTCTTGGAGGAATTTGAGAACTATCTACGCTTTGACAGGAAGAACAAAGATACCACCATTAGCATAAAGATGAGGAACTTGCAACGGGCAATCAATTTGGCTATTGATGAGGGACTATTTAAACGTGAAAACTATCCATTTGGAGAGAAAAAGTATTCCGTAAACAGACGATTGAACCATAAAACGAAGAAACGTTCCGTACCCATTGATATTATAGGCAAAATAAGGGATTTAAAACTCGATAGAGGCACAGGTTTAGACTTGGCTAGAGATATATTTATGTTTAGCTTTTATACCAGAGGGATGAATTTTATAGATATTATCGGGCTTACAGGGGCTAATATCATTAATGATGAAATTTATTACATAAGACGCAAGACTAAGCAGACTTTTTACATCCCTATAAATGAACACGCAAAAACATTGATAGAGAAAAATCATGGTAAGAGCAATTATCTTTTCCCTATTTATAACGACCTCATCCATGTAACCCTTAAACAGAAGTACACGAGAAAGAAAACCGCACTCAAAAAGGTAAACCACGATTTAAAGGAAGTTGCCAAGTTAATAGGAGAACCTAATATAAATCTAACCACCTACGTTTCTAGACATAGCTACGCTACTAACTTGAAACATGCGGGAGTACCAACAAGCTATATAAGTGAAGCATTAGGGCATCAAACGGAAGAGCAAACACAGACCTACCTAGATGAATTTAACAAAGGAATAATTACAGATTTAGAAAAGAAAATATTTGATGTTTAATATCTTTAAAGCCGAGTAGCAAACCTATTCGGCTTTTATGTTACACGATACCATTCCCATTTATATCCATCGCCTTACGAAGTTTTATCCAAATTTGAATAAACTAGCAAGAAGTAGAAAACTTGAAGAAAACTCAAATCAGCTAATTGATATCGATGTTGTCATACCTGCCAAAGACGATGAAGATAAGGCTTTCGAAAACAGGTATCTTGCTCTAATGGAGAAATACAATATACCAACCAAAAATTATGGAGACATTCTTTATATCTGCCAAAAGCCTTTATATGATTTTGAACATATTAAAGACTTACAATCTATTGATGCACAAACCGAAAACGCCCTAGATTTTCTAATAGGTTATCAAGAACTCGTTATCGAAGTAGCGGCAAAAAGAGCAGCAGGCAAGGAATATTATGCAAAAGACAAAGAGGATGCAATTATCATACAAGTAAAGGATAAACATACAAATGAAGCAACTCCATTAATCTATGATGGTGCTGGACGTTTTATTGTTAAAATGATATATAATGCATTTAAAACATCGTTTCGTAACATCTCATTAAGTTATCTTTTGGCTGATTACGACGATATACCACCATTGGAGAAGCTAAAAGAATTAAAGTCAAGTGAATGGGAAAGTGATAAAAGAATACAAAAGGAAATGGTTCACGAAACCGCCCATATACTCACACAATATTTTGAAGAATATATTCCAAAAGCCGTTCTTTCAAGGAAGAAAAACCTGTTCATATATGAACTGTTCTATTTGTTCAATATACTACAGTATGCAGGTAAGGTCAGCGATATAGAAACTTTAAACATTAAAAGAGAACATTTAAGGTTGCGCTATAGATTACCTTTAGAGAAAAAATATCATACCTCTTTAATTAGCGAATTGCTTAAGAATTATAACAAGAGAAAAAAACACCTATCAAGTGCGTTTCTGAATATCACTTAATCTTTTTTCCCCCCTTATAACCTTAGCTCCTTTGTAGTGCGGGAACAAACAAGTCCGCATTACTGAATATGTCGATTTTTGATTTTATTACTGAGGAGCCACAAGGTGGCTACCGCAGAAAAGGAGTAACAGAGGTTACCATTAGTGAATTCTTCGAAAGCGAAGACAATGTTGGTTATGTAAAGCTAGACAATTTTAAAAGATTGTTGGCTAAGCTGGAAAAAGCCCCTAAGCTTACTAATCAATATAAAACTTTCTTCAACTGTGCAAATCAACAACATGGCATACTAGGCGCTATTGAGAAGAAAACAAACAGAACTAATCAAAAAGACTACATTCACCTTAATTTTAAAAAAGGTTTGATGCAAGCTAAAGCAACCGTTTATCTCTTCGATAACATGGAGAAATTTGTTTGTGATTACGCCAACAGGCGTATCTCAATTATCTTCAATTGGGATGATTTAGTAGAGTTCTGTAATAATCACTAATCCTTAACCTAGCCCTCCTACGTCTGGGAGGGCTTTCAACTTAATTTAAAAATGTACAATAATTTAATGCTGCCTAAGGGCAAGTATCTAGGAAAGATATTGTCTAAACTTCCTGCAAATAAAATAATCTATAAACACCTTACAGGTTGTGGTGCTACCCATCTTGAGATTTTCTGTAAACGTTGGAGCATCATTGTTGAACCCTATATACCTGTGATATTGGGTAAACGATGGATGGAAAAAGTGGATGCTGAGGATAACAAGATATTGGATGAAAATGGTATGCCTATAATGGTTAAAAACCCCGAGGTTCTAGCTATCTACGAAAAGACGAACGTTGACGATATAGTCGAATTTCTAAGTGTAAAGAGAGAAAAATACAAACTTATCACTACTCCCGAAGGCATAGTAAAGATAATGGATGCTTGCCAAGAATTGGAAATCAACCCATTTGAGAAGTTCTTCCTATTGGTAGATGAATGTGAGAAGTTAATACAAGATGCAAACTTCAGAGATGCTATAACTGTAGTTATGGACTATTTCTTTGATTTTAAAAAACGTTCCTTTATTTCCGCTACACCTATAGCTCCCAGCGACCCAAGATTTAATGAACACGACTTTGACAACTTTTATATCTATCCTGAAACTCCCGAAAAGATAAAGCTAGACCTTTATGCCACCAATAACATTGCTTCTACCATTAAGAAGTATTTTAATTTGCATAGAAATAAATATTACCTAATATTTATCAATTCCACCGAACGAATTTCATCAATAATCAAGTTCCTTAAGATAGAGGATGAAGCACATGTTTTTAGCTCGAGGGAAAGTAACGACATCTTAAAAATCAACGGTATTACTAACGTAAGTGAGCATTGGGATAAGAACAAGTTTAAAAAGTACAACTTCTTTACCAGCCGCTTCTTTACCGCATTTGACTTAAAGGTAGATTGTGAACCCAACGTTTTAATCGTATCAGACTTTAAAAAAGTGGAACATTCGGCACTTGACCCCAACACCGATATTATACAGATTGCAGGTAGAGCAAGAAATGGGATTAATCATTTAGCCCACATCACAAATTGGGATGCCAAGCCTACACAGGGCGAAGCAGAAATAAGAGCCTACATAAACGGACTTAGAGAAGGTCATCAGATGATAGAACAGTTGCGAGACCAATGCAACAACAACCATAATATCGGAACTTATGATGTGCTTAACGAAGCTCTGAAATTATGCAAGTACAATAACTACCTGAACAAACGCACGTTCGAGCAATGTACATATCTTATAGATAATGAGATACAGAGAAACAAGGTAATAGCATTTTATAAAACAAGTATGGATATACGCAGAGCATACGAAAGTACCAACAGGTTTGATGTTGAATTTATAAAGGATGACTATAACCTTAACGATGAAAATCTGGAGAAACTAAAACCAGGAATATCAAAGAAAGAAACACTAAAGGTTATCTGTGAAATGTTCGCCACTTATTTCGAACAGCCGCAAGAGGTTTATAGTTTATCTCCTAATTATGCAATTACTGAATTAATCAACACTCATACACAATTGTACCAATATTACAAAGTTCTTGGAATAGATAAGGTAAGAGAGTTGGCATATAATGCCAAGAAGATAGAAAAGGAATATAATCTTAAAGCAATAGAGAAATCTGATAGTTACTACAAACTAACCTTTACATTATTAATGATATTTAAAAAGGGAAGGTGTTTTACAGGATATAGAATTAGAGCTATACTAAGACATTACTTTAACAAGTACAATGTTAGATTGCCAGCAACAATAGAACAATTAAGAAAGTGGTTTGACATACCTGATACAAGAGTTACCTTAGGCTATACCGAAGATAATAGAGAAATCAAGGGTTACAAGATTAAGGATGTTAAAAATAACATCATACTTCCTAGTAAGTTCCGACAGTAAATATTAAAAGGGGGTTATATAACCGTTTTCGATAAATAAGTGTCGGATTTTATCGACAGTTAATTGATTAAGGGGGTTAAAAACCCCTTTTTTGATTATTGGTGTCGGAAAAATTAAATTTTTAATTTTTATATATCTTAAAAATTATAAGTGTGTCAAACGCCCCCACCCTCTACATCTGAATACCCGCCGTCATTGACTTTGGGGAAGTCGATTTTAACCTACTACTTTCTAATAAAATCCGTCACGATTTTACAAATCTTATAGCCATTTTGAGCAAACTAATATATCAACTCCGCAACAATCGAGAAAGCCGAGCGGATATTTAACACATTTAAACCATCACCCAAAAACAACGCATTATATTATTAGTAATAGTGACCAATAATATAACAATTATCTACGGCTATCCATTTACCAATCGGTAAAACATTAATCCAATTATCAATAACCCAACATATTTATCAATTAACAAGTGCGCTAACAAGCGCATTTTTCATTTAAACACCTTTTAAAAATCAAAAAACATGAAAAAGAACAACACCACTAAACCATCAACACAATTTGTTATGGTAACACCTGAATTGCAGGTAGTAAATCAGGAAGTACAGAAAGCTTATCAAAAGATTATTGAAGCAGCTCAAAGGTTGCTTACGAAGTTTGAAATGGTTAAATACAGAACTTACATCACTGTAGATAACTTAAGAGATCCGCAGAATACAAATTTTATTAATGAGTTCATCTGTCATTTCTGGAGTATCAACCTTATTAATGGTAGGGATGGTCGTTATTACATTTACATCAATTACGATGGAGATTTTATCGAAAAGTTCGGCAGTAATCTTACCAACTTATTATTAAGAGAAGCCTACAGAGCCACAAATTCAGAAGATGGAACTATTGGTTGCGAATATGCTCTTAAAGTGATGTTCGTAAATCATGATGTTCATAATTACTTCTTTAGACTGACATTCGAGGGAGAAACGGATACTGTAAGCATTGCCGTAGTTGAAAGACCAGAAGCAGCGTAAATTTTAGGCGTAGAAATTACGCCTAATCTCTTTTACTATATTATCTTTGTTGTCTAAACAAAAGAAGATATAGAGTAGAGATAAATTAGAATTACTTATAATTAAGATATAAGCGTAAGCTATTTGCTACTTGTCTAAGAAATCGGCAAAATTACAAAGACAACAAGTGCGAATAAGTTCACGCCTGCACAATAAGTGCAGGCTGACTTGTTTGTTGTTGTCAGGTTTTTGCCGAACCTCTTAGACGCAAATTAGTTCAGTCCTGCACTTATTGTATTTATTAAACAGCTAGTTCGGACTTACTAGCGTTCTCTTAAAAATGAAAAAGTTGTTTCTAACTGCAATCATTGCATGTTTTATTACAAAGGTTGCAAAGTCCCAAACTGGTGGGATAATGGAATACAAACCTGCAACTCCATTATCTAGCAATTCAACCAACAGAATTGACGATGCTTCAGCATCAATACTAGATGCTTATTATTTGGACGGTGTAAACAATAGACCTGTTAAAATTAAAGTAAAGGCTGTTGTTAATAAATACGGAGCTTTTATTGTTGCTAGTAAGAGGTTAACGGATGATAATTGGTTTTCATTTAATGAACCGAGACAGGCAAGAAAACTACTGCGTAGTTCATCATTAGCAGATTACTTTGAGTTTCAAGTGTATCTACCAGTTTATCAAAAGACCATATATTTTTAATAGCAATGAACTTTAGTTTCACATTTAAGGGCAGCCCCCTTATAATTAGCGTACCAAACACTGGTACTGCTATTTCCTCTAATGAATACCGTCCATATCCCTGTTTAGCTTTTCCCGATGAAGCTGATTTTAGGAATGATACCGAATATATGGTCAAAGCATTTGAACAGACCCAAATGAACAGAAACGAGGACTATATCTATCCAATAGTTGCGATGTGCCAAAAACATATACAACAATACGGTAGAATAGTGGATAACGATTTGTTTATTTATATAGACCAAATGACATTGATACTAAAAGCATTCCATGCTTTACAAGGCAGGTCGTATTCTTTAGCAGATGGGCAGAAATTATGGAATTTGAGCAAGACAACGTTGTTTAGTGTCTTTGAAGCCCATGTTTGGGTAGATAAAAGACATTACCTCGGTTTCGGCGCTAATGAGCTAGTTCCCTTAAACACGGTTGTTTCCAAACTATAATATGAAATCCTATCGCCATTCCATACCCTCATTTGCTGCCTACCAAGGGATATGGAATGGCATAGTCTTTAATTAAGTGGTTTAACGAATTATAGTGCTATCTATCTAGGCTAATGCGAACCAATCGCACAGAGTGTGGTGGTTGTGCCAACTTTAACGTCAGTATTAGGTTATTCGGTACTCCGCCAAGGTAATGAGCGCAAAACATCACGCCAGATACATCTGTCATTCGTTTTGCATTGCTCAACTAATTGGCTGCGTGAAAGCTCACTTAAGTTTAACTAGGATTCGCTACACTTCATCCTGGATAAACTTAACCGCTTTCCAATTTGCGGCTCACCTGCGTTCTCGCCTTCGCTGCGTAATGGTCACGATGTTTGGTCAAACATCCCGCCAATTACTTGTGTAAAACATAGTCAAAGTCGTTGTTGCACAACTTTACCTTTGACACAAATGCTCGTTGAGCAGGCGGTGAGCGTTATGTCTTGCAATTAAAAGATTTTTATATTAGTTTCGTTGAAATATGCTCTTAATCTCAAAATAAATACATAAAAATATTTTCTGTAAAGCTTTGTGTTAGGTGCTATTTTAAGCGTTTGGTAAACTTTTATTTATCAAATGCAATGAAATTTTTAATATAGAACCGTGTGAAAATTTGATAGTAATATACCATTAAAATGAGCGAAACCTTAGATAATGATGCAACAAAAAAGCTTTTAGGATTTGAATATCAAAAATTAGTAGCTTTAGAATACTGTCTAAACGCCCAAAACGGCGAGTATGTTTTTATCGAATGCTTCGGAGATGTTCAATATGGAAATGAATCTATTGAAGTTAAGCATCATGAAGGAGATAAAAACCTCACTAGTAATTCTGTAGATGTTTGGAAAACGCTGAAAAACCTTGTCGTTGAATATGATAAGTTAAAATCTAATGATAGATTTATTCTTCACACTACACAGAATGTACCGAAAGATAGTATTTTTAACAATTGGAATAGCTTAAAAAAAGATGCAAAGTACAAAATACTGAAAGATCATAATATTTCAACTACTTCTAAAGTATTTAAAGATGAAATTTTTGGCAAAAAAATCTCCAAAACCGATTTACTCGTAATCTTGGATAAGTTTGTCATTTTTAGTGGTGAGCCAAAAGTTGATGAAAAATTAGTTCAACTAAAAAAACATGCCACTTTTAAATTGATACACGATGATTTGAAAAGTGCTGCTTTAGGGGTACTTCATCAATGGATCGTAGAGAAAGCCATTGATAATTCAAATAAATGGGAAATTAATATCACTGATTTCAATTCAGATTTACAATTCAGCTTATCGAAGTTTACTAAAGATTATGTTCCTTTCCCTTCTGTACGTGAATCAGAAAGGAATGATGAAAATTTAGTTAAAGGTTATAGGTTTATAGAAAAATTGGGAGCTATTTCTTTAAGAAATAATGATTTACACCAAGCTTTTCAAGATTATGTTAGATCTGAGGAAGCCTATGAAGAGATACTAAAAATAAATCCTACTTTAAAAAATAATGTAATAAAATATGAGGAAGAAATCAGTTCTAGTCTAAAGAGCGAAAAAAGCGCAGCTCTGTACCAACTTTCAAACTTCTCATTTATAGATAATTCTCATATAAAAAAGTCACAAGAAGTTTATTTTAGATGCATTAATAATCCTCATAATGAAATTATAGGGTTTAATGGAACCCAGAGATTTTTTAGGAATGGTAGGATTCAAAATATTAACGAAACCACTGATTTTGAATGGTTATATAAAGAGACTGATCTATGAATATAGCTAGAACTGAAGAGATTCTCTTCAATCCATTATTTACATCTAAATTATTGCTGATGGCTTTAGCTGGAGCACAAAATAATCGTTTGAAAACGGAACTGATCTATTATGTTTTGCCGTTGATTTACAACAAAACAATACGAGATAAACTTTTGAAGAGTATTCTCAAAGAGTACCTTTAATACGTTTCTTAATTCTGAAGTTAAAATGGAATTAATTGTAATAGATACTCTGTTGACAAATTATAAAAAGAAGACAAAAGAAGCTTTAATTACCTTGTCAAACACCAATAATATCGAAATTTTGGACTACGTAATTCTTACTGATAAACAGGAGACTATTTATTCAAAAGAGAAAAATCTTATGCTAAGAGATTATTATAAGGCAGCATTTAATTTAGGATCAATTCTTTCAAAGGAGGATTACAGGAGAATATTTTTCAATTTATAACTTATGCAAGCATTAATATCACGTATATGTCTTTTTAAAGATACTAAGGAATCACGGACACTAAAGTTCGATGAGGGATTAAATATAATTTCTGGCGATTCTAAAACAGGTAAAAGCGCAGTAATTGAGATTATCGATTATTGTTTGTTTGCAAGTAGATCTACTATTCCAAAAGGAATTATAACCGACTGGACAGATCTTTATTGCATAATATATAGAGTAAAAGACAAGCATTTAATTATTGGAAGAAGAAAAAATAGTAATCAAATGTATTTCAATGTCGAAGTTAGTTCGACTTTTCTTGAACACTTTTCCATTGAATATTTTTATGACAAGAAACTACTTGATATAGATGAAGCTAAAAGAGAATTTGAAAAGCATATCGGAATTTCTGTCTTAGATACAAGAGCTGATGAAGAAGAAGATAAGAGGAAATCTGGAGGCAAAGTAACAATGCGAAGTTTTGTGCCTTTTTTATTTCAGCATCAGAATTTAATTGCTAATAAGCATAGTCTTTTCTACAGATTTGATGATTTTTACAAGAGAAAAAAACTATTGATGATTATCCTATACTAATGGGATTCGGAGATGCTGATTTTTTTGATTTACAGCGAAATCTGGAAAGTAAGCAGAAAGAATTAAGTCAAAAGAAAAAGCTAGACGAGAAGTTGAAAATCAGCAATGAACAATTAAGAGACGACCTATATACTGTTTTGTCATTTTACTACACATTTTTAGGGAAAGAACTATCTGCCGATATAAATTTACCTGAACTTAAAAAACTTATTACAGCTTTGCCAAGTGCCAATGCTAACTCAGTAGGTGATCAAAATCTTAACGAACAACTTAGAAAAGTAGATGATTTGATCTTTGAGAAAAAGAAAGAATTAGAAATAGTCCAGAATTTATTAGATACAATTAAATCTAATAATGACATATCGAAAAATTATTATAAGAATATTAATCGATTAAAGTCTTTAGCGTCAATCGAAACCAATGTTAGTGAAATTCACTGTCCACTTTGCGAGCAAGAAGTGGAGGCGATAGTAGATAAAATTGGCGTAATTCGAGAATCTAATGAGACATTAGAAGAAGAGTTTGAAAAAATTGGCACATACGTAAATGATACATCAACTCAAAATGCTTCACTTAGAAAAGAGAGAGATGTCTTGAAAAGACATTTAAAAGAACTCAATATCAAAGCTGAAAGCTTAAATAAACAGATATTAACAGAGTTCAGCACTAAGAATGAATATGAAAAAGGGTTACTGTTAAAAGGAAGAACAGAAGCGAATGCTCAAAACCTCATTGAAAGAAATAAGATTTTATCAAATAGTAAAAGTGATTATTCAGAGTTAGAAGCAGAAATTGAACAACTCAAAAACAAACTTGCTGGTTTCAATCTAAAAGAAGAGTTGCAAAGAGCTCAAATAATACTAAGTAATAAGATGAGTGATATTTGTGACCTGCTTGATTTTGAAGAAGAATTCAAACCAGGTAAGATATTATTTGATCTAGAAAAATTTAGCTTGAAATACAGTATTGAAGGTAAAGAAAATATCTTGCTATCTGAGATGGGAAGTGGCTCAAACTGGTTAGCAATACATTTATCGGCATTTTTAGGCTTTTTGTATTTACATAGCATAACTAAAACTTCAAAAATACCTTCGATATTAGTGTTGGATCAACCTAGTCAAGTATACTTTCCAAAAGTTTATAAACAATTGGATGAAAAAGTAGAAAATGAACAAAAAAAAGTTGATGATAATATTGTTCAAGTAAAAAATATTTTCAAAGTAATATCTGACGAAATTTTAAATATCGAGACTGAATGTGGTTATAAACCTCAAGTAATTGTTTTAGAGCATGCCGATGAAAGCGAACTTGAACAGTTTATTAAATATCGTTGGAGTAAAGTGGGAAGTAAGTTGATTTAGTATTTGAATTAACAAACTTATACGAATATGAAATATTGGGAAATACTACTCATTAAACAACAAGAAAGAGGCAAAGATGGACTAACGATTCCATTTCTTATAGGAAGTCAAAAATATTTTTCTTCAGAAGTGAGTTATAACATTAACTCTTTAATTCAAGAAATGGCCATTAGCAAGACATTTGAAACTTGCATAAGATATTGTATGGGAACACAGACGTTAATCGCAGAAGTGAGAAAAGAGAAAAATGCTGTTTATTACGTCAAGGATAATCAAGAGGTAACAAATATTTCGATCGGAGTAATGTCCAAAGGGGATTTAGGATTAGAACTCGACCAAGTAATTGAAAATCTCATTGATAAATTTCTAATTCCCATTAAAGATAATCAATTTTCTGCTGAACCAAATGTAAATGGACGTTGCGTGAAATGGAATAAATTTTCGACACAGGATATTCAGTTCATTCGAGACTCATTTAATACATTTTAATATCAATTATAACATAATTACCCCATTTAATAAGCAATGATTTCCCAACGAAGAATTAAGTAGAAATTATTACTTATATAATTAATCATTCTTCAAAATTAACCTTTCTCCTCAACACGCTTAAAGGAATTTCCGGCATAAACGCTCACGTGGCATTTGCGCACAGGCTATTTATATCCGTTCCTCCTTTGCTTAGTTGCGGATAAAGGTTGCTGCTGTTTCATAATTAATTAAAATAATATGAAACAGAAAGAATTCTTTAACGTTGCCGAAGTGCAACTAAGTTACAATCCACATTTTAAAGCACAAGAGCGACCTCAAATCAGCAGTTCTAAGCAAGCTTATGATTTACTGATTAGTAATTGGGATAAGAGTTTGATTAACTTCTTAGAACAAGCTAAAATGATATTATTAAACCGAAACAATAGAGTTTTAGGAATAGTTGATTTATCAAAAGGTGGGGGAAGTTCAACGGTAATGGATACTAGGGTAGTATTTGCAATTGCATTGAAGTCGACAGCAACTAGCATTATTTTAGCTCATAATCATCCGAGTGGAAATTTAAGACCATCTAGTGATGATATAAGGATAACTAACAAGTTGAAAGAAGCTGCTAAGCTTTTGGATCTTGAGTTACATGATCATTTGATTATAACAGAAAATAGCTACTTTAGTATGGCAGAAGAAAGAATGATAATATTTTGAATAAAAGAAGATAAATTTGGCTAATCACAGTTGTGTTTACACCATTTGTTTACACCTTACAAATAAGAATACATACATTTATCTGATTATAAATAAATTAAGTTAACAATAAAGGCAGTAACGGCATTCATGGGGTGCTGGAGGTCGGAGGTTCGAATCCTCTCATCCCGACAGGAAAAAAACAATGTTTAACCAACAAAAAACCTAACTATCAAGCAAAGCCGATAGGCATTAACATGCTGACAGATTATTCTCTTTCTAATCTGGTTTTAATGTACAAATCATGTTTTTGTAAAATCGATCGTATTTGATATCAATACTTTAAAAAAAGCCCTTTAGGTAACGCTTCTGCCCTATATTTGTAGCCTAATGATTGCTTTTTTTAGACATAGATTTACAATTTATATACTCAGCTCTTTCTTGCTTTTGGGCTTTTCCCTAAAGGCAAGCAGCTGTTTTGGGTGTAAATGGTACAATCTGGTATGTGAACTAGAAGAAAAGCAACCCCTCGAAGATGAAGAAAATGCAAAAGATGACAAATCTGGCAGGGCAATCAAAAAAACTTGGGATATTTCGTCTGCTCATCCCTATCAAACCTTTTCGAACATAAGCATTGTAAACGAAGCGCACAACCGTGTGTACTTATTGTCCATCGTAAACGCACCTCTCCTATCAGTGCTAAGCGAGCCGCCCGAGCTGGGTTAAAATTCTATTTGCATATCAAGCATTACTAGATTACTTTTACCCCATTAATCAAAATTTACTTTTATAAAACATGAGTAATAAACATGATGCGCCATTAAGGCCTTGGCAGCGCCTAATCGCAATTTTGCACTTTGAGCGTTCATCTATCAACTATATCTTATTTTATGCCATCTTAATTGGTTTAATAGGCCTAACGCTACCTTTGGGCACTACAGCCATTTTTAACCTGCTAAGTAATGGCTCTATGTACAGTTCTACCTATATTTTAATTGGTGTGGTTTTGGCGGGTATTATTTTTGGCGGACTATTACTAATTGGCCAACTTAGCCTAGTAGAACTGGTAGAGCAAAAAATATTTGCCCGTACTTCGCTAGAGTTTGCCTACCGTCTACCACGTATCAAAAAAGCTGAACTGGAAGGCGAGTATCCGCCAGAGCTGATCAATCGGTTTTTCGGAATTTTAACCATACAAAAAGGATTAACTAAATTGGTGGTAGAAATTATCGCAGCGGCCATACTGATTGTTTTTAGTGCTATTTTGCTATCATTCTACCATCCATTTTACTTGGCTTTTGGTATTTTCATCGTACTGGTGCTACCTATCATTATTGGCCTTTACTTTAAAGAGGCGGTAAAAACGAGTATCAAAGAATCTACTTACAAATTTGAAGTAGTAGCCTACTTGGAAGAAATTGCCGCCAACTTAGATCATTACAGAGGAAACAAGGGAAAGATGGATGAGGCCATAAAAATAACGGATGAGATTACCTCTAACTATCTAAAATCTAGAACAAACCACTTTAAAATGCTACGTAAATTGTTTGCCAGTTCTATTCTTATTAGAGCAGTATTGATGGGTGCATTATTATTAATGGGATCGTATTTTGTAATAGAGCGCCAAATGACTTTCGGACAATTTGTGGCCGCAGAGGTAATTGTGGTGCAAATTAGCTATGCCGTAGAAAAAATCATGACCAGTATGAACACCATATTTGACATGATTACCAGCGCAGAAAAAATAGCTGTGGTAACAGACCTAGAACTTTACGACGGAGAGGAGGTTAAAAATGGCTAATCGTCACGAAGTAAACCATCAGCAACATTGGGAAAATCTTGCAGAAAAATCTAATGCATCGTTAATACCAATTAGCAGAATGCTTCTGCTAAAGAGAATCATCCTGTTTATTTTCATCCTATTTTTCATCATTTTATTTTTACCCTGGCGCCAAACCATACCTGGCAGAGGCACCGTTACGGCACTAAATCCCGAAGACCGCCCACAAACGGTACAAAACCAAATTGGCGGCCGTATAGAGCGTTGGTATGTTAGAGAAGGTCAGGAAGTTAAAAAAGGCGACACCATTTTACTTATTTCCGAAGTTAATCAATCTTACTTCGACCCCAATTTGTCGGTTCGTTTACAAGAACAACTAGAAGCAAAAAAGGGAAGCGAAGAGGCTGCCAAACAAAAAATGCAGGCTACCAACACTCAAATACAAGCACTTAACAGAGGTTTAAGCCTTCAACTTATTGCTGCTGAGAACAAAGTAAAACAAAGCCGCGATTATGTAAAAAGCGATAGCGCCGACCTTGTTGCCGTGCAACAGTTTTTCAAGGTAAGTCAGGCTAGATTAGAACGTTACGAGCAAGGTTATAAAGATGGGCTGTTTTCGCTAACCGATATCGAAACCCGCAGAATGAACTTTCAGAACGACAATGCCAAACTAATTGCGCAGCAAAACAAGTTAAACATTGCCAAGCAAACGTTAATCAATGCACAAATAGAGCTTGATAACATCAGGGCTAAATATCAAGAGGCCTTGGCCAAGGCGCAGTCAGAAATGGGCTCGGCACTGTCGGGTCAGGCATCTGCACAGGGAGATATTGCCAAGCTGCGTAATGAAATTGCCAACATCGGTTTTAGGCAGGGTTTATACGCTGTTAGAGCGCCACAAGATGGTTATGTTATTAAAACCATGAAAGCAGGTATTGGCGAAAATATTAAAGAAGGCGAGTCTGTAGCAACCCTACAGCCCAAAAACCCTTTGGTTGCCGCAGAAATTTATGTAGACGCCATGGACGTACCTTTGATACTCGACCGAAGCGAAGTGCGTTTACAGTTTGAAGGATGGCCTTCGGTACAATTTTCTGGTTGGCCATCGGTAGCGGTAGGTACATTTGCCGGAAGGGTTTTTTCTATCGATAAGATGGCAAGCCCAAATGGCACATACAGGGTTTTGGTAAAACAAATGGTTCCCGTTCCAGAAAAAGATGACCCTTGGCCTATCCAACTTCGTCAAGGATCGGGAGCTTATGGCAGGGTAATCTTAAATTCGGTACCGGTATGGTATGAAATATGGCGACAGCTAAATGGATTTCCCCCAAGTTTAGAAAAAGAACCAAAAGGCGAAGTAGCAAAATAGGAAATCATGAAAAAACTATGCTTATTGTTTTTCTTCCTATTGATGATGAAAAACAGCCATGCCCAAACAGATACCGGCAAAGTATTCTTAATTGATGACTTACGGGAAATCGTATTTCAAAATCACCCTATAATTAAGCAGGCAGCCCTTTTAAGCGAAGCTGCAAAGGCTAATGTAATGCAATCGTTAGGCTATTTTGATCCTGCCCTAAAAGCAGGCTTCGACAGAAAGGTTTTTGGCAATTCCGAATACTACAATCGCTGGACGAGCGAATTAAAAGTGCCGCTTTGGCTTGCTGGAGCAGATTTAAAGTTGGGCTACGACAGAAATGTGGGAGATTACACCAATCCCGAAACAAGCACGTCTACCGCTGGTTTAACTGGCATAGGCATCAGCATTCCACTAGGCCAAGGATTACTCATAGACTCTAGGCGCAACACCCTAAAACAAGCTAAGGTAATGGTAAAATATGCCGAAGCAGAGCGAGTAAAACAAATTAACACCACCTGGTTTACTATTGTAAGCGACTATTGGGACTGGTATTTTGCCTACAAACAATTTCAATTAATTAGCGAAGGGCTCGAGTTGGCACAAACCCGCTTCAAAGCCATCAGCAAGCAAACTGTTTTAGGAGACAAAGCCAGTATCGATTCGGTAGAGGCGGCAATTACCGTACAAGATCGTTTAATTCAATTCGAAAAAATGAAAGTAGATTTAACCAACGCTCGCCTCACGCTTTCTAACCATCTTTGGAACGAGCAGGCCCAACCTCTAGAACTCCCAGAAAGTGCCCGTCCGCCATTAGAAACTCCATTAAAAAACAAACCACAACAGCAGTTATTAGACACTTTATTGGCCTATGCCGATAAGCTACACCCAGATTTGATAAAGTTGCAGACCAAAGACGAGCAACTGGCCTTAGAACGTTCGTACCGGGCCGAATTGTTAAAACCAAAGCTCAATGTAGGCGCCTCGCTCCTATCGATGAGGAGAGATTTTAACAGCAACATACCCGATTATTATGATTTTAACATGGGCAATTACAAATTAGGCTTAGATTTTGTATTTCCCCTATTTTTAAGGGCAGAACGCGGTAAACTTAAAGAAGTTAAAATTAAGCAGTTAGAATTGCAGTATAACATTCAGCAAACCAATAGAGAAATTAAAAACTCCGTAATTGCCAGTTATAATCAACTAGATGCATACAGCCAGCAGTTGAGCGTACAAACGAGAAACATTGTTAACCAAGAAACATTACTTAAAGGAGAAACTGCCAAATTTAGCCTCGGCGAAAGTACATTGTTCTTAATCAACGCCCGCGAAACCAAACTCATTGATATGAAAATTAAACGCGAAGAAATGGTTATTGGCTACGAAAAAAAACTTGCCGAATTGTACTACAAAGCTGGAACGAGGTTATAATTGATAGTCGAAAAGCAACACCAGTATTTCAACTGTACCTAAAGTCCTGCACTTTGCTCCAAGTCCTCGGCTTCGCTACGCTTGCCTGTGGGCTTTCCGCTTCGTTCAGGTTTATTTTACGCACTACATGTTTTCATAGCACGGTTTTTTCCGTACTGCTTTAGCCAAATTAACGTGAGTTATGGGTTTTTACATTTGATTATCAAATTGTTAGTTCAATAGTAATTAAGTATGATTGCCATTGCGAGGCACGAAGCACCTGCGTAGCAAGCTTAAATGCAGATGAAGAAAAAAATAAAGTAATGAAAAATCTTAAAGCGGTTGTTTTGTTGCCTGCAATAGTTGTAGGATTGCTTCGTGCCTCGCAATGACGGACTAAGACCCATAATTTACGTTAAATTAAACAGCATAGCAGCGGCAGCTCCCAGTCTCAGCGGGACTATAGCGTATGGCCTTACAAGCAATGATTAGAAAGCAGAAACCCAATTTTCAGAAAAATTATCCAATAAAAAAGGAGCAAAGATTTAGGCACATCGTGCTTCATCTTTGCTCCTTATTCTTTTTTCTATTCTTAGCAATACTGCTCAAATGCGCCAATTAAGTTTTCGGCAATCATTTGTGCTGGTCTACCTTCAATCTGATGACGCTCAACAATATGAACTAATTTACCATCTTTAAACAATGCCATCGAAGGCGAAGAAGGAGGAAAAGGCATCATATAAGATCTTGCTCTATCAACAGCATCTTTTTCCATCCCTGCAAAAACGGTTACCAATTTATCTGGGTGTTTAGCGTTGGCAGCTGCCAATTTAGCCGCTGGGCGAGCATTTGCCGCAGCACAACCACAAACAGAATTTACCACTACAAACACGGTTCCTTCGCCTTTAATGGCTGCATCAACCTCTTCAACGGTTTTTAACTCATCAAAACCAACATTGGTTAACTCGGCACGCATTGGCTCTACTAAATATTCTGGATACATATCTATTTTTTAAAATGTGGATGCAAAAATAATCATTTTGTATAGGTTTTCTACTTTTAAGCGTTATTAAACCTAGTTTTAACAATAAGATGATATTGGAAGCATCTTCTATATATAATTGAAAATCATATATTTGCTTACCAAGATAAACAAAATACGAATACCCATGTCGAAACGGAAAGATAAAACAACCGTCATTTTTCTTGATCAAAACCAGAATTACAACCAACCTTTTCAAATTAAAACCTACTACATTAGGCACTGGAAAAAATTTGCAATGCTGCTGCTGGCTTTTGTGTGTCTTCTTTTAGGTGTAATTATGCACTTGGTAAAAACCAAGGCCCAAATGCAACGGGCTAACAAAGATTTAGCAATGCTCCTAGAAAAGCAAAAATCTGAAGCGGTACTATTAGATACTGCCACTATTAAAAAACATTACCTTTCTATCGATGATAAATTAAAAACCATCAACAAGTATTTAAAAGCTCGGGGACTAAAACCAATGCCAAAAAGCCAAGGCGGCGAATTAGATGCCGAACTAGGATCTACTGAGGAGATTGGTAGTTTTTATGAAGAATACCTTAAAAGAATGATTCGTTTGGTAGGTTTTACACCAATGGGTTATCCGCACAAAGGCCGTATCAGTTCTAATTTTGGTCACAGGGCAAACCCTTTTACAGGCGAAAGTATAGAGCGGCACAAGGGCCTTGATATCAAAGGCAATCATGGCGAAGTTGTAAAAACCACGGCAAATGGCAAGGTTAAATTTGCCAATCGCAAAGGCGGATATGGGAATGTGGTTATCATTGAACATGGTAATGGTTTTGAAACTTACTACGGCCATCTATCAAAAATCTCAGTAAAACAAGGACAAAAAGTAGCCGCCGGAGATATCATAGGTCGTATTGGTTCAACAGGAAGATCTACAGGCCCACACCTACATTACGAAGTACACAGAAATGGCAAAATTGTTAACCCAAAATCTTACTTAACCATCGAATAACATGTTCAAAAGAAATAAAGAGGCGAAATCACTAGACTTAAACCAACAAGAAATCAGTACATTAATTGGCTACGGCTATGAAATTACTGGCGAAATCAACGGTAAATCCGTAATTAGAATAGATGGCAAAGTGACAGGAAACGTAACTACCGAAGGAGGCCTGATTTTAGGAGAGAAAGGCGAAATCACGGGTAACGTAAAAACCAAATCGGCAGTAATTTATGGAGCGGTAACTGGCAATGTACAAGCCCTGCAACTCGAAATCAAAAAAACGGGAATTGTTAATGGCGATATCAAAACAGAAACTCTGGAAATAGAATTGGGCGCCCAGTATAATGGAAAGTTAGAGATGAAACAAATCATCAAATCTGAAGAAAAAGTTTTAAAGGCAGTATAAATAACAAATGCCCCAGTTTTTGGGGCATTTGCGATATTTAGTTTTTATTGATTTTGCCAATTTAATATAGCTTCTTTCAATGCTTCTTGATCAGATAATACTTCAAAACCAAATATCGCGATGAATACAATATTTAATAGAAGATAGATAGCACTAAACACTATGCCAATTATAGCACAAATCCTACCAGCATTTAAATTTTTTAAAGAGCTCTCAGAATAGATACCTAGATTAGCCGCATACAAAGTTTTATCTTTTTTAGCTAATATTAGAGCGATAATACCCAAAATTAGACCGATAATACCATAGCAGCAGCAAGTTAGAATAGACAATATGCCTAATACTAACACCGCCGTAGCATTTGGTAAAGATTGCTGAAATCCTACAACACCTAAATACTCATTTTTTGGAGGAAATGAATTCCCCTGATTAAAAGAGGGTTGCGACGGCTGGCTCGGTTGTGGGTTTTGAGACGCTTGTCCTTCTTGTTCTTCTGACATAATTTTAGAATAATTGTTGATGATAAACTTTATAAATATAGTTAATTATGATAATTACGGTAATTAAAATATATAATGTTTTGATAATTAGTGCACCGTGCTTAAAATCGAATTTGAGATGAAACAAGGCAAAAATTAACAATATTAAGATAGAAAAAGTGGGCGGATAAAATTTAAAGGAAGCTACAACATCGCCTTTCAGCAACGAAACTATCGACCTTTGCAAACCGCATCCCGGGCAGTCTAACCCTGTTAATTGCTTAAAAGGACAAGCCAATAAATGATTTTCGAGCCAATGGATAAAACCATTTCCTTCGCCAACTAAAGCCAACATAAATATTGCTAATGCCTTTTTCATTTGGGGCTAAAATATAAATAAGCCTTTAATTATTGCCACGGTATTTGTTAAATTGCGATAAATAGTTATAAAATTATGAAACGACTAATCTTATTTGCAATACCATTACTAGCCCTACAGGCACAAGCACAAAAACCAGAAGATACAGAATTTTACCAACCCGTACCACCAAAGGTTACGCCTGGCAAAACATTTTCTGATGCACCCTCAGATGCGTTTATCCTTTTTGATGGTAAAAATTTAGACCAATGGGTATCGGTAAAAGACAAAGCCAAACCTGCCGCCTGGACAGTTGCCAACGGTGCTTTTACCGTAAAAAAGGGTACCGGAAATATCGAAACCAAAAAATCTTTCTTGAACTATCAACTACATTTAGAGTGGAAAATCCCTGCTAACATTACAGGCAAAGGACAAGCTAGAGGAAACAGTGGTCTGTTTTTGGCCTCAACTGGTAGTGGCGATGATGGCTACGAACTGCAAATTTTAGACAATTACAACAACAACACTTACGTAAACGGCCAAGCTGGTAGCATTTACAAACAGTTTATCCCTTTGGCAACCGTAAATAAAAAGCCTGGCGAGTGGCAAACCTACGATGTAATTTGGACTGCACCAGTTTTTAATGCAGATGGCTCCTTAAAATCTGCAGCTAGGGTTACCGCTTTCTTTAACGGCGTGTTGGTACAAAATAACATTGCGCTAGAAGGCCCAACGCAGTACATCGGCAAAGCATCGTACCAAAAAGCACATGGTGCCTGCCCTATCAAATTGCAAGACCACGGCGACCCAAGCGAGCCTATTAGCTTTAGAAATATCTGGATTAGGGAGTTGTAAACCTATCAAGTTAATTTTATCAATAATTAACGTGAGTTATGGGTCTTAATCTTGGGTAACCGACCCTGAAATAAATTTGCTTAGCAGCTACTGCGTGGTCAGGGTGACGGTATGGGCGGTTCGTCATGCTGAATTTATTTTACTGCGTAGCTTTCCGCTTTGCTACAGGTCAGCATCAGCTTTTAAATCTATTTTTTAAAATAAAATTTTTGAAATAAACACTTAACTTACTGATAAACAGATAAAACTATCCGTAATTCACGTTAATTAAAAAGGCGATAAAAAAATTAATCTTTAGACAATCAAGAAAAACTATCCATCAGTTTAAAAACTAAAATTTCATAATATGAAATAAATTTCAAATATTAAAACTACCTTTACACCACCTATGATTATCATTATTAAACGCACCTTGTTGGAGTTTTCCAAGAAGCATGCAACTGCAGCAGATCCATTAAATCAATGGTATCAAAAAGCGAAAAATGCAAATTGGAAGAATTTAGCTGAAATTAAAAAAGATTTTAATCATGTTGACTATGTGGGTAATGACAGGTATGTATTTAATATAAAAGGTAATTACTACCGCTTAATAACAATGATTTTCTTTGATACAAGAACAATCTATATACGATTTATAGGTACGCATAAAGAATATGATAAGATAGATTGCAAAAACATTTAAAAGATGATTACCAAAATTAGAACAGAAGCACAATACGGCGAGGTAATGAAACTCATTGAGAAATATCTAGCTAAAGCAACAAAAGCTGGAGGATTTAGTGAACTTAATAAAACAGAAAGAGAAGATTTACAAAAACTTAGCCTCCTAGCAGAAGATTACGAAGATAACATGGTAAGCATAATGCCATTACCATTGACATTAAAAGCTGTCGTAAAAAATAAAATAGACGAGATGAATATTAACCAAGCAAAACTTGCTGAAATTTTAGGTTTAGGTACAGCAAAACTATCTCAAATATTAAATGGCAAGCGCCAACCAGATGTACCTTTTTTAAAAGCACTTCACTCTAAATTAGGTATAAGTGGAGATTTTTTATTGGAAAGTGTGTAAGAAATATTTATTTCTTCTTAGCCCACCAATCCGATTATCTTTGCGCAAAATTTAATCAGTACAAACCGTGATCAACGTAAATAATGTTTCTGTGTCTTTTGGTGGCACTACCCTTTTTAGTGATGTTTCTTTCTCAATCAACGAAAACGATAAAATTGCCCTGATGGGTAAAAATGGCGCCGGAAAATCAACTTTGTTAAAAATTATTGCCGGTGTTGGCCAACCTACCAGTGGTAATGTTTCTGGACCAAAAGATGCAGTTATTGCTTATTTACCGCAGCACTTACTCACGCAAGACCACTTAACGGTGTTTGAAGAAACCTCTAAGGCTTTTGAGGAGGTTTACCAAATGCGTGATGAACTGGAAGACCTGAACAAGCAATTAGAAACCCGTACCGATTACGAAACCGACGATTACATGAAGGTAATTGAGCGTGTATCAGAGTTGAGCGAAAAATTTTATTCTATAGAAGAAACCAATTACGATGCCGAAGTAGAAAAGGTATTGAAAGGTTTAGGGTTTTTACGTAGCGATTTTACCCGCCCTACATCAGAGTTTTCTGGCGGATGGCGGATGCGTATAGAACTCGCTAAAATCCTTCTTAAAAAACCTGATTTAATTTTACTAGATGAGCCTACCAACCACATGGATATCGAAAGTATCCAATGGCTGGAAGAATTCTTAATCACTTCGGCTAAAGCGGTAATTGTAATTTCTCACGACCGTGCCTTTGTAGATAACATTACCAACCGTACCATAGAGGTAACCATGGGACGTATTTACGACTACAAGGCCAAATACACCCATTACTTGCAGTTGCGTCAAGAACGCCGCCAACACCAACTAAAAGCTTACGAAGAACAGCAGCGCTTTATTGCCGACAACCAAGAATTTATCGACCGATTTAGAGGTACCTATTCTAAAACCTTACAGGTACAATCTAGGGTTAAAATGTTAGAGAAGCTCGAAATTATAGAAATTGATGAGGTAGACACTTCTGCTTTGCGCCTGAAGTTCCCGCCTTCTCCACGTTCTGGCCAGTATCCGGTAATTGTAGAAGACTTAACCAAAGCTTATGGCAACCACGTGGTGTTCGAAAAAGCAGCTATGGTGATTGAAAGAGGCGAAAAAGTAGCTTTTGTAGGTAAAAATGGCGAAGGTAAATCTACCATGATCAAAGCCATTATGGGCGAGATTGATTTTGAAGGTTCGCTTAAAGTTGGCCATAATGCCAAAATAGGCTACTTTGCCCAAAACCAAGCGTCTTTATTAGACGAGAGCCTAACCGTTTTTGATACCATTGATCAAATTGCCGTGGGCGATGTTCGAGTGAAAATCAAGGATTTGTTGGGTGCCTTTATGTTTAGCGGCGATGATACCACTAAAAAAGTAAAGGTATTATCTGGCGGAGAAAAAACCCGCTTAGCAATGATTAAACTCCTGTTAGAACCGGTTAACGTATTAATTCTCGATGAGCCTACCAACCATTTGGATATGAAAACCAAAGACATCATTAAAGAGGCCTTGCAAGATTTTGACGGCACTTTAATTCTGGTTTCTCACGATAGGGATTTCTTGGACGGATTAGCGAACAAAGTATTCGAATTTGGCAACAAACGCGTTCGCGAACATTTTTCGGATGTGAAAGGCTTCTTGGAATATAAAAAAGATGAACAGTTTGAAGGAGATCGAGAAGTAGAAAAACTTGGCTTAATTTTTGAAACAAGTGCAGTAACGCTCTCGCTACAAGTTGCTTTTAACCAAACTTTTCTAACACAAATAAAGTTTTATCTTTGTAAGTGAGGGTTATACAAAATGGCGCAGTACAGCTTATATGGGGATCAGGAGTTGGTCGAATCAATGCGAAGTGGCGATGAACGTGTGCTCATCGAAATCTACAATCGCTATTGGGACAAAATGCTCGCCGTTGCGTACAATCGTTTGGGAAACCAAGAAGAGGCAGAAGAATGCGTGCAAGACGTACTGTATAAGCTTTGGAAACTTCGCGACGATTTTGGTCATTCTGAAACAAATCTCATCAATTACCTCTCCCGTGCCGTTAGAAACCAATCTTTCAATATCTTAGATAGCCGCCACCGCGAAAGATTAAAATCTGAAAACTACCAGCCAGCGGCTGATGTCAATCATCTTTCTCCAGAACGTACGCTTATTGTTCGCGAATTGCAACAGCAATTAGACAACTCTATTAAGGCCTTGCCACCACAATGCCAGCTAGTTTTTAAACTTAGCCGACAAGACGGCCTATCTAACAAAGAAATTGCGAAAAATCTTAATCTTTCTGAGAATACAGTGAAGTCGCATTTGAAAAAAGCAGACAAAGAAATCAAAGGCAACATGGAATTTTTGACCTCTTTGCTCTTTATTTACACTTTTTTCAAAAATAATCAACCTCCACTAACCCCAATTAGTTTTTTTTCTGTCTATCAAGATAGAAAAGCATTAGAATGGAGCAAAACTCAGCATATATAGAGCTATTAGTTTATAAATTTAATACAGGAACAATCTCCACGCAAGAATTAGACGTTCTTAAAGATTGGTATAATAGCCATGATGATGAGTTGGTTCATATCATCACTAAACAAAACGACACCCTCAATACGGTAAAATCTCGCATGCTTGATGGTTTACTAGCAAAAATCAACGAAACCGAAACTAAGCCATCTAAAAATTTCCGTATTTGGCGATGGGCTGCAGCAACAGCAGCGATTTTTGTTTTGATGCTGGGCAGCTGGTTGGCGCTCAATCAGGAAAAACCACAAGTACAACACTTAGCTAACCACACCAACATTGAACCAGGTGGTAACAAAGCTACGCTCACACTCGCCAACGGCAAAACCATTGCTTTAAGTAGTGCCCAAACCGGCATCTTAACCGGAAAAGATATTCGCTACAACAATGGCCAGCCCATTGGCAACACCGCAAATGGCAATGCAAACGAGGGCATGCTCTCGCTACAAACACCACGCGGCGGAACCTACAAAATTACCTTACCAGATGGTACTGAAGTATGGCTAAATGCAGCCTCCAAAATCACTTATCCTTCGCAATTTGAAGGAGATACCCGTGTGGTTAGATTAGAAGGCGAAGCTTATTTTAACGTACAAACCACTTACGATAAATCACATCAGAAAATTCCGTTTCGCGTAATTACCAACCAACAAGAGATAGAAGTTTTGGGCACTCAATTTAATGTGAATGCCTATTTAGAAGAAGCATCGGTAAAAACCACACTTGTAGAAGGCAAAGTTGCCATTAACAACAAACAAGGCCGCACGCTACTATTACCTAACCAGCAAGCCGAAACTACAGGCGCAAATACCAAAGTAAAGCCTGTTAACGTATATAATTATGTGGCTTGGCGTGAAGGCAAATTCAGTTTTGACGGCAAAACATTTAAAGAAACCATGGATGAAATTGCCCGATGGTACGATCTCAAAATCGTTTACGAAAATGGTGTACCCGATGAAGAATTGATTGGTGATGCCTACCGTAACCAAAATATCCACTTTGTTTTACAACTGTTAGAAAAAGTGGCTCAAGTTAACTACAAATTAGACGTCTCTCGCCGCCAACTAACCATTGGAGAAAAGAAACCCAAATTGTAAACACCTAAACCAAACTAAAAAATGAGATGACCTATTAACCAAACTAACCTTAAAAAAACACACTGGACCAATATAAAAAAAGGAAAGGACGGCCATCCTCCCCTTTTAAGTATTTGATTGGTTCCAGTATGCATTTAACCTTCAGCAAACTTTTGCACCAATCAAACAACCTAATTTAATGAATAAAAACTATTTATCACAATTGATGAAGATCATCATGTGCATAATACTCACTGGATTTATGACGGTGAGTGCTGCAAGCTATTCTCAACAAATCACACTTAAAGGTAAGAACATACCTTTTTCTACCGTGCTAGATGCCATTAGAAAACAAAGTAGATACACCGTTTTCGGCACAAAAAAGTTAATCGAGTCTGCAAATCCTGTAAGCATTGATGCCAAAAACATGCCCCTTGTTCAATTTTTAGAACAAATTACCAAAGGCCAGCGCATGGATTTTGCTATTGAAGACAAAACCATCTCCCTATCTCCATTACCCTCAGAAAAACCGACAGAGACGTTACTGGTTAGGGTACAAAAAACGGTAAGCGGCACAGTACTCGACGCTGAAACCCGAGCGCCTTTGGTTGGTGTAAATATTCAACTAAAAGGAAGTTCTGTAAAAACACAAACAGATGCCAAAGGACAATACAAGTTGGTATTGCCTGCCTCCGAGAGTAAACAAGTTTTGGTGTTTAGTTATGTGGGGATGAACCGATTGGAAATTACTTACAAAAACCAAGAAACATTAGATGTAGAACTTACACCAGAAAATAACCCGATGGGCGAAATTGTAGTTACCGGTATTTACCAACGTAACCGCGAAGTGCATACGGGTTCTTCGGCAGTTTACAAGGCTAAAGATCTGATGATTGTAGGTAACCAAAATTTACTGCAAAGCTTAAAAACTCTCGATCCGTCTTTTGCAATTGTAGAAAATAACACTTTTGGTTCTGACCCCAACAGACTGCCCGACATCGAAATTCGTGGCAAAAGTAGCGTAATTGGATTAACCGATCAGTTTGCCACCAACCCAAACCAACCACTATTTATTTTAGATGGTTTTGAAAGTACCTTGGCCATTATTGCCGATTTAAGTATGGACCGAGTTGAGAGCATTACTTTGTTAAAGGATGCTTCGGCTACGGCAATTTATGGTTCTAAAGCTGCAAATGGTGTAGTAGTTATAGAAACCAAACGCCCAACCCCAGGCCAATTGCGCATTAATTACACTTTAAATGGTAGCGTGGGCTTTGCCGATTTAAGTGATTACAACCTGATGAACGCCGAAGAAAAGTTACAGTTTGAACTACTTTCGGGATTTTACGGATTGCTCGATGAAAACGGAAATATTCTTTTAGGTGCCAATCCGGCTAGCGAAGCCAACTATTATGATCGCTTAAAAGAAGTAAAACGTGGCGTAAACACCTACTGGGCTAACGAGCCTTTGCGAACCGCACTTACGCAACGTCATACTTTATTTGCCGAAGGAGGCGACCAGAACCTACGCTACAGCGTATCACTTAACTACGGCTTAACCAATGGTGTAATGCAAGGCTCAGACAGAGAAACCACCAACGGAAATATCCGCTTGTTGTACCGAAAAGGAAACTTCTCCGTTAACAACTCACTCAGTATCGACTATGTAAAATCCAACGTAGAATCTATGCCCTTTTCAGCCTTTTCTCGTGCCAATCCTTACTACAGAAAATACGACGATTTTGGAAACGTACGCAAGGTTTTAGAAGATTTTAGGGCTTACGGCAATGCAATGCTTTTGCCTCAATACAGTCCGCTTTACGACCAAAGCAACCTCAATATCAACGAATCTAAGTCTCAAGGTTTTACCAATAACTTTGAGATGGAATGGCGCTTATCGTCCTCGTTACGTGCCCGTGGCCGTTTTGGGCTACGTAGCATTGCTAAAAACCAAGTAATTTTCCGTTCGCCCTTTAATAGTGAATTTGAAAGCACCAATGCACTATTGAAAGGGAATTATAATGAAACTAACGATAAAGACATCAACTACGATGGAGATTTAGCCTTAACTTTTGGGAAACTTTTCGATGAAAAACACATGGTTAATGCAGTTGCGGGAATGCGAATGGAACAAAACAATACGCGTTTAAGTTCGTTCGCTGTGCGTGGCTTTACCGATGATGAATTTTCAAATCCTAATTTTGCTTTGGGTTATGTTAACGAAACACGCCCACCATACGCTGAAGCCAAACGCCGAGGAGCTAGTTTTTTTACCAATGCTGGTTACGCGTATGATCAACGCTATATCGTTGATGCTACGCTTCGCTCAGATGGCTCATCGGTATTTGGTTCAGAAAGACAGTTCTCTGTCATCTGGTCGTTGGGTTTAGGCTGGAATATCCATAACGAAGCCTTTATAAAAAACGCAGGCTTATCTTGGATAGAACAGTTGCGCCTACGCGGTTCAATTGGTAATCCTGGAAATCAAAACTTTAGCAGCTACATTTCAACCAGAATTTATCGTTACAACAACGAAAATAGAAACCCATTTGGCGCCAGTACCATCATTAACAATATGGGAAACAAAAACCTAGAATGGCAAACTACGCTAGACCGCAACATTGGATTGGATATGACTGCCTTTTCTAGCCGTTTTCGTTTTACGATAGATTATTTTGTTAAAGATACCGATCCATTGTTAGCAATTGTTACGCTGCCTGCCTCTACAGGTGTTTATCAAATTGCCCAAAACGTAGGCGGACAAACCACCAAAGGTTTTACCATTACAACTGATTATAGCATCATCAAAAAAAATCAGTTCAATTGGAGAATAAACCTAAATATGAGGCAGTTGAAAGCTAGATACCACGACATGGGTAATGCTTTAAACAGCTTTAACGAAGGCAATAAAAGCCGTAATCTGTTACGTTATTACGATGGTGGCAGTCCATCTGATCTTTGGGCGGTACGCTCGGTTGGCATAGATCCAGCAACAGGAAGAGAAGTTTTCTTGAATAAAAACGGAGAGCAAACCTTTGTACATAGCTACCAAGATGAAGTAGTAGTGGGCAATAGCGACCCGGATTTGGAAGGAATAGTTGGTACCAACTTATACTACAAAGGTTTTACGGTATCGTTAAATTTACGCTACAGAATTGGCGGACAAGCATTTATGCAAACCTTGTTTGATAAGGTAGAAAACATTACTACAACCGGTGTGGCGCTAAACCAAGACAAACGAGCCTTGTATGATCGCTGGAAGCAGCCTGGAGACAATGCTAAATTTAAAGCCATTTCCAGAACCGAAGTAACACCAATTTCATCTCGTTTTGTGGCAAACAATGATATGATTATTGGCGAGGCCTTTTCTATTGGCTATGAAAATTCTACAGCTAAATGGTTAAAAGCAGTAAGAGCTTCTTCTTTCACTTTTAGAGCTTATACTAACGATATTTTTCATATTTCAAGCATCAAAAACGAAAGAGGTATCGATTATCCATTTGCAAGATCAGTTTCGTTCTCGGCAGCCGTAAGATTCTAAAATTTAACCGTAACAACATGAAGATATTATATAAATTAAAATGCTGCTTGATTTTAAGCCTTTTTACGTTATCGTGCAATAAATGGGTAGATGTAAAACCCACCGATAGATTGGGCGAAGATCAACTTTTTGTAAACAAAGAGGGCTACCTTAAAGCACTAAATGGCGTATATGTAGAAATGGCAAATGAGATGCTTTACGGCAGAACCATGACCGCTGGCGCCATAGACGTGCTGGCTAATTATTATTATTTGCCAAGCTCTGTACACACTTTTTACAATTACACCGTATTTAGTTACCAGGAGGCGGGTCCTAAAGCCGCATTTAACAACTCGTGGGTAAAAGCTTATGAGCTTATTGCCAATTGCAACGTAATCTTAGAAAAATGTGGCAATGCACCAAGCCAAATACTTCCAGAGCCTTATTATGGCATTATTAAAGGCGAAGCATTGGCATTACGTGCCATGTTGCATTTTGATATGTTACGCCTTTACGGGCCAATTTATAACGAGGCAAACAAGGCTAAACCTGCCATACCTTACGTAAACAAAACGGGATTTGAAGTGCAGCCAATCTCAAGTTCAGAGCAAGTAATGTCGCAAATTACCAGTGATCTTAATGCAGCACTAGAATTAATGGCCAACACCGATCCTATCCGTACAGAAGGAGTTAGAAACATAGCTAATCCTAGTGGTCCCAACGATTTGTATTACCGTCAATATCGCTTAAATTTTTATGCTGCAAAAGCATTGCTATCACGTGCTTATCTATGGCAAAACAAAAAAGCCGATGCACTAACACAGGCAGAGGCTCTTTTGACAGAAGTACAAACTCCCACTAAAACGGTATTTCCTTATGTTACATTTGCCGCTGTATCTAATGTAGACAAGCCTGATCGTATGTTTTCTACAGAAGTGATGTTCAGTTTATATAACATTAATAGGGTTAGGGTTTACAACCAATTGTTTGATGTAAACCTTGTGCCAAACAGCAAACTATCGTTTACCGCAGGCGATGTAAATGAAGATCGGGTAAATTCAATTTACGACGATGCTAACGATTATCGCCGTAGGGTTTGGCAAAATGCTTCTTCAGGAACGGTTACGGCAACCACCAATGTGAAGTTTGCCGATGTGCTAGACGGCCCAGGCAGATACATGATGCCCTTAATCCGTATTTCGGAAGTGTTATTGATTGCCGCAGAATGCCATCCAGACTTAACTACAGCCACGGCCTATTTTAACAAATTGAGAACCGCTAGAAATTGTGTGAGTTTGAACCCTGCAAACGAAGCATTGCTAAAAACAGAAATTGGCAAAGAATATAGAAGAGAAATGCTTGGAGAAGGACAAACTTTCTTTTTCTATAAGAGAAATGCGTACGCCACTATTCCAAACCATACCACCTTGCGTATTACCCCAGAAAAAATCAATGTCCGTATCTAACTACACCGTACCACTTCCAGATAGCGAAATTGCTTTGAGAAACTAAATAAAAGACAGAAAGATGAAAAAGTTATTAATCTACATTTTAGCATTACCTCTAGGCCTGTTTTTTACGGGCTGCAAAAAAGAAATTATGGGCTACGAAGGTAAAGAAGGTGTTTACTTCGCAGTGCAACATGGTAACAAGTCGTTAAGCATTAATTCTTGGCCTTTTCAGCCGTTTAGCGACGTAGAATTTGTAAGAATAGGGCAAAGTGAGGTAGATTTTCCAGTAAAAGTGATGATTACCGGCCCAGTAAAAGATTACGATCGCGTTTTCCGATTAGAAGTTAATCCAGACTCTACTACCGCTGTAGAAGGGCAACATTATGCACCTTTACAAACAGAGTGGAAAATTCTGGCCAGACAAACTACCGTGGATGTAAAAATACGTTTAAAACGTTCTCCAGATTTAGAAAACAAAGCGGTAACTTTAGGCCTACGCCTTGTTGAAACCAGCGATTTTAAGCTTTCATTTCCAGAATGGGATGCCATCCCCAGCTTAACGGGAGGAGTAGTAGTTAAAGAATTTGATGCCAGTTTGCATACGCTACGTATCAATGATGTAATGATACAACCTGCAGTTTGGCCAGGGTCAATACAAGCTGGAAACAGAGAATCTGGACTTTTTGGAGCCTTCACACGTAAAAAAATGCAGTTCCTGATCGATAATTTAGGGCTAAAATACGAAGACTTTGCTAGCTCAGAAACGATGCCTCAGGCCCGCTATTTATTGGTAGCATCAGATGCAGCAGAAATCTTAAAAGCACGCTTTAATGCCAATAATCCCGTTCTCGAAGACGATGGGCGGTTAATGTTTATTGGATCGGTGCCATGGACAAGTATCATTGGCGTTCCTTTCTAAACAAGCATGATGGTTTTGAAACGCAGTGATGATTAATGAAACGCATGGATTTTTAATTAGAATGCTAATTGACATCGGGGAGATAAACCATTAAATGAGAATAAATCGATGAAACTATCAGCCATAAAAGGGAAAAAACAACGCTGATAGCTTCTATTAAAGACAAACCGAGCTTTCGAGCTCATGAAAAAATTATATAGGGATGAAAAAAAATTATATAATACTACTGCTTGCCTTATTTTTTATGGCGGCCTGCAGTAAAGACGAGGGCAATTACGATTATCAAGCAATCAACGAACTCGATATTCAAGACATTAAAACCGAATATTTACTACGTACTGGTATTGATACCCTTAAAATTAAGCCTAAAATTGAAGGTACCTTAGACCCTACAGTTGCGCCAGATAGGTACAGATATCTTTGGATTGTGAGGTTAAGCACCTTTGTTTACGATACCGTTGGCAGAGAAAAAGACTTAACTTATCCTATTAAATTAAATCCTACACCTTACGATTTATTTTACAGGGTTTTAGATAAAGAAACGGGAGTAACTTGGGCTGCAAATGTTAAACTAAATATTAGCACTCCATTTTCTAAAGGCATACTCATTATGGGCGAAGACACAGAAGGTTATGCCGAAGCTGAAATGCTTTCTATGCTATCAGATACTGTACATGTGAAGCATATTTTATCGAGCAGCAATCTGCCCAAGTTACGAGATCCAATCAGTTTGGTGCATACCAGCGGAACTGCCAATTACTCTAAACTGTGGGCTTTCACTAAAAGCGGTTCGTACTTTTTAGATCGAGCAACCATGGGCGGAAATCCTGCAAACAATTTTAATAGAACGCTTTACATATCAGAAGCTCTTGACGAATCTACGCTGCACCCCGTTGCTTATGCACCTCAAATTCGTACTGCTGCAGGTGCAATTGGTAGTACCTTGTACAGGGCAATGATTACCAAAGGTGGCGATGTATTTGCCAGCGTTCCGCTGTTAATGGGTGGCGACTATTTTAACAATCCGGTAAACCGTGTGGCAACCGCACAAAGTGTACGTATCCCAGCTGCCCCTTATATCTTATACCCTATCAACAGCATGAGCTCTTTTATGTGGTACGATACCCAAAACAATCGATTTTTAAATTACACAAGTATTGGTTCTGCAGTAGCCTCTACCACCCTAGCTGATGTATCAGGAAGTGCGTTTCCTTGGAACCAACCTGCGGGCAGAACATTAGTTTATGCCGAAAATACACGTAATACAGACGGTGGCTCTACCAACGGTAACTCTTTTGCCATTATGAAAGATGCCGACAATACCCACCATATTTACAAATTTTATGCTAACGGAACCAACCCCGCAAAACGTGCACTCTATACCGTAAAATCTATTGCAACAAATTTTGATAGAGCAAAGTTTTATGCCTTTTCTTCTAACAGAACCGTTGTATTTTATGCTGTAGATAATAAGCTATATGCCTATGATTACAATCCGGGTTTCGAGAAGATTTATACTTTCCCAGAAATTAGCGACGAAATTAGCATGATCAAGTTCGACACACAGATAGACCACGTGGTAAACAGCTTATACATTGCCACTTACAACCCTTCAACCAAAGGTACGCTCCGCAGATATGTAGTAGGCTCAAATCCCAACGTAGTTGAAATCAATTTAGCCGAGAACAGTACTTGGCCTGGCTTAGTTAAAGTAAAAGATATCAATTGGCGAGCAATTAACTAACCCCTTAAACATTACACAAATGAATTTTAAAAAAGTTATTCTCTTGGTGTTATCAATTTTCCCATTGGTGGCATTTTCACAAAATATAGACTACATCGTAGAAGGAAAAGTAAATGCAACCTACAACGGTCGTTTCGTTAAATTAATCTATACCCCAAACAGCGGCACCAAAAAAATAGACAGCACTCAAATTAACGGAGGCGAAGTTTGTCTTTAAAGGCCAGCTCAATCGGCCAGTGGCAGCAAAAATAACCCTAGGCAACGAAGATCATGGAGATCGCATTGATCTCTTCTTATCTGAAGGAACAGTTCGAGTAAACGCTAAAGACTCCATTCGCTACGCCAACATTAATGGCACCGAACTAGCAGAAACTTATGAAAAACTGGCCAAAGTGTTAAGACCATTAGAAGATGACTTTATGAGCAAATTTTTGCTAATTAAAACTATGCCAGACGGCGAAGCAAAAAAAGCGTATACCACTAAAATGCTTGCGGGTTTAGATGCTTATGGGCTTCAAAGAAGAGAAATTGTGCATCGCTTTGTACTAGACAACCCAAGTTCATACGTGTCGTTATACTTATTGGATAAAGGCTCGCCTGGTAAATTGATGAATTACGAGGCCACCAATCCATATTATACGAAATTGAGCAAAGCTCTTAAAGAAACGCCCCTAGGAAAAGAATTTGGAGAACGTTTATTGGCTTCTAAAGGTGTGCTAACAGGCGAGAAATTTATCGACTTTGTATCTACTACACCCGAAGGCAAAAAATTGAGCCTTAAAGAGGTACTGAGCAAAAACAAGTACACATTGGTAGATTTTTGGGCCAGCTGGTGCGGACCATGCAGAAAAGAAAATCCTAACGTAGTTAAAGCCTTTGATGCTTTTAAAAACAAGGGCTTTACGGTGTTAAGTGTTTCCTTAGATGACAACGCTGCCAAGTGGAAAGAAGCCATTGAAAAAGATGGCATGCCTTGGTACCACGTATCCAGTTTAATGGGATGGAAAGAGCCTGCAGCCGCACTGTATGGCATCAGAGCCATTCCGCAAAATGTATTGGTTGATGCACAAGGAAAAATCGTTGCGACCAATCTTCGAGCAGAAACACTTTACAATAAAATCGAATCGCTATTAAATTAATCAAAGCAATGAAATTTATTAAATATTTATGTAGCGTAGCAATTTATATATGTACGCTAAACATCGCTACAGCACAGCAGCCCTTTGTAGTAAAAGCAAAAATTACAAAACCTGCTTTCGAAAACAACATGGCATTAATGAGCTATATTGATGGCAAATTCAGCTACGATACCACCAGGTTTCGCAATGGACAAATTGAACTAAAAGGCAGCCTAAAAAGGCCTGTAAAAACATCACTATTTATTAATTATAGTAAAGAAGAGCGGGCAAAAACTAAAAAAACTGGCGAAAGTAGAACATTTTACATAGATGGTGGAACCACAACTATTATTGGCGAAGATTTGCTAACAGCCCAAATTACAGGCGGCGCCGAACAGGAAAAATTTGCCGAACTACAAAAGAACTTGAATGAAATAGGTTGGACAGAGCAAAGCAAAGACGATGCGTTAATTGCCAAACGCGATCAGCTATATCTAGAATTTATGCGTAAAAACCCTAATTCACAGGTATCTTTCGATTTGATGAAAGGGATGTCTACACCAAATTTCTTTTCGTCACGTGTAAAAGAAATGGAAAAAATTTTTACCGCTTTCCCAGCAAACTGGCAAAGCACTGAGGATGGAAAAAAAGTAGCAAAATTAATTGAAGGTGCCAAAAAATTAGGGATTGGCAAGCAGGCCATAGATTTTACGATGAATGATGTTGCCGGTAAACCCGTAAAACTATCTGATTTTAGAGGGAAATATGTGCTCCTAGATTTTTGGGCATCTTGGTGTTTACCATGCAGGGCAGAAAATCCAATGGTGGTAAAAGCCTACGAAAAATTTAAGGATCGCAACTTTACGGTACTCGGGGTATCCCTAGATAAAGAAAGCGCAAAAAAAGAGTGGATTGCCGCCATTGAAAAAGACGGATTACCTTGGACACACGTATCTGATTTAAAAGGTTGGGAAAATACGGCGGCACGTGCCTACGATGTGCAGTCTATTCCGGTTAATTACTTAATTGATCCGCAAGGCAAAATTGTTGGCGTAGGCTTACGTGGCGAGAATTTGATGAAAGAACTAGAGAAATTATTTGAAAATTAAAGAGCATTGGTATTTTACCACACTAAGTATAGTAGATTTAGTGTGGTAAAATTTAAATAATTAATCCTTACATCCAGCCGTATATCAAAGCTTAACTTTCTTCAAGCTACACTGCGTACCTGAGTACATCATCATCCATTTGTAAAGCAACATTTATTAAATTGATATTCACAAAGCTATGCAGTAACTTTGTAGCTCAAATTAAAACAAGAAAAAATATGTCATCAGTAGAGACAACTTACGTACCTTACAAAGTTAAGGACATTTCACTGGCGGAATGGGGCCGCAAAGAGATCGAACTAGCCGAAGCAGAAATGCCGGGCTTAATGTCATTAAGAAAAGAATTTGGTCCAACAAAACCCCTAAAAGGAGCTAGAATTGCTGGATGTTTGCACATGACTATCCAAACTGCAGTTTTAATTGAAACTTTGGTAGAACTAGGTGCAGAAGTAACTTGGTCTTCATGCAACATCTTTTCTACACAAGATCACGCTGCTGCTGCAATTGCTGCTGCTGGTATTCAAGTTTATGCTTGGAAAGGTTTAAATGAGCAAGAATTTGATTGGTGTATCGAGCAAACTTTACACTTCGGTCCAGATCGTCAACCTTTAAACATGATTTTGGATGATGGTGGCGATTTAACCAACATGGTGTTTGATCAGTATCCGGAGTTAATTGCTGGCATCAAAGGCTTATCGGAAGAAACTACTACTGGTGTACACCGTTTGTACGAGCGTATGAAAAACGGCACCTTACACTTACCTGCAATCAACGTTAACGATTCGGTAACTAAATCTAAATTCGACAACAAATACGGCTGCCGCGAGTCATTGGTAGATGCAATTCGTCGTGCTACAGATGTAATGATGGCTGGTAAAGTAGCCGTTGTTGCTGGTTACGGCGATGTTGGTAAAGGTTCTGCAGCTTCATTAAGCTCACAAGGTGTACGTGTAATCGTAACTGAAATTGACCCAATTTGTGCTTTACAAGCTGCAATGGAAGGCTACGAAGTGAAGAAATTTGCTACTGCCGTTAAAGAAGCTGATATCGTAGTTACAACTACAGGTAACCGTGACATTGTTCGTGGCGAGCACTTCAAAACCATGAAAGATAAAGCTATCGTTTGTAACATCGGTCACTTCGATAACGAAATTGACATGGCTTGGTTAAACCAAAACTATGGCAATACTAAAGTAGAAATCAAACCGCAGGTAGATAAATATACTATCGATGGTAAGGATGTCATCATTTTAGCTGAAGGTCGTTTGGTAAACTTAGGTTGCGCCACTGGCCACCCGTCTTTCGTAATGAGTAACTCTTTTACCAACCAAACTTTGGCTCAATTAGAACTTTGGACCAACGGCGATGCTTACGAAAATAAAGTTTACGTTTTACCTAAGCACTTAGACGAAAAAGTGGCTCGTTTACACTTAGAAAAAATTGGTGTAGAGTTAGACGTACTTGACCCTCACCAAGCAGAATATATTGGAGTAGCGGTTGAAGGCCCTTTTAAACCAGAAGCCTATAGATACTAGCCCACTTCTCGTCATTGCGAGGAACGAAGCAATTTCATTTGCTTGATAAAAAAGGATGTGCAAACCGCACATCCTTTTTTTGTATAAAATGATTTCGTTGCTTTTTGACAATAAAATTATATTTCAGAAAAATTGCATATCTTACAACCAAATTCTCTAAGAATTTAAAACCAACAACAAACTAAAACCAACAAATTATACAATGCATTTCTTTGAAAGAGTTCTCCAACCGCCCGCATACGGTTGGAAAAATGATAGTGGCGACCTCATTAAACCATCTAGCGCTCAAATTCTTAAAGAATTCTTCAGTAGACTCAACATTTTTAAAGACAAAAAAAACTGGCTTTCACTGTTAAGCTGGGTTAAAATTTTATGTTTAATCCCTTTCTTCTTCATTTTTCTAATTTATTTTTTAGAATGGTGGACCGTTTTAGCCGCATTTGTTTACAGCATGATCATCATGGGTACCCATGGTACCATTTGGCATCATAGATATTGCACCCATGGCGCCTATACATTTAGAAACAAATACTGGCGATTTTTTACGCAGAACCTTACCATCAATGTAATTCCCGAAGAAATTTATGTGATTTCACATCATGTTCATCATTCTTTATCAGATAAACCTGGAGACCCATATAATGCACAAGCTGGCTTTTTATACTGTTTCTTGGCTGATGTAAATCATCAACCCATAGCAAAAAATTTAACAGAAGCCGAGTTTAGTCGTGTACAGCAATTGATGGAGCATACAGGCGTTAAATCAAATACGTACGCCCAATATCAATATTGGGGATCTTATGTTAATCCTAAAAATGCAATTTTATCTTGGTTGCTAAATTGGGCATTTTGGTATGCTGCTTTTTACTTAATTGGTGGCCACGCCTTAGCTTGTACTTTATTTGGCGCTGCCGGATTTTGGGGCGTAGGTGTACGTACCTTTAATTACGAAGGGCACGGCAAAGGCGATGACAAGAAGAAAGCGGGAACAGATTACAACCAAAAAGACAATTCTATCAATCAACTTTGGCCCGGTTTTGTAGCTGGCGAATGGCATAACAACCATCATTTATACCCTAAAAGTGCCAGAAGTGGCTTTAAGCCCCACCAAATTGATTTAGCTTGGTACTACATTAAAATGATGCATACTTTTGGTGCGATAAAGCACTATAAATGCTTTAAGAAGCAATTTTATGCCTATCATTACCTGCCCAACAAATCAAAAGGATAGTTGAAATAAGAAGCAGGCTCCAAATGAAACAAGCTTAATTTCGAGTTTTATACCAAATATTTGTAAAATAGGAGAAGAAAAAACAAAGCACAACGATAGTATATTTTATCAGCTGTGCTTTAAATTAAATTTCTTTCCAATTCTAGAAATAAATGAAAGATGTTTTTTAGATACAGCCTTTTTTATTCATCTTCCAAAAGGCTTACGCAATTTTGAGCTAAAACTTTCAACCGTTCTGGTAAATTGCTCAACAACTTTTGCTCCTTAATACTTTTATGTAAATTATTAATCATCAATAAAGTATCATCATCTGGCTCACAAGCCTGATATTTTTCTAAATGAGGCAATGCTTTCTGAACCATAGCCTTATAATCTTCAAAAGCTTTCGCATTGGCTATCACATTCTTTGCAGCCGATGCCTCGTTCATCTGTTTTACGAATGGTTTAGTCTTATTCAAATAAAGAAAGCCCATTGCCCTATGTAGTACGGAGTAATTTGGTTCGCCTTTGATAGATTCTGTGTAGTGTAACAAAGCCTCATCTGGCTTGCCAATTTCTTCGTACATTCTGCCCAAATGATATTCAGCGTTAGCCACCTGTTTAACCGTAAGTTGATCTTTTTGATCTAGCAATGTTTTAATTTTCTTTATATCAGCTTCATTGCCTTTGGTGGTTCTGTAAACTGTAAAATCATGGTAGTTGTCTTTAGCAGACTTTTGTGCGCTTGCATAAAGAAAACTTCCCATAAAACAACAGAGCGCTAAAAAATTTTTCGTCATAAAATTAATCGTTAATAAGGCTTAAAGATATAAATTTTAGCAATGCTTTATTTTACATTTTCTACCTTTGTTGCCGAACAAGATGACCAAAGAGCAAATCTCCTATTTCAAACAAAAAGCCTTACAATATGCATCAAATTTTGACGTGTGTTGCTACCTAGATTCACATACTTACCAAGACAACTATGGCAAACACAATTGTATAATTGCTTTTGGAGTAGAGAACGAATTAACTGCGCCAATTGGAACAGCTTTTACATCGTTAAAAACCTTTGCCCAGCAAAACAAAGACTGGATGTTTGGTTTGTTAACCTACGATTTAAAGGACGAAATTGAGGAAATCGGAAATCAAAAAGAAGATCAATTAAAGTTTCCAGACCTATACTTTTTTATTCCTAAGTACCTAATTTCAGTTAAAGAAAACAGCATTCATATTCTTAAAGGCGAAAAAAACCTTATTGACCAAATATTAGCCACTCCTATCCCAGAAAAAAAAACAGATAAAGCGCTAAATATTCAAAACAGGTTTACAAAAAACGAATATTTAGGTTACGTAGAAACACTACAGCAACACATTAAACGTGGCGATATTTACGAAATTAATTTCTGTCAGGAGTTTTTTGCAGAGAATGCAGAGATAGATCCACTAAGTATTTACAATCGCTTAACAGAAGTATCTCCTACCCCATTTGCTGGTTTCTTTAAAATAGGCAGCAAGTATATTTTATCGGCTACGCCAGAAAGATTTTTATCCAAAAGAGGCACTACACTCACTTCTCAACCTATTAAAGGAACAGCTAAAAGAAGTACAGATTTAGCGGAAGATTTAGCAATCAAAACTGCATTAAAAAACAGTAAAAAAGAGCAGGCAGAAAATGTGATGATTGTTGATTTGGTTAGGAATGATCTTACCAAAAGTGCGGTAAAGGGAACTGTTAAAGTAGATGAACTGTTTGGCATTTACACTTTCCCACAAGTGCACCAAATGATATCGAGCATTAGTTGCGAGCTTTCTCCAGAGGTACATTATATTGATGCAATTAAAAATACCTTCCCTATGGGATCTATGACGGGAGCACCTAAGTTACGGGCAATGCAATTGATTAACCAATACGAACGAAGCAAAAGAGGCGTTTATTCGGGCTCGTTTGGTTATATCAGTCCAGATGGAGATTTTGATTTCAATGTGATCATTAGAAGTATTTTGTACAATGCAGAAAATCGTTACCTATCTTTTCAAGTTGGCGGTGCTATAACCTACGCTTCTGATGCAGAGAAAGAATACGAAGAGTGTTTACTGAAAGCTTCGGCGATAATGAGTGTACTTTCGAGGGTTTAGGGTTTAGGGTTTAGGGTTTAGGGTGGGATTTTCTCTAACAAAAAAGGCTTAAAGCCTGAAAATATAAACTATCCAGACCTTAAACCTTTCGCCTAATTTCTTGTACCTACTCTTATTTCCCTTTATAATATTTCATCGCCTCTGGCAAATCTTTTTGTATTTGCGCAATACGAGCTTGATCTGTTGGGTGGGTGCTTAAAAACGCTGGTGGTTTTTGTGAACCTGCGCTAGCTTGTGCCATACGTTGCCAAAAACCGATAGCATTATTAGGGTTGTATCCGGCCATGGCCATAAAAGAAAGCCCCATTTTATCAGCTTCTAACTCTTGGTTTCTTCCGTAACTCAAAATAGTTAATTGGCCACCAATACCGTAGGCTGCGTTAATGTAATTTGCATACTTAGAATTGGCACTGGCAACACCTACTGCCGCTCCCAAACCTTGTGCTACAGTCATCTGCGAAGCTCTTTCTGCCGAGTGTTGCGCAATGGCATGAGCCACCTCATGTCCCATTACTGTAGCTAATCCCGCTTCATCTTTAGTTACTGGTAAAATGCCGGTATATACAGCAATTTTGCCTCCTGGCATACACCAAGCATTAATTTCTTTGCTTTCAATTAGGTTATATTCCCATTTATAACCTTTAATTTGATCTCCATAACCATTTTGGTTCATGTATTGCGTTACAGCGGCAGCAATTTTTTGACCCACACGTTTAACCATTGCCGCATTAGCATTATTAGTAGAAACCACTTTGGTAGAAGGATCACTCAATAACTGAGCATAGCCAATAGCTGCTTGTTGCTGTAACTGGCTATCATCAACTAAACTTAGCCTACTACGTCCGGTCAATGGAACAGTAGAACAAGAGGATATGGCAAGCAATGCCGTAGCCATCCCAAAAATTATTGTTTTCTTCATGGTTGTAAATTTATACCCAACACATAACCCATTTTACAAACAATTTGTTTGGCAGTATTAGATGTTAAGCTTGTTTTTTCTTAAATAGATATACTTTAGATTCTTTTCCTTTTAGCAAACGCTCGATATTTTTCTGATGCGTGACTAAAATGAGTACGCAAACGCAAATACTATAGAGCACTTCTGCCTTTACAGAAGATTGAAAAACAAAAACTGTGCCCAACGGAAAAGTAAAGCCGGCACAAATTGAACTTAAAGAAACATATTTAGAAACCAAAAGCACTGTAACAAAAACACTTACACAAAGTAACGCCGACAACGGATTTACAGCCAACACCATTCCAAAAAGTGTAGCCACCCCTTTTCCGCCCCTAAAGCCGGCAAATATTGGGAATAAATGCCCCATAACCGCAATTACGCCCAGAGCTAACTCGTAATTAACAAATTGTGCCGAGTATTTGGGTCCTGTTACCGAAAGGCCAATTAGATAGGCCAATTTGGTTGCAGTAAAACCCTTCATGATATCAATGGTCATTACAATGATACCTGGCTTTTTACCTAACACCCTAAAAGTGTTTGTAGCTCCTGCATTACCGCTTCCGTATTCTCTTACGTCGATACCATAAAAGGCCTGCCCTAGCCAAACCGCTGTAGGTATAGACCCCAGAAGATAGGCCGCAATAAGCGCAGAGATGGAATAGATTGAAATCATTTACCTACAATGATAATAAAAAAAATGTTCTCGGAAAGTTTAGAAGATTAGTCTGCATACTAAAAAGCCTTTAAACTTAAATCTAAGCTTTTTACAGAATGCGTTAAAGCACCCATAGAAATATAATCTACACCACAAGCGGCATACTCAGCTACGTTTTCTTCTACAATTCCGCCCGAAGCTTCGGTTATAAACTTACCGTTAATAAGCGCTACAGCTTGTTTAAGTAAATGCAGCTCAAAATTATCCAACATAATCCTATCTACCTTACCAATGGCCAATACTTCTTCCAGTTCTTGGATATTTCTTACCTCTATTTCTATTTGTAATTGTTTACCTGTATCTTTTAAATAGGCATTGGCCTGATGAATAGCATTGGCAATACCTCCGGCATAATCCACATGGTTATCCTTAATCAAAATCATATCGTACAACCCAATTCGGTGGTTAACTCCGCCGCCAATTCTAACCGCCCATTTCTCTAAATATCTTAAACCAGGTGTGGTTTTTCTAGTATCTAATACTTTGGTGTTATATCCAGCTAATGATTTTACAATACGGTTGGTTTTAGTAGCGATACCGCTCATACGTTGCATACAATTAAGCACTAAACGCTCGGCCAACAAAATAGCATGTGTGCTACCTTGTACATTAAACGCAATATCCCCAACATTTACTTCCTGGCCATCGTGCAAAAACGTGGTTACTTCTAGGGTTGGATCTATTTGGTTAAAAATTTCCAAAGCAAGCTCAACACCCGCTAAAATTCCTTTTTCTTTAACAATTAACTTGGCTTTTCCTTGTGTGCCTTGCGGGATAGTAGATAAAGAAGTATGATCTCCATCTCCAACATCTTCGGCAATCGCATTTTTTATAAATAGATCAATAAGTTTTTTATCCAAAGCAATAAAATTTTGCTACAAAAATAACAAAATGCTCATCAATACAGCATTATCTCTCTGGCTCTATCCTTAACTCTGTGATTAAAAAAGCATTAGAAACTTTTTTCATGGTTACGGTAACTCTAAATTTCTCGGTTTTAGAGCTTAAAGAAAGAATAGTAAGTCGGTAATTAGGGTTATTACTAAGTTTATGAATGATACTTGTTTTACTTGGCGGATTTTTGAGAAAAAAGTCTTTAAGAATTTGTTCTGCTTGTGCTTTATTGTATACATCTTCATGATCAATAATGATCAATTCAACAGACGAAGCAAAAGTTTTAGCTATCTCTTTAGAGTTGCCCTGCTTAAAATTAGTTGCCAATTCATCGGCAATATCTGCCTGCATAGCCCCTTGGGGCAAAAAATGCAAAAACATTACCATGAGAGCAAGTATAGATTTGTACATCATCCTTAAAAGCTAAAGCAACTTAACCACTAAAACTATGCCACTTATCCTCAAATAAATTCAAATAATTGGGTTTAGGGCTTATTTTCGAGTATATTTGCAAAACAACGTAAAACATTGATAATAACAAATTATAATGGAAACTAAAAAACTGGTACTATTAATTCTTGATGGATGGGGCTACGGCAAAAAGGATAAATCTGATGCTGCTTTTGCCGCTAAAACTCCATTTTTCGACTCCTTATTACTTAACTACCCAAATTCAAAATTAGAGGCCTCGGAGTGAAGCAGTTGGCTTGCCAGCTGGGCAAATGGGAAATTCGGAAGTGGGCCACATGAATTTAGGTGCCGGACGAGTAGTTTATCAAGAACTAGGACGTATTAACAAAGCCATAGCGGATAGAACTTTACATAGCAACGAAACTTTAGTTAATGCTTTCGCCTATGCAAAAGCCAATAATAAACCTGTACATTTTATTGGTCTAGTTTCAGATGGTGGAGTTCATGCACATATCAACCATTTAATGGCTTTATGCGATGCTGCCGGAGAAGCCGGATTAAAAGATGTATTTGTGCATGCCTTTTTAGATGGAAGAGACACCGACCCAAATGGAGGTTTAAATTACATTAGTACGTTAGACAAGCATCTAAAAACTGGTGTAGGTAAAATAGCATCTATGGTGGGCAGGTACTATGCTATGGACAGAGATAACCGCTGGGAACGTGTAAAATTGGCCTACGATGTGATGGTAAATGGCCTAGGAGAGAGATTTAGCAGTCCAGAATTAGCTATCCAACAATCTTATGCAGACGGCATTACCGACGAATTTACCAAACCCATCGTAATTACTGACGGACAAGGCAAACCAACCGCAACCGTTAAAGAAGGCGATGTGGTCATCTGTTTCAACTACCGTACAGATAGAGGTAGAGAAATTACCCAAGCGCTTTGCCAGAAAGATTTTCCAGAGCAATGCATGACCAAACTGCCTTTGTATTATGTAACCATGACCAGCTACGATGAAAGTTTCGAAAACGTTAACGTAGTATTTACAAAAGATGATTTAACAAATACACTTGGCGAGGTTTTGGAAGCCAATGGTAAAAATCAGATCAGAATTGCCGAAACGGAAAAATATCCGCACGTTACTTTCTTCTTCTCTGGAGGCAGAGAAAAAGAGTTTATAAATGAAAAGCGCATTTTAGTACCTTCGCCAAAAGTAGCTACTTACGATTTGCAACCCGAAATGAGCGCTGCAGGAATTACCGAAGCCATTATTAAAGAACTGCAAAGCCAATGGCCAGATTTCGTTTGCCTAAACTTTGCCAATCCAGATATGGTTGGGCATACAGGCGTTTTTGAAGCAGTGGTTAAAGCCGTAGAAACTGTAGATGCCTGTGCACAAGCAGTAGTTGAAACAGGTATAGACAACGGATATTCTTTCATTATTTTGGCCGACCACGGCAATGCAGAATTTATGATGAACGAAGACGGCTCTGTAAATACAGCACATACCACCAATTTAGTTCCCTGCATTTTAATAGATAAAGATTACAAAACTATTGCCGATGGTAAACTGGGAGACATTGGCCCAACGGTATTAAAAATCATGGGAATTGAAGCACCTGCAATCATGACAGGAAATTGCTTGGTATAAACCCTTAAACTCGTCATTGCGAGGCACGAAGCAATCTTAAAGCTTATCAACACCTCGCAATGATGTAAAAGTTAGTGTAACTATAATGAAAAAATATCTGGTAAGTTTATTTCTTTTACAACTATTTTCTTGCACACCGCAAGAAAATAAAAAAGCAAATACAGTTGCTTACTTTGATCTTGCGGGATATTTTGAACAAGAAGCGGCTCGTCTACAAAAAGGCAACCCAACAATAATTAAAAACGTAACTGCCCTTGCAAAAGCCGAACAAAAGGCCACGAAAATAACCGATTGGAAAACTGAACTAGCTAGTTTTAGCAATGCTGACATCAACAAATCCTCATGGAAAGGCGAGTTTATAACCACCAATAACACAGGCAACATCAGCTACGCTACAACCAACCCTAAGATACCGATAAAGAAAATTGAAATTGTCAGTATCAACAACAAAGTAAAGAGCGTAAAGATTTTTAAGGCGACAAAAAACTACCTTTATACATCTAAAGACACACTTATTTACTATCCAGACAGCTTATATTTTATTCAAAACCTACAAAACATTAAGCTACTAGGCGATAAAAAATATCAGGTTACAGGAAAATTCAAATAACTTATTTTAAGCTTGCAATTTGAGCTTTCACGTAGTCAATTAAAGAAATTACATCTTTTTTAAGCGGCTGCATCGTTAATATTTTCTGAAAATCAGAAATTGAGTTATTAAACAATGCTATACAGGCATTTTTTTCGGCACTTTTCTTAGACTTGTAAGATTTGAATATACCATAATCTTTGTAAGCAACCCCCCTATTCTGCAAAATCTGAATATCTTCTTCCCCACTAATTTCCATGGCTTTAGAGAAATCTTTAATTGCTGCACTATAAAAACTATCTCGCATTTGATTAAGCGACTCTTTAGGTGCATTGGCAATATTTAGCCTCGCTTTTCCTCTGTAATAATACGCAGAATAATCTGTGGGTTTTTGTGCAATTAAGCGAGTATAAGCCCCAATTGCATTTTCAAAATCGCCATTTTGGAAATAAGAGTAGCCCAACATCTTTAAAACGTTTACATTACTTGGGTCTTTTGCTTCTGCTTTTTCCAACTGTATTACAGCCGTTCTAAAATCGCCTTTCATCCACGCTTGCGTACCTTGTTTTTCGAAGTTACTTTGCGCCTTAACGCTAATACTAAAGGCTATAACCAGTAATAAAATATAAGATTTTGTGATAAGTTTCATTAAAATATTTTTATTCAAATCTACACCTTTTCGAAATTAATATAATTTTCGCATATTAGTTTCATGTGCAATTATACAATTAAACGAACAATATTAGGAAATATGATTTTGTCTAAGTTTTTTTTCACGTATGACGTTTTTACCGACAAGCTGTATTACTTAAATGATAAAAAACTTACCAACTATTTATTTCGCGGTTAAAAATTAGCCCATTACAAGCTCCATCAACCTAAATTTAAGCATGTAATTTTTATTGGCCAGCTACCAAACTTTTTTTTGGCACAGGAGTTGAAATTGTAAGTGTACATAATTATTACATAAATTTAAAGCGGCAATACTGTCATATTGTCGCCTACCTTATAACACAAAACTGAATGAGCAAACAAGACCCGTTTGATTTTAACACCTTACCTATTATAAGCGAAGACACCGAGTTTTTTCCATTAATGTCTCAGCAAGATGAAGACGACATGAACAGCGAAGAAACTCCCGAAATACTTTCTATACTTCCGTTAAGAAATACCGTATTATTTCCTGGTGTAGTAATTCCTATTACAGTTGGCAGAGATAAGTCTATCAAATTGATAAAAGAAGCCTACAAAGGCGATAGGGTAATTGGCGTGGTAACGCAAAAAGATGTTTCTATAGAAGATCCTACTTTAGACCAACTACACAGTGTGGGTACCGTAGCTCATATCATTAAAATGCTACAGATGCCCGATGGAAATACTACGGTAATTATACAAGGCAAGCAACGTTTTCAATTGGTAGAGGAAGTGCAATCTGAACCTTTTATTAAGGCAATTGTTGCAAAATTTACCGAAACCAAACACAAGAACGATAAGGAGTTTAAAAGCTTGGTGGCGGCAATAAAAGAAATGTCGAGCCAAATTATCCAGCTTTCTCCAAATATCCCTAGCGAAGCCGGAATTGCCTTAAAGAACATCGAAAGCACTTCATTTTTAATCAATTTCATTTCTTCAAACATGAATGCAGAAATGGCCGATAAGCAGAAAATGCTTGAAATGGGCAATTTACGCAAACGTGCAGATATGGTAATGGAGCTGCTTACTCAAGAATTGCAAATGTTGGAACTTAAAAATCAAATTCAAACTAAAGTGCGAACTGATTTAGATAAGCAACAACGCGATTATTTCCTTAACCAACAGTTAAAAACCATACAAGAAGAACTAGGCAACTCTACCGATCTAGAATTTGAGGCATTAGAAACTCGTTCTAAAAAGAAAAAATGGAAAGTTGAAGTTAAAGAACATTTCAAAAAAGAACTAGAAAAACTAGGCAGAATGAACCCTGCCGCTCCAGATTATTCTATTCAAATGAATTACCTAGAGCTGTTGCTAGATTTACCTTGGAACGAGTTTACCAAAGATAATTTCGATTTAAAAAGAGCACAACGTGTTTTAGATAAAGACCACTTCGGTTTAGAAAAAGTGAAGCAACGTATCATCGAATACCTAGCTGTATTGAAGCTAAAGCGTGATATGAAAGCACCTATTTTATGTTTGGTTGGCCCTCCGGGAGTAGGTAAAACATCTTTAGGTAAATCTATTGCCAAAGCTTTAAACCGTAAATATGTGCGTATGGCTTTGGGTGGTGTAAGAGACGAAGCCGAAATTCGTGGACACCGAAAAACTTATATCGGTGCAATGCCAGGCCGCATTATTCAATCTATCAAAAAAGCAGGTGCTGATAACCCTGTTTTTGTATTGGATGAGATTGATAAAGTAGGCTCTGATTTTAGAGGCGATCCTTCATCAGCTTTGCTTGAAATGCTACTAGACCCAGAGCAAAATAATGCGTTTAACGACCATTATGTAGAAGCAGAATATGACCTTTCTAACGTGCTATTCATTGCTACCGCGAACTCGTTGAGCACTATACAACCTGCTTTGCTAGACCGTATGGAGATTATCGAAGTAAATGGTTATACCATAGAAGAGAAAATCGAAATTGCTAAAAAATACCTGCTACCTAAGCAAAAAGAGGTACATGGTTTAGATAATAAGCAAATCACTTTAAAAAACTCGCTGATTGAGAAAGTAATTGAAGATTATACCAGAGAAAGTGGTGTACGTGGTTTAGAAAAGAAAATTGGGTCTTTGGTACGTGGCGTTGCTACAAAAATTGCGATGGACGAGCCTTATGAGCCAACTTTAGACAACAATGATGTAGAGAAAATTTTAGGTGCGCCTATTTTTGACAAAGATGCTTACGAAGGCAATGAAGTTGCTGGCGTGGTTACTGGTTTAGCTTGGACACAAGTTGGGGGCGATATTTTATTCATCGAAGCTAGTTTAAGTCCGGGTAAAGGTAAATTAACCTTAACAGGTAACTTGGGCGATGTAATGAAAGAATCTGCAGTAATTGCTTTGGCTTACATTAGAGCGCATGCAACACAATTTGGTATTGACCACGAGCTGTTCGACAACTTCGATTTACATGTTCACGTTCCGGCAGGGGCTACACCAAAAGATGGTCCTTCGGCAGGTATAACGATGTTAACTGCTTTAGTTTCGGCATTTACGCAACGCAAAGTGAAACAAAACTTAGCCATGACCGGAGAAATCACGCTTCGTGGAAAAGTATTGCCAGTTGGTGGCATTAAAGAGAAAATCTTAGCGGCTAAACGTGCAAACATTAAAGAAATCATTCTATGTAAATCTAACCGAAAGGATATTTTAGAGATCAAAGAAGATTACATTAAAGATTTGCAATTTCACTATGTGACAGAAATGCAAGAAGTGATTAACTTAGCCTTAACTAAGGATAAAGTGAAAAACCCGATAGATTTAACGATAAAAACAAAACCAAGTACCGATAAATAGATGTACAAAAAACTCGTTCTGGCTACCCTTGCCATTTTAGCTATTGTTTATGGTTCTTATGCACAAGAGTATAAGAACGAGTTTGGTTTTAAAAGTGATAACGATGCCTACTTGTGGCATGGTCAAGATCGTTACTACACAAATGGCTTGTTTGTCTATTTTAGACGAGCAATGAGCCTTCCCAAAAACGAAGCTTTATCCATAGAAAAGGCCACTTATGAAATTTCCATCGGTCAAAAAATGTACAACCCTATTTCTGGCTATCGTCCCGATCCCGCTACCCACGACAGGCCATTTGCAGGTTATTTATATGGCGGTTTCAAAGTAGGTTTATTTCATAAAGATGAAAGCGTGGTTAAAATTGGCTTAGATGTGGGTACAGTTGGACCTAATGCTTTGGGAAAAGAGGCTCAGGATTTACTACATAGCATTGTCGGTTTTTATAAAGTTCAAGGTTGGGATTATCAAATTGCCAACGATTTTGCCGTAAATGCAAATGCCCAATATACAAAACTTTTACACCGCAGTAGCGATAATAAGGTAGATTTCACTTTAGATTCTTACGCAAATTTAGGTACTACGTACAATGGTGTGGGTATTGGTGTTGTTTTTAGAGCTGGAGACATCAATCAACTTTTTAATGCTGCTCACTACAATGGCACCATTAGCAATGGCAGTAAAACTGAAAAATTAACAAAGAGAGAATTTTACTTTTACGTAAAACCTCAGCTAAACTATGTGGCTTACGATGCTACAGTTCAAGGCAGTTTGTTGTACGACACCTATAGCCCAGTTACTTTCGGTATAAAACCACTGGTGTTCTCGCAAACGCTAGGCTTCAATTATAGCTCGCCACGCTTCACAATCGACTACAGTTTGATTTTCTTATCTAAAGAAATCAAAAGCACAGCCAAGGCACATCAATATGGCAGTATATCGATGTATTATCGTTTCAATTAATTGATGAAGAGTTTTTTTACCATTTTACTTTTTATCTTTTTTGCCACGGTTGCAGTTGCCTTAATTTACAATTTTTGGCCCGAAACCAGGTTAGCGAAACAGGTAAAAATAGATTACCTTTTGGTTGACAAATCAAAAAAGACGATGAAAGCCTACAGTGGCAAAAACCTAATCAAAACTTATCCAATTTCTATTGGTAAAAGCCCAATTGGACATAAAGTTTTTGAGGGCGATAACAAAACCCCAGAGGGCATTTATACTATTAATAGCAGAAACCCAAACAGTGCGTACCATAAAAACTTAGGGGTATCTTATCCAAATAAAACAGACAGAGAGAAAGCTAAACAATTAGGCAAATCGCCAGGCGGCGATATCAAAATACATGGTTTACCAGATGGTATACTTTCTAAATTTGACAAATTTCATCGCTTTTTTGGATGGACAAACGGTTGTATCATGGTAACTAATGCCGAAGTGGATGAGCTTTATGAGGCTGTGGTGCCTAATGCAAAAATTGAGATTAGGCCATGATCGAGTTTGATTATTAATACGTCATTGCGAGGCACGAAGCAATCTTAAAGCGTATTGATGGTTTGCAGGCGTTGTAAGATTGCTTCGTCGTACCTCCTCGCAATGACGAAAATACGTATTAATCAAAATTCGGCTTTCTTCTACCCTCTTTTTTTGAGCAGTTGCCGCCTTATTTGCCAAACGCTTTTCTTTAACCGCCTTTGGAATTTTACTTGCCTTGCGCACTTTTTGCACTTCCAAACCAGCTTTCAAAATAGCAATCAATTTCATAACTGTTCTTTGCTTGTTCAGCAATTGACTTCTATCTTCCTGTGAAACGATATGGAGCAAACCTTCGGTATCTAACCTCGAAGCTAACTTTTCTTTCAGCCTAACTTTTTCATCATCCGTAAAGAAATAAGCATCATCGATATTAAAAATCAGTTCTACTTTACTAGAAACTTTATTCACGTTTTGTCCACCCTTGCCTCCACTTCTAGAGGTTCTAAAGCTAACTACTTTTAATATATCCGATTGATCTGGCAACATAGTACAAATGTAGTTTTAATTTCATTAAGTAACCCGAACTGTATTATCTTTGCCGAGGTATGAGAAAAAATATAGTGGTAGCGATAGATGGTTACTCATCTTGCGGGAAAAGCACATTGGCGAAAGCTTTAGCAAAAAAATTGGGCTTTATTTACATCGATAGCGGCGCCATGTACAGAGCCATTACCTTATATTTTTTACGCAACAACGTTGATTTAGAAAATCATGATGCCATTGTAGATGCCCTACAACACATCGAACTGAATTTCCACTCTAAAGATTATGAATCTCATATTACCCTAAATGGCGAAGAAGTTTCTGATGAAATAAGATTGATGCCAGTTTCTGAAGCGGTAAGCCCAGTTTCGGCTATTAAAGAAGTGCGCAAGGAAATGGTAAAACAGCAGCAGCGCATGGGCAAATCTAAAAACATAGTGATGGATGGTAGAGATATTGGCACTGCCGTTTTCCCCGATGCACAGATAAAATTTTTCATGACTGCCGATCCAAAAATTAGGGCCGAACGGAGATTTAAAGAAATGCAAGCCAAGGGCGATAATAGCATCACTTTAGAAGAAGTATTCGAAAACTTGGCTCATCGCGACTATGCCGATACCACTAGAGAAGAAAGCCCGCTTACACGTGCTGAAGACGCTATTATTTTAGATAACACCGACATTACCGAAGCGGAACAATTAACGTTTGCCCTAGAAAAAGTACAACCCTTTTTAACTACCTAAAACCAATGGAGAAGCTTAACCTAAAAATCCTTTCGATCATTATATTAAGCTTCATCAACCTCACAACTATTTGTGCTAGACAGCACAGTCTTTCTTCTATTCCAGATCCTAAAAAACAGGGACAAGACCATTTTGTAAGTAACCCAGATGGGATATTATACAATGTCTCTGTTTTAGACGAAGCCCTCGTTGAACTAGAAAAACAAACAAAAGTTGAGTTTGCGGTGGTTGTGGTAAGCAATTTCGACGAAAACCAAGAAGATTTCGAATTTGCCAAAGCACTGTTCGATAAATGGAAAATTGGTAAGGCAGGCAGTAACAACGGGCTTTTACTACTCATCGCAAAAGATAGGCGAAAATACCGCTTCATAAGTGGCGATGGTGTGGAAGGATTGCTGCCAGACATTGTACTCAAACAAATTGGAGAGCGGCAGCTTGTTCCAGCATTTAGAGAAAACCAATACGACGAGGGTATTTTACAAGCCATTGACGCCGTTAAAGATATATTAACAAACCCAAACGCCAATGCGGAAATACAGAGTTTAATTAGTAAAGAGAAACAAAAGAGTTTCGATTGGATGTTTGCTTTAGGAGTTTCGGCAGTAATTATCTTTCTGTTTATTTTCATATTTAGGGCCGTTAATAAACAAGCCAAAAAAACACGGCATTGGTTGAGCAAACAAAAGAAGCAGCTAAACTGAACCTAAGCAAACGCAAAAGTGACAAAAAACAACCCATTAAAATAACTGCAGATAATAAAAACGGTTACGACAAAGTATTAGTTAACGGTTGCGTGGGAACTTTCTTTTTTGTATTTATTACAGTTTTCATCTTTGTATTTGCTGGCGGGTTTGGTTTTTTCGAGAACTTTAAAATATCCTACATCCCATATCTCTTGTATGCGATATTAGCCATTGCACTATTCTTTCGTTATTATGCCTACGTTGGCAATTTACGGAGAGCGCATTTTGATGATGAAAACTTCTTAGATGCGGTAAAAGGTTTTCATACCAAGTATTGGTGGCTTATCGTTTTTTCTCCAATAATTATCATCCCATTAATTATACATGCGGTAAAAAAGGCAAAAACGGTTGAGCGTTTTACGCCAGTTTTAGATAGCAGAAACCAGGAGATGATTCGCATGGACAGAGATATTAATATAGAGGGAGAGCCTTTTTTAAGCAAAGGACAACGAAAAGAAGAACTGATTAAAGCTTACGATTATGACATTTGGCAAAGTTCAGACCAAAAAGAACACACCATAAAAGTTTGGCCTGCCGAAGAGTACGACAGTTTTGTAGAATGTCCTAAATGCAAGTTCAGAACTTATCAACTTAATAAACAAGAAACCACCAAATCGCCAAGTTACAGCAGCACGGGCACTGCCAAACTTACCCATACCTGTCACTTTTGTAACCATGTAGAATTTATAAAGTGGGTTACTTTAGCTAAGTTGGTAGAATCCAGTTCTTCTTCCAGTGGCGGTTCATCAAGTAGTGGTGGTTCATCTAGCAGTGGTAGTTGGGGCGGTGGCAGCAGCAGTGGTGGCGGCGCAGGTGGAAGTTGGTAAATCTGCTTTAGCTATTTGAAGTGATGTCCTTATCTCTTATCTTCGAGGATTAACCAAATCATAGCAAATGAGCAGATACAAAATTTTATTAGCCAGCATCGCATTATTATTTAGCGGTTTAAATTCTCATGCCCAAAAAGGCTGGATCAATCTATTTAACGGCAAAGACCTAAAAGACTGGAATATTAAAATTGCTAAACATAATTACAACGAAAACTTTGGCAATACTTTTTATGTACAAGATGGCTTAATGAAAGTGAAGTATGATGGTTATGAGAGTTTCGACAAACAATATGGCCATATTTTCTACAAGAAACCTTACTCTTATTATTTACTAAAAATAGAATACCGTTTTGTAGGCGAACAGGCTAAAGGCGGCGAAGGCTGGGCCTGGAGAAATAGCGGAGCCATGTTACACTGCCAAGATCCTGCTACCATGCTAAAAGATCAAAATTTCCCTATATCTATTGAAGCGCAATTGCTTGGCGGCAACGGCAAAGACGAGCGTCCAACCGGAAATGTTTGTACACCCGGAACTACAATAGAAATTAAAGACAATCTTTTTACACCACATTGTTTAAACAGCACCTCTAAAACTTATCACGGCGATCAATGGGTAACTGCAGAGTTTCTAGTTTTGGGAGATTCGGTAATTAAGCACATTATCAACGGTGTTACCGTACTAACCTATACCAAACCCAAAATTGGCGGTGGCGATGTGGCCAACTTCGACCCGAAAGTAAAAGAAGATGGCAAGGCCTTAACTGGCGGATATATTTCCCTGCAAAGTGAAAGCCACCCTATTGAGTTTAGAACGGTAAAGTTATTTGATTTGCAATCTTATGCTAGTGACCAAAAGAAACTGGAAAAGATTTTAGAGAAGTTGAGGAAGGATTAAGGATCAGTTAAACAAGTCACAAAACGGAAAGCACTAGGTAAATCACAAAGGAGTTTCCGAAAAAAAATTCTACAATATTACAATGGCAGAATTAACCAAATTAGAGATTTCATTAATTATTGGCCTAATACTGTTAAAAATTACAGTAGCGTTAATTATAATAGTGATTAAAAAGAAAAAATCAAAAAATAAACAAACTAGTCTATAATATTTCCTTTTCAAATTCAATATTTATAATGTTGGACCACCTATCATAGGATTTTTGCTCTGCACCAGTTTTAAACTTTGTCAATCTTAACTAGACAGCTTTATATAAGATTGACAAAGTTCGTGTACGACCTTCGCGTTCTTTGCATAAACTTCAAACCCTTTGCGTTATAAAATTAACCGCGAAGAAAAACAAGAGTTACGCAAAGGTCTCGAAGTAGGTGTTTTGCACAGGTTTGGGTTAATTAAACCCGATAGCAGCGTATCCAGATCCCGATATCTTCTTATCGTGTGGGCACATCTTTTGCTCTTTCTTATGAATCATGCGTCATTCCCCTGAAAATGGGAATCCTAATGCAAGGGGCATAACTTTTAATCGCTTTAAGATTCCCGCCTACGCGGGAATGACGATAAACCCTCGGAATTGTGTCCACACGATAGGATAACTATCGGGAGCAGCGAGCGGGACTACATTTGCCATGTTGCACTAACATTCTTTTCCAAGAAAAATCTCAACTATAAAGAAATGCAATAGCTTTACGATTAGCTGCGCTGAGTAAGCTTCGTGGTTCACACCTGCCCCGAAAAATCGAGATAAGCTGCGGGAATGAGAGAAATGCTGACTATAAAAACCACCAAACCAAAATTCAACCCGTTAAATATCAGCAACATTTATTTTAAAATAGTTTTGTTTTTTTAATATTATACTTACCTTTGCCGTCCCTAAATAGGGGAAAAAGGAGATAATTAATTAATGGCAAAAAAACAAGTTGCAGAAAAAGAACTAGAGGCTAAAACAGCCGAACTACAAGGTGCAGACGCCCGTTTGAACCAAAAGGAAACTATTGAGTCAGAAGCTGATTCAGTATCGATCGAACAGATCAAATCACAATTGGCAACCCCTTCAACAGATTTTGACTGGGATGCAGACGACAAAGTTTTTGGTAACTACAATGACGAAGACCGTAAAAAGTTTGAAGCAATGTACACTGATACTTTCAACCAAATCACTCAAGGTGAGATCATCTCTGGTACAGTAGTATCAATCAACAACAAAGACGTAGTATTAAACGTAGGTTTCAAATCTGACGGTTTAGTATCTGCTTCTGAGTTCCGTGATCTTCCTGATTTGAAAATTGGCGATTCAGTTGACGTGTTTGTAGAAGCACCTGAAGATGCAAATGGCCAGTTAATTTTATCTCGTAAGAGAGCAAAAACTCAACGTTCTTGGGAAACTATCAACGCTGCGCTTGACAATGACACGATCATCAACGGTTTCGTTAAGAGCCGTACTAAAGGTGGTTTGATTGTTGACATTATGGGTGTTGAGGCGTTCTTGCCAGGATCTCAAATCGACATTAAACCAATCCGCGATTACGATGTTTATGTTGGTAAAACAATGGAATTTAAAGTGGTTAAAATTAACCATGAATTCAAAAACGTTGTGGTATCACACAAAGTATTGATCGAGGACGATTTAGAGTCGCAAAAAGTTGAAATCGTTTCTAAATTAGAAAAAGGACAAGTACTAGAAGGTACTGTTAAAAATATCACTGATTTCGGTGTATTCATCGATCTTGGTGGCGTAGACGGTTTATTACACATCACTGATATTTCTTGGGGCCGCATAGAGCATCCAAAAGAAGTATTGACATTGGATCAAAAAATCAACGTTGTTGTTTTAGATTTTGATGATGAGAAAAAACGTATCGCATTAGGCTTAAAACAATTAACTTCGCACCCTTGGGAGAATTTAGATGCTAACCTAGCTGTTGGCTCTAAAGTAAAAGGTAAAATCGTAACTGTTGCAGATTACGGTGCTTTCTTAGAAATCATCCCTGGTGTTGAAGGTTTAATCCACGTTTCTGAAATGAGCTGGTCACAAAACTTACGCTCTCCACAAGAGTTCTTAAAAGTTGGTGATGAAATCGAAGCTGAAGTGTTAACTTTAGACAGAGACGAGCGCAAAATGAGCTTGGGTATCAAACAATTAACTCAAGATCCTTGGGGAGCTGTTGCAGAAAGATATCCAGTAGGCAGCAAACACCAAGCTGTTGTTAAAAACATGACTAACTTTGGTGTATTTGTTGAAATTGAAGAAGGAATTGATGGATTAATCCACATTTCTGATCTTTCTTGGAGCAAAAAAGTTAACCACCCTAACGAGTTTACCAAAGTTGGCGATACTTTAGATGTAGTTGTTTTAGAACTTGATGTTGACAACCGCAAATTATCTTTAGGTCACAAACAATTGGAAGAAAACCCTTGGGATACTTTCGAAACTATCTTCACTTTAGATTCAATTCACCAAGGTACAGTAATTAAAGTAACCGATAAAGGTGCTGTAATTGCGTTACCATACGGAGTTGAAGGTTTTGTACCAACAAAACACATGGCTAAAGAAGACGGTTCTGTGTTAAAAGCAGAAGAAGTAGCTGATTTCAAAATTATCGAGTTTAACAAAGATGCTAAACGTATCGTAGTATCTCACGCTCGTATTTGGGAAGAAGCGAAAGCTGAAGTTGTTGCAGAAGAAAGAGCAACTAAGAAAAAAGACGCTAAAGCGGCTAGCTCAGCAGTTAAAAAAGTGAAAGATTCAGTAGAGAAATCAACATTAGGAGATCTTGATGTATTGGCCCAATTGAAATCACAAATGGAAAATGACGAGAAAAAAGGATAATCCTTAGTTCTTAATCCAAATATTAAATCCCGATAGCGCAAGTTATCGGGATTTTTTTGTTGGTATTGTCGTCATTGCGAGGAAGAGTGACGAAGCAATCTCTTTTTCTTTTCAACCATATAAGCCATATAAGTTCATTGAAGCCTTAACTTATATTTACTTCAATACCTTAATGGTTCAAATAATTTGAAAACGAAAGTAAGTACTTATCGCTTACTCCTGCCCTACTTTCGCTCATAGTCCTCGGTTTCGCTACGCTTACCTCCGGGCTATACGCTCAATCAGGTTTAGTTAACTTAAAACTATGCTACAAACAAGCTTTGACAAACCTCTATCCTATCTGCTAGAGGTTTGTCAAAGCTAATTTCCTTTTACCATCAATAAATTTTCAAACCACAACAACAAAACGCAAAAAACAGCACAAAAACTCAAAAACATTCAAACACCAATTGTGTAATGATAAATAAATGCTATTTTTGAATATGAAGAAATTTATCCTTACCCTATTAATGTCATTACAGATTGTATTATTGCAAGCGCAATTACACATTATTCCTAAGCCTGTAGACATTAGGCCTGGGCTTTATCCTCAAAACACTATTTCATTAAATTCCAATACGGTAATAGGCATTAGTGACGAAAAGTCCTTGAAAGCCGCTCAGTTTTTAGCCAAATATTTAGCCAAATATTATCATTTAAACCTAAAAATCAGCAGTAACGAAAACGATTTATCTGGCGACAGGATCATGTTGTCAGTAATCAATTTTGAAGACTTTAAACCTCATCAATACTTTATAAACACCGATATCAAAAATATGGTTAACGTAGTTGCCAGTACAGAAGAAGGTTTATTTTACGCGGTACAAACCATCATTCAGCTCCTCCCCCCCCTGAAAACCTCTCCACTTAAATTTCCTTCCGTTTCTGTTATAGATTACCCCCGTTTCGATTACCGTGGCATGCACTTAGATGTAAGCCGTCATTTCTTCGATGTTGCTTTCATCAAACAGTACATCGATTATTTGGCACTTCATAAAATGAACTACTTCCATTGGCATTTAACCGACGACCATGGCTGGAGAATTGAAATCAAAAAATACCCGAAACTAACCGAAGTTGGCGCTTGGCGAAATGGCAGTATCATTGGTTTATGGCCAGGAAAAGGAAATGAAAACATCAAATATCAGGTTTTACCAAATGACGTGAAAATTACGCCTGAAAATGCGGTAATTAAAACAGATGGTATCCGCCACGGTGGTTTTTACACCCAAGACGAAGTTAAAGAAGTAATTAGATACGCTGCCGATAGATACATTACCGTTATCCCAGAAATTGAAATGCCCGCACATAGCATGGCGGCTTTGGCGGCTTATCCAGAGTTTGGCACCGACCCGAAAAGCGGTTACAAAGTAGCAGAAACCTGGGGAATGATGAACAAATACAATAACGTTTTTCAACCTACAGAAAAAACATTTGGCTTTTTAGAAGATGTTTTAACTGAAGTGATGAACCTATTTCCTTCGCAGTACATTCACATTGGTGGCGATGAAGCTTCAAAGATTTGGTGGAAACAATCTGCAGAAACGCAGAAAATTATGAAAGAGAAAGGTATCAAAGATGAGGTTGCCCTGCAAAGTTATTTCATTCATCGTATTGAGAAATTTGTAAACAGTAAAGGTAAAACCATCATTGGTTGGGATGAAATTTTAGATGGAGGCTTAGCTCCCAATGCCATTGTAATGAGTTGGAGAGGCGAAAAAGGGGGAATTGCCGCAGCAAAAGTGAACCAGAAAGTAATTATGTCGCCAGAGGAAAAACTTTATCTTAACCATAAGCAATTTTTGAAGGACGACAGCTTAGCCGCTAATAAATTCTTACCGCTAGAAACGGTTTATAACTACGAACCTGTACCTGCCGAATTAAACGCAGAACAAGCGAAATACATTTGGGGTGCACAGGGTAATTTATGGTCAGAGTATATTGCCAACCCGGCCAAGGTGCAGTATATGCTTTTCCCCCGTATAGATGCACTGAGCGAAATACAATGGTCGCAAAAAGAACAAAAGAGTTACCCAGATTTTCTTAACAGACTAAAAACACAGTTTAAACGATACGATTTAATGGGGATTACTTATAGCAAAAGGTATTTAACTCCGTAATTTTTTCAGCCGCAGCAACTGTTTCGAATATTCGGAATAAACCAATATACTTCCGATAAATACATAATTTCAAAAACTATGGTTTATCTGTGCATTTGTGGCTAATATTAAAAATGCCCTCTTTAAAACTTTATTATAGAATACGATAGAAAAAGTCAATATTTGGACTACAAATCAGAATAAATATGCTTCGCAAAATTATAGCGGTTTTAGTTACCTTAATTACTTTATGGGCTATTAAAGAAACGGTAGTTATTTTTACCACAACAGATGCAGATATTGCACAAAAAAGAGCATTACTTAAATTAGTGAGTTTAAGCATTACTATTCCGTTAATAATTGCGAGTTTATTGTTATGGCGACCAAAACGCGAAGAAGAATTATAATGGCCAACGATAATGATTTTCTGAAGAACTTGGCTTCGCAACTGAGCTGTCCCAAAAATACCGAAGGCATTGAAGTAGCCAATATGATGCACGAGAGCAATATTGGCATGACTAGGGCCGCCATAACTGCGCTCCAAATAAGCGATGGAGATTTAATTCTAGAACTTGGCCATGGTAGCTGCAAACACTTACCCGAAATTTTAGAAAAAGCCCCCAATACCTCATATTATGGTCTAGAAATTTCTGAACTGATGCAAAAACAAGCTTCGGAAGCTAATGAAATAGCTACAAATGCCAACCGTGCCTCTTTTCATTTGTACAATGGGCAGCAAATCCCCTTTCCAAACCAAACGTTTAATAAAATATTAACTGTTAACACCATTTATTTTTGGAAACAGCCCCAAGATTTCATCAGAGAAATTTATCGTGTGCTAAAACCCGGCGGCTATTTTTCCATTGGCTTTGCAGATAAAGATTTTATGGAAAGCTTACCTTTTACAGTTTACGGTTTTGACTTGTACAGTAAAGAGATGGTTTACAACTTGGCAGAAACAGCGGGGCTTAAAATAAAAGACATTGCTTCAATCACAGAAAAAATCAAGAGCAAAACAGGCGACGAAGTGGAAAGACTTTATTACGTAGCACTATTGGCTAAGTAATTATTCCAAAAACTTACGTTTTAATTCTGGCGTAGGCACCCAACAGCTTTCTTGTTTGCCAAACCATTTGTAACGGTTACGGGCAATAATTTTATAAACCGCATTTCTTATAAAGGGCGGCAAAACATTAAACACGTATAATAAAGGCCACAAACCTTTCAGTTTTTTGGCAACCCGCAAAGCAGCGGTAGATTGCTCGTAAACTTTACCGTTTTCCAAAAGAACGAAGCTATCGCCATGGCTTACCTCCAAATCAAAATCAGCCAATGTTTTCGCAGCAAATTTGCTTTGTAGTGCGGCAAATTTAAAATAATCTTTTCGGTCACGCTCTATTACAAATTGTACAGCCCCATTACACAGGTTGCATACGCCATCAAAAAATATTATCGCATTTTCAGTCATTTAATGCAAGTTAGTGAATCTAAGTTAACTAGGTAACATTTCAAAAGAAGTGATTAAGTTTCGTTCTTCTATTTTTTATTTTCAACTTTGGGATAAACAGTTGTAACGCAAAAATAAAAGGAAAGCTAAAAACAACATGGATACAAGATATACTTACGTTAATGGAAACATAGTTTTAGAAAACGAGGCGAAGCTTTTGGTAACGGATTTAGCAATACAACGAGGTTATGGTATTTTTGATTTCCTAAAATTGGTAAATGGCAAACCCATTTTTATTGAAGATTATTTTAACCGATTCTACAATTCTGCCAAAGAAATGAATTTGGAAATAGCGCTAAACCGCGACCAATTGCATGATGCCGTTGCATTGTTGTTAGCTAAAAATAACATCGCCAATTCTAGCCTTAAAATTATTTTGACTGGTGGCTATTCTGAAGATGGATATCAAATTACAAAACCCAACCTAATAATTGTTCAAGCACCTTTCGAATACAACTATTCTAGCTTTAAAAAAGGTTTAACCCTTTTACCTCACAATTACCAGCGCCAATTGGCTTCGGTAAAAACAATCGACTATCTGCAAGCCATACGTTTACAGCCACAACTTAAATTAAAACAAATTGACGATCTACTGTACCACAACAATGGCCAGGTTAGGGAATGCCCAAGAGCGAACATCTTTATAGTGAAGGGCAATGAAATCTTAACACCAAAAACCGATATTTTACGTGGCATAACCAGAAGTAAAATTTTAATTACCAAAATTGATGGATATACCATTAAAGAACAAGATTTTGAATTAACAGATTTGGCCAATGCTGATGAAGCTTTTATCACAAGCTCTACCAAAAACATTTTACCTGTTCTTAGTTTAGATGGAAAAACAATTGGCAATGGCACTCCAGGCAAAGCAACAGCCGCACTTAGTCAAAGTTTTTTAAAGATGATACAAGACTATTAAGCTCATTACTTTAACTACTCGATCACTTCGTAGATTTTGTTGTTCGAAATAGCAATACAACTAAATTTTAAGTCCTAAATAAATCCAATGCAAAAAATATTTGTTTAGCTGATACAAATCTATACCTTAGTTTCGTTAAAATTCTTTAGGCGTTATACCCTTAAAACACTCAAAATGAAGCTATCAAGATTTAACTACTAAAAAAGATAGTTTTTACATGAATCAAAAACCAATATAGTCGATATGAAAATAACAGTAGTAGGTGCTGGTGCCGTAGGCGCCACTTGTGCAGATAACATTGCACGAAAAGAATTAGCAGAAGAACTCGTATTATTAGATATTAAGGAAGGTTTCGCCGAAGGTAAAGCCATAGACATGATGCAAACGGCAACATTGTTAGGTTTCGACACCAAAATTAAAGGCGTTACCAACGATTATAGCCAAACGGCCGGATCGGCTGTTGCCGTAATCACATCGGGCTTACCACGCAAACCCGGGATGACCCGCGAAGAACTGATTGGCATTAATGCGGGCATTGTAAAAGGTGTTGCAGAAAACATCCTTAAATATTCTCCAGATGCAATTATCATTGTAATTAGCAACCCAATGGATACCATGACCTACTTGGCATTGAAATCTTTGGGCTTACCTAAAAACCGTATCATTGGCATGGGCGGTACGTTAGATAGTGCTCGCTTTAAATATTATTTAAGCCAAGCTTTACATTGCAACCCTAACGATTTACAAGGCTTTGTAATTGGTGGCCATGGCGATACTACCATGATACCTTTAACAAGATTTGCTACCTACCAAAGCCTACCGGTTACCAATTTGTTAGATGAAGCTACATTAGAAAAAGTGGCTGCAGAGACCATGGTGGGTGGCGCTACATTAACTGGCTTATTAGGCACATCTGCATGGTACGCTCCGGGCGCTGCTGGTGCCGCATTGGTTGAAGCCATAGTACGTGACGAGAAAAAACTATTTACCTGCTGTGTTGCACTTGAGGGCGAGTACGGACAACAAGATATTTGCCTAGGCGTGCCAGTAATTATTGGAAAAAATGGTTGGGAAAAAATCATCGACTACAAACTAAACGAAAAAGAACAAGCCGCTTTTAATAAAAGTGCTGATGCAGTGCGCAACATGAACAGCGTATTGGCAGAAATGAAATTAGTTTAATTGGGTTAACCGAAGAATTGGTTAACTGTTTAAATCGTACTAAACTGTTAACCTTCCAAACAAATAAACGATTAACCTATTAAAATGAGAACAATTACAGTTCCCTTAACTTTAGTGAATTTACAAGACAACGGTTTCCACATTTTGGTGGAAATTGTTGTTTTTGGAGAAAAGCTTTTTGCCGTAGTTGATACGGGTGCCTCTCGCTCGGTTTTTGACAAATCATTATTAGAAAAGCACGTAGAAGGTTTGCAAGAAAACGAAGAACAACAAGCGGCAACCATTTTTAGCAGTGCCACAACCTTGGTAGGCACCATTCCCCTACTACAAATTGGCAAACTAAAACTACCTAATTACGAAACGGTAGCTATTGATTTGCAAAGCGTTTCTGATACTTACATACAAATGGGTCAACCATCAATTGCTGGTATTATTGGCGGCGATATTTTAACCCAGTTTAATTGTAAGATAGATTATAAAAAGCAGACATTGAAGTTTTATATCGACACGATAGATGCGACTAAACTAGAATTATCTTCTTTAAAAAATGAACAGCGGCTAGACAATTCAATTAAAAAATTATTGTAAAATGTTCACAAAAATTAAAATCACTTTATTTTCATTATTTATTAGCTTTTCTTTCTGCTTCTCTCAAGAAATAAAAATCATAGATAAGCCAATTACCTACGATTCTACACGTGTTCGATTATCATTAGAATACCTAAAGGAAAGACACGGTATCCAGCAAAATACTCCAACCATATACCCCAAAATCATTGTATTACACTGGACCGCAGCCAAAACCTTCTCCTCAACTTTCAACGCATTTAACCCAGCCAAACTACCTAATGGAGATAGAAAAGACATTGCAGCAGTAAGCAGCTTAAATACATCATCGCAATTTTTAATTGATAGAGATGGCGCTATTTATCGGCTAATGCCCGAAAATTACTTTGCCCGCCACGTAATTGGTTTAAACTATTGTGCCATTGGCGTAGAAAATGTGGGCAGCGCCGATTTTCCTTTAACCGATGCACAACTAAAAGCAAACGAACAATTGGTAAGGTATCTACATCAAAAATATAATATCGAGTATTTGATTGGCCATTACGAGTACAGCAAGTTTAAAGGCACTCCATTGTGGAAAGAAACCAACCCAAAATATCTAACCGGTAAAAGTGACCCTGGTGCTGATTTTATGAAAAAAATTAGAAAAAATCTAAAAGACCTAACCTTAAAAGGAGTACCAATTCATTAAACATTCTTATTAGTTCAATATAAATTTCGTTAACTTTATTTCAACCAAACAAAGCAATATGAAATTTTTAAAAATCTTTTGGGGATAATTGTTGTGATTATCGCCATTATTCTAATTGGAAGCTTATTTCTTCCAAAAACCTTTTCTGTAGGCAGGTCAACTAACATAGCAGCATCAGATACAGTGGTTTACAAGAACATTGCCAATTTCAATAGTTTCTTGCAATGGAACCCTTGGTCTAAAATGGATCCCAAAGCAAAAGTTGATATTAGCGGCCCACCTGAGCAAGCAACACACAAATACCATTGGGCAGGAGAAGAATCTGGAGAAGGCGAAATGACCATTACAGGTGCAACACCTTACCAGCAAATTAAAATGGATTTAAAATTTATTAAGCCTTTCGAGAGCTTAGCCAATGTAGCTTTTGATTTAACAAAAGAAGGTACTTCTACCAAAGTAACTTGGACAATGAGTGGCGAAAACAACATCATCAGTAAATGGATGTGTTTAGTGATGGGCGGCATGGATAAAATGATAGGTAAAGACTTTGAAGCCGGATTAAAATCTCTTAAAGAAAAATCGGAACAGAAATAGGAAAACCCTTAACCAAACCAGCCTTAAATTTTACTGGGGGCGATTATTTTTTGTGATACAAACAAAAACTTTGGTAGGCTGTTAGTTAACAAACAGTAAAAATTACAACAATAAGCAGATAATATTTTTTTATCTGCTTTTTTTTAAACTATTTGCCTCTTGATGAATTTACTACTAGTTGAAGATGAACCGAATGTAGTTTCGGTGGTGGTGCGTGGTCTTTCTGCCGAAGGATTTAACGTGAGTGTTGCGCCAGATGGCACTACGGGAGAAAAAATGGCCTTAGCCAACCATTTCGATCTAATTATCTTAGACATTATGCTTCCTGGCATTAATGGTTTAGAACTATGTAAAATCATCAAAAAAGAAAAACCCAATGTGCCCATCATCATGTTAACCGCTTTGGGTACTACCGAAAATGTAGTTAATGGCTTAGATAACGGTGCCGATGACTACCTCATTAAACCTTTTAAATTTGCAGAATTATCTGCCCGCATCCGTATGTTGTTGCGACGCTACAACGGCGCTACAACGCCAGATCAGCTCATCAACATTGGTAGTTTGCAAATTAACCTTACTGCAAAAAGTGTAAAAAGAGACGGCACTGAAGTAACCCTAACGGCTACAGAATATCGTTTACTAGAATTTATGGCTAGAAATAAGTCTAAAATTTTATCGAGAATTGATATCTTAGAAAATGTGTGGGATATAGATTTTAATCTAGGCACCAACGTGGTAGATGTTTATGTAAATTACCTACGTAAAAAAATAGACAAAAATAGCGATCAAAAACTAATACATACCGCCGTTGGTTTGGGATATGTATTGAAAGAAACTTAATGCAACTAGCCAAAAAAATAACCTTATTATTCGCCATCTTATCTGCCGTTATCATTTCTTTACTTAGCGGCTTTGTTTGGTATTTCTCTAACGAGTTCGCCTTCGAAGATTTTTACAAACGCTTAGAGGCAAGGGTAAATATTGCCGCACAAATTAAATTGGTAAAAGACGAAAACAATGATGCTTATGCCAAAATGCGAGCCCAATATTTAGAACGCCTACCTTCTGAGAAAGAGTATGTAATTAAAGCCGATACCAATACACACCCGAACATAAAAACAGATGATGCACTGCCCAAAAGTTTTTTCGATAAAATAAGCGAAGGCAAAACGGCACGTTACCGAAAAGAAAATCACTTTTACGCCGGAAAAGTAACTTTGACATCTATGGCCAAGGTTATATCGTTATCATTGCGGCCAATGATCCTTTTGGTTTTAGAGAACTAAAAGATTTACAAAAAATTCTGATTGCTGGTTTCTTTTTGTCGGTTTTTCTTTCTTTTATAGTAGGCTGGAAATTTTCTAACTATACGCTAGTGCCGCTTCGTAATATCATTAAAAGTATGAAGAAGATTAAGGCAGAAAACCTACACTTACGTTTGGATGTAAAAAGTTACGGAGGCGATGAGATGTCTGATCTTGCGCAAACTTTCAATAACATGCTGAACAGATTAGAAACTGCTTTTGAAACGCAAAACAATTTCATCAGCAATGCTTCGCACGAATTAAGAACACCGCTAACCATCATTAGTGGCGAAGTAGAATTGGCCACCAGGGCCGAAATGGGTTCCAAGGAGCATTTGGCTGCATTAGCAAAAATTAAAAGCGAGGCTGATAGATTAGAGCACATCTTAACCAGCTTATTAGGTTTGGCACAATCTGGCTTTAACGGAAAAGTGCAACCCCGAGAATTGGTTAGAATAGACGAATTGCTTTGGGAAATTACCGATGCCGTGATACAGGTTCATCCAGAAAGTAAGATACAACTAGACTTGAATGAGCTACCAGAAGACGAAGCCGCAGTTACATTAAGAGCAAACAAAAACCTCTTAAAGTTGGCGCTGACCAACATTGTAAGCAACGCCTGTAAATATTCTGATTTTAAACCCGTTTCTGTAAAGCTAGAAAGCAATGGTTCGCTGTTATCAATTGCTGTAATAGACCAGGGCATTGGCATCCCTCAAAACGATATTCAACATATTTTTGAACCTTTTTTTAGAGCATCTAACACGTCTAACTTTAAAGGCTACGGGGTTGGCTTGCCCTTGTCGTTAAATATTATTAGATTGCACCGTGGTAGCATAGGCATTAAAACTCAAGAAGGTTTTGGCACCGAAATTAAAGTAATGCTACCGGTTATTGTGGATATGCCCTAGTAGCATCTAACCCAAAACAGAACTTATTGAAATTCTAATACCGTTCTAATCTCATTCTTAAGCGGCTATAATTTCTTCGCCCTAAACTTGTATTAAATATTTATTTAAACATTTAAACATAAGGGTTATGAAAAGAATATTAGTTCCAACAGATTTTAATGTAGAAAGCACCAAGATTATTGACGCAATTGCACTACACTCGGGTTTAGAAGAAGTAACTGTTATCTTTTTACACGCTTTCAAACTGTCTGACTCTATTACCGATATGCTAATGTTAAGCAGACGAAGCAGAGACTACGAAAACATCAGTGAAGAGTTCAACAATAAAATAGACGCCTATACTATTAAATACCAAAACAAAGTTAAAGGTATTGGTGTAGAATATTTTTATGGAAGTACTGCTGCTGCTTTCAGAAACTTACTCGAAGGTTTGCAGATAGACTTGATTGTTTATCCGAAGAACTACAACTTCAAGCCTATCAATAAATACAGTATCGACCCAAAATATTTAACCGCTCGCAGTGGTTGTGAAGTTTTAGAACTAGATACTGAAGTAATTGCCAACGAGCAAGAACTTTTCGATACCAAAATACAATCTACAGGAGTAGAGAAAAAAGGTATCGGCTTAATCAATTTTATTTTAAAAATAAATACCCAAAGTCATGCTATTACGAAAAAACATACCTATTACCTATATTTTTGGGAAAATTAAACAAGAATTACTCTTTGTGATACTTTACTCTGTTGGAGTAGTTATACTTTATCAGAATTTCCATGTTACTCGTATCTCAATTCCTATTGCGGTACCAGCTTTATTAGGAACAATTATATCGTTATTGTTGGCTTTTAGATCTAACCAAGCTTATGATAGATGGTGGGAAGCAAGAATTTTGTGGGGCGCTATTGTAAACGATTCAAGATCTCTGGCCAGACAGATCATGTCTTTTGTGGATAGCCCTTACGCTTCGGAAGAAGTTGATGCATTTAAAAGCAAATTTATTAAAAGACAGATTGCTTGGTGTTATGCTTTAAGCCAGTCGCTTAGAGGTTACAGTTCATCTAAAGGGTTGGACAGATATTTAAGCGCCGATGAATTCGCCTATATTAAGAAGCAAAATAATGTAACTATGGCTTTACTAGAGTTGCATGCCATGGATTTAAAAAAAGCGCTTAAAGAAGGCTGGATTAACAAATACCAACAAATTGAGATAGATAAAACTTTAAATGCTTTGTGTAACCACATGGGTGGATGCGAACGTATCAAGAAAACCATTTTCCCGGTTACTTATAGCAAGTACATCCACATGTCTATCTTCTTGTTTATCATGATGTTGCCCTTTGGCCTCATCGAATATTTTGGTTTCATGGAAATTCCTGTAGTGGTTTCTATTTCAGTGTTTTTTCTATTGGTAGAAAAAATGGCCGTACACCTGCAAGACCCTTTTGAAAGCAAGCCTACAGACACGCCTACCACTACCATTTGTAGAACCATTGAAAAAGATTTGTGCCAAATGTTAGATGACGATAAACTTTTCGAAGACAAGGCTCACGTAGATATGGCTCCTGTAGGTTCGTACTATATTTTGTAAAGAATTTCTAAATGTTGTTTTTGATTACAATGAACCCTCTTCTGCTTAGCAGGGAGGGTTTAATTGTAAAAACAATTGTAACATAACGCAAGTTATGGATATTACTTATTTATTATCAAAGTATTGAATGCCTTTTCAAACTTACAACCCGAGTTCGACTGTTAACACATTGATAATTAACCTTTAAAGCTGATGCTGAAATAAATTTAGCATGACGAACTGTCAATTTTCCGTTACCCTGAATTTATTTCAGGGTCGGCGAACTCAATAAGTTTAAATAATGCCGTAAAATAAACAAATAATAATCGAACTCAGGTTTATAAGATTGCTTCGTGCCTCGCAATGACGAAATGTACAAAAAAACCTCCCAAGAATTAACTTGGAAGGTTTGTATAAAGCTTTCCGCTTTAGTCTTTTAGCTAAAACCTCAATTTAAGCATCAATTTTCGCATATTTTGCATTACGCTCAATAAAATCCCTACGTGGCGCAACTTCATCGCCCATTAACATAGAGAAAGTATGATCGCATTCTGCAGCATTTTCTATGGTTGCCTGCATCAAGATACGGCGAGCAGGATCTAAAGTAGTTTCCCACAGTTGCTCTGCGTTCATCTCTCCCAAACCTTTGTAACGTTGGATATGCACACTTTCTTCTTTACCGGCACCTTTTAAACGCTGTATCGCAGCATCACGTTGGGTATCGTTCCAGGCATATTCAAAATCTTTTCCTTTTTTAACCTGATAAAGTGGTGGCGCAGCAATGTAAACGTAACCCGCTTCAATTAACGGTTTCATGTAACGGAAAAAGAAAGTTAAAATTAAGGTAGTAATGTGCGAACCATCGATATCCGCATCAGTCATGATTACGATTTTGTGATAACGTAATTTAGCAAGGTTTAAAGCTTTATCGTCTTCTTCGGTACCAATGCTTACACCTAAAGCGGTAAACATATTTTTAATCTCATCGTTCTCGTAGATTTTATGCTCCATTGCTTTTTCTACGTTCAAGATTTTTCCCTTTAATGGCAAAATAGCTTGAAAGTTACGATCGCGACCTTGCTTGGCGGTACCACCCGCCGAGTCACCCTCTACTAGGAATAACTCACATTTTTCTGGATCACTGTCCGAGCAATCGGCCAGTTTACCTGGTAAACCAGAGCCGCCCATTACGCTCTTACGCTGCACCATTTCGCGAGCTTTACGAGCCGCAGCTCTAGCCGTTGCTGCTAAAATTACCTTGTTGATGATCATTTTAGCTTCTTTAGGGTTTTCTTCTAGGTAATTACCTAAAGCTTCGCCTACGGCAACGTCTACCGCACCCATTACCTCACTATTACCTAGTTTAGTTTTGGTTTGCCCTTCAAATTGAGGCTCTTGTACTTTTACAGAAACAACGGCAGTTAACCCCTCTCTAAAGTCATCGCCGGTAATTTCCATCTTAAGGTTTTTTAACAAACCAGACTTATCGGCATAAGCCTTTAGCGTACGTGTTAAACCTCTACGGAAACCTGCAATATGCGTACCGCCCTCATGCGTGTTAATATTGTTTACGTAAGAGTGTACATTCTCCGAATAGCTATCGTTATACTGGAAAGCCAACTCAACAGGAATACCATTTTTAATACCTTCGATATAGATTGGCTCTGGTAAAAACGATGCTCTTGTGCCATCTAAAAAGGCTACAAACTCTTTTAAACCACCATCAGAGTGGAAAACTTCTTGATAAAAACTTCCGTCTTCTAGTTCTTCACGCTCGTCGGTTAACGTTAAAGTAATGCCTTTATTTAAGAAAGCAAGTTCACGTAAACGACCAGCCAAAGTATCGTATTTATACTCGGTAGTTTGGGTAAAAATGGTTGGGTCTGGACTAAAAGTTACAATGGTACCCCTTTTATCCGTAGTGCCAACTTCTTTTACATCGTACTGTGGCACCCCAATTTCGTACTCCTGCATCCAGATTTTACCTTCGCGGTGCACCTCTGCTTTTAAGTGGGTAGATAAGGCGTTAACACAACTTACCCCCACCCCGTGCAAACCACCAGAAACCTTGTAGGTATCTTTATCGAATTTACCACCAGCGTGCAAAACGGTCATTACAATTTCTAATGCCGATTTATTTTCTTTTGTATTGATACCAGTTGGAATACCACGACCGTTATCTTCAACCCTAATAGAGTTGCCTTTTAAAATATTTACATAGATGGTATCTGCATGACCCGCCAAAGCCTCGTCAATAGAGTTATCTACAACTTCATAAACCAAATGGTGCAAACCTTTAACTCCGGTATCACCAATATACATCGAAGGACGCTTACGAACAGCCTCTAAACCTTCTAAAACCTGTATATTATCTGCCGAATAATTAGAGTTTGGATTTTTTTCTTCGCTCATATTTATGTGAAAAATTAGAATCAAAAATACGCAATTTTTATGGATTTCGCCCTATTGTGGATAACTATTCGGGTGTTAAAATCATCATTAAAACATCGGGTTTTAAAGCACATAGAAATGCTTTTTAACGCACTTTAAACACCTACTTTAACCATCATTAAATGATTATTGAAAACCGAATTTAGGATGTTCGGTTTTGATTTTTATATTTGTTGAAATTTACAAAAACAGAATGAGACTAAACACAGTAAAATTTAGCGGCTTAGCTACTGCAATTGCCATCGTTTCTATCATGAGCGCTTGCGGAAATAAAGAAACAAAAACGGAAGGAACAGCAGCAAAACCGGCTGTAACTGTAGATGCGAATAAAGACAAAATTGTTTTTGTTGATTCGGATTCGCTTTTGAACCAATACGAGTATTTTAAAGTACTAAAACCAAAATGGAAGCTAAAGGCAAAGCTGCTGATGCAGACCTTAAAGCTAAAGGACAAGCTTTCCAACGCGATATGCAACAATATCAGTCGCAAGCAAATGGCATGACTGCCGAACAAAGAGCTGCGACAGAAGAAAGATTGGGACGTAAACAACAAGAATTACAAGCCTACCAACAAAATGCCGGGGCGGCTTTCCAAAATGAGCAAGCTAAAGAGCAAGAAGCGCTTTACAATAAAGTTGCCGATTACCTAAAAGGATATGCTAAAGAAAAAGGCTATAAAATGGTATTAAAATATCAAAAAGGAATGGGCGATATTCTTTTCGCTGACGAAAGCTTAGACGTAACTAAAGAAGTGATTAAGGGCTTAAACGAAGCTTATAGCAAAGAGAAGAAGTAAGTTTTTTTTGCAAAAGAATTAAAGTCTCGCACAAAGCGGGACTTTTTTTTATGCCTTTTTTCGTCATTGCGAGGCACGAAGCAATCGTACTACTCCAATAATACGCTTTAAGATTGCTTCGTACCTCGCAATGACGATTTTACGAATAGCCTTTCTATTTCAACTGTAACATCCAACAACCTTTCATCATCTAAATTGTTGTTAAAGCAGAGAATGAACAAATATCAACAGCAAATAGAAATAGAACTACATTTTTGGAAATTGGAAGTGATGAAAAAACCATCGCTGATGGGAAATATTGCCACTAAAGTTCAAACCAAGATTAACAGCTACATCCCCCAGAAAGTTCACAAAGCCATTACCGTTACCATTAAACAAATGGTAAAAGCCGTACTTTTCGGATCCGAAATTACTAGTTCTGATATGCCGCCGGCAGAGATGAGCTTAATGCATCGAGAAGCTTTAGTAAAAGCCAAAATAGACAGCTACTGCAAAACTGGCGCTACCGAAGGTGGCATTACCGGCGCAGGTGGTTTTTTAATGAGCATGGCTGATCTCCCGATATTGATTGCTATTAAACTTAAACTGCTTTATGAAATTGCTGCCCTTTATGGCTTCAACACCAGCGATTTTAGGGAACGCCTGTATATCCTGCATATTTTTCAGCTAGCATTTTCTAGCCAAACAAGCAGTCAGAAAACATTTGCCCAAATGGAAAAATGGAATGAAAAGCTTTTCTTACTTCCCGAAAACGGGGATGGCTTTGACTGGCAAACTTTTCAGCAAGAATACCGTGACTATATTGATTTGGCTAAACTTGCTCAATTACTACCGAGTAGTTGGAGCCGCCGTGGGTGCAGTAGCCAATTATCAGCTCATTAAAAAGCTAGGCAAAACCGCAATGATGTGCTATAGAATGAGAAAATTAGAGGTGGAATACATTCATCAAACAAACAACCACAACCTATAAGAAATAGCGCTTTTTTAAAGTGCTGCTTTTACCAAATAGGGCAAAATCTCTTTCTGAAAAGTGACAAAGTTTTTGCGCACATCAGAATCGCTTACCGAAGTAAACGCGAAGGAGAACACAATGCTTTTACTGGCCTTTAAAAGAAATGCCAAGCCACCCCTGCGAGCAGGATTATTTTTAAAGTGATCTAGCTCCAGATAGGCAGATAGCAACAATGCCTCCAACTGATCGGAAAGGTGTTTTAAAAACTCTTGCGAATTGGCGTTCTCACGTACAAAATCCCAGCCGATAAACTCGTTACAAGCAGTAAAAGAAAGGCGGCAGGTTTTCATTACCAAGGCTTTCAGGTGCTCTTCTTCGTTAGCAAATTTTACCTTGTTAGACAAAATGCCATGCAGGTTCACATCAAGATAATCCATTAAAATAAAATCGAGTACTTGTTCTTTGCTTTCGAAATATTTATAGATAGTTGCTTTGGCAATACGTGCTTTTTTAGCGATTTCGTTTACACTGGTTTTATGATAACCGTATTTTCTAAACAGCTCTTTTGCGGCCCTAAGGATACTTTCTTTTATTTTTTCTGGTTCCATTAATTTCTTACTGATAAAGTAATACCCGAGATTACTACATCATATTTTTTTAGTGCCCGCTCTGCCGGATATTTTTGTGGACTACCATCTAACAACAGAAACTTACCACCAGAACATGGATCGGTAGCCGTAAAACCACTATCATCTGGTGTAACTGCGCAAGCCTTTTCTGGGTTTACGGTACTACAGCGATCAAAAGCTAAGTAAGCACCCGTGGGCGATTTCACGATCATCAGCCCTGCTACGCCTTGGTTGGGCACCAAGAGCACATTATTTTTGGCGTAAATACTAAATTCTTGCAGCGTAACATCATAACGTACTGGATAATCGGGCACAAAATTTTCTTCCTTACCGCAAGATGCGAAGAGTAGAAATAAAAATCCTATGACCAAAATCCTCTTCATGCTTATATGGTTGCTGATTGATATTGTTTTAAGAAACGGACATCGTTTTCAGAGAACAACCGCAAGTCTTTAATCTCAAATTTAAGGTTAGCAATACGCTCTATCCCCATCCCAAATGCAAAACCACTATATTTTTTACTATCGATACCGCAATTCTCCAACACATTTGGATCTACCATACCGCAGCCCAAAATCTCTACCCAGCCACTACCTTTACACATTTGGCAACCAGCGCCTTTGCAGATACTACAAGAAATATCCATCTCGGCAGATGGCTCTGTAAAAGGAAAATACGAAGGACGGAAGCGTACTTTGGTACCTTCGCCGTATAATTCTTGAACGAAGTAGAACAACGTTTGCTTCAAATCTGCAAAAGAAACCTTCTCATCTACATACAAACCCTCTACTTGGTGGAAAAAGCAGTGCGCCCTAGCTGAGATTGCTTCGTTACGATACACACGACCAGGCATTAAAGCCCTAAAAGGCGGTTGACCAGCTTCCATCATACGCACTTGTACAGAAGAAGTATGTGTACGCAAAGCGATATCCCCTTTTTCGCCACCTTTTTTAATGAAGAAAGTATCTTGCATATCTCTTGCAGGATGCTCTTCTGGGAAGTTTAAAGCAGAGAAATTATGCCAATCATCTTCAATTTCTGGCCCCTCGGCAACGCTAAAACCTAGTTTATTAAAAATCTCGATAATTTCTCTACGTACAATAGCCAAAGGATGACGCGTACCCAACTCGAAACCTTCGCCCGGAAGTGTTAAATCTAATTGGCTACCTTCCGAAGTATCTTGCGAAGCAGAAATAGTTTCATTTAATGTTTGATACTTTGCCTCTGCCAATTGTTTAAATTGGTTAAGCACTTTACCTAACGTTCTTTTCTCTTCTGGAGAAACCGCTTTAAATTCATCAAAAATATCTTTAATGATACCTTTGGTTCCTAAAAAGCGAATCCTAAATTGTTCCAGCTCTGCTGCATTGCTTGTAGAAAACAAATTGATTTCTTCGGTATACTGCGTTATTTGGTCTTGTAACATGCGCCAAATATACAGTAATTTATCCTATAATTTTGTCAGAGCGAGTTCAAAAACTTGCGTGATGGTAGAATAAATACGTAAAATGAACCCAAGTGAGGTTTTGGTTACGAAGATTTAGGTTTTGTATTTACTATTAACCAAAAGTATGGACCAGCAATTGTTTCGATTTTAATGTACAAAAACTGGAGCAAAAAAGTTCGTATATTTGTTTGAAGTAAAATTTAATGCCATGACTACACTTACCATCCATATACCCGACAGCAAAGCTGATTTTATTAAACAGCTTTTAAAGGAGCTTGATGTTAAAGTTGAAACTAAAAAAGAAAGCAAAAAAGCTGAACGTAAACCCAATGCCGAAACTATAAAGGCGATGGAGGAATTAAAAACTGGAAAAGGAAAGGTTTTTAACTCGGCAAAAGAACTTTTTTCTTCTCTATAAATACGAAAATGTACAAAATTTTACCTTCTAACAAATTTTTAAAGGATGCTAAACTTTTACAAAAAAGATCTCCAAAAGATTTAGAAATATTGGAAGAGATAGTTGACATTTTAGCTAATTATGGACATAAAGGCCTACAACCAAAACATAAAGCTCATAAGCTTTCTGGAAACTACAGCAACTATTGGGAATGTCATGTTAGGCCCAATTTACTCTTAATTTGGGACGAAAATGAAGTTCTTATGCTAATTGAACTAGTTAGAACAGGCACCCACTCCGATTTATTTTAAACCATTTTCGCGAGCCTAATTTACACAGTTGGTTGAGCTTTTAAACACCCAACCAACTTGAAAAAAATTACTTAATTACACCCAACTCTTTACCTACTTTGGTAAAAGCAGCAATGGCTTTATCTAAATGGTGTTGCTCGTGAGCAGCCGATAATTGCACCCTAATACGAGCTTTACCCTGTGGCACTACCGGATAGAAAAATCCAATTACGTAAATACCTTCTTCGAGCATTTTAGCAGCAAACTCTTGGGCTACTTTGGCATCATATAACATTACCGGAACAATTGGATGGAAACCAGGTTTGATATCGAAACCAGCTTCAGTCATTTTCTCGCGGAAGTTTACTTGGTGTTATTTTCCAATTTATCACGCAAAGCAGTAGTTTCGCTCAACATATCTAACACAGCAACAGAAGCACCAGCAATAGATGGAGCCAAAGTATTAGAGAACAAGTACGGACGAGAACGTTGACGCAGCATATCTACAATTTCTTTACGTCCAGAAGTAAATCCGCCAGATGCGCCGCCTAAGGCCTTGCCTAAAGTACCCGTAATGATATCTACACGATCCATCACATTAAAATGCTCATGTGTTCCTCTACCTGTTTTTCCGATAAAACCAGAGCAGTGAGATTCATCAATCATTACCAAAGCTTCGTACTTATCTGCCAAATCGCAAATTTTATCTAAAGGAGCCACCGAACCATCCATAGAAAAAGCGCCATCAGTTACAATCATTCTATGGCGGCAATCTTTAGCAGCAATCAGTTGCTTCTCTAAATCTTCCATATCACAATTTTTATAGCGGAAACGTTGTGCCTTACACAAACGAACGCCATCAATAATCGAAGCATGGTTCAACTCATCAGAGATAATTGCATCTTCTGGACCTAATAACGGTTCGAAAACACCACCGTTAGCATCAAAAGCCGCAGCATATAAAATGGTATCTTCTGTACCTAAAAACTCAGAAATTTTAGCTTCCAATTCCTTGTGAATATCTTGTGTACCGCAAATGAAACGCACAGAAGACATCCCATACCCATAATGATCTATTGCTTTTTTGGCAGCTTCGATCACTTTAGGATGTGAAGATAAACCTAGGTAATTATTAGCACAAAAATTGATTACTTCATCGCCAGTACTTACTTTGATATCTGCACCTTGTGGCGTAGTGATAATTCTTTCACGTTTGTATAGCCCAGCTTGCTCAATATCAGCAAGTTCTTTTTGTAAAACGGGTTGTAAGGTTTTATACATAATCTTATTTTATAGATTTTGGAACAAATATACTACTTTGGTTGTTTGCAACCTTAACAACATGAGCATCGTCTTTGTGTTATTATAGATAAATCCCATGAAAGCCACTAAATTACTCCTAACGCTAACTGCTTTAATTGCAATCTCATTTAACGGCTTTTGCCAACAATTTCAAATCAAAGGAAAAATTACCGATACCGACGGCCAGCCCATTCCCTTTGTTTCTGTTTTCATCAAAGGCACTACAAAGGGCGTATCTGCTAACGTAGATGGTGTTTACAATATTAACGTAGATAGAGGCATCGTTTCGTTAACTTTTACCGTGGTTGGCTTTAAATCGGCTACACAAACGGTTGATGTTTTCGACAACCTTACCGTTAATAAAATACTAGAAACCGAACAATACACCTTAAACAGCGTTGTAATTAAGGCAAATGCCGAAGATCCTGCCTATAAAATTGTGAGAAACGCCATTAAAAACCGTAAGGCATATTTAGAAGAAATTTTTGCCTACAGCAGTGATGTGTATATCAAAGGAGTACAAAAACTGGTAGGTGCCCCAAAAAAATTCTTTGGTAGAGATATTCAAAAAACTTTAAATCTAGATACCAATAGAAATGGGATCTTATACCTTTCCGAATCGCAATCAAAGTTCTCTTACATGAAGCCTGATCGGATTAAAGAAGAAATGATTTCATCGAAGATTTCCGGCAGAAACAATGCATTCAGTTTCAACAAAGCCTCCGATATGCGCATCAATTTCTACGAAAACTTACTACTAGAAAATACAGGACTTAGCGCTAGAAGCTTTGTTTCGCCAATTGCCGACAATGCCCTTTTTTACTATAAATACAAACTGCTAGGCAAAACCGAAGAAAACGGACTGACCATCAACAAAATTGAAGTTACGCCAAAAAGGAAAAATGACCCTGCCTTTAGGGGCGTAATTTACATTGCCGATAACATTTGGAGATTGATGGGAACCGACCTTATTCTTACCAAAGATGCAGGCGTTAACCTGATAGATACGTTAAACATTGCCCAGCACTTTATCAAAATTGATAAATATTACATGCCCGGAAATTTGAAATTCGAATTTAACGGTAACGTTTTTGGTTTTAAATTCGAAGGTTATTTCATTAGTTTTTACAGCAATTACAATATCAACCCAAAATTTGAAAAAGGCTATTTTACACCAGAAATTTTAAAGATTACCAAAGCCGTAAACAAAAAAGACTCGGCCTACTGGGCAAACAACAGGCCCATTCCGTTAACAGAAGAAGAACGTAAAGACTATATCAAAAAAGACAGCATCGCTTTGCGGATGCAGAGTAAACAATATTTAGATTCTTTAGAGAAAGCAAACAATAACTTTACCTTAAACAAAATACTAATTACCAGTTACTCTCGTAACGATAGGTATCATAAACGCAGTTATACTTTTGACCCATTAATGCAATCTGTTTTTTACAATACGGTAGAAGGTTTCGCTGTTAAATATGGCGTAACCTATCGTAAAAGACTTGAAGACAACAAGTACCTAACCATTAGACCAGAAGCTAGGTATGGCTTTAAAAACGATACTTTTACCGCAAAGCTGAGCACTTATTATTATTACGACGCCACCAAACGAGCTGGCGTTGGACTAAATTTTGGCAACGAAATAGCCGATCTAAACAATTATGGTACAATGAGCCCATTGTCTAACACCATCAATAGCTTGCTGTTTGAGAGAAATTACCCAAAATTTTATAAACGAGATTTTATAAACATTAACACACAACGAGAACTAGCAAATGGTTTGCAAGCTTATTTAGCCTTAGATTACAATAAGAATTATGCACTTACTAACAGCACCTTATTTAAATTTAGAGATTATGATGACAGGGCATTTACATCAAACAATCCGCTTAACCCTGCAGATGATACACCGTTTTTTTCCACCTACCAATCTGCTGCTATTACTGCTAGTTTAACTTATACTTTTGGCCAAAAGTACATTACCCGACCTGATGCCAAAATATATACCGAAGCAAAATATCCCCGATTAAATTTAACTTATAAAAAAGGTATCAATGGTGTGTTAGGTGGCGATACAGACTACGACCTGATTACTTTTGAAGCTTACCAAGAAAGAGTGGGCTTAGGTTTATTTGGCTACACTTCATTTGTGGTTGGTGCAGGCAAATTCCTCAATAGCCAACAAGTTTTCTTCCCAGACTTTAAACATTTCAGAGCTAACCGAGCCATGTTCTTCCCTCCTAACCTAAGAAAATTTAGATTTCTAGACTTTTACCAATACAGTACAAACGATTATTATTTTGAAGCACATTTAGAGCATAATTTCTCGGGTTTTATCCTCAATAAAATCCCTATTTTGAGAAAATTAAAGTTAGAAGAAGTGATGGGCATTAACTACCTTAACCAACCGCAAAAAAGAAATTATACCGAGTACTACTTTGGCGTTCAGCGTTTAGTGTTTGGCATTAGTTATGGTTTTGCTTTTGATAATGGTAAAAAAGTTGACCAAGGCATTAGATTTGCTTATAATTTTTAGGTGTTAAATGTTAGAATAATGTTGGCTCAACAAAAGCTTTTCGCTATTTTAACGTTATCAATCTAATTTAAAAGTCTAAAAATTTAATGATCTGCTATTTTCGATGTTGTTTATTGATACTCCTTTGTTATGTAGCAGCGGAGACATCGGCACAGCAGTTTATACTTACTGGCAAAATAGCGGAAGTAAAAGGTTATCCAGTACCATTTGCTTCGGTATACGTAAATACCACTACGCAAGGCACTTCTTCTAATATAGACGGGCAATATAAATTAAGCTTACCTGCCGGAAAAACCGAACTCTTATTTACCGCCGTTGGTTACGACGACAGAAAGGTTACCGTGGTAATGAAAGAAAACACCACTTTAGATATTATACTGGCACCTAAAATTTTTACATTAAATGATGTGATCATCAAAGCCCCAACCGAGAACCGTGCAAATGAAATCATTAAAAAAGTAATCGAAAAAAGAAAAACCTATCTTAACGAAATCGAAGCCTTTTCTTGCGAAGTTTATACCAAAGCCATGCAAAAGCTACTAAATGCACCAAAAAAATTTTTTGGTAGAGATGTAGCTACCATTTTAGACCTAGATAGCAACAGGCAGGGCATTATTTATCTGTCTGAAGCAGAATCTAAACTTGACTTTAAACAACGCGACAAAATTAGGGAAGTAATGATTTCGTCTAAAATTGCTGGAGACGACAATGGTTTTAGTTTTAACAAAGCTTCAGATTTAAGCGTGAATTTTTACAACAACACGCTATTTCAAGACAAGCTAAGCATTAGAGGCTTCGTATCGCCCGTAGCCGATAACGCATTTGCCTATTATAAATATAAATTTTTGGGCAGCAGCGAAGAAGACGGCAAAACAGTAAGCAAAATACAAGTAATTCCTAAACGAAAAAACCTGCCTGTATTTTCTGGTATCATCTACGTAGTTAACGATAGCTGGAGAATTAGCGCCCTAAACCTTTATGTAACCAAAGACAACGGCATTGAACTGATAGATACTTTAACCGTACAACAAAAACTAATTGAGGTAGAAGATGTGTACGTGCCCCAATCCATCCAGTTCAGTATTTCCGGAAAATTATTTGGCTTTAAGTTTTCTGGATATGTAATGGGAGTTTACAAAAACTATGATATTAAACCTGCTTTTAACAAGAACTTTTTTACCAATGAAATTCTGAAAATAGAAAGATCATCAAATAAAAAAGATCCGTTTTATTGGCAGAAAAATCGTTCTGTACCTCTTACGCCCGAAGAGCGAGAAAACTATCAACGAAAAGATAGCATCAGTGCTTTAAAATCTTCGCAATCGTACCTAGATTCGGTAGATCAAGTTAAAAATAAGTTTAATGCAGGGCAAATATTGGTAACCCCCTATGTTTATTACAGAAGCTACAATAAAAAAAGCATTACCTACGACCCCATTGCTACCAGCGTGTTTTATAATACAGTAGAAGGTTTAGCTTTAAAATATGCCGTAAATTGGCGACAAGGATTTGAAGATGGAAGATATTACACCATTAAACCAGAAGTGAGGTATGGATTTGCCAACCAACATTTTAATGCAAATATCAAATCTAAATACTTATTTGATGCTTCTAGAAACGGTGCCATTGCCCTTGGTTTTGGCTCTGAGGTAGCCAACCTAAGCTCGCAGAGCCAAACAAACTTGCTTCGTAACACTATTAATGCTTTAGTTTTTGGTAAAAACCCAGCAAAATTTTACGAACGCAGATTTTTTAACATAGAAGCTTCCAGAGAATTTGCCCCAAGTTTCGAACTAAAAGTTAGTGCAGATTATGCCCGTAGAAAAGCCTTGGTTAATGCCAACCTTAAAAGTTTTAGAAACGAACCCGATTTCACTTCTAACAATCCGCTTGCCCCCGAAGATGAGAACAGTTTATTGTTTCCTACACATAGAGCACTTGTAATAAGTGGCACTTTGGTCTATACCGTTGCTCAAAAATATATCAGCAGGCCAGATGGCAGGTTTTATATGGAAAGCAATTACCCGCGAATAGAAGTAAACTACAAGCGAGGTTTAAGAGGTGTATTTGGCTCTTCGGTAGATTATGATTTTATAGGTGTAGAGCTTTATCAAAAGAAAATTCACTTTGGAATGTTCGGAAAATCGTCCATATTGTTGGGCGCAGGTAAGTTTCTTACCTCAAAAAGTTTAAATTACCCCGATTGGAAACACTTTAGGGCCAACCAATCTATGGTTTTTGATCCCGATGAGCGAAACTTTCAGTTTTTAGATTTTTACATTTTCAACACTACGAGCCAATATTTCGAAGCTCATATTCAACATAATTTCGGTTCGTTCTTTCTTAACAAAATACCGCTAATCAAAAAACTTAAACTCGAAGAAATTATTGGTGCCGCTTATTTATCATCTCCAGAAAAAAGAAATTACAACGAATTCTTTTTTGGAATTAAGCGTATGAATTTTAGAATTCACTATGGCTATGCTTATGATAGAGACGAGCTGATTAAAAAAGGATTTAAGTTTTCTTACGGTTTTAATTTGTAGTTGTTTGTTGGCCACAGATACACAGATTTTTATTTTTAAAGCAATAAATACATCAATTATTAAAACAAATTAGATCAGTATTTTTTATTTGTGCATTTGTGGCTAAAATAATCTGACGTAAATCAGCTTTGCCAAAACACAAATTACCCTTATCTTTGCAACGTTAAACGCCGTTTGCAGCGGTATCAATAAATTATGAAATACAACACCTTACTTTATTACTGCTATTCTCCAATAGCTGATGCAGAACAATTTGCTGCCGATCATTTAAAATTTTGCAAATCTTTAGGTTTAGTGGGCCGTATTATAGTGGCCGACGAAGGTTTAAATGGTACTGTTTCTGGCACGGTAGAAGCCTGCCAAGCTTATATGGAACACATCCATGCTGATGAGCGCTTCGCAAAAACAGAGTTCAAAATTGATGAGGTTGAAGAACCTTCTTTCATTAAAATGCACTGCCGTTACAAAGCAGAAATTGTACATTCTGGCTTACGCGATAAAACCATCATCGACCCCAATAAGCAAACAGGAAAACATTTGGAGCCGAAAGAGTTTAGCGAAATGTTAGATAGAGATGATGTAGTGGTTTTAGACGTGCGCTCTAACTACGAGCATAACTTAGGCAAATTTAAAAATGCCATTACTTTAGACATAGAAAATTTCAGGGATTTTCCAGAACAAATTGAAGCTTTAGCACAATATAAATACAAAAAGGTACTCACTTATTGTACGGGTGGCATTAAATGCGAAAAGGCCTCTGCCTTATTGCTACACCATGGTTTTAACGATGTTTATCAATTGCATGGCGGCATTATTAAATATGGCAAAGAAGCTGGTGGTAAAGATTTTGAAGGCAAATGTTATGTGTTTGATAATCGTATTGCGGTTGATGTCAATTCGGTAAACCCAACCATAGTAAGCAAGTGTTTAAACTGTGGTACGGTTACACCAAAAATGATTAACTGTGCTAACCCAGAGTGCAATGAGCATTTTACGCAATGCGATGCTTGTGGAGAAGAACTACAAGGCTGCTGCTCGGTAGAATGCACCACAAACCCACGCAAACGCCCGTACGATGGAACAGGTTACTACGTTAAAGTTCCGCAAGCCGTTGCTGTGAAAAGCTAACCATATCACGCCTTTTATAATAATTAGCTTTGTCGTCTCATTTCGAACGTAGAGAGTCTAAAAATAGATTTCTCTCTACGTTCGAAATAATGCTTATACAGAAGCTCCGAGCTTTTAGTAAGCCATCTGTTACCATCCTTTTCCATTTATTTTTCTATTTTGCATAAGTTGCGAACACTTACGCCTTTCCCATGAGAATCAATATTCTAAAATTCACGATAGTATTAGCGCTTCTGTCATTTGCCATTAGTGCACAAGCCAACGATATTCCTCGTATTGGCGTGCCTTATGTACAAAACTTTCACAAATCATTATATGCTGCCGGAAACCAAAATTGGTCAATAGCGAAAGATAATAAGGGCGTAATGTACTTCGGTAACTCTGCCGGCTTATTAAGTTACAACGGCAAATACTGGGAAAAACACGAGTTGCCTAACAAACAAATTGTACGTTCTGTTGCTATTGCCAATGATGGATTAATTTACACTGGCGGATTTGGCGAATTTGGGTTTTGGTCTTATCAGGATAAAAAATTAGCCTATACTTCTTTGACTAATCTTCTGCCAAAGTCATTAAAATTGACTAGCGAGGTTTGGAAAATTTACTCATTAGGCAAAAAGATTTATTTCCAAACCTTTTCTCATATTTTTATTTACCAAAACAAGAAGATCACTGTTATAAAACCAGCCGGCAATCTGCTTTTTTTGCACCAAGTTAAAGAGCGGCTTTTTGTAGAAGTAATTGGCAACGGACTTTTTGAACTTAAAGGTACACAGCTCACAAAAATATTAGGCAGTGAAGTTCTGGGTATTTCTGGTATTCTTAGTATTCTACCTTTTAAAAACAACCAACTGTTAATAGGCACCAGTAAAAATGGTCTTTTTACTTTCGACGGAAACAATTTTATGCCGTTTGCGAATGATGCCAATTGGTATTTAAAATCTTACCAGCTTAACAACGGCGCAAAAGTTTTGAAAAACTATTATGCATTTGGAACCATATTAAACGGCATTGTAATTATAGATGAGAATGGCAACCTAATACAAACCATTAATAAAACAAGTGGACTACAAAACAATACCATACTTAGCGTTTTTAACGATAACGAAGATAATTTATGGACCGGATTAGATAATGGTATTGATCGTATCGAGCTAAACTCTCCCCTGTCTTTCTATTTCGATAAAACTGGGAAATTTGGAACGGTATATTCTAGCTTAATAGCTGGAAACAAAATATATCTCGGTACAAATCAAGGTCTATTTGCTGGTAATTGGGGAAGCAACACGGCTAGCAATTTCGACTTTAAACTTATTCCAAATTCGCAAGGACAAGTTTGGGACTTAACCAAAATCGACAACCAAATCTTTTGCGGGCATAACAATGGCACCTTTACAGTTATTGGCGATCAAATCAAAAATATATCAAGTATTAACGGCGGTTGGACCTTAAAAAAACTACCATCTAACCCTAACTACTTAATACAAGGTACTTACAATGGACTTACCATTTACACAAAAAACACGGCTGGAAATTGGACATTCAGCCATCGTATTGAGGGTTTTGGCGAACCATCTCGATACGTAGAGCAAGATCATAAAGGAAATATCTGGGTAAGCCATGCCTACAAAGGCTTATATCGCTTAACATTGAGTGCCGATTTAAAAAAAGCAACTAACATACAATACTACGACGAAAAAAATGGACTGCCGGGAAGTTTCAACATCAATGCTTTTAACTTAGAAAACCGTGTAGTATTCTCTACCGATTCTGGTTTTTATATTTATGATGACATCAGTAACCGTTTTGGAAAGTACAATGCCCTAAACAGCAAATTAGGAACTTTCAGCGCATCCAACAAAATTATCAAGGCAGCTAACAGCAGGTACTGGTTCATTAACCAAGGCAGAATGAGTTTGGCTAATTTTAGCGAACCAGGCAAAATTATTATAGACTCTAGCCGGTTCAATATTTTGGATGGAAGAATGGTACAATACTATGAGAATATCAGTCAGATTAGTGAAAATATTTATTTAATCAGTGTAGATGACGGATTTGCTATCTATAATAATGCCTTAGCAAACTCACTTAAAAAAGCTACGAAGCTACCCAAGGTTTTAATTGGTAAAATAGAAGACATTACCGATAAATACAGTTCAATTACCGAAAGCGGCGAAAGTGAAAGCGAAATAAAAATTCCATTTTCACGAAATAGCATTAGAATTTCTTTTGCACTACCCTACTACCGCCTGTCGAAAATCAAGTTCCAGTATTTTTGGAAGGATACTCAAAGCAGTGGTCTGAATGGAACACTGCAACTCAAAAAGATTTTACCAACCTTACCAATGGCAACTATATTTTTAAAGTACGAGCTAAAATAAACGAACATACCGCTAGCGAAATCAGCAGCATTAAAATTATCATATTGGCACCTTGGTACGCAAGCAATTGGGCGTGGGCATTCTATTTTATATGTCTTATTATTGCATTAATTATAGGCAAGCGAATTTACGAGGCTAAATTAAAAAGAGATCAACAAAAAATTGCTGACGCACTACAAAAAGAACAGGAAGAGTATTTGAAGAAAAAAACTGAAGCTTCTGAAAAACAAATCATTAGACTAGAAAAAGAAAAGTTACAAAATGAACTTGCCGGCAAAAGCCGTGAATTGGCAAACTCTGCGATGAGTTTGGTTTACAAAAACGAGTTGCTACAAAAAATAAGTCAGGAGTTAAATAAGTTAAAAGATAAGAAAGACCAAAAGCCACAAGAAGATCAACTACGCAAAATCCAAAAGATTATTGACGATGGCATGAATGATGAGCGTGATTGGAACTTATTTGAAAATAGTTTCAACGAAGCACACGAAAGTTTCTTCAAAAAGCTAAAAGCTAACCACCCAGACTTAGTACCAAACGACCTCAAATTGTGTGCTTATCTACGAATGAATATGAGCAGCAAAGAAATGGCCTCGCTGTTAAATATCTCTGTTAGGGGTGTAGAAATTCGCCGGTATCGTTTGCGTAAAAAACTAGCCGTGCCACACGACAAGAACTTAACGGAGTTCCTCATCGAGATTTAATACTACATCATTACCTCTCACATCACATTTCAGTTACAATACAACCAAAACGAATAGACCGTTTTTGTAGTAGTATCACTTTCTTATTTGAAAGCACAAAAACAGGCGTTTTAACAGCATAAAGCACCATTAAGCCAAGCATTGAGATATACCTAAAATTACACTTGATGTAGTAATGTGCAGGTAAATATACTTGCTGTTATCATCCAAAAGTTCAACATTCGTGTATTCAAATAATCAAATATTAAAAAACGGTATGAAAAAAATCTTTACAGAACTTTCTGTTTTAGCCTGTTTTTGTTTGCTTTTACTATCAGACGTTGCCTTTGCCCAAAACGTTACAGTTAAGGGTACGGTAAAAGATGATCAGAACTTACCCATCCCTGGCGTAAGTGTATTAATTAAAGGCACATCAAATGGCGTACAAACAGACGCAAGTGGAAATTACAGCATCAGTGCGCCAGGTAATGGTACTTTGGTATTTTCTTTCATTGGTTTCAACAACCAAGAACTACCAATTAGCAACAAAACAACAATTAATGTAACCTTACTGGCCTCTACTAATGATTTGCAACAAGTAGTAGTTGTGGGTTATGGTACGCAAAGAAAAAGGGATGTTACAGGTACAATTGCCAGTGTTAAAGGCGAAGAAATTGAAAAGCTTACAGCAACTAACCCTATCAACGCCCTGCAAGGAAAAGTACCTGGCTTAACTATTTCCAACAACGGAGCGCCTGGCGCTGCCCCTACTGTACGTATTAGAGGTATCAATAGTACTGGTGGCGGCGCTGTAAACCCTCTTTATATTGTAGATGGCCAGATGCAAGAAAACATCGACTATTTAAACCCTAATGACATTGAGAGCATTGATGTTTTAAAAGATGCCTCTTCTGTAGCTATTTATGGTTTAAAAGGTGCAAATGGTGTAATTGCAGTAACTACCAAAAGAGCTGCTAAAGGAAAAACCACAGTAAATCTAACCAGTGCAGTAGGTTTACAGCAGATTAATGATAGAATTGATATGGTAGATGCTGACGGTTTCAAAAAACTATACTCAGCACAGCTCGCTAATATTAATGCGGCACCGTTTGATTATACTAACTATAATGCAAATACCGATTGGCAAGATTTAATCTTCAGAAGTGCTGTAATTAATACTAATAGCTTAAGTATTTCAAATACTGGCGAGAAAAGCACTACTTTAATTAACCTAGGTTACAATGATCAAGATGGAGTAATGAAGTACAGCAATTATAAGAAGTTTATTGCTCGTTTAAATGAAGAGATCAGAGTAACCGATAAAATTAAAATTGGTGCTAACTTAACTGGATTTCACTGGAGAAATGAGCCTAATACATCGGGTATTACCAACGCTCTGTGGGCAGCACCTATTGTTCCTGTACAAACTAATGGCCTATACAACACCATGCCATCTTTCCAAAGAGCACAAGTGGGTAACCCTGTATACGCTATGGAACGAAATAGAAATACTTCGATACAAAGAGGTTATAGAGTTAGCGGAAATTTATTTGCGGAAATTAGATTTCTGAAAGATTTTACGCTTAATTCTACCGTTTATACCGATTTAGGTTTCAACAACTCTAGAGGCTACTCGCCTCTTCCGTTCAGAACTGTTAATTTGGGCGAAGGAGCTGCACCTACGGAAACAGTTATAGACAATTCGGTAAGAACTAGTGTTAACCAACGTGCAGACGAATATAGAAAATACCAACAAGATCATACCATTACTTATAACAAGGAATTAGCTGGCGGTCATAAAATTACAGCGGTTGGAGGTTTCAACTCGGTTTACGAGTCTTTCACTAGGCTTAGTGGGAGCCGTAGAGATACCACCATTAATGTTCCAAACAATCCAAACTTATGGTATCTAAACGTAATTAACCAGAATAATCCACTAGCCAACAGCGGCGATGGAGAGGAAGAATCTAACGCTGGTGTGTTTTTTAGAACAAGTTATTCTTATAAGGACAAATATCTTTTTAATGGTACGATCAGAAGAGATGGAAACTCCAAGCTAGCTAACCAAAATAGATGGAAAACATTCGGAAGTATTGGTTTAGGTTGGGTAGCTAGTGAAGAAACTTTCTTTAAAGAAAACATTAAAGGAATTAACTTCTTAAAAATCAGAGGTGCTTATGGTTCACTTGGAAACGGTGGAAACATTCCTAACAATCTCTTCGAAGTTGGTCTGACCACTTCAAGTAATGCAGTTTTTGGCGATCAAATTTACACTGCTTTAGATAGAGCATATCGCGTTAATCCGAATTTACGCTACGAAACCATACAAGGCTTGGATTTAGGCTTGGATTTAAAAGCTTTAAACAACAAGTTGAGTGCAGAAGTAACCTATTTCGATAAAAAAACGAAAGATTTGCTTACTACATACACACAGTTGGGTGAAACTGGCTCCTATACATTCTATGATAACTTAGGTACCGTTACCAATAAAGGTGTGGAAATAGCACTAGGCTGGAATGATCAAATAGGAAAAGATTTCAGCTATAGTATTAATCCAAACTTCAGTTATACTGCAAATAAAGTAGTTGCGATAGGAAATACAGTCAATTTCCAAATTACCAACGGAATAAACGTAACTGAAACGGGGAAATCTATTGGATACTTTAGAGGTTACAAACAAGTTGGAATTTATCAATCGGCAGCAGACATGGAAAAAATGCCAGTGATGGCAGGTTCACAAATTGGTGATATCGCTTATGCAGACATCAATGGCGACGGTGTAATCAACACCGATGACAGAACTTACTTAGGTTCTCCTTTCCCTCCTTATGCTTACGGTTTAAGCATTACACTTAATTATAAAGGTTTCGATGCTACAATTGATGGACAAGGGTTTGCTGGGCATAAAATCTACACACAACGTAGAACACAGGTTTTTGCAACCTTAAACTACGAAGCAAACAGATTGAATGCATGGACAGCTCCAGGTTCAACCAATATTGAGCCTATTTTAGACAATACTAGGGCTAACAACTTTTTATTTAGTGACTACTACGTTGAACCAGGTGATTATTTCCGTTTGAGAAACGTACAATTAGGCTACACGTTTAACCGAGAACTTTTGAGTAAAATTGGAGTGTCTAAATTAAGATTGTTCATGAGTGGCCAAAATTTAAAAACTTGGAGCAAAACAACAGGTTATTCTCCCGAAGCTATTCTTGGCAACCCGACTACTTCTGGTGCAGATAACGGGCTTTACCCAATTACCGCAGTTTACACTTTTGGCTTAAATGTTACTTTTTAATTAAACCTTTATAATTATAATTAGAATGAAAATATTTGTTAAAAAAACTAGAAATTTCTCACTCGTAGTGGGAGCATTTACACTAGCCATTATAGGCTCGGGTTGTAAAAAATTCCTAGATACGCAAAAACAAGGAACATATTCTACAGAGACCTATCCTTTCTCTACTGGAGTTGGCGACAACCCTTACGACCAGTATATTTTTAGTGCCTATAATGAGCTAAGAAGCTATAATGTTCATGTTGATGGATTTTTAGTAGCCACCAGTATTAGAAGTGATGATGCTGACAAAGGCAGTACCCCTACTGATGGTGGAGCTGATGTGATTGGCATGGACAACTTTACAATCGTACCAACTAACGGTAGGGCAAATGCCTTATGGACGGGTTATTTTAGCTTAATTTCAAAAGCTAACTTAATTTTGGATCAGGTAGAAAATAACAAAGAAATAATTGCCACCGATGCTGCAAAAATACAAGCACAAGCAGAAGCAAGATTTATGAGAGGCTATGCTTATTTTATGCTAGTGAGATTTTTTGGACGTGTGCCTATTGTTGAAAAATTTACAGGCGGCCCTGCTAGTACCAATACACCACAAAGCACGCCTGCTCAGGTTTACACGTTTATCGAAGCAGACTTGCAATTTGCTGCAGCTAACTTACCCGTTTCATGGCCATCTAAATTTGTTGGACGTTTAACCAAAGGTGCTGCAAATGGCATCTTAGCAAAGGTCTACCTTACCCAGCAAAAATGGGCTCCAGCAATGGCTGCCGCTAATATGGTAATGACATCAGGCCAATACGACCTATCTGTTTCTTATGATGTGGTTTTCAGAGAAACTGGCGAAAATAGTAAAGAGTCGGTTTTTGAAGTTCAAGCCACTGCGAGTGCGCAGGTGCAAACTGCAAACGGAATACAGACTACTAGTCACCAAGGAATTAGAGGTAGTGGAATTTGGAACTTAGGCTGGGGATGGAATACCCCAAGTACGATGTTAGAAGCTGCCTACGAGCCAAACGACCCTCGTAAAGCCAGAACCATTTTGTACACCAGTACAGCAGGAGATATTCGTCAAACCATATATGGAGAAACACTTCCTGTAGGCTTACCAAATCCAAGATATAACAACAAAGCTTATACTAACCCTGCAATTAGAGCCTCTGTTGGACACAATTTCGGTTATTGGATGAACGTTCGTATCCTTCGTTACGCAGATGTGGTATTAATGTATGCAGAAGCGGCCAACGAAGTTGGTGGTGCAGCAAATACAACAGCAGCATTAGCAGCATTAAACAGTGTAAGAGAAAGAGCTAGACGTGGAGCACCAACAGGTACGCTACCTAACGTTACCGTTACAGATCAAACTTTGTTGAGAAATGCGATACAACACGAAAGACGTATTGAGTTAGCTATGGAATACGATCGCTTCTTCGATTTGATTAGATGGGGATCTACCGTAGCTGGTGCCGCAATGACAGCCGCTGGAAAAACAGCTTTTAATTACGATAGAGATAAATATTTACCTATTCCTCAAGCACAGATAGATTTGAGTAAAGGTGTATTAACCCAAAATTTTGGATATAATTAATAATTTTTGATATGAAATTTATTAAATTAAATAAAAATAAACTAGCTATTCTGCTTGCATCAAGTTTAATAGTTAGTGCGTGTAAAAAAGACGGCAATCCAAACAACCTACCAGATGTAGATGCTGCTGGGTATGCTGGAAAAATTGACGGCTATGCTAATGCAGATGAGGTTTATTCTAGCAATTTGGTGGCCTATTGGTCTTTTGACGATACCAATAACGAACTAAAATCAAATTCGGCACCTACAACAGCTGCTAATGCTACCTATATTACAGGAGTAAAAGGCAAGGCCATAAAATTTGCCGCTGGCTATTTGTACTATGCTAAACAGTTTGATGCACTGAAAACAGACGCACTAAAAAGTTTTACCATTAGTTCTTGGGTTCAAATTGCTAATAATGGTTCTAAAAAAACCATGTTGATGACAATTGCTCGTCCCTCAACGTTTTTAGGAAGCTTAGATTATAGATTGAATACAAACTCAAGTTCAACAACTATGTTGGGTATTGGCCCAAGATTTACAACCTTAGGTGGTGGTAGCCAAGACAACTTGAACCAAAACTTATCTCCTGCATTTGGAGCTAGTGTATGGACACATCTTGTATTAACATATAACGGTACCACTGGTATTTTTAAAATATGGGCCGACGGCAGAGATATTGGTTCTTACAATAGCCGTGGTACTGGAAATAATGTTTTCAAGGCTTACGAACCTGGAGAACTCATAATAGGTGCTCATTACAACAACATCCCAGGTAAAGAAATTGCTGGTTCTGCGGCTGATTTTGTTGCTATGACTGGAAGTATAGACGAACTGAGAATTTACAATACAGTTCTTCAAGATGCGAGTATCAAAGCCCTTTACAACTTAGGTAAAGCTGGCAAGTAATTCTTACGACAAATATTAAAGGCACAGCCATAGACTGTGCCTTTTTCTCACCTTCAAAACCATAAGTAATGAAGTTTCCTTTGTGCTCTTTTAAAATAAAAACTTGCCTATTATTTGTTTCACTAATCGTAGTTTTAACCTCGTGTAAGAAAAACAATACCGATTCTCCAGTAAGTACAGACACTTCATTATACTTTACAGTTAATGGCACCAACAATGGTAGCTTAAAATACACTAACCTAACCGGTAAACCAGTTATCAAATTTACTTTCACTGAACCTGTAAATACCGCAACGATAACCAGCGGTATTTTGTTAAAAGACGAAACCGGAGCAACAATTACAACTACCCCTACTTACGAAAATGGTAATAAAATCATCAACGTAAGTCCACAAAATAACCTTGCCTCTTTTACTACTTACACGCTTTCAGTTAACGAGCAACTTAAATCTGCCTCAGGTGGAAGATTGATTAACCCCGTAATTATCACATTAATGTCGGGCATAGACGATACCGACAAATTTCCCCGCATAAGCGACGAAGAACTCCTAACCTTAGTTCAAAAACAAACCTTTAAATACTTTTGGGACTTTGGCCACCCTGCAAGTGGCATGGCCAGAGAAAGAAATACCTCGGGCAACACTGTTACTTCTGGCGGTTCGGGCTTCGGCGCAATGGCAATCGTAGCTGGTATTCATCGCAATTTTATAAGCAGAGCTGATGGACTAGCCCGAGTACAACAAATGGTAAACTTCCTAAAAACTGCCGACCGTTTCCATGGTGCATACTCGCATTGGATTAACGGCAACACTGGAAAAGCTATTGCATTTAGCGCAAAAGACAATGGCGGCGATTTGGTAGAAACTTCGCTACTGATGGCCGGCTTGCTTACTGCTCGTCAATATTTTGATGGTGCTACTACAGCAGAAACTAATTTAAGAAACGACATCACTACACTATATAATCAAGTAGAATGGAGCTGGTACCGCAATGGAGCCAATTCACTTACTTGGCATTGGAGCCCAGATTTTAATTGGGACATCAACTTAAAAATACAAGGTTGGAACGAATGCTTGATTACCTACGTTCTGGCAGCTTCATCTCCTACTTACACTATACCAAAATTAGTTTACGACGAAGGTTGGGCAAGAAACGGAGCCATGAGAAATGGAAACACTTATTATGGTGTGCAATTACCTTTGGGCAGTGCCAATGGCGGCCCTTTATTCCTGTCACACTATTCGTTCTTAGGCATCAACCCAAATGGATTGACTGATGCTTACGCCAATTACGAAACTCAAAATAAAGCCCATGCCATGATTAACTACAATTACTGCGTGGCTAATCCCGCAAAACACAATGGTTACAGTGCCGATTGTTGGGGCTTAACCGCAAGCGATATCCCTGGTGGCTACACAGCCAGTTCGCCATCTAACGATAGAGGCGTAATTGCACCAACAGCAGCTTTGGCCTCGTTTCCATACACGCCAACACAATCTATGGCAGCTTTAAAGTTCTTTTATTATAAACTTGGAGACAAAATTTGGAAAGAATATGGATTTGTAGATGCATTTAATCTTAACGACCCTTGGTTTGCTACTTCGCACTTAGCGATAGACCAAGGTCCAATCATCATCATGATAGAAAACCACAGAAGCAAATTACTTTGGAATTTGTTAATGAGCGCACCAGAAATTAAAACAGGAATGGCGAAACTTGGTTTCTCAAGTCCTAACCTATAACACAACACCACACACACATGAACCCGAAATGATACAATTAAAGCCAAAAACTTTAATAATCTTGAGGCTCCATTTAACAACTGAAAATAAAACATACACAAATGAACCTTAAATTATTAATCCCTCTTCTTGCCCTATTAGGAAGCTGCTCTGTCAATAAAACTACTGACAAAATAAAAAAGTTAAGCGATGACGAGCTGTTAACCGAAGTGCAACGTCAAACCTACAAATACTTTTACGAAGGTGCAGAACCAGTATCGGGCTTATCAAGAGAGCGTTACCATAGCGATAACGTTTATCCGCAAAACGATAAAGATATTATTGCTACCGGAGCAAGCGGCTTTGGCATTATGGGAACTATTGTAGCTATAGAACGTAAATTTATTACTAGGGAACAAGGTTATCAGCATTTAAAAAAGGGAATAGATTTTTTGGCAAAGGCCGATCGCTTTCATGGTGTTTGGGCACATTGGATGTATCCTTCTGGCAAAGCAAAGCCCTTTAGCAAAGGCGATGATGCCGGAGATTTGGTAGAGACTTCCTTTCTAGCTCAAGCCTTGGTAACACTAAGACAGTACTATACCACTGGCAATGCCGAAGAAAAAGCACTAGCGCAAAAAGCAGATGAGCTTTGGAAAGGCATCGATTGGAACTTTTACAGGAAAAATAACGAAAATGTATTGTACTGGCATTGGTCGCCAACTGTTGGCTGGAAAATGAACTTTGCCATTACCGGTTACAACGAATGCTTAATTACCTACATCATGGCGGCCTGCTCCCCTACCCATGGCGTGCCAGCCGAAGTTTACCACCAAGGCTGGGCAAAAAGTGGCAAAATCAACACAGATATTAACTTATATGGTCATCCTATTAAACTAAAACACAATGTAGTGGGCGAAAGTGTTGGACCACTGTTTTGGGCGCACTATTCTTACCTCGGCTTAAACCCGAAAGGCTTAAAAGACAAATACGCCGATTATTGGCAAGAAAACAGAAACCAAACCTTAATTAATTACGATTATGCCATTGCCAACCCAAAAGGCTATAAAGGCTATGGCAAAAACTCGTGGGGAATGACGGCGAGCTACTCGGTAAAAGGCTACAAAGCGCACATGCCGGACGAAGATTTCGGGGTAATTAGTCCAACAGCGGCACTTTCATCTTATCCGTATACGCCAAAGGAAAGCATGCAAGTGATCAGAAACTTGTATGAAAACATGAACGATAAGGTTTGGGGCGAATTTGGATTTTACGATGCTTATAGTGAAACTGAAAATTGGTATCCTAAACGCTATATTGGCATTGATCAAGGACCAATTGTAGTGATGATAGAAAACGGACGCACTGGACTGCTTTGGAACCTTTTCATGAGCGCACCAGAAATACAACAAGGATTAACAAAACTAGGTTTTACCTACTCAAAATAGATATACATGAAGAGAATATTCGTAGCATTTACCTTAGCTTTAACTTTGCCCGCTTTTGCACAGAAAAAAGCGGCGCCAACTGAAAAACAAAAGATGGACAGTTTCATCAACAACCTTTTGTCTAAAATGACGGTTGATGAGAAAATTGGGCAGTTAAACTTGGTTACTGGTGGCGAAGCTACCACTGGTTCGGCGGTTAGTACCGGTGTAGAAGCTAAAATTGCCAAAGGCGATGTAGGAGGTATCTTCAGTTTAACTACGCCGCAAAAAATCCGCAAGGCACAAGAGATCGCTATGCGCAGCCGTTTAAAAATCCCGATGATTTTTGGTCAGGATGTGATACATGGCTACAAAACCACCTTCCCTATTCCACTGGCTTTGGCCGCCAGTTGGGATCTGCCAATGATAGAAAAAACTGCTAGAATTGCTGCGCAAGAGGCAACTGCAGATGGTTTAAACTGGACTTTCTCGCCCATGGTCGATCTGGCCCGCGACCCACGTTGGGGACGTGTAGCCGAAGGTAGTGGCGAAGATCCATTCTTGGGCTCAGAAATTGCAAAAGTAATGGTAAAAGGTTATCAAGGCAATGATTTAAAAGCCATTAACACCATGATGGCTTGCGTAAAACATTTAGCTTTATATGGCGCAGCCGAAGGCGGTAGAGATTACAACACTACCGATATGAGCTTCGACAGAATGTACAACGAATATCTACCACCTTACAAAGCAGCAATTGATGCAGGTGCTGGTAGTGTAATGGTTTCTTTTAATGATATCAATGGTGTTCCAGCAACGGCAAACAAATGGTTATTAACTGATTTACTACGTAAAGAATGGGGTTTTAAAGGCTTTGTAGCCTCAGATTATACTGGCGTAAGCGAGCTTATTGCTCATGGTTTAGGTGACTTGAAAACTGTATCTGGCTTGGCGCTAAAAGCAGGGACAGACATGGATATGGTAAGTGAAGGTTTTTTAACTACCTTAAAACAAAATCTTAACGAAGGCAAGGTAACCATCGCTCAAATTAATTCGGCTTGTCGCTTAATTTTAGAAGCCAAATACAAGTTAGGCTTATTTGATGATCCTTTTAAATATTGCAGCGAGGAAAGAGCAGCTAAAGAAATTTTAACAGCCGAAAATCTGAAGTTTGCCCGCCAAGCCGCAACTAAAACCTTTGTATTGTTAAAAAACGACAATCAAACTTTACCTCTACAAAGAAAAGGAACTATTGCTTTAGTTGGCCCATTAGCCAACACTGCCAGTAACATGCCCGGCACGTGGAGCGTAAACGCTGATATGTCTAAAGTACCTACACTATTGCAAGGTTTAACCCAAGTAGCTGGCGATAAAGTGAAAATTGTACACGCACTAGGTTCAAACTTAATTGGCGACCCCAACCAACAAATTTGGGGAACGGCACATGGTAGAGATATCCCTCGTGACAATAGACCTGAAAGCGAAATCATTGCCGAGGCGGTAAAAGTTGCAGAAAAAGCTGATGTAGTGGTTGCAGCCTTAGGCGAGGCTTCTGAAATGAGTGGAGAAAGCTCTAGCCGTACCGATATTGGCATTCCAGACACGCAGAAGAGGTTATTAGAAGCTTTATTGAAAACTGGAAAACCTGTGGTTTTGGTGTTGTTTGCTGGCCGACCAATGACGTTAACTTGGGAGCAAGCCAACGTTCCAGCAATCTTAAATGTATGGTTCGGTGGTGTAGAAGCTGCAAAAGCAATAGGCGATGTTTTGTTTGGCGATGTAAACCCATCGGGTAAAATCACTATGACTTTTCCGCAAAACGTAGGGCAAATTCCATTATATTATGCACATAAAATGACTGGCCGACCGCTTGGCGACAAACCTTGGTTTACCAGATTTTGGTCTAATTATTTAGATGTAACTAACGACCCTTTATATCCTTTTGGCTTTGGTTTAAGCTATACTACTTTTACTTATGGCGATGTAAAAATTAGCAGTAGTACGTTAAAACCCGGACAAAAAATTAACATAACTACAACGATAACCAATAGCGGCTCTATTGCCGGAGAAGAAGTGGTACAGCTTTACATCCGCGACTTAGTTGGTACCAGTACCCGTCCCGTAAAAGAGTTAAAAGGTTTCCAAAAAATTAATTTACAGCCCGGCGAAACCAAAACCGTTACCTTTGCAATATCAGAAGAGATGTTGAGGTTTTACAACAGTCAATTGAAATTTGTATCAGAAGCTGGAGATTTTAAAGCTTTTGTAGGCACAAATTCTAGAGATGTAAAAGCGGTAGATTTTAAATTGGTAAAGTAATTTAAGCACGCCGTCATCTCGACCGTAGTGAAGAGATCTTAATTTGCGATTAACTCCGTCCTTTCGACGAAGAATGAGGAGAAATCTAACATGAGACTAGATTTCTCGCTATGCTCGAAAGGACGGATGAGTTTACAAAAAATTATCATCATGAAAAGAACAAGCATATTCCTCGTATTATTCTTCCTAAGCATTACCGCCTTTGCTCAAGATCTTTCTCTTTACAAAAAAGATGAATTTGTTACCAACGGCGATACACTAAAGTACAGAATTCTGTATCCAGAAAACTTTGATGCGAGTAAGCAATATCCAGTAATCTTATTTCTTCATGGTAGAGGAGAGAGTGGTAACGACAACCAGAAACAACTGGCTAATGGCGGAAAACTATTCTTGAATGAGAATTTTAGGAACAGCAATGAAGTGATTACTATTTTCCCTCAATGCAGCCAAGATAGTTATTGGGCTAACGTAGAGATTGAAACAGTAAGCAATAAACGTTTTTTCACGTTTGTAAAAGGTGGTAAGCCTACAAAGGCGATGGATTTGTTAGTTCAGTTTACAGATCAGTTTTTTAAAAATACATTTGTAGATCCAAACAGAATTTATGTAGGTGGCTTATCGATGGGCGGCATGGGCACATTCGAAATTTTAAGAAGAAAACCAAAAACATTTGCCGCAGCTTTTGCGATTTGTGGCGGCGATAACCCTGCAAATACAAAAAAATACAAGCACGTTCCACTTTGGATTTTTCACGGTGGCTTAGACGATGTGGTTACCCCTCAGTTTTCGTATGGCATTTACCGAGAAAGAAAAAAATTAGGCAACGAAGCTAAGTTTACACTATATTTAAAGGCAAATCACAACAGCTGGGATAGTGCTTTTGCAGAACCAGAACTGCTGCCTTGGCTGTTGTCAAATAAAAAATAGCGAAACTATGCTGTAAAGACGCATTATTATGCGTCTCCACCATGTATGGACTCAACAAAAAATATGGATCTACCTAATATCTTTGCAAAAGAAGTCACCGAAGGTGTAATAGAAAGAATAAACAAGCTAACTCCAAATTCGCAACCCTTATGGGGCAAAATGAATGTTGCACAAATGTTAGCGCATTGTAATGTCACTTACGAGATGGTTTATACCGATCAACATCCTAAGCCAGGCTTTTTAATGGGCTTTATCTTAAAAAATTTTGTAAAAAGACTAGTGGTAAGTGCAAAGCCCTATCCAAAAAACAACAAAACTGCGCCTGCATTTTTAATTACCGAAGAGAAAGCCTTTGAAGTAGAAAAACAACGCTTAATTGATTATATCCTCGAAACAGAGGTGCTGGGTTCTTATATTTTTGATGGAAAAATGTCGCACTCTTTTGGCCCATTGAGCGCTAACGAATGGAATAATATGTTTTACAAGCATTTAGATCATCATTTGAAGCAATTTGGTGTTTAATATTTAAAACAAAGTTTATAAAACCGCACTGACATAGGGTTGTCACAAGTGTGATTTAAGTTTGCTCCGTATTCAATTATAAAATAAGAACATGAGCAATCAAATTATTCAGAAGTTTTACGTTATCGGTATTTCTATTAGAACAACCAACGAAAATGGCCAATCTGCCAAAGATATTGAAAAGTTATGGGGCAAATTTTGGGAACAAGAAATTCAAAAGCAAATCCCTAACAAACTGAACGAAGACATTTACGCTGTTTACACAGCTTACGAAACAGATTTCACCAAACCTTACACTACTGTTATAGGGGCTGCAGTAAGTTCATTAGAAAATATTCCGAGCGGTTTTGTTGGCATTACCATTGAAACTACAGCCTACCAAAAGTTCATTTCTAAAGGAAAAATGCCTGAAGCTGTTTTTAACACTTGGCTAGAAATATGGGGCGATGATGAACTAAACCTGCAACGTTCTTACAAAGCTGACTTTACCATCCACGGTAAAAAATACTACGATGGAGATCACGCAGAAGTAGAAACCTATATTGCTGTGAAAGAATAAAGATAGATAATAGCACAATCTACTCTAGGGACTTTCGGCGAAAGGGTTTTTACACGTTAACGGGCACGCCAACATAGCAAATCTCCAGGGTTGGCGTGTGCCCGCCAAAGCTTGAAACTTATATTAGTGTAAAAGCATAAACGGCAGCACATGATTTGCCAAATTAGCCCTGATAGTAGCGAGCATCCCGACGCTAGATCGGGATAAAGCGGAAAGCGGGACTTTCGGAACCGATGAGTACAGGCCTTGCGCTTCAAAAAATATTAAGACATAAAAATGCCTCGTAAATTTAAAACCTACGAGGCGCATTTGTTATTTGCTAAAGGTAATTACTCGGCCATGTTATGATAAACCGCTTGAACGTCATCGTCCTCTTCCAGCTTATCAATCAGTTTCATCACATCCGCAGCTTGCTCTTCAGTTACTTCGTGGTGAGATAAAGCGATACGCTCTAATTTAGAACTTTTCAATTCCAGACCTTTTTCTTCCAAAGCTTTTTGTAGCGAACCAAAGTTTTCGAAAGCACCTTGTGCCACTACCACATCGTTACCTTCTTCGTCAGCTTCTACGTAAAGCTCTTCTAAGCCTGCGTCAATTAATTCGAACTCTAATTCTTCTAAGTCAAGCTCGTCTGTTGGGGCAAACCTAAAAATAGATTTACGGTTAAAAACAAAATCTAGAGAACCGGTTTTGCCCAAAGAACCGTTAGTTTTGTTGAAATAACTACGCACGTTAGCCACGGTACGGTTAGTATTATCGGTTGCAGTTTCAATTAAAACAGCTACGCCGTGTGGTGCGTAACCTTCGTACACAATTTCTTCGTAATTGGCCAAAGTTTTATCGGTAGCACGCTTAATTGCCGCTTCTACCCTATCTTTTGGCATATTTACGGCCTTGGCATTTTGCATGGCAGTACGCAAGCGAGAGTTGGTTTCTGGGTTTGGCCCAGACTCTTTAACCGCCATTACAATATCTTTACCAATACGTGTAAACTGCACGGCCATTTTAGACCAACGCTTAAATTTTCTTTCTTTTCTAAATTCGAATGCTCTTCCCATTTTATTAGTATTGAGATGTGAGATATGAGATATGAGACCTTATGCCTTAAACCCTAAACCTCAAACCTTATTTATTTCTTTAAATTCATTAACATATCTGCTGTCAGTTTTGCAATGTCAAACTCAGGTTTCCAGCCCCATTCATTTCTTGCAAAACTATCATCTATAGATTTTGGCCAACTATTTGCAATATCCTGCCTTGGATCATTTTCTGCGTAAGTTAATTTAAAATCGGGAATGTGTTTCCTAATTTCTGCAGCTAAAACTTCTGGTGTAAAACTTACTCCGCCAAAATTATAACTAGAACGAATGCTTAACTGATCTGCTGGAGCATCCATTAACTCAATCGTACCTCTAATGGCATCGTCCATGTACATCATTGGTAATTCTGTTTCTGCCGATAAAAATGATGAGTAACTTCCTTTTTTCAAAGCTTCGTGGAAAATATGAATGGCATAATCCGTAGTTCCACCGCCTGGCGCTGCTTTCCAGCTTATTAAACCAGGATAACGGATACTTCTCACATCCAAACCGTATTTCTGATGATAATACTCGCACCAACGCTCGCCTGCCAATTTACTAATGCCATAAACCGTATTTGGATCCATGGTGCAAAACTGTGGCGTTTTATTTTTCGGAGAGTTTGGACCGAAAACAGCGATAGAACTTGGCCAGTAAACTTTTGCAGTTTTGTAAACCAATGCCAAGTCTAGTACATTTAGCAGGCCGTTCATGTTCAAATCCCAAGCTAATTTTGGATTTTGCTCTCCGGTTGCTGAAAGTAAAGCCGCTAACAAATAAACTTGTGTAGGTTTATATTTCTCGAAAATGGTCTTTAATATGTCTTTATCTAATACGTTCACAAACTCAAACGGACCAGCATTTTTAATTTCGTAATCTGGTCTGCGAATATCGCAAGCTACTACGTTATCGCTACCATAAGTAACGCGAAGTGCGGTTACCAATTCGGTACCTATCTGACCATTTGAGCCTAAAACCAGTATTTTATCAGTCATCTGTAAATTAAAATTTGACAAAGGTAAAAAAATGAATGCAACCTAGAAATTTCCGAACAACGGATATTTATCTATTAAAAATTATTTTGCAATAAGGTCGCTAAACACTCTTAATTGCTATAGCTTTACACTAACCAAATAACAAAACAAACGGATGTCAATTGATAAAGAAGGTTAGACCCAGACTTTCTTCGTTTAAAAGCAGATGATGTGCTTGCCTATGAGCTTATTTATAATAAATATGCCAAGCTTTTATTGCGCCATGCTTTTAGCAAAACAGCTGATAAAATTGTTGCGGAAGAATTGGTTCAGAATATCTTTATCTCTCTTTGGGAAAATAGACAAAAATTAGAAGTAGTTAATGGGCAGAGCTATTTGTTTACTGCATTAAAATTCAGCATCATCAATCATTATCGTTCTTTGGTAGTGCAAAACAAGTATGAAGACTATCTTAAAGTAAACGCACCAATAACCGAAGATACCGCCCTACAAAACTTTGAAGAGAAAGAACTTTCGCAACAAGTTGAACTTGCTTTAAACCACCTCCCAGAAAAAACACAAGAGGTTTTTAGGCTAAGTAGAATGCAACACCATAGCAATAAAGAGATTTCCTCTAAGCTTAACATATCAGAAAAAGCGGTAGAATATCACATTACCCAATCTTTAAAATGGCTACGCCAATTCCTAAAAAAAGGTGTGCTTTCTATTTTTTTTTATAACTGAATATCAGCTATTTAAAAATTATTTTAATTTTCCTTTAGGGATATACCCTGTTTAAGTGACTTACTTTATATAACCAAATATTATGAGCAAAACATCATTTTTAAATTTGCTTAGTAGATATCAATCTAACACCTGTACCGAAACCGAAAAGAAAATGGTGGAGGAGTGGTATGATATGCTTGGTCAGGATTATGATCAACAGCTTTCTGATCTGGAGCTTAACGCCATGCACAATCGCATTTGGGAAAATGTTACACCGCAGGTAAAAACTGTTAAGCTTTCTTCGAGATGGAAATACATCAGCATTGCTGCTTCTATTATTATTTTATTGGTTAGTGGCATTCTATTCTTAGCAAATTATAACAACAGCGAGAGGTATTTCAAAAAAGCAGTTTCTTACTCTTCTTTATCAACTTATAAAAACAATACAGATAAAACGGTAGAATTAGTATTAAGCGATTTGTCTGTAGTTACGCTTAACCCAGGTGCAAGGATCGAATACCCAAGCCATTTTGCTGGTGCTAAAAGAGAAGTTTTTTTAAATGGCGATGCTTTCTTTAAAATCTCTCATAACCCACAAAAACCTTTTTACGTTCACAATAAAGATATCATTGTAAAAGTATTTGGCACTAGTTTCTACATTAAAGAAACTGAAAAATCTGCCGAAGTAGCCGTGAAAAATGGAAAGGTAATGGTAAAAGAGAATATTCACGCCTCGTTGCTTGGTCAGAAGACGAATTATCCCAAAGTTTTAATTACTGCCAACCAAATGGTAGCTTTTGATAAAGAAGATAAAAAATTACAAACTTCAATTATAGAAAAACCTTTGCCGCTATATGAAGCTTATGATTTGCCTAAACCGACAAACTCAATAGAAAGTCAGAAATTTTACGACACGCCTTTAGACAAAGTTTTCGCTATGATTTCTAAAACCTATGGCATTGAGATTAAGCTTACCAACGACGAACTAAAAAAATGTACGTTTACTGGCGACATTAGCAACAAAGAACTGAAAGAACAACTGAACTTAATTTGTCAATCTATTTCTGGCACTTACGCTACCGAACAAACTACCATCTACATCAAAGGTGGTACCTGTAACTAATCAATGAACAAATAACCAAATATTAAATCCTTCAATTATGAACCACAAATCTCTACAAAACTCCTCTTAGGCTAAGAAATCGACTACTTCTCGATTATTTAATGATATGATACAAAAAAACCGACAATGGTGCGCATTGCCGGTTAAGCACAAGTACTAATATCATGCGTATTTTTTATGCCCGAAATTTCTCTTTAACGAACACAAAAAACTAAGTTATGAAAAAAAATGAAATTATTTCATTAGCTAAACTTGCTATGCGGATTTCTTTATATCAATTTTTAATTCTTGCTATCTTTTCTTTCGCTGCCTCTGCCTACAGCGTGAAGGCTCAGGGCGCTTTAGACAAAGAAATAACGCTTTCCGCAAAAAATCAGAATATAAAATCTATTATCGATAAAATTGAATTATTAACGAGTGTAAAATTTGTTTACAGTCCAAAATCTATAGATGCATTAAGAAAAATATCTATTAATGCGAACAAACAAAAACTAGGCGATTTATTAAACGATTATTTAGAACCTCACGATGTAGGCTTTAAAGTAGTGGATGATATAATTTTATTGTATTCTATCAGCGCTGCTAAAGAAAATGGATTGATATTGCCAAGGCCAGAAATGCGTAGAGATGGTGTAATTATCGGAACAGTAACTGATGGCAAAGGTGGCCCCATTGTGGGTGCAAGTGTACAAATCAAAGGTACAACTACTGGTGCAACTACAGATGCTAACGGTAAATTCGTCATCAAGAAATTGGAAGCTGGGAGTTATACCATTGTGGTTACTTATGTGGGCTTTATTTCTAAAGAAGTTACCGTAGATATAAGAGATGAAAACAAAACTTTAGATGTTGCTTTATCTGAAGACAACTTACAGTTAGAAGGCGTAGTAGTAACTGGAGGCGGCAACCCGAAAACTAAACTAGAATCGAGTGTGGCCTTAACCTCGGTAAGTAGAAAAGATATCGTAAACCGTGCACCACTTAACAGTACCGATTTATTAAAAGCTATTCCAGGTTTAACCGTAGAAAATGCTGGTGGCGATGGCCCGGGTAACGTATGGGTACGTGGGTTTCCACAACAAGGTGGTTATATCTACTTAGGCATCCAAGAAGATGGTTTACCACTATTACCTACTGGTTTTAATACCAACCCGTCTGTAGATCAATACTATAAAACCGACTTAACGATACAAAACATTGAAGCTATTAGAGGGGGTAATGCATCCATTCTGCAATACAATACGCCTGGTGCAGTGGTGAATAATTTGACTTATACAGGTGCCGATCAGCAATACGGTTCTTTTAAGCTTACCTCTGGTTTTTCACAAGGTCTGTATCGTTTTGATGGGAACACTGGCGGTGCCATTAGCGAGAATGTAAAATACAACATTGGTGGTTTTTACAGAACAGATCAAGGTGTGGTTGATCCAGGCTATAGCCCTGCTAATGTGGGTGGACAAGTAAAAGGTAATGTTACTTTCGGTTTCAAAAACAAAAAGGGATTTATCAGATTATACGGTAAATACCTAAACGATATTACCCAATTTTTACTAACCAGTTACTACCCTTATGATGGTACGGGAAAACCAACCACCTATAAGGGATTTGATATGGTAACCATGTCCATGTCGCCAATAGATACTAAATGGGCATTTACAGATGCCTACAGCGGTAATAGCTATAATTTCAACCTAGAGCAAGGTATGCATACCAAGCTTGGCTCAGGTGCTGTGCAGTTCAATTACACAACGGATAACGGTTGGAGAATAAACAATACTTTCAAATATCAAAAAACAGCTACCGATGCAAATTATTCGGCACCAAATGGTATTGCTGCCCGTGCCGCTGCAACGCAATACTATTATATAGATGGTACGGCCGCTCCTTTCTCAGCCAGCGACCAAGTAATTACCACAGCCTCTAATGCTCAGTTAAACCGTGATGTACAAATTGTAAATTACCTCGATTTTAAAAAGCAAGTAAAAGATCATGCCTTGTTTTTCGGAACAGGTATCCATCAGTACAACAGAGATGATTTGCGTTAAGCTTTCAGAACACAATCGGAATTTAAAGAGAAGCCACGTTTGCTAGTTACCACGGCCACCCCTACAACTGCTAATGGCAGAACGGTTCAAACCAAAACAACAGTAATTGGCGATACTCGTGCCCTATCTTTGTACGGTGGTGATGAGTGGAAAATTTCCGAAAAACTACGTTTAGACTTAGGCTTACGTTTAGATAATCAAAACGTGGATGGCAGAAGACCTTATTATGGATTACTGGCCAACGGCAGTCCAAATATCTCAGCAGCATCATCGCCAAACATTTTAGGTTACACCGATTATAACATCACCACCACCAATTGGGCTGCGTCAATTGGCGCTAATTACAAAGTTAGTCCTACAGCAAGCACTTTTGTGAGAGTTACAAAAGCGTATAATATGCCAAACATTGGAGATTACAATGCTTCAGCTTACAATCCTGATAATATTAAAAGCCGACCAGTTTATTTAGCAGAAGTGGGTTATAAATATGCTAAAAACAACTTAGGTGTTTTCGCTTCTGGAAGTTACTCAACCATCAAAAACGCTTCTTTAACTATCAACGTACCAACTACAGCAGCAGGTTTACAATCTTTAATTGCCTTTGGTTCTACCAGAACTTGGAGTGCAGAATGGGAAGTTTCTTATAAATTAGTGAAACCGTTAACATTAAGGTGGACAGGTACCGTTCAAGACTCTAGATACACAGACTACTCTGCACCTACCAGCAGAAACGCGGCGGTAGCGGCAGAGTATGGCGACAGAGTATACAGTTTCACTGGCAACAGGACAGAACGAGTTCCTTCGCTAAATACAGAACTCTCTGGAACATTAGACATTCAGAAATTCAATTTATTTGTTGCTGCAAATTATGTTGGAAACCGATTTACTTCACCAGCAGAAAGCTACAAATTGCCTGCTTACGTAGTAATGAAAGCTGGTGCTGGTTATAACTTCACCAAAACATTAGCTTTTAGAGTTTGGGCCGATAACTTAACCAATGCCAGGGTATTAACCGAAGGCGATGTTAGGGGAGATCAGTTCCGCGACTTTGCCAATGTGGCTCCTGGCACGCTAATGATTGGCAGAACCTTATTGCAAAGAACGTTCTTCGGATCTTTAGCATATTCCTTCTAGTTATATTTTTAATACAAAGCCGAACCAAAAGGTTCGGCTTTTTCAACTCAAAACACCATGACTTCCAGAAGAGATTTTATAAAAAAATCAGGTATCGGCTTTGCCGGACTTTTGATTACCCCTTCCCTATTCAATAACGTTTTACTAGATAGCAAACAAGAAATCGGCATCCAATTATTTACCGTTCGCGAACAGCTAAATAAAGACGTAAAACTTACCTTAAAAAGAATTGCAGATATAGGTTTTAAACAAGTAGAAACCTTTTACGGCTACGGCGAAAAAATGTCGGGCAAAGGATTTTGGGGCTTAGATGCAAAAGAACTAGCACAATTGCTAAAAACTTACGGATTAAAATCTGGTAGTGGCCACTACAATACAATGCAATACCTAACTGATGGTAACACCGATATTTTAAAGCAACAAATAGAAGTAGCCAATACCCTATCGCAAAAATACTATACCATACCGGCGATGGCGCCAAATGTGAGGCAAAATGGTACAGTAGATGGCTATAAAAAAATGGCAGACCTTTTCAATAAAGCTGGAGAGTTATGCAAAAGCAACGGATTAACTTTGGCTTATCATAACCACGCTTTCGAATTTGTACCGCTAGAAAATAAACAAACAGGTTTCGATATCCTACTCAAAGAAACTGATGTAAAACTGTTAAAATTTGAATTGGATATTTTCTGGGTAGTAAATGCTGGTATAGATCCAATTACCTTATTCAAACAAAACGAAGGTCGCTTTGCGATGTGGCATGTAAAAGATATGGATAAAAATGACAGTAAAGTTTTTACCGAGGTGGGTACAGGCAGAATTGATTATAAAACGATATTCGAAAATAGAAAACTAGCAGGAAACAAGTACATTTTTGTAGAACAAGATTTAATTAAGAAAGATCCATTTGAAAGCATAACCGAAAGCTTCAATTACATAAACAACAACCTATTGAAATAAACGAAACAAAAAACAACTTCATTTTATTTTGTTTAAAACATAAATGTTGTTATAAATTTCGTTCATGTGGTCAATTACTTTATTTTTATTGCAGCATAAAAATATAGTTTATCCATAAAAAAATAAAAACACAGGCCATGAGACTTAAAACTGTTTGCGCATTTATATTATTTTTCTGTTGCCATTTTATTGGCTACGCACAAAAATCGGAAATTACCTATTACGATGCCCGTAAATTTTATTTGTATGGAAAAGCATTTAACAACCAACAACAATACCACAGAGCAGACACTGCCACTTACAATGAGTTGCCAGCAACGGTTAAAAACCTACTAACACATTCGGCAGGTTTAGCCATAGTTTTTAAAACAAATAGCAAATCCATTAGTGCAAAATGGTGCGTAACCGATAAAAAGCCGGGCAACAACATGACACTTATTGCCCAAAAAGGACTAGACCTTTACATTAAAAGAGATGGCAAATGGCAATTTGCTGGTGTTGGCAGGCCTAGTAGTAATATTTGTAGCGAATTTACACTGGTTAAAGCTATGGATAACACCGAAAAAGAATGCATGATTTTTTTGCCGTTGTATGACGAATTGAAAAGCTTAGAAATTGGTGTGGAAGCGGGAAGTAGTATTGTGAGTTTAAACAATCCTTTTAGAAAACGGGTAGTGATATACGGTTCTAGCATTGTTCATGGTGCATCGGCTGGTAGACCAGGCATGGCTTACCCTGCTATCCTATCAAGAAGCACAGGATTGTACTTTATGAATTTGGGTATAAGCGGCAATGCCAAGATGGAAAAATCTGCAGCCAAAATGGTAAGTGATATCGAGGCAGATGCTTTTATATTAGATTGCGTACCCAATCCATCGCCACAACAAATTAAGGAAAGAGCCGAAGATTTTGTTAAAACCGTTAGAGCAAAACATACCAAAGCGCCTATTATTTTGATACAATCGATATTTAGAGAACAAGGAAATTTCGATTTGGAGGTCAAAGAAAGAGTAAAACAACAGAACGTGGAAATAACCGCTGCTTTCAACCGTTTAAAAAGTGCAGGTGTAAAAGATTTGTATTTAATTACATCAGAGAACCTTTTAGGCGATGACCATGATGCAAGTACAGACGGCGTACATCCAAACGACTTAGGTTTTTACAGGATGGCAGCACAATTGGGACCACAAATCACTAAGATTTTGGGTCAGTATAACATCAAATAAGTGAAGTTTTAACTAACAAAAAGTTTAAAATCTGATAAAAGAGTTAGAATTAGCCAACAATATTGTACCAATTTTATCACAAGCATTGACAACAAGATATATAATTGCTATAATTACATTTTACATATAGTGTAAAAATCACACTTAGAAACCAAAATTAAACCAGAATATGGACAGAAGAGCAGCACTCAGAAATGTAGCCATCCTTCTAGGAACCGCTATTTCTGCTGGAACAACGGATATCTTGTTCAGTAGTTATACCATACCTGAAGCAGAAAAAAATGCAGTTACCTTTACGGCAGAACAACTAAAAGCACTTACCGAAATTGCGGATGTAATTATCCCAACCACCAAATCATCTCCTGGGGCAAAAGCAGCAGGCGTAGGCAAATTTATCCCTATGATGATTAAAGATTGTTACCCTGCTAAACAGCAACAATCTTTCTACAACGGATTAGCGGCTTTTGAAGCAAGAGCAAAAAAAACCTACAACAAAAGTTTTGCGTTAATTCCTCTAGCAGAACGTAAGAAAATGTTAACCACGCTTAGACAAGAAACGTTAGACCAAAAATCTAATAAGCTTCCAGAAAAAGCAGACATCACTTACTTCTTCACTGTAGTGAGAGATTTAACTTCTTTAGGTTATTTTTCTTCGGAAATTGGATGTACCCAAGCTCGTGAGTATTTAATGATACCTGGAAGTTACGATGGTGCCTATCCATTAAAGCCGGGTCAAAGATCTTGGGCTACCTAATTAACTTCTTCCCCTAAACAAAACAGAACGAACAAAATGAACTTAAATATAAATCTAAAGGCCGAAAATACTTACGATGCAATTGTAGTAGGTTCGGGTATAAGTGGTGGTTGGGCTGCTAAAGAACTAACCGAAAAAGGTTTAAAAGTATTAATGCTAGAAAGAGGGATGAACATTGAGCACATTAAAGATTACGATGGCGCAATGAAAAACCCTTGGGATGTAAAACACGCAGGCAGGTTAACTGAGGAGATGAAAAGAACTCACCCTGTGCAAAAAAGAGATTACCCTTACAACGAAGTAACCGAAAAATGGTGGGTAAACGATTTGGAATGTCCTTATACGGAAGTTAAAAGATTTGACTGGTACAGAGGTTTTCACGTGGGTGGAAAATCGTTGATGTGGGGCCGCCAGAGCTACCGCTTTGGAGATGTTAACTTCGAAGAAAATGCTAAAGATGGCTACGGCAACGATTGGCCTATCAGATATAAAGATTTAGCACCTTGGTACGATTATACCGAGAGATTTGCGGGCATTAGCGGGCAAAACGAAGGTTTAGAAGGTATTTTACCTGATGGGCAGTTTCTTCCGCCAATGGATTTAAACATCGTTGAAAAATCGGTAAAAGAAAGTATCAAACAAAAATGGGGCAACGAACGCTTGTTAACTATTGGTCGTGTAGCGAACTTAACCGTGCCTCACAATGGCAGAGGTAATTGCCAATACCGCAATTTATGTAGTCGTGGCTGTCCTTTTGGTGCTTATTTCAGCACACAATCTTCTACCCTACCCGCAGCAGTAGAAACTGGAAATTTAACCCTTCGCCCTTATTCTATCGTAAACCATATCATTTACGATAAAGATACCAAAAAAGCAAAAGGTGTAGCGGTAATTGATGCTTTAACCAACAAAACCATGGAGTTTTATGCCAAAATCGTTTTCGTAAACGGTTCTACTTTAGGCACTACTTTCATTTTATTAAACTCAACTTCAGAGGCGCACCCTAACGGTTTAGGAAACGGCAGCGGCCAATTAGGGCACAACTTAATGGATCATCATTTCCGTTGTGGCGCTAATGGCGAGTTTGAAGGTTTCGATAAGTTTTACACCTACGGCCGTCGTGCAAATGGTTTCTACATTCCTCGTTTTAGAAACGTAGGTAGCGATAAACGCGATTACCTAAGAGGTTTCGGTTATCAAGGAAGTGCTTCGAGACAAAACTGGCAAAACGATGTAGCCGAATTAGCTTTTGGTGCAGACTTTAAACAAAAAATGACTACACCAGGAGCGTGGAAAATGGGTATGGGAGGTTTTGGCGAAATGCTACCTTACTACGAAAACCGTGCTTATATCGACCATTCTAAAAAAGATAAATGGGGACAATCGGTATTGGCAATAGACTGCGAATACAAAGAGAACGAGAAAAAAATGCGTCAAGATATGATGAATGATGCTGCCGAAATGCTTGAAGCTGCAGGTGCTAAAAACATCAAAACTTACGATAACGACTGCTATCCTGGTATGGCTATCCACGAAATGGGAACCGCAAGAATGGGTAAAGACCCTAAAACTTCGGTGCTTAACGAGTGGAACCAAATGCACGAAGTGAAAAATGTTTTTGTTACCGACGGTGCATGTATGCCATCTATCGGATGTCAAAATCCTTCGTTAACGTTTATGGCGCTAACAGCCCGTGCAGCAGATTTTGCGGTAAAAGAATTGAAAAAAGGAAACTTATAAAGGAAAAAGGTACTAGGTGTTAGGGTTTAGGGCAAATAGTACTTATACCTAACACCTTAAACCTAATACCTCAATAACATGAAAGAAAAAATAAGAATGGGCATGATTGGCGGCGGCAAAGATGCATTCATCGGCGCTGTACACCGTATTGCTGCTAATATGGATGGGTTAATTGAGCTTTGCTGTGGCGCATTGAGCGTTAATCCGGAAACTGCCTTAGAATCAGGAAAAATGTTATTTCTTCCAGAAGATAGAATTTATCTCAATTACGAAGAAATGATCAAAAAAGAAAGTGAACTTCCTGAAGATAAGAGAATTCACTTTATCACTATTGTGACGCCAAACTTTGCTCACTTTGCCCCGGCAATGATGGCTTTAGAGCACGGTTTTAACGTAGTAATAGAAAAACCAATGACTTTAACTTTAGAAGAAGCAAAATTGCTACAACAAAAAGTGGAAGAAACTGGGCTAACTTTATGCCTAACTCACACCTACTCGGGCTATCCAATGGTAAAACAGGCCAAAGAAATGGTAAAGGATGGCGCTTTAGGTAAAATCAGAAAAATCATTGTAGAATATCCACAAGGTTGGCTAAATACTTTAAGTGAGCGAGAAGGAAATGCACAAGCGGCTTGGCGTACAGACCCTAAAAAATCGGGCAAAAGCGGTTGTATTGGCGATATCGGTACTCACGCTGCGCATTTAGCCGAATATATTTCTGGCTTAAAAATCACTCAAATTTGTGCCGATTTGAATATTGTTGTAGAAGGTAGAACCATTGATGATGATGGAAATATCTTATTGAAATTCGACAACGGTGCCAACGGTGTTTTAATTGCATCGCAAATTGCCGCTGGCGAAGAAAATGCGCTTAATATTAGGATTTATGGAGAAAAAGGGGGCTTAGAATGGTTCCAACACGAGCCAAATACTTTGTTGGTTAAATGGTTAAATAAACCTACCGAAATTTACAGAGCTGGCGGTAGTTATTTAGGCGATTTCGCTAAACACAATACCAGAACTCCAGGAGGTCACCCAGAAGGATTATTGGAAGCTTTTGCCAACATTTACAGAAACTTTGCATTAACCTTAGCAGCAAAAATAAATAACGAAGAACCAACGCCACAGATGTTAGATTTCCCTAACGTTTATGATGGTGTAAGAGGCATGGCACTCATTGAAAATGCAGTAGCCTCAAGCGAATCTGACAAAAAATGGCATGATTTTATAGTATAAACAAGAGATTAGGTATCTCAGTGGTTGGGTATCAGTTTACTGAACAACAGAGAGCGGAGAACGGAGAACGGAGAACGCATAGCGAAGAACTAAGAACAACCAACCAAGAGCGAAAAACGAACAACGAAAAGAACAAATGACTACCATACAAGGACCTGCAGTATTTTTAGCACAATTCATCAGTGATGAAGCACCTTTCAACTCCTTAGATTCGATTTGTAAATGGGCAGCCGATTTAGGTTTTAAAGGCATACAAATGCCAACCTTAGACACTCGGTTTATTGATTTGAAACTAGCCGCAGAAAGTAAAACCTATGCTGATGAGCTGACTGGCAAAGTAGCTGTACACGGTTTAAAAATTACCGAACTTTCTACGCACTTGCAAGGTCAGTTAGTGGCGGTACACCCTGCTTATAACGAACTGTTCGATGCTTTTGCAGCGCCAGAAGTGAAGAATAATCCAAAAGCACGTACAGAATGGGCTATACAACAATTAAAATACGCAGCAAAAGCTTCCCAAAATTTAGGATTAAATGCTCACGCTACATTTAGTGGTTCCTTGTTATGGCAATTCTTCCACCCTTGGCCGCAACGCCCAGATGGTTTGGTAGACGAGGCTTTTACCGAGTTAGCCAAACGTTGGTTACCAATCTTAAACGAATTTGATAATTGTGGCGTAGATGTTTGCTATGAAATTCATCCAGGTGAAGACTTGTTTGATGGTGTTACTTACGAAATGTTCTTGGATAAAGTAAATCAACATCCTAGAGCCTGTTTGCTTTACGATCCATCACACTTTGTATTGCAGCAATTAGATTACATCCAATACATCGATTTATATCACGAAAGGATCAAAGCTTTCCACGTAAAAGATTCGGAGTTTAACCCTACAGGAAGACAAGGAACTTTTGGCGGCTACCAAAGTTGGGCTAACCGTGCAGGCCGTTACCGTTCGCCAGGAGATGGCCAGGTAGATTTCAAAACCATTTTCAGTAAATTAGCACAATACGATTATAAAGGTTGGGCCGTTATGGAATGGGAATGTTGCATTAAAAACCAACAAGATGGTGCTCGTGAAGGTGCCGAGTTTATCAAAAAACATATCATTAACGTAACCGATAAAGCATTTGATGATTTTGCCGCTGCCGGAAGCGATGCCACTTTTAATAAAAAAATACTTGGTCTATAATTTTTTGTTTTAACTTTTTACTTTATACTTTTAACTTAAAACACACACACATGAAACGAACTCTTTTAATTCTTGGAGTAACATCAGTATTCGTTGCTTCATTATCAGCATTTAAACCAGAACCAAAAACAGAACCTGCAATAACCATTGCTGCTCCTGCAATTCCTAAAATTGCAACTATGCAAATGAGCGGCGGCGAGCTGTTAATCGCTAAATCAGACTGTATCGGTTGCCACCACAAAATCAATAAATTAATAGGCCCGTCTTACACTGATGTAGCTAAAAAGTATCCTAAAAACGATAAAAGTATAACCTACCTTGCCGATAAAATCATTAAAGGTGGCTCTGGCGTTTGGGGTAAAATTCCAATGACACCACATCCAAAAATTTCGCAAAGCGATGCTAAATTAATGGCAAAATATATCCTTTCGTTGAAAAAGTAGTGGCTAGGGATCAGTGGTCAGGTATCAGTAAAGATAAAGACCTAATGAACCATTGAACAAATGAACCAACCAAAAACCAAAATATAAAATGAACCACAACAACAACCAAAGCAGACGTAACTTCCTCAAAATGGGAGCCGTTGCGACTGCTGCGTTTACCATTGTTCCGCGTCACGTATTAGGTGGCAAGGGCTTTCTTGCACCAAGCGATAGACTAATTGTAGCGGGTATTGGCGTAGGCGGCAAGGGAGATAGCGATTTACGTTTAATTCACGAAAGTGGCAAAGCCGAAATTGCCTATTTATGTGATGTTGATGCTAGAAGAGCGGCCAATAGTGTAAAACGTTTCCCTAAAGCTAAGTTCTATAAAGACTGGCGTGAAATGTTCGATAAAGAACATAAACATTTTGATGCCGTTACCGTATCAACGCCAGACCATAACCATGCGATACAAACTTTGGCCGCAATGCAATTACGTAAACACGTTTATGTGCAAAAGCCATTAACACACGATATTTACGAAGCCCGTATTTTAACAGAGGCTGCCAAAAGATATAAAGTGGTAACACAAATGGGCAACCAAGGTGCCAGTAACGATGGGCCTCGTTTGCTTAAAGAATGGTATGATGCTGGCTTAATTGGCGATGTACATACCATTTACGCTTGGACAGACCGACCAGTTTGGCCACAAGGTATTCCTTGGTCGGCAAATAAAGCAGAAGTGCCTAAAGATTTAGATTGGGATTTATGGTTGGGCACCGCTCCTTACAAAGATTATGTAGAAAAACTAGTTCCTTTTAACTGGCGTGGCTGGTGGGATTATGGTACTGGCGCTTTAGGCGATATGGGTTGTCACTTATTAGAAACCCCTTTCAGCGTGCTCAAATTAAAATATGCTACAGAAGTAGAAGCAAGTGTGGGTTCGGTTTATGTAGACGAGTTTAAACGTGGATATTTCCCTGAAAGCTGTCCTCCTTCTAGCCATGTAACCTTAAAATTCCCTAAAACAGAAAAAACGCAGGGCGATGTTACTGTGCACTGGATGGATGGCGGTATACAACCTACTCGTCCAGAAGAATTAGGAGCAGACGAAGTATTTGGCGATGGTGGTAATGGAACTTTATTTATCGGTACCAAAGGCAAAATGATGTCTAACACTTACGGCGATAAAGCAAGATTACTTCCGCTTTCACGCAACGAAAATTTGAACGTAGCACAAAAGTTTGCTCGTGTACCTGGGCAAGCTAATGGCCACTACGGACAATGGGTAGAGGGTTGTATTGCAGGTTATGGCAAAAAAGAGCTAAGCTCTCCTTTTGAGATTGCTGGTCCTTTAACCGAATGCTTGTTAATGGCTAACTTGGCTATTAGAGCTACCGATATTAAAAAGATAGACGACAAAGGCAAAACAAGTTTCCCTGGCAGATACAGAAAACTACTTTGGGATAACGACCAAATGAAAGTAACCAACTTCGACGATGTAAATCAATTTGTGAAGAGAGATTACCGCGAAGGTTGGAAATTAGGAGAGAAATAGGCACTTCGTCATTCCCGCGTAGGCGGGAGTCGTAATGCGATTTTTAATAAAAAACACCCCGCCTTTTAGGCCCCCCTCTAGAAGAGGGGAATTGCGTGCTGCATTCCTTTCAATATATCGGAACGTGGTTGAAGACCGGAGTGTTTATTAAAACGTGATATATTAAAATAAAATGAAAAAAATATTAATAGCAGCACTTATGCTTGCTTCAATTAGCGTTAACGCACAAAAGAAAAAAGGCTTCACTCCTCTTTTCGATGGAAAAACAACTACCGGTTGGCACACCTATGGTAAAGATGTTGCTGGCAAAGCATGGAAAGCCGAAGACGGTGTACTCCACTTCGACCCAAAAGCCAAAGATCGTGGAGATTTAGTTACAGATAAAGAATACAGCAATTTCCATCTTAAAATAGAATGGAAAGTTGCGCCTAAAGCTAATAGCGGAATTATCTTCTTTGTACACGAAGATCCAGCTAAATACAAGCAAACCTACTTAACTGGACCAGAAATGCAGGTATTAGATAACGATGGCCACCCAGATGGCAAAATTACCAAGCACCGTGCTGGAGATTTGTATGACATGATAAAAAGCAAAAGCGAACCAGTTAAACCTGTTGGCGAGTGGAATTTAGCAGAAATTATTAGCAATAACGGCAAGCTAACACTTAAATTAAACGGTAAAAAAGTTGTAGAAACCACCATGTGGGATGAAAACTGGAAAAACCTAATTGTAGGCAGCAAGTTTGCTAAATGGAATGGTTTTGGAACTTACAAAACTGGAAAAATTGCATTGCAAGACCACGGCGACGAGGTTTGGTTTCGCAACATAGAAATTAAAGAATTATAACAGGGAACAGGTGTAAGTGGTCAGGTATTAGCCCAGTATGGGCTGACTAGAAAACTAACATAATCCAAAGAACCAACCCCAAATGCTTTTCTCTCCCTTTTGGGGAGAGATGCCAAAGGCATAGAGGGACCCTAAAACCAAAAACTAAAACATGAACGCAACAACACGCTTCAAGCTATCCTTTATGATGTTCCTCGAATTTTTTATTTGGGGCGGATGGTTTGTTACCTTAGGCACTTTTCTTGATAAAAACCTAAGCGCTTCCGGACCAGAAATTGGCTCGGTATTTTCTACCCAATCATGGGGAGCTATCATCGCACCATTTATCATAGGATTAATTGCCGATAGATATTTCAATGCTGAAAAAATATTAGGCGTGCTTCACATTGTTGGTGCTATTTTAATGTATCAAATGTACAGCGCAACTGATATCAGTGTGTTTTACCCTTATGTTTTTGTTTATATGGTGTTGTATATGCCAACCTTAGCACTGGTTAATTCTGTATCTTTTAATCAAATGGGCGACCCAGAAAAAGAGTTCTCTAATATCAGAATTTGGGGCACCATCGGATGGATTTTAGCAGGTGTTTTAATCAGCTATTTCTTCCATTGGGATTCTCAAGAAGCATCAGCTAACGGCGCATTAAAAAACACTTTCCTCATGTCGGCAGTAGCTTCTTTAGGCTTAGGTATTTTCAGTTTCCTATTACCTAAAACTCCGCCAAAAAATAAATCTACAGAAAAGATTAAAGTGTCGGAGATATTAGGTTTAGATGCTTTGAAATTGCTTAAAGATAAAAACTTCCTTATTTTCTTTATTTCATCTATTTTGATTTGTATCCCATTAGCATTTTACTATCAAAACGCCAACTTATTTTTATCAAAAATAGGTATGGATAATCCAACAGGAAAAATGACAATTGGCCAAGTTTCTGAAGTTTTATTCTTGTTAGCAATCCCGGTTTTCTTCAAGAAATTCGGTTTCAAAAAAACCATATTGGTAGGTATGCTAGCTTGGACAGTAAGGTATTTATTCTTCGCTTTTGGAAACGCTGGAGAGCTTAGCTTTATGCTGATTTTAGGTATCGCCCTGCATGGTATTTGTTACGATTTCTTTTTCGTATCAGGACAAATATATACTAACTCTAAAGCTGGCGATAAATTTAAAAGTTCGGCACAGGGTTTAATTACTTTGGCTACTTACGGAGTAGGCATGCTTATTGGCTTTATTGTGGCAGGTCAAATCACTGAAATTTACAAAACAAATGGTGTAGAAGACTGGAAAATGATTTGGAGTATCCCTGCGGGCATAGCGTTTGTAGTGTTCTTACTTTTCAGCTTATTATTTAACGACAAAACAAAAACAGAATCTGTTTAACCATGACCACAAGAAGAAATTTTATAAAAAACACAGGTTTACTGGCGGCAAGCTTAGCAATAGCACCCTCGTTAACCAATGCTTTTGCACCCGCTAAAAGAGCAGTAGGTATACAGCTTTATAGTTTAAGAGACATTATTGGTAAAGATGTAAAGGGCGTAATTGAAAAAGTTGCCAAGGCTGGTTTTAAAGAAGTAGAATCCTATGGCTATGCACCCAATGGCAGTTTTTGGGGGCTAACTCCAAAAAATTTCAAGGCGTTGCTAGACAGCAATGGCCTATATTCTCCTAGTGGGCATTTCGGTTTTGATAATTATATCAGTTCGGGCAATTTGGATGATATAAAATCTTACATTGAAGCCTCGAATGTTTTAGGCGCCAAATATGTAGTGGCACCGTGGTTGGGCGAAGACCTACGTAAAACAGCAGATGATTATAAAAGAGTAGCCGAACGATTAAATAAGGCTGGCGAATTGTGTAAGAAATCGGGTATCAATGTAGGCTACCACAACCACGGTTTCGAGTTTGATAAACATGGAGACACCACAGGATTTGAAATATTATTAGCAGAAACAGACCCTAAATTGGTTTATTTTGAATTAGATTTATACTGGGCAGTTTTTGCTGGACATAATCCAGTAGATCTGTTTAAAAAATATCCTGGCAGGTTTAAAATGTGGCATATAAAAGATATGGATAAAACTAAAAAAACTTGGAATACCGAAATTGGAAATGGTAGTATCGATTTCAAATCTATTTTTGCAAAGGCCAAACTTTCTGGTGTAAAGCACATTTATTTAGAGCAAGAAACCAACTACAAGCCAGATCATATTGGTTCTATTAAAACAAGTATCGACTATATTAACGGTAGTTTGTTAAAATAAACTCTCGTCATTTTTACTGAAATGTTAACGTAACGGAGAAATCTTTGGATTGATATAAGATAAAAAACCTTTTCAAAGATTTCTCTCCACGTTCTAATAGCGTACGATCAAAGGATTAGGTTAATCCAATTTTAGTCGTCAAATACCCAACCCACTCTTTAATCAATAGCTCCCATCCCATTATCGCTTCGGCTTGCGGTAATAAACAATCTTCAAAAGAATAATTGTCACTTAAAGAATTAGTAGGGTAATAAGTTACATTTTTAAGCCCCTGCTTTTCGGCAAGCAACTTAGTTCTTGGAATGTGCCAAGCACTGGTAATTACCAAAATTTCAGCATCAGGTTTGTTCAATGCCTTTAAAAGCTTATCTGCATAAGCAAAGTTTTCCTTCGTATTTCGGCTTTCTTTTTCAATAATTAGGGCACTATCTGGCACACCTACTGCGTTCAAATATGCTGCTGCATATATCGCCTCTGGCGGATTTCTCTCTAAGAAACCACCACTGCCGCCACTCATCAATACTCTATCTATTTTTCTTTGATGATAGAGCTTAACCGTTTGTGCCAATCTATCTCCAGAATATTCGGCCTTTAATGATTTAGTTTGTTCATTATAACTAGAAAAACCACCTAAAAGTAGGCCTACATCGTAATGCGCTAAAACTGGTGCTTTAGGTTCGTATAAACCTGCTACTTTGCCAAGAATGAACTGATTAGACATAAAAAGCAACAACACAATTAAAACTGTTAATGATCTTTTCTTATTGCGCTTACTTTTAGAGCACAAACTATAAATGGCCAATACAGATATCCATACCAATGGACGGATAATAAACAACAAAAACTTAGACAGAAAGAAGGTCATTAGTAATTTTAATTTAGCTTCGAAGCCAATACACAAGTTTGTTTAAAGTGAGTTGTATTACCAGCAAGATTAAAAAGATCTGTTTTAATTACATACAAACCAACCTTACATAATTGTCCGCCATCATTTAAACCATCCCAATTAATAGTTCCTTGTGTAGACATAGTTACATTTCTTGCCAATCTACGCACTAAAACACCTTTATCTGTGTAAATATTAATGGTAGCTAAGTTGCCGTTTTCTTTAAACTGATAGTTGATTTCCAACAAATCTTCGAAACCATCGTTATCTGGGGAAAAAGTTTTACTCGCTAAAGTCATTGAGTTTTTCACACTTGTATCTTCATTTTGTGAATTTTGATAAGTTGGCGTAGCAAAACCAACAGAGGCCGCAGCAGACTGTAAGTTACCAGGCTCGTTACCACTCTTGCTGAAAGATACTCGTTCTAGAGAAACTCCTTTTACTTCTTTAAGCAAAGCATGATGCATTTTTTCGGTATAAGACAATTCATCTATTGTGGTATCGTCTTTCCATAGCTTAACCGTGCCGCTCTCGTTATTAAACGCTGGCATACTGGCTACTTGTACCATTTGAGTTGGATTTTTAACCTCATAATGCTGTTTTGTAATTTCTGGATTGGCTGTTAATACCCAATAAGTTTTTGGCCGAATGAATACGGAAGTTGTTGATATAGTCCTTTTTGTGGTACTAGAAGCCGCTGGGTTAGAAATTGTCAATTCCTTTAAATCGAGAATTTTATTAGTAGCATTATAAACTTCAACAAAATCTGCACCACCTGTTTTTATGTTAAAAAGTAAATTTCGCTGATTAAAATATCATTAGGCTCTATAGTTCCAGGAAGTAAAATTGGCGCCGTATTGGCATTTGGATCTACAACCAAACCCGTATAGTCTGTTACGTTGCTTACGGTAAGTATACTTTCAACACTTGCCACTATTGGGTTAGCCAAAGTTAATATTACACTGTTGCCAGCGGTTCCATTTAGCTGTACTTGCGATGGCTTGCCTATCCCATTGTTAATGTTATAATTGTTCACATCTAAAATTAGCGCATCGGGCATAGGTTCACTAAAATTAACCTGCACCGAAGTTGGCGAAAGAACAGTAGCATTAGTAAGTTTAGGGGCTGTAACATCTACATAAGGTTCAATCTTAAAATCATCAAACTTAAACATATTGTACCTAGATGCAGTGCTATATCTACAATAGACCCCAAAATAAGAAGTATTGGTGTAAGTATTATCGGTTATGCCTCCATCGTAGGTAAAGTTTCTACCTCCTGTAAAATCGGTATAAATAGCCCATCTACCTGTAACAGTACGCTCTACCCTAACCCGTACATTTACACTACTTACTGGACTTCTGGTTTTATCTGGTAAAGCTAAAATGGTGGTTAACATTGTTCCGTTTTGGCGCACCAATGAGAAATTTTCTGCACTTGTACTAGAGCCCAATTGTAAATAATAAGCTTGTTTACCAGTAGTGGCAGACAAATCTTCCTGATTGGATATCAAGTAAATACGAGGATAATTGGTTGTGCTTGGATCAAAAGCCAAATTTACCAAAAACTCCCAAGCAGTATTACCAGCTAAAGAATTTGGAGTAGAAAGATATAATGTACTTGTAGACTGCGGTCCGTTAGAAGTTAAAACGCCGTCTATAACTTGAAAGGAAGCTGTTGAGCCTCCCCAAGCTGGATTATTGGTAAAATCTCCGTCAGAAAAATTGTCATTTAACTGAGCAAAAGTAAGTTTAGTGCATAATAACAATAAAAAGAGTAAAGTTTTTCTCATATTTGGGAATTGAACATTTAATTTTAAATATAATATAAATAATCAAAAAAAATGAAAATTGCAGTTGTAGGTGCCACTGGACTAGTAGGTACTGTTATGTTAAAAGTATTGGAAGAAAGAAATTTTCCGTTGACAGAATTAATACCAGTAGCTTCTGAAAAGAGCGTTGGTAAGTTAATTAAGTTCAAGGGTAAGGAGTATCCAATTGTTAGCATTGACACTGCAATTGCTTTAGCTCCAGAAATTGCTATTTTTTCTGCTTAGGTGGTACTACTTCTTTGGAAGCTGCGCCTCGTTTTGCTGAAGTTGGTACAACTGTTATCGACAATTCTTCGGCTTGGAGAATGGACCCGACTAAGAAATTGGTAGTACCTGAGGTAAATGCACACGTATTAACCAAAGAAGATAAAATTATTGCTAACCCAAACTGTTCTACCATACAAATGGTGGTAGCTTTACAGCCTTTGCACAAAAAGTACAAAATCAAACGTGTAGTGGTTTCTACTTACCAATCGGTTACTGGCACCGGTGTTAAAGCCGTAGATCAGTTAATGAACGAGCGTAAAGGTATTGATGGGCCAAAAGCATATCCTTATGAAATTGACTTGAACGTGTTGCCTCATATTGATGTTTTCCAAGATAATGGTTACACCAAAGAAGAGATGAAAATGGTTAAAGAAACCAACAAAATCATGGGCGATGATAGCATTAGAGTTACGGCTACTACGGTTCGTATCCCTGTAATGGGCGGTCACTCAGAATCGGTAAACGTGGAGTTTGAAAATGATTTTGATTTAGCTGAAGTACGTAGCATTTTGGAAGCAGCTCCAGGTTTAATTGTGGTGGATGATGTAGCAAACTTGAAATACCCAATGCCTAAAGATGCACATGAGAAAGACGAAGTATTTGTAGGTCGTTTACGTAGAGACGAATCGCATGATAAAGCTTTAAACATGTGGATTGTTGCTGACAACTTGCGTAAAGGTGCTGCAACAAACACAGTGCAAATTGCAGAATACTTAGTAGAAAACAAGCTGGTATAAGCTTTGAGACCATAATAAAAAAGTGATGTGAATAGCATCACTTTTTTTACGACCAAATTTTTCGAAACTATTAATAGACTTATCTTTCAAACAATGAAGAAAATAATTGTTTTACTAATTTTTACCACTCTATTTTATGCTAAGTTAACTTTCGCTCAAGATAGTTTGATAACTACTTTAGCAAAAAAAAATCAGACCAGTTTTGCAAAGGATGCGAACCAACTAAAAGGATTAGGCTGGGATAAAATCATTAAAAAAGCGAAAGAAAGTAGTAATGTATTAATTGGCGAGGATCATTTCACTAATGAGATCCCATTCTTTGTGTCGAAAATTGCCGAACAGATTAAATTTGATAATTTCTTCTGTGAGATTGACCCATTTACAGCGTATATTTTTGAGCAAAAGATCAAGACGCTTTCAGCAGAAGCTCTAAAGAAATACACAGCCGATTATGGAAATACCTTTTCGTTCTATGCTTTCGAATCAGAGTTTGACTTACTTAAACAACTAATAAAAGGCAAGACTAATATTCGTGGTACAGATCAAATTTTATTAGTGGCCGATCGTCTAATTTGTAATGAATTGATGCAATCGACCAAAAATAAAAGAGCAAAAGAAATCTACCAAATTATCAGGGATCAATCAAAAGCACATTTTTCAGCATTTCTAAAAGATCAGAAAAATCCGTTTTATTTACTCACAGAAGATTTCGAGAAGAAAATTAATGAGCTTGCCACATTAAAATTAAGTACCCAAGAAAACAAAATAGTAAAAGCTTTAAAACTAACTGCTAAAATTTACAAATCTCAAGACCACCATCTACGCATACAGCTGATGAAAAACCAGTTAATGGCTGATTACGATAGCTGGGCAAATAAGAAAAACCTCTACAAATACGGTGCTAACCATGCCGCTAAAGGCGAAAGTTTGTTAGAGATTTATGATATTGGCAATTTGGTTAATAATGTTGCAGACAGTCAATTCGCAAATTCTTTGCATATCATGATTGTTGGAATGTCAGGCTTCCAGGCTTCACCATTCCAAGGATTTCCAGCATCGAAAATTGATGAAAATGAAGGCTCTTTAAAAACACTAAAACCATTCTTCAAATTAGTTGATGGAAAGGAATGGCAATGTTTCGATATGGTTCCTATCAGAAAAGCTGTTGAAAGTGGTAAAATCAAAATAACCGATATCAAGTTATTACGCATTATCCAAGGTTTCGATTTGCTTGTGATTATTCCAGAAGTTACAGCTAGTCAATTCCCAAAATTATAAAATCTACTTTTGTAAGTCATATTATAAACCCCATTCTTAACCCCGTATGTTGATGAAAAGAATTCTGATCCTCTTATTATTTACGCTACCTCAACTTGCAAATGCCCAAACCACAGCTCAAAAACTAGAAAAAGCTTATCAAATCTTAGTTAAGGATGAGCAAGCTAAATATGCCATTACATCGCTCTGCGTACTCGATGCCAAAACAGGAAAAGTAATTTTTGCAAACAACGAAAATATTGGCTTGGCAACCGCATCAACCTTAAAAACCATAACCTCTGCTACTGCTTTTTATACTTTAGGTAAGGATTTTCGCTATGAAACCAAACTTTCTTACACCGGAAACATTACTGCCGACGGCACTTTACAAGGCGACATCATTATTACAGGTACAGGCGATCCAAGCTTGGGTTCGTGGCGTTACGAGCAGACTAAAGAAAACAACATCCTGAACCAATTGGCAACTGCCATTAAAGCTGCTGGCATTAAAAAAATTGAAGGAAGTGTAATTAGTGACGACAGTATTTTTGGTACTTCTACCATCCCAACCGGATGGATTTGGCAAGACATTGGCAATTACTACGGCGCAGGTGCAGGTTCTATCTGCTGGCGAGAAAACCAATTTGATGTGCACCTTAAACCGGGCTCAAATATTGGCAGCGAAGCAGAAATTTTAAAAACAGTACCACAAACACCATACATTAAACTAGTAAACGAACTTAAAACTGGCGCAAGTGGTAGTGGCGACAATGCTTACGGTTTCTTGGCTCCGTATACCAATATTGGCTATTTACGTGGCACTTGGGGAATGGGAATTAAAAAATCTGGAATTTCATTATCATTACCCGATGCAGCTTTTGATGCTGCTTATCGCCTACAAGACACCTTGAAAAGATTGAGTATAGCATGTAGCAATGCTCCTAGCTCTAGCCGCTTACTGGCATTGGAAAACAAACAAATTAGCAGCGAACAAAAACCTTTACTAAGTATATTTTCGCCTACTTTAAGTGAACTGGTATATTGGTTCCAGAAAAAAAGTATTAACCTTTATGGCGAGCAATTGCTAAAAACCATAGCCTTTAAACAAGGTAAAGAAAGCAGCACTAGAAATGGAGCAAAAGCGGTAATAGATTTTTGGGGAGGTAAAGGCATCGACAAGAACGCACTGAATATGATTGACGGTAGCGGGCTTTCTCCAGGCAACCGCATCACAACAATGGCCATGGCCTCTATCCTATTCCAAGCGCAAAAAGAAGAATGGTTTGCTGACTATCTCAAATCGTTTCCAGAGTACAATGGCATGAGCATTAAAAGTGGAAATATCAACGATGTCACTGCTTACGCTGGCTACTATACTGCCAAAAATGGAAACAAATATGTAGCCGTAATCAATATCAACAACTATAGCGGTTCTGGAATTAGCAGAAAATTGTTTCAGGTATTGGATGCTTTGAAATAATGTATTTTACCACCTCAGACACCTTAGAAAACCTAAGTTCTATAACTATTCCCTAAAGTGTACTTAGGTGTCTAAGGTGGTTATTAGAATATTAGCTTACTTTATATCGCATTTGTACCCAAATCCGAGTTTTTAATATTTTTTAATAATCAATTGCCTAACTGCTTTGTATTTGGTAAATTGCCATTTCACACGACCAAAATATAACATGAAACTACTCCTTTCGTCTTTCCTAATTTCCTTCTCTCTAGGTGCAGTAGCGCAAAATACCGTTGTGGCTACAGAGGATCTAAGCCTAAATCAATCTGCTAATCATGCACATAGTGAAATTGCCATCATTCCAGAACCTGTAACCATTACCAAACAAGAAGGTCATTTTGTATTGCCCCAAAGCATACTTATCCAAGCGGTAAAATCTAATGAGCTAAAACAATCCATTACCTTTTTACAAGAGCGATTAGGCATACCAACTGGATATTTTATAAGTGCAACCGCAGCGGCTTCAAATACATCAAATATTAGGTTGGTACTTACCGATAAAAACGATGCGGTAATTGGTGCAGAGGGATATCATCTACAAGTTACTCCGAAACAAATTGTAATTACTGCTAATAAACCGGCTGGTATTTTTTATGGCGTACAAACGCTGATACAACTGTTGCCAAAAGAGATTGAAAGTAAGGAAGAAGTAAAAGATGTGAAATGGCAAATCCCCTGCGTAAATATAACCGATTATCCGCGTTTAGGCTGGCGAGGTTTAATGTTTGATGTAGCTAGACACTTCTTTACCAAAGATGAAGTAAAACAGTACATTGATGCAATGGTCCGCTACAAATACAACATTCTGCATCTACACCTAACGGATGACGAAGGGTGGAGAATTGAAATCAAAGGTTATCCTAAACTAACCGAGGTAGGTGCTTGGAACGTAAAAAAAGTTGGAACGTTTGGCAATTTTATTCCACCAAAACCAGATGAACCTCGTAATTACGGTGGTTTCTATACGCAAGAAGATTTGAAAGAATTGGTGGCTTACGCTAAAGAACGCTTCGTAAATATTTTACCAGAGGTAGATGTTCCGGGACATAGCTTGGCCGCAGTAGCTTCTTACCCAGAGCTTTCTTGTACGCCAGACGCTGTTAACTACAAAGTTCGTAGCGGCGAACGCATTATGGATTGGAGCCGTGGTGCGCCACCTTTAGCTATGGTAGACAATACGCTCTGCCCAGCCAACGAGAAAGTTTATGAGTTCTTAGACACTGTGGTGTCGCAAGTGGCTAAAATTTTCCCGTTCGAATATATGCACATGGGTGGCGATGAAGCGCCTCATAATTTTTGGGAGAAAACTCCGCAAATTCTTGAACTAATGAAGCGTGAGAATTTAAAAAACATGCACCAAGTACAAAGCTATTTCGAACGTAGGCTAGAAAAAATTGTAGCCAAACATGGTAAACGTTTTATGGCTTGGGACGAAGTTTTAGAAGGTGGTGTATCGCAAAGTACGGCAGTGATGAGTTGGAGAGATATGAAATATGGCATTCAGGCGGCAAAAAACAAACATGAAGTAGTGATGAGCCCTACACAATACGCGTACCTAGATTACATGCAGGCCGATGAAATTACGGAACCCAAGGTTTACAAAGGTTTGAGGTTAAGCAAAACTTACGAGTTTGATCCAGTTCCAGATGGCGTAGATCCAAAATACATCAAAGGTGGGCAAGGTAACTTATGGACTGAGCAGGTTTACAACATACGTCAGGCAGAATACCAAACTTGGCCCCGTGGTTTCGCCATTGCCGAAAGCGTTTGGAGCCCTAAAGAGAAGAAGAATTGGAAAAATTTCTTTGCCCGCACCGAACAACATTTCGAACGTTTAAACATTGCAGAAACCAAATACGCACCAAGTGTTTACGATCCAATTTTTGCAGTTAAACGCACCGCGGATGGAAAGCTTTTGGTAACATTGAGTAAAGAAGTGGAAGATTTAGATATTTATTACAGCTTCGACAACTCGTTCCCAGATCATTTTTACCCAAAATACAATGAGCCTTCAGTGGTACCGATAGATGCCAATATGCTGAGGGTAATTACTTATCGCGGTAAAAAACCTATGGGTAGAATGATGAATATGCCCATTGAAGAACTGAACAAAAGGGCGCCGTTAAAGAAATAGGTAAAAAAACCTCGCACTTTCAGAAAAATGCGAGGTTTTTTTTTGCGTTTCAAATCAGTTATCTAAATGCGAATTATGATACAAAATTCTTCATTTCGAACGTAGCGTGCAATTTACCAATTTATCGACAGCATGTGTAGAACCAAAAATCTACAAAGTAAAATCCTTAAATAACCATCTTTGGTAAAAGTCATTCCAAAGATTTATCCTATCATCAAAATAATACCCCTTTTTATAACTCAAGTAGCAAAGAATCTTTGCAAAACGAGCTATTGTTATTAAGTATCTTTTTTCTTCTTATTAAATAAGCCTTTTAGCTTGTTGCCAATTTCGGTAGTTGCTTTTTCAACCGCTTGCTTTTTTAGGGTGTCTACCTTTTCTTTGGCTTTAGTTTCTAGCTCTGCCTTTTTCTCTGCTACTACCTGGTTAACTACCGTTTTTGCAGCACTTCCAGCGGTTCCTTCGCCAGCACCATATTTAAGCTTAATGTTAGGTTTTAAAAATGTGCCCAACAAATCGGCGTTAATTTTAATGGTTTCGCCCATGGCTACGTTGGTACCTAGCTTACTATTTAAAGCTGCCATTGCAGAGTTAGCAGCATTATTAGCGGCACTTCCCAACATGGCACGTGGTACATTTAACACCAAATCGTAATCCATAGTTTGGTCTATACCATTTGAACCAGCAACGTTCATTGCCACACCTTTTACCTTGATATCAAAAGGAGCTACAATTAAACGGCCATTGTCAATTCTAAATTTAGTTTTTAGGTCGTTTACCTCTATTTTTTTCATTTCGGTAACGCCCAAAGTATTTGCCAATTTAGTTACCGGCTCAAAACCATCTACCACCGCTTGGATAATATTAGCCAGACCTTCTGCGTTAATCGAAGAATAAATCGGCATCATTTTCTCATCCAAATCAGAATTGAATTTTAAATTGGTAGAAAAAGTTCCTTTGGCATACTGCGCAATTGGCGCTAACAGTTTCACGGTGTTAAATGCATTAAAGGCTTGTTGAATGTCCACTTTTTCTAACCCAAAATCTACATCAACTTTTGGTTTTTTAGGATTAACGGTTGCATAAGAACCGTTCATTTTAATGGTTCCTCCAACCATATCTAAACCCAAATCTTTAAAGTAAACCGTTCTATCTTTTACTTGCAAAGCACCTTTTGCGTTTTTTATATCGTATTTGTCGTATTTCAACTGGCTGGCTTTTAAAGCCATATTGAAATTGATATTCGCAGGCACTTCAAACACAGTCAAAGGCACTTCTTCCTTCGATTTTGTTTCTGCGGCTACGCTTGGCCCCATCAGCTCGTTTACATCAATATAGTTAGACGAGAGGTTGAAATTACCTTCTAACAATTGATTTTTCTTGAAAACATAATTCAAATAATTATTAATAGAACCATTAGCTGCAAAATCACTTTTTCCAAGTTTAGCAGAAAGGTTGCTTAACGTAATATTCTTCGGACTGAAAGTCATTTTTGCCGATGGAATACTTACCGGCATTGGCACACTGGCACCAGCATACACAAAATTAGTGGCCTGCATTTGGCCAGATGCTTTAAAATCTTGGTACTGGCCTTTATCTACCGATGATTTTCTACCCGCAGCCTGAACGTCAGCATTTAACACCCCAGAAATAGTCATATCTTTTAGTGGAAAAATGGTAGTCAACTGCTTCAAATCTAAGTTTCCCTTCAAAGCCATATCCACAAAAGGATCGCTCATTGGGTTTTTAACCAACAAACGCCCATCTAATGGAGCTTTGCCAAACTCTAAATGAAAAGCCGGAATGTTAACCACCGTATGATCTAAAACACCATCTGGATTGGCAATATTTGCTTTAACCTGAATATTATTAATTGCAGATGGTAACGATGGGTACTTAATTTTACCATTGGCTATAGCCAAGTTCAAATTAAATGTTGGTATAGTTTTTTCATTGTAAGTACCCTTTACCACACCGTCTACGCCAAACTTGCCTGTGGCTTCCATATCTTTAAAGTTGGCCGCATAAATGGCAGGAATTAACGATAAAAAGTTCTTTAAATCCGATTGTTGCGCATCAAACTTTAAATCCATTACCATATCGGTTTGGTTAGGCATGGCCAAGTAACCTACCGCAGAAAGCACCAATTCGTTCAATTTAATTTTATTCTCGCCAAACGTAAACTTCATCTGCTTCATGTCCATTTCCAATGGCAAACTAGCATCTAAAACTACCCCGTTTAAATAAGGAATACCGCCGTATTTAACCGTCAGTTTTTTAATATCAGATAGTGTGGTTAACGTAAAAATATCTTGCGTAAAATTACCTTTGCCGCTATGGTTTAAATTTTCGGCCTGCAAAAAGAAATTTAGCGAAGCATCATCGTACGTAATTTTACCTTCTTCAATCGAATATTTTTCTAAGGCGGCTTTAAAAGCAGTGCTCGCCGTATCAGTAGGCTTTGCGGCGCTATCTGGCTTCATAATATCCCAATTGGCTTTGCCACTTTTTAGCACCTTTGCAAAAATGGCAGGTTGCTGCAAGCTAACGGCATTAATTTCGTACGTTTCTCCCTTAATTACACTCATCAAATTCAAATCTAGCTGTAACTGTTTAATATTTGCTAGCGTATCTTGAGCAAAACTATCTACACCTACTACCGTTAAATCGTTTAGTCTGATGCCCATTTTGGGGAATGAGCGAATTAAAGTCAGATCAAACTCTTTAAAATCTACCTTGGCATTTACCTTTTCGTTGATCACAGATTTTACTTTTGCAACAATCTGATCTTTAAAAAGATACGGAACCGCTGCCGCCGAAATCAGCAAAACGGCAAAAACAATAGCGATAGTAATTAGAACTTTTTTCATGGGATGTAATTTATAAACAAAAATATCAATTTGGATGGTTAATTGTTTAGTTTGTTAGATGTTTGGCTCATTAGTACGCGTAATTTTTAATGATTTAGCTATTTGGTTTATCTTTTTGAAAAGCAAAATACGCATTACTATTTAAGCAAGTCCTGCTGTACATTACAAGTCCGCACTCGTGCCTCGTTTGCGGGCTTTCCATTGCCATCAGGTTTATAAAACGTAAACCTGTGCAAAATACCTGCCAACTAAACCCGATAGCAGCGAAAAGCGTTTTCAATGTCAGTCTGAGCTTGTCGAAGACTATTGAAAAACTTGTAGCGCATAGCGGGACTATTTTTTAATAGTAGCATTGCCCTTGCTTTTCATATCTTTTTGTAAACAGCTATATATTTTTTGATTATTAATTCTTGGAGTTTGATTATTAGTTACTTTTGCGCTCTACAACATTAAACATGAAAAAACTACTTTTTATTGTATTGACTGCAGTAACTTTAAATGCTACAGCACAAAGCCAAAAAGAACAATATTTTAAGTTAACCAGAACTGGTTTTAACGAAAAGAATGCTTTTACCACAACCGCATTTGTGGAGCAATTTTTCCGTTTGCCGGGGAATAAGGGCTTTGATGCCAGTATTTACCGAGTAGAAGAAATTTTGAAAAAGGCAGGTTACGTACTGCAAAGCAAAGATGAATTTGAAGCGCCCCTAACCTACCGCATCGAAAAAAGAAAGATGAAAAACGATGCTTGGGAGCCTGTAGATGCAAACATCAGTATTGTTGGAGAAAGTATGCCACTGCAATCTTTTAAAACCAATAGAAACATGATCCCAATTAACTGTGTTTCTACCCCTGCCGAAGGCGTAACTGCCGAAGTTATTTTTATCAATAAAGCTAGCAAAGAGGACCTAGCTGGCAAAGATTTGAAAGGAAAAATTGTTTTTGGAGAGCTACCTGCGCAACGTTTAGCAAGCTTTGCAGCCAAAGCTGGTGCTGTTGGTGTTTTGGGCTTTACGCTTCCAAGCTATAATCAACCTACTAAACATACCACTTCCATTCAGTTTAGTGCTATGCAACCAAATGCGGGTATATGGGTTTTGTTTTTATCTTACGCATCGAAAGAGCGTTTAAAAGAAGCTTGCTTGAAAGGTAAAGTGGAATTAAAAGTAAATATCACTACTAAAACCTATCCCGCAGAAGAATTAACCATTGTGGCTAATGTTCGTGGCAGTATAAAACCACAAGAGCGCTTTGTTTACAGCGCTCACGTACAAGAACCTGGCGCAAATGATAACGCATCGGGTGTGGGTACTTTGGCCGAAATGGCTCGCTTAACCGCACAACTCGTTAAAAATGGCAAGCTAAAACCTCAACGTAGTTTAACTTTTTTATGGGGCGATGAAATTACTTCTACACGTAGATACATAGTAGAAGATAGCACTCGTGCCAAAGGCATTTTGTGGGGAATGAGTTTAGACATGGTTGGCGAAGACACCGAAAAAACAGGTGGAACTTTCTTATTAGAAAAAATGCCAGACCCTTCTGCCATTTGGACCAGAGGCGAAGATAAACACTCTGAATGGGGCGCTGGCGATGTAAAAGAGAAAGATTTGTTCCCGCATTATTTTAACGATTTTGTATTTGACATTTGCAAAGCGCAAGGCAAATTTGCCAATTGGACGGTAAAATTTAACCCCTTTGAAGGTGGTAGCGACCATACGCCATTTCTGCAAAATAAAATACCAGGTTTATTGATGTGGCATTTTACGGATGTTTTTTACCATACCGATAATGATAGAATTGACAAGGTTTCTCCAAAAACAATGAAGAACGTTGGTGTAAGCGCCTTAACCGCAGCCTATACTTTAATTACCGCTGATGAGAATACAGCGTCGGCTACGGTAACCCAAATTAAGGAAGATGCTTTAACTCGCTTAAAAACTGAATTTGAACTGAGTAAAAAGGCAATTGCCGAAGGTAAACCTGCAAACGATGAAAAGCATATCATTGAGGTTTGGGGCAAATGGTATGTAGATGCACTGGCTACCATTGGGAAGTTAGCGGTTAACCCACAAACTACTCGTGTAGGTTCTAGCATTAAGGTGGCAACACTGGCTATAGAAAAGCAAACTCAAGCATATTTAGAGCAATTAGGCAAGTAACAAGTAGATTGAATAAATATTTAAAACGCCACTGCATTCCAGTGGCGTTTTTTGTTTTTATAGGTTTTTGTTATTTTTAATTACTACATCTACCTAAAACAAAATGCATTATCAATTTAACAGGCAATCCATCAGATTGCGAGGTTACGACTATTCTAAAGAAGGACTGTATTTTATCACGATTTGTTGTCAGGATAGAATTCATCGTTTTGGCAAAATCGTTAATGGTAAAATGACGTTGAGCAATGCGGGTAAACAGGCAGAAACGTGTTGGTTTTCAATATCCGAACATTTCACGAATGTTGTTTTGCATGATTTTGTTGTGATGCCCAATCATATTCATGGTATCGTTTAAATTACCGCACCTCCCGTAGGGACAAATCATCATTTGTCCTTCGCAAATCATCATTTGTCCGATTATGATGAAAAAAACATTTTGCATAATGGGGCGAAAAATGTTTCGGGTAATCGGGCGAAAAATGTTTCGCCCCTACCGCATGGCACGTCACGAACCGTTGGTTCCATTGTTCGCGGTTTTAAAATTGGCGTTACCAAATGGTTCATCAAAAATTATGACATCAAAAATATCTGGCAACGTAATTATTATGAACACATTATTCGCGATGAAAATGCCTATCAAAATATCTCCAATTACATACAAAACAATCCACTAAGCTGGGAGAAAGATAAATTTAGGTAATTGTTATACCAATCCATTTATCATCCAATTGTAAACCAAAATAAAAATATTTGTATTTTAATCAATCGATTGATTAAATTTGTGCCATCAAAAAATAAATGATGGAAAAAACCGATAAAAAGACCGATATACTGCTAGCCGCCGAAAAGCTGTTTTGCGAAAATGGCTTCGAAGGGACTTCTACCCGTCAAATTGCAGCCGAATCTGGCGCAAACATGGCCATGATTAACTACTATTTTGGAAGTAAAATGGGCGTTTTCAAAGAGATTTTGGAAGAGCGGGTTATGGGTTTCAAATCGCAATTGAACCAAATTAAGGAAGAAAATATCCCTGCCAAAGAAAAATTAATGAAAGTGATTGAGAAATATGCAACGCGTATTTTGAGCAATGCAAATTTCCATAAAATGATGTACAGAGAGCTTTCACTTTCTCTCCGTCCCGAAGTTTTTGATCAGATTAAAGGCGCCATGGGACAGAACCTACTGGTGATCGAAGACATTATTAAAGAAGGAATAGCTTGTGGCGATTTTAGAGAGGTAGATATTAGAATGACGATTGTGAGCGTGATGGGTACGATCTCCATGGTCACCACATCGCCTAATAAAGTTTCTCCAGACAGCAGCTATGATTTAGATAACGAAAAAGACAGAGAAGTAATTAAAACACGATTGATTGCTCACCTGCAAGACATGATACTTACGCATTTAACACCCAAACAATGATACCAATAACCCCTAATTCCCCTAAAGGGGATTTTAATTTCTCGGTAAAACTCAAGCTGTTTTTACTGAGTTTGTTTTTTATTCCTACAGCTTTACACGCACAAAATGTTAAGCAATTAAGCCTACAAGAGGCGATAGATTTAGGCATTGCCAATAGCAAGAACCTAAAACTATCTCAACAAAAAATAGATGAAGCCGTTGCCAAATTAGCCGTAGTTAAGGATAATGCCTTACCAAGCGCTACTGCAAGCTTCATGTATAACCATGCCGAAATCCCTACAAATACCTTAAAAATTGGCGAAGGAAATCCTATTAACTTACCCAAAAGAGCAGATGCTTTTGTTGGAACAGCAGCCGTACAAGAATTAGTTTACGGCGGCGGTAAGCTGAAATATGCACAAGAATCTACTAAGCTTTTGAAAGAAATTGCTTTATTAGATGCCGACAAAAACAAAGAAGAAGTAAGCTACGCTGTTGTAAATGGATATTTCTCGCTGTACAAATTGTTGCAAAGCAAAAAAGTGGTAGCACAAAACTTGGCTGCTATTGCTAAACAGTTGAAACAAGCACAACGGTTTTACGAACAAGGCTTGGTAACCAAAAATGATGTATTGAGGTTTCAATTACAACAGGCCAATGTTTCTTTAACTGATCTAGAGATCGAGAGTAATAGAAAGGTAATTAATTACAATCTTGATGTACTTCTAGGTTTAGCAGAAAATACAGATATCGAAATTAAAGAAGCTGATGCGGCATTACCACAATTAACTTCTTTCTCTGAATATTTAACTACTGCTTTATCCACCAGACAAGAATTACAGCAGTTCGATTTACAACATAAAGCAGCAGATTATAATATCAAATCTATTCAAGCTAATACAAGGCCTACGGTAGGTTTAGGTGCAAATTTGTACTATGTTAATCCAAGTGGAAATTTCATCCCTAGCAACCAACAATTTGTAATGCCAATTACTTTAGGTGCTACTGTTTCTTGGAACATAGGCTCTTTATGGACCAACAAAAACAAAGTTGCCGAAGCCAAAGTGCAACAATTGGAAATAGATACGCAAAAAGAAATTTTTACGGATAATGTAAAAACCGAATTGAACAGAAATTACCAAAACTATCAATTGGCCGTTCAAAAAATCAACGTACTAGAAACTTCTATTGCCCAAGCTACAGAAAATGATAGGTTATTAGAGTCGAAATATCAAAACAACATTGCTTCTGCAACAGATAGAATTGATGCAGAAACCTTATTGTACCAAGCTAAAATTAATTTAGAACTAGCCAAGGCCGATGCACAATTAGCTTATTACACCTTGTTAAAGTCAACAGGAAAAATTACACAATACAACTAAACATAACATGACACAGCCCACAAAAAAGAAAAACAAAGTAATTCCTATTATTTTAGGAGCATTTATTGTTATAGGAGCCATATTTGGTTTCACTCAATATAATTATTACAGCAAACACGTAGATACAGACGATGCTCAAATTGATGGCGATATTAGTCCGGTAATTGCAAGAGTAAGCGGTTATGTAAAAGACATCAATTTTGAAGAAAACACCGAAGTGAAACAAGGCGACGTGCTGGTAACTTTAGATGATAGCGATTATCAAATTAAACTAGAACAGGCAAAAGCTAGCCAATCTGGTGCTAATGCAGGAGTTGGCGTTTCTCAAGCTCAAATTATTGCTACTTCGGCTAACACGGCAACCGCAAAAGCAAATATCGAAGCTGCTAGAGTGAAATTAGATTTAGCCAAAAAAGATTACGATAGATATGAGAACTTGGTAAAAGATGGTTCGATTACTAGACAAGCATTTGACCAAGCCAAAGCACAAAAAGAAACTGCACAAGCTGCTTACGATGCAGCAGTAGATCAATATCATGCTGCTGTAAAACAAGTGGGTACTACGCAATCGCAATTAAATGTGAGCAATTCTGGCGTTACCCAACGCCAAGCCGAGGTTGATTTTGCCAAACTGCAACTTTCTTACACACAAATTAAAGCACCAACTACAGGTATTGTTGGTAAAAAAAGTGTGCAAAAAGGCCAGTTGGTACAAGCAGGGCAATCGTTATTCTCTATCGTTAATGACAACAGCATTTACGTAACGGCCAATTTTAAAGAAACGCAGTTAGAGAAAATTCACGCTGGGCAAAAAGTAAAAATTGATGTTGATGCTTACCCAGACCAAGAAATTGAAGGCGAAGTATACAACTTCTCTCCTATTACTGGAGCCAAAGGCTCGTTATTACCACCAGATAATGCTACAGGAAACTTTGTAAAAGTTATACAAAGAGTGCCAGTAAAAATCAAAATCATTAATAAGGATAAAACTATACTAGAGAAATTGCGCCCAGGAATGAGTGTAAAAGTATCTGTTGCTATATAAAAGCCCACCCCTGCCCTCCCAAAGGGAGGGAGATTTGGAGTAAATTTACAATATGCTTCTCCCCTCCTTTGGAGGGGTTGGGGGAGGCTTCAAGATCAAAAAAATGGCCGAAGTAGGTTTAAAAAAATGGATAATCACGATTACGGTAATCACAGCAGCGCTATTAGAGCTCATTGATACCACCATTGTAAACGTAGCATTACCACAAATACAAGGTAACTTGGGCGCCACGCTAGAAGATGTGGCCTGGTTATCTACAGGCTACGCAGTAGCCAACGTAATTATTCTACCCATGTCGGGCTGGTTAGGCAGTAGATTTGGGCGTAAAAATTATTTCTTATTTTCTATCATACTCTTTACCGTTGCCTCATTTCTTTGTGGTAATGCAGATAATTTATGGGAACTGGTAGCCTTCCGTATTTTACAAGGTTTAGCTGGTGGCGGTTTAATTTCTACTGCACAAGCAATTTTGATTGAAACTTGGCCGCGAGAAGATGTAGGTATTGCTACTGCCCTATTCGGTTTAGGTGCCGTTGTTGGCCCAACTATTGGACCAACCATTGGTGGTTATATCTTAGAAATTACCACCTGGCCTTGGATTTTCTACGTAAATATTCCAGTAGGAATTCTAGCCGCTTATTTAACCTATATGTTTGTTAGAGAAACGCCTAAGGATGGCAAAGGTGCACCTATCGACTGGTGGGGAATTGTACTGCTTGCCATTGCCATTGGTAGTTTACAAACTGTTTTGGAAAAAGGCGAAAGCGAAGATTGGTTTGCCACGCCTTACATTACGGCCCTGGCGGTAGCCTCGGTATTTGGGCTTTTACTTTTCATCTGGAGAGAATTGAGCACCGATCATCCTATCGTGAATTTCAAGATTATGAGGCATAGAAGTTTCTCCATTGGGATGATTACCTCCTTTGTGCTAGGATTTGGCTTGTACGGTTCAGTATTCGTATTTCCAATTTTCTGTCAGAACTTGCTAGGTTTTTCGCCACTACAAACTGGAGAACTTTTCATTGCTGGCGGTATTTGTACCATTGCGATGATGCCTTTTATTGGTATTATGCTTAAAAAAGGCGTACCAGCTCAAATTATGGCTACCGGCGGGATGATTTTATTCTTCGTCTTCTGCCACATGTTGAGCAAATCTACATTATCATCTGGTACAGATCAGTTTTTCTGGCCATTGGTAATTAGAGGTTTTGGAATGGCTTTATTATTTGTTCCGCTAACCACTTTGGCTATACAAGATTTAAAAGGTGCTGAAATTGGGCAAGGTTCTGGTTTAAATAACATGATGCGCCAATTGGGCGGCTCATTTGGTATTGCTGCGTTAACTACCTTAATCCACGTTCGCCAAGGATTTCACCGTAGCAATTTGTTAGTAAATGTGAATGAACAAAATCCTGCATTTACAGAAAGACTAAATGGCTTGATGCACAATTTTATGGCAAAAGGAGCTTCATTCTTAGATGCCAAATTAATGGCCATGAAAGCCATTGAAGGTGCGGTAATTAAACAAACCATGTTACTTACTTATAGCGATGCTTATTGGGTGGCAGGTGCAGTAATGCTTTGCTCTATTCCTTTGTTGTTCTTACAGAAATTTAAGAAAAATACTAACATCCCAGTAGACGCACACTAATTTTAATACTCCTACACACAATAACCATGAGGTCAGTGATTTTTTTCACTGGCCTTTTTTCATCAACAAGCAAAAAAAAAGCCGGAAGAAAACCTTCCGACCTGTTTAACTCCTTGTGGAGTTTTTATAATGAGTTAATCCACTTCACTAACTCTTCTCTACCTTTCCCAGTTTTTTGCTGTAATTTCCCCAATAACTCTTCATCTTTTCCCTCCTCGTGTTTTAAATCGTCATCCGTTAAATCGGCATAAGCTTGTTTAACTTTACCTTTTAACTCATTCCATTTTCCTTTTAATTCTAACTTATCCATAATGTACTTTTTAAAATTAATTTATGATTGAGTTAGAAGAACAAATTTACATCCACTATGTTTCAAAAAATGTAATTAAGCTATATGCAAATATCATTTGGCTGATGTAATGCTTATAGAAGCAAAACAACCATAAACACAGACTAAAAATCTGATTTACAGCCAAAAATAAATTTGAAGTAAAACAAAAAGGGCAAGTTAATTAAAACCTGCCCTTAATTATAATATGATGCTTCTTAAGCTTTTGCAGCAGCTATAATCTCGTCTACTACCGCTGGATCTAACAAAGTTGAGGTATCGCCCAAGTTTGAAGTATCGCCTTCGGCAATTTTTCTCAAAATTCTACGCATAATTTTACCAGATCTGGTTTTTGGCAAGCCAGATACAAACAACATCTTATCTGGTTTGGCAATAGCGCCAATAACCCTAGTTACAGTTTGTAGAATATCTTTTTTAGTTAGTTCTGCATCTTGATGATGATTTGGATAGATGATAAAGGCGTAAATCCCTTGTCCTTTTACATCGTGAGGATAACCCACTACCGCACTTTCTACCACACCAGCATGCATATTAATGGCATTCTCTACCTCGGCAGTACCAATTCTGTGTCCAGAAACGTTCAACACGTCATCTACCCTACCTGTAATTCTGTAATAGCCATCCTCATCTCTCAAACAGCCATCGCCAGTAAAATACATTCCCGGATAGGTAGAAAAATAAGTCTGTTTACAACGCTCATGGTCTCCATAAGTGGTACGCAGCATACCCGGCCATGGAAATCTAATGCAAAGATTTCCACTTACACCATTGCCTTCTATTTCTACACCGTTTTCATCTACCAAAATAGGCTGTATACCCGGTAAAGGCAAAGTAGCAAAGCTAGGTTTGGTTTTAGTTACCGTAGCTATTGGCGAAATCATGATACCACCAGTTTCGGTTTGCCACCAAGTATCTACAATTGGCGCCTTTCCGCCACCAATTTTTTCATCAAACCAATGCCACGCTTCTTCGTTAATTGGCTCCCCCACCGAACCTAAAACCCTTAACGAGCTTAAATCTTTTCCTTTCAATGGCTCATCACCAAAGCCCATTAAAGATCTAATTGCCGTTGGCGCTGTATATAATGTGTTTACTTTGTGTTTTTCTACGATATCCCAAAAACGAGAAGGTGTTGGATAAGTAGGTACGCCTTCAAAAATTAATGAGGTAGCTCCTTGCGAAAGTGGCCCGTAAACAATGTAAGAGTGGCCAGTAATCCAACCTATATCTGCCGTGCAGAAATAAACCTCATCTGGCTGATAGTTGAATACATTACTAAACGTATAACCAGCATAAACCATATAGCCGCCACAAGTATGTACTACACCCTTAGGTTTACCAGTAGAGCCCGAAGTATACAGTATAAACAGCAGATCTTCGGCGTCCATTTCTTCGGCCTCACAAACAGCATTTACGTGTTTCAATTCATCTTCCCACCACACATCTCTACCTTTTAACATACTTACAGGTGTTCTTACATGGGTAAGTACAATTACTTTTTCTACAGTAGGGCAACCAATTAAGGCATCGTCAATTACATCTTTCAACGGAATAGGTTTGGCACCACGGTATACACCATCGGCAGTAACTACCAATTTACATTGCGAGTCGTTAATTCTATCGGCAATAGATTTGGCAGAAAAACCACCAAAAATAACAGAATGTACTGCCCCAATACGAGCACAGGCCAATACGGCTATCGCCAATTCTGGCACCATTGGCATATAAATACAAACCCTATCTCCTTTTTTTGCACCATTGCGCTTAAGCACATTTGCAAAGCGGCAAACCCGCTCGTGCAACATTCTATAAGTAATGGTTACACTATCTTGCTCTGGGTCATTTGGTTCCCATATAATGGCTGGTTTATTTCCATTATGTTCTAAATGTCTATCTAAACAGTTCTCTGTGATGTTAAGTTTAGCTCCTTCGAACCATTTGATGGTGGGCTCTTCAAAATTCCACGAAAGAACTTTGTACCAAGGTTTTCTCCACTGAAAGTTTTGGGCTACTTCGCCCCAAAATTGCTCTGGATTTTCAATACTTTTTTTGTAGCTTTCTTCATACTGCTCAAAAGATTTGATTTGCATAGTATATCTATAATAGGTTTTGGATTTGTTCGATTGCTAAATTAAGTAATAAAATGCTATAAAAACATCAAAATCGTTTCAATTTTATAAACATACTCTTAAAAAACGGCTGATTTTATTTCGAGTTTACCAATTCTCGATAAGAAAGAAAAAGCCTCTGCTTTTGGCAAAGGCTTAATTAGAGCTTTCAACTTAGTATTATATCTTTAACTATAAGCCCAATGGCTTTATTTGTTCAATATAAAATTGCTAACAAAAATATGGCTTATAGGAAACACTTAAAATACTTAGAACTTGGTATTTTAATGAGAAAAATGCTTGTTATAGCTCAATTTTATCGCATAGCTGATGTATTTAACTAGTAGCCTAACAGCTAATAACCTAGCTATTTTTAATACGCAAAAAAATATCTCAAAATATTTTTACGACACACTTGACGGTTAGAAAAATTATTCTGATATTTGCAGGCTCTTAAAAAGAATTAAGCGACGAATAACAAATAACAAAATAAAGTCATGTCAAGAGTTTGTGATTTAACAGGAAAAACCGCGATGAAAGGACATAACGTTTCTCACTCGAACGTTAAAACTAAGCGCAAGTTTTATCCTAACCTACAACTTCAGAAATTTTATATCCCTGAAGAAGATCGTTGGATAACGCTAAAAGTATCTACTTCGGCTATTAAAACCATCAATAAAATTGGTGTTTCTGAAGCGATTAATCGTTTCATGAAAAAAGGATATTTGTAAAAACATTTACCGATTTTTCGGTATAAATAGATAAAGAAATGGCAAAAAAAGGTAACAGAGTTCAAGTTATTTTAGAATGCACAGAGCATAAAACAAGTGGTATGCCTGGTATGTCTAGATATATTTCTACTAAAAACCGTAAAAACACTACTGAGCGTTTAGAGTTGAAAAAATTCAACCCGGTTTTAAGAAAAGTAACTGTACACAAAGAAATTAAATAAGGATTAAAGGTTGAAGGTGTAAGGCAAATAATAGTCATAGATTATGAATTGTCAACAGTCACATTCTCTCATTAAATTTTAAAAACATGGCAAAGAAAGTAGTTGCAACCCTTAAAACAGGTACTGGTAAAGAATATTCAAAAGTGATCGCAATGGTTAAGTCTCCAAAAACAGGTGCTTATTCATTCAAAGAATCAATTGTTCACAATGATCACGTTAAAGATGCTATTGCCGCTGCAAGCAGCAAATAAGAATATTTAAGAATAGCTTAAGAGCCGTTCCGTATTAACGGAAGGGCTTTTTTTATTTTATCAAACTATGGGTTTATTCGATTTTTTCAAAAAGAAAGAAACCGCCCCTGAAGCTCAGGAAGCGCTAGATAAAGGACTAGAAAAAACCAAGGAAGGCTTTTTCAGTAAATTAACCAAAGCCGTTGCCGGAAAATCTACCGTAGACGATGATGTTTTGGACAACTTGGAGGAAGTGCTAGTAACTTCTGACGTTGGTGTAAGCACTACCTTAAAAATCATTGAACGCATTCAAGCACGTGTAGCAAAGGACAAGTACCTCTCTACTACAGAACTTAATGGTTTACTGAGAGATGAAATTCAGTTACTTCTTGCTGAAAACAATAGTAATGATTTCAGAAATTTTGAATACGGCGACCATAAACCTTACGTAATTATGGTAGTTGGTGTAAATGGTGTGGGTAAAACTACTACTATCGGTAAATTGGCGCATAAGCTAAAAAACGAAGGTTTAAATGTAGTACTTGGCGCCGCCGATACTTTCCGTGCCGCCGCTGTTGATCAGATTAAACTTTGGGGCGAACGTGTTGGGGTACGTGTAGTTGCACAAGCAATGGGCTCTGATCCTGCTTCAGTAGCTTTCGATACTTTACAATCGGCAGTTGCCAATAAAGAAGACGTGGTAATTATTGATACCGCTGGGCGTTTGCACAACAAAATTGGATTGATGAACGAGTTAGGTAAAATCAAAAACGTGATGCAAAAGATTGTACCTAATGCGCCTCATGAGATTTTATTAGTATTAGATGGTTCTACTGGACAAAACGCTTTTGAGCAGTGCAAACAGTTTACCGAAGCTACCGACGTAAATGCTTTGGCTATTACCAAGTTAGATGGCACAGCCAAAGGTGGCGTAGTAATTGGCATTTCTGATCAATTCAAAATTCCGGTTAAATACATTGGCGTAGGCGAAAAAATGGACGATTTGCAATTGTTCGATAAACGTGAATTTGTAAGTAGTTTATTTAAATAACTACGATTATACAGATTTTAGGATTACACCGATGTTATGGAACTGGAAAACAAATCTAAACATGATGATTTAACGAGAATAATAATTGGATGTTGCTTCGAAGTCCATAATACCCTCGGTCCTGGCTTTCTTGAAAAGATCTATGTAAATGCTCTAAAAATTAAATTACAGCAAAAAGGATTAACATTTGAAGCCGAAAAAGAGTTTATTGTAGAATTTGAAAAAACGGTTATTGGCAAATTCAGATGCGATTTACTAGTCGAAAATAAAGTCATTGTAGAACTAAAATCAGTTACAGGTTATCAACCTAAACTATTTCAAAATCAGTTAATTTCTTACTTAAGAGCAAGCAAAGTTAAAACTGGACTATTAATAAATTTTGGTAATACAAGCTGTGAAGTAAAACGCTTATCAGTATAATAATAAATCGGTGTAATCTTCTAATCTGTGAAATCAGACCGAAGGAAGAAAATCGGAATAATCATCCCGAAGGAAAAAAATGAAAGTAAAAAAGGAAAAATCATTATACCAACCTAAAATTAACGTAATTACGCTTGGTTGCTCTAAAAACACTTACGATAGCGAGGTATTAATGGGACAATTGAAAGGTAACAATCTAAATGTTGAGCACGAAGCAAATAAATTAGGGAAAGATGACATTGTAGTAATTAACACTTGTGGTTTTATAGATAATGCAAAGCAAGAATCTATCGATACCATTTTACAATACAGTCAGTTAAAAGACGAAGGCAAAGTCGGAAAAGTGATTGTTACTGGCTGCCTTTCTGAACGTTACAAACCAGATTTAGAAGCAGAAATCACCAACGTTGATGCTTTTTTTGGCACCAACGATCTTCAAAACATCTTACATACACTGGGTGCAAATTACAAGCACGAATTAATTGGCGAGCGTTTGCTAACTACGCCATCGCATTTTGCTTATTTCAAAATTGCTGAAGGTTGTAACCGTCCATGCTCTTTTTGTGCAATCCCGCTAATGCGTGGCAAACACGTTTCGAGAGATATGAACGAGTTGGTAAACGAAGCCAAGATATTAGCAGCTAACGGTACTAAGGAACTGATTTTAATTGCTCAAGATTTAACTTATTACGGTTTAGATATCTACGGCAAGAGAAATTTAGATGAACTTTTACGTCGTTTATCTGACGTAAATGGTATAGAATGGATCAGGTTACAATACGCCTATCCTGCTGGTTTTCCAATGGAAATTTTAGACGCCATGAACGAGCGTGAAAATATTTGTAAGTATTTAGATATGCCGTTGCAGCACATCACGGATAACATGCTTAAATCCATGCGTCGTGGTACTACCAAGCAAAAAACCATTGATATTGTTAACGAAATTAGAGCTAAAGTTCCAAACATTGCTATGCGTACCACTTTAATTTGTGGTTATCCGGGAGAAACTGAGCAAGATTTTGAAGAAATGTACCAATGGGTTGCTGATACTCGTTTTGATCGCTTGGGCTGCTTCACGTATTCTCACGAAGAAAAAACGCATGCTTACGATTTAGTGGACGATGTTCCGGAAGAAGTAAAACAAGAGCGTGTAGATGCCATTATGGAATTGCAACAGGGTATTTCTTACGAAATCAACCAAGAAAAAGTGGGCAATACCTACAAAGTATTGGTGGATAGAAAAGAAGGCGATTTCTTTATTGGCCGTACCGAGTTTGATAGCCCCGAAGTGGACAATGAGGTTTTAATTGATGCCAATTCTGGCTATGCCGCTATAGGGAGTTTTGTAAACGTAAAAGTAGACAGAGCAGAAGATTTTGATTTGTACGGGCGAATTGTGAAATAGTTTATATTTGTCTACATGACGGACAAAAACCTTTACATAATTGCTGGTTGTAACGGTGCAGGAAAAACTACCGCATCTTTTACCATCCTGCCCGAAATTATTTTCTGTAAAGAGTTTGTCAATGCAGATGAAATAGCGAAGGGTTTATCTCCTTTCCAACCAGAAAAAGTTGCATTTGAAGCTGGTAGAATAATGCTAAATCGAATTAATGAACTGTTGAAAAACAATGAGAGTTTTGCATTCGAAACCACGTTAGCTACAAAAAGCTATAAAGGTAAAATAGCAGAGGCCCAACAAAAAGGTTATACAGTTACTTTGTTATTCTTTTGGTTGCAGAGCATAGAATTAGCAAAAGAGAGGGTAAAAACTAGGGTTATTGAGGGTGGACATAATATTTTACCAGAAGTAATTGAAAGAAGATATGTACGAGGTATCGAAAATTTATTCGATATTTATTTGCCAATTGTTGACGGCGCTTTTATTTTTGATAACTCAAATGGTAATCATGAGCTTTTAGCGCAAAAAACTATTGACGACAACCTAATTATTATAGACGAGTATAAGTTTAACAAGCTAAAACTATCATTATGACAACCGTAGAGAAACAAATGGAATTAAAAAACAAACTGTTGCTCGGTCTCGAAAAAGTCTACGAAAAACTGATTGAATTTAAGAAACAAAAAAACTCGGAGTTGGTAATATTAAAAGATGGCAAAATTGTAAAGATAAAGCCATAATCAATTAAAAAGTATTTTTTAAGTCGAGATTTTCATCTCGACTTTTTATTTATTGTACCATCTTATTTAATACTCATAGGTGGACAAATTGTAAAATAAACCGAACGACTACTCTTGTTTCAAAATTTAATTTAATTTCGAAATGTGAAGGCTAAATACATTTCTTATCAGGATACACACTCATTCTCTAAACTGGTTTTAGATTATGTAAACGACGTCGAATTTCTAAGATCTTTCTACAGTTACAGACCAGACCTAGAGGGCTTAAAAAAAGCAGTAGATGCCCACCAGTTTACTGGAGACAGAGCCGTTTTGGTTAAGGCACTTCAACAGCAATATCAGTCGATAAAGGTTAACCCAGCTGTGAGTGCAAATATTGATTTGCTAGCTGATAATGATACTTATACCGTAACTACGGGACATCAGCTCAACCTTTTTACTGGCCCATTATATTTCATTTATAAAATTGTAACTACCATTAATTTGGCTCTGGAGTTAAAAATAGCTTATCCAGAAAAGAATTTTGTACCCATTTACTGGATGGCTACCGAAGATCATGATTTTGAAGAAATTAACCATATCAACGTAGATGAAAAAAACATCAGTTGGATACAACAGACCAACGGTGCCACGGGCAGGTTAAGCACCAAAACAGTAGCAGCAGCAGTGCAAGCGTATAAAGGTTATTTGGGTATCAGCCAAAATGGCAAAAAATTAGGTAAGTTGGTAGAACAAGCCTACTTAGCAAATGAAAATTTAGCCGATGCTACCCGAGTATTGGTAAATAGCTTGTTTGAGCAATATGGCTTAGTTATTATTAATGCAGATGATGTTGCTTTAAAGGCACAGTTTGCAGACATCATTAAAAGTGATATTACCCAACAAAACAGTGCAAGATTAACAGAAGAAAGCAGTAAAACCTTAGAAGCGAAGGGCTATAAAACCCAAGTTAACGGTCGCGATATCAACTTCTTTTATTTAAAAGAAAATCTTCGCGAAAGAATTATCAAAGAGGGAGATTTATATATAGTTAATCATACTGAAATTAAATTTACAGAAGCTGAATTACTTAATGAGATAGAACAATATCCGGAAAGATTTAGCCCTAATGTGATTATGCGCCCACTTTACCAGGAAGTGATTTTACCAAATGTTGCTTACATTGGCGGCGGTGCCGAAGTTTCTTACTGGATGCAATTAAAAGCAAACTTCGATTTCTACAAAGTAAATTTCCCAGTACTTTTACTTCGAAACTCTGCATTAGTTATAGATAAAAGAAGTTTTGCAAACCTAAATAAGCTAGGCTTTAGTTTCGAGGATGTTTTTTTAACCACAGAAGAACTACAAAAACGTTGGATAGAAGCAAATAGCAATGCTGTGCTTCATTTAAACGACGAAAAAGCAAACATTAAATCTGTTTTCGATAAGATCAAATTAAATGCTTTTAAAATTGACAAAACTTTAGAAGTATCCGCCGATGCGGTGTTGACAAAAACAGAAAAGCTATTAGAAAAGTTAGAAAAGAAGTTTTTTAGAGCAGAAAAAAGAAATCACGAAGTTTCTATTACACAAATCGAAAACTTAAAAAATCGGTTATTTCCTGGCGGAACTTTACAAGAAAGAATTTCTAATTTAGCACCTATGTACGTAGAATACGGCGATGACTTTATTTCATCATTAATAGAAAACTTTGAACCTTTAGGTGGAGATTTTACTTTGATACTTGCCTAAGAGAATGATTGAGTTTTGAATGAGTAAATGATTGAATATTTTTCAGTTGGCAATTGACAGTTTACAACCTTCCAACTTTAAAACATTTCAACTTTCCAACAATAAAGCAATTTAACAATACAACAATTTAACCATGCACCTCACTTTCACCGAAGAAAAATTAAGAACCTTTACCTACGATGTTTTTAAAAAGATGGGCTGTTCTGATGAGCACGCTACTTTAGCAACAGATGTTTTAGTTCGTTCGGATTTAAGAGGAATTGATTCGCATGGTGTAGCAAGGTTAAGTGGTTATTATCGCCTTTGGGAGAAAAATAGAATTAATGCTACACCTAACATTCGTATAGTACATGAAACACCAACCACCGCAACAGTAGATGGCGATGCAGGTTTAGGTTTAGTGGTTGCTCCATTCGCCATGAAGGTAGCCATAGAAAAAGCAGAAAAATATGGTAGCGGCTGGGTTTCGGTTAAAAACTCTAACCATTTCGGTATTGCAGGCTACCATGCTTTAATGGCAGTAGAAAAAGATATGATTGGCATTAGCATGACCAATGCTAGTCCGCTGGTTGCCCCTACTTATGCAAACGAACGTTTGCTTGGCACCAACCCAATGTGTTATGCTTTTCCGGCAGGTAAATATCCTGCTGTGGTAGTAGATATGGCTACGGCTGCCGCTGCCAATGGCAAGTTAGAGATTGCTCAGAGAGCAAATGCGGAAATTCCAGATGGCTGGGTACAAGATAAAGATGGCAACCAATCCATCAATCCGAATGAATTAAAAGCTGGAGGTTCATTACTTCCATTAGGTAGCGATAAAGACCATGGCAGCCACAAAGGTTACGGCTTAGGAGCAACGGTAGATATTTTATCAGCTGTGCTTTCTGGAGCCAATTATGGGCCTTGGGTGCCGCCATTCGTGGCTTTTTTAGAGCCAGATCCAAACCCGGTAGGCGAAGGAATTGGCCACTTTTTAGGTGCAATGCGAGTAGATGGTTTCCGCCCTGCGCAAGACTTTAAAGATCATTTAGATAATTGGATAGAACGTTTCAAAAACGCAAAAACTGTGGATGAAAGCAAACAAGTCATCATTCCAGGAGAGCCAGAATATCAATTTGAGTTGACACGTAAAACATCCGGCATTCCGTTAATAAACGCTGTAGTAGAAGACCTTAATAACTTGGCCAAAAAAATAGATGTAGAGCCGTTATTAATACCGTAAAATACGGAGTAGTTCTTACTTAAAACTGCTTAGTTTTGACAAACTAGTGCAGCGTGATGAAGGTAACAAAAAACGATATTTTATTTAGTATAGCTACCATTTTTGCATTTTGGTTTGTTTGTACAGGCTACATCTGGATTTATTGGATGGCGGCAATAATCTCCTACCCTTTTGGCATTGCCAGCTTTTTAACTTGGCTTTACATAAAAAATGACGGCAAAAAACGCAATAAAATCATTCTAATTTTGCTTCTTGTTGGGTTAACATTATCAATTAGTGTACTGCTAATAGCCTTATTGCGCAACTAAATTAAATACCCATAAATACGGATAAATTTGCCACGCAGCACCGCTATATTTGGTTAAGTAAACCTTCGCAACCATGAAAACGATATTAAATCAGATCATTCTACTTTTGCTCATCAGCAATGCCTTTATTGTAAAAGCTCAAGATGTAAACAATTTAATTAGCAAGGGCACGCAGCTTTATAACGCTGGAAAATACACAGAAGCCATACCGATTTTCAACGAAGTGATTGGCAAATCGCCAAACAGTGTTAATGCTTGGTACAATCGTGGACAGTGTTTTTATAAAACTGGTAATTACGATATGGCTATTCAAGATTACTCACAAGTTTTAAGAATAAACCCGAAGTATGTAGACGGATGGTTTCAAAAAGGTTTATGCAATAACTTAAGAAAAAACCATAATGCTGCCGTAGCCGATTATAGTGCAGGCCTGGCAATAGCACCCAACGATGCGCAATTACTATACAACCGCGGTATTGCAAATGCAGATAGGAACAGCTTAGACTCGGCGATGTTAGATTACAATAAAGCGATCTCAATAAACCCTAACTATACTAAAGCCTATCTTAACCGAGGAACGGTATTTTATAGAAAAAAAGATTTTACCAGCGCAGTAAAAGATTTCAGCAAAACGATTTCGCTAGATGCCAACATTTCGGAAGCTTGGACAAACAGAGCAATAGTGTACACCGCACAGTTTTTTTACGACTTGGCACTGGCCGATTACAATCAGGCTCTGAAAATTAGCCCGAATAATGTGAAGACATTACTAAATAGAGGAATTTTGTATAATAAGAGAAAAGAAAATAATTTGGCTATCGCCGATTTAACCGAAGCCATAAAAATAGATCCAAATTACACTTCTGCCTATATCATGAGGGGCGCCATTTACTACGACACTAAGCAATATGAACTCTCTAGAAACGACTTGCAAAAAGTGTTACAGCTGGCGCCGAACAACAAATTTGCTACAGATTTAATGGTTAAGATAAATGCGCTACCACCAAAACAATAACTTACTTTTTTAACTTAAACAATCTGAAATTTTCCTTATAGGTTAAGAAGAAAGAGTGGTTAAACTGCAAATTTTTCTCTGCCTTGTCAAAATCAACGTGAGGTTCAAAACGTACATCGAGGTATAAATTTGGCAGTAATTGCTTCTGATAAACATATCTCAACATCAAAATATTACGCTGTTTTTGCGTAAAACCATAACTGTTCAAATTTTCGGAAACTGACTGATATAAAGGCATACCTTTAATGGTAACAAACTGATTGCCTTTCCAATAAGATGCTGCCAAATTGCCCCAACGTGTATCAGCGCCGGCATTTAGCCACAAGCCAAAACCTCCGCTGTAAGCACGTAGTTTAGTTGGCGAAAAGTCTTTATAAGCAGCAACGTAATTATTGGTATACACTTGCATTACATTATTACCAATTTGCTTGCTCAAGGTAAATCCAGTAGCGCCGTTAAACAAGGTAGATATCGAAATATTGTCCAACACATCTATCTGTCCGCCGGTATGATAAAATAACGACTGCACAGGAATGGTCATTTTCCAATCGCTACTTTTAAACAAAGTAAAATCTGAAGTAAAGCCACCTACAATACGTTCTTTTGCGGCATCTCCTTTGTAAATCATCTTTTCCCAAGCAATCCAAGCATCTAAACTGAATTTCTCCTTATCTATCAATAATTGCGTGCCGTACTCTATTGGAGTAGTAATTTTACGTTCAAAATTATAGATAGGTTCTATGTAGTTGTGCTGTATATTTCCTTCTAAACTTCCAAAAACCAAGGTTAAATTTTTCTTACTATACTTGATGCTCAATAATGGTTTTGCTTCGTAAAAACCGTCCTCGCCAAAATCCTTTCTTAAATAAGCCCCACCAGTAATTGCCAAGTTGGGATGGGCATAATAAACCAGTTGCGGCTCTATTTGCGTTCCATAAAGTGTGTAACCATCATGAAAATCATTGCTATACTCATAATTTCTAACGTAATTGAAGTTATAGAAATTAAGATGCAATTCTTTAGTTAAGCTATCAGCCGGACGAATGCGATTATAGAGGTAGCTGTTGTTTAGTTGCGCTTTCGACGAATAAACTGTGATCAAAATTAAGGTAAAAAGTAAATATTTTTTCATTAATAGAATTTGCTTAGCGCTTTTGATATTGCTTATTGGCCTCTGTTTTCTCTATATTTCTTATACAACTTTACGGCAAGCATAATAATTAAAGCAATGCCCATAATGCCTACTAGACCATAAATCCAATCTAGTGTGTTTTTAAGTATCACTACAAATACAATAGCAATCATAAAAATGGTAGCTAACTCACGCCATAAACGTAGCTTAAAACTGCTCCAATTGTATTGGTTGTTCCTTAAACGAATGATAATTCTGCCACACACAAAATGATAAATTAGCAAGCCAAATACAAAAGCAAGCTTTACCCACATCCAATCCATTTGAAGTAACCCTGGATTTAAATGAAGCATACTTAAACCAGCTAATAAAGAAATAATCATCGCAGGCTGACAAATGATTTTCCACAATGTGGATTCCATTTTTGTAAACTGTGCTTTCAACACACTTTTCTCTGGTTCTAATTTGTCATTTGCTTCGGTATGATAGATGAATAAGCTCAAAAGATAAAAAAGCCCAGCCATCCAACTGATGACGAATACTATATGCGTTGCTTTGATATAAAAATATGCTTCCATTTAACTGTTTACTTTTTTAAGGATATAAGTGTCTATCCACGAGGGAACAGATAAATTTGTAAACTCAGCTATTCCCGATTTTATATTTCCAATAAATTGATGTTTTTGGCCAGAGTTATCCCAAAGATAAGTTTCGTCTACCCTCTTAATCATTTCTAACAGCAAATCCATTGTTAAAAAATACCGCTGCTCTATTTTATCATTACTTACAAAATGACCTCCTTTTACCACCCTATCTTTAACACGCTCTAAGTTCATTTTCGGCGTTTCTGTGCCGATAAAGTAGAGATAAACTTTATAACCATTATCTTGCGCAAGAGTAATAAGATCAAGTTTTGAAGGATGAGAAAATACCGTTTCGAAAGAATATGATTGCTTACTCTTAATTAAAGCCGTTCGAAGAAAATCAGCGATTATAGCAAAATGATAAGAAGTGTGTTCAACTTCTTTGGCCATGGCTGCAACTAAAACGTTCTCCCTTACAACTAAACCCCAATTCTGCACATTAAATCCAGCCTTTTTATATAGGCCGCTAGCCGAACAAAATTCATCGAACTCTTTGGCTTGCACAACCAAGTTAAAATCAGAAAAATTGATAAAGCTTGTTTTCTTAAATTGCTCTTCAAGCAAATCTGCATTAATGAAGAGACGGGTAGAGAAATAAACAGATTTGATAGATTCGAACAAAGTTGTTTTTCCAGAACCATTAGGCCCGGCAAAAATTCTTAGCTTCGGATTAGAAGACATTAAAACAATTTAATTCTCTTGCTAGGAATACGCTTCTTTCTAAAATCACCTGTTGCCACTCTTATCATATTCCCATCGTTAAACGTCCGATAAACGCCATCAGGCTTAACTTCTGTTCTACCTAAATTTAAAGCATCAACTACACGAAGAATATCATCCATCTTTTTATGAACTAACTTAACCACTTTACTTAGCGGCAATTTATCTTCGTCTCTTAATGATTTAACGGTCATTTCTCTTTATGCTGATATTCAAATATAACCAAACCTTAATTGCTATCCAAATGTTTGTTTGACTTGAATTAATATCTAAACTCTTTCACTACTTCGATAGCATATTTTACATTATCGAAAGGAATATCAGGCATGATGCCGTGACCTAAATTGAAGATAAATCCATTTTCGCCACGCATACGCTCAAATAATTTATGGATTTGCGCTTTGATTACTGGTTGGTCCGCATATAAAATGTGAGGGTCTAAGTTGCCTTGTACCGCAATTCCGGCTGGTAAAGCTTTTTTGATATTCAACAAATCTGCATTCCAATCAACAGAAATCACATCGGGTTTAGCTTCTGCCATAATTGGCGCAAAAACAGAGCTTCCTTTACAGAAAGAAATTACTGGAAGGTTGGTTCTGTTTAAACCTGCAATAATTTGTTGGTTATATTGATGAGAAAACTCTTGATAATCGTTCCAAGATAAAGCCAAAGCCCAGCTATCAAACAATTGCAGTGCATTTACACCCGCTGCAATCTGTAAGTTCAAATAATCGGTAGTTACTTTGGCAATTTTTGCCAATAATTTGTGTGCTAATTCTGGATGATTGTGAATTAACAGCTTAGTTAACTTGAAATCCTTTGACGAGCCACCTTCTACCAAATAACTCATTACCGTAAATGGTGCACCAGCAAAGCCAATTAGCGGGATACTGCCATTTAAACGTTGCTGAATTACTTTAATCGCATCTGCAACATATTGTAATTTATCTAAGCAGTCAGTTGCTAAAGCGTCAATATCTGCCTCGTTACGCACCGGATTGGCGAATTTAGGGCCTACGCCTTGGGTAAAGCTTAAATCTCCGCCCATCGCTTCGCCAGTTACCAAAATATCCGAGAACAAAATGGCGGCATCTATGCCCAACAAATCTACAGGCAACATGGTAACATCGGCAGCAATTTCTGGGGTTTTGCACATCTCTAAAAAAGAGTATTTGTTTTTGATTTCCCAATATTGTGGCATAAAACGACCGGCTTGTCTCATCATCCACACCGGTGGTCTTTCTGTCTGTTTTGAAAATGCTGCGTCTAAAAATAAATTGTTCTCCATGTTTGTTAATTTGCCAATTTGTTGGCCTCTGTCTCTATATTTTTTATAATTTCTATTGCTCTAGATGAGGTCGCTAATTCTTTAGCTTTTTCTGTATACACCAAAGCTTTTCGTCCGTCTCTTTTTCGGAGCGCTAAGTTAGCTAAATGAATTAAAACGTAAGCCTTATCATTTTTTCCGCCTAGAGGATAACGACTAGCAATTTGGAAATGATGTTCGGCTATATCAAATTGATCACGTTTTAAGGCAATGTTGGCACGCATAAATTCGTAAAAACCCCTCCTACCTTTCGATAGCATATCTGGCCGGTCTACTTCATTTAAAATCTGCTCTGCTCGCTCGTAGTCAGAATTTTTGAAATGTTTTGATGCCAGTAAAACCGAACTTTGCTTAATGTGGCTCCATAAAATGAAAGCACTCAAAGTTGCAGAGATTAATGCCAACTGATATTGATAAAAGTAAAAACTTACCAATGCCGAGAAGGCAAAAATTGCCATCAATACATACCTACCTAGCTTGTTATACATTAGTGAATATCCGTAAATTTATAGCCAACCCCTCTAATAGAATGGAAATAAACTGGATTTTTTTGATCTGGTTCGAAATATTTACGGAAAGTTAAAATGAAATTATCTATCGTTCTTGTAGATGGATAAACATCATAATTCCACACTGTTTCTAAAATCTGCTCACGAGAAACCGCATCGTTTTTACGCTCAATTAAAAGCTTCAACAGCATGGTCTCTTTTTTGGTTAAAGGAACTACCGTACCATCATCTTGTTTCAACTCAAAAGAGTTAAAATAAATGGTTTTATCTCCAATTTTGTAAGAATTTAGTTCCTTTAAATCGTCTGATTTTAAACTACGTTTCACTAAAATACCCACACGTAAAATCAGTTCTTCTAGGTTAAAAGGTTTTACCAAATAATCATCGGCTCCTTTTTTCAATCCCATTACCCTGTCTTCGCTAGTGTTTTTGGCAGTTAAGAACAAAATAGGTACTTCAGTATTTTCTAAACGAATAGTTTCACACACTTGAAAACCATCCATTTCTGGCAACATTACATCTAAAATTACCAAGTTAAAGCGTTCTTCCTTAAACACTTTAAGCGCAGTTTTCCCGTCTTTAACGGCATGAACTTTATAACCTTCTAATTCGAGGTTTAATTTGATGGCGTCTAACAAATGATCTTCGTCTTCAACCAATAATACTCTTAATTTTTGTGACATATTAATTAAATGTTACTTCAAAAATTGCACCGTGAGGTACGTTATCTTTAACGCTAATATCGGCGTCGTGGTTTTGTAATACTTCCTTAACAATAAATAAGCCAAGTCCGGTGCCTTTACTTTTACGCACATTTTCATCGCCCACACGGTAAAATTTATCAAAAATATGCATCTTTTCACTATCAGGAATGCCCAAACCCTTATCCGAAACCACTAATTTAGCCTTACCGTCATTTTGGCACAGTTCTACTGTAATTTCGGCACATGGACCAGAATATTTTACCGCATTTTCTACCAAGTTGGTTACTACCGATGACAGCGCAAATTGGTCTCCCTCAATTTCAATATTGTCTTCTATTTTTGTAGAGATAATCTGCTCACATCCACAAGAGTGTACCTGTAACCTATCCGAAATTCGTGTAACCAATTCTGAAAAATTAAATTTCTCTTTCGGGAACGAATAGGTTCTGCTCTCTATTTTGGTAGCCAACAACATGTTCTCCACCAAATCATCTAATCGTTCTACATCTTTCAGCGAATTTCTAATTAAAGTAGTACGCTGCTCTTTATCCAATTCTCTGCGTACAATGGTTTGCAGCGATAGTTTTATAGCTGCCAAAGGCGATTTCAACTCATGTGTAATAGACATCAAGAAATTTTGCTGTTGTTCTTTTAAACGATGTTCTTTCTTGATAGAAGCATGAATAAAGTAAGCGCCAATACCTAAAAGGAACAAGAAAACCGCTCCCTCGCCCATAATCATTGGCAAACGACTGGCATCAATTTTTACCACCAAAGCACCCCAGCTAATGAGCTGGCCCAAAGCGTAAAACAGTAAAATATAAAATATGATAATGGATTTCTTCATAACCCCAACCCCTCAAAGGGGCTTTTAAATTTAATTATTATTTTTTGAAAAGCAGTTTCTGTAATGCTTCGGTTATTTCAGTCCCGCTTTTTGTTGCAATCTTTTTGTTTACCTCTGTCATCCTGAGCTTGTCGAAGGATCTATTTCATATCTCACAACGCTTCGATAAACTCAGCGAGACACGTCATTAAAGGATAACTCCTACAAAAAGTATCTCCACTTCAATCGGGTTTAGTTAACTTCCGTTTATGCACAAACCTAAATCCTCCCCCTACCCCCTCCAAAGGGGGACACGTGGTTATTTTCGTCATTGCGAGGAACGAAGCAATCTTACAACACCAGAAAAAGAACTAACGCTTTAAGATTGCTTCGTCGTTCCTTCTCGCAATGACAACCGCTCATACCTTCATTTCGACGATAGGAGAAATCTTTTTTTTTGAGCTATACTACTACTTCATAGATTTCTCTTCGTCGTTCCTCCTCATCGAAATGACGAGCGATATTTAGGGGAACACCACCTCCAAAGCTTCAAATATCGCTTGTTTTGCTTTATCTAGCTCTAATGCCGTATGTGCTGCACTCACAAAACCAACTTCATAACCCGATGGGCCAAAGTAAATCCCTCTGTTTAACAATTCACGGTGCATGATTTTAAATTTCTCCATGCTTGCCGGGTCAATATCCTCCGCAGTTTTAATGTGTTTATCAGTAAAAGCAAACCAAAAGATAGAACCAACGGTAAAAATATTCAATTCATAGCCCTTATCAGCAATGTGCGCTTTTAAATCGTTCACAAAAGTTTGCGCTTTAGCATTTAATTCTTCGTAAAAACCTTCACTGCTTAAAATGGTTAACGCCGCAATACCTGCCGCCATGGCCACTGGATTTCCAGAAAGCGTACCCGCTTGGTAAACACCACCATCAGGAGAAATGTGCGCCATAATCTCGCTAGATGCACCATACATTCCTACTGGCAAACCACCACCTATGATTTTCCCATAAGTCACAATATCCGGCCTAATGCCGTAATGCGCTGCAGCACCTTCAAAACCTACCCTAAAACCAGTAATTACTTCATCGAAAATCAATAAAGCACCATTGGCGGTACAAGTTTCACGCAAAAACTCTACGTAATCTTGGTCTTGAATTAGCAATCCGTTGTTAGCTGGAATACCTTCAATAATTACCGCAGCCACATCATCTTTAAATTGAGCAAAAGCTTCGGTTACGGCATTTTTATCATTCAAAGCAATCACAATAGTTTCATCAGCAAATGCTTTAGGCACACCTGCCGAAGAAGTTTCCCCGAAAGTTACTAAGCCGGAACCCGCTTTTACTAAAAGCGAGTCGCTATGACCGTGGTAACAACCTTCAAATTTGATGATTTTATTCCTGCCAGTATAACCTCTAGCTAAGCGAATGGCCGACATTACTGCCTCAGTACCTGAGCTTGTGAAGCGAATTTTTTCTACAAAACGATTGTTCTTGATAATCAGCTCGGCCAACTCATTTTCTAATGCCGTTGGTGCGCCGAAGCTCATGCCATTTTGCATCACTTCGGTTACTTTTTCTCTAATTTTAGCATTATTATGCCCTAAAATTAGCGGCCCCCAACTTGCACAAAAATCAATAAATTGGTTACCATCTGCATCCCAAATGTATGCACCATTGCCCTTTTGGATAAACAGAGGCGTACCATAAACAGATTTAAAAGCACGTACTGGCGAGTTTACCCCACCAGGAAAATAAGTTTTCGATTTCTCGTATAGTTCTGCCGATTTGGCTCTTGATATGTCTTGCATTTATTTTAGGGGTTAGGGATTAGAGGTTAGGAATTAGGGATTTTGACTGATGATACCTAGTCCCTAGCTCCTAATTCCTTTAAATCCATTTATTCTCTACAATATCTCTAATGTGGTAAGTAGTGATGATGCTTGCTCCTGCTCTGGCAAAGGCGTACATGGTTTCCATTACTACTTTTTGTTCGTCTATCCAGCCTTTTTCTGCTGCCGCTTTAATCATCGATACTCTCCCGATACATTGTAAACAGCAATAGGCAATTTGGTATTTTGTTTCAGCCTTGCAATTACATCTAAATAGGCCAACCCTGGTTTTACCATTAGCACATCCGCTCCTTCCGCCTCGTCTAATAATGCTTCTCTCACTGCTTCATCTGGATTACGGAAGTCCATTTGGTAAGCTTTCCTATCGCCTTTACTTGGCGCACAATCTGCGGCTTCTCTAAACGGACCATAATAAGCCGAAGCAAATTTAGTAGCATGGCTCATTACAGCCACATTTTCGAAACCATTGCCATCCAACTTTTCGCGGATTGCCGCTACCCTACCATCCATCATATCTGACGGAGCTAACATATCTGCACCAGCTTCAGAATGCGTTAAAGCCATTTTCGCAATTAATTCTACCGAAGCATCGTTCTGGATATAATCGTTGTGCATGATACCACAATGACCGTGGTTGGTGTAAGAACAAACGCACACATCAGTAACGATATACAAATCATCGCCAAATTGCTTTTTCAGTTCTCTTACCGAAACCGGCACTAAAGAATTGCCATCGTAAGCAGATTTTGCATCAGCGCTTTTTTCATCGCCCACACCAAAAAGCATAATTTTATTTACGCCCAAGCTTAATCCTTTTTCCACATCTTTCAATAAAGTATCGGTAGAAAAGTGGCTGATACCCGGCATAGCTTCAATAGGATGAATAACGTTATTTCCTGGCACTACGAAATACGGATAAACGAACATGTCTTTCGATAACTTCGTTTCGGCAACCATTTCTCTTACAACGGGATTTTTTCTTAGCCTACGTGGTCTGTGCATAATTAGTAGTTAGTATCAAGTAATTAGTAGTTAGACCTACTAACTTTATATTTTTCTTTTTTTGAAAAGCACCTGCTCTGCAATAATTCAATTCAGTTTAGCTTGCCCCGAATCTACTTCGGGGCTATCCGTTTCATCTTTTTGTCTCCTCATTCCGTCATTTCGAACGTAGAGAGAAATCTGTACATAGACACTATAAACTTTGAGTTTCTCCTCGTTCCTCGTCGAAATAACACCAACAAAAAGGATTTCACTGCTATCGGGTTTATTTTACAGCGTTAATGCTTTCTAACACAACATCTCTATACTGCAAAAATGCAAAGACAGAAGCACTATTATCTGATGCTTCTGTCATTTGTAAAGTCTTTACGTTTGGTTAACAATTTGTGCTTTTCCTTCGCTTTACGATTCCCGCCTACGCGGGAATGACGGCACGCTTAGGATGACAAAATGTACAAAATCAAACGGTCATTTGTGGATCTAGACTTAAAACTTATAACTCATAACCCCCAACTCTTTTATATCCCAAAAACAGCCTCAGCCAATCCAATTTCATCTGGCGAATATGGCAGGGCGTACCTCACACCCATTTCATCAAATTTCTTCCCTGTAGAATTACCGATGGCAATCACTTTTTGTCCGGGCTCTAATAGGTTCTCGGCAAAATAAGCATCTACATTGCTTGGGCTAGTAAACACCAAAACTTCAGCTGAAGTGCCATCTACACTCTCTTCTATTACCGTTTCGTAAATAGGCAAATCGATGACTTTGGTTGCTGCTGTTAAAAACTTCTGCATGGTAAGCAATGAGTCTTGCGCACGAGGGAAAACTACGGTTTGCCCATCTGCCACTTTGGCAAAATCTTCCGCAACTTCTTCAATCTCGCCACCCTCGCCTACAAAACTGGCCAAATGACCAAATTTGCGCAACGAGTCTTCAGAGCCACGACCTACCACACCAAACTTCACTTTTTTAGGTAAAACCGGATTTAATTTAAAGAAATATTCCACGCCATTTCTGCTGCTAAAGAAAATCCAATCCGCATTTTTAAGGAAGAAATCATCCAGTTTATTCACAATAGGGAATGTTCGGATTAAAGAACGGCCATCAATCTCTATGTTATTTTTCGCTAAAGCTTTACGGAAATAGCTATTCTCGCCAACTTCTCTAGAAATAAACACTTTAGCTGGCAACTTTCTATCTGCACTAAATTTGGCCACAATTTGTTCTGCTAATCCTTCGGTTGATGCTGCTCTTAAAAACAAACGATCCGGGAAATCTTCTGCAGTTTCTGCTTTAGAAGTCCATACCTCAAACTCGCCATCTTCTTTTCTGCAAAAACAACCTAAAGGCATGTGGCATCCACCTTCGAAAAGATTTAACACTTTTCTTTCAACCGCAATGGCTTCTACAACGGAAGGATCATTTATTTTTTGAAGCTCGTTGAAAAGCTCTGTATCATTTTCTCTAATTTGGATGGCCAAAGCTCCTTGCGCTGGTGCAGGTACAATCTCCGTTGGATCGATTACTTCTACATGAAATTCGCTTAAATCTAAACCTAAACGATTAACACCTGCTCTTGCTAAAACAATAGCGTCATAATCTTCATCACGCAATTTTTGGATACGTGTTGGTACATTTCCACGCAAATCTTCGATATTCAAATCAGGTCTTAAAGCCAACAATTGTGCTTTACGACGGTTGGAAGACGTACCTACCATGGCTCCTTTTTTCAAAGAAAGTTTATGGCTTACATCTACACAATCTTTTAAAATCAATAATAATTCTGCTGGATCTTCTCTTTCTGGCACTGCAGCTATGATTAATCCAGGAGGATTGGTTGTTGGCAAATCTTTATGGGAATGCACGGCAATATCAATTGTGCCGTTTAACAGTTCTTCTTCCAACTCTTTGGTAAAAAAGCCCTTTCCTTCCAACTTATCTAAACGAAGATTAAGGATTTTATCGCCCTGCGTTTTAATGATTTTAAGTTCTGCATCTATGCCAATGCTGGCTAATCTGTCTTTGGTGTAGTTGGCTTGCCAAAGGGCTAGATCGCTACCGCGAGTTCCGATAATTACTTTCTTCACTTGATATTAAGATTTTGCGCTAAATTAAGAAATTTTGATGATGTGAGGATTTGAGAATGTGATAATTCGATGATTGGGCTTCGACAAGCTCAGCCTGACAACGTAATCTTCAGACTTCAGACATCGGACTTTTAACTATTCTTAACCAGAATATCTTTAGCCATCAACATGGGCACGCTGATGTATTTTTTTTCCATGTAGCTAATTACCTGCTCTAAAACAGCCTTGGCATCATCATCAAGTGCGTTTATTTCGTTGGCAAAAACTGTGTTTACCGCCTTTTCTTTAATAGCTTTGATTTTCTGCGGCACCTCGCTCATGGCCAATTCAATACGACGTTGGCGTAATACAGATTCAAATTCTTTAATATTATCTGCTATAATGTGCTCTGCATGAACAAGCTCGTCATATCTTTCTTGAATATTTTTGCGGGCAACCTCTTTTAAAGACTCTACTTCGATGTAATGAATGGGGAAATTCTCTCTCACCTCTACCGCAGTATCATTTGGGATAGCTAAATCTACGATTACTTTTTTACTGGTTTCGCCGTTCAATAGGCTCTGATAAAGTTCAGTAGTAATGATTGGCTCCGTTGCTCCAGTACAAGTTACAATTACATCAAAACCGTCTTTGTAATTGAATAGTTCTTCTAGAAGAAAAGCCTTACCGTTAAGCTCTTTAGCCAAACTTTCTGCCTTTTCTAATGTTCTGTTAAATACCGAAAAGTTAGAGCATTTGTGCTTTTTAAGATATTGTGCAATGTTATTGTTGGTTTCGCCTGCGCCAATGATGAGCAAACGAGAATTAGCGCACATATTTAGTTCACGTAGTTTTCTATAAGCTAGAGAAACTACAGAAACTGGATTTCTTGAAATATTGGTATGGGTATAAACTTCTTTCGCTGTTTTTACCACACGGCTCATGATCATACGCATATAATCGCCAGTAAAACCTGCCTTTTTGGAAGCCTCATAAGCTTTGCGTACCTGTGCTAAAATTTCTTTTACCCACTACTAAACTTTCTAAAGAACAAGAAATACGTAACAAGTGATTAAAAGCCTCTTCTTTCTCATAAGTAGAAACATTGTTGATGAAGTTTTCCATGTACTTTTCGGGCAAACCCATATCAAGTACATGCAAAAATTTAGAGATAAAAGATTTGTCTAACTGCCCAGGAGCGGTAAATATAAATTCTACCCTGTTACAGGTGCCTACGTAAAATATCTCTTTGATATTCAACTCAGATTGGACATTACGCAACCTATCATCCAACGTTTGCTCACAAATAACTAATTTACCTAACGACTTTAGGTCAATTTGTTGATGTGTAAATGCAATAATCTTTAAATATTCCAAAATGGTTAGCCTGTTCTTTTTAGCGCAACAAAAGTAATAACGGCACGGGGTTTATCTGTCATTGAGCTGTAATTTAGGCTAATTTAGAACGGTTTTAAATTACATGCTTTACAAATTGTTTTATTATTGTATTGTTACATTGGTACACACAGTTCATCTATTTGCTCAACATATTTACTTATCAAATCAAATGATGTATCATCAAGAACAGTTTTCATTAGTTGGGGCGGCAGGCAAGCCCATACACGGCGACCTTAGTTACGACACGCAAAACACCAATACGCCCCTAATAATTTTTATTCATGGTTTTAAAGGTTTTAAAGATTGGGGAGCACATAATTTAGTGTCCAGATATTTTGTTCAGAATGGTTATCGCTATCTTAAGTTTAACTTATCTCATGGCGGCGTAGATCCACAAAAAAACAATGATGTTACTGATATGGAAATTTTTGCATCGAATACGTTTAGCAAAGAAATGACAGATATCAATATTGTGATTGATCATGCTGTAAAATATTTAGGGGTTGATGGAGTTTATTTAATTGGCCACAGCAGAGGTGGTGGGTTAAGTATTTTACAAACCGCTAATGATCCGTATGTAAAAGGTTTGGTTACTTGGAGTGCTATTGCTAATTTTAGTATTTTATGGAAAAAAGAACAAGAAGAAGAGTGGCGAAAAAATGGAAAAATTGGCGTTTACAATGCTAGAACGAAAGAAACTATGCCCTTAAATGTGACTTTACTGGAAGATTTTGAGGAGAATGGTGAGCAGCTTAATATTCTTTCGGCAGCGAAAAAAGTGAACGTACCTTGGTTAATTGTGCAAGGCGATGATGATGTAAATGTGCCTTTTGAAACTGCCGAGAAATTGGCAAATGCTAACTTAGCAAGTAGATTGGTAAAAATTGATGGCGCTAATCATGTTTATGGCGCCGTGCATCCCTATCCAGGCGAAACTTTACCACCGCAGTTGTTTGAAGTTTGCGAAAAGAGCTTGAAGTTTTTGGATGGAATATTTTGAGTATACACCAAAAATATATACTTTTGTTTTTATCTTAGCTACAGAGGCAAAGATTTTATTTATTGAGTTTAGATAAACTACAGAATTATTTGTGGCTATAATTTAAAAAAAGAGATGAAAACACTTTCTTTAAAACTAGATGACGATATTTTTAACGAAACCGAAGAAGTAACGGATAAATTAAAAATTGCTAGAAACCGTTACATTAATGAGGCACTGAGAGTTTTTAATGAATACCAAAAAGCGGAAATTATTAAAACACCAGCTACTGCAAGAGTCTAAAGTTGCCTACGGCAACTCTTTGGATGTACTGGAAGAATTTGAACGGATTTTAGATGCAGATTAAGCAATTTGATATATGGCTGGCCAACCTTAACCCCGCCAAAGGCACAGAACCAGGCAAAACACGCCCGGTGGTGGTGGTACAAACCAATTTACTAAACGGCGTGCATCCATCATCTATTATTTGCCCAATTACTTCTAATGTGTTGCCCCAGCTCGAAATTTTACGTGTACACTTAAATACCTCTCAACTAGATAAAGCAAGTGATATTTTAATTGACCAAATGCGTGCCATAGACAACCGTAGGTTAATTTCTAAATTAGGCGAACTGACCAAAGAACAGGTTAAGTTGGTAAAGCAAAATTTAAAAGTGGTGTTGGATTTGTAATTGATAGTTCTTCCGAAAAACTTATCTCATCTCCAACCGCACCAACGTACTGCAAATAATTCGCCAATCCCTCCTCTCCCCACAGCTCTTTAATGTTACCGCTTTTGTATTGGGTTATCACATGAGCATCTGCTTTGGCTATAACGCAATATGCAAGAATTGGGCTTTCGCTGATTTTAAATTTCTCATTAGTCCACAAACCTGTATTTGGGTTGGTAAACAACGGCATAGTAATGGCTTTTCGGTTATTGAAAAAATTTAGTAAGGTGCTTAAATCCTTTTTATATGCTGGATACGAGAATGGTACGTATTCTAGTTCTACTACAGCAACTATTTCCTTACTACGATGATTTACAATGATCAAATCAGGGATTTTACCGTGTAAATTTTCACAAGTATTTTGATCAACGCGTGGCCCTATAAATACAGTATAGACCGAGCTAAAACTTATGTTATTTTTAAGCAAGCTAAAGATTTCGCTTTGCAGATGCCTTTCGGAGCATATTAAACCAGATTTATAGACAAGTTCAATTTCTTTCCAAACGCCATCGAAAACCTCTTTAATAATCATTCTTTCACTCATAATGCGCAATGGCTCTTTTAAACCTATCCTTAACATTCTCTACCAATTGTTGAGGTTCTAAAACCTTTACCTTTTCTCCATAAGACAAAATTTCCTTCACAAAATCGAAGGTAAGATGTACAAAAAGTGTTATGGTTAAGCCATTTTTATCCTCACTGATTATCTTTTGACTTTTATGCAAGGGCAAAGATTTCACATACTTGCACTGCTCTGAATCAAACCATAGCACAACTTTTATGGGTTTGCTATCACCATCCTTCGCTATAATACCGAAACTGTCACCAAAATATGCTGTAGGCTGCTTGGGTAACACAAATGTCTTTTTGGTTATCTCCACATCCTTTATACGATCGAGGGCGAAAGTGCGCATTTCGGCAATTTCTATATCTTTGCCCACCACATACCAACGTCCTTTAAATTCCTTTAAAAAATAAGGATGAATTTTTCGCAGCCTAGGGATAACTTCATAATAGCTATGATGGGTAATATGCAACTGCAACCTATTTTTAATGGCGTGCAGTATGCCATGCAAATATTCGGTACCGCCAGCGTATTGCTCAAACACCATACAATCTGCATAACCTACACCAGCCTTTAATGCGTTAACGGTATTGTAGGCATCAATTAGGCGGGTGTTAAAAACTTCATCTTCGGTGTTTTCTATATAGTACTGGTTGTTGCTTTTGTTACAAACAATGGAAATGCCATACGTGGTTAAAATATCGGCAATATCACGCTGAATGGTGCGTGTGCTTACTGTTAAATTGCATCCGCTCAATTCTGACTGTATGGCCAAATACGCATTAATTTCTTTAAGTGTAGCCGGCTTTTGCTTTAACTTGTTAATGAGGGCGTTTTGCCTTAAATTAATTTCTACTTTAGACATGACATTTTGTTTAGTTAAAACAAAGATGAAGATAGGTTAGGACAAAATGTGGCGTGGTTAAGTGGCATGCAAATTAGTTATCCAATCTATAATCATTTAAAATTTCAATAAGAGGAATTAATTCCTCAATTAAGTTTTCACAACTTAAAATATAGCAGTTACGCTCCTCATCAAATTTAAAAGATGAATGATTGAATTCTTTACCCAAATTGTAAACAACCCAATTGTTATTGATTTGTTCTAATTCAACACCATTTTTTAAATGTAATCTGCTAAAATTTGAGTATTGAGCACAAGATTCAGCTTCATTAATGTGAACTCTAACATATTGCGGGCTATGATATCTGAACCAATATATAAATGGATTATAATGATAAGAATTCAAGCTTTGGTTATAAAAAATTTCAACTCTATTCTTATCATTTTTTGTGTAAATAGTATAGTCAAGTGTAGTTTTATATTTTGGGTTTAAACAATACCATAACCAACTATCTTTATGACTTTCTATATTTTCTGAAACTTTGGTTTCAATGAAATTATGCCAATCGCTAATGTTTTCTTGTGAAAATATTTTAAATAACTCCTCAAAATTTGGCTTTATTTCTCCATCTGGTGATGCTAAAACCCGATGCCATTTTTCTTTTTGTCCGAAAAATCTAAATTCTCCTAAATTTGAGTACCCTACATTTATGGAATAATCCCCGAAACACAATAATAGACGGATAATATCTTGATAAACTACTTCTCTATACAAGCTGTAAAAATTATCTGTAATTTTTTGTAGCTCAGCATTGGTATATGAATTAAGATCAAAATTGAAAATCAACCCTCTTAAGGTTGAATGGTCTTCAAACTCGAAAATTAAATCTTTTCGAGAAATATCATCTTGAAAAAGATTGTATTTTGCTATCTCATATTGAATATACTCTTTTCTAAAAGATACTGATGTAATATTCAGATTTTTAAATGGATTAGATATTGATAAAGAAAAAATAGTGTTTAATATATCATTGTAATAATCTGTTCTTAGTTCTGAATCTAAAGATGTTTTATTTTTCTGATTGACATTGTTGATATAATTTCTAATAATTCGTAAAAAGTCTTTTAAATCAGAGGTGATATTTATAGAATTTGCTCTTGTGATATAATTTAACCACGCAAATAATAAAAGATTTTCAAAATGCGAAAAATTCTCATTGTTAAAGATTTTCAGAATAGGATTTAGCGATGGCTGGTTAATTGCAATTCTGTCTTTCTGGAATTTTTCAGAGAAAATATCATCAAAATAATGTACCCATTCTTTGTACCCAAGCCCAATTATTAAATCGAAGGTTTGAATTAATACTTGTAGGTTTTCTTCTTTTGAATAAATTATGTCAATAGCTATATCATTGAATTGATAATTTCTATCAATATTATCTTTATAGTATAAATATTCGGTTATTTTTTTGATAAATGAAAGCATCAATTCATCACATCGCTTCGTGAATTTAGAAACATCTTGTTCTACATCGATAGGTTTATTGAAACTTTCGGTAGTAAATTTCCAAAAAACATCTAACCAGATGCCATCTATTTTTTCTATAAAAATTTTAGATGAGTTGTTTGATGATATTACATTTTCAAAAGAAGCTTTAAAATTTTCAAAGTCTGAAAGAGGTTTTCCTCTTGCATTCATTTTTATGTAGAGATTATCACCTAATCCATATTCATTAATTTGCAAAAAATGAAAATTAACAGGTCGTTTTTCTTTTAATGTAGTAAATGAAATATCTGAAAAAAGTATTGATACATCTTTCAATGTTTGCAGAATACCTTTTACAGTTGGGTCATAATTCCAGTTAAGATTGTACCATGGTTGATTTTTTATTGTATAAACTATTTTTTGCAGGTTTTCTTCTGTCTCAATTCTTATTTTTTCTATATTTTCATCTTTGTTTAATGATTTTAAAAATTCTTTTGCAGATTGTCTTGTCTTGTAACTAAATAGGTGCAAACCATTTTCATAAAAAGAGACATTGTCTTTAAAAGCAAGAAACCAATAGATAATATATAAAGTGGTTAATCTTTGCTGACCATCAAGAGGAATAAAAGTTGAATTTTCAATATAGCCATACACAAAATCTAAATTCAGATGCTTATCACTTCCGTTTTGGCTTTCTCGCATGACGAAATGTAAATCTTTAAGAAATTTTTCTCTGATATAAGTCGTTTTTTCATCACTTCGACCTTGAGCGTAATCTCTCTGAATCATTGGGATTTCTATTCCGTTTTCGATTTGAAGGAGCTCCTTTGAAACATTTTTATAAATAAAGATTTTGTTGGTTAATATATCTAAAAGGGTATAATTAATATTCATAAGTTTCTAAATTTTGGGTTTTTACAAAATTCATCTGCTCTTGAATTTTGAATAAATATTCATCTCTGTCCTCTAAAGTCCAATAATTAAGGCACTTTGGATAATCTGAATAATACTTTAAGAAAGAGTTTTTGGTTGCGTTTGGTATATAAAATCCTTTTAACTCAAAATCAATTATTGACTTTCTTTTTACTCCAAAGGCACTGTTTCCTAATGAAGAATTTTTTTTCGTATCCAACAATGCCATATTAGAAATATGATGTTCACCAATCAATTTTTCAAATGGTATTTTTGATTTTTTACTGATACTTTCCCTGTTGTTCTCTTTGTAATCGAGATTTTCTAAAACTTCTCTGGATAAATCTTCAAATTGTAGTCTAAGGTTTTTTGCATTTATTTCTTTTAATTGTACAATAAGATTTTCTATTCTATCAGTTAATTCATCATCAGAACCTATTGCTCTAAGAACTTTTTTGTGGTCTTCAAGCCATTGTGAATACTCACTTTGTTTTACATCTAGAGCATTTTGTGGATGGATGTGTTCCAAACTCCATTTAATTTCTTTAACTTTCAATTGTTTGAAAGGAAATCTATTAGTTTTGGAACGATATACTTCCATAACATTAAAAAACACTAATGTCCTCTCAACTTGATTGTAAGAATTTATATAATCTAAATCTTCAACCTTTATGTTACAAAAACGATTTCCTATTTCTTCGAAAAGATATTTGACAAATAATTTCTTATTAGATTCTTGATACTCTCTTATAAGAGCCAATTCATCAGCACCATCCCAAATAAGTAATCCTATCAAATGATAATATTCATGATTTGAATACCAATCTTGAAGGATGGTAAAATATAAATCAATTTCATTCCAATTTGATTCAATAAAATCATATTCTTTAGATTCTCGAGATTTTACATAAAGCGGATAGTAATATCTAAAGACATCAAACTTCTCTTTTATTTCTAAATTTTTATTTCGTACAATTAATTGAAATATATAATCTATTCTGGTTGCTAATTTGTTTTCAGACTTATTAATAAAATTCCAGAAGTCATCATTTTGTAAGGCATTTTCTATCTGATTCCATTTGTTAGAAATATCCAATTGATGCGTATATACATCTTTTGATTGATTTTCAAAATTTGCTTTACTCAAAAACAAAGCTTTTATCAATTCTGCATTAGTTAAACCTATTTTTCCACTATTCAATCGGGTAAATACTTTTACCAGTTCTTCTCTATTGCTTTCTTCAACATCATACCAAATTACTTCAACTCTTTCTAACAAAGTTTGAAAAATATTCATTTCGACATTGGAATCAACTTTTGTTTCTTTCTTAATATTCAACCAAGAATCAATTACTTTGTAAGCATTTGATATGTGCGCAAAATCGGGATTAGAGTAATCAAAACTTCCTCCGTCTAATCTTTTAAAAAAATCTACACAATTTTGCCTAACTTCAAAATCCAATTGGAATTTTTCATCAATAAATCGTTTGAATCGAGTCAGTAGTATGTATATGGTTGTTAATCTCTGCTGCCCGTCAATTATTTCATACTTGTTTTCTTCAATTTTACTTACTACAATAGGTTGCAAGCAATACGACTCTTGTTTAGTCAGATATACTTCATAGATATCATCTAAAAGTTCTTCAACTTGCTTTCTATCCCAACGATAGCCTCGCTGATAGGAAGGGATAAAATAAATATTATCCGAGAAATTTATCTCTTTAATTTTTTTTGGTTCTATCATACTAATATATTATCTAAATTCTAAACACACCAAACTCAAAACACCCTCATCGCAATATATGCACAAGCCTCGGCATCTGCCAAAGCATTGTGATGATTTTTGAGTTTAAATCCTAAATGTTCTGAAACCGTGTTTAGTTTATGGTTTGGTAATTCCGGGAACAAACTTTTTGATTTCCTGTAGGTACAGAAAAACTGGTTTTGATGCACAGGCAGTCCGTAAGCCGCTAATGCAGCCTTTAAGCATCCCGCATCAAAAGCACTGTTATGAGCCACCAGAGGTAAATCTTGAATTTGACTTGCTAGAGCGTTCCATATATCGGGAAATTCCAAGGCTTTAACAGTATCCCAATATTTTATACCATGAATTTCAGTTGCCCAATTGCAATAAAAGTTTGGCATTGGCTTAATCAGCTGATAAAAGCTATTTTTAATTTTAGCATTTTCTACAAATACCAAACCTATACTGCACACACTACTTCGGTGCTGGTTAGCCGTTTCAAAATCAAGAGCGACAAAAGATTTCATTGAGTGTTTTTATCTTGCAGAACGTGTATTTATTTTCTTGCCGGTATTATCATACGTCTCAAGCCAAGCCCCATTTCTTAACACAAATGTATTTCCAGATATAGAAATAAAATCGCCAATGCTTTTTGCAAGAGTTTTATATTTTCTTCCACTTTCGTCATAAAGCTCATACCAAGCTCCTTTAGATAGAATAAAGAAGTGAGCACTAAACCCTTCAAGTTCTCCAAGACTTGCAGCTAAAGTTTTTGTTTTCTTGCCTTGTTCGTTGTAAACCTCATACCAAGAACCCTTTCTTTCGATATTTGAAATTGCCATATTTTTTTGGTCTATATTATGCCTACTCTATAAAGTTTTTTACTACGCTTGTTGTTAACACAAACCTAAGCCGAGGCTCTGTCAATCCGTGTCGCAGTTAAAAAACTATAAAAATCTTCTCGGTCTTTAAAGAAGGGGTTATCCATTAACAAAGAAGGCGCAAGACCATTAGACCTATATCAATGATAAGCTCTGGACAAGCTTGTGTTGAATACAAGGAAAAACAGCTCACGCCTTTGGGATATATAAAGCACCTGAGTGCCGTATATGAAAACCAAAGAAGAACGTTCCCATTATTCCCTCAACACAATTGAATTGTCCAGATTCATCAATGAGGAATAAGCTAAACGCTTTCCAATAAAAAAACCTCAATTGCTTAAGGCTTTTCAAATATAGAAATAATTTAGTTCAAGGTTCTATCGTGAGCTGTAATACCATTATAGATTTAACAATTTAATTCTTTTACGGATTAACCTATTTTATTCAAGTTAAATCAAATAGATTTCAGTCTTACAATGACAAACCTATCTTCCAAGCACGCCAAAATATGTCGTCATTTATTTTTTCCAACCAGCATACCTCAACGTCACACTTTGGCGTAATAGCAACTCAATTTTGCATAAACTTTTTAATTATGCTAAAAAACAACTTCAAAAAATCTTTTCACGAAGAAATGAATGAAAACCTAGAGGAAATGCACCAAGTATTTTCTGACATTGGAAAAGCTGCCATACAATTAACCGCAAGAGTAAAGAAGCATGAGGATGAATATAGCTTACGTTGGCTACAAACTTTCGAAGAGAAACTATTTGGGGTAAGAGAAAAGATTGAAGGATTAAACCTTTCGTTTAAACCCATAATTTACGAATATATGGATACCGTAAATAATTGTTTGGATATAGAAACCAGAAGAATTACTATTTTAAAAGACCTTTTGGTTAATAAGCAAGCGTATGAATATACAGCCCAATTACGTGATATTGAAAAGAGAATAGAAGAACTTCGCATACTTATAAAAGTTGAAAACAAATAGCTGTATACTTTGAAAAAACTAAAAATCAACTTATTTGGCGAAGGTATTGGCATAGAAAAATTGGTCATTAAAAACCAAAACAATTTTAAACAATTCTCATCCTACCAAACCAATGATTTTAATGAAGCCATGCAATCGCCTCCTTATTTGGATCTTGTAAACAACCTACCAACTCATACGCTTTTACGTGGGTTGCTAAACACCTATAAAAACCAGATTGAAATATGGTTTGCAGGTAAAAAAGCGATAAAACTAAAAATGGCAGATCTAAATGCAGATTATCTTCTGTTTCCTTTATATCAATACCAAATGGATGAAACTCCTTTAAATTTTGAGAGTGGAATTTATTGTAAAACGCAAGAAATTGGGTTAATTGCTTCCTACGAAACTTACCTCAATTCTCTCGATATTGACAAGCTTGTGTTTCAAATTTCGATATTAGAAAACCAAACTTTATTAAGTGGATTTACCTACGATAACCAAAAAATTTCAGTTAATAAAACTGATACTTTGATTACAAATAGGATTTATTTTAAGGGATACCATTAACTTTACCCTATGCAATTCCTCCAAAAACAAACAGCCCTCCGTTCCCGCAGCCGTGGTTTTCATCTCGTAACAGATGAAATACTACAAGCCATTCCAGAAATTAAAAACATTAAAACAGGTATGCTGCAAGTGTTTATTCAACATACCTCGGCTTCGCTAACCATTAACGAAAATGCAGACCCAACAGTAAGAATAGATTTTGAAACTTGGATGAACAAGGCTGTACCAGAGGGCGATCCTGATTATGAACATGATTACGAAGGCGACGACGACATGCCTGCACACATCAAATCTTCGTTAATGGGGGCATCGGTTTTAATACCAATTACCAATGGAAAATTAAATTTAGGCACGTGGCAAGGCATTTACCTCTGCGAACACCGCAACTATGGCGGTAGCAGAAATGTAGTGATTAGCGCTTGGGGAAGCCCCTAAATCCCCAAAGTAGACTTAGCAATTTGTACAAGCGGAAAATTGAAAACTATTAACTGCCAACTGGAGGTATCCAATTCCCATCTTCCTGAATAATACCGATCAATTCATCTATGGCATTGGCAGTTTTTACGTTTTTCTTTACCACTTCTTGTCCGCGGTAAAGCGTAATTCTATCTACACCAGCACCTACGTAACCATAATCGGCATCAGCCATTTCTCCCGGACCATTAACAATGCAACCCATAATGCCAATTTTAATGCCTTTGAGGTGAGATGTTCTCGCTCTAATGGCTTGGGTGGTTTCTTGCAAATCGAACAAAGTACGACCGCAGCTTGGGCAAGAGATATATTCAGTTTTCGAAATTCGGGTACGTGTAGCTTGTAAAATACCGAAAGAAGTGGAGTTAATTACCGACAAAGAAATTCCATCGGCATTGATAAAAATACCATCGCCAAAACCATCGATCAATAAACCACCTAAATCGGTAGAGCTATACAATTGAAAATCTTCTAAGCTCAACCCATCGAAATTACGTTCGATAATTATTGGAATTTTTAAATCTGCTGCCAGTAACTTAGTAAAAGCATGGCGGATGGTTTGCATCGCATTTTCTGCCGCTGTTGTTAGCATGAGAACCACCTTATCTAAACCTATTAATTGTTCAACTTCTAAATCTTCAGCTAAAACTTTCACGAAGTTCAACTTATCATCTTTAACTTCCGCACTTCTAAAATCAGCTAGATTAAACAATGGATGACAATTTTGCTGATCTGCCAAACCTAACCAAGTTTGGTAATTGTAGAGTTGTTTTAATCCTCCCGGGAAAGAGAATGAAGGTAAGGCATCGCCCAAATAAACCATATCACAAGCTTGGTCGCTAAGGTTGTACTTGTCTAGCAGAGCCGAATAATTAAAACCTACCGCATTTAAAATAGCTGGGTCTTTTAAGTTTTCCTTTTCTAGGTTGATGATTACTCTTGGTACTTGATGGCCACCTAGGTTTTCTACTTCTGTAGTGGTTCTTCTGTGGTATTGGAAGGGGTTGTAGGTTACGAGTTGTGGGTTATGAGTTATGAGCTCGCTTTCTAACGTTCCGACTTTCAAACTTCTCGACTTTTCAAAACGATTAGCCAATGCTCTAGCCACCGGCGCTTCAAACTCTGGATCTTCAGTTAAGGAAACTCTAATGGTATCTCCCAAACCATCGGCCAATAAAGTGCCAATACCTACTGCAGATTTGATCCGTCCATCTTCGCCATCGCCGGCTTCGGTTACACCTAAATGCAAAGGATAGTTCATCCCCTCTTTAACCATGGTTTGCACCAATAAGCGGTAAGCTTGCACCATCACTTGGGTATTACTAGCTTTCATCGAAATCACTAAATTGTAGTAATTCAAATCTTCGCACATGCGGATAAATTCCATTGCAGATTCTACCATTCCAAGTGGTGTATCGCCATAACGGCTCATGATCCTATCAGACAAAGAACCGTGATTTGTGCCAATACGCATGGCTGTTCCATATTCTTTACAAATTTTTACCAATGGCGAAAATTTATCATAAATTCGGTTCAGCTCGGCTTGGTATGCTGCATCGGTATAATCTATGCTTTCGAATTTCTTTTTATCTGCGTAGTTACCAGGATTAACACGTACTTTTTCTACAATACGAGCGGCAACTTCAGCAGCATTTGGGGTAAAATGAATATCGGCCACTAGAGGGACATTATATCCCCGCAAACGCAATTCTTTCTTAATATTGCCCAGATTTTCGGCTTCTTTAATGCTTGGCGCCGTAATACGAATATATTCACAACCGCTTTCTACCATGCGAATAGTTTGTTCTACCGTTCCAATGGTGTCCATGGTATCGGTGGTGGTCATTGACTGCACACGAATAGGATGATGAGCACCCATTGGTGTATCTCCTATCTGTACTTCTCGTGTTACAAATCTCGAATATTGGGTTAAGCTGTTGCAATAACCACCGTTTAACAAAATCGCTTCTTTTTGCATGATGTACAAAGGTAAGTCAAAAGTTTGAAATTAGGGATTAGTAATCAAGGGGTAGGTATTAGGAAAATGAGTTTAAAAATAAATTTGACATCAAGAGAAGTCGAAAGTAAAAGTTTTAAAACCAACTGACTACTAACCACTGATACCTATTGCCTTATTAAAGTAATCTATCCTTTGTCACTAGCGTTCCAGCAATTACATCGTGCAAACATTGGTTCTTTTTATTAAAAAAACAATAGATATAGCCAAACCCTAAAGTGGCATTTGATATAATTTTAGATAAATTTCTAACCAGCGATGAGGCAAAGGTTAACCTCACGCCGTGATCATCGGTTACCTTAATATCCATTAATTTCTTACCTATTGTACCTTGCATTTTAGAACAATCGGCAATTATATCATAAATAAATTTAGTGAGGGAAATTAAACCAAAACCAACAGTTACTATAATTATCCGCTTTTCCTTTTCTTCCACAAAAACTATGGTTACGGCCATAACAATTGCATAAAAAAGAGTAATAAAAAAGTAATCTATCGCAAATGCCATTAAACGCTGATCGAAACTGGCAAAATACTGAGGGGTATGTTTGGGTTGTAAAAATCCAAAAAGTTGCCGAAGCTCTTCTATTTCATGGGCTTCTTTATAGTCGTCCATACCGGGCTTCCTTACAAACGTATCTGGAAATATCTCCAGTTTTCTCAGTTCTTCTAAAGAATAAGGCCCTTGCGGTTTACCTTTTACAACAATGGTGTACAAAATGGTTAATTGTTTAAACTGTGTAATTGTTAAATTGCTGAAAGTATAAAGGTAAATAAAGTTGAGTGCTACAAATAAAAAACTCCTAATAAGTTTGGCTCATTAGAAGTTTTCTACTTTTTATCCCGATTTTCAGGATTTCGCTTTGCTCAACTTTTAACCTAGTAAGTGTCTACTTCGAAGTTACTTAAACCACCATCCAATTTAATAAAGACCTTATTTTTAGAAGTGTTGTAGTTAGGTGTTTCGTAGTAGCCATCGTCTTTTTTCACAAAACCTTTGAAATCTTTAGAAGCTAAGCCTGTGTGGGTTTTAATTCTACAGCCAGAGTTAGCAGGCACTTTAATTTCTACATTGGCTACACCAGTTTTCACATTTACATCAGCTATTGGAAGCAAGTCTCCTATTTTGATTTTTAAATCTGCAGCGCCACCGTCAAAATTCAATGTTCTAATTTTAAACTTGGTTAAATCAAAATCCAGCTCGCCAGCTCCCATACTTAAATTCATGGTCCATTGCGGCGTTGTGTTGATGCGAACGTCTACTTCGTTACCTCCAGCATTAAATGTCCAATTGTTTTTGTTGCCTTTATAATGTCTGTCGTTCATTTTAAAGGTTAAAGTATTGGTCGTATCTGTAGTAGTTTTGGTAAGCGAGAAATTTCCCTTCTTTTTGTTCACGCTTGCTTCAAACAAGCTATCGGTAGTTTCATTTAATTTAAAAGAAGTACCACCACCCGATAAATTGAGGATGGTCTTCTTGGCGGTATCGGCGGTATTAAGCACTTCCGAAAATTTCACACCGTCAAATTTACGGCCTCCATTATGCTCATCTTCCCAGTTGATATCGGCATCTATGTTTTTATCTCGCCAAAACCCAATCCAACTGCTATGTTGTGGCTTTTTTTGTCCTTTAATAAAAAGGAGCGATAAAGTTATAATTAATATAGCAAGCGAAACGATACTGCCTGTTTGCGAACCATTTCTATTTAAGAGCAAGTTTACGCCACCAATAATTAAGAATATTGGCCAAAAGCCCCACACGTTTCTCCAGTAAAACTCTATCACATTTAAGTTTTCTAGCAAAAGTACGCCGCCCACAAAAAGCAACAGCACTCCCCAAATTATTCTTTCGTATTTCATTTCAGGTTAATTGTTAAATTGATTAATTGTTTAATTGTTTAATTGTTGGTTAACCGCTAACCAGAAGTTAATATTTGTTCTCGTTTGAAACATCATTAACAGATGAAGAACCTTGTTGGTCATGTACAACATCTTCGCTTTCTCGCTTATTTTGTGCTTCTTCTGTGGTTTTTTTAAACGTTTCCCATTCGTTTTTGCGTTGGTTTTTAAAAATTAAGCTTACACCCAAAGCAACAATTGCCAAAGGCCATAACTTATATATTTTAAAGATATTAAACCATTCTGGAACAAAATCAAGCTGTCTTAATAAGAAATAAACACCAAGCACCAATAATATTAAGCCTACTACTGTTTTACCTGAGTCGTTAGTTTTTACTGGTTTTGGTTCAAACTTAGAAAAGCTATCTGCATTTGGTGTATTCCATTTGGTTTGTTGTGCTTGTTGTGCTGGATTACCAAAAGCCTCTGGCGAATTAAACACCGAGCCTCCTACGGGATTTTGTTGGTAGTAATCTTTAAACTTCTGATACTTTACCGCCGGGTCATTGTTTACTGGTGCTACAATCCATAAAACAATATAGGCCAATATGCCGCTACCTGCCAAAAAAATGGTAGTTAATACAAACAACAGCCTAACAATGGTTACGTCAATTTGCATATAATCGGCTAAGCCCGAAGCTACCCCCGCTACTGCTTTGTCATGTTCGTTTCTATATAGTTTCTTTTCCATTTGTATCTCTCCTTTCTTAAAAATTGGAAGGGGTTATGGTCAGCTCATCCACATTTGTACCATCACTTAAACTTAAAATGGTGTCTATGGCCTTTGCAACATCTTCTGGTTGTACAAATTTCGCTTTATCTAGGGTTGTTCCTTCCCATGAAGCAGTATAGGTAGCACCCGGAATAATTGCAGTAACCTTTACGTGGTATGGCGCCAATTCCTTTCGCAATACATTATTAAGACTTAACATCGCTGCTTTTGTTACACTGTAACTTCCAGCATTTTCTACGGGCATTTTACTAGCTACCGAGCAGATGTTAAAAATATACCCAAAACTTTGCTCACGCATCAATTTACCTATGCTTTTGGCGATATAATAAGTAGCATTTACATTGGTTTGCTGCTGCATTTCAAAAACATCATCGGCTTCATCCAGCAAACTTCCCGGATAAAAAACACCCACGTTATTTACTAAAACATCTACCTGTGGCGCAAAAGTTATTGCCTTTGCTATAAAATCCTGCACTTCTACTTTTTTACCCAAATCAGCCTTGATAGCCAATACGTCTACATCATAACTTTTCATCTCGGTCTCAAAACTAGCCAGCTCAACTTCGTTTCTGGCACAGCCGATAATGTCATATCCCTTTTTTGCTAATGCTACAGCTATTGCTTTGCCTATTCCCTTGGTTGCTCCTGTAATAATTGCTCTCATATCCGCATAATTTGTAATTGCAAAAAAGGTAATAATATTTCAATCCATAATATTTTTTCAATAATTAGCGCTTGCCAGAACATTTTTGTTGTTTCTTTGTATAATATTGAGTTAAATAAACAAATCGTTTACTAAATGAACTTTACCAATTTTGGCCGATATATCTTGTTGCTTAAAGCAGCGTTTAAAAGGCCCGAAAAAATGAAAATATACATGAAAGCCATTTTTCAACAGATGGATTTCATTGGCGTAGGCTCTCTAGGGCTAATCAGTATCATTTCTACATTTATTGGAGCGGTAATGACTTTACAGATTGCTTTCCAGTTGGTAAGTGATTTTATCCCTAAAACGATTATTGGTTCTGTAAACCGCGACTCGTCTATTTTAGAGCTTAGTCCAACCATCAGTGCTATTGTACTGGCTGGAAAAATTGGTTCGGCTATTTCATCAGAAATTGGCACCATGAGGGTAACAGAACAAATTGATGCTTTAGAAATTATGGGTATCAATGCACCAGGATATCTGATTTTACCTAAAATTATCGCTGGTATTACCATGGTACCCGTTTTGGTTATCATTTCTATGGTATTAAGCATTACTGGTGGATATTTAGGTGGTACTTTATCAGGTGCAGTTTCTCCTGCAGAATATATTCAAGGTATTACTACAGACTTTAACCCTTTTACCATCTCTGTAGCTTTGGTTAAGGCGTTCGTTTTTGGTTTCATTATCACATCGGTACCGGCTTACGAAGGTTTTTATGTTAAAGGCGGTGCTTTAGAAGTGGCACAAGCAAGTACACGTGCTGTAGTGGTAAGCTGTATCAGCATTTTAGCCTGCGATTACATTGTAACCCAATTAATGTTATGATCGAGATTAAGGATATACATAAATCGTTTGGCGATAACGAAGTTTTAAAAGGGATTTCAGGAAAGTTTAAGCCCGGAATTACCAACTTAATTATTGGTGGCTCGGGTTCTGGAAAAACTACACTTTTAAAGTGCATGATTGGCTTACACCACCCAGAGCAAGGCAGTGTAACCTACGACGACAGAGATTTCACACAGTTAAATACTGAAGAACGTATAGAGATCAGGAAAGAAATTGGTATGCTTTTTCAAGGTTCTGCCCTTTTCGATTCGATGACCGTAGAGGAAAATATCATGTTTCCTTTGAACATGTTTACAGACCAATCTAGAAGTGAAAAATTAGACCGCGTTAATTTCTGTCTAGATAGAGTAAACTTGGATGGAAAGAACAAACTTTTCCCTGCAGAATTATCTGGAGGCATGAAGAAACGCGTAGGTATTGCCCGTGCTATTGCCATGAACCCGAAATACCTTTTCTGCGACGAGCCAAACTCTGGCTTAGATCCAAAAACTTCTATCGTTATTGATGAATTGATCAAAGAGATTACGGAAGAATACAATACCACGACCATAGTAGTTACCCACGATATGAACTCGGTAATGGGCATTGGCGATTACATTATGTTCTTACACGAAGGCAAGAAGTTTTGGGAAGGTTCTAATAAAGAGATTGCCAAAACTGATATCGTTGAGCTTAATGACTTTGTATTTGCCAGCCGTTTTATGAAGGCTGCGAAAGATAAATTTTAAAATTCTTACCTTTGCCTTCTGTCGTCATTTCAAACGTATATGATATTGATATATTATCATTTACTAAATGAAATATCTGGCAATTTACAAACTCTCGCATTAAGATTGCTTCGTGCCTCGCAATGACGAATTAGATAATACTACATGATACAACTGCTTACACCAACCCACTGGAAAGATTACGAATTAATTGATTGCGGCGATTTTGAAAAATTAGAACGCTTCGGCAATTTGGTTTTATCTAGGCCAGAACCTCAAGCAGTTTGGAAAAAAGTTATGTCTGCAGAAGAGTGGAAGAAAAGAGCGCACATTACTTTCCGTGGCCGCTCGGCTACCAGTGGCGAATGGGTGCGACATAATAAAAGTGTTCCAGATCGTTGGAATGTAAACTACCAAAACAACGAGGTAAGCATTAACCTTCGTTTGGGTTTAACTTCGTTTAAGCATGTAGGTGTTTTTCCAGAGCAAGCGGTAAATTGGGATTATATTTCCTCTTCTATCAAAAGCTTTAAAACACCTACGCCAAAAGTATTGAACCTTTTTGCCTACACTGGCGCTGCTTCTTTAATAGCTAAAGCAGCAGGTGCTGATACCACACATGTAGATTCGATTAAGCAAGTAGTAAATTGGGCTAACGAAAACCAAGAGCTTTCTAAATTGAAAGATGTGCGTTGGGTAGTAGAAGATGCCTTGAAATTTGTGAAAAGAGAATTGAAGCGTGGCAAAAAATACAACGGTATTATACTAGATCCACCGGCTTATGGTCACGGTCCTAATGGCGAAAAATGGAAACTGGAAGACCATATCCAAGAGATGATGCAAGATGTAGTGCAGTTGTTAGATCCACAAGAGCATTTTTTAATCTTAAATACCTACTCCTTAGGTTTCTCTTCTGTAATTGTAGAAAACTTGATTAAAACTTCTTTCCCTCAAGTAACTAATTTAGAAACTGGAGAGCTTTTCTTACAAGCTACTTCTGGTATCAAATTACCTTTGGGTGTGTTTGGTAAGTTCAGAACTACTTAAATCTAACCAGAACATATTTTTTAGCCTATCCCCAAATTCACTTGTGAACATCATTTAGGAAATAAAAGAGAAGCCTCCAAATCCATGAAGGCCATCCCTAAACAAAACAAACTATTAATAATTGAGCTGAATAAATCCGTGCTAGTTATTTTAGCAGGATTACACTACAATATTAATAATTATTTAGACTAATTATAAATAATTATTAGAATTTTTTCAATTTTCACGATAATTGCCTGAAAAACAATTTTTTGATATTACATGTATTTTTTTATTTTTAATGTTGATAAGTATGATTAGCTACTTATAGCAAATGATGTATTTTTGAAATTTGAACATATCAACTGTGAAAGCAGATACCTTTGAAAACATTTAACTAAAAAACCAATTAAATAGAATGAAATTAACCAAGATAGCAAGCATGGTTTTGGTAGCTGGAGCTACCGTATGTACATTTACCCATTGCACCTCTGATGCCAAAGACAAAAAAGGCCAAAATGGCGTAAAAGGGGCTGACTCTACCATAGCTACTGAAGAAGAAGTTACCACCATTACTCCAGTTGATAGCGCCAAGTACAATGAATTGGTTAAGGCAAATGCCAATGGCGATACCACAGGCAAATGGCCAGTAAAAAACCAGCCTATTCCGCTAGATGGAGCTATACTACCTTTTAAACGTATTGTGTGCTATTATGGAAACCTTTACTCTAAAAAAATGGGGGCTTTGGGCGAATACGAACCTAAAACCATGCTTAATATGCTAGATAAAGAGGTAGCTAAATGGAATAAAGCCGACCCTTCTACGCCTGTACAACCTGCATTGCATTATATTGCTGTTGTTGCTGCCGGCGATCCTGGCAAAGATGGAAAATACCGTAACCGCATGCCCTTTAAACATATCGACTCGGTTTTAACCATTGCCAAAATGCGCAAAAACATGATTGTGTTTTTAGATATTCAAGTGGCATTAAGTACCATTCAAGCAGAACTACCTTTATTAGAAAAATATTTAATGATGCCTAACGTACATTTAGGAATTGACCCAGAATTTTCGATGAAAGGTGGAGTATTACCAGGGAGAAAAATTGGAACCTACGATGCTAGCGAAATCAACTATGTTTCTGGTTACCTGGCTAATTTGGTAAAAAAATACAATTTACCTCCAAAGGTATTTGTGGTGCACCGTTTTACTAAAAAGATGGTTACCAATTCTCAAAATATCAAATTACGTCCAGAAGTACAAGTGGTAATGCACATGGATGGTTGGGGCGAACCAGATTTGAAATTAGGTACTTACCGTCATTTTATTTACAGCGAACCTGTACAGTTTACTGGCTTTAAATTATTCTATAAAAACGATTTGAAAAAAGCACCAAACAGGTTAATGACACCAGAAGAGTTGGTTAAGTTAAAACCGAGACCAATCTACATTCAATATCAATAGACAGCTTTGTCTTATATAAAAAAGGTGTTGAATTAATTTTCAGCACCTTTTTTATTTTGTGGGCTTGTCGTCATTTCTACGAGGAACGAGGAGAAATCTAGCAACTTTACAATAAATCGACTGCTAAAACAAAAAGTACGAAGAGCAAAAATGTTTTGTCTATAACAGAAAATTCAAAGATTTCTCCATTTCTTTGCACTCCAGTTGAAAAGACGCTGGGATGAGCAAGCTAAAAAGTCAACAGCGCATGCTGACTAGCAGTATGTAAATCCCGCCAAACCCTATTCAATTCTGTTTCTCGTTTTGCGGCCTCTAAACCAGCGTAAGGATATAAAGTATCCACCACCCTTCTAGATTGATGAGCCAAGGCTCTGCTTAATCTACTCACATCGCTCAGCAAGGCTTCATCAATTTCTCCTTCATAAATTAGCTGATGCCAAGACGTATCAAATGCTTCGTAAAAATGCTCTCGAATAGTACTTAAGGTATGCTTACATTTCATCAATTCGTCCTCAAAAAACGAAACTTGTGCTGGCGTGTATCTTTTAAAGCCCGAACGATTAAAGAAGCTATCGTTAACTAAGTCTAAAAATCGACGAGCCATACCCAAACTGTTAACAGCCAAAGTAGTTTCTGCCAATTGTAAAAAAGGATAATCAAAACCTTCATCAGCAACTTTTGGTTCATTAATTTTAAAAGAACGATTAGCAGGAACTTCAACATTATGTACATCAAAAGCATGGCTGCCTGTAGCTACCAAGCCAAAATAAGACCAACCAGATTGTATTGCTACTTCATCTCTTTTTAAGATAAAAGATTTAACAACCTGATTTCCGTGTTCATCCAAAACATACTCTCCACTTTCATCTTGCAACACGCAATTTGCAGTAAAAATAGTAGCATGTAAAGCACCGCTGGCATATTTCCAATGTCCGTTTATGCGGTAACCATTTACTGTTTTTTGAGCCGTACCGCCAACAGCACCACTGCCAGCGAAACAAACCTTTCTATCTGCAAAAACCTCTTTAGCCAGTTCCTCATCTAAGAAGCCAGCAAACCAACCAGCGCCACTACAAAGGGTAACCGTCCACGCTGTGCTACCATCTACGTAGGCCAAATCTTCTTCCAATCTTAAAATTTCTGGCAGTTTTTTACCTGGCCCACCGTAAGCTATAGGTACATAAAGTTTAAACCACTCTTGCTCATAGGCAATTTCCAAAACATCTGGATGTAGTTCTCCTAAAGCTTCAGATTGAGGTGCTAATTTCAAAATGGCTTCTTGCCAAGTTGGTGTAAGTTGTTCCATTTCAGATATGAGTATTGAGATTTGTGCAATAAGCACTAGACTTTTTACTTTTTACTTTTTACTTTTTACTTAATAATTGTTTTTTATAGATTTTCTTCCAGTCGAAATAGCCAAAAATAGCTACGATAAATAAAAATAGCGTGAGCAAAGCAAACATCACAAAGTTTTTATGCCACATGAGTGGGATGGCAACAATATTTGAAACGTTTAGAAAGATCCAGTTTTCTATTTTACGACGGGCTAAAAGCCACATCCCGGCCCAAGCCACAGACGAGACAAAAGCATCTAAAATAGGTACATCAGAATCTGTAAAGTTGATTAAAGCAAAGTATAAGATAAAGTATCCGCCAATGGCGATGGCAAAGGCAATTTGCAGTTCTTTTTTGGTAGTCCAACTTACTGGCAAAGCAGCCTGTTTGTTTGCTTTCCGCTTTGACCAAATTACCCAGCCATAAATACTCATGACCAAGTAGTACATACTCAATAAGCTTTCGGCATATAATTTAGCGTTGAGCTTTAAATAAAGCGATAACAATATAGCTATGATACCCATTGGGTACAAACCAATATGGTTGCGCTTGGCTAATAATACTTCGGTAATGCCAAAACCTACGGCCAACCACTCTAAAATAGATGTTGCCCTAACCTGCTCCACAAACAAGCGAAGATATTCCTGAATTTCCATTCTCAATATTTTGCCAAAAGGCGATTAATAGTTTAGCGGATAGCGTTGGGCGTTGAGCCTTAGCATGCCGTAAATTCAAAATAAAATCATTGAAAACTGCTTTCAGGGCGAAACAGTAATTGGCTTAAACCTCTAAATAAATCCCTACGTCGGTATTATCCGCATCAGGTGCTTTTGAAAGGTATAAGGTTTAAAGTTAAGGCGTGAGGTAAAAACCTTACTCCCTAAGCTTTTAAGCTTATGCCTCCAAAATGGGTATAATCTCAGCCTGCTAAAAATATTGGGTATTTAACAAGCACCCCTTTGAGTTGGGCAAAGATATAAAAATATGGCGATTGGAGACTTACGAAGTTTTAAAAACTTCGTAAGTCTTAGTAGAAAACATATCAATGCAAAGCGAGAGGCAATGAAAGACTGAGTTTTAAAACAACGACCCCTGCCCTTTATCATCTATCTTAATATCTCCCGGATTAGTAATCTCGAATGATATTTTCTTTTTCTGCACAATAGGCTCAGCTGGTTTTTCACTTTCGGCTTCCGTTTTAACCTCTTCCTTCTTCGGTTCTTCTACCACTAAAGGTTTAGCAGCAGATTTAAAACTAGGTTTCGGTTTCTTAGGCTCCTCAGAAGCTTCAAAAGTAGGGCTTTCTTCATTGGCCTCTGGAGTTACTTCGTTAACATGAATTTCATTAACCGCTTCAACGTCGCTATCATCTTCTTCTCCATTTGTTGCGGGGTCACTGTGCACTTCGGTTACTTCAAAATGCGACTCCTCCAGCTCCGTTAAACCAATTTCTAGCTCAGCATCAACCAAAGCAACTTTTTTTACCGTATGTGGTGTCAATCGGTTTCCATTAGCTTTCCAACCCTTTACATCAATTAAGCTCGCCAGTTCTAGCTCTAAAGTTTCAGGAGTTTTAGTTTTACCTTTTTCTACATCAACGGTTAGCTTGGCATCGGTTTTACCTGTAATGAAAACCATTTTAGAGCCGTTTTCTTCACTAATGAAACTCACTACTTTCCCCACGGGCTGCACTTCAAATACAAATCGTTTTACGAAATAATTTTTAGCTTTGCCATCGTAATGCACCACACCATACACATGCTCTGGGTTGTACTTCTGCATTAAAACAATACCCGGATCAAAGTGGTTGCTCAGCTCGAAGGTACTCAGTTCGTAAGTTCCATTCTCGTATACTTGCAAAATCTTATCATCGCCATCAAACTCGCCTAAATACTTGCCTCTACCGTCAACATTTAAACGTTTTAAGATATCATCGTACCAAATTTTAATGCCCGCCAAAGTAGAAATCCCTTTGGTTTTTAACAGCACTTTTTTAATTGGAAATTTCACTACAATATTACCCATAGAACTGCGGCCTTTGATAGCCACATTGGCAAAATCTATGTCGATAACCAGTTTTTTCAGCTTCGAATGAGGTTTCAGTTGTACCGAAACTACCTCGGCCTCGCCGTTTGGATTAGCTGTAAAGTATAACACTTTGGAGCCTTTGGTGCCTTTAGTCAAATCGTACTCTTTATCGCGGGTTACCCCTAAAACAGAAAAACGTTTGATATAGCTAATTCCGCTACCACCGTCTTTGTAAATCATGTTGTACACCGTACGCTCATCGCCTTTCTTAAAAACTTGAGCATGGATAATATGCTTACCTACGAAAGTTTTATCGGCCACTTTGGTTACAATAAAACGTCCATCCTCACGGAAAACGATGATCTCATCAATATCTGAACAGTCACCTACAAACTCATCCTTTTTTAAACCAGTACCAATAAAACCATCCTCACGGTTCATGTACAGTTTCACGTTGGCCAGCGCCACTTTAGCCGCTTCTACCCTATCAAATAACCTAATCTCAGTTTTACGCTCACGCCCTTTACCGTACTTAGCTTTAATTTTTTCGAACCAAGCAATCGTGTAATCCGTTAAATGGCGCAGATGACCTCTTACGGTTTTCATCTCATCTTCCAAAGCTTTCATCATCTCATCTGCCTTTTTCACATCAAAACGAGTGATGCTACTCATCGGCTTGTCGATTAGCTTTTTGAAATCTTCCGGCTGTATTTCGCGATATAAAGAAGCTTTGAACGGATCAAACAAACGATGTAACACTTGCACAACCGTATCAAAATCACCAGAATTTTCGTATTCTGGGTTCTTGTACATCCCTTCTTGGATGAAAATTTTCAGTAGCGAACTAAAGAACACACGTTCTTGCAACTCATGCAAACGAATTTCCAGTTCTTGCTTTAATAAAGCTTTGGTAAACTTTGTATTTTGCTCTAAAATATCGTTTACGCTTAAAAAATGAGGTTTATCATCCTTAATTACACAAGTATTTGGTGATATAGAAACCTCACAATTGGTGAAAGCATATAGCGCATCTATGGTTACGTCAGGAGAAATACCTGGTGCCAAATGCACCACAATTTCTACATTTGCAGCGGTGTTATCTTCAATCTTCTTGATTTTGATTTTGCCTTTATCATTGGCAGACAACACACTATCAATCAAAGAACCTGTGGTGGTACTGTATGGAATTTCGGTAATCACCAGGGTCTTTTTATCCCTTTCGGTAATTTTAGCACGCACCCTAATTTTACCACCACGCTGACCTTCGTTATAGTTCGAAAAATCGGCCATACCTCCCGTAAAAAAGTCGGGCAGAATGTTTGGACGCACGCCTCTCAAAACTTCAATAGAAGCATCCAACAACTCGTTAAAGTTATGTGGCATAATCTTGGTGGCCAAACCTACGGCAATACCTTCTGCTCCCTGCGCCAACAATAACGGAAACTTCACTGGCAAAGTTACCGGCTCGTTATTACGCCCATCGTAACTTAACGACCAAATGGTAGTATCTGCATTAAAAACCACATCGTTCGCAAACTTCGACAGGCGAGCTTCGATGTAACGTGGTGCAGCGGCACTGTCGCCGGTAATCGGGTCGCCCCAGTTACCCTGACAGTCAATCAATAAATCTTTTTGGCCAATTTGTACCATCGCATCCCCAATAGAGGCATCCCCATGCGGGTGGTACTTCATCGTATTTCCAATCACGTTGGCAGCTTTGTTAAAACGGCCATCGTCCATCTCCTTTAACGAGTGCATAATACGGCGCTGTACGGGTTTAAAACCATCGTTAATGTGCGGTACGGCCCTATCTAGAATTACATACGAAGCATAATCTAAAAACCAGTTTTCGTATAAGCCATTAATTGGAATAACCGTGTGTTTTTGCTCTTCAACACGGCTTTCGCTATCTTGGTCTTCGGGTAAATTGGTTTCGTTTAAATCGTCCAGTTCTTCACTCATGTGCTAAAAAAAGTTTATGGGATGCGTAAATATAAGACTTGAAGCCCATTTTTACGACAGAAGTTTTTAACAATTGTCGTTAAGTTTTTGGTTTACAACAAGCTGACTGATTAGAAAAGCTAGGGCAGTAATTTTTCGCTTCCGAAAGTCCCGCTAATCGTTACAATCTTTTTGTGTTCTGCTGCCATCATTTCCAACGCAGAAAGCAGTAAATTGCTTCTATGTAACAGATTTCTCTCTACGTTCGAAATGACGCTCCAAAAAGTATTTACACTTTTATCGGGTTTAATCAACAAAGGTCTGTGCTACCATGAACTTTGACAAACCTATATCCCGTTTGCCAAAGGCTTGTAAAAGCTTATGCCCAACTTGCAAAAACCAGCAGAAAACAAAGGTTTGTACTACTATGAACCTTGACAAACCTTTATTCCGTTTGCTAAAGGTTTGTCAAAGCTAATAGCAGCACCGCCACAACCAATTTAAACCCGGTAGCAGCGAAAAGCGTTTAGTTCGTGAAGTTTGAGCTTGCCGAAGACAAATGGACTAAACCTTGTAGCGAATAACGGGGCTCACATTTTTATAGTAGCAATAGCACTGCTTTTCTAAATCGCAATAATTTCTCAATTTAACCATCAAACAATCCGCCAACTCCTTATCTTCGTATCATGTCTCTATTTTCGATAAAAGAACAAATGGATGCGCTGGTAGCCGAGCTTAACCAGCACACTTATAACTATTATGTTTTGGCTATGCCAACCGTTGCCGATTACGAATTCGACAAGAAATTGGAAGAATTGGCTCAACTGGAGAAGGAAAATCCAGAATTTGCCGATCCCAATTCTCCTACCCAAAAAGTAGGTGGCGATATCACCAAAACCTTTAATACGGTAAGACATAAATGGCCCATGCTGTCACTAGGTAATACTTACAACGAGCAAGACCTGAGAGATTTTGATGAGCGTGTTCGCAAAGCTATTGGCGACAATTTCGAATACGTTTGTGAATTGAAATTCGATGGTTTATCGATGAGCATCACTTACGAAAATGGCATCATTACTCGTGCCGTAACTCGTGGAGATGGTACGCAAGGCGATGAGGTAACAGCCAACATCAAAACCATTCATTCTATTCCGCATAAAGTAAAAGCCACTGACGTACCAGAGACTTTTGAAATAAGAGGCGAAGTTTTTATGCACCGAGCAGCTTTTGAACGTTTAAATAAAGAACGTGAGGAACTTGGAGAAGTACCTTACGCCAATCCGCGAAATTTTGCTGCCGGAACCGTGAAAATGCAAGACTCAAAAGAAGTAAAAAAACGCCCGTTAGATTGTTTCTTGTACGGTTTATATACAGAAAAACAGTTCTTCAAAACGCACTGGGATAGTTTAGAAGCAGTAAAAAGCTGGGGGTTTCATGTTTGTGAGCATACCAAGCTAGCTAGACATATAGATGAGGTTTTAGATTTTATCCATTATTGGGACACCGAACGTTTTAAGCTAAGCTACGATATTGATGGCATAGTAATTAAAGTAAATAGTTATGCGCAGCAACAGGAATTGGGTTTTACAGCTAAATCGCCCCGATGGGCCATTTCTTACAAATACAAAGCTGCAGAGGTACAAACCGTTTTAGAGAAAGTATCTTATCAAGTTGGGCGTACTGGCGCAGTTACGCCAGTTGCCAATTTAAAGCCTGTAGTTTTAGCCAGAACGACCGTAAAACGGGCAACCCTGCACAATGCAGACGAAATTACCCGTTTAGATTTACATGAAGGCGACACCGTTTGGGTAGAAAAGGGCGGCGAAATCATTCCGAAAATCATTAAGGTAAATTTAGAGCTGAGAAAACCTGACACCAAGGCCATTCACTTTATTGAAAATTGCCCTGAATGCGGTACGCCCTTGATTCGTAAAGAAGGCGAAGCTGCTTACTATTGCACTAATGATGAGGGTTGTGGCCCACAAATTGTTGGAAAAATTCAGCACTTTATAGGCCGCAAAGCGATGAATATTGATGGTTTAGGCGATGAAACTATAGAAACTTTTTACAAACGTGGCTTGGTTCGGCACATCAGCGATTTGTACAAGCTTCACGAAAAAGCAGATGAATTGAAAGCTATTGAACGTTTCGGTCAAAAGTCTATTGATAACATGTTGGCTGGCATCGAAAAATCTAAAGAAATGCCTTTCGAAAAAGCATTTTACTGTTTGGCTTAGGCATTAGATACGTTGGCGAAACTGTTGCCAAGAAACTTGTTAAAGGAGTTAAAACTATTGATAATCTGGCAGCCGCTTCTTTAGAAGATTTAACCGCTATCGACGAAATTGGTGTGCGTATTGCCGAAAGCATTAACGAATACTTCGCACAAAACAGCAACATTTTGCAAATAAACGAATTGAAAGATGCAGGTTTGTGCTTTGAAATAAAAGAAACACCAAATAAGGCTCAAAGCGATAAATTAAATGGAAAAACATTCGTAATTTCGGGCGTTTTCGAAAAATTTAGTAGAGACGAGTTAAAGAATTTGATTGAGGAAAACGGTGGCAAAATTTTAAGTGGCATCTCAGCCAAACTAGACTATTTAGTTGCTGGCGATAATATGGGTCCATCAAAATTAGAAAAAGCCACCAAGCTGAATATTAAATTAATTAGCGAAGAGGAGTTGACGAAAATGATTAAAAAAGAAATGACTGAATGAGTAAATTATTAAATGATTGAATAATTAGCAATGTCGCTAATCCATTCAAAATTCTATCATTCAATAATTCAATAATTAATATAAAAAAATGAACAAATTTCACGGAACAGGTGTAGCATTGGTCACACCTTTCAACACCGATGGCTCGGTAGATTATCAGGGTTTAGAACGCCTGATCAATCACTTGGTTAATGGAGGTATAGAATACCTCGTATCTTTAGGTACAACTGGCGAAACTGCCACATTAAGCAAGGACGAGAAGAAGAAGGTGTGGGAATTTACCGCTGAAATTAACAACGGTCGCTTGCCTTTAGTGGCAGGTATTGGAGGCAATGATACGTTAAGCGTAGCTGAAGAAATTAAGACTTTCGAAAGTAATGGCTACAGTGCTATCCTTTCTGTTAGCCCTTATTACAACAAACCAAACCAAGAAGGTATCTATCAGCACTACAAATATTTAAGTGAAACTAGTGCATTGCCTATTTTACTTTATAACGTACCAGGCAGAACAGGTTCCAATATGACACCTGAAACTACGTGTCGGTTAGCTCACGATTTCAAGAATTTGATTGGCATTAAAGATGCTGCTGGTTCTTTCGATCAGTTTAACCAAATTATGAGAGATAAACCTGCAGATTTCATGTTGATTTCTGGCGATGACCCTGTTGCTTTGCCGATGATGGCTATTGGTGCGGTTGGCGTTATTTCTGTAATCGGAAATGCGTTACCAAGACAGTTTTCTGACATGATTAGATTGTGCTTAGCTGGAGAATTTGCTAAAGCTACTCCAGCACATTTAAGCTTACTAGAATTTACGAGGTTATGTTTCGCAGAGGGTAATCCAGTAGGTGTAAAAGCAGCTTTAAAACAGTTGGGAATTTGTGGTGACGATGTTCGTTTACCTTTAGTTAAAGCAAGTACAAACCTTGATACCGCAATTGCAGAGCAACTGAAAAATTTAGCATAGTCTTTCTTTTAAAGAATGTACAAAAGCCCTGATTGGAATTCAATCGGGGCTGTCTTTTTTTGAACTATCGTCATTTCGATGAGGAACGAAGAGAAATCTAGCAATTCGATTATTTATTAATAACAGATTTCTCTCTGCGTTCGAAATGACGACCCAATATTATCAGTTTGCTTCCAAATTATATAAATAATCAATCATAAAAGTGTTACAAGCAATATCATTAAAATGTAATTGGTAGGCCTATTAATTGCTTATATTTAGGTACACACTTAAAACACACAGATGAAAAAATTATTATTAGTCCTTATTGTACTAGGTACAATGAGCTGCAACGTAGTGCAATACTACGAACCCAAGTTTTCACTCGGAATGGAAGAGCAAGAATTTAAGCGCTTCAACAAATCAGCGGTACAGGTTTACGGTGACCAAAATAGTTCGGCAGTAATTTACAGAACTTATAACCACATCACTGAAGCGTACAAGTTCTTCGTTTTTGAAAAACAAAAACTGGTAAAATTTGAGGAAGGCACTTATCCAGATGACCACAGATTTATACGATTGTAGCATCACAAAAAAAGCACCTTGGTCAGAGGTGCTTTTTTTTTGTTTTTTACAATGCTAGCAATTAAGCTTTGTTTTTAGTTTCTTGCACTTCTAAACGAATACTTTGTGCCAGATTTTTTAAATCTTGCATTCCTTTACGTACACGTGTTCCAGCTGCGCTGTTAGATTTAGAATAGAACTTGTCCACATCAGCTTCTAAAGCTGCTACTAGTGCTTTTACTTCAGCAAATTTTTTCATTTTAAAAATACTCCTATTAGTTTTTAAGGTTTTGATTAATACTCACTTACTAAAGTAAGAGGTTTATTTTAATAAAAAAATTTTTGTCAAAATAAATAATTCGGTTTTATGCGTTTTTTTTCCACAAAAGTGCTACTTATAAACAGCAAAACAACTGAATATCAAAAGATAACAGAAAAGGCCCCGATATAATCGGAGCCTTTTTATGAAAAAACAGCATATTTATTCGCCAGTTGGAAATAGGTTTTGCTGGTAATAGCCAGTTTTTAATTTATCTGCAACTTCGCTAAATGCATTTAAGGTAAGTTCAACATCGGCTAACGTATGTACTGCAGTTGGAATTAAGCGCAATTCTATCATCCCTTTGGGAATAACTGGATACATTACAATAGAGCAGAAAACACCATAGTTTTGCCTTAGATCGTGTGTAAGTGCGGTAGCTTCTGCCAAATCTCCTTTAAAAAATACTGGCGTAACCACGGTATCGGTTATACCAATGTCAAAACCACGCTCTCTTAGTCCGCTTTGTAGCGCTGTAGCAATGGTCCAAAGTTTTTCTCTTAACTCTGGGCTATTTTTAAGCAGCTCTAAGCGTTTCATTAAACCTATTACCATTGGCATAGGCAAAGCCTTTGCAAAAGTCTGAGAACGCATGTTATACCTAAAATAATCAGTTAATTGTTTAGTAGAAGCAACAAATGCTCCAATGCCTGCCATCGATTTTGCGAAAGTAGCAAAGTATACATCTACACCTTCAATGCTATCTTGTGCCTCGTGTGTACCAGCACCAGTAGCACCCATGGTACCAAAACCATGCGCATCATCTATCAACAAACGGAAATTGAATTCTTTTTTAAGCTCAATTAATTCCTTTAATTTACCTTGCGCACCAGACATGCCAAAAACACCTTCGGTAATTAACAGGATACCACCACCAGTTTGCTCAACTAATTTAGTAGCTCTTTGTAACTGTTTGCGGGCATCTTCTACGTTGTTGTGTTTGTACACAAAACGCTTGCCCATGTGTAAACGTAGTCCATCTAAAATACACGCATGCGATTCGCCGTCGTAAACTACTACATCGTTTCTGTCTAATAAAGCATCGATAATAGATACCATCCCTTGGTAACCAAAGTTTAAGAGAAACGCATCTTCTTTACCGACAAAGCTTGCCAAATCTTGCTCTAGTTGCTCGTGGTACTTAGAGTTTCCCGACATCATACGGGCGCCCATTGGGTAAGCCATACCAAAATCTGCAGCACCCTGCTCATCTGCTTTTCTTACTTCCGGATGATTAGCTAAACCTAAGTAATTGTTTAAGCTCCATACCAAAAGTTCTTTGCCGTTAAATTTCATGTGTGGTGCAATCTCTCCCTCTAATTTTGGAAAAGAAAAATACCCATGCGACCATTTTTGGTGTTGACCAAGGGGCCCCATGCGTTTTGCTACTTTATCAAAAATATCCAATGTGTTATATTTATTTGTAAAATGTTATTGTACTGTTTAAATTGAGCGCAAATTTACGGTTAAAATCACGATTTGGCAACCCTTAAAACCTGACGTTAGACACGAAAAAGCCTCGGTAACATAAATTACCAAGGCTTTTAACATTATTTAACGCATCTCATTAATCCACATTATCGTGCAAAAATGAGTTATTTGGTCTAATTCCTGTTTCGCCATCTTCGTCGTTAGTTAAGGTAAACCTAGAAACTTGCGACTCTGATGAGTGTTGGATTTGTTGCAACTGCATTTGCTTACGCTGATATGCAGGTACATTTTCCAACTCTTGCAAACCATTAGTAGTTCTTAATTTCATGCTTAAGTCTTTTAATCTTAAGATTCTCTCTTTAGATTTTCTAAGCTGTTCTTCTATCGATTCGTCTGTTTTATCTTGGTCTGCACCAAACTCTTCTTGTACTGGAGCAGCGGCAACAGGTCTTTCTTCAATAATTTCTTCTTGAATAGTTGCTACAGGTGTTTCGAAAACAAACTCAGTTTCTGCCACTTTTACTTCGAACTGAAAAGCAGGCTCTTCTACTTGTTTAGGCTCTTCTTGCGGCACCTCTTCTTCCACTAACTGATGAAAAACTACACCATTTTCTTCCGGAGCTGGTGCAGGCGCAGCTGCTACTGGAGCAGGTTTTGCGATGTTAAACAAATCTCCAAAAAGATCTGGTTGTTTAGCTTCCTCAGTTTGTACTTTTAAAACTGGCTCGTTACTTACTGGAGCTTCTTTTGGTGTAATGAACGAGTTAACAGGCTCTACAGGTCTTACCAAAGGTGCTTCCTCTGGTGTTAACAAAGAGATTTTTTTAACGTTTTGTTTGTCTTTCTCCCTTTGCTCCGTAGTTTGAAAACCAGTAGCAATGATAGTCACAGATATTTTATCTCCCAAATTCTCATCAATACAGTTACCCCAGATTAAATCGGCACTTAAACCTGCTTTATCTTGGATATAGTCTGTAATGATTGAGACCTCGTCCATGGTTACCTCTTTTACCCCAGAACTGATGTTTAAAAGGATATATCTTGCGCCCTCGATCTCATTATCTTTCAATAATGGAGAAGCTAACGCACCTTCTACTGCTGTCAAAGCTCGGTTATCGCCATCGGCAGCATAGCTACCCATGATACAAACACCACTTTCCTTCATTACGGTACGCACATCCTTAAAATCCACGTTGATATAACCCGGAACAGTAATGATTTCTGCGATACCTTTAGCTGCTGTAGTTAAAATATCATCTGCTTGTGCAAATGCAGAACCTAAGGTAAGGTTACCGAAAATCTCACGTAGTCTATCGTTAGAAATTACCAAGTAAGAATCTACGTATTTCTTTAATTCTTCTAAACCATCGTCGGCCTGCATCTTACGTCTTTTTCCTTCGAAAGAGAAAGGCGTAGTAATGATAGCTACCGTTAATATATCAAGTTCTTTAGCTGCCTTGGCAATAATTGGACTGGCACCAGTACCAGTACCACCACCCATACCAGCCGTAATGAAAAGCATTTTGGTTTGCGGGCCAAGCATGGTTTTGATGTCCTCTATATTTTCTATAGCAGAATTTTTACCAACTTCTGGGATAGAACCAGCACCCATTCCTTCGGTTAAGCTTGCACCCAACTGTACTTTATTTGGAATAGGGCTAAACTCCAATGCCTGCGCATCAGTATTACAAATTATAAAGTCTACACCAGTAATTCCTTGACGGTACATGTGGTTTACCGCGTTACCTCCACCACCTCCAACACCAATAACTTTGATAATTGAAGATTTATCTTTTAACATTTCGAACTTCATATTGTTATGAATCAGTAGTTTAAATTTCTAATTTTTGCTGTTCATTCCTTTTGTAATATTAACACTTTTTTAACAGTCGTTTTCCACAAGTGTTAAGAATGTGGAAAATTCCCGAATTGTGGAAAAATATTACGGCTTGATGTAATCTTCGTCGCTCACATTCATATCATCTTTGATAAATTCTGTAGCTTTTCCTAATAATTTATCGAACAAACCGCTTCTTTTAGCTTTTTCTTTAACTTCTTTTGGTTTCTCTACAAACACGCCAGGCTGTTTCATTTCTTCTAACAAATCCTCAGCTTTTTGAATACCCTTAATTAACAAACCTACAGAGGTGGCATACATTGGGCTCTTCAAATCGTCGTAGATATTTTTAGGCATTTCTTCGTATTTAGACAAGTGCTCGTTTGGATATCCCACACGGCAATCTAAACCTGTTACGTACTCTACCATTTGGTTCAAGTGTTTCAACAAAGCACCACCACCAGTAATTACCACACCACCAATTAAACGTTTTTCGTAACCCGATGATTTAATTTCGTAGTAAACGTGCTCTACAATCTCTTCCATACGGGCCTGGATGATGTAGGCAAGGTTCTTCACAGAAATTTCTTTTGGCTCGCGACCACGCAATCCAGGAACGCAGATAATTTCGTTCTCTTTGTTCTCTTCGGCTAGGGCAGAACCAAATCGGGTTTTTAGCAATTCTGCTTGGTTACGCATTACCGAACATCCTTCTCTAATGTCTTCGGTTACACTGTTACCACCAAATGGAATAACCGCTGTGTGACGGATGATACCTTCGTGGAAAATAGCCACATCGGTTGTACCACCACCAATATCAACTAAGCATACGCCGGCTTCCTTTTCTTCCTCGCTCAACACCGATTCAGAAGAAGCCAATGGCTCTAGAATTAATTCTTGGGTTTGCAAGCCTGCATTGGTTACGCAACGCATGATGTTTTTAACCGCAGTTACCTGACCAGAGATGATGTGGAAGTTAGCTTCTAAACGCACGCCTGCCATACCTACTGGATCTTTGATACCCGGTTCGTTATCAATTGTAAATTCTTGCGGCAATACATGGATAATTTCTTCGCCTGGAGGCATTACCAACTTAAACATATCGTCAATTAATTTATCGATATCTTTTTTGCTGATTTCGTTATTTAACTCCCTACGAGTTAAAATTCCACGATGTTGCAAGCTTTTAATGTGCTGACCTGCAATGCCCACATTTACTACACGTATCTCTACGTTTGATTGTGAGCTAGCAACTTCTACCGCTGCATTAATGCCCTGCACTGTTTTTTGAATATTAGAAACCACACCGCGGGTAACACCTGCAGATTCGGCCTTTCCAATACCTAGCACTTCTATTTTACCATGATTTGTTCTGCGTCCCACGATTACGCAGATCTTGGTGGTACCAATATCTAGTCCTACTACGATTGGAGATTGAATGGTAGTTTTTTCTTTGCCCATAACCATTATTATTTATTGTTGAGTATTTTTTTTCGTTGTTTGTATTTTGGTTTTTCGTTGCTCGTTATTTGTTGCTCTGTAAACAAAGAACGATAAACGATAAACTAATTTCTTTTTTCTTTAGTAGCTGTTTGCTTCTGCGAGAGCATTTCCGTTTTTTGTTCTCTTGTTTTTGTCTCTTTCTCTTTTTCTTTCTTTACTGTTTCCTTTACACCCTCTTTATTTTTAGAAGCTTTATTTTTATCTGTTGTATTCTCTGTTTTAGCAGGCGCTGATGTTTTCTCCTTTTTTTCTGTCTTATTTGTTTCATCGGCGGCCGCCTGTGTTGCCTTTCTAATTTCGTCTTGTATGGCAGACTGAACTTGTTGGTCAACAGCCTGACGCTGCATAGACACAGAATCGGGCAGCACAGGTTTTTCTATCTTTTTAATTGCTAACGAATCTCTTTTCTCGCAAACAATTTGATTAGTGTATTTCAAATTAATAGAACGATAAGCATTCCACCCAACTTTTGGCATTGCCTGTTTATAGAAAGCCAACAAATTGCTCATTTTAGTTTCTATATTTTTCGCATTACCTAAAATAATACGTTGGTTGCCCACCCTTGGCACCATTTCTATATCTGCTTTATCGTTAATGTATAACTGTTCTATTTGTGCATCCCATAAGGTATCTTTCTTTATAAATACAGCAGTTCTGTATAAGTCTTTCGCTGTAGAAGTCATTAAAGTATCTACCCTACCATTAAAACCTTCCAAAATGTTACCGGTAGCTACCAATACATTTGCTGTAAAGTTTGGTGAAATCGGCATTTTCAATCCATCGCTATCTACATAGTAATCTTGTCCGCCTGCATTTAAAATTCTCAATACTGGTTGGCGTTGTTTCACTTCTACAAACACAGTTCCATTCATATCTGCATAAACCTTTACAAAACCGATGTAAGGATTTGCTGCGATACTTTTCTCGATTTCGTGCAGATTAATTCCTTCTAAATTTCTACCAATTAAATCGCCCTGATTTTGTTTTAAGATGGCATCTATTTCTTCTATTTCGATAAAATTATCCGCTCCTGGAATTAATATTTCAATTTTTGCACATTTTACCGATTGTTTTTTATTATCGATAAAGCCCATCAATACCACTACGCCCGCCAAGCAGGTTATCCAGGCAAAGCCTTTAAAAATCGCCTTCCAGTTTATTCTTTTAAGCATGGGTTAAGGTGTTTTTTAAAGGTTCAATTAGGGTATCAATGTCTCCTGCACCAACGGTCAAAGTTAGTTCAGGATTTTTAATTTTTATCAATTCTACTACACTTTCCTTAGCGCAAATTTGTTTATGCTGATTTGTGATTTTATCCAACAACATCTGAGAAGTAACCCCTTCAATCGGCAACTCCCTAGCGGGATAGATCTCTAACAAAATCACTTCATCAGCTGTGCTTAACACTTTGGCAAATTCATCTGCAAAATCGCGAGTACGCGTAAACAAATGCGGCTGAAAAACAACCGTCAATTTCTTATCAGGATGTAATTGCCTCACGGCATCAAAACAAGCTCTTAGTTCTTCAGGGTGATGCGCATAATCATCGATATAAATATGTTGCTCGGTTTTAACAATGGTTTCGAACCTACGTTTTACTCCCTTGAAACTTGCAATTGCTTTTTTTACACTGTTTGGATGAATGCCCAAACTTAAAGCGGAGCCAATAGCCGCTGTAGCATTCTCAACGTTGTGTTTGCCCGGCATTGCCAGTTTCAAATCTTTGATGGTCGTATAACCATCTTCGAAATCGAAAACAAAGCATCCATCTTCTACTCTTATGTTTTTAGCATTGATGGCCGAATTTCCAGTCGCACTATAAGTGATTCCTGCAATTGGCAATCCATCCTTAATAAATAAGCGGCCGTTTTCTTTCAATTGGCCCGCAAACAGATTAAAGGATTCGTGCAAATGACTCTCATCTCCGTAAATATCTAAATGGTCGGCATCCATAGAAGTAATTACCGCTACATCTGGATGCAAGGTCAAGAATGAACGATCGTATTCATCAGCCTCAACCACAACCACATTGTTCTTACCATACAGCACATTGCTGTTGTAATTTGTAGTGATACCTCCCAAAAATGCCGTACAACCAAAACCTGTATCGGTTAAAATGTGGGCAATCATAGAAGAAGTAGTAGTTTTGCCGTGTGTACCAGCTACCGCCACACAATACATTCCCTCGCTAATGATGCCCAATACCTGCGAACGTTTCTTTAAATCGAAACCTTTGCTTTGGAAGAAATTAAGAATTTGCGAATTTTTAGGGATAGCTGGAGTGTACACCACCAACGTATCATCAAATTTTTCTCTAAAAGCAACAGGAATAGTTTCTTCTTCATCCAAAAATGAAATCAGAATACCTTCTTGCTCCAATTGACCAGTCAAAGCAGTACGAGTTTTATCATAGCCACAAACTACGCAGCCACGTTTTGCAAAATAGCGAGCAAGCGCACTCATGCCTATGCCACCTATGCCTACAAAATAAACTCTTTTAATGTTTGACAATTCCATTTATTTTAGATTTGAGATATGAGTATTGAGATTTGAGACTTTCCGCTTACCTATATCTACCGTTTTCTAACTAATGTTTGACGTTTCCGTCAACAACTTTTTACTTTCTACTTTTAACTTTTTACTTAATTAGCTTTAACACTTCTTTTGCTATTACTTCATCGGCGTTAGCAAAAGCCATCTTTCCTATATTCTCACTCAGCAATGCTGATTTTTCTTTATCGTTTAGCAGTTCTAATGCTTGTTTTACCAAAATATCTTCTGCGGCTGTATCTGCAATTAAGATAGCGGCATTCTCCTTTACCAAAGCCAGAGCATTTTTGGTTTGATGGTCTTCTGCCACATTTGGCGAAGGCACTAAAATCACTGGCTTTTTGATTAAGCAAAGTTCTGCAATGGTACCAGCTCCAGCTCTAGAAATAATCACATCAGAAGCAGCATAGGCCAAATCCATTTGGTTTAAGAACTCTAAAATTCTCACGTTTGGATGATGATCTAAACCTAGTCGTTCTGTAATTCCTTTGTAGTAGAACTTTCCTGTTTGCCAAATTACTTGCACATCTTGTGCGATGATTTCTGCCAAGTGTTTTTCTACGGCCTTATTTAAAGTTCCAGCACCTAAACTTCCGCCAGTAACCAAAATGGTTTTCTTCAAAGGATCGAGCTTTAGCAACTCGGCACCAGCATATCTTCTACCCTCTATGCTAACAATATTCTTTCTTACCGGATTTCCAGTTTTTAAAATCTTATCGGCAGGAAAAAAAGCTTCCATACCATCAAAAGCTACACAAATCTTAGCCGCCTTTTTGCCCAACAACTTATTGGTAATGCCTGCGTAAGAGTTTTGTTCTTGTATCAAGTAAGGTATATTTTTTAGGGAAGCCGCATATAGCAACGGACCAGAAGCATAACCACCAACTCCAACCACTGCATCGGGTTTAAATTCGGCAATTAAGTTCATCGCTTTGCGCACACTACCTATAACCTTAAAAGGCAGTCCAAGGTTTTTAAAAATTGAACCTCGTTGAATGCCACTTATATTTAGTCCCACAATTTGATATCCAGCCGCCGGAACTTTCTCCATTTCCATGCGACCTGTAGCTCCAACAAACAAGATTTCGCATTGCGGCGAAATTGCTTTTAGGGCATTAGCGATAGCAACGGCGGGGAAAATATGCCCGCCTGTGCCACCACCAGATATGATAATTTTTGGGAAATTATTCATGTTAATTAATTAATTTTAAATGATTGAATGACAAAATGAGTAAATATTACCGTCCATCGCTTGCAGTTTTCCTAGCTCGTGTTAAAATGGCAACAATCTCTCCAGCCTCTTTCATTAAATCTTTTATATCATTTACTACTATTCCTGACTCAACTAAAATTTCTAACCAAAATTGCGTTTCATCAGCTTCCTCAATTGTAATACTCAGTTTAGCATAGAACTCAGCTTTAGATCTTGCTCTACATGCCGCTCTGTAATTTGCACCTACTGAAGATGACGAACGTAAAAATTGCTTACCTAAAATTCGAGCTTCGTCGGTTTTTGGAAGTGATTGAAAAAGCTTTATTGAGCGTAAAACAAATTGTTTTGTTCTATTTTTTAAAGCAGTAACGAAGTCAATTTTATTATTCTCCATTGCTATTCAATCATTTTCTCATTTCATCAATTATTCATTTTCTCATTTCATTTATCCCATCGCAGGAATACTTCCCACCACCACCTTTTCTTCTTTTTTAACACCACTATTTTCTTCTACATCTCGGCTTACGCTTAAAATAATACCAAAGGCTATACTGGTAAAGATCATGGAAGTACCACCCATACTTACCAATGGCAAAGGCACCCCCGTTACCGGACCTAAACCTACCGCTACCGCCATATTTGCAAAAGCTTGTATCGTCAAACTAAAACTCAATCCCGCCGCCAGTAAAGCACCGAATGCCTTCGGACTTCGATTAACAATCCTGACACATCGGTAAAGCAATACCAGGTATAAAATGATAACTGCTAAACCGCCTACCGTTCCATATTCCTCAATAATAATGGCGAAAATAAAATCGGAATATGGATGCGGCAAGAAGTTTCTTTCCGTACTGTTGCCAGGTCCTTTGCCTAGCACTCCTCCAGTTGCCAATGCAATTTTTGCGTGGTCAGACTGATATGTTTTATCAGAGTGTTGTTTCTCTGGATGTAAAAACGTATCTACCCTAGACTTCCAAGTACCTGCCCTCTCAGTCGTTAAAACTAAGAAGAACATCATTACTACCCCTCCCAGCATCACCCAAGAAATCTGTTTAATACTAACCCTACCTACGATTAGAAGCAATATACTTACGCCAAACAACATTAAGCCTGTTGACAAATTGGCTTTAGCAATTAAGCCAAACACGACAACAACCGAACCCATTATTGGTAAAAATGCATTCTTTACATCCTTAATATTCTCTTGCTTTCTCGTTAGCATTCTAGCCAAGAATGTAATTAAAGAGAGTTTAGCTAAATCTGAAGTTTGAAACGTCAATCCAATTACAGGAATTTTTACCCAACGAGATGCCTCATTCAAATTCGCTCCAAAAATCAAAGTATAAAGCAGCAATGGTATAGTGATAATCATCAGTATTTTTGAAATACCAGCATAATATTTATAATCCAACAAGTGTGCTATATAAATCATCACAATGCCTAGTATCACGAATATCACGTGTTTAAACAACAGGTACTTCTCTACCGAAATGCCTTTTTTGTACGCAATAGCTCCAGTGGCACTATATACTACCATGATAGAAATCATCGAAAGCAATGCGATAATGATCCAAATCCAACGATCGCCTTTGGTACGTTCTAGAAGTGCGTTGATGTTAAACATTTTTTTAATTTATTGATTACACAGATTTTGTGATTACACCGATTATAATTCTCGACTTATTTGAAGTCTTTGTTCTTTATTCCTTACTCTTTGTTCCTTCTTATAGTTCTTTCACAGCTGCCTTAAATTGGTTGCCACGATCTTCATAGTTTTTAAATAAATCGAAACTTGCACAAGCTGGAGACAACAACACCGTACTGCCCTTTTTAGCTAAATGGTAAGCGACCTGTACAGCTTCCTCTGCAGAAAAAGTATTCACAATTACATCTACATCATCTTCAAAAGCATCGTGTATACGTTTGTTATCTTTACCTAAACAAATAATTGCTTTAACTTTGCTTTTTACCAAATCCTTCAGCATCTCATAGTCATTGCCTTTATCAACACCACCCATAATTAGCACCACATCGCTGTTTACACTTTCTAAGGCGTACCAAGTAGAGTTCACGTTAGTAGCTTTAGAATCGTTGATGTAAGTAACATCATTGATCTTTGCTACAAACTCTAACCTATGGTCTATGTTTTTAAACTCACCCATGCTCTCGCGGATAGTTTCGTTGCGCAACTCTAATACCTTTGCTACGATGCCAGAAGCCATTGAGTTATAAATGTTGTGCTTACCTTGTAAGGCTAAATCCGAAATTGACATGGTTAATGTGTTGTTTAAATTGGTGTTGATATAAATGTTATTGTCTTCTAAATAGGCCCCTAGTTCTACTTTTTTAATAATAGAAAAAGGATAAGCTTGCGCTGCTATATTTGCTGTTGCTAAAACTTTATTCGTTTCTTCATCGTCTGCACAGTAAATAAAAGCATCGGCTGAGGTTTGATTTTGCACAATACGCATTTTCGAAGCCGCGTAATTGGCCATTTTATAATCGTATCTGTCTAAATGATCTGGTGTGATGTTGAGCAATACAGCGATGTCTGCTTTAAACGCATACATATCATCTAGCATAAAACTTGATATTTCTAAAACATACCAATCGAATTCTTGATCTGCCACTTGTGCTGCAAAGCTGTGCCCTATATTGCCAGCCAAACCAACATTTAATCCTGCATTTTTTAGGATATGATACGTAAGCATGCTCGTAGTAGACTTGCCGTTTGAGCCTGTAATGCAAATCGTTTTGGCATTGGTGTAACGCTTTGCAAATTCAATCTCTGAGATTACCGGAACGCCTTTTTCTACTAATGCTTTTACGATAGGCGCTTTTGAAGGAATACCTGGACTTTTAACCACCTCTGTAGCATTCAAAATCAACGCTTCGGTATGTTGGTTTTCCTCAAAAGGGATATTCATCTCTTGTAGATCAGCTTTGTAAACATCCGCTATGCCACCAAAATCTGAAACGAAAACATCGAAACCCTGCTTTTGAGCCAATTTGGCCGCACCTACTCCGCTCTCGCCTGCACCCAAAATAACAATGCGAGCTTGTCCAACAGCGTTTTGCTTAGGATTACTTTGCGATATGTTGTTATTCGAGTTCATTCTATTTTTTTGTGATTTCACTGATTTTATGATTTCACCGATTTTTCTTCTTATTTACCACCTCAGACACCTTAGTTCATTTTAGTGTTTGATTGCGCTATATTTTTACTTTTGACTTTCTACTTTTAACTTCTTTCCTATCTTAATTTCAGCGTTACAAATGCAATAACTGCCAATAAAATCCCAATGATCCAGAAGCGGGTTACAATTTTTGCTTCGTGATACCCTTTCTTTTGGTAATGATGGTGCAATGGCGACATCAAGAAAATTCTTCGACCTTCGCCAAAACGCTTTTTAGTGTATTTGAAATAAGTTACCTGCAAGCTCACAGATAAAACCTCTACCAAAAACACCCCACATATAATTGGAATTAACAATTCTTTTCTAGTCATGATGGCGAATACCGCTATGATACCCCCGATAGTTAAACTACCTGTATCGCCCATAAAAATTTGTGCTGGGTACGAGTTGTACCACAAGAAACCGATACAAGCTCCAATAAAAGCAGCTGCAAAAATAATCAGCTCACCACTGTTAGGAATGTACATTATATTCAGGTAATCAGCCATAACGGTATTACCCGAAACGTAAGCAAATATGCCCATCGTAATACCAATAATAGCGGATGTTCCTGTTGCCAAACCATCTATACCATCGGTTAAATTAGCGCCATTTGAAACTGCGGTTACAATCACAATCACAAAAGCTAAAAACACGATGAACGCATATTTCTCATAACCTTCGCCCAAAAACTTAACTACTTTTGCGTAATCAAACTCATTGTTTTTATAAAACGGAAGGTTAGTTTTTGTTGATTTTACGTCCTGTGTGTAATAATAAGTTTCGCCTTTTTTACGCAAAACCATCGGCGCAGCACTTTGAACTTTAGCTGTATCCACTTTCGCTGTTTCATCAACCGTTTGGCGCACTACAATATTAGGATGAAAATACATGGTACACCCCACAATAATTGCCAAACCCACTTGGCCAACCACTTTAAACCTACCCGCCAAACCTTCTTTGTTCTTTTTGAAAACTTTGATATAATCATCTAAGAAACCAATGGCGCCCATCCACAAAGTGGTCACAATCATTAAGATTACATAGATATTGGTAATGTTAGCGAATAACAAAGTTGGAATTAAAATTCCCATCAAAATCATGATACCACCCATAGTTGGGGTACCTTGTTTTTGCATTTGTCCTTCTAAACCTAAATTTCTTACCGTTTCGCCAACTTGTTTCGAGTGTAGGTAATCAATAATTCTACGACCGTAAACGGTAGTGATAATCAACGACAAGATGATAGACAATGACGATCTGAAAGTAAGGTATTGGAACAACCTTAATCCAGGAAAATCATAATGTTTATGTAGATATTCGAATAATAAATATAACATTAGTTGATTTGGTTTAGTTGTTCGTTAATAATTTCTTTATCGTCAAAATGGTGTCTCACACCGTTTACCTCTTGATATTTTTCGTGACCTTTTCCTGCAATAAGAATGATATCGCCCGGTTGGGCAATATGACAAGCCGTTTTAATCGCTTCTTTTCTATCTAAAATACTGATCGCTTTGCGTTGGTTGGTTGGCGATACACCTGCTTCCATATCCTTAATGATAGCCTGCGGATCTTCGGTACGAGGATTATCAGAAGTTAAAATCACTTTATCGCTCCAATCGCAAGCTACCTGTGCCATTACTGGGCGCTTGGTTTTGTCCCTATCGCCACCACAACCAATAACGGTAATTACCTGTTCAGTCCCTTTTCTAATATTGGCGATGGTGCTCAGCACATTTTGAACCGCATCTGGTGTATGTGCATAATCTACAATACCAACAATACCAGATTTAGAAACGATGTAATCGAACCTACCTTCGGCACCTGATAAAGCGCTCAGCTTAGTCAACACACTCAACTGGTCTTGCTCTAACAATACCGCAACACCATAAGCAGCCAGCAAATTGTAAGCATTAAAAGAACCTACCATCTTAAAGTAAACATCGGTATGGTCTACTTCTAGGTGCAAGCCACTGAATTTGTTTTCGATGATTTTAGCTTTAAAATCAGCCATCTGTTTCAAAGCGTAAGTTTTCTTGTAAGCTTTGGTATTTTGCAACATTACCATGCCATTTTTATCATCAGCATTGGTTAAGGCAAAGGCCGATTTTGGCAACATATCGAAAAAGCCTTTTTTAGCTTTGATGTAATTATCGAAGGTTTTATGAAAATCCAAATGATCGTGAGTGATGTTCGAAAACACCCCGCCAGCAAAGGTTAGTCCCGCAATGCGATGTTGAGATACCGCATGAGAACTCACTTCCATAAAACAATATTCGCAACCCTCATCTACCATTTCTCTCAACAACTCATTTAAAGCAATTGGATTTGGCGTAGTGTGCGTTGCTGGTACTATTCTTTGATTGATTTGATTTTGCACTGTAGAAATCAATCCTACTCCATAATTCAAGCTGCTAAATAATTGGAAAAGCAAAGTAGCAATGGTAGTTTTACCATTGGTGCTGGTAATGCCAACCAGCTTTAAAGCTGCCGATGGATTACCATAGAAATTACAAGCAATTACACCCAAAGCTTCAGCCGAATCTGCTACCTTTACGTAAGTTACCGCCTCGTTTAAATTAGTAGGCAACTCTTCGCAAACAATTACACTTGCACCAGCCGCTATAGTTTGATCGATGAATTGGTGTCCATCTACCGCGGTGCCTCTAATGGCAAAAAACAAAGTTCCAGCATTTACCAAACGAGAATCAAAAGCCAATGCAGCTACCTCTACCTGAGGCAAGCCTTTTAAACTTTTAATCGAAACTCCGTAAAGTAAATCTTGTAAATTCATATTTTCTAATAATGATTAATTGAGCAAATGAGTAAGTTTTAAATGTTGGAGCATATTCCGTCATCATTTTCTCATTTCGTCATTTCCTCATTTTAAATTTTCTTACTGCAACAATATATCTACCACCAGGCCTTTTCCAATTCTGCTTCCAGGATGAATAGACTGGGCAATCACTTTTCCACTACCTTTAACTCTAGCTTTTAAACCTGCATTGCCCAAAAGGAACATCGCATCTTTTAAGCCCATGCCATTTACGTTTGGCATTACGCCTTTTACTGGCGTACTTTCTTCGTAAGCAATACCATTGCTGGTATCTACCGAATTAAAATAATCTGACTTAGCGGCATAGAGCGCTTTAATACCAAAAGCGTTATACACTTTTTTAGTTGCTTGGCTTTGACCAGCTTTAGCCTCTGGCGCTACCGTATTACCAGCCAGATGCTCTTCTACCTTATTGTACATATTTACATCACTGGCGTAAATACGATCTGCCACTTCTCTAAATACCGGACCAGAAACCAACGCTCCATAATAAGCGCCTTTAGGGTCGTTAATTACCACAATCATCGAATACTTAGGATTATCTGCCGGAAAATACCCAACAAACGAAGCTTGGTACTGCTTTTTAGCTTTGTAACCCAAATTAGCATCAGCTACTTGTGCTGTACCAGTCTTACCAGCAATTTTATACAATGGATTATATACCACTTGTTTACCACTACCGTTAGTTACCACCCCTTCTAACATCGCTTTCACTTTACTCAAGGTTTCATCAGAGCATATTTTCTCATTAATTACCCTGGCCTTAAACTGCTCAATTGGGTTACCCAATCTTCTAATCTCTTTCACAAAAATTGGCGCTATCATTTTGCCATTATTAGCCACAGCATTATAAAGTGTTAGCATATTCAAAGGCGTCATCTGCATTTCATAACCATAAGCCATTTGCGGCAAAGTCATATTTTTATTCCAGCTTCTGTTGGCCTCAATATTTTTAACCACTGGTTGCGATTCACCAGGAATTTGCAGTCCCATTTTTTTGTTTAGCCCCCATTTATACAAATGGTCTGTAAACTTCATGGGGTTTGAACCGTAGTTATCATTGATCATTTTGGCGATGGCTGCATTCGACGATTCCTCGAAAGCTCTTTTTACCGTAACCATTTCATCTTTAGGATGAGAATCGGTAATTCTTTTCCCAGGTATCTGGTACCAACCTGTTCTAACTAGCGTGTTCGTATCTATTTTTCCGTCCTCTAACAAAGCCATATATGAAGCTAGCTTGAAAGTAGAACCCGGATCTTGATTACCCGCAATAGCATAATTGAACTGTTCTTTATAAATCCCTTCTTCAACCTTAGTAAAATTAGCGATAGCTCTAATTTCGCCCGTTGCTACCTCCATCACAATTACAGCTCCGTGATGCGCATTGCTTTTAATCAGCTGTTTTTCTAGCGCACTTTGTGCCAAATCTTGCATATTGATATCGATGGTAGAGATGATATCGGCACCGTCTTTAGGCGCCACTTCAGCATCGCTATTTACGGGGATCCAAACGCCACCACTAATGCGCTGTTTCAGTCTTCTACCAGTTTCGCCATTGATATAATTACCATAAGCACCCTCTAAACCTACACCATTAGCCACGTTTTCGTTTTTATAACCGATAGTTCTGGCAGCCAAAGCTTTAAAAGGAAGAATACGTTTATTTTTTGCGATAGCCATTAAACCTCCAGAATGCTTACCTATATTATACAAAGGAAAGGTTCTAACCACCTTCAAATCTCCATAAGAAACCTTACGTTTAATTAGTAGGTAACGAGCACTATCTTGCCTTGCTTTACGCAGCAAACGAGAATAATCTTTAGCACTTTTATCCTTAAAAAAACTCGATAGCTTCATCGCTAAAGAATCTACCTTTGAATTGAAAATCTTATCATCCTGGATGCCTCCAGCAAAAAGATCCATCCTCAATTCGTACTCCGGAACCGAGGTAGCCAACAAACTACCATCTACAGAATAAATATTACCGCGAGTTGCCTCTACCTCAAACTCTTTAATAGACAAACTATCGGCCATAGCCACCCACTTGTGCCCCTGCCTAAACTGCACATCGCACAACTTAACGAAAACCGCAAGCGCAAAAAGTACAATTAGCCCAAAAGCCAAGTACACCCTTAACAATATGTTTGCCCTGATATTCATTATTTACCTTGTACTATAATTTTTTTAGGCGGTTCTACCAACTCTTCTAAACCCAAGGTATCTACCTTCTTAGCCACCTCTGTCATTTTGCTTTTAAACATCAAATCTGCTTTAAGCGATTTGTATTCCCAGCTCAGCTCTTTTACTTCTTTACTAATCCTGTCAATATCTCTGATATTTTTTACCGCCATGTGGCTATTTGCGATATAAATCATCCCCAACACACACAAGAAAACCAAATACGGAAGCATGTCTGTTGCCGCTTCTTTAGAAACGGCACCCTCCACAAATAATTTTCTAAAGAAAGCCGTCGCACTTCCCTCTTTTGCTGGCTCTTTCTTTTTCGGCTCTTCTTTTTCTTTTAAAACTGGCTCATCTTCTTCTGCCAATTCTTCTTCTAACTTCTCTCTAAACCTATTCATCTTCCCCCCCTCTTTTTCCTTTTCCGTTGACTGAAGTCAACGGCAATGAAGACAGCGATGAAGATGACAATGAAACACGTTCGCCAATTCTTAATTTCGCACTGCGAGACCTACTGTTACGAGCCAATTCCTCCGCATTAGCCACTATCGCTTTCCTAGTGATTACATTAAAAGGTTTTTGATCGTTACCAAAAAAATCTTTCTCCACTTCGCCCCTAAATTTTCCTTTGGCTAAGAAATTTTTCACTGGCCTATCCTCTAACGAGTGATAAGACATCACTACCAAACGCCCACCAGGTTTCAACACCTCTGCACTTTGCTCCAAGAAACGCTCTAGCACCTCTATTTCCGCATTCACTTCGATACGCAAAGCCTGAAAAACCTGCGCCATATATTTATGCTCTTTTCCACGAGGGATATGAGCCGCAATTACATTTTTAAATCCAGACAAAGTTTGAATAGGCTCATCCAAACGAGCCGTAGCAATGGTTCTAGCTAAAGATTTCGCATTTTGCACCTCGCCATACAAACCAAAAATTTTATGTAAATTTTCTTCGGTATAGGTATTCAACACTACCGCAGCCGTTAAGTCACGTTGTTGATCCATACGCATATCCAAATCAGCCTCGAAGCGAGTAGAAAAACCTCGCTCTGGCTCATTGAACTGATGCGAAGAAACCCCCAAATCAGCCAAAATACCATCCACCTGTTTGATACCCAACAAGCGCAAATGGTTTTTCATGTAACCAAAATTTTGATCTACGAAACGAAAACGCGGATCATCAATCTTATTTCTTTGCGCATCAGGATCTTGATCAAAAGCCACCAGCACTCCATCCGGACCCAGATGCTTCAAAATCTCACGAGAATGACCACCTCCACCAAACGTCACATCCACATACACACCGTTTGGCTTGATATTTAAACCATCGATACATTCTTGCAGCAAAACAGGCACATGGTAATTACTCTCCATCAGCACCCCCTTTGTTTTGAACGCTCTTGCCACCCATTACCTCTTCCGCCAAGGCAGCAAAGTTTTCAGGAACATCATCAAAAAGCCCATCGTAAACCTTCTTATCCCAAACCTCAATCTTATCTAACTGACAAGCCAAAACCAGTTCGGCATCAATACCAGCATATTCAATTAAAGATTTAGGCAAAAGCACCCGACCCGCAGCATCTAACGACAAAGGCATTGCTCCACGCTGAAATGCTCTCACAAACTCACGATTTCTCTTCTCGAACATATTCAACTTACTTAACTCGGCCACCGTTTCATCCCAAACTTTTTTAGGATAGATGACCAAATTCTTCTCAAAACCCCTGTTCACAACCAATCCATCTCGCTCTACATCAAGCAATTGCTTCTTCAGCAAAACAGGCACCATCAAGCGCCCTTTCGCATCCATTTTGCAATCATATTCTCCGATGAGTTGGTTCATTTATAGTAGCTACACTTTTTATGTAGTGTAAAATTAAATACTTCTACCACTTTTTACCACTTTTTACCACAAAAAAGTTTTCAACACACACTTCTTACCACTTTAACCCATTTTTTAATATCTCTAGGGCATTTTTGGTGGTGGTAAAAAACAAAGCGGCCCCGACTTTTCAGTCGGGACCGCTTATTTACAGTGCTTTACGCTTTAAATTAAATCTAATTTAGCCACAGATGCACAGCTATTTTCACATCAGCATATCATCAAACATTATCATCTGTGCATCTGTGGCTACAAATCAAAAACACCTCTATTTCTGAATGGCAGCTACACCTGGCAACTCTTTACCCTCCATGTACTCTAGCAAGGCACCACCACCAGTAGAAACATAGCTTACCTCATCTTCTAAACCAAACTTAGCAATGGCCGCAGCCGAATCGCCACCACCAATTAATGAGAAAGCACCGTTTTTAGTAGCCTCTACTACCGCCTCAGCAACAGCTTTGGTTCCTTGTTGGAAGTTCTCCATTTCGAAAACACCCATTGGACCATTCCAAAGCAAAGTTTTTGAGTTTTTAATAATATTGCCAAATAACTCTACCGTTTTAGTACCAATATCTAAGCCCATCCAATCTGCAGGGATATGACCGCTATCTACTTGATCTTTGCTTGCATTGTTATCAAACTTATCTGCAATTACCGTATCTACAGGCAACACCAAGTTTACTCCTTTGGCTTTTGCTTTCTCTATCAGCTCCAAGCAAAGCGCCATTCTATCTGCCTCTAATAAAGAAGTACCTATTTCGCCTCCTTGTGCTTTAGCAAAAGTATAAGCCATGCCACCACCAATAATTAGGTTATCTACTTTCTCCAATAAACTTTCGATCAACAAAATCTTATCAGATACTTTAGCGCCACCCATAATGGCAGTAAATGGTTGTTCGGCATTATTGATGATTTTTTCGGCATTTTTTACCTCTTCTGCCATTAAATAACCGAAGTATTTGGCATTAGGAAAAAACTGTGCAATAGTGGTAGTAGAAGCGTGCGCCCTGTGCGCAGCTCCAAAAGCATCATTCACATAAACCTCAGCTAATTTTGATAGTTTTTCGGCAAAACCCACATCTCCTTTTTCTTCTTCTTTGTAAAAACGAAGGTTTTCTAACAATAAAACATCGCCAGGAAACAAATTACCTGCTTTATGTACCGCATCTTCTCCAATACAATCATCGGCAAACTTTACCGTAAGACTTAACATTCTAGACAAATCTGCTACAATATGTTTTAACGAATACTTGTCTGTTGGCCCATCTTTTGGCCTACCCAAATGCGACATTAAAATTACTGAACCACCATCATTCAAGATTTTTTTTATGGTTGGCAATGCAGCACGCATCCGTTTATCGTCGGTAATGTTAAAATCGGCATCTAAAGGAACGTTAAAATCTACCCTTACGATAGCTTTCTTATCTTTAAAATCGAACTGGTCAACTGTCTTCATTGTTTTCTATATTCTATATTAGGTTTAAAATCATGATGTAATGCGGCCCAACGCCTGGAATTTCGAATTCTTCAGAAATAATTTCAAATCCTTGCTTCTTGTAAAAATCTATGGCCGAGGTACGGGCATTGCACCAAATATACTCAGCTTTTGCCGTTTTTATATAATCTACTGCATAATTTATAAGAGCAGCACCATAACCTTTACCAAAAAAAGGTGTATCGGTAGCCATACCGCGAAGCTGATAACCAAAAGCTTCCCTGCCTGCTAATTTTTGAGGATAGAAAGTAGCCACCGTAGCAATTTCGGTTTGGTTAACATAATAAGCTAGATGAAAAATACCTTCTGCATTATCTGTAGGAAAAACGCATGCTGCAATATCGGCACCATCCCTAAGCATCTTGCTTCTTAATGGCAATACAATTCCTAAAGGAACAAATTTGATCATGGTTATAGATTTGAGTATTGAGTATTGAGAATTGAGTATTGAGTATTGAGTATTGAGTATTGAGAACAACTCTAAAGTCTGTTACTTGTTTTTATTTTAATTTGATATAGGCTAATTTCTTGAATTTTGTTTATTTGGGGATTTGGTTATTCGGCAATTTGCCTAACCTCCACGCTTTGGACCACCAACTTTCTCACTTTTCCAACTTTCCCGACTTTTCTGACTTTCCCGACTTTTCTGACTTTCCGTCTTCCAAACTTCCAGAATCCCCAATTTACCTATCCGCCCAGTTTTCATCCATCCTACTCCTGACCACTGATCCCTAACTCCTGATCACTTGTAAACTGTTCATCATCCTTTCCACTACATCACCCAAACGATTAGAATAACCAGATTCATTATCGTACCAACCCACTACTTTTACCAAATCGCCAACAATAGAGGTTAATTGAGAGTCGAATATACAGGAGTAAGGATTATTGATCACATCAACAGAAACAATTGGATCTTCGGTATATTGTACAACTCCACTTAGACTCCCGGTAGCAGCAGCTTTAAATGCTTGGTTAATTTCAGCGATGCTAGTTTTCTTTTTGAGGATGCAGGTAAAATCCGTTAATGAACCGTTTAATACAGGCACCCTAATACCTGCACCACCTAATTTCCCATCTAAATGAGGAAAGATATGCGTAATTGCTTTTGCCGCCCCGGTTGTGGTTGGTATGATAGAAGAAGACGCTGCTCTAGCCCTACGCAAATCCTGATGCGGGGAGTCGTGCAGGTTTTGATCACCGGTCATAGAGTGTACCGTAGTAATGTAGCCATCTTCAATTCCCCAATTATCGTCCAGAATTTTTACCATAGGCGCTACATTATTGGTAGTACACGAAGCGTTAGATAAAATTGGCAACGAAAAATCTACGTCTTCATCGTTAACGCCCATTACCACCATTGTGATTTCCTTATCTGCCGCTGGGGCCGAGATTAGCACTTGTTTAGCACCAGCCTGCAAGTGTTTATCTGCACCAGCCTTATTGGCAAATTTACCTGTGGCCTCTACTACCAAATGTACATTTAACTCTGCCCAAGGCAATGCTTCTGGATTGGCATTGGCTAGTATTTTTATTTTCCTACCATCAACAACCAAGTATTCGCCCTCGGCTTTAACATCACCTTGATAAATACCATGAACCGAATCGTATTTAAACAAATGCGCCAAGGTAGCAGACGTAGTTAAGTCGTTAATTGCTACGATCTCAAAATCCCTTTGCAACGCAGTACGAAGAAACATACGACCTATGCGTCCAAAACCATTAATGGCTATTTTCATTGCTATAATTTGTTTTCAAATTGATGAGGCCAATTAAATTTTGCTTGGTAACAATCATAAAATCATGATCATTTCAAAAGCTTCATCTTTATTAACTTCACGCAAAGCTAGCCAATATCTACAGAAAGAAAATCTAATATTAAAAATAAAGAAAAAACTATGACACCTTTAAGGTATCTTTCGTAAACACATCCAAAACGGTGTAAGATTTGGTAACCCTTCTGCCTTTCACGTATGTAAGCACCATATTAAAGGTCATGCAAATGCCTATCTGCAAAAAGATAAGCACAAAATTACCCAAATCGCTCAGCAATACCGTAATTGCAATTATACCTACATTAAACAGTAGGGTAACCAACAAAATCTGCTTAGCATTTAGCCCTAATCTCAGCAAGCGATGATGAATATGGTTCCTATCTCCCTTAAAAGGCGATTTTCTATTGATGATTCTAATGAAAAATATTCGCAACGAATCAAAAACAGGAACAATGAGAACGGCAACAGCAATAGCCGGGGCCGAATTAAAATAAGGCGTAGGAAAAGAGCCCACCTTATTGATCTCAATAAACTTGATAGCCAAAACTGCAGAAACCAATCCTATAATGAGCGAACCGGTATCGCCCATAAATATTTTTGCTGGCGGATAATTAAACACCAAAAAACCAAGGATAGCCCCAAGCATAGAAAAGGCAATGAAAGCATAGGCCACATCATTCCCTAAGGCAAAAAAAACACCAAAACAAAGACTTACGATAGCACCAACCGTACCAGCCAAACCATCTACACCATCTATAAGATTAAAAGCGTTATTGATAAAAATAATTAAAGCGATAGAAAAAACCCCTCCTGCAATAGGGTGTACATCCCAAATGTTAAACACCCCATAAAGGCTCGATAGCTTAAAGCCACCCAACACCACTAAAATTAGCGCAACCACAATTTGCAAGGCAAATTTGGTACTTGGGCTAACCCCATAAATATCATCCTTAATACCCAGAGCAAACAACAAAATGCTCGACGCAATTAGAAAGTTTGCCTCTTGGTAATGCACCGTGGTAGCAAATAACAAAACAGTTATGGTAAAACCACAAAACAAGCCAATACCACCCAACCTAGAAATATTTTCTTTATGCTCTTTTCTATGCAAATCAACAGAATCGAACAATTGATGTTTATTGGCGGCATGTATAATAGAAGGAATAGCAAACCTAACCAACAAAAATGCTAGCGATACGATTGAAAAATAAAACACCAAGGGGTACTCGGCAAATAGTTGTTTGGGCATGCTAATCTTTAAAGACTGACAGTCAAATTTATGAATTATTTACACAAATAAGTTGTGTTTTTTTTCAAAAGAACAAAAAATAACCTCTGCTTAACATACCAAGTTGTAGGTATTTCAAAAAAACTGGTTTATTTTCCTCAACTTTTTCAACACTAAAGCCAATAGTGGAAAAGGTATTTTATTATGTTTTAAAGCACTATAATCATTTAACAATGCTTGGTATCGATGCTTAGCAGACTGATTACTCATCCCCCCGTTACGCATATTTACCATAAGCAAGGGCAAATACCGTGTATTCATTTTTTGAGTATAACCATAACGCAGCATCAATTCGTAATCTGCTGCCGAGCCATAAGTCAAGCGATAGGCTCCGTACTTTTTAAATAGATTGGCTTTGATATACAAGGTAGGATGTGCGGGCATCCAGCCCATGGCCAAATCTTTAGGCGTAGCAGGTGCCGAACGCCATTTGCGCTGCACTTTCGTCACGTCATTTTGTGCTACATAATTCAAATCGCCATACACGGCCTCAACGCCAGACTCTTGAAACACTTTGGCCACCTCCGTAATTACACCACTATTGGCAAGTATATCGTCGGCATTTAAAATTCCAATCACATCGCCTGTAGCCAAGCCAATCCCTTTATTTAGCGCATCGTACATTCCTTTATCAGGCTCCGAAATTAAAACTGAAATTTCATTTTGATATGCTTTAGCAATTTCAAAAGACGCATCGGTAGACTTACCGTCAATTAAGATATACTCTAAATCTGCATAATCTTGAGCCAGCACAGACTCAATGCAGTCTCGCAGAAATTGCTCTGCATTATATACAACGGTAATGATAGTTACTTTCAACGATTGCAGTTTATGCCACGAAAATACGATTAAATTTGATGGTTGGTTTTTTGAGTTAAATTTTGAATGAGTAAATGAGTGAATATTCCTCACTCCTCCGGACATCGGACTTTTCGGACTTTTTACGTTGTTCGTTAGTCGTCTATCGCTTTTTGGGGATTCGTGGATTTGGAGATTAGTTGATTTGCCAATGCCACCAGCCTTCGGACCTCCGACATCGGACTAATTTAATTTTGATTGACTAAATGAGTAAATGATTGAATACTCCTTACATCTTCGGACATCTGACCTTTCAGACTTTTCGGACTTTTTACGCTGTTCGTTAATCGTGTATCGTTTTTTGGGGGATTCGTGGATTTGGAGATTCGGGGATTTGCCAATGCGACCAGCCTTCGGACCTCCGACATCGGACTAATTTAATTTTGATTGACTAAATGAGTAAATGAGTGAATACTCCTTACATCTTCGGACATCTGACCTTTCAGACTTTTCGGACTTTTTACGTTGTTCGTTAGTCGTCTATCGCTTTTTGGGGATTCGTGGATTTGGAGATTAGTTGATTTGCCAATGCCACCAGCCTTCGGACCTCCGACATCGGACTAAACAAATTTTGAATGAGTAAATGAGTAAATGAGTGAATATACCTCACACCTCCTGATATCTGACCTTCCCCGACTTTTCGGACTTCCCCGACTTTTCTAACTTTCCCGACTTTTCGGACTTTTCGGACTTCCCCGACTCTTTGCACCACCCACATCCTTAGCAAAAACGCTTAAAAACGCAATACCTAAAACTTGTGATTTACAAAATTTGACCCTTAGTTTTTTTATTTTATCATTTGACTCACAATAAAAAGTTGTAATTTGCACCTTCATTCAAACTAATGAACTACAACAAATTACCCTTAACAGTACTTATCTTTTTTAGCGTATCGGCAATGTTTTTCGGCTCCTGTTCTTTCAAAAGCAGAAACGCCTTATTAAAAACCCCTTACGATGCCGACACGGTTAAAACAGTAAGGGTAATCAACAGTTTAGACAATCCTGCCGACTATTACAACCTCATTAAACCAGAAGACGAGCTGGCCATTAGGAATGTACAAGATATGCGTTTAATTGTAAGAGACCCGCAATTGGGCAGCAATACAACTAACAACCAGCAAACCTACACTACATTTAAAGTAAACGCCAATGGCGAGGTAGTACTCCCTAAAATAGGCGCCATTAAAGTAGGTGGTTTAAACCGCACACAAGCGGCAGCCGAAATACAAAAAGCTTACGAAGCCAAAGAACTTAATGCTCCGTTAATTGATGTACGCATTGCCAACGCCTACATTGTATTGCTAGGCGAAGTGGGCAAGCAAGGCAAATACATTATAGACAGAGAAGATTACGAATTGGTAGATTTACTGGCCGATGCCGGAGGCCTAACGCCAAATGCCAACAACAAAATGTTACGCATATTTAGGGGCGACCGCAGTAATCCGGAAGTGATTATGGTGAACCTCAGCGATTATAGTTTCATCAAAGACCCTAAATTAAAGCTCCAGGCCAAAGATGTAATTTACGTAGAACCACGAAGAGCGGCGGTAAGTAGCCAAAACTTTCAGGCCTACTCCACTTTTATACAAGTGGGTTTCGTGATTGTAAATACCCTATTGTTAATTTATACACTTACCAAGTAATGGAACAGCCAGCGGCGGGGAATGCAAATGTGCAGCAAGATATAGACTACGTTAAAATCATCAAGATTGTACTTAGCAGGTGGTATTGGGTAGCGAGCTCGGTAATTATTGCCTTAATTGTAGCTTACCTTTATTTATGGTACACGCCAGAAGTATTCAGTACCAGTGCTTCCCTAAAATTCGACGAGAAGAGATCGGAAATATCTGAGCTGTTAAACGTACGCAACGTGTACGACCGCAACAATAAAATGCAGTCTGAGCAGTTTGTGATCCGCTCAAGAGATGTACTGAACAACGCAATAGGCAGCTTAGACTACAACATATCCTTTTACTTAAAGGGAAGGGTACGCACCAGCGATATTTATCCTCAAAAACCCTTAGATATCGCCATTATAGAACAAGACAGTGTAGAATTTACACAGGCGCTGTTCGAATATGAACCCATTAATGCCAGCACGTTTAAGCTAAGCCACCTAGAAAATGGCCAAGAAGTAAGCAAAAACTATCAACACGGGCAAATTATTTCGGTACCCGGCATCAAATTCAAGATCAACAATAGCACTTTCTCCAAAGACAACAATGCTATATACTGCTTTAAATTTAACACCAAGAGGAGTTTCTTAGGGCGTATCTCGAGCGGCCTAAATATGAGCGAAACCAAGGGAACCAATATCCTTACGCTATCGCAAACCGACAATAACCCCTATTTCGCTACCGATATCCTTAACGCCATTTTACGCTCGTACGTTAGCTACGATCGCAGTCAGAAAACCATATCGGCCACGCAAACCATTAAGTTTATAGACACGCTACAGCAAAACATGTCTAAGGTGGTTAAGGCTTCGGGCTCGCAACTAGAGCAGTTTAAAGTGAGCAATAAGGTATTAGATATTTCGGCAGCGGGCCAAGATGTAATGAAAAAACTTACCGACTTGGAAACCGAGAAAAACACGCTCAATCTGCAAGGTATTTTCATCAACCAGTTAGAAAAAGAAATTGTAGGCAATAAAAACCTTAATGCCATCAACTACAATTTGCAGGGCATTACCGACCCTATGTTGGCCAGCCTGCTTACGCAATACAACACCTTGTTGCTAGAACGAGAAACGGCGCTTAGCACGTTTAAACCTACTTCAGACAAGGTACAGCAAATAGACAAGCAAATTATAGACATTAAGGCGGCCTTTGTAAGCAATGCCCAAAGCCAAAGGCAAAAAAACCAAAAAACCATTGCCTTTTTAGACCAACAAATTGCTAGCATTAAGCAAACCTTTAATACGATACCCAAAGCAGAACGCGACCTCATTAACCTTCAATCTAGTTTTGAGATTAACCAAAAAGTATACAGCTACCTATCGGAGAAAAAATTAGAAGCACAAATAAGCAAGGCCGCCGTAACACCTGGAGCTACCATTGTAGATTTTGCGCTGTACAACCCTACGCCTATTGCGCCTGTACACAAAAAAACTTACGTAAGCGCCCTCATGATTGGTCTAATTTTAGGCATAGGCCTGATCTTTTTGGTAAGGATGCTTAACCCTTTCATTTACGATAAGGAAACCATCGAAAGCCTAACCAATATTCCAATTATTGGGGTAATTAGAAAATACCAGGATGCCATAGACGAAGATAACCGTCAGATCCTTTCCATCAAAAACCCCAAATCACTATTTGCCGAATCGGTAAGATCGGTACGTACCAACCTCAGTTTCTTGGCCTCAGAGAAAGCGAGCAAAATTGTGTGCATCACTTCCGAGATTTCTGGCGAGGGCAAATCGTTTACTACCGTAAATTTGGCAAGTACGCTAAGCTTAATTGATAAAAAGATAATTGTAATTGCGGCAGATTTAAGAAGATCGAAACTGCACCACACCTTTAAAGTAAACAACTTAAAAGGGCTAAGCTCTTACCTGTCTAACCAGGCAGAACTGGCAGAAGTAACCCATCCTACCGAAGTAGAAAACCTGATGTTTATCCCTGCTGGCCCAGTACCTCCTAACCCATCAGAACTCTTGTACTCTGATAAGATGAAGAACTTATTGGAAAGCCTTACCCAATCTTACGATTTCGTGATTGTAGACTCGGCACCAGTGGGTTTGGTTTCTGATGCCATTCCGCTAATTCGAATGGCCGATGTAAACCTATTTGTAATTCGCTCTGGCGTTTCGCGTTACCAAGCAGCCTCGGTACCCGAGCGCCTATCTAAAGAATTTAACTTATCTAATATCGCCATCATATTAAACGCTTTCGATAATGATATCCTGCATAGCAGGTACTATACTACCAATTACACGGGCAGTTACTATGCCAATTACTACTACTATTCGGATTATGCTAGTACTGGATATGGTGGTGGTTACTATAGCGATGAGCCCGGCAAAAAATGGTGGGAATTTTGGAAAAGGAAATAAAAAAATGATTGACAATTTGTACCGATGGTATCCAGTGTACACGAATTCGAGGGCAGAGAAAAAGGCTTATCAAGAACTACAAAAAAAAGGCATTGAAGCTTATCTCCCTTTAAGAAAAGAAGTAAAACAGTGGAGCGACCGTAAAAAAATAGTAGAAGAACCTTTATTCAAATCGTACTTGTTTGTGCGCATTTCGAATAAAGAACAGGCCGAAGTGCTAATGACGCCAGGCATCAGTCGTTTCCTATATTTTTCTGGAAAGATTGCCATAATGCCCGATAAGCAGATGGAAGACCTGAAATTGCTTTTGGCCTCCGGAGAAGAACTGGAGCTTATAGACCATGACATCCAACCGGGAGAAAAAGTAATTGTAAACGCTGGCCCTTTTAAAGGGATGATTGCCGAACTAGTTTCGATAAAAAATAAAAAAAGCTTGGTGCTAAAGCTAGAAAACTTGGGCTATGCACTAGAAATAAAAACCTCAATGGCTTATATAGAGCCGTTGAAATGAATGAAAGAGAATGAGTAAATGATGGAGTGAGTAAATGAGTAAATGAAATATCAGCATTAACGTTTATACGTGCTCATTCAATCATTCGAAATTTAATCATTCAAAATTAAATGCCCCGGAGGTACCGTAAATGGGACTGAAAGGGCGAAGCTGTATTCGATTAAGGAGTAAAAAAGGAGTTAGGAGTTAGGAATTAGGGACAAGAAATAAAGAGTAAAGAGTTGTGGAAGTTTTAAGTTACAAGTTGCGATTTACAGGTTACCATTCAGTCATTTACTCATTCAAAATTGTATTAGCAAAGACTAAAAAGCTGTGGAAGTTACGGGTTACAGGTTACGGGAAGTTGGATGTGCGAAGATTAAACGCTTAGTCAAATCACAAAATCCACGAATTAACAAATCTCCAAATCAACAATGAACCTGCTCTTCCTTACTTTAAAAACATTCAGTTTTACTGGCGGAATAGAAAAAGCTTGTCGATCGTTAATGTACGCCATCTCGCAACAAGAGCGCATGAGTTTAAGCACTTGGTCTATGTATGATGCCACGGCAGATTGCGATCACAAGTATGCGGCACAATCCATATTCAAAGGCTTTTCGGGCAGCCGAATATCATTTGCATTGGCTGTTTTGCGTAATGCGTTCAAATTTGATAAAGTCGTTTTAAGCCATATCAACCTGCTATTGTTTGGCAAGCTCATCAACATCATAAAACCCTCTACCCAAATCATCTTGTGGGCACATGGCATTGAAGTTTGGAGAACCATACCTAATTGGAAAAAGAAATTTCTACAAGAAAAAGCTGAAATTTGGGCAGTAAGCAACTATACCAAGCAACAATTGATAGAAAGACACCAAATTCCTTCAGCAAATATCAAGGTACTGCATAATACGCTCGATCCATTTTATAAAATACCTTCAAACTTTACTAAACCTAGCAACTTGCTAGATCAATACCAAATCAAACCAGATGCTTTTGTTTTGTTTACGCTAACCAGGTTATCGGCTACCGAACATGCCAAAAATTATGATTTGGCCATCAACGCCGTGAAAGCCTTAAAAGCTCAGTTTCCTCAACTCGTATATATAATAGGCGGCAAAGCCGATGAACAAGAGCAAATGCGATTGAGCCAACTGATTGCGAAGCACCAACTCTCAGATGAGGTAAAAATCATTGGTTTTATTGAAGAAAAGGAAATTGAAGCGCATTACCGTTTAGCAGATTGCTTTGTGCTCCCTAGCAAAAAAGAAGGTTTTGGAATTGTACTCATCGAAGCTGCTGCACATGGCTGCCAAGTGATTGCTGGCAATATCGATGGCAGTACCGATGCCCTACTGAATGGCAAGCTAGGCCAACTAGTCAATCCCGATAGCGAAGAAGAAATCATCAAAGCTATACAACAAGCATTGAATAACCCAGCACATGAGCCTAAAGCGCAACAAGCATTAACGGTAAAGCAATTTGGATTTGATAGGTATGTGGAAAAAGTTGGAGCGTTGTTAAAATGAAAATTCGTTTATCGAGTTTCATATATAATCGTTAATACCACTTAATCGATTAGATAAGCTGAAAAATAAAAATGTTACTAACTAAAAATATCCGCAACTTTGGTGTAACAGGCATTAGCCAATTAATTATTCAAGTTATCAGTGTTATCTCTGGTATTTTAGTTGTCAGGTTACTCTCCACTTCAGATTATGCTTTATTTACTTTGGCAAATACGATGTTGGGTACAATGATAATTCTTGCCGACGGAGGAATTTCGGGTAGTGTAATGGCTCAGGGCGGCCAAGTTTGGAATAACAAAAAGGCTTTAGGTAGAATTATGCAGACTGGTCTTGCCTTAAGGAAAAGGTTTGCTTACTACAGCTTGCTTTTTGCCATTCCTATATTGTATTATTTTTTACAAAGACTTAACCCAAACTTATTAAACTCAACGATAATAATATCCGCATTAATTCCTTTATTTTTTTTATCCTTTTCCAATTCACTCTTACAAATTGCTCCTAAATTACATCAAGATGTTAGCGAACTTCAAAAAAATCAATTGATATTAAATATCCTGAGACTAACATTACTTGTTTTTCTATACTTTATTCCTAAAGTTTCCGTGGCTTTACTAATCGGGGTTCTACCACTTTTATGGTCTAACAATAATCTAAAAAAAGTTTCCGGAAAATATATAGACTTTAATCAACAGACTGATGATATCGTAAAACAAAAGATGTATGCTACAGTAAAAAGAGTTTTACCTACATCTTTATACTATTGTTTATCCAGTCAAATCACAATATGGTTGATGTCTATCTTAGGCACTACATACGCAGTGGCACAACTTGGGGCACTTGGAAGATATAGTGCTTTTTTTCTATCATAACAATAATCATTTCTACAATAATCGTCCCAAAATATTCTAAACTTCTCCCAAACAAACAAATGCTATTGATTGCATTTATGAAAATAATAATTACTCTAACGGCTGGAATGGGGATAATCTTAATTGGATTTTGGTTATTTGCTACGCCTTTACTATTAATAATTGGAAAGCAATATAGTGGCCTTGAACACGAACTACTTTTAAGTATGATTGGAAGTTGCGTAAGCTTGCTTGCTGGAACTGTTTTTTCATTATATATTGCCAGAGGTTGGGTAATTAATCCTATTATATCTATACCTATTAACCTAGTCATCATTATTGTTGGAATCGTAATTTTTAATCCTTCTACTATTGAAAAGGCATTGGTACTGAATATTATCATAGCTGCAGGACAATTGCTGATGAATTTCATTTACGCACTTATCAAAATCAATAAAGTATCAAATGAAACAACTGTTCTTTAAAATTATTTTCAAAATAACTTCCATTTTAGAAAACGAAAAGCATAGACGATTGATAGATAAAATGAAATACTGCGGCATTAATGTCAGATTAGACAGATCAGTTCATATTCTAGTACCACAAGAGTTTGAAATAGGCAACAACAGCAGCATATCATCTTACACGACGATTTATGCCACATTTGGCGTAAAAATAGGAGAAAACTGCTTAATATCTAGCAATTGTGGAATATCTTCCTACAATCATGTTCCTAACTCTCTAAACCGTCCTCGAGACGTTTCGAAAGATAAAAATTATTCGAAACCAGTAACCATCGGAAATAATGTATGGATAGCAATGAACTGCTGCATTTTGCCTGGAGTAACAATAGGTAACAATTCCATTATTGGTGCAGGAAGTGTTGTAACTAGAAATGTTCCTGAAAACGAAATTTGGGCGGGTAACCCAGCAAAATTCATCAAAAAGTTAAGTTAGAAAATGTTATTATCTGTAATAATTCCAACTTGTAATCGTAACGATTTACTTAAAAAGTGTCTAGATGCATTACATCCCAGCATCCAAAATTTCGCAATAGATAACTATGAAATTATTGTTAGTGACGATAGTAAAGAGAATATAGCTAAAGAACTTGTTGAAACTGATTATAATTGGGTAAAATGGATTTCTGGCCCTAAAAAAGGCCCGGCCGCTAATAGAAATAATGGAGCACGATATGCGAATGGAGATTGGCTTGTTTTTTTAGATGATGATGTGTTACCGTCAACTGATTTTTTAGCCAACTATCACAAAGGTATTAACAGCAATCATAATGTGAAGGCGTTTGAAGGTGCCATTATACCTGATGACTGGGACCTTCTAAAAAAAGATCTTGCTGAATGCCCAATAAATACTAATGGCAACTGTTTCTGGACTGCTAATGTCGCGATTAACAAAGAGCTCTTTTTTCTTATAGAAGGATTTGACGATAGCTTTCATATTGCAGCACAAGAAGATCAAGATATATTTCTTCGTCTAAAAGAACATACTAAAATAGTTTTCTTAAACTATGCCATTGTTGTACACCCTGTACGAACAGTTTCTTTTTTTAAAAGCATAACATCAATTTATAAAAAATCTAGAAATTATATAAAATTCACGAAAAAGCATATAAAGAAAGGACGTGGGAATCTATTAAATTTTTCTATTTCACAATGGGAATTTCATACTATACACATGTTGAAGAATATCAGAAGTTTTAAGATTAAAAGTGCAATAGTTAACATATGTTGGATATTTTTTGGAGTTCCACTAAATATTTATTTATTAGCTAAAAATGAAATCTAAGATAATCGTATTAACTCCCATTAAAAATGAGGCTTGGATACTCGCTCATTTTCTATCAATTACTTCGAAATTTGCAGACCACATCATTATATTAGATCAAATGTCTAACGACGGTAGCAAAGCTATCGCAAAAAAATTTGAAAAAGTTATTCTCTTAGAAAACAACAATTCTGATTACGACGAAGCTTACCGACAAAATATTCTAATAAACAAAGCAAGAGAACTATTTCCCGACTATAAGCGTATACTAATTACGCTAGATGCTGACGAATTTATTAGCGCTAATGGAATAGTATCTTTGGAATGGAAATTAATAACGAGTGCAAAAAAAGGAACAGTTTTATATTTCGAAAAGCCTGATTTATACCTAAATGCAACTGATTGTGTAAGATATATAGATAACAAATGGCCACTAGGAATAGTGGATGATGAAAATTTAATACACACCGCAACGAAAATTCATAGTATTAGAGTTCCAATTCACGAAAACTCTGAAAAAATATATCTAAATGAAATTATCTTCCTACATACTGCGTACTTGCGCCCAAGTATACAGCGAGCAAAATTTAGATTCTATAGTGTAAAAGAAAACATCAATAATTCAAATCCTTGGTATAGGCGTAGACGAAGATATAGAGCCCCAAACCACTTATTAATCAAACCCGTGATTTCTCAAACGCCTACTGAATGGTTAGCTCATGAAGGATTCTCTCTTTTAGATATAAAAGATAGTATCGAGACCTGGCATAATACAATAGTAGCTGAAGACATTTGTAACAAAGGAAGTATTTATTTTTGGTTAGATGATATTTGGGATATAAGCTGGAACAGATATAATCGGAAACAAAAAATTATTAGTCCTCCTATGTTATTAACATTTTTTTTACGTCTATTTGATAAATACATTTTGAAATGATGTGCTTTTAGCTTCTTAAAAATTTGTCTAACTTGGATGATTAAGAGCATTTAAAAAGTTAAATAAATGATACCTTAATAGTCCAAAAATATTTCGCCAAAACTCCAGATACGAATTTGTCACTTTCTCAATATCATTATTAGCGATCTTATAATTGGAACTAGAAAACCGAATTAAATAGGGATTCCAAATTTTATTTAGGACACTCAGCTCCTAAGTTTTTTATAGCAACTTCAACAATAGTGTTAAAGTTCTAATTTGTATATATGAAAATTACAAACTATTTGCTTAGCATTTGTATTCCAACTTACAATAGATTTAACTATCTAACAGAGTTAGTTGAAGATATTTTTTCACAACATGGATACTCCACCTCGACTATCGAGTTAATTATAGCTCAAGACCGATTTAAAGATGGCCAGTTTTGTAAAAAAACGGAGGAATACGGAAAAGCACTTGAAGCAAGCTTTGAAAACATAACTTACAACCTAACTTCCAAAAATTTAGGCTTAGCTGGTAATTGGAACAATTGCGTAAACTTGGCTAAAGGAGAATATTGCATAATTTTAGGTGATGACGATTTATTTGTAGAAGGAGCTTTGAGCACCTATTTAGATCTAATCGCAAGATCGAACGCTGACATCATATTCTCTAACCACTTATTAATAGATGATAAAGGAGAAGTGCTGGAGAATTCCTATTCAAACAATGAAAAATTTAATAGAGGCGATTTAAATGAAGGAATTTTGTTAGATCCTGAAAAAAACATTTGGCAAAACGCTATCCCTATCTCTACATCAGCCATTAAAACTTTTTTTTAAAAAAGGAGATGTTTAGAGAAAATCTGAACACACCAGAGATTGAATTCTTCCTAAGAGTTTGGAACAATCATCAGGCTTCTTTTTATTTCCATAATGCCTATCTAATTAAATATAGAATTCATTTTCAATCCGCAACATCTAGCGGTCTTTCTATTCACAATTTATTCTTATGGTTAAAAGATATTGCGGTTAGTGAAAATAATAAAAAATACAAAATAAACTTTCTAAACCGTTTATCTGTTCCTGCGATGAATAGTTTTCTAAGAGAAGGAGACCTTAAAAAAGCAAAATTAGTCTACTATTCTGAGTTCTACAAAGATGTAAGTTTTTTAAATTATAAATCTACCATTCAGAAAATAATACTATTATTCCCATTTATTAGAAAGTATATTTAATTATAATTTAAAAAATCTTGCCGCATTAATACTTATAAGTATAAAAAGATCTATATAACTCCGAAAAATAAGTGAAAGAGAGTAATAAAAAAATATTATTCATTTGTGGTTCATTAGGAAATGGAAACGACGGCGTTGGCGACTACACATTAACCCTTGCGAAACAGCTCGATAAAATGGGCCATAACATATCTATCATTGCTCTTAATGATAAATATTTGTCTCAAAATAACTATATAAAAGAAAATATCGCTGATATCAATATACTCAGAATTCATCATACTCTGCACATTTCGGCAAAAAAATCACTTATTAAATCTTTTCTGACATTACATAACCCCAGATTTATTAGCTTGCAATTTGTTCCATTTGCATTTCAAAATAAAGGTTTGCCAATCAACTTATTATTTTTACTAAATAGTTTTGAAGATTTGAAATGGCATATAATGTTTCATGAGCTATGGGCCGGCATGGAAATAAACGACTCATATCGATTAAAGATATTAGGTTATTTACAAAAGAAAATCATACATTATTTAATATTTAAATTACAGCCTTTTGCCATTCACACTTCTAACACTCTATACATTCATCAGCTGAAAAAAGTTACTAAACTATATGTTTCTAAATTGCCTTTGTTTGGAAATATTGAAAAAAATGAATATATAAGCGTAGATAGCGACAAAAAAAAGAATTCAGAGTCATAATTTTTGCTGGAATACATCATGGAGCTCCAATAAGACTTTTCCTGAAATGGATAAAATCGGAAATAAAAAAACAAAACTTATTTTTAAAATTTACTTTTGTTGGGAGAAACGGTTCTTATCTGGAATCGTGGGAAAAAGAAATGAATCAGCAGAAAATACATTATGATGTTTTGGGTATACAGCCTGACAGTGTTATTTCAAAATTATTTACAGCTTCAGATTTAGGTATATCGACGACCCCATATTATTTATCAGACAAAAGTGGATCAGTTGCGGCTATGCTTGAGCATGCATTGCCTGTTTTATGTGTAAGTAGAAAATGGATACCGAGTGTTGCTTTAGATTTTGCATTGCTAGAGAACAAAAATATAATAAAATGGGATGACCAGCTTAGTTTGAATGACATCATAATCAGATCTATTAATCACAATAATTTATCCTCAATAACCAATCAATTCCTTGAAAGTTTGAAAGAATAATGGCAACATTAAGTTACTTGTGGAAGAACAGAGCAAAGTTTTCTATCCTCCAAAAAAGCTTTTATAGAGCATGGGGAAAAAGACTACTGACGCTCAAATCATTATATCTACGTAACAGGCGCAGATATAATTTAACAAGAAAAGGTGCTACAATAGCTAACACAGCAGAAATAGGAAAAATTAAGTTAGGAGGAAAAACAAATAACTTAACCGTTGGCGAAAATACATTTATAGGGAATGTCGAATTGGCACTACATGATAAAATTAATATTGGTAATTTTGTTTGCATTAATGATGGCTCTGTCTTATTAACTGCTTCTCATGATCTATCAGATCCATTATGGCAACAAAAAAAGAAACCAATTATTATCCAAGACTATGTATGGATTGCAACAAATGCAATTATTTTACCGGGAGTTAAAATTGGCAAAGGTGCAGTAGTAGGTGCTGGTTCGGTTGTGACTAGAGACGTCAAATCCTATGATATTGTTGGGGGCAATCCTGCGATACCCATTGGAAAAAAACGAGTTGAAAACCTAAAATATAATCCTTGTGAGTTTTTAGCAGCAAATCGTGCGTGGTTAAAAACCTGGTAAATTAACAATTTTGAAATTATCAAAAAAAATAAAGTTTAATGAGTTTTTGCTAGTTGGAATATTATTATTCACAGTTTTAAGTGGTGCCGTACGAAAATGGATAACAAATAATGGTGGAATAAATAATATTATTACACTTATGCAAATTCTAGTAGTTTATCTTTTAGTTTTTATAAAAGGTAGATCTACACTCAGCAATAAAAATATTGCTGGTATTTTTTTCATCTATGTTTCATATCTAGTAATTGCTGCATTTAACCCACTATCTCCATCCATTTATCATACTATCAGCGGCTTAATAATACATCTTAGTTTTTGGTTAGGGCTATTTGTCTACATTGCAAACAGAGATTTTATAAAGTTTGATAGATTTTACTACCTAATTTTAGTATTAATAATACTAGAGGCTATATTAGCAATAATTCAATATCAAATGCCTAGAGAGAGTGCGATTAATCAATACGTAATCGAACAGGAATTTGACGAAGAAAGTGCATTAAAGATAGCAATGGTTGGAAATGCTGTTAGGGTAACAGGAACGTTTTCTTACATAGCTGGTTTTTCTGCTTTTGTATTATTTGTTCAGTTATTTTCATTTTCACTTTTCTACAGAGAAGATAAAAATAAACATTTTGCTATAATAGGAGTGGCTCTGAGTTTAATTCTAGCTTTTTTAACAGGCTCTAGGTCTACTACAATCATTAATATCTTTTTAACAATCTCATTTTTCGTCTTTCAGCTAAGAAATTATAACTACAAACAACTTATATCTATACTCGGAGGATTATTTTTGATAATATCTATAAATCTCAGTATCGGAGACCCACTTCATACCATTGACTTTGTGTCCAACTCTTATGAAAATCTAGATACAAGATTTGAAGATAACAGAGATGAAGGACAAGGAAGAATTCTTACTCCCATTAATACTTTAATTAATAATGAATTTCCCAACAAAATAATAGGTAATGGTCTAGGTATAAGTTATCCCGCAATTGTGGCTGTTAAAGGAACATCTAAAGTGGCAGAAACTTTCTGGGTCCAAGATGATGAAATTGGAAGAACCTTATTAGAAGGTGGATATATTTTGCTTATTTTAAAGCTACTACTCATAATAACCGCATTGAAGCTTTTGCAAATGGATAAACGGTTTATGACAATAGCATTCTCACTAATATTTATATATATGCCCCTCACTACAAATATATATAACATCGTATTTTTCCTCATGGGAATTATTTATCTTGAACAGGCTATTTTAAGCAGTAAAAATACTGAAATTTCATTAAAATGAAAGTAATCGTTTCCCATCCTGGTAAACAACATGCCTACAAATTATTAATAGCATTGCAACAACTTGGTATTGAAGTTACATTTTGTACAAGTTTCGCTTTAAAAAAACAAGATAACTATTTTGCGAATAGATTTTTCGGTAAAAGGTTGTTAATCAATAGTAATGTAGCGTTAAAAACATTCCCCATTCTAGAGTTAATACGTTTGCTTGGAAGAAAAATTATTAAGCCAATTGTTGCACAACACTATTTTGAGAGAACTTTCGATCGATTAAGCTCAAATTGGCTGAAAAGGCAGGAATTTGATATTTTTATTGGCTATGAATGTTCCTCTCGCTTATGTTTCGAAGTATGTCGAGAGATGGGTAAAGTTTCATTATTGGATTTAGCCCAAATACATTATAACGAGCTTAAGCAATTAGGCAAAGAATATGAATGTCTAAATTATCTTTTGGAAGATGGTATTAGATCTAAGATAGACGGCACTAAACATAGAGAGCTCGAACTTTGCTCGAAAATATTGTCGATATCAAGCTTTGTTAAAGAATCATTATTAAAAAATAACATTCCAAAGAATAAAATTTTTGATTTGCCAATCGGAAATAAGTCTATTGTTAAAAATATCAAAAAAAGAAATCGGATAAATTTGAAATCATCTTTGTTGGTTCCATAAGGAACCAAAAAGGAGTTGAGCTATTAATTAAATGCTTAGACGAGATAGCAGATAATAAGATACAATTAACGCTTATTGGTCAGATAAATGAAGATCATTATGATAATTTGATTAAGGCGAGAAACTATATCATACATATTCCATATGTTCCAAACGAAGCATTAAATGAATATTATCAGCGTAGCGATATCTTTGTTTTACCATCCTATTTAGATAGTTGGGGAATGGTAGTAATTGAAGCCATGTCAAATGGAGTTCCAGTGATTGTTACTGAAAATTGCGGGGCTAAAGATGCTGTAAAAAGAGGTGGTGGAATTATTATTAAACCAGATAGTATTATGGATTTGAAACAAGCCATAGAATTTTATATGAAAGATGAAATGGCAAGGGAAATAGATGGCGCTAAAGCAAAAGAAATTGCATTAAGTTATAATGATATAAATTATCAACAGAAATTAAAGGACATCTTAGAAATAGTAAATCAGATTTAGTCATATTTTATCTCTCTATTTAATATTAATATTTTTTTTCAGATATAAATTTTAAACCCACCCCCTCCAAACCCCATAAAAAAAGACCCGCACGGGTCTTTTTCGCGTTTAAAGCTAATCAGCGCCTACGCCAATACCGGTAGAGCAGAACCATTAACAACAACACTAGCCCGGCGCCCAAGCTAAGCCAACGTTGGGTTTGGGTTTGCACTTCTTTTTCGCCTTGCTTCATTTGGCTAATCACTTGCTGCTCCTCTTGGTTTTCTAGCACCTCCTAACCGGAACTCAACAAACACCAGTACTTTGAAGCCTTTGCGCTTGTTGCCGCAGTAGCACCACTGCCTTAGCCCTACCCACAAAACCATCTGGGCCAAATTGTATGGCACCATCGGGGTAAATGAGTACCTGCTCTTTAAGTGCGGTGCTATCATTTTGCCAATAGCGGTGCGCCAGCTGTGTTTGGCTGGCCAAAAGTTGTGCTTGCTGCGTTTCAACCTTTTCGGTCTGTTGTTGTCGCTGCATCCAACGTTGTTTACTGCTACAGGAACCTAACAACAATAAAAATAACCAAGCAACAACGATGAACGAAAATCGAACAACGAAAAAACTCCTTTTCATGGCCTCCCTCCTTCCTTAACTGGCAACCAATTGGCATAAGCGGCAATGGTTTTGGCATGCCGCAGCTTGCGGTACACGCCATCCCCTTCTCTACTACCAGCGATATTGGTATTGCCTTCTATGGTGTAGATCCATTGGTCTTTTTGTTTTTCTACCAAGCCTGCGTGGGCAATGCGCCTCTTATCTTTAAAATAAATGCCAAATACCGTAGCGGGCTTTGCTGTACCAACTTGCTTAGCTTTGGGAAATAAAGCTGGGCTCCAGGCTGTGCAGGGTTGCTTATACCCAGCCTGCCCAAACACCCAGCTTACAAAGGCGGCACACCAAGGTTCGCCTTTTATGTTGCCAGTATAAAGCAGATAGCGCTCTACTTCTTCGCCATCGTTATGGCCTGTAGCCTCCCTTACACCTACTTGCGATTGTGCAATGGTTAGGAGTTGGTTAATTTGATGACCTGGAGATTTGGTAGTTGGACTACTAAATCTTTTGGTTTTCAATGGATGAAAAGTGCCGACTGCAACGATCAGATACAGTACAGTATAGTTTAAATATGTTTTAATCATGTCAGTTGAATTATTTTTTTTTATGAGTACACTACCGATAATCCGATAGCTATCGGATAGGCGCATGAGCTATGGTGGTGATATTTTATTTTTTGTATCCTTGGAAGAAGTAAAATGAGATTGAGCGAAAGCATGCCTAACGTTGAAAAAAATGGCTACATCAAGGGGCTTTATTCGACTTTTGTCTTGATACAAAAGTTAACAAAAAATCAAGGCTACATTGCCTTCCTTACATTACACTAGCGTACCTTCAATAGCGAAATTAGGAGGTCTTTTCCCTGGCCAATCCCTATCGCTCGACTGCCTAATTTCTTGTACCTTGATAGAGGTAAGGAACTGCAAAAGGTCCACTGCGTACTGCTACAGAATGCAATAAGGCCGTCTGCGTACTTAGCAATGGCAGTGGGTAAATCATCAAATCCCCAAATCCCCGTATCCACTGTTAACGAACAACCAACTAACATATCGCGATCAGTGCGCCAATGGCCGAGCAGAGCAACAAAGCATAGCAGGCCAAATACATGAGGTATTGTTCCCATAGTTTCAGTAATTTAAACTGGGCAATAAGTTGGTGGATAGCAGGCAGCCCCATACGCAATAATAAATAGCGCAACAGGTGATAAGCTGCCGCAACAGCCAATAACCAACAGCAGAAGCCGAGCAGCACTACGTGCAATATACCCAGATCTACAAAGCCAGCGGCCAGTTGCAGGGCGTTAAATACATAAGGTATGGCCAGCCAGCTGATGATTAGCAGGGCTAGAATGTGCCAGAAATTTAAGGGTACGGGTACCCAAGGTTTGCTAAGGTATTGAAGTAATGTTTTCATGATTTTTATTTTTTTAATTTGTTGGTGGTAATTGGAGGGGGCATGGGTTTGGGTTATATATTAACTGGCTCTTCCCATACGGTGCATACTACCTAAGTTGAGTTGTGAACTTATGGGATAATTTGTATTGTTCTTCATTTTGTCTTGATACAAAACGATGCAAAAAATCAAGGCTTGCCTAAATCCCCTTGCACTAAGCTAACAACAGCATCATAGCACAAGAAAAGGCGTTTGCTTTTGCTCAATCTCCACACACGCTGCTTTCTTGCGTGGCAGTAAGTGCTCGATTGTTTGTAGAAAGCTGTGTGTTGCTTTCTGCGGCGGCGATAGGCGAGGCCATTTTGTGCTTAGCAGTAGGGCTCGAATCCCCAAATCAACCAACAACAATGATCGAATTAACGAATCTCCAAATCCCCGAATAAACGATGAACAATTAACGAATCCCCAAATCAACCAACAACGATGAACGAGCAACGAACAATCAACAACGGCTCCTAGCGCAGCGCTACGCCAGAAACCGAATTGTAATTACCGTTGGCTAGCTGATAACTGCCGAGCCTAAGTAGACACTAGTGGCGGCTCTTTTTAGTTCCGTATTCACAAAACTTAACCATACATGTACGGTATCGCCTGTAAAAGCTGCCGGAACCGCAATAGCTGCAGTCATGTCTTCGCGTTGGGCCACATCATTGGATATGATGAACTGTCCCTTATCGCTATTATAAACTACTGCCAAGAGCACATCGGTCGCTTCGGCAAGCACCTGGCCACTATTGTTGGCCCATTGCAAGTTAACCGTAGCAGGTTGCAACGTTTCCATTGCCCCATCTTTTACGCCGATCACTTCGCCCTTACTGATCAATACTTTGGTATAATCAATCATAAAATCTGGGCTATCGCCTAACAGCGCCTGTTTCAAATGGTAAGAAACGGCATTATTTAGCCGAGAACTTACACCCGAGGAGCTACCATAATATTCGGATAATAGCGCCGTTAGCGGGCTTAAAAAGCCAATAATCGCTGCAAACTTTTCTCGCTGTACCACCTGTTTTTGGCTAGGGTTAGTATTCGATTTTTTGGGCAAACTGCGCATCACGTTTAGCCCTCTCCAATTAGAACCAATTACGGTTCCTACTTTTCCTGAAAATCCACCTAGGATTCCTTTGTTAAATGTTCCCATTTTTTTAAAAATTAAGTTGAAAAAAATTGTTTCCCAACCCATTGTTTTGCCGGCAAAAGCGATTGGTTGAACGAATGTAAAGGCTCTTTTTGGAAAAAATAAACAGCTGGCTAGTATTGGCAGGGTTTGACCGAATTTGGCCGCTTTTGACCAGTTGAAGAATAACCTTGTTCGAGACTTGTTCGAGAATGGTGGCTGTTTGTTCGGAAAAATGTCCTTTTTACCGAAGAAACCCCGAACAACTGTGGGAGCTCGCCCGAGCTGAAGAAAGACCTAAGACCAAAGGCTGGGCACATAGCCAAATCCACATATCCCCGAATCCACGCATCCACCAACAACGAATATCCAAATCCACGAATTGCCGAAGACTAAAGACCAAAGACTTGGCACATAGCCAAATCCACATATCCCCGAATCCGCACATCCGCCAACAACGAATATCCAAATCAACGATTAACGAAACACGAGCAACTAGTTGCTAACCAACACTAGCCTCTTCTTCTTCTGCGTTGAGCCAATTTTTAAAACCAACAAGATTACGGTAGCTTACCACCAAAGATACGGGAACCTCAAACCCCAACACTACCCGCATCAGTTTCTCTTCGGGCTGTGCTTCTTTTATTGCCAAGCGGCTTACCATAACACTGCGGCGTATGGTAAAAAAGTCGGCCCCTAATGTATGTTCGGCATCTTCAAAATTGCCTGGCCAAAGGAAAAACTCACCACTAAGGGTAACATAATGGCATACGCCCTTGTACATGTAAACACAGGCAATTTGGCTATCCATCAAATGGTTAGCCGTCTGCAATTTAGCGGACACCTTTTTGGCATGCAAGGGCTGCCGTGCTACATCTTTGATAGGTGCTGGTGGGGTTGGCATAGTGGGATCTTTGCGGAAATGCTGGTTCCAAGCAAACACGAGTGTGTTAAGTAGCACTAAAAACAAACTAATTAACGGAAAATAACGTCTGAAATATACCGTGTGAAGAATATTGATCCTAAAATACAAAAAATACAAGGTAGCAATGGCCATTGCCAATACTAGCGGATAAAATATACCATAAAGCAACTGGTTTTTTAGACGCTGAGCGAAAGCTTCTCTCCAAGCTAAGCTCGCATCAAGCTGGATACTCTTTTTCCTGACCCACCATACCAAGCCAACTGCTACCATCCAACTAAATAGCAAGGCCCGATAGTAGCCGAAGTTGGTCATGATCACACTCAGTTCTTTCTTCTCTTCAAAAGTGATGAGAAAGTGTACCAAGAACAGCAAAACCGGAGATAAAAAACAGGCAGAAGGATAAGGTTGATGACAGGCGGCACTAAAGTATTTTTTTAGATTGAGCATAGGAGAAAGCTTTAAGATGACCACTAATATAACTTTTTAGACTAAGCCATCAAAACCTACGCTCATTACCAAAACCAACTACGCTCGCTACAAAAAGGGCACAGAAGGCTTGCTAAGGCCATTTCTTTTATCAAGATTTGGGTTTATTAACCCTTAAACCTAAATTGAATGAAACATGCATTTACCCCTGGAGGTGCGGCCAAAGTGTTGGCCAACCTTTACGCATTAACAGACTCCGCTCTAGCTATAGAAGCACAAGCTTTTAGCAACGATCTTAAAAACTGGCTACATCAGCATTTTGAGCTTAATAGCCACCAAACGCTTTATCTGGCACAACTTAACCCAGAGGCTACCGGGTTTTATGCTACACAAGGCGCATTCGCCTTGCAAAATCGCTTGCCCATTTATTTAGAAGTAGGCGAACATGAAAGCCAAGACGGAGAAGAGGGTGGTAACAACCAAGGTAAGATCATTTACACTAAGGGCAGCGCCACTGCCGTAACCGATGGCCAAGGCCAACTATTTGCCGAAGGCGAACTCTATTATTGCATCAGGTATTAGCAGATGCTGCATCATTGATCATCGAGTTTACGTACTTACGGGGGTAATACCATTTACCCCCAACTTTTTTGGCGGGCAATTGTCCAGAACTACGCAGACGATAAAGCGTACGGTCACTAATTTTTAAGAGCAACTTCACGTCGGTATTGTCTAGCCAATCGTCGTACTCCGCTATTTTTATATTTCCTACTAAAACCTCAATTAGTTGTTGCTGCAATTTCAGGATGGCATCTAGATATTTAAAAAGCTCATTTTTCATAGGCTTAGCGTTAGTATCGCAAATTAAGCAATGCCCCTCCTTTCTTACAAACACTAAAAGATTAAATCAATGCTTATGAAAAATTCACATTTTATTCATTTACTCAAAAACCAATTTAACCTCTCGGAAGATGGAGAAAAAATGCTCGAACCCCGTATCAAAAAAATCTTTATGCCCAAAGGTACGCCCCTACTTCGCCCACGAGAAATTTGCAGGTATATCTATTTTTTAGAAAGTGGTTTCCTAAGGCTTTATAAAGAAAATGGAGAGCAACAAACCACCGACTTTGGCTGTGAAGGTCATTTTTGTGCAGCTGTAGAAAGCCTCCTTAACCAATCGGAAAGCGAAGAGGGAATCATCTGCGAAACCGATGCCAAGCTATATGCTTTGCATTATTACGACCTCATGATGCTCGAAGAACTGTCCATAGAATTTTTACTGCTCAGCAAAAACTTACTCAGTTATTACCTGCTTCGCCTTAACCAAGAAAAAAAGGTTTATCTAAAAGGTAATGCCACCGAAAAATTCAAATACGTGTGCAAGCACTATCCTGGCTTGGTAGCACACATTAAAAATAAAGACATGGCTTCTTACCTAGGCATAACGCAACAATCTTTTAGTAGAATGCTCAAAGAAAACTTAACAAAAGGGTAAATAAAATCTTTTCATTTTTTAACCTAACGTTCATTGTAGATGCGGGTGCTAGCTACAAACTTTGTAGTAAGCAATAAAAATTGACCAGCGTACACTATAGGAACAGGTTAGATCGGCTACATCAGTTGATTAGAACCCAACAAATGTTAGACGTGCCTACCATGGCTAAAAAGTTGGGCTACCACAAGTCTACCCTAGAAAGGCTTTTGAAAAGATTAAGGGCCGAAGGGCATGTGATTAGGTATGATACTACGCTAAAAAGATATGTGCTGGAGGAGGAATGATTGGTTCATTGGTCATTGGATTAGAGAATAAAGAACAAGGAGTAAGCAGCAAGGAACAAGGATTAAGGATTAAGGAACAAAAATTAAATGCAAAAACAAAATGTGCCCTGGGGTTCGGCGAACCAAATGGTACAGGTGCCAGGCCTACCAAAGTGGCTATAAATAAAAATCAACAAAATCGTTCGTCGTACTTCTTGTATCGTGTTTTAAGCAGGGAGCAACCACAAACGAAATTAAACCAAAACTTTTTTCGACTGCTTTTTCAAATGCAATAAAGCAGTCAACAAACATGAAAAAGAACAAAATTCTTTTTGGCCTTGCAGCGCTGGTAGTAGCGTTCGGCCTAGTATTTAGTATGAGTGCTTTCCGCTCCAATGAAAAACTGGCTACGCTCAAATACCGTTACACGGGTAATAACGAAGCAGGCCTTCATACTGCATCAAATTGGGATGATGTGTCGGCTCAGCCCAATCCAGAGGGTTGCGAGCCCGGTGAAGAAATCCCTTGTCTGGTAGAATTCGATACTTCGGAGTACACCGACTTACAGGATTTTATCGATCAAAATCCAACCTTGCAAGACATGATCGATAGCGAGCGTGTACAATCGTACAAAAACGAGGTTCAGTAAGCCTAAACTATGGGCGGAGAAATTCCCCGCCCATAGTTTAATCATATTTATTCTGCCACATGCCGCTCAACTCCAACACCACTTCTGGCAGTGGCATAGCAAACCTAGGAGAATTTGCGGGCAACCGATAAGTTTGCCCATCTACCGTTCTTTCCAAGGATATCCCTGCGCCCAACACGTTCAGCCTTTTGATATCGGCCCATCTCAAATTCCTCATCAACAACTCCTTACGCCTTTCCTGCAATATCAACTTTAGCACATCATTGGCATTTGATAACGTATATGGCACGAAAGTGCCATTGATGTAACGGTTCCTTAACAGCAGATTAAGATCTTCCAAGGCCAAGGCCTGCTGTCCTAACCTTGCCCTGCATTCTGCTCTAGTTAAATAAACTTCATCAACAGCTAAGCCACTAAATAAATTGGCCGAACCTTGATAGCTACCTTTAAAACGATAGGTACCGTCGGTGTTGCGGAGAAAAAAGACAGTTTTTCGCAGATCATTTGCTGCATAAGAGGCATATAGTGAAGGCTCAATACGGGCGGTACTAGGATTAATGATGGTAAGTAATTGCATCATACTAGAATGGATTACCTCTTTATTAAAGGCGGCAATGGGAAAATTAGCATTGGCATTTAGCGTATTGTAATTGAGCAGATCGGATTTGAGGGCCAAGCACAAATCGGCATACAAAGCCGCCTTTTCAAAATTTCCCATTTGCAAATGTGCCCGAGCCAACAGCCCATAGGCTGCAGGCTTACTAGGCCTATACACATGTAGCGGCGTAACTGGCAACAATTGTGCAGCCGCCTCTAGGTCACTTAGCGCTTGCGCATAGCCCACAGCCAAGCTGCTCCGTACCGATACCTCGTTGAAATTGACATTTAGCCGCAGTGGGATGCCCAGATCAGTAGTGGCACTGGCAGCCCTGTAGGCCTTGCCCCAAATGCTGAGGCCCAATAGAAACATTTTACCCCTGTGGAAATGGGCCTGCCCTTTTACATTACGCCATTCTTCCAAGTTAACATTACTTATCGGCACCTCGGCTATGCCCTCCAATACCGTATTTGTTCTGTACACAGCCCGGTAAAGGTTGGCCCATTCGTTATTGAGCGGGTCATATACGAAATCGTTTTGCCACGTGTGCAAGCGCTGCTGGTTTTCTACACGGGAGAGGTAATTGGCAGTAGTGAGGTAACTATCAGTTACACTGGCTTCGCCAGAAGAAGCATCCAAATCGTTCATCACACTGCTCTGATCTAAAAGTGCCTGAAAATCTTTTAAGCTGGTTGGCACAGCAAGGTTAGACCTAGGTTTTTCGTCTAAAAACTTTTTGCAGCCCAACAAGCTGCTCAAGGCAATTAAGCCTATCCAAAAATGATGATATCGTGTTTTCATTTACTTAAAATTTAATTTGAACGTTAATGGCATAGGTTTTCAATGCCTCACTGTAAGGATAATCTGGGTCGTTTGGCTCGTCATTGCGTTTCCATATCAAGCCAACTTGGTTCACGTTTCCAGTAACCGTTAACTGCTGAAAAGGCAAGCGCTTCCATTGCTGCTTAGCAAAAGCATAACTTAAACTGATGTTCTGCAAGCGAATATGGTCGGCACTTACCAAGGTGGCCTCAGAAAAATTGTAGAAAGTGTTCCTATTGCTGGCAACTGGATAGATCATACTCGGCACGTTTGTGAAGGCCTCATCACCCAGGCTGCTGCCACCGCTGACTAAATTCCCTATCGCCGTTCCTGTTGTTATATAAATTTGAATAATTTAAGCTCGTCCTCCGGTAGTAATGACCAAACTTGTACGACAAGCGAACCGATAGGTTAAAACCCCGGTAAGCCACGGTATTGGCAAAAGCGCCCGTTAGCTTGGGCAAAACGGGGCCCACATAGGCCAAGTCATTAATGGTGGTTTGGCTATTGGTCATTGCAGCATAATTTTCGCTGATTTCGCCATTGAAGTAGCCACGCGGATTACCATTCTGCGGATTAAGCCCTGCCCAGCGGTAACCATAGGCACCATACACCGGCATGCCCACTACGGCAGTGACTACGTTGCTCCCATTCACAAAGTTCGATCCCGTCTGCGAATTCAGATAATAAGCATCTACCCTATCCTTATAAAAGTTAGCAAACCAACTACTGTTCCATTTTACCACACCTACCGTGTTTTGAGAGGCAAGCTCTACATCTATACCGCTGGCCGTAATCTGTGCGGCGTTACGTACTACCCTAGTGCCCACCCCGCCAGTATAATCTACGGGATCGGAAGCCATCAGATCGTAAGACCTTTTTCTGTAATACTCTGCCGAAAGTGCCAACCTGCCGCCTAACCATTTACTATCCAAGCCAGCATTCAGGGTATTTACCGTTTCCCACCTTAAATCTGGGTTAGCATAATTGTTATAGCCTGCCATAGGTGTACCTGTAAAGTTAGAAACACCGGTATAGGTAATCGTAGTGGCGGCAGCATTCCTCGAATCGCTGTTACCACTACTGCCATACGTTAACCTCAAACGTAAATAGGTTAAAGGCTGCCATTTCAACCAACGCTCGCCACTAGCCAGCCAGGCAGCGCCTACCGACCATAGCGGGTTCCATAGATCATTGGTGGCTACCCCAAAAAGATTAGAAGCATCTCTACGTGCACTGCCAGATAGCGTATATTTCCCTTGGTAAGACAAAGCCCCATTGGCATAGGTAGAAACATAATTGTTCACTTCTCCAAACGCATCTGCCAAATAGGGAATAAACTGGTTATTGCCATTTACAATGTTTACGTAAGCGTTCTGATAATCTACCGGACTGCTCAATAAGGTCTCCGCATCTACCCCATAAACACCATTAGCCATGGTATTACGCTTAGTATTGCGTAACTCTGCACCAGCCAACACATTCAAATCAAACCCTGCCCAGCTTTGCTGATAGTTGAGTTGTGTACGCAAATTTTGGTTATTCAACAAGACCCTGCTTTCTTGGCTAATGCCTCCCAGTGGAATAGGCCGCTTCAGTTCGTTGCCATTTACTTGCGTAAATTGGTTAATCAGGTTGCGCACATAATAACTATTTGCACTATAATCCGTACTTGCAATGTCTCTAGCCACCTGTGCGGTATAGTTGGCACTCAACTGTAAGCCCTTTACTACTTGATAACTTAGCTTAAAATTAAAGAGCGCATCTAGCTGCTTCCCAGTGCTCAGCACCTCGTTTCCCTCCTGTAGGGGATAATAACGCCAATCCAACAACCTGCCCTGTGCCAATTGCGCCGTAAAACTTTCCCTGTAATTTTTCATTACCGATAGGGCATTGCCCTCGGCATCCGTAAAAGAAGTATAAGGCGGCAAAATGCCATTGCTGGTAGTTAGCTCACTAAAAGCGACCCTTCCGCTCTCGCTATTTTGCAAAGTAAGCCAAACCGCCGCACTTAAATCCAGCTTTTTCCACAACTTAAAAGTATAGTCAGATTTTAAGTTTAAGCGATCGCTACTGGCAGCCAAGGCATCCATACCTTGGTTATAACCCGCAAACAAATACCACTTGCTCACCGCACTGCCACCACTCACATCTAAATGGTATTGTTGCAACAAGGGCTGCGTATAAAACTGTTTACGGTATTCCTGCACTAGATCTATGCTGCCCAAGTTGCCCAACTGCTCATTCAATGCAGTGGTACTCCACTGCCCATCCCTGTTGGCAATCAGCAACTCTACCACTGGCGAAAGCGGAATACGAGCGATAGAGTTTTCTTGCGCATTGTAAAAGCCCTGCCCAAATAAGAACCGCTCTACATCAATCATCTCGGCACTACTCAAATTGTTATAATTGCGCAGCTTGGGCTTTTCGTTCAATAGCAGCCCACTACTTGCATTGATCTGGATGCTTTGGTTAAACCGCCCCTTCTTGGTTGTAATTACAATTACCCCATTTCCGCCCTGCGCTCCCCAAATAGAAGCCGCAGCAGCATCCTTCAATACCGTTACACTCTCCACATCATTAGGGTTCAAATTATCCAATCCTCCCGCATACGGAAAATCGTCTACCACTACCAGCGGTGCCCTATCGCCATTAATGGTACTCAAGCCCCTAATCATCATCGAACCACCATAAGTACGCCGATCTATGCTCAAGGCGGGGGTAATCCCCTCCAACCTACTCATCACATCTACCCCCTGCTGCTCATTGAAAGTTTGCTTGTCTACCACACTAAAACTACCCGTAGCCCGCTCCTTCGGTAATTGCTGGTAACCGGTATTCACAATTACTTCTTGCAACTGGGTGCTCCTGGGCTTCAACAAATGCACTACCCAACCCGCTAAAGGCAAACGCAGCTGTAAGGTATCGCTTTGGTAGCCCATTGCCGAAATCCTCAACCGCTGCTCACCATTTAAACCATCCAGTAGCACCTCTCCTCTTTCATTTCCCTGCAACTGCCTACCATTGTCTAGCAGCCGCACCGTTACATTCACTACCGCTTCTTTCGTTTGGGCATCCCTCACTGTTAATCCATATGGTGTTATCTGGGCGCTTACTGTGGTGCCAGCTAGGCACAACAGCAACATCATCATCCTCAATTTCATGGTGCTACCTCCTGCTTTGCCTTCCCGTTCAACACCTGCGCTACACTGGCTTCATTGACCAAACCAGAATCGCTAAAAGCCATCACATGGCCCTTGGCATTAATCCACACATAAAATGGCAACTGCCAATGCGGAAATAGCCTCCCTAAATGTTCATCGCCTACCACGGTACTCAAACCCGTTGCCTTGGCATGTTTATCAAAAGATAACCTTACTTTCTCGCTATCTTTATCACTTCTGGTTTTACTTACCAGCACAATAGCTACATCACCAGCGTAGGCTTTTTGCAATTGGCCTAAGCCTACAAACTTCTGTAAACAGCTACTGCACCATGTCGCCCAAAAATCTAGGATAAGCAGCTTTCCTTTATATTTCTCTAGCGTTTGTTTGCTGGTTTGCCCATTGCTATAAAAGGTATGTTCTTGTTGCCAAAAGGTTTCTGATAGTTTATCGCCAACTCGTAAAGGAGCCCCACCCTTACCCTCCCCTGAGGGAAGGGATTTGGACACTGTATAATCGTTGCGTGTTGTGTTTTTATTAAAGTTGGTCTGCCCCTGCGCCATAAAATTAAGGCATAACAATAAGGTTATTAGCGCATAAGCTTTCAGCTTTGGTCTTTTAGCTTTCAGCTTTATTTGGCAACGCAAAGCCATCGCACCGTGTATATGTATTTCATTGGTTAGTTTTTTGGTTGTTAGTTGAAAAATTTGGGACATAGTTATCCCCTTTGGCCGAAATGAACATTTCGCCATTCATTGAAAAAAGAAAAACTGCCGGCCAAATTATTATTAACCTAAACCTTTATTTATGAAATAGGCCGACAGTTTAATGATCTTTAAACTGGGTTTTTCGGCTTCAAAGCATAAAGCCGATCAAAAGGATAAAACGAATTCGGTTTGGATAGGCGGAGAGAAAATGTCAATAACCTGCGCAAACCATGTTTTGGCCGGGCTGTTGAAGAATGAGTGACTTGTTTTCTTTCCATTTTACTCGTATTGGTTATACGAGTCTTCTTGGCTGGCAGCAGTACAATACATGTGGGACTACAAACCATGGCTGCTTAAAGTTTCTGACGCCTTACGCTAACATGGATTTACAGCAGTCCCACATCTATTTCGATGTACAAATATATACATCTACGCATAGATATGGGCATTAATCTGCTGTCTTGCGTTAGCGGCGTCAGAAAATGCAACCACAAGACTCTTATTAATACCTATTTACAATAATCAAATATACAAAAACAATATCAATAAATGCAAATATTTACACGTTTTGAGATCATTTTCATTTTGAAATTAGCCTTATGGCTAATACAAATGATATTTTCACGGAAAACCTCAACTCACTAATTGAACATTCTGGTTTAACAGATGAAAACTTTTCTAATATGATGGGCTTCTCCCTGCGAAAACTGAAGTACCTTAAAAATGGGAAGGGCAGTTTAAAAGTAAATGAATTGGAAAAGATTAGCTCATTTTTTTCAATAAAGAATATCAATACCAAAAAGATTAACGTTGAAAAAGATCTAAGATTGAAGCTTATAAAAACTCACGCTAAAAATGAAGAATATATAACATCGTTGAGAGAAGCTCCAACAATAGTTTACGCAATTAAGGTTATTTTATTAGGTGAAGATATATTCAAGAACCCGATTGGTGTTAAAGAAATAAAATCATTTTTCATGCAAAGAGATTGGAATTATAGCAGTTCTGCAATTTCTATGGCGTTAACAAGGATGCCAGACTTAATCAAAATAGAACCACACCCTAGCAAGAAAGGTACTTTTGTTTATAGTAAGAGGTAATTTGAATTTTAAAACAAGCTCAAAATGAAGTCAATTTCATTTTAAGCTTACTTTTTATTTTAAACAGTTGCAAAAACGGCGATGGTAATTATCTCTTTAGGGAACTTCCCTCCTATGTTCAATAGGCTTATATTTTCCATAGCACGAGCACTGTAAACAGAGTCGCATAGTGTTACCTCCTTACCAACGTAGTTGACTACTTCTTTTGCAGTAACTTTAGTTTGCCCTTTAGCTTGGCTTAAGCCAACTATTAAGATTAGGATAGATAGATATGTTTTCATAAATTGAATTTACGATTTTTCACAAAAAGTCGACTGCGAAGAAAAAACGTAAAAGGCTAAAGTTGAATAAAAACAACAACTTATTAAAAAAGGAACGTTTGTTTATTCAAAAAGATAATTTAAAGATAAAAACACATTCAAAATGAAAACATCTAAAAATCTTAAAATTAATTGTGAGTAAAATCAAATTATAAAAGTTTTAATTCGGAGCATAAAAATGTGACTTTTTTGCACATTTTTGGTGGTCTGATTTCGCTTTGCTAGATTCATCAAACCTTAAATTGGTTCGTTACAAAAAAATAATTTTTCCTTAATAATTAACAAACTCATTATCATGTCATTAACACTCATAAAACCTATCAAAACTCTTCTAGGACACTCAACATCTACGGTCCTTTTATTGTATCAATCCTTTTTTTTAGTGCCTGCAAAAAAGAGTTATTAACCAGTGAGAACCCAGACGAAGTTGTTGCTAGCAAAAATGGTTCTTCAATGAATCAAATTAGTTATGAAGATTTTCTCAACAAAGTAGACTTAAATCAAATCGGAGATATCAGTAAGATTTTTCAAAAGTCACCTAAAGGATCCTTAGTGAGTACAGAGGCGTTGGGTGAACCTGACTATTTATTCGAACTTGAGACTTCAAAATTAATGGAGGTTAAGTTGAATGGCCATGTGAGTTACGTTTTTCCTATTAAATCATCGTCAAAATATGCTCGTGATTTTAGTAATCTGACAATTGACATAAAAGGAGGAGAAGTTAAAACGTTCATAAATACCTATACACCTACTTCACAATGGATCAATAATTGGAAAGATAAAAAGTTAACAGGTCCTTTTGACGGAGTGGTTAGCTATCAGGAAATCCCTAACAATTTTGCAGGATATAAGCAAAAATCAGGAACTATGACGATGTCGTCAATCGAATGCATAAGCTGGAATGAAACGTACGCTACTCCCTATCCATGTGACATTGATGATAGGCACATGCCTTGGGATCATTGTGAATGGGCAGGTCAATCGGGTGGCCCTGGTTGGCATGTAAGTTACACCACTAAAACAGTTTGCTATACTGGTGGTGGTGGAGGCGGTGGAAGTGGAGAGCCGGGCGGTAACGGTGGTGGTGGTGGCGAAACACCAATTACAAATCCATACCCTCCATCAACATACCAGCCTTGTGGAGTTCCACCATCAAGGCCTAGTCCAAACGTACCTCCCTGTGGCGAACCAACATTAGTTGACATTCTAATTTGGAATCTAGACCCACTTACCTCTAATCAGGAAAATTACTTGAGAAGTCCTGTTAGAAAACCATTGGTAGATAAGTTAAGTAATTATTTGCATGTCAATTGGGGTTCACAAGGCAGTTTAAATTTTGCAAAATGGTCAGTGGAGCACCTTATGAGTAATAGTCTAGCAACATTTGATAAATTAGGCGGAAACGTTATCAACAAACCGTTTGACTTTGAATCAAGCCAGCAAACTTACACACCTAAAGACAAAGAGCCTACAAGCTACTATTGGAGACCAAAGCTGAAAAAACAAGAAGATTTCCATGAGCATTTAAGCTTTGTCCCGTCAGACACTGATCCTATTGACCTATTTAATTGCCATTATCATGCTTTCGGTGATGTAGCAGGAGCAGTTAAATACCCTGGAAGCCCAAAGCACATACTCGCTATGAACATAACTCCTACATGGGAAAAGGTCACTGGTAATATCCAGGTTGGAGATAGAATAGGATACTATATGCCAAATTCAGCAGGTACCGGACCAGGGTGGGTGCACTCCGGCATAGTGGTTGAGGTAGATTCAGATGGATATGCCACAAAAATTGCAAGTAAGTTAGGACCGTATTATCAAATCATAGAACATCATCCACGAGACATTCCAGAATCATACGGCAGTAGTGAAGCTTCATTTACAGTCAATGGCAAAACTGAGCCCTCTCGTATTTATTGGAGAATAAAATAATTTGACATAGCATGAGAAAGATTCTCTTAATATTGACCTTATTAGTCTTCGCAACTACAACATTTGCGCAGGATAAAATCGCTCATGATCTCCAAAATCTTGCAAAGCTCAAGCTATGGTCAGAGATGTATGGTGCATATCCCAATAGAAAAGAATTCAAAAATGATGCAAAAAAGACGACTAGAGATTCACTTTACCATGAATATGTTTCCCTTATTGCCAAGGTAAAGAAATCGCCAAAAATATATCTGTCATATATCAATAAGGTGCTGAAAGAAAATACGGATTCGCTGCGTAAAAAAAGTATATTGTACAATAATCCGACCCCGACGATCCTCTACAATTATGATCCCCACTCTATAAAGGTTATTGATTTGTATCGTGTAATCAAGTTCAGTCTTTTTGAACGCAATGATGATTTTTTACCAGAAGACTTTAAAAAACCAGGAATAATTGATCCCAAAAACTACTATGGCTATTACGAACCTGAGCCTAAGCGTAAAGCAGCCATCAAATATATTATGAATAGGTTTGCTTTAAACTCGGAAGAAAAAAATTTCTTCGGAATAAATTAAATGTCGGGTTTGTAATGGATATAAAGAAATTTCTAGATACCAGTGCAAAGACAATCGAAAATGAAGAGTTCATAAAGAATTCTATAGCGGCTTTTGTAAAGAGTAGGGAAACTCCGTTGGCGGGCCGCTACTTTTATTTCAAGTTATCAAAAGAAACGAAAGACTATGTCCCAAAAGATAAGCAGCCATACCAAAAGTAATCTTGTGGAATATTGCACTTTTCTCACTTATATGCTTCAAATTTCATGTACCTGAATAGTCTTAGCCCCCCCTTTTCTATCACGCATCATTTCACTTCCCATTTCCGGAGATATATTAATTTGATCCCATGTATCGAATATTGGATAGTGCAATAGGACGTTTCGTACAAAGACGATAAATTCAAAAATGCCCTCAAAGCACTTTGGATTAGAGAAGTTTGTTTTTATATCATAAACTGCTTGAATTTCATCGAAGATCGAAAAGATTTCTTTTAGCAAGAGTAATCTAATTTGGGGTGGGAGGTTATCATTCTGCAAAGCGTCTTTAAGATGTACAAATCTGACAAAAGCATGTTCGACAAAATCACTTCTTATATTTCCTAGTGAAGCTCTTATTGCTGGATCAAGTTTGGCTGAATATTTAATCATACATTAATTTATTTATTAGCTATTTCAGATTAGTTATTTTAGATAATTTTGTTATACTTTATAACGTTATGTTTTAGAGCATTAGATAAGGTTAAAAAGCTAAAACACGAACATAACCGTGTTTTAGCTGAATTGATATTTTTGTTTAAAGTCTTAAGGAGCAATCCAATCAAAGTCAATTAAATGTGCTAGGTTGTCCGTTACTTTGTTATCTGGATTGGAACGTAAATACTTCCCGTTGCTACCATTAACAACAGTTACTGTTTCTCCAATATCCCATCCCCCTCTGGTATAATTCCATACCCAAGTTTTAGCGGTATTTCCTGTTTGCTCAAGCAGTGCTATCGCATCTGCTTTTGTTTTTTTTACCGCTCTTGAAGTTGAGCTTTCACCAACAGTATGAAAAGCATAATGAGTTATCACATCATTAGAGTTTTTCCACACACCTGTAATTTTGTATTGTGCCATAGTTTTTCTATTTTAATTAAAACTTAAAATTTGATAAAATTTCTTTCTCATGCTTTGCATAGGATTCAATGCCTAACCTATACATTGTATTGAGTTTTTTCACATCCTTCTCTAACATATTAGTACCATATTGAGGCTCATTAAAAGTATCGTTAATCCTCACTATAGATAAATCAGGAAATAATAATTTTGTAACTACTTCAGTGGTATTGGAACTCGCCACAAGTATTCTACTGGCAATTTGTCCCATCTCAAACCAGCTGATTACTTTATGAAATCGATGTAAGGGCTTTTCGATATAGTTGCCCACTCCTATGCTTAAAACCTTGATCTGATCATCAGCCAATTTCAATGCTTTTTTAGCATCAATTAGAGCAAATAGAGTTGGATTATTTGCAATAAATCCTCCGTCAATAGCCACTAATTCTTCTTTATTTTCCGTCTTAAGTACTTTCTTGCTAAAAACTGGACACGCTGCGCAAGATGCTTCTACTGCATCTAAAATGGTTACGCCAAAGCCTGATACAAACGAACTTTTGGTTCCGTGGGCCCTTGCTATGTCATTTTTAAATATTAAAGGCTTTTGAGTATTATAGTTCGTTGCAATTATTCCGATCCCTGTTTTAAATTCATCAAACTTCCTGTCACCAAAAATATCAGAGCCAAGCTTTCGTAATTTTTTCGACTTCCTTCCCGAGCCATAACACTTCATTATTGGAGGTATAAGTTCTAGGTATTTCTGCTTAACTTCATCAACGCAGTATCCCAACGCAAGCATCGAAGCGATAATAGACCCTGTACTAGTCCCATAAATAAGTTGAAATACTTGGTTTAAAGGTTTGCCAGCAGCTGTTTCAATTTCTTTCAATACGCCTAGAGTATATACACCCTTAGATCCTCCTCCATCTAGGCACAGTATATTAGTTAAATCTTCTTTGTTCATATTTTTTGAATAAAAGCCTACTAAATAAAAAATTAGTAGGCTTTAAATAATTAAGATGCATTTCTAAAAAACCTTTCAAACCTTACCTTATCCTCAAATGGCATACTTGAGTATGATGTAATTACAGTAGAATTAATTTCTTTAATCACTATATAAAGCTTCAGCACTTCCTTCGACATAAGATAAGTAGGTCCGAAAAGTTTTCTTGTCCCATTCGGTACCAGTGCATTTTCCATTTGTTCAGGATCATTTAATAGCCTTAGAAGAAACATTTCACAACTTTTTGAAAGTGCGACTGGAGAATAATCTTGAGCAATTAATTCCATTTCACTTTGTAAATACATTAGACCGGCAGCATCATAGCTTGATATTTTAATATCTTCCGAATCCTTTATAATATTCTTTACATATCTAACCAGTTTTTTATACTTACCTCCCACTCTTTTATCTTTTCCATCGCACTTTGCAATATGTAGAAAAGGATAATTTTCAATCATCTTATCCTCCTTTTTATCATACAGCATTATCCCTCTTGCGGTTAAATCTATAGACCCATAAGAATTAGTATTATGTACCCAAGAACATGGCACCAGGTCTATCTTTCTATTTAAAGAACCGCCCTCGATAGATGTTGCTTTACCACCAACATCATCTATTGTAACAGTAGGAAATTTAGTTTCTATTGTGCCAACTAGATCATCTCTCAACTCAATTAAATCATTAGTTGCATTGCCCTGATAAGGATTGGTTACAGGTAATGGAGGTGTAACCCAATAGTAACGGCCAGTTACAACTAGCAAATCAATATCACTATGCTGTTTAATATGAACATTTAAGGGAACAGAACCTTGGTATTCAAATGAAAGATTTGAATGATTTGCAGATATATTCTCTTTCAGTTGATTTATCACACGCTCACATTGCTTGAATGTATTCTCGGTGTAACTACGAGATACTGGTTCCATTGCTTCGGATATGTAAAGAACACCTTCTGAAGTCTTGCCAGAGAAATTTTCAAATAAGTCACCTTTTATTAAATCATCACCAAATTTTCTACGCTGCATAGCCTGCAGACTCTTTGTAAAATCAAACGCCATCTTATTTCCCCTCCTTTCTTACACCTTTAAACTTGCCCCCAGATGTTTTAACATCCATAAATTGTCCTGTTTGCGTATCTCGCTTGATCCATAATCCCGTTTTTGGGTTTTGTGTCTGCGTACGTTCGCCAACGTATCCATGTCGGCGGTTATCTCCGCTCTTTCCATTTCCTGCCATTGTATTTTTCTTTATCAAATTAAATTTCGTGCTTAAAGCACAGTTAAGCATACGGGCTTGCTAAGAAAGCAAAACACAGTATGGTGCTGGTGTGTATTTGCACCAACACAGAATTAAACCTAAATGACGTATTCTTTCGTACAGAACAAGGGGTACGTGCAAACCCCAAGGTACAATGGAAAGGAAAAGTATATTTACGGTTTTCCGTAGATTTTTTTTGGTATTGCGAAACAAAAAGCTTTATTTCGCGTTCAAAATAATGAAACAACTTCGTTCTACTTTCCAGGTACGGACGATAAAAATTTCAAGGAGTCAAGTCTTCGACCACTTGGCTCTTTACTTTTTATATCACCTTCTATTTCTCTATCTTTATTTTTTCATGCTAATTATTTTATCAAAATTACTATTTTTTTTAGTGTGCAGGTTAAATAAATATCCACACTCTCAAGGCTTACAAGGATTTAAAGAAAGCATGCCTTATTTTTTTAACATTATCGCATTTGCTCTACTTTTTTTAGTATCTCCTTTACTGGCTCTTTTAACTCTTCGCCCATTTTTATAATTTCATTGGGGAATTGCTCTTTGAGCAATGTCATCAAAGCATAATAGGTTGGTTTAAATATATCTTTTAGCTGTGTATGTTTATTTAGAATATCCAATAATATATAATTTTGCTTCTTAACAAGCAGCTCTAAGAATACCGGATTTAATTCATATATCTCAGATTTAGAATCTTTCACTATTCGATCTATTAAACCTATCGCTTGAGTAAATTTTCCTACAACTGTAAACGCATGTGCGTTAAGCGCTAGCGCAGGTATATCACCTATCTTTTCAATATCATCGACCAATCTCTCTATATCGCTTAAATGCTCAAGTGTATCCTCTAAATACGATTGCAGTAAGAATACTTGCACATATTTAATAGCAGAAGTTCTTTCCCCCTCATATAACTTGTACAATTTTTGTAAAGTTTCTAAATCTGTATTTAATATTAGATCACCTTTCGCATTTACGGAGCTAGTGTAAATCAATTCATAAAAAGACAGCTTAAATGACTTTTTTACCACCTTACTATCAATTGTATTTAAGACACTATTTCCAATTTCAACAGCTTTAATATTAAATCCCTTTTCAAATAAGTAATCAAGTAGCAGATATTTCATTTCACTATCCATTGAAATACCTTCTTTAAATGCAGCTATAATCTGATCTTCATCATGGTAAGACTTTAATAAAATGTTAATCGCTACTTTTCTTCCATTTTTTAGGCTGAGCAAAACATATTTCCGAACATTCTCCTCATCCCCAGTCATGAAGTAAGCATGAGCCAAAAATTCGTAAACTTCATTTTTTTCTTCGTCACTATAATTCTTTGCAATATCAACGATATCACTATATGCATCAACAAGTGCATAAAATGGAATTAATGATAAAATATCTTCTTTTTTAAATTTAGTATTTAAATTAATTGTATTAAGAACGTCTTTAATCCTTAAACCTTCTTTATCTTTTGTATACGAATAGATTAATAACAAATGTTTAATTTTAAGTAAATCATTGTCTTCAATTCTGTTAGCATAATCAATTGCTAACTCGAATTCTTTAGTCTTAATCAGCTCAAGAATTTTTTTACTTCTCCATTTTGTAATACTAGGTAATTGCTTTTGTAAATCTTCGTTTAAAATAGCTTTTGTTTCATCGTACAAAACCTCCATCTTATCCAATTCTATCTTACCGATATCAGCCAATGCATCAAGTATCATCAAAGCCGCATTCGGCTTATAATTACCCGTTTTTAACAGTTTTACATGATTTAAAACAAAACTAGAAAGCTCATCCCGATCGGCATACCATATCTCCAGAAACCTAGTAAGCCAAGCTACCCTTCTTTTATCCCTTCTATCTCCATTTCGCATTAAATACCAAATATTAAAGAAACGCTCTCTTAATTGGTATAGATGATTTTTTGTGTTGGTTTCTTTTTTCTCTACAATATTATTTTTCTCTAGCTGATTCAACTGTGCAGAAACAACCTTAGTTGCAATGTTTTTGCCGTCCTCTCGAATTTCGCTAGCGATTTCTTTAGCGCTCACCGCATCCCATTTTTTAGCAATTACATCAACTATTCTTCTTTGCTGTAGCGGCAGATCTTCTATTCGATGTTTATACAACGGTGTAGCTTTATCCAGAACTTTTTCCAAATCTTCCAATGCCGAACCATCCTTATCGTCAAGCAACACCTGATAAAGCATCATAATGGTACGTATAACACCGCCCGTAAGAATTGACAAGGTATCTATTTTGCCCTTGCTCCTTTTTAAGTCAATTTTCCTATCTTCTTCACAGCTTTCCTGCAACTTTCCAATCAATTCAAAAGTTTCGTCTTTTGTTAAGCCTTCAAGACGTATGATCTGAAAAAACTCATAAAACGGTTGCGAGTAATCGTGCAGGTCGTTAATTACAACGGCAGAGGCCCCTATAATCCTAATATCATTGCAGTCCATTAAGATTTCTCTTAATCTTCGCTTTTCTTTATCGCGTAAATTGTCTAGAAATAGCTCTCCAAAATTATCAAAGAATAATACCAGTTTTTTCTTATTCTTTCTTAATACTTCGATGAAATAATCAAAACATTTCTTCTCATAATCTACAGCATCAACGAATTGTTCTGTATAATCGTAATACTTGCCATTTGTTTCAAAATATTCATCTAAATACTTTAATAGTTTTTCCCACAAACCAGCCAATGAATTAACATCATAAGTTTCTTCGTTAAAAAAAACAGGTATTAGCCATTTATTTAGCTTATCATCTTTTTCTACCTCATACTTTAATCTCAGCAAAAGAGTGGTCTTACCCATGCCTCGCTGGCCTTGTATGATATAGTGTTTTTCTGGATAATGCATATCACTACCCTTTATATCCTTATATATTTTCTCAAAAGTTTTAGTTCGTACCACAAAGCTAGAAATAAGGTCTTCCTTATTTAAGCTTGCCGGATTATATAGTGTTGTATTCGCCATTTCAATTAATTTTTATCTGCATATATGCTGCTTACACCACATTTGCAATATTGGGGAGGTATAATAATAAACCGTATCTTGTTGACTATAATATAAATAACCATCTCCTTCAAGTACATTTTTAACACGTTGTTTTTCTACTACGTTATGCTTTACGGCATAGTCGTTCAGCTCATTCTCGTCAATAGTATTGTTTAATGCTACGTGCTTGAGCACATCCATAACAAAAGCATATTCTTCATCTTTAAATAGACTTGTCAACCGCGAAAAGTACGGCTCAAATTGAGGCCTATTTCGTACGTGCACCACTTGATCAAACGCCTTATCTACAGCATTTTTATCTAACTCGACACCATTATTAGCTTCAAACACTTCTATTAATTCTTGCGCTATGAGCTGCAAATGGAATGGAATAAGCCATTTCAGTTTTGCCATCACATAAGTCAATTCTTCCTCTTTCAGGGAAAGTCCTTCTTCTGCCAATAGTTTTTGCAGAAAATCTTTACCTTCATTTTCAGTTAGCCCACTAACTTCAACCGTACGCAAATCGTTTATTGCAGTAAGTTGAGTAACCTGCTCAACTATTGGAAAAAGAGATAGGGAACCTGTATATATAAACTGAATATTACCAGTCACATTATCATGATGGCGCAGTTCTCTGTTTCTTTGAATAAATTTTTCTGCAACTTCAACACCAGATTTAGCCACTATATTCTGTATAGTTTGTGGAAATTCGTCTATTTGAATCACCAAACTACCAACTTCTTTTTTCACCTTACCTAATACCTCAATTAGCAGCTCAAAATAATCAGGCTCTTCCCTTCCCTGTAACTCTACATTGTAAACTTTTTTAACCCTTGCTAACACTGCCTCTAGCCCCTCAGACAGATATTGCGATAACTTAAAGATTCCAACTATAGCATCGCTTTTCAGCAACGCATCAAAGATTGCTTTAAAAAAATCGTTCGAATCATCGATAGATTCAGTTATAACATAAACGAAATAAAAATTTTCCTCAGGCTGTTCTTCTATATGCCTTAATATAGAAGTCTTTCCAACTCTTCGAGGCGCCGATAAATAAATACTTACACCGCTTCTTAGCACCCTATATATCCTAGCAATCTCTTTTATTCTTGGATAAAAAGCTTCTCCTCTTGCTGGATTACCTAAACTGTTTCTCATCTTAACAATAAATTTGTTGTCAAATATAATGACAATAAATCTATTGTCAAAATTTTTAACAAAATATTTATTGTCAAATACTGCTTTCATTGCAGCGAGTGCTGTCATCCGTATGGCCATCATTTACAAAATTGGCTACATCCGTAACACGACAATAAATTGAATCACGGTTATTTAGGGGAAGTAGTGCCAGGAAACAGGTTACCATAAGCCTACTTAATCCCGTCTTCATTTAGCATCACTTCAATGTTTTCATATTCTTACATTTAGGATAATTTGTGCGCCCTAAAAAGTTACTATATGGTCCTTTTTTCTTTGTCATAAAACCACTTTTGCAACTTGTGCATAGCATTTTGTCATCCACAATTGCTATGCTAAATGTTTGGCTACAATTAGGGTAATGCGTGCAGCCCAGAAATGGCTGGCTACTTGACGGCTTTTGTCTCATTACCAATTTACCCGTTTTACAGTATGGGCAATTGGTAGTTTTTAGTGTTCCCTCAGTAGTTAACAAGTAATTGTTATCGGTCTCGTTGTGAAAAAGCTTGTTTTTTGGTTTGTTGAAATACACCGTATGTATTTTTTATTGTTCGACTTGTTTTTTAAATTGTTATTATCTACTTTCGAAGTAAGGAATCGAACGCCTCAGTTGTGAGTGACTGAAACGTGGGGTTAAAAAATCAATTAAAGACAAGTTAAACAGCAGATTTTTGTTAAACCGCTGGCATAGTTGTCCTTAAACACCCCCCTCTAGCGCCAGCATTTTGCTGGTGATCATGCTACATCATATTCAATATATCCGACTTAAATCAAGTTAATAAATAAACTGCAAGCGCCGTTGCACTTATGCTTGCGCTGGCCAAATCGCTTAAGCCGGTAGAGAACTGAAATTTAGCAAATAAGAGCAGAATTAAGTACTTCCATTTTAGAAGTACCTAGCTCCGATCTTTAAAGTTGTTGCTATTATTAATTTTATTATTTCAAACCATCTCTTATTTGGCAGAAAACATCTACGCTATACAGCAATTTGAATATTAATCAATAGATCATTAAACGGGTATCCAACGCCCATGTTCAGTTTCGCTTGCTACTCTGATATCAATTTGATTTGCATGGCTTACATCAGACAACACCATGCAGGCAAGAAATGCGGTTTGAAACGCTACTGTAGCGGCTGCGAAATTTCCTGAAACCGCTGCTACCGTCGCTGCAATTGCGCCTTGTTTTGAACACTTTTCTACGTTTGTTAGCAACAGATCCAAAGGATAACAAACTTCCGCATATACTTTATAAGTCACACTTCTACGATACACTCTTGGTCTGCCTGCTGTTCTAATTGTACCGTTCATCGGTATGCTTACGATAATATCATCTATTTCTGTTTTAAATTGGAATGGATGCTCAATAGCGGTAATGGTGGTTTTAATACAAACCTTATTGGCATCAAAAAAATTTACTGCTTTCTCTTGAATTATATTTTCAAAATGCTCTTGAAAACCTTTGTCAACAATAACTTGTTCTTTTGTTTCTCCTGTAGTTTCTACCGTTAACCACTGTTCATCCATACCATTTTCAGTGATGACACTAAACTTGATTTGTTCCATAATAATTTTTTGTTTTTTTTTGATGCCTACTCTAAAGTTTTTGGCTTCCCTTTACTTTGTCCGTTCATCAATAAATAGATACAATAAGCTCGGCTCTCCTTGCGTAATTTATACTTATACAACATCTAAATAATAAGCATTGGATGCTATATGCAATACTTCGGTCTTGTCGCCTTAAAACGAAAATGGGAATGGCTAGAAATTTTCGATACTGCAATTTCGGAACTGCACGCTCAAACTGCAATACCAACATACAGGTATTTTAAAACGCTATAAAACAAACATTTAAACTAAAATAAGGGGTTAGTTTCAATAAATTCAGTATAGCAGCTTTGCGTTGCTTATTTAAAGCAGATCTTCTGTTAAGGTTTCTTTACTTCACTACCTTAACTGCTTTTTTATAAGCTGCCAGGCATTGCTCGCCCAGCTCAATTTTAGGACTATATATCGTATTTCCTTCTGTTGTAGATTGGCTCACCTCAATTAGCTCCAGCGTTTCTAAATTAATTAGCATGCCGTATTCGTAATTTACACGTTTATCAACTATCCTAAAATTTAAATAATAGGGCAAAATTCTTTTTTCGTGATACCACGAAGCTGATAGATACACCTTTGGATTTTGATGTTGCTCGAAGTAATATTGTAAGCATTTTGGAAAGACAACTTCTCTATCTCTAATCCTTAACCTTTTTGCAGCCAAATCAAACTTAGCTGGGCCATACTGTTTAGGCAAACCAATAATGTTTCCAACTTTGTCTAGTTTTAACTGGGTATCTTGATGGAACGAATTTGGGAAGTAGACAAATAAAAATGTTAGGAAGACCAAAAGTATTTTCATTGCAGAAAGGAGCTAGCGTTATTTAGCTAAGGCAAGATAAATGAACGCTTTGAAATTTACAAATGGCTGTTAGTTCTTAATTATTTAATTAGTTTGAGGCTTATCATATTAATATCCCTACATACGCGAGGATGACGATAAGTAGCAAACAAAGATTTTCAAGATGCCAAGCTACAGTATGATTTTAACCAATTTCTAGGGATTACCGTAATTGAGTTAGTAAGTTTGTTATTCGAAATATCTTAGCACATTGCCGCTATCTTGCAGATAGATTGATCTGAGAAATTAACACAGGTAGTTACCTGCGAACAGGTTTCACCATTGCTCTGTTTAAATCTACCTCTATTGCGAAAAAATAAAAGAAAAAATTCATCGCCCTTTTTGTTAAGCACATTTTCCACATCACATGCTAGATTAATATGAATGCCTCTTTTTGTTTTAAGTCTCCTACTTTACGAGAGCACTCGTACCCCCAAAACTGAATGCAACATTTTAGGTTCGCTTGCGTCTATACGATAAATATCGAGTGAAAAACAATGCTATTGGCTCCCTCAACTCCTTGGCATTAATACATTTAACATCAAACAACTTGATCTGGGGTAGATAAACCATATTATCATTAAGCATGAAATACATCAATACGTATCAGCAATCAGTTTTAAGTATCATTACCTATCTTTTGGTATTTAGCTCCCTTGGTGTTCAGGCACAGTCTACTGAAAATACAAGAGCGTTATTTGGTAATTGGGGAATTGAAACACAGTTGATTAGCACCAAAATATTGCCGGGAGATGATTTTTATCGCTATGTAAACGATGGATGGCTAACCAACAAAACTATCCCAGCGGGCGCCTCAGGGCTGAGCAATTATAGCGAAGCAAAAAAATAGTAAATGATAGGATAGCCGACCTGATCACGGTACTCGCCAATGAAAAAACTTCCTCAAACGCACTAAAACAGATCGGAACACTATATCAGGGCTATCTCGATACTGCACAATTAGAAGCTTTAGGTATCAACTCGATTAAAAGGGAGGTCGATCAAATACTATCGCTTAACAGCCATAGGGAGGTAGCTAAATTTATGGCCCATCCAAAATCGTTCAGCATTGTAGCTATCAGCACCCAGCCAGATGTTAATGACAGGAGCAGGTTTTTGGTGACACTTAATGAAAGTGGCATTGGCCTGCCCGCACCTATATACTATCAAAAATCGGATGGCCCCTATCCCGCCTATCGCAAGGCTTATAGAGATTACATGATAGATGTGTTTCGTCTATTTGATATAACTGATCCAGAGAGACGTGCAGATGACATCATTGACCTAGAGACAAAACTCGCCGCCCTACAATGGACCCCGGCTCAAAAGCGAGATAGCAAGATTAATTTTCACCTGATGCAAACCAATGAACTTCAATCTTATGCACCCGGTTTTCCGTGGAAAGTATTCTTGGAAGAGCGACAGGTAGCAGAGGTAAAGGAAGTCGTGCTACAGGCAGATCTGGCAATCAAATCCAAAGCGGTATTGTTTGCTTCCACTCCTGTAGAAGTGTGGTCATCCTACCTGGCATTCCACTGGATAGTTAACCATTCAACGCTATTGCCTTATACCCTTCGAAAAAGTCAATTTGATTTTTACTCGGCCACACTAAATGGAATAAAGAAAGACATTGCCAGGGAACAGAAATCCATCTTGTATGTTAACAATCGACTGGGTCAGCTGATAGGAAAAATGTATGTGGAAAATTATTTTAAAGAAGATTACAAAGATCGTATCGCAAAAATGGTCGCCTATGTTTCTAGGGCATTTGAGTCTAGGCTAGACACCTTGCAATGGCTAGACGACGCTAGTAGAAATGAGGCTATAGCAAAGCTCAAAGCCGTTGTCGTTAGGATCGGATACCCAGATCAATGGCGAGATTATTCGACAGTTCATTTCAGTAAAAGCGATCCAATTGGAAATGAGCGAAATATGGCGTGGGCCAATTGGGATTACGAACGTTCGTTACTCTATAAAAAATACACCAGTAGAGAATGGTACCAAGTTCCACAGACAGTGGATGCGACCAGTAGCAAACTCTATAATTCGATTGAATTTCCTGCAGGCATACTGCAACCGCCATTTTTTGACCCCAATGCAGATGCTGCGGTAAACTTTGGGGCAATCGGCGCAATTATAGGGCACGAACTGGGGCACTGCTTCGATGATGAAGGTTCAAAATTTGACGCCAATGGAAACATGCGAAACTGGTGGACTGAAAGCACCCGTAGATCTTTTCAAATAAGAACGGCAAAGCTAGTTGAACAATATAGTTCTTTTTCTCCCTTAGATGGTCTTTTTGTGGATGGAAAACAAACACTCGGGGAGAATATCGGCGACCTGACAGGCGCCATCATAGCTTATGATGCCTATCATCTCTATCTAAAAGAAAGCAAGGAAAGCCCAGCTGTGTTAGATGGTTTCACTGGAGACCAGCGGTATTTTCTTTCATTGGCACAGGTTAGCCGCTCGCTTTACACGCCCGAAGCCTACCGAGCGACTTTAAGAGACTATCATGCGCCTGCAGAATATAGAGTGAATGGCGTAGTGAGAAACATGGACGCTTGGTACAATGCGTTTTCCGTAACCCAAGATCATAAACTCTTTGTGCCGGCAAACGAACGTGTAAGCATTTGGTAGTTGAGCCCCCTTCGGGGTTCAAAATCAAAAATATAATACTTTCTAAAAATAATGACATCCCCCAAAAATTGGGAGAGCTCTTCGGGATTTGATTTTTAAAAGCGATTTCCTTGTGATCGAATAACAAATAAATAAAGAGCAAGGGCTTTATGTTTCAACTTTCAAGGGAGTTCAATAGCTTGATATCCCAAATGGAACATTGAGCTGGGGCGAAAATTTTTTGCCTATACACCCCGAAATAATAAACAAATAACTTGCGTTTTTTGAATATTCTTTAAACAAATCATACTCAAAAAACGCAACGCTACAACCAAAAAAACATCACTAAAACACTAATAAAGCAAATATCTGTGTATTTCTAAAGTGGAGGGTATTGCGTATATTTGAGAGTTAGCGGTCAGCATAAAACCGACGCAAATAAAACAACAACAAACAAAGACTTAACACATAGATGAAGAAAGTTGAAATTCCATTAAGCAAGACAAAACTGACATTAACAATTTTTGGAGCTTTTTCTTTTGTATTTTTTGGGACACTTTTTATTATTAATCCAGACAAATTTGTTTCACCATTTTTGCGAAATCCCGAAATGGTAAAAATTGTTGGTTTCATAGGTGTTACATTATTTAGTATTTTAGGTATTTATGGTATTAAAAAATTATTCGACAAAAAATTAGGACTAATAGTTGACGAAAATGGAATTACCGACAACACAAACGCTTCAAGTGTTGGACTAATAAAATGGAATGACATAACAGAAATCAAGGCGGAACAAATTATGTCAACAAAATTTCTATTAATTTTTACAAACGACCCAAATAAAATTTTAGAAGAAACAAGCGGAATGAAACGAAAAATATTGCAAGGAAATATAAAAATGTATGGAACACCAATTTCTATAACTTCTACGACCTTAAAATATAAATTTGACGACTTAAATAAATTATTAACCGAAAGACTTAGTGAGCAAAGAGAAAAAATGCCGAACCGCTAACAAGGATTTTGCAATAGTGAGGCGAAACTGCAAAGTTCAACAGTTGTTCTTCGGTTTAACGTTTGTGCTAAATTGAAGATTTGTGCTCTTATTGCCCCACCATCGCAAAGTCCCGGAACGTTAGCACTAATTGCTAAAAACGGACATCAACAATGACAATTACTGAACTAATAAATGACTTCCAAAATACTTCTCGACTTGTCGCTGAAAAATTCTATGATAAATTTGGAACACAAGAGCGATTTCCGCCACTTCGCCAAGCTGAAAAACGTTATGTGCCATTTTAAACAAACCGTATATGACAAAAGAACTTTGGTATTTTTTAATCAATGGACAAGCAGACTGCAAGCAAGTAAAAAGCAGTCAAAAAATGGAATAAATTTAAAAACCGTTTATTGTCCCAACTGTAATACAAAACAGCCATTCATACGCATTCCGGCCAATACTAGGCTTCATTCTACATTTTACTTTATCAACTGCTTCTTATGCGATGTTACTTATCAAACAAAACCATCAACAATTGCTGTACACAAGCAGCTATTTTTTAATCAACTTATGCACACTACTGCCTCCTGTGCCTATGAGTTTAATGATATAAACCCCGGCTGGGTATGCTGCTACGTTGATACTGGTTTGGCGCTGTTCAGGTGTTAAACTTTCTTTCATGATTACTTTACCATCTATACCGCTAAACACCAAAGTTTGGTACTGCCCCGCACCAAAAGTAACCGTAGTTTTTGCCGTAGCCGGATTAGGGTAGACACTGATATCCAAAGCAGAAAGATCAAAGTTCAGTACCTTTTGACCAAGTTCGGTAGTTTTACCATCACGATCTATCTGTACCAGCCAGTAGTAGTTGTTGCCATTTAAAGGCCGCTGATCCGTATGGTTGTATACACCGGGCGCATTTTTACCCGCAATCTGTGCTATTCTTATCCGTTGCTTGTCATCGCCACTACGGTAAATTTCAAAGCCGCTATTGTCTTGTTCCATAGCAGTTTGCCATTGTAGTTTGGCAGCGTTATTTTCTATTTTTGCCGTAAACGAAACTAAGGTTACTGGTAAAGCTTGTTCGCGGTTGACGTTTATTGTATAAGTGGTACGGGAAATGCCATCTTGTGCAATAATCATTACTTCAACAGTGTTGTTACCTAAATCTAAACTAATAGGATCAGATGTGTTGCCGCTAGCCATCCATGAGCCATTCACTTTTACTTTTGCGCCATAATGTGCCAACGTTGGGATGAGGGTAAAACTGCTAGCGGAAGTAGTAAGGCTATAAGTATATATTTCGTTATCAAATGATGGGGAAAAGCTCCCTACGCTAGGCAGCAGTGAGGTTAGGGTTAGGTTATCTGATGGCAACTCCATTCGCCATAGGTCTCCACGATAGTTACTCTCGCCAGCTATATCATAACCGTTACCACCAAAAATATAAAAATAGCCCCCATTAAACCAGCTAACTGCGCTATTGCGTGCGCCTATTTGATTTTGTGATGGCACATTACTTAACACACCGTTGGCATTTGTTTGGTGGCTACCTTGGTGCCAAACCCATTGGCTACTGGCAATATCGTACATCCATACATCATTTAAACGACCTATAGTGTTGTTTGATGCATAGCCAAAGCCACCAAAAAGATAGAGTTTACTATTTACAGTAATTCCGGTAGCAGACATTCTACCTCCCGGTCGGCTACCTGCACTGGCAACACCAATTTGACCATACACACCCAACTTGTTCGCTACCACATCACCACTCATCAAAGCCCAATAGCTAGTGGCAGTATCAAATGCCCAAAGATCGTTATAGTAACTGGTGGTGTACGAGTTAGGATTATAATAAGTCCCTCCAAAAAGATACAAACGATTGCCTACTGCCCAAGCTACGGTACCCGCCCTAGCGCCGGGCGTATAATCTTCTGAAAACTGGGCTAAATTACCTGCGACTGGAAACTGAGGTCCGCCTTTAAGCCATGTCCAATTTCCAGTCTCTGGATTATGCGACCAAAGATCTGGTAAATGAGCGGTATTAAATGAGCTATAGCCTGTACCTCCAAATAGATAAAATTTACCGTTAACCACCACAGCGCTGGCATCATAACGTGAACGTGGCTGATTGCTTGCGTTTTCTACACCAAGTGTACCATAATTACCATATTCGTTCAGCTGCTTGCTTCCATTGAGGTAAGTCCAATTCTTAGTTTGGAGATCAAACACCCAAAGATCATTTAATATGCCTTCCGTTGCTGTTGTTGTTAAACCCCGACCGCCAAAAAGATAAAGTTTACCATCATAAGCCCATCCATTGGCGTAATATCTGGCGCCAGGGGTATTCGCTATAGCTGCTACCCCTATTGTTCCGTAATTACCTTCCTGCCCTGGTGCATTGCTTCCTTTTAACCAGGTCCATTGTTGTGTGGCCGGGTCATATTCCCACAAGTCGTTCAAACGCCCTGAGCCGCTAGGGGTAACGCCGTTGCCACCAAACAAATAGTGTTTTCCGTTAAGTGTCCATTGGGTAGCACCAGATCTAGCACCTGGTTGGTTCTTAACGGTAGCAAGACCTGGTGTGCCATAATAACCCGATTGGGCAGCTGTTTCTTCGCCGGCTAGCCAAGTCCATTGGTTGCTTGCAATATCATAAGACCAAATATCATCTTGCCTATAGCTTACAAAGGGATAGTAATATTGCCCCCTAAAAAGGTAAAGTTGGTTATTTTCTACCCAGCCCAGTGTACGCTCTCTTGCTCCGGGGGTATTAGTTGCGGCAGCTACGCCCTTTGTGCCGTAGCTGCCAGTTTGATTGGTGGTATTTCCACCCTTTAACCAAGCCCATTGGTTGGTACCAGGCTGATAAGACCAAAGATCATTCAGCGCCCCAGCAGTTGCTGTATTGGCATAGCCATTACCGCCAAAAAGGTACATCTTGCCATTGGCTGCCCAAGCAACCAAGCTTCTTCTGGCTCCGGGTGTATTGGCGGCAGCGGCTGTACCTTGTACGCCATAGGTGCTTAATTGATTAGTAGAACTGCTTCCCTTTAGCCAAGTCCAAGTGTTTAAGGCTAAATCATACATCCATAAGTCATTATAAAGGTTAGCATTAGCTAAGCCACCAAAAAGATATAGCTTGTCATTTAAGGTACAGGCTACACCTAAAGATCTTCCGGATGGTGTATTGTTTACATGGCCTACACCTATACTTCCGTAGATGCCACTAGCATTAGAATTGTCGCTTCCTTTAAGCCATTTCCATTGGTTAGTGGCCGTATCATATTCCCAAAGATCGTTTAAAGGCCCTAAACCGCTAGAAACCCCGTAACCGCCACCACCAAACAAATATACTTTTCCATTAACCACCCAAGTTAGGGCAGCAGTTCTGGCGCCAGGCTGATTACTCGCATCGTAAGTGCCTTTTACGCCGTAAATACCAGGTTGGTTGTGTTCTTTCTCTCCCTTTAGCCATGTCCAATTGTTGGTAGCAGGATCATATTCCCATAAATCATTCAAGTAATTGATCGCGATTCCTTCGGTCAAACCATATCCTCCAAACAAGTATAGCTTCCCTCCATTGGTCCAGGCGACAGGGCTTTGTCGGGCTCCGGGTCTATTGCTAGCAGCAGCTTCTCCCTTGTTTCCATAAATTCCGCTTTTGCTTACCGAAGTACCACCTTTTAACCAAGTCCATTCTAAAGTGGTAAGATCATAAGACCACAAGTCAGCAAGGTTGTCACTCGTTCTATCGGCACCATAGCCAAAGCCGCCAAAAAAGTAGATCTTATTTCCTATTTTCCAACTAGCAGCAGTTTCCCTAAGTCCCATCCTATTGTTTACAGAAGGTACACCCTGCTGCCCATCTATACTAAAATTACCAGAAGTTGAATAGCCTTTTATAAATTCCCAATTGGGTTGTTGAGACCAAGTAGCGTAATGAAAAAACACTGTAAAACAGAAAGCTAAAAGATACTTTAGTGGTATAGCAGATTGAAATGACATGGGAACTTGTTTTTGTTCAAAGCTATATCATTACTGCTTTAAAAAAAAATACTTTAAAATAGGTATTTTTTACTCTCCATTTCAAATTCGGAGATAAACTTAGCCATGGTATTAAATAGATGTAAATCAGCAAACTATTTAAAAAAACAACGTTACTACCGCTAAAAAACCAAAAAATTGGAGCTTTAAAACCCAAACCTTAGTTTTTACATTTATATTTGAAAATTCAGAGACGTTATCCAGCTGATTAAATGACTTGCAAAAACTGCGGTACAGCATTCAATTCATGTACTATATTACATCAAGAGCTTGCTGGCTTATATTTTAGGAATGATCAGCTTTTGGATTATTCCAATATTAATTGGGACTATAATAGACTTGATAAATAAACATTAAAAAGATAAATCCTAAATACAGGCTTTACTGAGCGTAAATCTGACAGCGTTTTTTTCTTCCACCACAAACAACCAAACAAAACTACTGCTTGGATGTTGCCTTTCTGTTGGGGATAAAGCTTCAATTTTGCGATGGGTAAAAGCGCATATTTATTAATCGCAATTTTACCGAGAACAACAGAAAAATCTATGTCAAATTACCGTGCCAATGAGCAACAGCGTTTAGCTGCCCTACAAGCTTACCAAATTCTTGACACTACCGCAGAAGAAGACTACGACGAGCTTACTGAACTTGCGGCCGCAATTTGCGGTACGCCAATTGCCCTCATTAGTCTGGTAGATAAAGAACGACAATGGTTTAAATCTCATAAAGGCTTAGATGTAAAAGAAACGACAAGGTCACAGTCTTTTTGCGCCCATGCCATACTAGAGCCCAGCACGCTGATGCAAGTAGAAGATGCACAGCTAGACGAACGCTTTAAAAACAACCCATTGGTTACGGGCAACCCGAACATTGTATTTTACGCCGGAATGCCCTTAGTAGATGCCGATGGTTACGCCCTAGGTTCGCTCTGCGTAATTGATAGCAAGCCACACCAACTTAACGAAGCGCAGCAACAAGCACTTAAAACCTTGTCTAAGCAAGTGGTTAACAAGTTTATGCTGCGTAAAAAACTACTTGATCTGGCCGCAGCAAATGAAGAGAACATTAGGTTAAACCAGCAAAGCATAGAACGAGAAAACCACCTCGAAAGAATTATAGAACAATCGCCAGCGGCCATTGTGGTTTTACGAGGAGAAGACATGATTGTGGATGCCATTAATCCGGCCATGCTGAGCCTAATTGACCAGCAACCCGATATTCAAGGCAAAAAACTATTAACCGCAATGCCGGAACTTAAGAACCAACCCGCCTACGAATTATTGCAGGAGGTATTTAAAACCGGCAAAGCGCTACATCGCTACGAAACACCAGTAAGCCTAGATCGAAATGGCAAAATAGCCACAGCCTATTTTGATTTTTCTTATACACCGCTGATAGAAAATGGCGAAGTAACGGGCATTATTGACATGGCTGTTGAGGTTACCGAGCAAGTAGCTGCCAAAAAGGTGATTGAAGAAAATGCTAACCACCTCTATCAAATGGTAATGAGCGCTCCAATGGGCATGTGTATCATTAGAGGTTACGACTTGGTGATTGAGGTAGCCAACGAACCAATGCTGAAAATTTGGACACGTACCGCTAACCAAGTGCTGGGCAAATGCTTAACGGATGTTTTCCCCGAAGTGATAGACCAACCATTCCCAGAGATGTTGCTTAATGTGTTGAGAACAGGCGAGGCACTTTCTATACCCGAACTGACTGCCGATATTGCCGAGCTAGACGGCACCATCAATAGAATTTATATTGATTTTACCTACAAACCCCTACGCAACGCCCAAGGCGAGCCCGAAGCGATTATCGCCACAGTAATAGACATTACCGAAGCGGTAAAGTCGCGTAGGCTTTTAGAAGAAAGCAAAGAAGAACTACAATCGGCCAATGCCGAGTTGGGCTCCGTTAACGAGGAGTATATGGCGCTGAACGAAGAGCTCATTGCCACCAACGAACAATTGATGAAGGCCGAAGAAAGCCTGATTGACCTTAACGAACGGATAAGCATTGCTATTGATGCGGGCGGGCTTGGCTACACCGAGGTGGATTTAGCTACGGGCAAAATGCGCTGCAATGATACTTTTAAAAGCTTTTATGGCCGCAAACCGCATGAAGAGCTACCTACGCCCAAATGTTTGAATTGATGGTGCCAGAACACAGAGAGGTAGTGCGTGCCAAAGCCATTAAAGCACGGGAAGAACGTTCACTCTACCATGCCGTTTATGAAATTAAATGGCCCGATGGCTCTAGCCATTGGATTAGCGCCTACGGCAGAGGGCGTTATGATGCTGAGGGAAAGGCCGACCGTATGGTAGGTATGATAGCCGAAGTAACCGAACAAGTAAAAGCCCAACAGCGGATAGAAAAGCTAAACACCGAGCTAAAAACGGCATTAGCTAGAGCCATCAATAGCGAAGAACGGATGAAATTGGCCGTAACAGCCGCACAGCTAGGCACTTGGTTCTTAGCCATCGCTTCTGGCGAGTTTATCATTACTTCACGTACCAAAGAGATTTATGGTTTTCATGAGGATGAAGAAGTTTCTTTAGAACAAACCATGGCCCAAATTATAGATACCCACAGAGATGAAGTGAGAATGGCGATGGAGATGGCGATTAAAGAAGGCAGCCCTTACGATATAGAATATCCAATTATCCGCCTTAAAGATGGCGAGCTGCGCTGGTTAAGAGCGGTGGGCAGAAAATACTCGGCCATTGCCAATGCTGCCGTCGAACACTTTTCTGGCACCATCATGGACATTACCGAACCTAAAGCTGAGGACCAACGTAAACAGGACTTTATCAGCATTGTTAGTCACGAGATGCGCACCCCTATTACCTCAATCAATGGCTACATCCAAATTCTTGAAGCCAAGGCTAAAAAAGCTGGCGACCAAATTAACGCCGACATTGCAGCGAAAGCTAGGCGGCAGGTAGCACGCATGACAGGACTGGTTAGTGGCTTTTTGGATATGGCCAGAGCCGGCGAAGATAAAATTTACCTGTATAAAAACACTTTTAACTTGGCCAACATGGTGGCGTACACCCAGGCCGAAGTGTTGGCAACCGTTACCACCCATCAAATTATATTTCAACCCTGCCCTGATGTGCTGGTAAAAGCTGATCAGGAAAAGTTAGAACAGGTATTGGACAATTTTATCAATAACGCGGTAAAAATGCTCGCCAGCTGGAAGCGTTGTACAAGTGAATTGCCAAAGAAAAGAAGCTTGCGTAAAAGTTAGCGTAACTGATAGTGGAATGGGAATTCCAATCAAAGATCAGCCGCATATATTCGACCGCTTTTACCGCGTTTTAGGACCCCAAACAGAAAACATTACCGGTTTTGGCATAGGACTTTACCTTTGTAAAGAGATTATTGGCAGACATGGCGGACGTGTAGGCGTAGAAAGTGATTATGGTAAAGGAAGTACCTTTTGGTTTGAAATCCCAATAGCGGATGAATTGCTAGGCTAACCCTTGGGCATGTAAAGGATAGTCACAGACATTACACTCAAACCATTACGACAAAATATGAAGGCTGCCCATCGTGGCCAACGCCAAAAGACACTAACAAGTGGGCAAATAGCTAGCAATCCAATTTTTACTAGATACGGATAGCCTATTTTAAAATAATTACAATTAATTCAAACAAACGGATGCATGTCTACGTTATCATGATAGCGTTTAAAAAAATAAATAGTTTGTTTGGTTTAATCCCGCCGATATGAAGTTGGTGGGATTTCTTTTTTTTAAACATAGCTTGGCAAAAATTGCACACCCTAAAAGCCTAAAGCTTTGGCAAACAACTCGGCTTAATAACTGTTTTTCTAGCCATGAAAGCACATGAACAATTGATGGAAAAGGCCATTGGCCTAGCTGAGCACAATCTCAAAAGCTTAAATGGCGGCCCATTTGGAGCCCTAATTGTGCGAGACGGAAAAATCATTAGCCAATCGGCCAATACCGTAACTTCCGACTGTGACCCTACGGCGCATGCCGAAATTAACGCCATTAGAAAAGCCGCCAAAAAGTTGGGAAAGCCAGATCTTTCGGGCTGTATATTGTACACCAGTGCCGAACCCTGCCCCATGTGCCTAAGTGCCATCTATTGGGCTAACATAGCGGAAGTGTATTACGGCAATACCAAACGTGATGCAGAGTGGGCCGGATTTGGCGATCAATTTATTATTGATGAGCTACAAAAACCCATTGATCAGCAACAAATTAAATTTAAACGGCTCATGCCCAGCAGGGCAATAAAAGCGTTTGAACAGTGGAAAGCTGCCGGACCTGAACTTCAAGAAAAAGTAAAAGATGGCTCACTGTAATTTACGCTGCGAACGCTCAACCCAATGCTTGGGAGACAGCAGCTTAAAGCCTTTAAAGCTAAATTGCCAAAACAATTGATTACCTAATGCAGTTCATCTATTAAAGCGAAGTTAAATGCATCTTGTTACTACGTCTATATTTCAAAAAAGTGCCAGAATACTGCTGGGAACTTTCATGGTGCTAGCGGGCATCGGGCACCTCACGTTTCAACGTAAGGAATTTCAAGCGCAAGTGCCCAACTGGGTACCGCTTCACAAAGATACCACGGTAGTGCTATCAGGTATTGCAGAAATCATGTTGGGCTTGGCAATGCTATTGATTGTAAAACAGCGACCGAAGGTGGGCATTGTGCTTGCCCTTTTCTTTGTTGCGGTATTTCCGGGCAATGTAGCACAATACCTCAACCAAAGAGATGCCTTTGGACTAAACACCGACCGTTTGCGACTACTGAGGCTATTTTTCCAATCGGGTACTTATCATTTGGGCGCTGTGGAGCACTGGTGCCTTATCTTACCTGAAGATGCAGAAAAAAGCCTTGGATGGCAATTTTACGAAGTGATTACACCTTCCTTTCACGATTATTTCTACAACCTACCGAAAAATTAGCGATCGATTTAGCACTAAGTAGCTTTTTAATAAATTGATCACTATTTTTTATTGCTCGACAACGGTGGGTACCAACCTAAATATTTAACTTAGCACACAGCTAAAACATTCGTCGTTAAACACCGTTTAAGTTTTATTAATTTCATTCGCATTTATAGCAAAGAGCAAGTACAGATATGAACACTATCGCTAAAAAACAACGCACATACATACCCCAAAACCTAGCAATTAAATGGGAGAACCTAGCTCCTATTTTTGAAGAACTACAAAACAGACCTATCAACAGCGCCGCCGAGTTAGAGCAATGGCTACGCGACAAGAGCGAGTTAGAAGCGGCTTTAGAAGAAGACTTTGCTTGGCGATATATTAAAATGAGCTGCGATACCGCCAATGAACAATTGGTAAAAGATTTCCAATATTTTGCCACAGAAATTGAACCTAAAATTGCGCCACTAGCCAACGAGCTGAACAAGAAACTGGTGGAAAACGACTATGTAGATGAGCTAGACCAACAAAAATATTTTGTTTACCTACGTGCAGTAAAAAAGGCTTTAGAATTATTTAGGGAAGAAAACATCCCATTATTTACAGAGCTACAAGTAAAACAACAACAATACCAAGGTGTTACTGGTGCTATGAGCGTAGAGCTAAACGGACAAGAATACACCTTAGAGCAGGCTGGTAATTTCTTAAAAGATACCGATCGAAGCGTGCGCCAAAATGCTTGGGAAACCATACAAAAACGTAGATTGGTAGATAAAGACCAGCTCAACATCTTATTCGACGAACTCGTAAAGCTACGCCACCAAGTAGCATTAAATGCTGGTTTCGAGAATTACCGCGATTACATGTTCCAAGCTTTGGGCAGGTTTGATTATACCCCTAAAGACTGCTATGATTTTGCAACAGCTATTGAAAAGGAAATTGTTCCAATATTAAAAGAACAGGCCGATAAACGCAAAGAAGCTTTAAGCCTAACCTCGCTAAAACCTTGGGATTTGGAGGTAAGCACTACAGGTAAACCAGCCTTAAAACCTTTCCAAAATGGAGAAGATTTAATAGACAAATCTATTGCTTGTTTCGATAAAATTGATAGCAGTTTGGGCGAAAAATTAGCCTTTATGAAAGCTAACAACTTGTTTGATGTTGAAAGCAGAAAAAGCAAAGCGCCCGGTGGCTACAATTATCCTTTAGCAGAAACTGGCGCACCGTTTATTTTCATGAATTCGGCCAATTCGCTAAGAGATTTAACCACCATGGTACACGAAGGTGGCCACGCCATACATACCTTTTTAACCGCCAATTTAGAGCTTAACGACTTTAAACACTGCCCTTCTGAAGTGGCAGAGTTGGCATCAATGAGCATGGAGCTGATTTCTATGGATCAATGGTCGGTTTATTTTGATAAAGAGGAAGACTTAGTTAGAGCCAAAAAAGAACAATTGGTTGATGTATTGAAAACTCTACCTTGGGTAGCAGTAATTGATCAGTTTCAGCATTGGATTTACACCAACCCAGAGCATAACGCTGCTGATAGAGAAGAGGCATTTAAACAAATTTATACCCGCTTTGGTGCCGGCTTTGTAGATTGGACTGATTTTGAACAGCAATTTGGCAACGTTTGGCAAAAGCAATTACACTTATTTGAAGTACCTTTTTATTACATAGAATACGCCATTGCGCAATTAGGTGCCATTGCCGTTTGGAAAAACTACAAGCAAGATCCTGAAAAAGGTTTACAGCAGTATTTAGACGCTTTAGCCTTGGGCTATACAAAGCCAATGAACGAAATTTACGAAACCGCAGGGATTAAGTTTGATTTCAGCGCAACTTACATTAAAGAATTAGCTGCCTTTGTGAAAGAGGAATTGGAGAAGTTGGGGTAGCGACCATGCGTCATTTCGGCCGCAGCAAAGCGAGTGGAGAAATCTCCAACATAGTAGCACCGCAAAAACATTAACCTTTTGCCTTTGCTTTTTTCCTTTGGGAGGTGTTATCAATACCTTTTCGTTGTTGGTGATAACACGATAACTGTTCGGAACAATTTATAGCTATTAATTTTGGATATAAATTAGCTACAATAGTTATCTTTTTAGATGTACAAACACGGCCTAAAACTTTTTATGCTTTGTACCTTTTGTGGTTCATCTTTATCTTTTTCCTTTGGTTGGTGTTATCACCAACCAAATACTTTCTAGTTGTTGGTGATAACACCAACAACAGGTTTAATACAAAGAAACAAACAAATCTCTCCTACTGCTACCGTAGAGATGACGCTAAAACAAAACGAAAGGTAAGAGACTGAAAACGATGAACTAAAAACAAAAGACAAAAAACGATAAACGAAAGAAAATCGTAAATTGCGCCATCATCAAACAAACCATAGCGCATGCTAAAAAACCTATTCAGAAAAAAATCCGTTAGTAAAATATTGGCCGATGCGGCAAAAGGATACGGCGACCATGAGAGTGGATCTTTACATAAAACCCTAGGTGTAAGAGACCTTACTGCTTTTGGTATTGCGGCTATTATTGGCGCCGGCATTTTCAGTACCATTGGTAAAGCCAGTGCCGATGGTGGTCCCGCGGTAATTTTCTTGTTCATATTTACGGCCATTGCCTGTAGTTTTGCGGCTTTTGCCTATGCCGAATTTGCATCAATGGTACCAGTTTCGGGCAGTGCCTATACCTATTCTTACGTAGCTTTTGGCGAGCTTGTGGCCTGGATTATCGGTTGGTCGCTCATTATGGAATACGCCATTGGCAACATTACCGTGGCCATTTCTTGGTCCGATTACTTTACTGGGCTGCTCTCCTCCATCAAAATACCTGCCTTGGGCATCAATGGTATTCATGTACCAGATTGGGCAAGTATGGATTATTTAAGCGCTTATAACGGACATCAACATGCCGAAGCTTTGGTAAATGCAGGAAAAAGCATGGCCAATTTAGACGATGCCACACGCATTGCGGCCAACGCTTGGAACACCGCTCCACAAATTGCTGGTTTCCATTTAGTAGCCGATATCCCGGCATTGGCCATTATCATTTTCATCACATGGCTGGTATACAGAGGTATGAAAGAATCTAGAAATGCCAGCAATGCTATGGTAATTGTAAAATTGGCAGTAATTTTATTGGTATTGGCCGTGGGTGTGTTTTACGTAGATACAGAAAACTGGAACCCATTTGCCCCTAACGGAATTTCTGGCGTATTGAAAGGTGTATCTGCTGTATTTTTCGCTTATATCGGTTTCGATGCCATTTCTACCACTGCCGAAGAGTGTAAAAATCCACAACGCGATTTACCCAGAGGCATGATGTGGGCCATCATTATCTGTACCACTTTGTACATTGCCATTGCCTTGGTATTAACCGGAATTGTAAAATATAACACTTTGGCCGTAGGCGATCCTTTGGCTTACGTTTTTGACCAAATAGATTTAAAACTGATGAGTGGTATTATTGCGGTAAGTGCAGTATTTGCCATGGCATCTGTGCTTTTGGTTTTCCAAATGGGGCAGCCACGTATCTGGATGAGCATGAGCCGCGATGGTTTACTACCTAAAAAATTCTCAAAAATACATCCCAAATACAAAACACCATCATTTTCTACCATAGTAGTTGGTTTTGTAGTGGCCATTCCATCATTATTCTTAAACTTAACTACCGTAACCGATCTTTGTTCTATAGGTACACTGTTTGCCTTTGTTTTGGTTTGTGCGGGTGTTTTAGTATTGCAAAACAGACCCGATGTACAACGCGGAAAATTTAAAATCCCTTATGCCAATGCCAAATACATTGCCCCTCTTTTATTTATAGGCGGCTTGGCTATTGCATTTACCCAATTTAAAAAAGAAACATTAGCCTTTGTAACTAACGAAGCAAAGGTGCTTAGCCCTGTAGCTTTTGTAACTTCTTTAAACAGCGAAGAATTACAAACAGTAAAACAGGAGATTAGCGCTAGTCCGGTGGTGTTACAAGGCAAACAGATTGATGCCGAAGCTTATTTAAGCAGCCTTAAACCTGAGCAGTATGAAAGCTTCATGAGCAGATCAAGCATTGCTTACGATAAAAAATACGAAAGCGGCTGGCATTTGTTTAAACACAAAATCCCAATGTGGATTTTCTTTTTCATTTGCCTTATTGTAACTTATTTTTGTGTCAAGAAAAACCTATCGCTTATACCAGTTTTGGGACTAATAAGCTGTTTATATATGATGTGCGAGCTAGAGCTAAGCAACTGGATAGGCTTCGGAACATGGCTGTTGGTTGGCCTTGTTGTTTACTTTTCTTATGGTTACAAGCATAGCAAATTGGCAAAAGAAGAAAATGGTTCATTGGTTCAATAGTTCATTGGCTTTTATTTATCAGATATTAAATACTAACTCCTAATTCCTGATCCCTGAAAACTGCGAAGCTTAAAATCATCCAAATATGTGCAGCCTATAAGCCAGCTTTTGTGTACGGCGGGCCGACCATGTCGGTAGCTAAACTATCCGAAGAGCTGACCAAAGCTGGACATGAGGTAACCGTGCTGGCTACCACCGCCAATGGCAAAGAAGAATTGAATGTGCCTATCGGTAAAAAAACCTTAGTGGATGGAGTTAAAGTTTATTATTTTAAACGCCTAACCAAAGACCATACGCATTTTTCGCCATCGTTGCTGTGGTTCTTACATCAAACCATCAAAAACACCAAACGCCAAACACCAAACAATAAGCTTATCATTCACATTCACGCCTGGTGGAACTTAGTTTCTATTTTTTCTTGTTTAGTAGCCAAACTGCATGGTGTAAAGGTAGTGTTGTCTCCCAGAGGAATGTTAACCAGCTACAGCTTAACTAACCGTAATTCTAAATTTAAAGATGCCATACATTTCTTTTTAGGAAAAAGTCTTTTACGTTATTGCCATATTCATGCTACCAGCAACAAAGAACAACGAGATGTAGCGCAAACCTGCGAAGTAAATGGCATTACGGTAATTCCAAATTTTGTATCGTTTCCGCAAGCAATTACTGTTACAGATGTCGAAAATAAGGAGCCTTACCAGTTGCTTTTCTTATCTCGAATTGAAGAAAAAAAAGGCTTGGAATTGCTTTTTGAAGCACTACCAACTTTAACAATTCCTTGGCAACTGGCCATAGCGGGCACTGGCGATAAAGCTTATGTACAAAGTTTAAAAGAGTTAGCGAGCAACCTAGATATCGGCAATAAAATAGAGTGGCTGGGCCATATCGCCAATGAAGATAAATTTAAACTAATGGCAAACAAGCAGCTTTTGGTATTAACTTCTTATAACGAGAATTTTGCCAATGTGATTGTAGAGAGTTTAGCCATGGGCACGCCTGTATTGATAAGTGAAGAAGTAGGTTTGGCCGATTATGTAAAGGAACATCAACTGGGTTGGGTAAGTACATTGAAAACCGAGGAAATTTCGGAGCAAATTGTTAGCTCATACCATGACCTAAGCAAAAGAATACAAATTAGAATAAGTGCTCCATCTGTTATCAGAAGTGATTTTGCCTCAGAGAATTTAGTAAAACAATATACAAACTTATACCACAGTTTTGTTTAACTTTACTTGCTCTAATGGCTGGTAAATTTAGTTTTATTGTACTTACTTTTAACGAAGAACAGCATCTTCCTCGTTTGTTAAATTCTATTGCCAAATTAGGCGCTCCACTTTTTATTTTAGATTCTGGAAGTACCGACCAAACTTTAAAAATTGCCGCAGATTTTGGGGCTACAGTAAAGTTTAACGCTTTCGAAAACCACCCTAAACAATGGGATTTCGCGTTAAAGAACTTTGATATTGAAAGCCCTTGGATTATAGGGCTTGATGCTGACCAAATTGTAACGCCAGAACTTTTTGAACAATTGGCCAATTTCAAAGATGACGACACCTATAAAGGTATTAACGGCATCTATTTTAACCGAAAAAATTTCTTTAAAGGTAAGTGGATTAGGTTTGGTGGCTATTACCCCAAATATCTCTTAAAAATGTTCCGCACTGGTGTGGGATTTTCGGATACCAACGAAAATATGGATCATCGGTTTGTAGTGCCCGGCAAAACCATTACTTGGAAAAAAGGACATATCTTAGAAGAAAACCTCAAAGAAAATGAAATTAGCTTTTGGATTAGCAAACACAACCGCTACAGTGATTTAGTTGCCGAAGAAGAAGTAGAACGCATGCAAGCTTTGAGAAGCCAAACCATTAAACCTAAGCTATTTGGCGACCCCTACCAGCGAATGGCCTTTCTAAAACGTATGTGGTGGAACATGCCGCGATTTTTAAGACCTTTGCTTTATTTTGGCTACCGCATGACATTTCAATTGGGTATCTTAGATGGTAAAACCGGAATTTTATTCCACTTTTTGCAGGGCTTTTGGTTTAGAATAATTGTAGACATCAAAATAGAAGAAAAACTGAAGAAACATGATTAAAGCCATCAAACGTATTCTTCCAGACCCCTACATTAGGTTCGTTATATTTTTTATCGTCCTTTATTTCGTGTTTTACTACTTTAATGAATTTTACATTGGCATTACGGCAAAAGGCGGCTTGTACAGTACATTTTTAGATGAGCACCTCAACTACATCAGGTGGTGGCGTAGGTTTTATTTAGAAAGTTCAGCATCGATACTGAGATGGTTTAATTACACCGTACTTACTAACGAAACAGATTTAATGGTGGTGGGCAAAGGTGGTATCAGATTAGTGTATTCTTGTTTAGGCTATGGTGTAATTAGTGTTTTTGCTGCGTTTTGTCTTACCTTTCCTAATCCGTTTAAACACAGGCTTGGCTTTTTAGCGGCAGGTTTAATTTTAATCCAATTGATGAATATCTTGAGGTTTGTACTGCTCTCACTGTATTGGGACAGACGGCATCCTTTATTCGGAATGGATCATCATGACCTATTTAACATTGTTATCTATTTACTTCTAATCGGAATATGTTACCTTTGGATCAGATATTCTAATAAGGGTACACATGTTAAAAACGCAGCTTAAAAAAGATTTCGACAGAAAAGATTTCGATGCAGGAGCGTCTGCACTAAAAATACTGATTTGGTATTTTGTGAGTGTGTTGTTCATCAGATCGGGTATTATTCCCTTTAGCACCATCATTGTATTTTTACTGAGACTATTTGGAGCTAAAATAGGCAAAGATGTAAGAATTAAGCCCGGAATTTATATCCACTACCCTTGGAAACTTCGAATTGGGGATCATGCTTGGCTGGCCGAGTGCAGAATAGAAAACTTAGAAGAGGTAACTATTGAGGCCAATGCTTGCGTATCACAACAAGCCTTGCTACTTACAGGCAACCACAATTATACATCCGTTAATTTCGACTTAATAGTTAAGCCAATTGTGTTAGAAGAAGGCGCATGGGTAGGTGCTAATGCAACGGTTTGCCCCGGAGTTACGTTAAAATCTCATTCGGTGCTAACGGTGGGTTCTGTGGCTACTAAAGACTTAGAAGCCTATACCATTTATCAGGGAAACCCAGCGGTTAAAGTGAAAGATAGGGTTATTGTTGCGTAGAAAATGGTTAATCGGTTAACTGTTGAATTTGTTTAATTGTTGATTTGAATATTTGGGAATTTGGCTATTCGTTATTAATTGGTTATTTGTTATTTCTTGACGTTCAAACCATCCACTAATACCTAATCCCTAACTCCTAATACCTGACTCCTAACCCCTAAAAACCAACTACCGCTAACTGTTTATTTCCTTCCACAGCATATCTTTAAGCTCTACCAAGCCCAATTGCGCTACCGAAGAAATAAACAAATGCGGAACATTAGGCAGTTCCTTTGTCATTTCGGCTTTCAACTCTTCATCTAACATATCAGCTTTAGTTACGGCCAACACATGAGGCTTTTGCATCAACTCGGCATTAAATTGCTGTAATTCATTCTTTAATATCTCATACTCTTCTGCAATGGTTCTGCTCGTATCTGCTGGCACCATAAACAACAGCACCGAGTTACGTTCGATATGCCTCAAAAACCTAAAACCTAAGCCTTTTCCTTTTGATGCACCTTCAATAATCCCCGGAATATCAGCCATAATGAAAGACTTAGAATCACGATAGGAAACAATGCCCAAGTTAGGTACTAAGGTGGTAAAAGGGTAATCGGCTATCTCTGGTTTAGCTGCCGACAATACCGATAGCAAGGTAGATTTGCCCGCATTTGGAAAACCAACCAAACCTACATCAGCCAATACTTTTAGCTCCAACACCATCCATTCTTCTTTGCCCTGCTCTCCTGGTTGTGCAAAACGTGGCGTTTGCTGTGTAGCGGTTTTAAAATGCCAGTTGCCTAAGCCACCTCTACCACCAGCCGTTAAAACTTTGGTTTCGCCATCTTCAGTAATTTCAAATAAAACCTCTCCAGTTTCGGCATTACGGGCAATGGTACCTAGCGGCACTTCCAAAACCTCGTCTTTACCCATCTTGCCAGATTTTTGCCCACTACCACCAGCACCACCATCTTCGGCAATGATATGCTTACGGTATTTTAAGTGCAGCAACGTCCAAAACTGTGCATTACCTTTCAAGATAATATGCCCACCTCTACCGCCATCTCCACCATCTGGACCACCAGTGGCAGTGTGCTTATCGCGGTGTAAATGTGCCGAACCCGCACCACCTTTACCAGAGCGGCAGCAGATTTTTACATAATCAACAAAATTTGAACCTTGAGACATTTTAAATTACGATTTTAGATTTACGAAGTACGATTGCTAAATGGTTATATTTTTTAAATGTTGAAATTTAGAATGCCGCTAAAATAGCGACCCTCAACTTCTTTGTGCCTTTGCGTCTTCGTGGTTAAACTTTTATAAAAACAAACATCCGTAAAAATAGCTAATGTATTTTATACGGATGTTAATCATCAGCTAATTCTCAAATCATCAAATTAGCTAATCAATACTATTTTAATAGCTATCAATAACCTCACAAAGGCTACTGAAAATAACTTCGATTTCGCCGATACCATTTACTTTAACCAATTTACCTTGACTTTCGTAATAAGGCAACACGTGGATAGTTTTGGTAAAATACTCGTCGATACGTTTCTTTAACTTTTCAGCATCATCATCTGGCCTACCACTAATTTTATGGCGTTCAGCAATACGACGGGTTAGTTCATCTTGATCTACATCTAAAGCAATTACCCCATCAATTTTAGCACCTTTGTCTTTCAAAAATTTATCCAGCTCTTCTGCTTGTGGCACCGTACGCGGAAAACCATCGAAGATAAAACCTTTTGCATCAGGGTTTTTATCCACTTCTTCCTCTAACATGGCAATGGTAATGCTGTCTGGCACTAATTCGCCATCTGCAATTAATTTGCTAACCTGCTGTCCTAATGAAGTTTGATTTTTGATATGCGCTCTAAAAAGGTCGCCGGTAGAGATGTGTACTAACTGATATTTATCAATTAATTTTTGAGATTGGGTGCCTTTGCCTGCACCCGGAGGGCCAAAGAGAACTAAATTGAGCATTTAAGTTTGTCTTTAAAGATTAAAAGCCTTCCCGCTTGGGCGGCAAGGCTTTACCTAATTGTTTGTGCTCTCGTAGGGATTCGAACCCCAAACCTTCTCATCCGTAGTGAGATGCTCTATCCAGTTGAGCTACGAAAGCGTTTCCGTATCGCTAACGGAATGCAAAAGTAATGTTTCCATTTTACTTTCACAATATTTTATAAGAAATATTTAAAAACAAATTTTAAAAAACCTACTAATAAACTGAAAATAAACATCGTACAAGATCAAAAAAATAGCTTAATACTATTCTATTTAAACTCTACAGCCACTAAATAGATTGCTTTACAAATTGCAACACTACACTTGCTGGTAGCACCACAGTAGTAGTTCTGCTAAACCTAGCGATATTTATCCCCAAAAACTTACCTTCCAAATCAAACACAGGCGAGCCACAATCGCCAGCTTTTACGTTAGCATCGTGAGCAAACACTTGTTTAAAACCATCTCGTCTTTCAGACTTTCCGCCTTCAATGCGCTCTGCCGGATGACTAGATACACCCTTTTTTACATCTGCCAATATCAACGTTTTGGTGATGGTAGCGGTATCGCTTTTCCAAGTCAAAGTAATTTCATCGCCTGGCCAATGTTTCTGCAAAGCAGGCACCAAATCATTTGCCTTTTCTATTTTTTGTCCATTAAATGCCACCAGCTCATCTCCTACCTTAATACCCGCCGTACCCGCCGGGCTTTCTGGATTGATTAAAGAAAAAAGTGCTGGCTTAGAATTATACTTTAACATAGCACCCAAATAAGGCCTGCTGCTGATTTTAGGCAGGCTAAATAATTCGCTGCCCAATACTCCAGCTAAAAGCTCGCCTTGATCTTTTTCGCAGTAAATAAGCTTACCCATATTGGCAGCTGCAAGGGGTACTTCCGATAAATTTATACCATCTGGCAAACTGTTTGTACCATGTACAGACAAGATTACTAAATCATTTTCTTGATCTTTAGCAATTAATGCCAGTTTTGTTTGAGGAAAAGCATTAAGCATAGGATTTTTGCCCAGCATGGATAGTTTAGTGACTAAAAATTGGCGTTTAACCCCTTGCTTATCTACCTCATTAAACAAAGTTGCCAATATTTGCTGCTGTTTAGATTGGATTGTACTTGTGATAGACATACAGTTTAGTTTCTTCGCCTTGGTATCAAAAGCTGGATGAAGCTTCCTCTGTTGGTTCTCTTTTTGAATTGTAGCTGCCAAAGGGTCTTTTCCTATGCTATCTTTTTGCTTTGGAAAATCGGTATAGCTAATTTCCTGCTGTAAGGCTGTCCAGTAGTTGCGGTACAAATCCACAGGAATTTCGAAATTTTGGTCTTCGCCAACATCGATGGCACTATGTAAACCAATTACACGGCCGTGATAATCAAACAAAGGGCCACCAGAATCACCAGGCTCCATTTTACAGGTAGAGCGAATAAAGCCATACTGATTTTTTACCTCGGCCACCTTACCTAGGCGCAATGTAGGGAGCTTATGATCTAAACTTTCGGGATAAGCAATGCTGATACAAGGTTCGCCAGCTACCAAACTGTGCGAAAAGCCCATTTCGGCAAAAGGCCAAACACCTTTGTCGGTGATCTTCATCATCCCCACATCGGGCATACCCGGAGTTTTTGGATTATCGATACGACCCAAAGCAATGGCAATACACTCTTTTCCATCTGGGAAGAAAACTTTGTAATTGGTTCCGGGATTGGTGGTGTGTGCCGCCGTTAAGATGTAACCATCGGCGGTAACTACTACCCCACTAAATTGCGCTCCGGTGCGCTGGTTTTGCTTCACATCGAAGCTCCACATCCTTACACTGGCCGGGTAACTTCTGTTAATAGCCTGCGCCACAACCTCTTCAAACTGCTTTAGCTTTTTCTTTTGGGCGTAAGCGTTGACACTAAGCAATATTGAACCCAAAAGCAACATTGCCAACTTCTTATACATGCTGTTCATCAATTTAAAATTAAAAAAGGCATGACCATTACTGGCCATACCCATCATTACTAACCTAAAGTCTTTAACGGTAGATTTGATGTGGACCTGAACTACAATTTTTAAGCCTAAAGTAAACCACAAGATCTTTGGCAAAATAAATTTGACCATCATTAAGCACCACCCATACAGAATTTAGATGAAAAATTTTAAACAGGCTTACTTTTTATGGCAAGCCTGTACTTATAGAGCGACTATTTAAAAATTTCTGCTAATTTTTCGTTCAAAGGTTCGCCCCTTAAACCGTTGCCAATAATCTTCCCTTGTGCATCTACCAAGAAACTGGCAGGCACAGCACGTACACCATACAAACGACCCACCTCGTTATTCCAGCCTTTTAAGTCTGATACGTGTGTCCATTCCAAACCATCTTTCTCTATCGCTTCTAACCATGCTGTTTTTACATGATCTAAAGACACCGAGATAATTTCGAAGCCTTTATCATGATAGGTTTTGTACTGTTTTACCAAATTTGGATTTTCCGATCTACAAGGCCCACACCAACTTGCCCAAAACTCTACCAACACCACTTTACCTTTAAAATCGGCCAGCGAAACAGGTTTACCTACCTCATTTTGCTGGGTAAACAAAGGTGCAGGTTTACCTACTGCTGTAAGCGTATTGGCTTCAATACGTTGCGCCAGTTCTTTACCCATATCTGTTGCCCTAAGTTCTTTAGGCAGTGCATTAAAAAGCGGTTGTACCTTGGCTACGTATACTTTGCTGCCAGCGGCCTCAGAAAGCGCCACTAAAGCGAAAAAAGACTTAGGGTTAGCTTCTGCAAATTCGAACTGCTTATTATTTCTATCTTCTATTCTTTTGCGAAAACGCTGATCAACCGATTTAACGAAAGCCGTATCTTTCTTTTGCTCTGGCGTTCCGCTATTAAAATCGGCATTTGCAGCTTTAGTTAAAGCCATAATGGTACCGCCGATAGCTTTGTTATAGGCCTCTGATTCATCGTAGATTTTAGAGCCGGTTATTGTAGCTGTTTGTAACGAATCTTTAGAAGTAAGGTTAAACTGCTCTTTTCCAAAATAAAAATAAATTACATCGCCAGTGTAAACGGCGTGCCCCTTACCTTTTCCAGTATGATCTAAAGCCATACGGGCATAACCATATCCAGATTTTATATTGCCATTAAATTTAAAAGCCCCATCTACCAAGGCTACCGAATCTTCGCGGCCTGCACCGTTATCCATGTAATCGAAATACACCATAGCAGGTTTATTCAAATTGCCAACTTTTCCAGTAAAAGTAAAATTGGGCGTTTGCGCCAAAGCCAATGTAGGCAATAGCATAGCTGATAAAAACAATCTTTTTATTTTCATTTGTGTTATTTTTTATGTTAGAAATCTTTTATCTACCACCTTCCTTGTATCTAGCCGATGGTAGATTGATTAAGGTGCTTTTCTGGTTACGATATCTACCGCAGCACCAGGAATACCATTAATAGTTTGCGTAATTACGCCATTTACCCCTACGCTTACGTTTACATCATAAACCGAACCATCGGCACCTACGGTAAGTGTGTTATCGTCGGCACTGATTTTTAGCATGGTTACTTTTTTACCTCCAAAATCGGCATCTAAGGCTCTCAAATCTTGGTTAAGTGGATTATAACGGTAAATCTTATCGTTAGAAGTAAAGTAGAATACATTTAACGTATTGCGCACCCATTTACTGTCGGCTTTTACTAACGATGCCCCTGCAAACACCCTTTTATTTAAGGCCTTAATTCTTTTAGAGCTAGAATCAAAGGTGTAACTAAAGCTCAGTTCGTAAATTGCACCATCTGTTGCTTTAAAAAATGCATAGAATGTACCTGCTTGGCCTGTTTGCATAAAAAGCAGTTCATCCATACCTACATTTTTAGGATCAAAAGCAGTACTTTCTGTATCTACCACATAATCTTTCCCCAAGTAGCTACCATCGCCACCAAAAGTTACAAAGCCTTTAGATTTGGTATCAAAACCAAAGTAAAACCCCGGGGTGCGTGTAAAATATTTCGACAGCATATAATCGCCAGCCTGCTCATTGGCAAACTTGCCATAATCTGGCGCAAAAGGTGCTGTAGACATTACGCCCACATACATTTTCCCGTTGATTACGCCAGTGGATACCGTACCCATAAAGGCTTCTAACCTACCCACGTTAATTGTACTTGGCGGCGTAAAAAACTGACCGTTAAAATTTCTGGTTTGCAATAAAGCACTAGCGGCCAGTATTGGGCTTGGCTTGGTAGCATCATCACACAACACCCAATACTCTTGGTTGGTAATGGGTTGGTAAGGCAGCGGATCTGAGAAATAAAGCTGTACGGGATTTTTAGGTAGATCTTCGGTATGAAAAGCTTTATAAATGTCAGCAATTACAGTAACATTGTCTGGCTTTACAAAAGATAGTTTAGCTACTCCGTTATCATTACTCAAAATTAGCTTGCCTATGCTAAATTCTGTGGAACCCAAAATTTTAAAGGGTATCACATACTTTAAGCCATTCCTATTATCGGTAATAAGCAATTTTGCCGTACGCAAACCTGGCCCTAAATTATATACTATCCGTAGCGGAAACTGCGTATAAACTACTTCGCGTTGCTCTTCTGCTACCGAAATTCTCCATTCGAAAGACAAATCTTTCTTTGGATCGGCATCTGCCAAACCTACAGTGGGGTTGAGAATTAGCGAGTCGCCAAGGAGTGCTGCAAAAGTAGAATCTCTAAATTTACTCAAGGTAGGTTCCGAAGGTGGGTGGTAATCGTAATTACCCAAATCTTTTTTACAAGCTGTATATAAACCAACCAAAATGGCCAGTACTAAAATTAATTTCAATTTCATCTTTACCATGTTTTAATAAAGGTTAAACAACAATTTGGTTGCCGCTCTCGTCAATAAAGAAATAGCCATTTACCTGTGCGAAAAAGCGCATCACAAAGCGTCTACCTGGTGTATCTTCATTGTAAAACTCATATTCGTTGCTACCATCAGTTTTTTGCACTAAAACATATCCTTTAGTTGGATTTTTGGCTATCCAAGCTGCTGGATCTTTTAGAAATACCCTAAAATTATCGATGTGATACAGGCTCCTAGGAATTTGCATATAAGCATCTGGCTTAGACTGATCTACCAACTCGGCATTGCCCGTAGCAATAAGAAATAACTGATGTTTAATTCGGCCGTAAGTGCCCAGCTGCGCTTGCCAATATATCCACCAAGCTGGTTGCTCTAGACGGCTAGAGAAAATAACTTTCTTAGTGCGTAAAGGCAAGGGCAAATCTGCCGAAAAGTCGCCTCCAGCTACCGCCCTAAAACCTAGGGTTACGGATTTTTCTGCCAATGCTGGATCATTATTTTTGATGACAATAGGTATTTTAAGCCTAGTGGAATCTGCCGGCAAAGTATAACTAGGCTTTAAAGGCTCATAATGCAGATCTTTAACTGCGGTAGTTAACGAATCGACTACGCTTAATACAAACTGGCGACTACGTGATACTTTATTGCCAGTTACAATAATAGGCACCCAAACCGTATCTTGCCCCAAGCTAGGGTTGTACGCAAACGAGTAGCTAATCGTTGTAGTATCTTGTAAACCATTTCTATCTAAATAATGTAGATAGATGTTGTCTGTGGCCTCAAAAGGGGCCAACTCATTCTTTTTGCAAGCCCATAACACTGTGCTCAAAAGCAAAAGATATAATATTTTCTTTTTCATTGCTTGGTCTGTTTTTAGTTTCTGTTGGTTTGCTCCTCAATTGGAAGAGGGAATACAAAGATCTTATCAGAGGCCGGGTAAATTAAGCCTGCGGTAGTGATAATATCTAAGTTTAAGCGCTTGTGCATAAAAAAGCTCTGACTTTCGCCGTAAAACTCTTTGCGGTATTCTCCTTTTAACAAATTGATAAAGTCTGTCTTGGCAATAGTTGCACTTACCGTAGCGCCAATGCCACGCTGTGCTCTAAATTTATTGAAATAATCTACCGCCGCTCCAGGATTAGTATCGAAAGAAGCCTCGGCAGCAATCAGATACAACTCGCTTAAACGTAAAGCTGGTGCCATTAGCGGATGTAAATTAGTGAGCGGCGTAGTGTTTGTAATGTACTTTTGCAGGTAAAACCTATCCGACTGGTTGGCATCTCTCACCAACCTAAACCATTGCTTGTATCGCCAATCATCAGCCCCTGTGGTGCCCAAATTGTAGATAGCATTGATTTGGTCTGCAGTGGCCGAATAATCGGGGTTATTTCTAGAAAAAAGACCAACTAATTGCTCTCTAGACTGCGGTACATACCATCCAAAAATGAGTTCATTATAAAAAATACGATCTCTCTGTGTGATATCGTCAGCAAAGAAATCAGCCTGCAATGTCCATGGAAATTTCAAAGATTCGATGACTTCTTTCGCATTGCTTAAACTGTTTACCTTATCGTTCTTATAAAGATAAACACGGGCTAAGGTACCAGCCACGGCGTAGTAATTCATGCGGTGTCTTCGGTTCTGCAAAAACAACGATGGATTTTGCAATTCGGTAGCATCTTCATCAGTTGGGTAGCCCACCACGTAGCTGGCCGGCAAGATGGGATCTTTCCCCTTCAACAGTGCCTTGGCCTCCTGCAAATCAGCTATTGCCTTATCTAACACCTCGGTTACGGTAGAAAAAGGTGTGGGTTTGGTTTCTACCGTAGTTACGTAAGGCATGGCCTTAAAATTGGGGTTATTTTGATAAGAGGTGCCAAACATGCGCAACAAATCAAAATGCATATAGGCCCTTAAAGCCAGAGCCTCGCCTTTCACAATCTCGTAGTTTTGAGCTCTGAAAAGACCTTTGCGCTGATCGATAACACTTAAAATTTGGTTAAGGTTACCTATTTGTTTGTAGGCGTTAGTCCAAATTACGCTGATTTTTTGCACATAGGAAGCAAGCGAATAATCAAATGCGGCAATCCTTATTAAGTTGGCATCGGTAAACTGATAGTTTTGTGCCATGATATCTAAATTGCTAAAGGTTAGGTTACCGCCATATAAATTGGCGCTAGCTAAGCCTACATAAGCACCATTTAGCGCTTCCTTAAAACCTTCTTCAGATGAAAAAAGCTCTTCTTTAGACACATCCGACTCGGGCTGTATATCTAGAAACTTTTTGCAAGAAGACAAAGCAATTAAGCTAATGAATAAGATTAAGTATTTTTTCATGTCTTTATGTTTAGAATGAGGCCAATAATGAAAAAGTTAAACTCCTTGCAAAGGGATAAATCGTTCCTCTTTCCATTTCAATACTCGAGGTTCTGAAAATATCGTTCATGGCCAAAGTAGTGCGCAGGTTTTGTAGGCCAAATTTCTTTACCATGTCTTTTTTAAAGTCGTATGACGCATAAATAGACCTTAGTTCTAATAGGTTTTCTTTTTGAACAAACCTCGAAGAAACGTTAGTTATAGATAAATCTGCAATGTTTTTAAAGAAAGTTTGATCGCCTGGTTTAATCCAACGTTGGTTAAGCACACGGCTATCTACGTTAAATCTCGGATCGGCATTCTCTACACGATCTACCAATGTTTGGTTGTAAGTATAGCCACCAAAGCGGTAGTAAAAACTGAAGCTAAACAAGAAATTTTTGTAGCCTATATTCGGGTTAAGGTTCCCTTCGGCCTTAGGTGCCCCGTCTGCAATAGGCATAATATCAGCCACGTTCCAATTGTAGGTTAACGAGCCGTCTCTTTTTCTAAAAATTTCCTTTCCCGTTTGCGGGTCTATGCCCAAAGAAGGTACGGCGTAAATCATTGTCATCGATTCTCCCTCATTGAAGCGTACCAACGGCGTAGATTGTGCCTTGTTATCAGGATTGGTTTGGTACTCGTCTATCTTACTATTTAAAGTATTTAACGAATTAGATAAACTTACTAAGGTATTTACATTATGCACCAAGTTACCCGTAACGTTAATATTAAAATCTTTGGTTCTAAGTACGTTGGCCGTTAAATAAACCTCGTAACCTTTATTAGATACATTGCCCAAGTTTTCTTTATACGTAGTAAAACCTGTTGAAGGTGCCAAATCAATATCGGTAATTAGGCCTTTGGTTAATTTATAGTAATACCTTGGCGAAACTACCACGCGGTCTTTAAACAAACCCAAGTCTATACCAGCATCATAAGTAGTGGTTTTTTGCCAACGTAAATTGCTATTGCCATAACCCAATACTTGTGCACCTAAACCGGTAGAATACCAGTTGTTGGGCTGATATTGATACAAAGATCTAGATAGATAAGCAGGAAAAGATACCGAACCGAGCTCGCCGGCACTACCTTTAACACGTAGCTGACTAATTACTTTAGACCCTGAAAGGAACGCTTCGTTGTGCATATTCCAGCCAATACCGCCCGACCAAAATGGTGCAAAACGTTGATTAGCACCAAAAGCAGAAGAACCTTCGTACCTAAAAGAGGCATCCAAAAGGTATTTGTTTTTATAAGAATAGTTTCCCGAAAAGAAGGCACCCGCCAAACGATTTTCGGCAACATTACCCTCGGGGCCTGCATCTATTTTGTAGATACGGGCAAAGCCGATGTTAGAAAAACGATCGTTAGAGAAACCTTGCGCCTCTGTTAATTTATCATCTGTTCTAACGGCAACAATGTTGGTTCCTAAAACCAAGTTAAAATACTGGTCTCCAATTTGTTTATTGTATCCCAACGTTGCTTTACCATCTATCGCCAAACGATCGTTCTCTAGCAACTCATAAGTACCCTTGTTATTTAGCTGGTCGCTCGCATAAGTATAAAATGCATTACTTAAGGGCGAAACAAACTTATCGTTGCTGGTTACACTTTTATTTAAGCTAATTTGACTTTTAAGGTTCAAGCTGGGTGTTATCCTCCAATCTACCGAAAAAGCATCGATAATTTCTAACATCGATGATTTATCGAAACTAGCCAGAGTACCTTCAAATAAAGGATTAAATACATACCTTGTTTGGATCTGATCAGGCCCTTCTGCCCCTGTATCTACACGCCAGTTGGCTAGTTCTTGAACAATATCTCCATTTTGGTTTCTGATAGGATAATAAGGGTTCATCCTTACATACGTAGAAAAATCGCCATAAGGCGAATTGTTACCATTTGCTTGTGTTACGGTAACTTCATTTCTAAAAATCAGCTTTTTGCTAGGATTATAAGTAAAGCTCATGCCACCGCTGTAACGATCTCTATTAGAGCCCAACATTACCCCAGGCGTGGTTTCGTACCGTAAGTCTAAGCCGTATCTAAATTTCTCATCGCCACCTTGTACATAAGCCGCATGTTTTTGGCGGTAAGCATTGCGCAAAGCTTGCGATAGCCAATAGGTATCTACCCCACTAGCCACATTTTTTAATCTGTTAAAATACTCGGCATCTAGCTGTTCTTGCGTATATCCAGTATTACCCAAAGCATTATAAAGCCCAGCTAACTTTTCGTAGTTTAATTTATCTGTAGCATTTAATACACGATAGTCGGTTAAATCTGGCGCATTAACGCTGGTTTCGTAATTATAAGATAGCTGAAGCTTGCCTGCTACAGGTGCCTTGGTGGTAATTACAATTACCCCGTTGGCCGCCCTAGATCCGTAAACTGCTGTAGCTGCAGCATCTTTTAGTAGTGTAACAGATTCTATCCTGTTCATGTCCAGGTCACTCACTTTCTGTAGCGTAACCTCAAAACCATCTAACATAAAAGCCGGCAAGTTATAATTGCTCGATAAATTGTTACGGTCTAATAGGTTGTTGGTATCTTCGATAGATGGCAATGCCGTAGCGCCCCGCACATTAATTCTTGGCAGTGCATTTGGATCTGAGCCAAAAAGATTATTGTCTAACACTTTAAAAGAAGGATCGAAAGTTTGGATACTCTTGATTAAACTCTGTGGATTGTTTTTCTGTAAATCTTCGCCTTTAATTACAATGGCATTACCAGTATAGTTATCTTTTTTAATGGTTTGATAACCAGTAACTACTACATCATTCATTTGTATAGAAACAGGCACGAGCTTTACAGTTAACAGTTTAGTGCCTGTTGCGGCAATTTCTAAAGGTTCGTAACCTAAATAGCTGAAAACTAAGATTGCACCATCTTCGGCAGTGACTTTAAATTCTCCTTTGCTGTTGGTGGCGCCAATGGTTGCACCACCTTTTAGAGCAATATTTACACCTGGCAATGTTTCTCCCGTGGTTTTATCGCTTACCACACCTTTCACATCAACTTTAGCCAGCTCATTTGAAGCGGCAGCGGCTAGCTCTTTTTTGCTAATCACTATGGTTTTATTGATAATGTGATAGCTTAAATCTTGGTTTTTCAGCAAGGTATTTAAAGCCTCTACGATGGTGGCTTTTTGCAATTCTATTTCTACATCTTGCTTGTTGTGTAACACTTGTCCTTTGTAGAAAAAGAAATAGCCTGTTTGCTTTTTGATTTCCTTTAAAATATTTTTAATGGAACCAGTTTGTTTGGGCAGTGTTACCGTTTGAGAAAAACCAGCCGCTGATACGTGCAATGCGGCCGTTAGTAGTAAAATGGCAGTCAATTTCATGACCAATAAAAATTTAGTCTTTACGCTCCGCTTTTTGCATACAGAGTTGTAAAGGGTAGTTAATTTCATACCTTTATAGTTAAATGAGGTTAATAATAAGCAGTTGGGTCTCAAAACAAACTGCTTGTCCGAATTTTTGACCGGAAGCGTTGCTGCGCTTTCGGTTAATTTTTAAAGGTACTTTTCGCTAAATTTCTGGTAGTTTTTTCATCAAATGTTTGTTTAGGTTTTGGTTGTTGATTTATTTAGAGTTGTTAGGTAGCTTTAATCGCCGGTTATCGTCATTGTTTTTCCGGAAATTTGGACATGAACGTGGTTCAGTTCTAGTATTTTAAAAACTTCTGAGAGGTTAGCGCTTCTTGGAATTTCTCCAAAATATTTTTCTGTGGTAATTTTACCTTTGTAAACTACGTCGATATCATACCATCTGGAGATTTGTCTCATTACCGATTTAAGGTCTTCGTTGTTAAAAGCAAACACTTCGTTTTTCCAAGCCACGTATTGGTCTGGATCTATATTTTTATCGACCACCAATTGCGTATTAACAGCGCTAAACTTCGCCTGCTCACCAGGTTTTAGTTTTACTTCGGTACCTCCCGCTGCTACTTTTACAGCACCTTCTAGTAAAGTGGTTTTTTGCGTTGGCTCGTCATTATACGCGTTTACATTAAAATGTGTACCCAATACCTCTATTATTTGTTGGCTAGCCTTAACTTTAAAAGGTCTTTGCCTATCTTTTGCTACCTCAAAATATGCTTCGCCCTGCAGTTCTACCGACCTTTCATTTTTGGCAAAAGGATATGGGTAGGTTAACGAGCTTGCAGCATTAAGCCAAACTTTGGTTCCGTCGGGTAAACTCACTTGATATTGACCACCACGTGGTGTCGCAATGGTATTGGTTCCGCTAGCAGCACCTGGATTGTCCTGTATGATATATTCCAACTGCCCGTCTTCCTTCTTCCGGATGATAATACCATTCAATTTGGTAATTTCGCCGTTTAAGGCCTTATCTAAGTCAATTACACTTCCATCAGCTAAGGTTAAAGTAGCTTTATTTCCTCCCGGAAGCACCTCTTCGAGTTTCCTTTTCGCTAGGGTTGCAGTAGGTGCTATTTCCCTATTGAAAAGAATAAAACCCAATCCAACACATAGCAATATACTTGCCGCAACAGCAATGGGCTTCAAGTATCCAATATTTCTAGTCTTGGGACGCAGCTTTAGTCTTCCCAAAACTTCATCATGACTGGCCTCAACCTGCTCGGCATTTGGTGCCTTTTTTTGAAACGGCAACTGTAAATACCAATCTTCAACAATTGCCTTTTCTTCTGGTGTGCAATCACCAGACAGATATTTTTTCAAAAGTTTTGCTGCATTCTTCTCCATAATATGAACGTTAATTTTGGTTGGTTATTTATAGTACGGCAAAGCCCCACCCTTGGGGGTACTAAAAGTTGATAATATTTTTAAAAAAATAAATGAAATAGAATGATACACCCTTAGAATTAGACTTCTTGTTCTATTTTCTTTATTTTAAACCGAGATAGCTTATATTTTTTTGATGTTTTTTTTGAAGCCGATAGCTTACGAACTTATTTTCAACAAAAACGCCACACAAACCACTAACCCTAATCTCGATCTAAGAATTTTCAATGCTCTTTTCACTTGTGTCTTCACTGTTAACTCCGAAATCTCTAATTCTTCGGCAATTTCTTTGTGAGATTTATGCTGCATTCTGCTCAGTAAGAATATTTCTCTCATTTTAGGAGGTAGGGAGTCAATTTCTTTTTCAATCAACTCTTTCATCTGCTTCTCCCGAATTTTATAATCGCTTAGCTCGTAATCTTGATCAATAAAGCTTTGTAGCGAGTCTACATATTTGTTTTCTACTTCCTGATGTGAAAAAATATCTAATATACGATGCCGAATAGCTGTGTACAAATAAGCCGATAAATTGCCATCAGGCTTAACCTGCGCCCTTTTTATCCACAGCGATTCGAATAGCTGTTGAACCAAATCTTTAGCTTCTTCTTCATTATTTAAACGCTTGCTAGCATGAATAAACAACAAACCATAAAACCGATGATAAATCTCCGTAAAAGCACGCTCATCATCTTGCGTAAGCAGATAAGACAACTGACTATCAGAATATGAACGGTAGGAAGGCATGGTTACACAAATGTAACTTAAAATGGTGCAAAAAGCCAATTAACCCCGCAAAACTTAAATTGCGAAACCACTTAGGTGTGAAATACAAAAAGATAACTCACTCGCTATCAATAAATAAAAACATCTCTACGAATAGAAAAGGCAAAAGTCTTAAAAAACAAAAGCGGGATTGTGCTTAAATATCAGCATCAATCCCGCATTCCAAAAATGTTTTTTACAGCTTTATCCAGCAACTACCTTATTAATGGCAGCAAAATCTGGCAAATTACCTGCCTCTTCTAACACCTCAGCATAAATCACTTTCCCTTCTTCGTCAATTACAAAAGCAGCACGTTTGGCAATTCCTTTCATCCCTAAAAAGTCTTCGTATAAGGCGCCATAAGCTGCTGCAGCTTCTTTGTTAAAATCAGATAATAACGGAAATTGGTAAGCTTGCTCTTCTTTGAATTTTGCCAAAGTAAACGGAGAATCTACAGATACACCTAAAACCTGTGCGTTTAAACCTTCATAATAACCAAAGTTATCTCTCATCGTACACAATTGTGTAGTGCAAACACCTGTAAATGCTAGCGGAAAGAAATGTAGTACCACTTTTTTCCCGCTAAAATCGCCTAGCGAAACCTCTTTAAGCTCGGTGCTCTTTAATTTAAAATCTGGAGCTTTATCTCCTACTTGTAATGACATATATATAATTGTTAATGGTTAATTATTAATGGTTAATTGTTTTAATTGTTTAATCGGTTAACTGGAAATTGAAAATTGCCAACTGAAAACTGTTTACTGACCACTGCTCCCTGACAACTGTTCTCGCACCAAAGCCAAGCCTTCCTCAAAACTATGTGGTTGGTAACCTAAATCTGTCATTGCTTTGTCTAAAATGAAACCTGTCTTTTTTGGCCGCTTAGCTTCCTGACCCAAACTATCAGAACTTATCTCGTTAATTATTGTTTTATCCAAGTTCCAAAAATCTGCAACACCGTTTACTATATCCACAATACTCATCATATCTTTCCCAGAAATATGGTAAGTACCCTTTGCCTTATGTTTAACTGCCAGCAAGCAAGCTCTCGCCAAATCTTCGGCAAGCGTAGGCATTCGCCATTGGTCATTAACTACGTTAATTGGATTTCTTTTTTCGAGCGCCCCTTTTGCCCAAAGTACAATATTGCTACGGCTCATATCTTTCAAAATACCGTAAACCAAAATTGTTCTGATAATGGCCCAGTTGCCTTTCATTTGTTGCGTTGCTTTTTCGCCAGCCAATTTACTTTCGCCATAAAAACTAACAGGATTTGGCTCGTCTTCTTCTTTATACGGCCCGTTTAAACCATCAAAAACAAAATCTGTAGATACATATATAAAATGTATACCCATTTTATCACATAATGATGCCAAATGCTTTGTTGCCTCCACATTGAGTTGCCAACAAGCTTCCTTATTTTCATGGCAGGTATCTACATTGGTCATGGCAGCCGTATGGATCAACGCATTTGGCTTATATTTTTCCAGCACCAATTTCACTTGAAGCTCATCCAAAATATCCATCGTTTCATAAACATAGCCTTCTTTTACCAGATATTTATTTGCTCCACGATTTGTAGCAATTAAATTCACGCTTTTATCCGCTATAATTTGCTCGGTAATTTTCTGCCCTAAAAGGCCGTTACTGCCTGTAACCAACACTGTATTCATAGGGGCTAATTTATCATTTATTAAAGTGTTGAAAAACATTTTATTTCTATATAAAAATTACATTAAAAAGTTTTAACTTTGCCATCCGAAAAGCAGGCGTATAAAACCGCCTTTAACATTTTGATTTTTATAATTTTACCAAATACAAAATATGCCTAATATTGGAAAGATAGCGCAGATTATAGGACCGGTAGTCGATGTAAGCTTTGTTAACGATGCCACTTTACCTAAAATTTTCTCTGCATTAGAGATTACTAAAGAGAATGGACAGAAAATCGTTCTTGAGGTTCAACAACACTTAGGCGAAGATCGCGTTCGTGCAATTTCAATGGACTCTACCGATGGTTTAGTTCGTGGAATGGATGTGGTTGATACTGGTGCTGCCATTAAAATGCCTGTTGGCGATCAAATTAAAGGTCGTTTATTCAACGTAGTTGGTGAAGCGATTGACGGTATCAACACCGTTGACAAAACAGATGGCCGTCCTATCCACAATGCTCCTCCTAAGTTCGAAGATTTATCTACAGAAACTGAAGTACTTTTTACTGGTATTAAAGTTATCGACTTATTAGAGCCTTATGCAAAAGGTGGTAAAATTGGATTATTCGGTGGTGCCGGTGTAGGTAAAACTGTATTAATCATGGAATTGGTAAACAACATCGCTAAAGCTTACGCAGGTTTATCTGTATTTGCTGGTGTGGGTGAGCGTACTCGTGAGGGTAATGATTTACTTCGTGAGTTTATCGAATCAGGCGTAATCAACTATGGTGATGATTTCTTACACTCAATGGAAAAAGGTGGATGGGATTTGAACGCAGTTGATACTGAAAAATTAAAAGAATCAAAAGCAACATTAGTTTTCGGTCAAATGAACGAGCCTCCTGGTGCACGTGCTCGTGTAGCCTTATCAGGATTAACAGTTGCAGAATATTTCCGTGATGGTGATGGCGAAGGCGCTGGAAAAGATATCCTTTTCTTCGTTGATAACATTTTCCGTTTTACTCAAGCAGGTTCTGAGGTATCGGCACTATTAGGTCGTATGCCATCTGCGGTAGGTTACCAACCAACATTGGCAACAGAGATGGGTTTAATGCAAGAGCGTATTACTTCAACTAAACGTGGTTCAATCACATCTGTACAAGCGGTTTACGTACCTGCAGATGATTTAACTGACCCTGCTCCGGCTACAACTTTCGCCCACTTAGATGCAACTACAGTATTTTCTCGTAAAATTGCTGAGTTAGGTATTTATCCAGCAGTAGATCCATTGGATTCTACTTCACGTATCCTTTCTCCTGCGGTATTAGGGGATGAGCACTACAACACAGCTCAACGTGTGAAAGAAACTTTACAACGTTACAAAGAATTACAAGATATCATCGCGATTTTAGGTATGGACGAATTATCTGAGGAAGATAAATTAGTAGTATCTAGAGCTCGTCGTGTGCAACGTTTCCTATCTCAACCTTTCCACGTAGCTGAGCAATTTACAGGCTTAAAAGGTGTATTGGTTGACATTAAAGATACCATCAAAGGATTTAACATGATCATGGATGGCGAAGTTGATGAATATCCAGAAGCTGCATTTAACTTAGTTGGTAGCATTGAAGATGCTATTGAAAAAGGTAAAAAATTATTGGCAGAAGCTAACTAGTATCGAGATTTGAGTATCAAGTATCAAGACAACAAATACTATCTCGATACTTGATACTAGATACTTGCTACTCAATTTTAAAAGAATGACTTTAGAAATATTAACTCCAGATAAAAAAGTTTTCGAAGGCGAAGTAACTGCGGTTACTGTTCCTGGAACTTTGGGTTCTTTTCAGATTTTGAAAGACCACGCTCCTATCATTTCAACTTTGGAAGATGGACCTGTTATTGTTAAGGAAGCTGCAAGCGAAAACATCTACAACATTAAAGGTGGTGTAGTAGAAGTTTACTGGATAATAAAATTATTGTTTTAGCTGAAGCTGTTGTAGCTTAAGTTTAAAATATCAAAATGTTTAAGAAGCCCCGAACGAAAGTTTGGGGCTTTTTTGTTTTACCTGTCCCGTCATTTCGACGAGGAACGAGGAGAAATCTAGCGCCATGAGAAATCCTTGCTTAAGAGTTAATTCATAAACAAGTATATCGTTTATTACCATACATCAACCTTCGCCAAAAACTTTCTCTTTAATTTCGTTCATATCATTTAAAATCGAATACAATGAAAGAAGAATTCTTAAACCTGCCCGTTATTAAAAACGAAGAAACCAAACGTTTCGAATTAACTGTAGATGGCCACACCGCATTTATCGACTACGAAGAGAATGAGAAAACTATCAAGCTCATCCACACCGAAAGCCCTGAAGCATTGGCTGGCAGAGGTGCAGCTACAGCATTAATTGAAAAAACGCTTATCTATTTAGAAGAAAACAAATACGAACTAGTCCCTTTATGTCAATTAGTATTTGCTTATGTGAAAAGACACCCCGAATGGAAAAGATTGGTGCCAAGCAAATATTTGAGGCTATTTGATAGGGAAGATAACAACTAAAATACCGATCATTATTTTCTCATCTTTTTCTGACATTTCTCACTTTTAAGAAGAATTTCGCTCAAAATACAATGCATGCATAACATTTATACCGAATACCGTTTTCATATTTGGTCTACATTAAACAAAGTTTAGGAAAACAAAATAGCAATTAATCGGAATTATAATTTGATTAAGACATAAATATCAAAATTATATACTAAATAAAATATTTTTATTTTCCCTATTGCTAATATTTGAACCAAATACTAAATTGGTATTTATAAAACAAAGAGAAAACTTAACCCTAATTCACATGAATTTAATTGTAGCAAATAATAGCCTTAACCAAGTCAATTTGACTTTGGTACTGCTGCTTAATGTACTGCTGCTAAAACAGTGCAAGGGTTCGTTATAAAATATTGAGTAACATCAAAAAAAGCGCCCCTTTCTAAAAAACTGGGGCGCTTTTTTAAAACAAGACAAAACCATCATGATTAAAAAATCATGACAGCTTCATCTCCATTGAAGACACAATTAAAAAGACAAAAATGGATTATTACAATTCGAACACGGTAATTTATCTCAACGGCCAATTTGTAAAAGCCAACGAAGCGAAGACTGACTTATATGGTCAATCGTTACACTATGGCTTTGCAGCTTTCGAGGGTATTAGGGCTTACAAAACCCACAATGCTACGCGTATTTTTAAGGCCAGAGAGCATTTCGAGCGGTTAAAACGCTCATGCGATTTAACAGGCATTCCGTTTAAATGGAATATCGACGACCTAATTAAGCAAACTTACCGACTGCTCGAATTGAATAATTTTAAGGATGCTTACATCCGTCCCTTAGTTTTTAGCGAGCCGCAAATGACCTTGGTTGCTCCAGAGCAAACGTCTATTATGCTTTGTGCTTGGGAATGGGGAGCGTATTTAGGCGATAGGCAATTGAAAATTTGCATCTCTCCTTTCGAACGTCCTAATCCAAAATCTACGAAAATCGAGGCTAAAATTAGTGGCAATTATGTCAACTCCATCTTGGCTACATCAGATGCTAAAAATAAAGGCTTTGACGAAGCTTTACTGTTAGACCACAAAGGTTTGGTTGCAGAAGGATCTGGCGCCAATATTTTCATCGAAAAGAATGGCAAATTGTATACGCCAGTTAAAGGAAATATCCTGCCAGGAATTACCAGAGCTACCATTATTGAGCTTTGTAAAGTGCTAGATATCGAAGTTATTGAGAAAGAAATTACTGTAAATTTTCTTAAAGAGGCAGATGGCGCATTCTTCTGCGGAACAGCCGTTGAAGTAGCCGGTATCCATACCGTAGATGAAACGGTATACAGACAAAGATGGAGAGATAGTATTGGAGCCACCTTACAAAGAGCATATAAAAACCTAGTATTAGAAAAAGTAAACTATGAAGTGATCATTTAATTTCTCTTCTTGATAATTTGTTAGTATGTTTGGCTGCAAGAAAAACTACACATGCCTTTAAACACAGTCATTATTAACAACATTATCATTATTCCTCAACCGAGGGAGGGCAATCGTTGTATATAATTGAAAAAATATAATTAGCGAAACCGCCTCCCAAAAAGAGGCGGTTTTTTTTTGAATTGAACAGAACAGAACAAACAACATAATATAAATGGAATTGAACAAATACAGTAAGACTTTTACGCAAGACCCAACACAACCCGCAGCTCAAGCCATGCTTTATGGAATTGGTTTAACCGATGCCGATATGGCAAAAGCACAAGTGGGCATTGCAAGTATGGGTTATGACGGCAACACTTGTAACATGCACTTGAATGATTTAGCCGCTGTGGTAAAAAAAGGTGTCTGGAACAATGATTTGGTCGGTCTTACTTTTAATACCATTGGTGTAAGTGATGGCATGAGCAACGGAACTGAAGGTATGCGTTATTCTTTGGTTAGTCGCGATGTAATTGCTGACAGTATTGAAACCATTTGTGGCGGACAATATTACGATGGCGTAATTGCTATTCCGGGTTGTGATAAAAACATGCCAGGGGCGATAATGGCTATGGCTCGTTTAAACCGCCCTTCGATTATGGTTTATGGAGGCACCATTGCTCCGGGACATTACAAAGGCGAAGAACTAAACATCGTTTCTGCTTTCGAAGCTTTAGGCCAGAAAATCTGCGGTAATTTATCTGATGAAGATTATCAAGGTATCATTAAACATACTTGCCCTGGTGCTGGTGCTTGCGGTGGGATGTACACCGCAAACACGATGGCTTCTGCTATTGAGGCTTTGGGCATGAGCTTGCCTTATTCATCGTCAAATCCTGCAGTAAGCGACGAGAAGAAAAATGAGTGCTTAGATGCTGGAAAATACATTAAAGTGCTGTTAGAAAAAGACATCAAGCCTTCCGATATCATGACGAGAAAAGCGTTTGAAAATGCAATTCGCTCCATTATCATTTTAGGAGGAAGTACCAATGCGGTATTACACTTCATTGCAATGGGCAAAGCGATTGGCGTAGAAATTACACAAGACGATTTCCAACGCATGAGCGATATTACCCCTGTTTTGGCAGATTTTAAACCAAGCGGAAAATACCTGATGCAAGATTTACATCAATTTGGCGGCGTGCCAGCGGTATTGAAATATTTGTTAGATGAAGGCTTATTGCACGGCGATTGTTTAACGGTTACCGGACAAACCGTGGCTGAGAACTTGAAAGATGTAAAATCGATCATGGATTACAATCAACCTATTATTCAACGATTAGACAATCCAATTAAAGCAACTGGTCACTTACAAATTTTGTATGGAAACTTAGCGGAAAAAGGCTCTGTAGCTAAAATCTCAGGGAAAGAAGGTGAAAGGTTTGAAGGCCCAGCTCGCGTATTTGACGGAGAAAAAGATTTAGTAACTGGCATCTCTACAGGAAGAATTAAACCGGGAGATGTAGTAGTAATTAAAAATGAAGGTCCAGTTGGAGCGCCAGGAATGCCTGAGATGTTAAAACCAACTTCATTAATTATCGGTGCAGGTTTGGGTAAATCTATTGCCTTAATTACTGACGGTCGTTTTTCTGGCGGTACTCACGGTTTCGTGGTAGGTCACATTACGCCAGAAGCTTACAAAGGCGGTTTAATTGGATTAGTGGAGGATGATGACATCATTGAAATTGATGCCGTAAACAATAAGATTACGTTAAAAGTGAGCGATGAAGTCATTGCTGAACGTAGAGCGAAATGGCAACAACCAAAACTGAAAGTTACCAAGGGAGTATTATTTAAATATGCCAAAACAGTAACAGATGCGGCTGGAGGTTGCGTAACCGACGAAGCTTAACCCCTAGCCTCCTAAAGGGGGAATATAACCGGTCACAAATTGTGACTGGTTACAAAAAACAAAATATGTCATCACAATTTGTGATAACATATCAACCAAACTTGAAGTTACAAGTTGTGACTTCAAGTTGAGATAAAATTGACCAAGAACCAAAAAATATAAAAAATGGAACAAGATACTTTAACCGCAACGAAATCAAGCCACCTTCAGGGGGTTGGGGGGTTTAAAGGTTCGGGCTCGCAAATGTTGTTGAACGCCCTTATTGAAGAGGGCGTAAGCACAATTTTCGGCTACCCAGGCGGTGCAATTATGCCAATTTATGATGCGCTTTATGACTATGCAGACAAATTAGAACATATTTTGGTACGCCATGAGCAAGGCGGTATTCACGCTGCGCAAGGTTACGCAAGAACAAGTGGCCGAGTAGGTGTTTGCTTTGCAACCAGCGGTCCAGGTGCGACTAATTTGGTAACTGGCTTAGCTGATGCGCAAATTGATAGCACACCTCTAGTTTGCATTACCGGACAAGTATTTGCACACCTTTTGGGTACAGATGCCTTCCAAGAGACGGATGTAATTAACATCACTACGCCAGTAACGAAATGGAACTACCAGATTACCGACGCAAAGGAAATCCCTGAGGTATTGGCAAAAGCTTTTTATATTGCCAAAAGTGGCAGACCAGGCCCTGTGTTGATTGACATTACTAAAAATGCACAATTACAGATTGAAGAATTTGAAGCTTACGTAAAATGCAACCACATCCGCAGCTACAGACCTAAACCAAAAGTGAGGGTTGAATTTATTGAAGAAGCTGCAAAGCTAATCAACAGTGCTCAAAAACCTTTTGTGTTGTTTGGCCAAGGGGTGATTTTAGGAAATGCCGAGAAAGAATTTAAAGCTTTCATCGAAAAAACTGGTATTCCTGCGGCTTGGACTATCATGGGCGAAGGTGCTATTCCAACCGACCATCCTTTGAACGTAGGTATGTTGGGGATGCATGGTAACTATGGACCAAACGTTTTAACCAACGAATGCGATGTTTTAATTGCCATCGGGATGCGTTTCGACGACCGTGTAACTGGCCGTTTAGATAAATATGCGAAGCAAGCTAAAGTAATCCATTTAGATATTGACCCAGCTGAGATTGACAAAAACGTAAAAGCTGAAGTTGGGGTTTGGGGCGACTGTAAAGAAACACTTCCTATCTTAACCAACTTAGCAAAAGAAAATAAACACGAAGCTTGGGTTGCTCAATTTAGAGATTACAACCAACAGGAAATAGATCAAGTCATTACACCTGAACTTTACCCTACTGGAGAAGAAATGACCATGGGCGAAGTGTTGAGAAACATCAATGAGATTTGTGGCGGCGATGCGATAATAGTTACCGATGTCGGTCAGCACCAAATGGTGGCCTGCCGATATGCAAAATTTAACAATACTCGTAGCAATGTAACATCTGGCGGATTAGGCACAATGGGTTTCGGCCTACCTGCGGCTATTGGCGCTAAATATGGTGCGCCTAACAAAACTGTAATTGCCATTATTGGCGATGGTGGTTTCCAAATGACGCCGCAAGAATTAGGTACGATTATGCAATTTGGTGCAGCGGTAAAGATTTTAATTTTAAACAACCAGTTCTTAGGAATGGTACGCCAATGGCAGCAATTGTTCCACGATAAACGCTATTCGTTTGTGAATATCACTAGCCCTGATTTTGTAGCATTGGCTAAATCTTACTACATAGAAGCGAGTAAAGTAGACCAAAGAGCTGAGCTTAAGAAAGCGCTGGAAACGATGATTAACCACGAAGGCTCTTACCTCTTAGAGGTAATGGTTGGCAAGGAAAATAACGTTTTCCCAATGGTACCACAAGGTTGCAGCGTAAGCGAAATTAGATTGAAGTAATTAGAGCAAAGAACAAGGATAAAAGAGCAAAGATTAAAAGTATAGACGTTATGTCTTTCATCCCTGTTCCTTTATACTTAATCCCATAAAAATGAGTAACGACACGATAAAATATACACCTAGCGACACCAGCTACGAAGGTAAGCAGGATTTTACCATTACAGTTTATGCTGAAGACAGGGTTGGTTTATTGAACCGTATTTCGATTATATTTTCGAAAAGAAAAATCAACATTGATAGCTTAAACACTTCTCCATCGGAGATTGCAGGCATACACCGGTTCACGATTTTAATTAACGAAAGTTATGAAGTAGTGAGAAAATTGGCACGCCAGATTGAGAAACAAGTTGAAGTCTTGAAAGTGTATTTCAATACGGACAGCGAAGTGATTTGGCAAGAACTGGCTCTTTACAAAGTTTCTACAGAAGAGATTACCGAGAAAGTAACGGTAGAGCGTTTATTGAGACAATACGGTGCAACCGCAGTAGTGATTAGAAAAGATTATACCGTCTTTTCTGTAACTGGCCACAAAGAAGAAACTGATGCTTTGGTAAAAGCACTTGAACCTTATGAACTGATTGAATTTGTGCGTTCGGCTAGGGTAGCAATCATTAAAGATAGTGCTGGTTTCCACGAGAAGCTGAAAGAATTTGAAGCAGAAGAACCAGGAGAAGAACGTGTAGAAAATGAGTTCTTGGATAAGGGCGAGAAGATTTTTACGATGTAGATAGTCGGAGGTCAGAAGACGGAAGTCCGAAGAGAAACAGCCTTAAACTTCGGTCATCGGACATCGGTCTTCTTACTTTTGTTAACTAAACCCGATTGAAGCGGAAATACTTTTTGGTGGTCTTGCGAAAAAGATTGCCACGTCGTTCCTCCTCGCAATGGCGAAAAGGGAGCGAATGACGGAAAACCAAAAAAGATTACAGCGAAAAGCGGGGCTAAAGAAGATAAGTGTTACTGAAATTCATTTTCAAAATAAAGAAATCCTTCGACAAGCTCAGGATGACAAGCAAAAAATTGAATTAAGAACTAAAACATAAACAATAAATCAGTGTAATCACAAAATCTGTGTAATCACTAAAAACTAAATAAAAAAAATGGCAAATTATTTTAACACATTACCACTTAGAGAAAAATTGAACCAATTAGGTGTATGCGATTTCATGGCTAACGATGAGTTTTTGGATGGCGTAAACGCTCTAAAAGGTAAAAAACTGGTAATTGTAGGCTGTGGTGCTCAAGGCTTAAATCAAGGTTTAAATTTGAGAGACAGCGGTTTGGACGTATCTTACGCATTGCGCAAAGAAGCTATCGAGCAAAAAAGAGATAGTTGGAAAAATGCTACGGAAAACAATTTCAAAGTTGGCACTTACGAAGAATTAATCCCTACTGCTGACGTGGTAATTAACCTTACGCCGGATAAACAACATACTTCGGTGGTAAATGCGGTGATGCCATTAATGAAACAAGGTTCTACTTTGCTTTACTCTCACGGTTTCAACATTGTAGAGGAAGGTATGCAAATCCGTAAAGACATTACTGTAATTATGGTGGCACCTAAATGCCCTGGTTCTGAGGTTAGAGCTGAATATTTAAGAGGTTTTGGTGTACCAACTTTAATTGCCGTACACCCAGAAAACGATCCTGAAGGTAAGGGGTTGGCACAAGCTAAAGCTTACTGTGTAGGTACTGGCGGTCACAGAGCAGGTGTCTTGAAATCGTCTTTCGTGGCCGAGGTTAAATCTGATTTAATGGGCGAGCAAACTATTTTATGTGGTTTGTTGCAAACTGGTTCTATCCTTTCTTTCGATAAAATGGTGGAAAAAGGAATTGACGCTGGCTATGCTTCTAAATTGGTTCAATATGGTGTTGAGGTAATTACAGAGGCTTTGAAACACGGCGGTGTAAGCGGTATGATGGATCGTTTGAGCAATGTAGCTAAAGTTAAAGCTTTCCATATTTCTGAGGAGTTGAAAAACATCATGCGTCCATTGTTTCAAAAACACCAAGATGATATCATGAGCGGCGAGTTCTCTAGCACCATGATGGCTGACTGGGCCAACGGGGATGCAAACTTATTGAAATGGAGAGCTGAAACTGGCGAAACTGCTTTCGAAAAAACGCCTGCTGGTGATGTGAAAATTGGCGAGCAAGAATATTTTGACAACTATACTTTAATGGTGGCTTTCGTAAGAGCTGGTGTGGAATTGGCTTTCGAAACTATGGTTGAAGCTGGTATTAAACCAGAAAGTGCTTACTACGAAAGTTTACACGAAACTCCGCTAATTGCTAACACGATTGCTCGTAAGAAATTGTTCGAAATGAACCGTGTAATTTCTGATACTGCTGAATATGGTTGTTACTTATTTGACCAAGCTTGTAAGCCTTTGTTAATGGATTTCATGAAAACTGTTGATACGGATTTAGTAGGTAAAAACTTTAACGAAGGTAAAGATGGTTCGGTTGATAACGCTGAATTAGTTGCGATCAACGAGATTTTACGTGACCACCAAGTAGAGGTTGTAGGCAGAAAATTGCGTAAAGCAATGACTGCAATGAAGTCGATTAAGACAGCGTAACCCCTAAATCCCCTAAAGGGGAATTTCGTAATGCTTTAAGCAAATTCGTAGTGAAATTTGCATTTTTGCTACAAACAAAATAAACTCTATACTAGCCCTCCCTTTTAGGGGAGGGTTGGGAGGGTTAACTAAAAACAATTTATAAAAAGATGGCGAAAACATTAGTAGAAAAAATATGGGATGCTCACGTAGTGAAACGTGAAGAAGGTTTTCCTGATATTTTATACATTGATACGCATTTAATTCACGAGGTTACTTCGCCTCAGGCTTTTGATGGTTTGAGAAAACGTGGCATCGGGCTTTTTCGTCCGAAACAAACGGTAGCTACTGCCGACCATAACGTGCCTACTTTAGACCAACATTTGCCCATCAAGGAAGAACTTTCGAGATATCAGGTAGATATGTTGACTAAAAACTGTGCAGAGTTTGGCGTAGAGCTTTATGGTTTAGGTCATCCTTTTCAAGGGATTGTCCACGTAATTGGTCCAGAATTAGGAATTACCTTACCAGGAAAAACCATGGTTTGTGGCGATAGCCATACTTCTACGCATGGTGCTTTTGGCGCCATCGCTTTTGGTATCGGCACCTCGCAAGTGGAGCAGGTTTTTGCAACGCAATGTTTGCAACAATCGAAACCTAAAACCATGAAAATTGAGGTAAATGGCGAGTTAAGAAAAGGTGTTGGTGCAAAAGACATCATCCTTTACATCATCGCTAAAATTTCTGCCGCTGGTGGCACTGGTTATTTTGTAGAGTTTGCTGGTTCGGCCATCCGTTCGTTAAGCATGGAAGCACGTATGACCGTTTGCAACATGAGTATCGAAATGGGTGCTCGTGGTGGTTTAATTGCGCCTGACGAAACTACTTTCGAATACGTAAAAGGTAGAAAATTTGCACCAGCTGGCGAAGAGTGGGACAATGCTTTAGCTTATTGGAAAACTTTATATAGCGATGAAGATGCCAAATTTGATGCGGTATTAACTTATGATGCTGCTGATATTGCACCAATGATTACTTACGGTACCAACCCTGGAATGGGTATCGGCATTGCTGATCATATTCCAGCGACTGCTGCCCAACCAGAAACGGAGCAAACGTCCTACAAAAAGGCCTTAGATTATATGGGCTTTGCGGATGAGGAAAGTTTGTTAGGTAAACCTGTAGATTATGTTTTCATTGGTAGCTGTACCAATTCTCGTATCGAAGATTTACGTGCAGTTGCGGAGTTTGTGAAAGGCAAACAGAAGGCAGAAAACGTAGAAGTTTGGATTGTTCCAGGTTCTAAGCAAGTGGAAGCACAAGCCATTGCAGAAGGTTTAGACAAAGTATTCGAAGCTTCGGGCTTTCAATTACGTGAACCAGGCTGTTCGGCTTGTTTGGGGATGAACGAGGATAAAATTCCGGCAGGAAAATATTGTGTTTCTACCTCAAACAGAAACTTTGAAGGCCGCCAAGGACCAAATGCAAGAACAATGCTGGCTAGTCCGTTAACGGCTGCTGCTGCTGCTGTAACTGGGAAGATTACAGATGTGAGGGAGTTGTTAACCCCAAACCCCTAAAGGGGATTTTACTACATGGGGCTTAAGTTATAAAAGTTTAATCAAATTCCCCCTTTAGGGGGTTAGGGGGTAATATGCCAGAAATACATTGGGACAGTAAACTGTACAACGAACAACATCGTTTCGTATCTAATTACGGAGCTGATGTTTTGCAATGGCTTGATGCCAAAGCGGGCGAAAACATTTTAGATGTAGGTTGTGGAACCGGCGATTTAGCTGCTAAAATACAGGAAAGTGGTGCCACTGTTTCGGGAGTAGATGCTTCGGCAGATATGATAGAATTAGCGAAACAAAACTATCCTCTTTTACAATTTGAGGTACAAGATGCAGCTGCTTTAGACTACAACCGTGAGTTTGATGCCGTATTTAGTAACGCCACGTTTCATTGGATTGAAAACCAAAGAGGATTGTTGAGAGGCATTTTTAAAAGCTTAAAACACGGTGGTCGTTTAGTCGCTGAATTTGGAGGTAAGGGAAATGTAAAGTCGATTGTAGATGCGATAGACCAAGCTGCAAAAGAACTAGGACTGGAGCACAGAGTGATTTCGAACTTTTGGTTTTTCCCATCCATAGCACACTACGCCAATTTATTAGAAGCAAGTGGATTTGAAACGGAACAAATGTGGCTTTTCGACAGACCGACAAAGCTAGTTGGCGAAGATGGTATGTTGAACTGGATCAATCAATTTGCACAACACGCTTTTGTAAATCTAAATGAAGAAGAAGCAAAAGCAGTAACGAATTTAGCAGTAAGCATTTTAAAGCCAACTTATTTCAAAAACGGAGAATGGACTGCAGATTATAAAAGATTGAGGGTAAAAGCTTTGAAAAGGTAAAAGGCGGAAAGACTAAAGATAAAAGAACAAAGAGTAAGGAATAAAGACAAATAGTATAATTTAATCGGTGTAACCGAGCTTGCGAGCTCATCACAGATAATCACTAAATCAGTGTAATCATCTTTAAGTATGAAAAAATTTGAAACATTAACTTCATCGGTAGTACCATTATCGATTGAGAATATAGATACCGACCAAATCATCCCGGCGAGGTTTTTAAAAGCCACTACCCGCGAAGGCTTTGGCGAAAACCTGTTCCGCGATTGGCGTTACAACGGCGACAATACACCTAAAGCGGACTTCGTGTTGAACGATCCTACTTATAGCGGAAAGGTATTGGTTGCAGGTAAAAACTTTGGTTGCGGCAGTAGTCGCGAGCATGCGGCTTGGGCTATCCAAGATGCAGGATTTGACGTGGTCATCAGCAGTTTTTTTGCTGATATCTTTAAAGGAAATGCGTTAAACAACGGTTTGCTACCTATACAAGTAAGTGAGGCTTTTTTAGCAGATATTTTTACGCAAGTTGCTAAAGATGCTACTTCTACCTTGACGGTAAACTTAGAAGAACAAACCGTAACGATTGATGCTACTGGAGCTAAAGAAAACTTCGAAATCAATCCCTACAAAAAATCTTGCTTGATTAACGGTTACGACGATATTGATTTCGTTCGTAGCCAAACTGATTTGATTGAAACCTACGAGCAGAACAGAGTATATCAACCTAAAACTTTATAATTAACAGTAGTTTATATCCAGCTAACCTATCATCTAAAACCTTGAAAAATGAAAATTAAACCACTAATGTTGCTACTTAGCTTGTTGTGTACGCAAGCATTGGCTCAAACTAGTTCAGAAGTATTAAAAAAGGAAATTGAAAACTTAAGTAATCAGCTGATTAGCGAGAAAGAGAAAACTGCGTATCTTAAGGCTGCACTAGAGCTAAGAAGTGGTAACATTGAAATTACATTGGATAGTACAACTATAAAAATAACAGAAGTAAAAGGTAGTAAAACTGATGATAAAATTACTGTTAGAGGATTAATTACATATTTAGGAACAAAAAAAGGAATTTACAATTTGCAGTGCAACAAATAGTTGACCCAAAAGGTAATACTTTGCAAAGCTTTACAGCATTACGTCCTAATGATTTAACAAAGACGTTTCGCATTGAACAGGCAGAAACAAAAATTTCTTATGCCTTTACAATTGAATTTAAGGAAGCAAAGGATATCATACCAACAATTAGTTTGCTACGTCTTCAAATTTATGGGGAGAGGGTCGGTTCTACATCAAATTACAATTTTAAGGGTTTAGATGTTAAATGGGATTAAGACTTTAGAGTTCAATAGTAGGATTTATTAATATGAAAAAATGAAACCACATAGAAACATAGGCCAATGAGAAAGCCTTCAAAAAAATCTATGTTTCTATGTGGTTAAAAAAATAAAACAATGATTAAAACAATAGTCCAAATTACCAACTTTAACCTAAAATACGGCAATAAAACCGTGTTAAGGGACTTGGAATGGACTATTCAAAACGGTGAAAATTGGCTTTTATCTGGTTTTAGCGGAAGTGGAAAAACTGCTTTGTTGAAAGCAATTGCTGGCATAGAAAAAAGTACAGAAGAAATTGTCGTCAGCTTTAATAAGCAAAGCGATACTAAACCCGTCTGCCAATACATTGCCCAATGGTATCAATTTAAAAATAAAGAAGGCGTTGCCAATTTTTATTACCAACAGCGCTACAATGTACAACAAGTACAAGACACCTTAACTGTTAATGCCGAATTAGCGCATTACGCCAAAGAAAATAACCTAAACTTAGCCAAAGCAGAACCCATTTTAGCAGCGCTAGGTTTTGCTGCCCTTAAAAACGCTCAGCTCATCGAGCTATCAAGCGGCGAACATAAAAAGTTGCAATTGGTTAAAGCCTTATGGTTAAAACCGCAGCTTTTATTGCTAGACCAACCTTACACTGGTTTAGATATCCAATCCCGTCAAAATTTGAATAACTTATTAGATGAAGCTACCAATGATGGTACACAAATCATCTTGGTTAGTAACGAAACTGAAATTCCGGCTTGCATCAACAGGTTTGGCGAAATCATCGATGGACAACTAGTAGAACATTTTACTTTTTGTACTAAAAGTGCCATTGTAATTGAACAGAGAAGTATTCCCGAGTTTTTGCACGAAGCACCATCATCAAGTAGTGAGGTACTGATTAAAATGGTTGATGTGAACATCAGCTATGGCGAGAAGCAAGTGCTTAAAAACGTAAATTGGGAAATTATAGCAGGCGAAAAATGGTTATTGCAAGGCCACAATGGTTCTGGAAAATCAACTTTGTTAAGTTTAGTAAATGGCGACCATCCGCAAGCCTACGCCAATGAGATTTACCTTTTTGGCAACAAACGTGGCAGCGGCGAAAGCATCTGGGACATCAAACAACACATTGGTTTAATTTCTCCAGAGCTACATTGGTATTTCGATTTTAATGCAACGGTTTGGCAAAGCATCGCCTCTGGCTTTTTCGATAGCATTGGCTTATACAAAGAAATTGGCTGGTACAAACGTACACAAGTCGATGAATTAATTGAATATTTCGGATTAACTGCCAATAAAAACGATTTGTTAGCGCACTTGCCATTAGGTAAACAACGCTTGGTTTTATTGGCAAGAACAGTAATTAAAAACCCGGAACTATTGGTGTTAGATGAACCCTGCCAAGGTTTAGATGCACACCAAACCCTTCAATTTAACACCCTAATTGATGGTTTGTGCACTACCAACAGAACGCTGATTTATGTGTCGCACAGCGATGACCAGTTACCTAAAAATTTAACGCATCAATTGTTGTTGAGCAAAGGCGAGGTAATATACAATGATATTTATAAACAGAAAACGTACAAAGAAGAATTAGAAAGTGTGATTTAATTTTAGCAGAAACTTTAAAAAAATCGTCATTTCGACCGCAGGGAGAAATCTAGCATCCAAAATAGTCGTTAGATTTCTCCTCGTTCCTCGTTCGAAATGACGACCGACTAAATGCAAATTAAGATACGCTCAAAAACATACAAACAATGAAAAACGGCACAGCCCTCTTGAATGCCGTTAGAAAGAAATAAACATACAATGAAAAAACACATTTTAGTAATACCTGGCGATGGCATTGGACAAGAAGTTACCCAATGGGGGAAAGCTGTGCTAGCGCAAATCGCCAAAAACTTTGGTCACGAATTTACTTTCGACGAAGCTTTAATGGGCCACGCCGCCATTGAAGTTACGGGCAATCCACTACCAGATGAAACCCTAGAAAAAGCCCGCAAAAGCGACGCTATTTTATTCGGTGCTATCGGTCATGCCATGTACGACAACGATCCTTCCCTAAAAGTTAGACCAGAGCAAGGCTTGCTGAAAATCAGAAAGGAATTAGGCTTATATGCGAACCTACGTCCCATTCTGTTGTTCGACGAATTGTTAGAAGCTTCAAGTATCAAAGCGCACATCTTACAAGGCACTGATATTTTATTCTTCAGAGAATTAACAGGCGATGTTTACTTTGGAGAAAAATCTCGTTCTGAAGATAGAAACACCGCTTCAGATTTGATGATTTACCACAAATATGAAGTTGAGCGTATTGCGCATAAAGCTTACCAAGCGGCACAACAACGTAGCAAAAGATTGTGTTCGGTAGATAAGGCAAACGTATTGGAAAGTTCTCGCTTATGGCGTGAAACCGTACAAGAAATTGCTAAACAGTATCCTGATGTAGAAACGGAACACATGTTTATCGACAATGCAGCCATGCAGTTGATTAAAAATCCGAAGAAGTTTGATGTAGTATTAACCGCTAACCTTTTTGGAGATATTTTGACCGATGAAGCTTCACAAATTGCAGGTTCAATGGGGATGTTAGCTTCTGCTTCGGTTGGCGATGGTGTAGGTTTCTATGAACCTATCCACGGTTCGGCACATGATATTGCTGGCAAGAACTTAGCAAATCCACTGGCTTCTATCCTATCGGCTGCGCTAATGTTAGAAATCAGTTTCGGACTAAAAGAAGAAGCAAAAACTTTAGTAGATGCAGTAGACAAAGCATTAAAGGACGGCTATAGAACTGGCGATATCGCCGACAAAAATACCGACACCGCTAAAGTGTTGGGAACCCAAGAAATGGGCGAAAAAGTACTTAGTCTAATAAAGTAAAAAGGTAAAAGTAAAAAATAAAAAAAGTTAGGAACCTAGAGTAAAACGATAAACAGGCTTTTGCCTTTTGAATTTTTACTTTTTAATTGGAATATTATGTTACACGACCCAAACAGAGTACACATTTTTGACACCACTTTGCGTGACGGCGAGCAGGTGCCAGGGTGCCAATTGAGCACACCTCAGAAAATTGAAATTGCAAAATCGTTGGAACTACTAGGCGTAGATGTTATTGAGGCAGGTTTTCCTGTTTCTAGCCCTGGCGATTTCAACAGCGTGATTGAGCTTTCTAAAGCAGTAAACGATCCTATTATTTGCGCATTAACCAGAGCCAATAAAAATGATATTGATGTGGCGGCAGATGCCTTGCGTTTCGCCAAAAGACCTCGTATTCACACTGGTATTGGTGCTTCTGACATGCACATCAGGACCAAATTTAACAGCACCAGAGAAGAAATTCTAGAGCGTGCTATTGAAGCGGTAAAATACGCCAAAAAATATGTAGAAGATGTGGAGTTTTATGCGGAGGATGCAGGCCGTGCAGATATTGAATATTTAGCTAAAATGATTGAAGCGGTAATTGCTGCCGGTGCTACGGTTGTAAACATTCCAGACACTAACGGCTACTGCTTGCCAGACCAATATGGTTCTAAAATTCTTTACTTAAAAGAGAACGTTAAGAATATCGATAAAGCGATTATTTCTTGTCACTGCCATAACGATTTAGGATTGGCTACGGCTAACTCTATCGCTGGTTTGCAAAATGGTGCCCGTCAGGTAGAATGTACCATTAACGGTATTGGCGAACGTGCTGGTAATACTTCTATGGAAGAAGTAGTAATGATTTTGAAAACGCACAAAGTTTTAGGTCTGCACACGAACATCAATACGCAGGGTATTTATGAAATTAGTCACCAAGTGCGCAACCAAATGAACATGCCAGTGCAACCTAACAAAGCGATTGTTGGTGCCAATGCATTTGCGCACAGCTCGGGTATTCACCAAGATGGTTTCTTAAAAAATCGTGAAAACTACGAAATCATTAGACCAGAAGATGTTGGCTTCCCTGATGCTACTATTGTACTAACGGCAAGAAGCGGCAGACATGCCTTGAAACACCACTTAGATAGGCTAGGTCACAATTTGGACAAAGAGCAATTGGCCGTGGTGTATACCGCTTTCTTAAACTTAGCAGATAAAAAACAGGGCATCAATGATGACGATTTGAATGAATTGGTGGTACTGCATTTGGCGCCTAAGTTGAGTTAGTTTCTTCTCATCGTTATTCTTGCCTTGTCGTTCCTATGTCGTCATTGCGAGGAGGAACGACGAAGCAATCTTAAAGCGAGAGAGAGCCAATTTGGAATAGAAGCACTGCTTTAAGTTAACTAAACCTGATAAGAGTGAAAAGTTTTTTGTTTTAGTCTGTCATCCAGAGCGTAGCGAAGGATCTACCTATAAAGTATTGAAGAAACAGATTCCTCGTTCCTCGGAATGACAGCAACAAACGTTAAAGCAAAAACTTGCAACGAATAGCAGGACTATCGTAACCGATGAAAAGCCGGAATTGCTTTTCAACAAATAAAATTAAAGCTTCGCCAACTGGCGGATTTGGAAAATGGAAACTACAACAGCATATAATTTCGATTTTGAAGAGGCATTTGCTACCCTGCAAGGTGTGGTAAAAAGAACGCCTTTAGAGTTTAACGCAGGGCTTTCTTTAAAGTACAATGCGAATATTTACTTGAAACGAGAGGATTTGCAAATTGTACGTTCTTATAAGTTACGTGGCGCCTATAATAAAATTAGTGGCCTAACTGCCGACCAACTTAAAAACGGAGTGGTTTGCGCTAGTGCAGGAAATCATGCACAGGGCGTAGCCTATTCTTGCCAAAAACTAGGGATCAAAGGTGTAATTTTCATGCCTGAGATCACTCCGAAACAAAAAATCAAACAGGTAAATATGTTTGGTGGAAATAACATTGAAGTAGTTTTAGTGGGCGATACTTTTGACGACTGCTTAAAAGAGGCCTTAGCTTACAGCGAAGAAAAATCGGCTACTTTCATTCCTCCTTTTGATGACGAAAAGGTAATTGAAGGCCAAGCAACGGTAATGATGGAAATTTATCAAGACTTGCCTGATTTGGATGCCATTGTGGTGCCTATTGGTGGTGGTGGTTTAGCATCTGGTGTTACGGCTTACCTACAAACGGTTAAACCTAGCGTTAAAGTTTTTGGTGTAGAACCTATGGGCGCACCATCATTAACAGAAGCTTTAAAACATGGTAGTCCGGTTACGGTAGAAAATATTGAACGTTTTGTAGATGGTGCAGCGGTAAAACGCATGGGCTGGATTACCTACAAATACTGCAGCGATTTATTGAGTTCTACGTATTTAATACCAGAGGGACAAATTTGTACTACCATTTTAAAACTCTATAACGAAGATGCCATTGTAGTAGAACCTGCAGGTGCTTTATCTGTAGCCGCACTAGAACAGGTAAAAGACCAAATTGTAGGCAAAACTGTAGTTTGTGTGGTTAGCGGTGGCAATAACGATATCGAACGTATGCAGGAAATCAAAGAGAAGTCTTTACTTTTCGAAGGATTGAAACATTACTTTATCGTACGTTTTCCGCAGCGACCAGGAGCTTTAAAACTATTTGTGAACGAAGTTCTGGGACCACAAGATGACATTACCCGTTTCGAGTTCATCAAGAAAACAAATAAAGAAAATGGACCTGCTTTAGTGGGTATAGAATTAATGGATAAAACTGACTATCCTAGCTTACTACAACGAATGAAAGATTTCAAATTTGATGTAATTGAACTGAACCAAGACGCCACTTTGTTTGAGTATTTGGTTTAATCGCCAAGTTGTAATTGCGAGGCACGAAGCAATCTTAAAGCGATAGTAGCGAACGTTGTAGGATTGCTTCGTGCCTCGCAATGACGAGACTAAGAAAAAAAGAAACTTTTCCATCATTATATAAATGTAGATAGGAGGCAAGAAATTGTCTCCTATTTTTTATTTCCAGTTACTTTTCCTCTCCAAAAAAGTAATCAATTTTAGTTTTAAATCTGGAACTTCAAAAATTATTCAATAGATATTTTCGCTAAAAAACTTTCAAAAAGTGGCTCAAATTAATCAAAAACAAAACATTTTATTTTTTGTTCAATTTTATTTTTATCAGCGGACGATATTTGCATTTTTTTGGCAATGGTTTTGATATACGCTTAACAACACACAAATGAAATTTGAAATATCCTCTTTAACACAGCAGGAGTTTCGCAAAAATTTAAACCAACACACAATGAAAAAACTAGCCCTACTCCTACTTTGCATTACCACACTAGGTTTGGCATCATGCAAGAAAAGAAGTTTACGTACCTGAACAAACTTTACCCAACGAAACAATCGAAACTGTGATAAATCCGAATCAATGGATTTCCTCTGAGAATAATACTAGACTGTCTGCAACAATTAACTTTCCTGAAATCGACGATTTAACATTTAAAAATGATGCTATTCTAGTATATATATATCCAGATAACAGTGTTGGTGAATACAGACAACTTCCGTTCGTATTTGATGCACAAGCTTACAGCTATGTAGTAAGGAAGGGTTCCATAACTATTGATATACAAACTTCTGGAGATAATGTATTAAACCCAATTAAACCGACCATTCCTGTTGGGTTAAGAGTGGTTATTGTTACATCGAAATTGAGATAAAAAAATATTATAACTCTAGAAAACGACCAATGTTCACATACACTTGGTCGTTTTTTTTATGCTCTCCGCTGTTTAACTGCAAAGCCCTGATATGTACACCATTTCTTTCCAGTAACAATTCGTCATAAAAACCTTTATAGTAAATATCGCGTACGTTAAATTTCTTTGCCGACCAGCTCGCTTTTAATTCTACCCATTCTGGATAAAAACAAATGTGCTCGCCATTTACTTTTAAGCCTAATTGTTGTGCTTCTTTTTTAGAAAGCACCACCGCATTGCCTAACATTTTAGCGGTGTAGGTATTGCTTGGCTGATTGTAAACCTCTCTCGGCTTACCTTCCTGTACCAATTGTCCATCCTTTAAAATTACTAATCGATCTGCCATAAACAAACCATCTGTAGCATCGTGAGATACCATGATGATGGTTAGTCCAGTTTCTTTAGCTAATCGCTTAATATCTGCCCGCAGTTGATTTTTAAGGATAGCATCAACTTGCGAAAAAGGTTCATCCAACAACAACACCTTAGTATCACTCACTAAGGCTTTTGCTATGGCCACACGTTGCTGCTCGCCGCCACTTAACGCAATAATCTTTTTATCTTTTAGTGCTTTAATTCGCAAATGTTCCATTACCTCCATGGTCTTTTGCTGTTTTAAAGCTACATTAGTATTAGAAAGCTGCGAAGCGATGTTATCGTAAACTTTGGCGTAGATATTCAGTGAAAAATCCTGTGTAACCATTTTCATCTCCACATGCCCTGGGATCAACTGCTCGTCTGGTCCTTTCACACGTTTACCATTAAAAATGATTTCGCCCTCATCAACTTTCAACAACCCGTTAATAGATTTTAACAAAGTTGATTTACCACTGCCACTTTCGCCAATAATGGCTACAATTTCGCCTTTATTAATATCAAAACTAACATTAGAAATACCAGATAGTTGCTCGGCTTGATGCTGCTTGGTTAAATTTTGGATGCTTAAGATTTTTTCGCTCACGGTTGTAAAGATAGGGAAAGTAGTCCGAAAGTTATACAGACCGAAAGTTAGTTTTGAACTAGCATTGTCCAATGGCTTCCACTCTTTCGGACTATAATCTTTCGGACTGTCGGACTAACAAAAAAATCCCGCATCTATAATAGAAACGGGATTGGTTCATTTGTGTGTGAATTGTTCAATAGTTCATTGGTTCATCAGCATTATATCTGCCGACTTTCCAACTATTTGACTTTACTGACTTGCGGACTAATTAATTCAATCCAAAAGTTATACCGAACGACATCGCCTTTAAGCCTTTTTGTGCATCGGTATCGAATAAATCGCTAGCGCTATATTTAGCAAACAAACCTAAACCACCGTAGCCAATTCTTGCTGTACCGCCGTAACGGAAAGGTGTAAAGTTATAATCATCAGTAAATTTAACTTTACCTCGTTCTTCACTAATTTGTTTCACTTTACCACCCAACAAAAACGCTACTTCTGGGCCTACTACAAACCTAAAGCGCTTGCCCTTATGATCTTCCTTGGTTCTAAATTCAAAGTTCAACGGAAAATGAACGTAGCTAGCCGAGAAACGGTTTTTACTGAAGGTAGCATCGGTAATTACATCGTAATCTAATACAGGCACATCTTTTTTAATAGTGATATTTCTATCTAAACGAATCAATGTCCAGTCGAACCCCCCAGCTAAATAAACTTTAAAATGGTTGCTAAATCTGTAGCCAAATTGCAAAACATCAAACGATACAGTACTCGTTTTCCAAGGTTTGTAATCTAAAAAATCGTTAGTTGGCGATAAGGAAAAGCTGCCGTTATCCACTAATTTAGTTAAACCTATATCTAAGCGAGTAAACGTAACGCCTCCCACAAAACGGCCGTTCTTATTCGCACTACTATCGCCGTTAATTTGTACTATGTTTCCATTACCAATAGAGATAGTTACCTTTTTTGCTTTTCTATTACTATCTATACTTATGCCTTTTCCATAATCAATCTTCACTTTAGTACTATCGCTTTGCGCTTTTAAAGCTCCTGCTGCCAGAAAAGTAAGTCCGCTTACCAATACTGCTTTTAAAATTAGATGTTTCATTTGTGTGTGTTTAATATTGTTTTAAGATTTGAAAGTTGAAATGTTGTATCTCGGATAGTTAATCCTGTTCATCCCGTAAATTCCAAAACCCAGTTCTTATTTTTTTTTATTTAGTTTCAAAAAGCCTATGTTCAATCCAATTATCGATGAGTTATCGTCATCATCAGTATCAAATCTAATTAGCTTTTTATCTCTTTTGTCTACTTTGTCTACCACGTAGTTTACTAAATCTCCCACATTACGGATCCCTTTTTTATTATCATTGGTTTCCTCATCCGGATCTACATAGGCTACTCCCGTTCCTTTGGTATCAACTACCCTGGCCATCATAATTTCCTCTGCATTTTCCTTCAATATGGTTTCTTTAGGCGTTACATCTAAAGGTTTTATTTGCTCCCTTTTAATATCTAGACGATCGCTACTTTCAGACGGTTGCATCGCTATGAAATTATTTTTTTCTACCTCTTTAATTTCAGTAGGAGAAGTTACCTTGGCAATGGTATTGCTTACCAAACGGCGATTACTTACTGCCGCATCTGATAAAACCGTAGCCTTACCTGTAGCAGTTTCTTCTATTGCCGCCACTTGTAATGTTTGTGATTCATTAGCAGGTTTTACCACAGCTAGCTCCTCACTTGCTCCCTGTAACTGCACCTTTTCGCTACGCTGCGTAAACAACATTACTGATGCCACCACAGCTACGCTTGCAGCCGCCATCCATAAAACGGGGAACGGACGCTTCTTCTTAGGTTCCAATTGCCCGGCAATATTGCCCCATAAATCTGCAGATGGTTCAATTTCTGCATCGGTAAACCTGTCTTTAAACAGTTGGTCAAAATCTTTATCCGGCATGTGTTGCATAACCAAAGCCCTCCAATTTTAAAATTTCTTGTTGCAATATTGCTCTCGCTCTCGATAGCTGCGATTTGCTTGCTCCCTCTGTAATTCCCAGCGTTTCTGCTATTTCTTTGTGCGAATAACCCTCAATAGCGTACATATTGAACACCATTCTGTAGCCATCGGCCAGTTTTTGTATTACCTTCATCAAATCCTGCATACCTAAACTACCAAAATCAAAACCTGTAGAGGGTTGTTCATAAGCATCCTCAATGGGCACCACATTTAAAGTTCGCAGGTTTTTTCTATAGCTTTCAATAGCAGTATTTACCATAATTCTGCGGATCCATCCCTCAAAAGAACCTTCTCCCTTAAACTCCTTTACCTTTTGAAAAATCTTTACATAACCCATCTGCAATACATCTTCTGCCTCCATCCTATCTTTGGCATACCGCATACAAACCGCCAACATTTTCGATGCCGTTTGCCTGTATAGCATTTCCTGCATCTGTCTGTTGCCAGCCTTACAGCCTTCCATCAGCTCGTTTAATGTATATGTTTTTGCCACCTTCATTTGTCTGCTTGTATTAGGGTAGATGCACAATCGTACCCAAAGGTTGCAAGCCTCATTAAATATTTTCTATTTTTTTTTGAAAAGCAAAAATAATGGTTCTTTGGGTATTTCAGTCCTGCTTTCCACTGCAATCTTTTTGTTGCTACTGCACCGTTCATCATTGTCATGCTGAGTTTATCGAAGCATCTAGTCACAAACCAATCCTTCGACAAGCTCAGGATGACACTGACAAAAAGTATTTTCGTTACAATCAGGTTTAAAAACCAAAACCTGCGCACCAAAAACAAGGTGCCAACCCTTGCATTTTCATCGCACTTTTTACTTAATTTTAAGTAAATCAAAAACTAAGAAAATGAAAATTGTAAAAATCGTTATCTGTGTCCTATTCGGATTGATGTTCATCAACGGAGGTCTCAATAAATTTTTCAACTACATCCCAGTACCAGAGTTACCGGCAGACCAACTTAAAGTAATGACAGCCATGACGGCTATTCCATGGTTAATGCCATTATTAGCAACAATGGAAATTGTTGGAGGTGTACTAATAGCCATACCTAAAACAAGAGCTTTAGGCGCCATTGTTATTTTTCCAATGATGGTTGGTATTGTACTACATCATATTATGGTAGCACCAGAAGGAATTATTATGGCGGCAGTATTATTCCTCATTAACGTTTGGGTAATTGCCGACAATTCGAGTAAATACAAACCAATGGTAAGTTAGTTCTAAAAATAAAAAGACTTACGAAGTTTTGAAGTTTCAATGCTAACTAATTAAACTACATCGTCATTTCGAACGCAGAGATAAATCTAGCATGTGATTAAACATTTAGCTAGATTTCTCTTCGTGGTTCCTCCTCATCGAAATGACGTGCAACTAACGTAAATTTCATCTACTCAATATTAACCGGCCTATTCTTAGGATACTTCACTTGATACTTCAAATCAATTTTCTTTTGCTCATTCGGTTGTAGTAAGAATTGCCAAGTTAATCTACCACTAGTTTCATCTAACTTAGCTTTCGATAATTCTTGTTTCTCTACCATTATATCGCTATTGGTTGGTATTGGCAATTGATCTTCGATAGTTAAATTTACCACCTGACTTTTCCTATTTTTAACATCAATTACAAAATGGCGGGTATCTTTTTGAGACGAACCAATAAACTGCCTTTCGGTATATCCTTTTTGTTTCTCTCTTTTTACAGCTACATTTTTATCAGCTCCCAAAGAAATAGTTAAGGTATCGGTGTTTTGAATATCCAATAACGATTTATCCAAATAAGTACCCTCAAAGAAAATACTAGCTTCGCCACTAATCAAATTTACCTCATTAAAGTCTGTAATTTTTGCAGTTAAAAATGCGTCTTGCGTTACTTTTGGCACTGCATAATATTGGTAATCTGCTTTAAAATCGTAGTTACCTATATCTACCGCCGCTTGTTTGCCATCGGTTAAAATGGTGTAAGGGGTTTTAATCTCAAAAGTTACATTGGTTTGCTTTTCTACATTTTTAACTTCCAAAGGCACCGAAGAAATTGAACTTACACCTCTAATTGTTGTTACCGAAGCCGCCACGCTAGCTCTTTTTTGAGACTTACCTTCTCCCGCAGCAGTAATCATCACCTCGTTTAAGGCATTACTACTTTCATTTAACCTTACATTTAGTTGTCGCCCTAAAATAGCCTCTAGTTCTTGACTTTCAAATCCTAAATAATTAAATTCTAACACATTTGAACCTACAGGCATTTGTATCGAATAATTTCCATCAGCATCTGTCACGGTAGCAATAGAAGAATTTTTAACTCTACCGAGGTGCCTGGTAAGGCTAAATTATCGGCCGCACTAACTACTTTACCTTTAACAACGTTTGATGTAGCAGCCACAGGATTAAAAAAAGAGTAACCAGCACTTAAATAACCTAACTGATATGTCGGTAAAGTTGGTTTTTCATTATTATTAGATGGATTACCAGAAGACAAGATCAACTTTACATTTTTCCAGTCTTCACCAGAATTTTGGCTCACATTGGCTTTGTAAACTAATTGAATTGGACTAGCCACATCTTTAGCTCTAATATCATAAGTTGGATACCAGCTGGCATTTTTCACTAAATACGTTAAGGCAAACTTTCCTTTAGTTGCAGCTTTGGTAGATACTTTAACCACCACATCGCTAGAGTTCCCGATAGGTTTTCCGTCTATTTCGGCAGCCTGTCTATTAATTTTGTTAATTTCTTCATACAGCTTAGCTACTTCTTTTTGCAAGCTAGCTTGTTTATTTTTTGTCTCATTTAACCTTAGTTTCTGAAAATCTAGAGCGGCTTTTAATTTTACCAAATCGTAATTTACGTTTGGTCCCATTACCGTTTGGTTCTTCATCAGCATTTCTTCTTCTGCTTTGTAAACTGCAATCTCGTTGTTAAGTACCACAATCTTATCCGAAATATCTTCAGATTTAGCTAATAAAGCAGCTTTCTGTTCAGACTTTTTCTTATCCAGTAAGAAATTATTCTGTTTGGTAACCGATAGAATAGTAAAATTTCCTTCGCCTTTAGCTTGCAAACTTTGTGTTTCTATGCTCGAAGAAAGCCCAGAGAACACCAATAAACTAACACCTTGCGGCAGTTCTACATGGTCTGATAAGCGTTGCACTTGTGCACCATTCATAAAAACAGTTACATCGCTTATTTTAGAGTTTACGTTTATTTGATTTTCTTGTGCAAAAGCAGCCGCGTTAAAAAAGAATAATAATGCGAAAAGTATCTTTTTATCCATTTGAATTGAGTTTATATCTCTATGATGCAAGGCTACTTCATTTTGCATAAGACACCAACAAAAAAAGCATCACTTTTTCGAGTGATGCTTTTTACTATACTAATCGTAATTGCGAGGCACGAAGCAATCTCTATCGTCTTAAGATTGCTTCGTGCCTCGCAATAACGACAGGACGAAATGTTAATGTATGCCTTTAAAAATTCGGCTCCAACGTATTTTATTGAGGAATGAACCCTCGCTATCGATACTTAACCAAATAAATAATGCCTTACCTACAATGTGATCTTCTGGCACAAAACCCCAATAGCGTGAATCTGCCGAAGCATGGCGGTTATCGCCCATCATCCAATAATAATTCATTTTAAAGGTATAAGTAGTTGCCTTTTTACCATTCAAAATCCAATCGTTGCCTACTTTCTCCAACTTATTTCCTTCGTAAATACGGATACTTCTTTCGTAAAGTGGCATGGTTAAACTATCTAAAGTTACTGTCCAACCTTTTTTAGGCACTATAATTGGCCCATAATTATCTAAATTCCACTTTCTGTTTTTATCGTGCGGAAAAATTAGGATGTCTTGCTCATCAGCAGGTGTTAAATCTTCGGTAACAGATTTTACGTAAGGAGATTTCTTCAATTCTTTAACCAAATCTGGCGTACCTTCAAATCTATAAATAGTAGGAAGTGCAGTTGAACCAATTTTAAAGCCCATATCTTCAAAAAGCTTCAAATTTACATCGGCAGTGGTAAACTCTACATTGTAGCCAAAGCCACCTGTACCTACCAAAGGAGCTGGCGTTCCATTAACTACTGCTAAGCCATTTTTCATGCTAATGGTATCGCCGGCAATGGCAATACAACGTTTAATAAAGTTTTCGCGTTTATCTACAGGTCTGCTGGTAACCGAAAATCCCGACCAAATAGACTCTCTACTTTCGCCACGCAATTGCATTTGGTAATAGTTATCATCTTGGCGTTCTAAAACTACTGTATCTCCCTCTGGGAAATTGAAAACCACTACATCATTACGCTTAATGTCTTGTAAACCTGGTAGTCTTTTATACTTCCATTGCACGCCATCCCAATAGGCTTTTGTGCCAGTTAGTGGCATTGTGTGGTGCGCAAAAGGGAATGCAATAGGCGTCATCGGGATACGTGCGCCGTAATTTACCTTACTTACAAAGAGGAAATCGCCAACTAAGAGCGAGCGTTCCATAGACCCCGAAGGAATGGTATAAGCTTCTATAAAAAACACACGGATAATGGTTGCCGCAACTACCGCAAAAACAATGGCATCAACCCATTCTCTAGTTTTAGTTTTTTCTTTTTTGGCGTATCAGAATCTTTTTTCTTTTGCCAGAATTTCCAGTTCATATTAATCTTTAAAATTAAATATATCAGCTATGCTGTAAAAACCTCTTTTATTTTGCAGCCACTCTGCGGCTACTACTGCGCCTAGGGCAAAACCCGCCCGGCTGTGTGCGGTATGTTTAATTTCAATATCATCTACCTCAGAACTGTAAACCACGGTATGTGTACCTGGTACATTTTCAATTCTAAGCGATTCAATTAGCAATTGATTATGCTTTAACTTATCGGTAATGGGCGTTCCTTCTAACTGGTTAACCCATTCTTGCTTACTATCAAACTGCTCAATAATACCTTCGGCAATAGTCATTGCGGTACCGCTTGGCGCATCTAACTTTTGCGTATGGTGTATTTCTTCTACTTGTACATCATAAGCTGGGTAGTTGTTCATCAGCTTTGCTAATACTTTATTTAAGTGAAAGAAAATATTAACTCCAATACTAAAATTAGAGCCATAAAGTAGCGTATTGTTACCATCACCGCAATCATTTTTAATTTTTTGCAACTCGCCATACCAACCCGTAGTGCCAACTACAACTGGCACTTTTGCTTCAAAACATTTGTAAATATTGCTAACTGCCGCATCTGGAGCACTAAAATCTATAGCTACATCTGCTTGTTTTAAATTTTCGACAGTAAAATCATTTAAGTTTTCTATTCCAATTTTAAGAACCACTTGGTGCCCACGATCTGTGGCAAAACGTTCTATTATTTGGCCCATTTTGCCGTAGCCTAACAGCGCTATATTCATTTGTTTAGTTTTTATGTTTAAGTACAGAGAACCTCTGCTTTCTCCTTGGGTTATAGTTTTAGGGTTAATTTTAATGCTGGCGTAACGTTACTAAAGCCGTACATGGTATTAGAATTTATTAGTGTTGGCGATAGCTTAATAGATAAGGTTTCGTCAACATTGAAGTATTTTAAACGGGCGGTAACGTAAGCATCCAACACATTTAAACCGTACAACCCTAATAAAGAGATAATTACCACCTCTCGGTTACGCTTATAGATATTTTTAGCTAGAGTAAGCCCGTTGGTGTCATATTGTTCTAAACCATTAGCAGGGTCTGATTTTCCATACAACTGCCTATATTGTAGTTCCTTTAAGAATAAATTATAGTTATTGTTATTATCTATAAAAGACATAACCAATAGCGTGCCACCAGCGTAAATAGCGCCAATTTTACCTATAATGTATAATTTCTGCCCTATGCGTTTACCTTGGGTTCTGCCTGCTTTAACATCATCAACCACCAGGCCATAATTATATACTTGGCCCAAGCCCGGAAAAATAAGCGAACGATATACCGCCTTTTTACCTGCAATTCTACCTTGGTTGATATATTTGGGTGGAGCAAGGGTATCCAGTTTTGCTGTGGTATCTGGCTTTATAGAGCGTACCGGCTTTTGCGCAGTTACCCAAGTAAAAGCGAAACAGAGTGCTACAGAAAGCAAAAATGCCCGCATTACCAATCTAAAAGTTCTAAAATACGGTTAAGATCGTCGTTATTTACGAAAGGAATTTCGATGGCGCCTTTTCCGTTATCTTTTACCTTTAACTTCACTTTAGTAGCAAATTTAGAGGCCAAATCATTTTGCAACTTTTGGTATTCGAAAGAAACCGCTTCTTGCTTTAAAGGCATTTTAACTTGTACATGGTTAATACCACGTACTAAATCTTCTACTTTACGTACCGAAAGTCCTTTATCTATAATTTCTTGATGGATAAAAAGTTGCTTTCCTTCGTCGTCTACAGATATTAAAGCACGGGCATGACCCATAGAAATTTTATTATCGCGAATAGAAGCTTGAATTGCTGGAGGCAACTTTAATAGCCTTAAATAATTGGCTACCGTAGTTCTGTTTTTGCCCACACGCTCGCCCAATTGCTCTGCCTTTAAGTTACATTCATCAATCATTTGCTGGAAACTTAAAGCTACCTCAATGGCATTTAAGTTTTCACGTTGAATATTTTCAATCAAGGCCATTTCCAACATTTGTTGGTTATCGGCAGTACGAATGTAAGCTGGAATTTCTGTTAGACCCGCCAATTTAGAAGCTCTAAACCTACGTTCTCCAGAAATTAACTGGTATTTGTTCCCGTTTTTACGAACTGTGATAGGCTGTATTAAACCTTGCACTTTAATCGAATCCGATAATTCGTCTAGTGCAACTTGATCAAACTCTGTACGTGGTTGGTACGGGTTGGTTTCTATATCTGCAATGCTGATAGCGCTAATACTGCCAACTTGTGGCGTTACATCAACATTTTCTACGGCAGGTTTAGAGGTATTAACCGTTTCGTTATCATCCAAAAGTGCACTTAATCCTTTACCTAATCCGGTTTTTCTTTGAAAAGTCATCTATATATATTAAATAGTTGCTGTGTTTTCTTGTTGCTCTTCGGTAAGCAATCCATTTTTACGAACAATCTCTCTGGCCAAATTCAAATAATTGATGGCACCTTTGCTATTGGCGTCATGCATAATTACCGAAATACCATAACTTGGCGCTTCGCTTAAACGGGTGTTACGTTGTATAATGGTTTCGAAAACCAAATCTTGGAAGTGCGTTCTTACCTCTTCTACCACTTGGTTTGATAGGCGTAGTCTTACATCGTACATAGTCAATAAAATACCTTCTATCTCCAAAGCAGGGTTTAACCTGTTTTGTACAATTTTAATGGTATTTAACAACTTGCCCAAACCTTCTAAGGCAAAATACTCGCACTGTACCGGAATAATTACTGAATCTGCAGCCGTTAAAGAGTTGATGGTAATTAAACCCAAAGATGGCGAACAATCAATAATGATAAAATCGTATTGGTCTTTTACCTTTTCCAGCACGGCTTTCATTTTGTATTCGCGGTTGGCTAAGTTAATCATCTCAATTTCGGCACCTACTAAATCAATGTGAGCAGGCAGCAAATCTAGATTTGGCGTGTCCGTTTTCACAATGGCATCTGTAGGTTCCACATCATTTATAATGCACTCGTAAATGCTATTCTTGATGTTTCTTGGATCAAAACCAATACCCGAAGTAGAGTTGGCCTGAGGGTCTGCATCAACCAGAAGCGTTCTATATTCTAAAACAGCTAAACTAGCGGCTAGGTTAATAGACGATGTGGTTTTACCAACTCCTCCTTTTTGGTTTGCTAAAGCAATAATTTTACTCATTTATTCTCCTTGAAAACGCCACAAATGTAATGGCCTTAATTTTAAACTAAAAATCTATAAAAAATGCTATTTTTGCAATGTATAGGCATATTTTAACAATTAGCTAAGATACGAACTAAAACGTAATATTAGTATCGACCTTGCTCGTGTTTTACACATCTTATTAACAATTTTTGCATGATCACTATTATAGCCGGAACCAACAGACCCAATAGCAATACGCTAAAAGTTGCTAAATATTATCAAAATCAACTGGCGGAAAAGGGCTTACAAACTACATTGTTTGATTTGCAAGATTTACCCAACAATTTTATTGCCGATAATTTGTATGGAAAAAAAACGGAGGATTTTGACAAAATCCAAGAATTGATAACCAATACCAGTAAGTTTTTGTTCGTTATTCCCGAATATAATGGCAGCTATCCTGGAGTTTTAAAAACCTTAATTGACGCTTGTGCTTTTCCAGAAAGCTTCTACGACAAAAAAGCTTGTTTGGTAGGTATTTCTTCTGGCAAGTATGGTAACATTAGGGGCATAGAACATTTTAACGGCGTTTGCGCCTACTTGCATTTACACGTAATGCCTTTGCGATTGCACATTCCAAACATTAAACAAGAACTTAATGAAAACGGCGAACTGTTTATGGAAGACACTTTAAAGTTTACCAACCAGCAAATGGATAAGTTTGTAGTTTATTAGTTGGGAAGTTGATTGTCAGAAAGCTGAAGTTTAATTGGTTAATTGTTTAATCGGTTAACTGATACCTAGCTCCTGATACCTGTCCCCTAATTCCTAGTCCCTATTTTTGCGCTAAAGCATAAACCGCAAACGAAGCCAACCAATGATCTCCACCGTAGTTACCTTTAAAAATTAAGGGCAGCGCATTGGCCAAGAAATGATTGGCAGTAGCTTCAAAATGTTTTTTTAAGGGGTGGTTTTTAGGTAGCTCTGATGCAATACCTTTCATACACCATGCCCTAGTGAAAGAAAGCCCCACCAAGTGAACCGTTTGATAATCGCTCAAATCACTAACTACAGGCATATCACTAATACGTTTGATGCTTCTTTCCTCATAAAATTTATCCAACCATTTCACAAAATCATCTTTTGCCAAAACCCTTCTCATCAAATCGGCAATTTCTAAGCTTGGAGAAAAGAAATCAGCCCCATCTGGCTCCATATAAGCCGGCGTTTTCTCATTATCCAAGTAAAAAGTCTTCGCTTTATCCTTCAATTGCACTTCAAAGACTTTATCGTTAGTTGCTCTAGCCCAATCTAGTGCAAAAACCAAAGCAAAAGCGGTATTTCCGTGTACGCCAGTTCTATTTGGGTAGGTTTGTTTTGGCAAGTAAGCTTTCCATAATTCTAAAATTTGCTTGGTTAAAGGCTGTAAAGCTGCATGCCATTTTTTTGCCTGCGGATTGTTCCATTCTAACAATTCTTGATCTAATTTTAGCAACCAAGCCCAACCATAAGTACGCTCGAAAATCTTGGCCAGCTCATACTTTTTAAAGTAATCGGCCTCTGCCTGCATATTTTCTGTGGTAAAGGTTTTATTAAGCTTTGCAATAATTTCTGCTCTATTGTTGATGTTGGGAAAAGTCTTTAGCAAATGCACCAACATCCAATGCCCATGCACCGAGCTATGCCAATCGAAACAACCATAAAAACCCGGATGCAATTGAGATGGCGTAAGCTTAGCATCGGTTTCTGAATTAATGGTGTGCGCTGTCTTGTTAGGGTACTCTTTATCCATACAATGCAGTGGCAACATTGACAACTTCTCAGCTATATCTTTGTCTAACTTTGGAGTTTGAGCAAAAGCCAAAGAAGAAACCATCAATAACAGTAGTAGTATTTTTTTCATCTGTGTAAATTACTTCATGAACTCGCAAGCTCGGTTACTCATTAGTGTTTGTGATTGGCAAAATCATGATGGTTTCATTTGCATGAATTTGTTAATCGCTTAAACTGACCACTAATCCCTAACTCCTAATACCTAAACAGTAAACCTGATCCACTTATCTCCCTCGTGGCCGAAAATAAAATGCCCAGGGTGTATCATTTCTGCAATATCTTCTACCAAGGCTACGGCCTCCTCTGGCTTCGACAGGTTATAATCATCAGAAAGCAAACAAACCCTATTAAATTTTACAGCCTGCCACTCTTCGCTCATTAAAACTGGAGCAGTGCGCATCAAATCATTTAGTTGCTTGTTAGCCTCGTAAAAAATCACATACACTGCTTCTTCTGTAGATAAAGTTACGGTAGCCCCACCAAGTTCGGCAATAGCCAACGGTCCTAGATAAGGCTGCCCCAAAGAATCTAAAAAACAAACCGGAACTTTATCAATGAACTTAATTTTATGTTCGACAATAGCTAGACGTTCCAAAAGTTCTTCACGCAATTCTGCATTGTTTTCGGTATTTATAAGTTCATTTAGAGAAGACATCTGATTTATTTTATTAATTTGTACACAAAAATAGTATTTCCCTAAGCGATGCGTACCATTAAGCTCAATATATTTTGCATTTGTCTTTTAACCACTTTGTTTTCTTGCAAAAGAAGCAGCAATGATGAAAAGAAAGTCTTTAATATTAATCTCGACCAAAACCTAACCTCTTTAGATCCGGCATTTGCTCGTAACCAAAACGCCATTTGGATGATTAACCAGATTTTTAACGGTTTGGTGCAGATAGACAAAGATTTGAATACCGTACCTTGCATTGCTAAAACTTGGCAGGTTTCTGCAGATGGGCTTAACTATACTTTTAACCTGCGTAACGATGTTTTTTTTCAGGACGATGCGCTATTTAAAAATGGCAAAGGCCGAAAAGTGATTGCTCAAGATTTCGCTTACAGCTTTTACCGTTTAATTGACCCAAAAGTGGCCTCTTCTGGCGGATGGATTTTTAGTGACAAAGTAAAAGACGCAAATAGCTTTGTAGCACTAAACGATAGCACTTTTCAAATTAAACTGGTAAAACCTTTCCCTGCTTTTATTAATTTATTAACTGCCCAGTATTGTTCTGTGGTTCCTAAAGAAGTGGTAGAACATTATGGCAAAGATTTTAGAAACCATCCAGTGGGTACCGGGCCTTTTAAATTCAAATATTGGAAAGAAGACGAAGTTTTGGTACTGCTTAAAAATGAAAACTATTTTGAAAAAGATAGCACGGGTAAGCAAATGCCATTTTTAGATGCGTTAAAAGCTACTTTTATTAACGATAAGCAAAGTGCTTTTATGAATTTCCTTAAAAAGGATCTCGATTTCTTTTACAGTGTTGATGGTAGTTACCGAGATGACATTTTAACCAAAAGCGGCAACATGACCAGCAAGTACAAAGACAAATTTCAATTAATTAAAGGCCCTTACTTGTGTACCGAATATGTGGGCATTTTGGTAGATCCAGATAAAGATATCGTTAAAAATTCTCCATTACGTTTCAAAAAAGTAAGACAAGCCATTAATTACGCCATTGATAGAAAAAAACTGATTAAATATTTACGCAACAGCATTGGTACGCCGGCAACTTCTGGCTTTATACCCAAAGGGATGCCCGGGTTTGATAGCACAAAGGTTAAAGGCTACGATTACAACCCTAGGCTAGCAGCTAAATTACTTGCAGAGGCCGGTTATCCTAATGGAAAAGGAATGCCCGAAATCAAACTCAGCACTTCTACCACCTACCGAGATCTGATTGAATTTATACAGGGCGAACTCGGCAACCTAGGCATGAAAGTTAAGGTAGATGTAAGCCCAAGTGCCAGTTTAAGAGACTTGATGTCGAAAAATGAAGTTGTTTTTTTTAGAGGTTCTTGGATTGCCGATTATCCCGATGGAGAAAACTACCTCTCTGTTTTCTACTCTAAAAACAAAGTGCCTTTTGGACCAAATTACACTGGTTATTTCAATAAAACATTCGATAAGTTATTTGAGCAAAGCTATTACGAGAACGATCCTCAGAAACGTCTTGAACTTTACCAAAAAATGGACAATATGGTAATGGAACATGCCTCTGTAGTGCCAATTTTATATGACCAATCGGTAGTGATGTTGCAGAACAACATCAGCGGCTACAGCATCAATCCATTAAGTTTAATGATTTTAAAAGGGGTTAAGAAAGAAAATAAGCTTAAATAATCAGTTTACTAACTGCTTAAAATTAATATCATAAAGCTCCAAAAATTATATTAATACGTCATATTAATTACCAACGCAAAGTTCCATTTTGATGGTTTTAAATCAATCTGTGGGCATAGGCATACCTCACTAGGCCAATGGCATTATTGGCACCAGTTTTACGCATTAGGTTTTTACGATGAGTTTCTACCGTTCGTTCGCTAATAAAAAGTTTTTCTGCAATTTGTTTACTGGTAAACTCTTGGGCTAAAAGCCCAAGTACTTCCAGCTCACGCTCTGTAGGTTGGTTTTCATTCGCCTGAGACTGTAAGGAACTTAGCAGTGCTTTGTTTACTTCTTCGCTCCAAAATTGTTTACCATTAGCTACCGTATGTACTGCATTCAGCAATTCTTGTTGCGCATATTTTTTAAGCACATAGCCATCTACCCCGGCGCTTAGCATATCTTTAATCATTGCGGCTTCGTCGTGCATGCTTAGCACTATGATCTTGAGGTTGGGCTTTAAAGCTTTTGCCTGTTTTACCAAAACTAGGCCATCCATGTCTGGCATAGAATAATCGGTAATCATCAAATCAATTTCATTTTGCTTTAAATAAGCTAGTGCGAAATTTCCCGAGGTAAGCTTTTCTACGATAGTAAAACCCACTTCATTTTGGAGCAACATCTGTAGACCATCAGTTACAATAGCATGGTCGTCAACTAGTAGAAGTTTCATCAATTAGTTTATTTATTTTTAAATGTAATGATATTCTTTTTTGAAGTAAAGATTTTTTTATCAAAATCAGTACTAACCCTTAGGGGTTTCAACCGCATTATGTGTATTTTAGGATAACCAATCGAAGATATGCAAATAACTCAATCGCCTTCATCCAAAAAACATCTATTTTTTTCTTCTTCTTGTTCTTTTGCGTTTTCTCTGGCACAGCTCAAAATAGAATTGATAGTTTAAAAAATGCATTGGCCTTAAATAAGAATGGAGCTAAAATTCCACTGCTCGTTGAACTCTGCTGGGAATACCGCTACCACCATCCCGATTCGGCTAGGATATTCGGTTATCAAGCGTTAAAGCTAGCTAGAGAAAAGAAAGATCTAAATTTTGAAGCAGAGGCGCTACATAATTTAGCCGTAACTTACGAAGCGCAAGGCGACTATAAAAAATCTCTCTCCTATAATTTAGAAGCACTTAAATTAAGGACTAAACTTAATGACGACATAAAGACAGCCAACACCATAAATAACATAGGGATAGCCTATGATGAGCTGGGCAACTTTTCTTTATCACTTAAATACTATCATCAGGCGTATCAAATCTACAAGCAAAAAAAACATACAGAAGGACTTGCAATGGTAAGCACCAACTTGGGAATTTTGTTTAAAGCACATAAAGATTATAAAAACGTAGTTAAATATTATCAAGAAGCAAATGCCATCTACAAAAAATTAAATATGCCTAGAGAGGTAGCCTTTACAGAAGCTAACTTAGGCTCGGTTTACTACTATATTAAGCAGTACGATAGCTGTATATACTATTCTTTAAAGGCGCAGCAAACGTTTAAAAAACTAAACATACAGCAATTTTTACCCACTACCTATACCAATGCAGGCATTGGTTATGCAGCTTTGGGGCAAACTAAAAAAGCGCTTGAGTTTTTGCGAACTTCTATAACATTAAACAACAAATATAACAACCGCAAAGAATTGGCTTTTGCCCACACTCATTTAGCAAAGCTGATGTTAAAACTCAAAAAGCTAGATGAAGCTAGAGAAAGTGCAAACAAAGCCGCCAGCCTTGCAGAAGCCATTGGCGCCAGCAAAGAGGTTATGGATGCGAAGGAAACACTAGCTATTATTTTCGAACAACAAGGTAAGTTCAAAGATGCCTACGAACTACACTTGGCTGCTACCAAAATTAAAGATTCACTATTCCAAAAAGATAAAACAGCGTTGATTTCCGACTATCAGGTTCGTTACCAAACTGAGAAAAAAGAACAGCAAATCCAATCTCTAAACCAGCAAAACACCATACAAAAACTAAAAATTAAGCAGCGAAATCTAGGACTAGGCATTGCAGGCGGCGTGCTCCTGTTAGGTGTTCTTTTTGCCTACCTACTTATTAACCGCCGCAAACTAAAGGCTAAAGCAGAACTACAATTAGCCATCATTAAACAACAAGACATTGCTTCTAGGGCGGTTTTAGATGCCGAAGAGCGAGAACGCAGACGCATTGCAGGAGATTTGCACGACGGTGTTGGGCAAATGCTGTCGGCAGCACTAATGAACCTAAATGGCCTATTCGCTAAGCTTAATCTGCAAAGTGATGCCAGTTTACAGGCAGAACAAGCTTTAGCACTGGTAAATGAAAGCTATGACGAGATGCGCTCTATATCGCACCAAATGATGCCCAATGCTTTAATTAAATCCGGGCTGGCATCGGCAGTGAAAGAATTTATTGGAAAACTTGACAAGAACAAGCTAAAGGTAAACTTAGAAACCGTTGGTTTAAATGAACGTTTAGACGAACAAACAGAAACAGTAATTTATCGCGTAATACAAGAAACTGTAAATAACGTGATTAAACATGCCGATGCTTCTAAGCTAGACATCCAAATTACTAAGGACGAGGAAGGCATTGCTGTTACCATAGAAGATAATGGCAAAGGTTTCGACAAAAGCAAGATTAATTTAAAAGCCGGAATTGGTCTTAGCAACATTTACTCTAGGGTAGAGTTTTTGAAAGGAACAGTAGATATCGATTCTACTGAAGGCAGAGGAACTTTGATGGCCATACATCTGCCTTAACCAAGCAAATCGCATTATGCCTCCCTACTTAATTCTCCCTCAAAAAGGGAAACAAATTAATGTGTGCCCCTTTTTGAGGAGGCATGGGAAGGTGTTTTCAACAAGAAATTAAATCCCCATTTCTTCTCTGTATTCTTGCTGCAACTCAAACAAACACTTAGCACACAAACAGCCATCATATAGCTCGGCAATGTATTGTACTTCGTTAATGGTTAGTTGTACCGCACTGCACTGGCATTTGGTGTAGGCATTTGCCTTGCACTCAATAGCCGCTCCGCAACGTTCGCAGGGAATGATTTCGTGTTTACTATGGATGATTGTTTTGTTCATTAGTTCATTATGTTCATTAGTTCATTTTTGCTTGGCGATTTAAAACTAATCTACCAATGGCCAATGAACTATTGAACAGTTACAAAAGTACAGACAAAAAATAAGGTTCTGAACTTTATGTCCAGAACCTTATCATTATTACGCTTTAATTACAACATTTTTTTACTCCAAAATCATTACCAAATAATCGGGAGCCGTTGGATCTGGAATACCCACATAACTTAATTTAAGATAAAATTTAACTTGATTTTTAGATATTTCGGAGATACGTAATGTTTCATCAGTTCCAAAATAGATTTCATTTAAATCCAAATTAAACCTATTGTTTTTAAAGTCATCCGCTTGAGACATGCACTTAGTATGAGGATTTTTAACTTCATAAGTTCCATTGGCATAAAAATAGAACCGGTCATCAAGTTCACAATCCCAAGCTTTTCTATATTCAATTTTCCCTTTAGGGTTGGTACTTGGATTTTTATCTACAGCAGCCCACTTCCAGGTTTTGGAAGTTAGGGATCAAGCAAATAATCTGGGGGGGCTAGAAAGATTACGCATATATTTTGGCTAATCTGTACATAAAGAATTCAACATTTCTGACTCCTCTGAATTGAGTTCTTAGTGCTTTGATTTTAGCATTGAACGATTCTGCAGAAGCATTTGTATGCCTGTTGTCAAAGTAGTTCAGGATGGTGTGGTAGTGGTTCTGTATGGTTCTTGCCACGGTTGAAAATGCTTTTATGGCTGATTTTTCAACCTCATCATACCATTTGGCGAGCCTGGTAAAACCGATGCCCTTCTCCTTTGTGTTTGAAAAGATATGAGACAGTTTCCTGCTCAGCCGATAGGCTTTCTCTAATAAGGGATACCTGGCAAACAGCAGCTCTGACCTGTGCTGTTGGGAAGCTGTCCAGTTTGTTTCATCTTTAAATAACAGGTGCCTGCTACGGGCCAGTAATTGCTTTAAACTATCTCCGTTTTCTAATATATCAGGCACATGGGGATGGTTTAGCTGTTTTGCCAGCTCCATTTCACTGTTTTCCTGATCGATAGCTTCCCATCGGTATTGAATGCGGATTTGTTGAACAGCATCTGCTGCAAGCTGCTGCACGTGAAAGCGGTCAGATACCAGTCTTGCCTTGGGGAAGGCACGCCTGGCAATACGCTCCATCGTTGGAGCCAGATCCAAAGTAACCTCCTTTACTTCTTTACGAAGACGATAGGGAATGCGTTCAAGTATAGCAATCACCTGATCGCTGATGGTTCCTTTTACCATAGCCAGTAAAGCACCCTTTTTCCCCTTTGCATCCTTATTGGTGAGTACCGTATAGAGTTCTCCCCGGGACAGGCATACTTCATCCAGGCTTAGGTATTCTCCAATATTTTGTTCGAATAGAACCCAGTGGCCTGCATGAGAACGTTGGTCCCAGTCCATGAAATCACTTAGGTAACGAATATATTGTTCCTGCAACCGCCTGCCATCAAGCCCATACAGCTGACCCAATAGTTTGCAGCTGATAGGATGGTTATCGATCAAATTCTTTTAAAAAAGCAGCGAACTCTGCGGTTAAACGCGTGCCCTCTGCCACCGTATTCCATGAACTGTAAACGGATTCTGCCGGTATCATGGTCATGCCATTTGCGACGGCGAAGATGAAGGAAACAGGCTTTGCCACGCAAGGGAAAATCACGGATAATTGCCTGATCTAAAAATCCTTTGGATTCCAACTTGTGGCTGGCAAATTCCGCAGGTGGAATATTATGCTGGTCAAGAAATAAATGATAACCATCTTCCATCGGTTCGATGCGGATAAGGTCAAAATGTTCGATAAGTTCTGTCGGTAGAAGTAGTTTGAGTAGCTCCTGCTGTTCCAAAAAATAAATCAAGAGTGAACAACAAAAATAAAAATCTAAATGAATCCCCCCAGATTATTTGCTTGATCCGAAGTTAGCATATCTATTGGTTCTTCTTCATCCTTTTTACATCCAAAGATAAATGTGCAAACAACAGCAAAAGCTATGATAAAAGAGAGACGTTTTTTCATAAGATAAATATACTTCTTTTTTTACAAAAAAAGGTTCTGAACTTTATGTCCAGAACCTTAAATATGATGACTTGCAAATTGTTTCGGCAACTTGCAAAGCCCCTCCTTTGGAGGGGTTGGGGAGGCCTCTTATCCCGAGCAGCTAATGCAACCTTCTTCCATGGTACAAACTGGGCCGTCTATAATTTCCTCGGCAACTTGATTTTGAGGAATATTTGCTGGAATTACAGCTTCTATAGCTTTACCACCTTGGTTTTCTACCGTAAACTTAACTGCTTGCGAAGCCGCTTGTGTACGCAGGTAGTACATACCTGTTTTCAATCCTTTTTTCCAAGCGTAGAAGTGCATTGAAGTTAGTTTTGAAGTATTTGGTGCATTGATGAACAAGTTTAGCGATTGAGACTGACAAATGTAAGCACCTCTATCAGCCGACATATCGATGATGTTCTTCATCTTGATTTCCCAAACTGTTTTGTACAGTTCTTTGATATAATCTGGAATTTCAGCGATGTCTTGGATCGAGCCATTGGCTAAGATAATTCTATCTTTCATTTGTGGAGACCACAAACCTAAAGCTACTAAGTCTTTCAACAAGTGTTTGTTTACTACAATGAACTCGCCACTTAATACCCTACGAGTGTAGATATTTGAAGTATAAGGCTCGAAACACTCGTTGTTACCCAAAATTTGAGAAGTTGAAGCGGTTGGCATTGGTGCTACCAATAACGAATTGTACACCCCTTTTTTAACTACACGTTTTCTCAAGCTTTCCCAATCCCAACGGTTGCTGTCTGGCGTTACGTTCCATAAATCAAATTGGAATTTACCTTGAGAAAGCGGAGATCCTTTGAAAGTTTTGTAAGCACCATGTTTCTCTGCCAAATCTGCCGAAGCGGTCATTGCAGCGAAATAAATGGTTTCGAAAATATCTTTGTTCAATTGTTTAGCTGCATCACTTTCAAACGGATAACGCATCAAAATAAACGCATCTGCCAAACCTTGTACCCCCAAACCAATTGGACGGTGGCGCAAGTTCGAATTTTCAGCTTCTTTAACTGGGTAATAGTTATAATCGATGATTTTGTTCAAGTTTAATGCCGCTTGATAAGTTACATCGTATAATTTTTGATGATCGAATTCGCCGTTGATTACGAAACGAGGCAATGCCAACGAAGCCAAGTTACAAACCGCAACTTCATCTTTAGAAGTATACTCGATAATTTCGGTACATAAGTTAGAAGACTTAATGGTACCTAGATTTTGTTGGTTTGATTTAGAGTTAGCTGCATCTTTGTACAACAAATAAGGAGTACCAGTTTCAATTTGCGAGTCTAAAATAGCAAACCAAAGTTCTTGTGCTTTAACTACCTTGCGAGCTTTGCCTTCTTGCTCATACTTTACGTAAAGTTTGTTAAACTCTTCGCTATGGCAATCTGCTAAGCCTGGTGCTTCATCTGGCGAGAACAAGCTCCATTCGCCATTTTCCTCTACACGTTGCATAAACAAATCGTTAATCCAAAGTGCATAGAACAAATCGCGGGCACGCATTTCTTCTTTACCGTGGTTTTTACGCAAGTCTAAGAATTCGAAAACATCAGCATGCCAAGGCTCTAAATAAATGGCAAAAGCACCTTTACGTTTACCACCACCTTGATCTACGTAACGAGCTGTATCGTTAAATACACGTAGCATTGGCACAATACCGTTGCTAGTACCATTAGTACCACCAATGTAAGCTCCCGTAGCACGAATGTTGTGTATGCTTAAACCAATACCACCAGCACTTTGAGAAATTTTTGCAGTTTGTTTCAAAGTGTCGTAAATACCTTCAATGCTATCGTCTTGCATGGTTAGCAAGAAACACGACGACATTTGAGGTTTTGGCGTAGCGGCGTTAAACAAAGTAGGCGTTGCATGGGTAAACCAGCGTTCGCTCATTAAGTTGTAAGTTGTAATTGCACTTTCGATATCTTCTTTGTGGATACCAACGGCCACACGCATAAATAAATGTTGTGGGCGTTCTACAATTACACCGTTAACTTTTAATAGATATGATTTTTCTAAGGTTTTGAAACCGAAATAGTCGAAACCAAAATCTCTATCGTAAATAATGGTACTGTCTAAAATATCTGCATTGTCTTGGATAACTTTCCAAACATCATCAGCAATTAACGAAGAATTTTTTTCTGTTTTTGGGTCGATGTAGTTATACAACAACTCCATAGTCTTTGAAAAAGATTTCAACGTGTTTTTATGCAGGTTAGATACGGCAATACGTGATGCCAGCAAAGCATAATCAGGATGTTTTGTAGTTAAAGAAGCTGCTGTTTCTGCTGCCAAGTTATCTAATTCTGATGTAGTTACCCCATCGTACAAGCCCTCAATTACCTTTCTCGCCACATCAATAGGATCTACCAATTCAGCATTAAAACCGTAGCACAGCTTCTCGATACGAGCTGTAATCTTGTCAAATTTTACCGCTTCTTTGCGGCCATCTCTTTTTATTACAAACATCCTTTACAAAATTTTTATGGTGCATATTTTCATAGCGGCACCTGGTTTCAAAATATTATTCTAAGTATTGAGATATGAGATTTGAGATATGAGACCTAACCTTACACCTAAAACCTTATACCTATTACCTAATTTTAAAAATCTTCATCTAATGAAAAAGCCTGTGCTTTATCTTCCGAAGAAGTTAACACGCCACTTTTTTGATAATCGCCTACACGTTTTTCGAAGAAATTGGTTTTGCCTTGCAGCGAAATCATCTCCATAAAATCAAATGGATTGGTAGCGTTATACACTTTCGAGTAACCAAGTTCGGCCAACCACCTATCGGCTACAAACTCAATATACTGTTTCATCAAATCTGCATTCATGCCAATTAATTTAACTGGCAAAGCATCTGTAATGAAATCTTTTTCAATTTCTACCGCATCTTTAATGATCGTTTGCACTTGCTCTTCGCTCAATTTGTTTTGCAACATACTGTAAAGCAGGCAGGCAAACTCGCAGTGCGAACCTTCATCTCTAGAAATTAGCTCGTTACTAAAAGTTAAGCCCGGCATTAAACCACGTTTCTTTAGCCAGAAAATAGAACAGAAACTACCACTAAAGAAAATACCTTCTACCGCAGCAAAAGCCACCAAGCGCTCGGCAAAAGTGCCATTATCAATCCAGCGCAATGCCCATTCTGCTTTTTTCTTTACCGCAGGTACGGTATCAATAGCATGGAATAGTCTATCTTTTTCTTCTGGATCTTTGATATAAGTATCAATTAATAAGGCATAAGTTTCCGAGTGGATGTTTTCCATCATGATCTGGAAACCGTAATAGCAACGTGCCTCTGGAATTTGAACTTCGCTCATGAAGTTAACCGCTAGGTTTTCGTTCACTATACCATCACTTGCAGCAAAGAAAGCTAAGATATGTGAAATGAAATGACGCTCGCCACTGTTCAAGTTTTCCCAATGTTTGATATCGTCAGAAAGGTCTATCTCCTCAGCTGTCCAAAAGCTAGCTTCGGCCTTTTTATACATTTCCCAAATTGCCGGAAATTTAATTGGCAATAGTACAAATCGATCCTTGTTCTCTCTTAGTAATAATTCGTCTTCCATAATCACTTTTTTTACATTCTTAGAAATTGCGATGCAGCATACAATTGATGTTCTATAATCTAGAAAGCGCCCAACAAGCCATACCTAGTTTATTAATTTAAAAAGCTTAAAAAAATGGCTCTTTTTAACAAACTAAACAACAACTAGTTAAATAATATTTTGGATGCTTTCTATTAAAGAACTTCGTATAACAAATATAGAAGTTGAGGGATTTTTTAAGGCTTAAAGTTGTTAACATGCCTTTCATTTTCTGTCAATTTCTAATCAGAATTTTGTCAGAAACGGGGAGAAAAAAAGCTAATTATTTCTTTTTAAGGGACTACAGAATCAAAAAGAGTGTTAATAAGTTTAAAAAGTGTGTAATTAGATGCGTTAATCTAGCACGTAGGAGATTTCTACTTTGGCATATCCTAAGCGATAAATACCTATTGCTTTGGCAGCAGCTTTAGAAACATCCAAAGAAAATTTTTTACTGAAAGGACCCCGATCATTAACCCTTACTTGTACTGATTTTCCGGTACGCAAGTTCTTAACCGTAACCATAGTACCAAAAGGAAGGGTACGATGAGCAGCAGTAAATTTAGCACCGCGGTAACGCTCGCCGCTGGTAGTTTTTTTGCCTTCAAATTTATTGGCGTAGTAAGTGGTAAAAATAATTTTCTTGGTGGTATCTGTAGCTTTTGCCACTACATTTTGCGATTTAGCACCTAATGCGATAAAGCATAAGAATAACAATAATCTCATAGGTTGACGATATTTTTTAAAACGTTCCAATTTGAATTGCTTTCTTTATTTATAATTGGTTGGCAAATATAAAAACCTAATATATTAAACAGCAGGCTCTCTAAAAAACAAGGCCCCGAATTTTACAATTCGGGGCCTTAAATTTTGTTTAGCTAAAATTACTCAGCTACTACTTCGAAAGGTACTTTCACTTTAACTTCTTTGTGCAAGTTTAAGTTAGCTACATATTCGCCTAAAGTTTTAGGCTCAGTTTCAAAAGTAATACGACGACGATCAACTTCAAAACCTTTAGCTTTTAATGCATCAGCCACTTGGATAGTGTTAACAGCACCAAAGATTTTACCGGTTTCGCCTGCTTTAGCACCAATGCTTAATTTCACATCAGCTAATCTAGCAGCTACGCCTTCAGCATCTTTCTTAATTTTATCTTGTTTAAAAGCAGCTTGCTTTAAGTTTTCTGCTAATACTTTTTTTGCAGAAGGAGTTGCTAAAGTTGCAAAACCTTGTGGAATTAAGTAGTTACGACCATAACCTGGTTTTACCGTAACGATATCATCTTTCTCACCTAGTGATTTGATATCTTGCTTTAAAATAATTTCCATTGCTCAGCTCCTATTTTAATTGGTCAGTAACGAAAGGCAACAAACCGATGTGACGAGCACGTTTTACAGCTTGAGCCACTTTACGTTGAAACTTCAAAGAAGTACCAGTTAAACGACGAGGTAAAATTTTACCTTGCTCGTTAACGAATTTCAACAAAAAGTTTGCGTCTTTGTAATCAATGTATTTGATACCATTTTTCTTAAAACGGCAATATTTTTTTCTGTTATCCTCCACTTTTGGAGCAGTAACATATTGGATTTGATCTCTTGCCATTACGCTGAAGCCTCCTCTTTCTTAGGTTTTTTGTTAAAAGCACCGCTGCGTTTTTTCTCGCTATATGCAATTGCATGACGATCTAATCTCACAGTTAAGAAACGTAAAACACGCTCATCACGTTTCAATTCTAGCTCTAACTTGTTTATTAATTCACCACCAGATTTATATTCTGTAAGATGAAAGAATCCGTTTCCTTTCTTGTCGATCGGATACGCTAATTTTCTCAAACCCCAATTATCTTCTGCGATAATTTCGGCTCCGCTATCTTTGATAATTGCTGTAAATTTGGCAATTGCCTCTTTTGCAGCTTCTTCAGATAACAATGGGGTAAGAACGATAACAGTTTCGTACTGATTCATTGTTGTATTTAATTATTTTTTTAATTTATTCCGCTCTAAAACGGGCTGCAAATGTAACAATATATTTCTATAAATCAAAGTGTTGTTTTGAAAAACAGTCTAGTTAGATTCACAAATACTCAATCCAACTTAAACTAGCAACACACACCTACACAGAAAAAGACACTTCAAAACAAAAAAGCATCGCCATGCGGCAATGCTTTCACTCTCTCGTACTAGTAATATATATGTTGCTAAATTAAAGCTTGATAGTTTCAGCATATTCTTGCCCGGCAGATCTAACCAAGAATGTCAATTCCCTTGATGTGGTTTTACTTACATCAAATTTTTTCGATACCTTACTGTTTTCTGCATAAACTTCTTCATGAAGCTTCTCATTATATTCATTATAGATCACCACTTCAACTGGCCCAGTACATGCACCATTCAAATCTAGGGTAATTAGGTTGTTCTCTTTAACAAAAATTGGTCTTTTAAGCTCCACAATAATTGGTTGCGAAAGCACCGCATTTTCTTCATTGATCTCAATTTGATATGTAATTTCTTTCGATTCTGACTCCATCTTCAGCTGGTAAGTTCCCTGAGGAAGCGAACTCAAATCATAAGTTTGAAATTTATTGCCAACCGTTTTAATGCGGTCTTGATAAAGCACCTCTTCATCGGCAGCATATAGCGTTACATCAAATTCTTTAGCATCGCTAGTAATAAAGCTTACCCATTTACTGTTTTCTTTGGCTACTCTAACCAAAAGCTCCATATCGTCTGCCATGGCAACATTTGCCATAAACACCGTAAGGATAACTAAACTAAAACCTAATAACTTTCTCATTGTGATTTGCCTTAAACGTTAATACTTATTTAACAGAAGCAAATGTAGTGAGTAACTCATCTGCATTTATGTTCCATATTTGCAAATAACTATGCTATTTTAACTCATAAAAACAACAAACAAATAAATAAAAGCAAAAACACATATTTTTTAGTTAATTTAGCATCAATTAGCATGAAAAAGATAAAACCCAGTTTCGAGATTATAGAACCTTCTTTTGGAAGTTCTTTTTACTATTCTAAATACCAGCAAAACGCAAACAATAAGGCCTACCTTTGGCATTACCACCCAGAAATAGAAATGGTTTTTGTTAATGGAGGAACCGGCAAGCGACAAATAGGTAGCCACATCTCTTATTATACCGATGGCGATTTGATTTTAATAGGCAGCGATTTACCACACTGTGGCTTTACCGACGAAACTACCGGCAACATTAATGAGGTAGTGATACAAATGAAGCCTAATTTTTTGGGATCGGATTTTCTTACCCTAAAAGAAACCAAAGGCATTGCTAATTTATTCGACAAGGCAAAATATGGCATCGCCTTTGGCAAAGACACCATGAAACTTGTTGGGCCAGTTTTAGAAAAGATGAACAACTTATGGCCTTTCGAGAAATTATTAGCGCTTTTAAGCGTACTTAGAGAGCTAGAGCAGGCATCAGACTATAAACTATTAAACGCACAAAACTTTTCGCTAGAAATGCAGGCACAAGATAATGATAGGATCAACATGGTTTTTAATTATGTTAAAGATCATTTTACCGAAGAAATTAGCTTAGAGCAAGTGGCAGAAATGACGAGCATGACCGTACCTGCATTTTGTAGGTACTTTAAAAAGATGACTAAAAAGACCTTCACTAAGTTCGTGAATGAATATAGGGTGGTACACGCTTCAAAACTTTTGGCCGAAAAACCCACCAGCATTGCCAATATCAGCTATGAGAGTGGCTTCCATAACTTTAGTCATTTTAATAAGATTTTTAAAGAGTTTACTGGGAAAAGCGCATCGCAATACCGAAAGGAGCTGAAGTCGATTATTTAAGTGGTTAGGGATTAGTAGTTAGGGATCAGGAGTCAGGGATCAGGGGTTAGGGATCAGGCATCACTAGTCAGTCAAGATGATCAACAAAAGGTCAACCAAGCTCGGGCCAACACGCAACTTTTCAACATTCCAAATTTCAATATTTCAACTCCGCAAATTTTCCCTATTTTCGTGCCAATGGAAAATTTTATTGTTTCTGCCCGTAAATATCGCCCAGCCACGTTCGAAACCGTAGTTGGACAGCAGCATATTACCGGAACTTTAAAAAATGCCATTAAAAATAATCAACTGGCGCAAGCTTTCTTATTTTGCGGACCGCGTGGTGTAGGTAAAACTACTTGTGCACGTATCTTAGCAAAAACCATTAACTGTACCAGTTTAACCGCCGAGCAAGAAGCCTGTGGCACTTGCGAAAGCTGCCAATCTTTCCAATCGGGACATTCTTTTAACTTTCATGAGCTAGATGCTGCCTCAAACAACTCTGTTGACGACATTAGAAGTTTGATTGAGCAGGTAAGGATACCGCCGCAAGCCGGAAAATATAAAATCTACATCATAGATGAGGTTCACATGTTATCAACCAGTGCATTTAATGCTTTTTTGAAAACATTGGAAGAACCACCATCTTATGCCATATTTATTTTAGCTACTACAGAGAAGCACAAAATATTGCCAACCATTTTATCTCGTTGTCAGATTTTTGATTTTAACAGGATACAAGTTGATGATATTGCTAATCACTTAGCCAAAATTGCCGAAAGAGAAAATATTGCAACCGATAACGACGGCCTGCACATTATTGCCCAAAAAGCCGATGGTGGGTTGCGTGATGCACTTTCGATGTTTGACCAAATTGTTAGTTACACTAACAGAAATGTAACCTACCAAGCGGTAATTGCCAATCTGAATATTTTAGATTATGACTATTATTTTAAGTTAACTGATTACCTAACCAGCGGCGATGTAAGCAATACGCTCCTACTTTTCAATGAGATATTGAATAACGGATTTGACGGCAATAACTTCATCAACGGTTTGGCTGGTCACTTTAGAAATTTATTGGTTGGCAAAGATAACCAGACTATCCAACTACTAGAAGTAAGCGAAAATATTAAGCAGAAATACCTGGCGCAAAGTAATGGTGCAAATTTAGGCTTCATTTTAACGGCACTAAATTTAGCTAACCAATGCGATCTTAATTACAAGAACAGTAAAAATCAGCGGTTGCAGGTTGAGCTGGCACTCATTAAAATGTGCCACATTCCATCTGTAATTCAACTCGCCAACACCGCAACTGACCAAGATCAGGATAAAAAAAAACTTTAGTTAGTTCTGGGCAAGCTCAAAGCAGTCCGAAAGAGATTAAGTCCGAAAGTCCAAAAGTTGCAGTTGCAGCACCTGTAGAGCAAAAGACGGAAACCACTGCAGCGGCTCCAAAACCAGCACAACCGCCACAACCAAAAGTAGAAGCGCCAAAAATTAGTGCAGCCCCCGCTTCTCCAATCAAAATACAGCCTTTGGTTAAAAGCACAGGCGGCTCACTAATCCCTTCTTTAACAGATTTTAGTAGTGGCAATAATTTAGATGGAGAAGATAAAGGGCCACAATACGTTAGTGGAAACGACACCCAGGCCTTTACACAAGACCAATTTATGGCGGTTTGGAAACAATGCATCCAAAAAGCAAATGCCGAAGATAAAATACATTTGTATACTTTATTAAGCAGCAACCAACCTGTTATAGACGGAACAAATATTATTGTATCTATTGAAAATATTGCGCTTGAAAGCACCTTACAGGATGAAAAAATTGAGTTGCTAAACTTCATCAGGTCGCAACTCAAAAATTTCGATATACAAATAGTTACTAAGCGGATAGAACCGAAACAGAGCAACAGAATTTATAGCAATAAAGATAAATACGCCTACCTAGTAGAGAAAAACCCACAGCTAGAGGAAATGCGTAAACGCTTTAATTTAGATCTGCTACCCTAGTGAGGCAAGTCATTCTTCGGATAACCTTCTTCATCCAAATCGTCCCTAAAATCTTCTTCGGTTTGCGCCAAAATTCTATCTTCTGCATTTAACCTTACACTTTCTCCCCTATTATCTATGTGCATTCCATTTTCATCTAGCTGCTCATCAACCTGTCCATCTTCATCATATTCGTTACCTACGTAAGGGTTAGCCTCGTCATAAGTACTGTCATCATTTACTGCCCCAGTAGAGATGGTATCATAAGGCAATGGATGATCATAATCTTTTTCTTCGCCTTTTACATCATACTCAAAACTATTTCTATTTTTGTCGTAAGTAAGTTCATTAAAATCCTTGGTTTCGCCAAGATCGCTAGCATGTAGCTTATCATTAGCCGGTTTTTGATTTTCCATTGTCTGTCTATTTTAAACATAAAACCTACTTCATCTGACTTTTGTTTTATCAAGCATTTAAAAAAGAAGAGCAACCAAAGCAGTACTATTATTGGCACTCCTGCTTTCTCTTCAAACCCGCACTCGCTATGCTCGCTTGCGGGCTTTCCGCTCAATCAGGTCTATTTAATCTAATTTATTGCTACTATCCAAATCAGCAAAGCCGCAAAATCAATATGCAGCTTAATTTTCATTTTTATTTGTATTAAATCTAAATAATATTAATTTTGCATTAACAAGTTAATTAAAGTGCAAAAGATAAAAGAACTAACCTTTCCCGCTGCTACATTCGAAGAGGTATTCGCTACACCAAGCGGTGCTATCTTTCAATCAGATTCGGAGAAATGCTGGTACATTGATTTTGCAGGCAAGTTAGCTCGTTTCGATTACAGAAATCTTTTAAAGCTTAAAAAAGCAGTTTACAACGTAAATATTGAAGAAAAACTATTGAGCAGCGACAAAACTGCCGACGTAGAAATTATCTTTATTTGCGCTTGCGACCATTCTTATGTGCTTTCTTTATTAGAACTTATCAAACTAAAAGAAATCTTACAAGGCACTTTCGTAATGCTGGAACTGAACCACATTATTCACGATCGTTTGTTTCGTATTGTAGTTTAACTAAGACTTAGACTCGTTCCGAATTATTAATAATTTCTTTTACAGAACATTATCGGCTTAACTTTGTAGTGTTCTAAAAGAAAGTTTTAGGTTATTATGATTTTTTTTTAGCAATCAGCCCGAACAACTGACCAATGCGAATGTTTCATAATAACTAATCATAAAATCTAATTGACAATGAAAGATATCATGAGAATTAAATGTTTACTATCAGAAGAGGTAGAAACATTGATCAATCAACAAATAAAAAAAGAGGCACTTTCTTCTTCTATATATTTATCTATGGCATCTTGGTGCAATAGAAATGGCTACGATTTTTCTGCTGATTACTTTTTTAAGCAAGCAGAAGAAGAAAGACAGCACCAGTTAAAATTCTTCAAATATGTGTTAGACATGGGTGGAAACGCTGTTTCTCCAGAAGTAACCAACATCAAACAAGAGTACAACTCGTTCCGTGAGGTATTTGAAGAAGCTTTAGAGCAAGAAGTTAGCGTAACGCAATCTATCAAAAACATTGCTGCCCGTTGCCATAAAGAGCAAGATTATGTTACTTTAGAGTTCTTAAACTGGTTCTTTAGAGAGCAACGCGAAGAAGAATACAAAGCACGCAGAGCACTAGAATTATTCGAAGTAATTGGCGAAGAAGGCACTGGAAGATGGCAAATTGACAAACACGTTGGCCAAATTTCTTACGACAGCGAAGCTTAGTTGAAGTTAAAAGTAGAAAGTTTAAAGTAAAAAGTGCCATAGTGCTACATTAAGCAAAACAACAAAACAATAATTGAAAGGTGTGTACAACAAGTATGCACCTTTTTTGTTTAATTTTAGGTTGTACAAAATAAGCCACCGATGCACAGATATTTTTTGGTAAATATCCATTAAGATTTGTGCATCTGTGGCTAAAACATTAATATGTCTAAGAAAGATAAAAAAAAGAAAACTTCGAAGCAGGAAAAAAAAGACAAGAAGAAGAAAAACTGCTGCGAAAAATATCTAAGAGGCAAGCGTTGTAAAAATTGCCCGCTAGGATAGCTATAATCTTAATATCCCTATTTCAAAGCCTCCCACAAAATTTCTACAGGATGTTTGGCCACTTTTTGAGCACCATCTTTAATTTGGTGCCTACAACTTGTTCCCGCAGCGGCAATAATGGTATCTGTAGCTGCATTTCTAACTGCTGGCAACAATACCAACTCCCCTACTTGCATCGATACTTCGTAATGTTCTTCTTCGTAGCCAAAAGAACCTGCCATACCACAACAGCCAGAAGGTATCATTTCTACGGTGTAATTAGCAGGCATTCCCAAAATCTTTTCGGTAGGTGTTAATGCATTTAAAGATTTTTGGTAACAGTGACCATGAAGTTTAATCTGCTGTGGCTTAGTCGTAAACTGATCGGCACTAATTTTTCCTGTCTCAAATTCTTGCCATAAAAATTCTTCAATTAAAAAGCAATTTTGTGCCAAGTGTTTTGCTTTCTGTACCAAATGAGCATCCACCAATTCAGGGTATTCATCTCTAAATGTTAATAAAGCCGAAGGTTCTACACCCAATAATGGCGCTTCTATGTTTACTAAATCTGCCAATAAACTTACATTCTTGTTAGCTAGAGCTTTAGCATCACGTAACAATCCTTTAGATAGATAGGTTCTTCCGCTTTCTTCGTGCTGCGGAATAATTACCTGATAACCCAATCGCTCCAAAAGTTTAATGGCAGTTATACCAATTTCAACATCATTATAGTTGGTAAATTCATCGCAGAATAAGTAAACTTTTTTATCCCTAACCTGCAACGATTGTTTATTGTCGTGCTTTTTCTTCCAACTACGCAAGGTAGTTTTGCCTACTTTTGGCAGTGAGCGGTCTGGAGCAAAACCGATTATCTTTTTAATTAATTTACTCGTGAAATTATTGGCAATTAAGGCATTGTAGATAGATGGCACAATAGCACCCAAAGCCTGCGATTTTGTGAAATTTGCGATTACTCGAGTACGGAAAGGTACGCCATTGGCATCGTAGTAGTGTTGCAAAAATTCTGCTTTCATTTTGGCTACATCTACACTTGATGGACATTCTGACTTACAAGCCTTACAGCTCAAACACAAATCCATCACTTCTTTAATTTCTTTGTGGTTAAACGGGTTATCGCCCTGCGAATTGGTTAAAAACTGGCGTAAAATATTTGCTCTTGCTCTGGTGGTATCTTTCTCTTGGCGAGTGGCCATGTATGATGGGCACATGGTGCCACCTGCCACATGTGTTCGCCTGCAATCGCCAGATCCCGAACATTTTTCGGCCAGCCTTAATATACTTTCGTTCTTAGAAAAATCAAAAATCGTTTGAATAGGTTTTACCGGCTTATCCGCTTCATAGCGCAAAAACTCGTTCATTGGTGGCGTGTCCACAATCTTGTTGGCATTAAAAACACCAAGTGGATCGAACAATTGCTTCACTTCTTTTAGCAATTGATAAACCTCAGCACCCAATACATCTGCTATAAACTCCCCTCTTAACCTTCCGTCGCCATGTTCTCCACTTAACGAACCGTTATGCTTTTTAACTAAAGCCGCGGTTTCTTTTAAAACCGTCCTAAAAAGCTCCTTACCCTCGGTCGTTTTAAGGTTAATCATAGGTTCTACGTGCAACTCCCCAGCACCAGCATGGGCATAGTAAGATGCTTTTAATTGATGCTTATCGAGCAGTTGTTGAAGCTCTTCGATATAGGCTGGCAAATCTTCTGGTGCTACGGCACAATCTTCAATTAAATTCACAGGTTGTGTGTCGCCTGGTAAATTTCTGATTAGACCCAAACCCGCTTTACGAACATCCCATGCTAATTTAGTTTGAGCGCCATACACAACCGGATAAGCGTAACCTAAACCTGCCAGTTTTAAATCTGCTATCAAAGCAGAAGTTTTAGAATCTAATTCCTGTTGTGTTTCGGCAAAAAACTCTACCATTAGCAAGGCTTCTGGTTCGCCTTCAATAAAAAAGCGGTTATGCTGATAAACGGGATGCCCTTTGGTAAAGTCCATGATGTATTTATCAACCAACTCTGAAGCCATCGGTTGGTGCTTCAAAATGATAATGTTGGCTAACAACGATTCGGCTAAAGAGTTGAAATGCACACAAACCAAGGCATCCATTTTAGGAGGCAAAGGCAATAGGTTCAACTTCGCTTCGGTTACAAACATCAAAGTACCTTCCGAGCCGGCAATCAGCTCGCACATGTTCAACGTTTCCTTTCCTTCTTCGGGAATTAGAAAATCTAAGGCATACCCGGTATTTCTTCTAGTTAGGGATTTTTTGGGATAACCTTTTTCAATGGCTTCTATGTTCTTAGGATTGTTTACCAACGCAGAAATGCCTTTGTAAATTACACCTTCCAAACTATTTTGCTGTGCCTTTTCTTCTATCGCAGTTAAAGACAGTTCGTTAAATGTTACCTCCTGTCCATTGCTTAAATAGCCTTTTACCTCTAATAAATTCTGGCGGGTATCGCCCCACACAATAGAGTGTAAACCGCAAGAGTTATTGCCAATCATACCGCCAATCATGGCTCGGTTGGCTGTAGAAGTTTCGGGGCCGAACATTAAGCCAAATGGCTTTAGCGCAAGGTTCAAATCATCTCTAATTACACCAGGTTGCACCCTCACATATTTCTCTTCGGCATTGATTTCTAAAATCTGATTGAGATACTTAGAGATATCAACAATTAATCCGTTACCAACTACTTGGCCCGCTAGCGATGTACCTGCCGCTCTTGGAATAAGTGTTAAGCGATTTTCGTTAGCGAAATCAATAAGTTGTTTAATACCCTCTTTTGTTTTAGGTACAGCTACAGCCAAAGGCTTCTCTTGATAAACTGAAGCATCGGTAGAATAAACTAACTTCTGGGCTTCGTGGGCGGCAGAATTATCGAAAAAAAGTTCTCCATCAAAACCAGCATTTAGTTTTTGGAAAGAAGTAATTAGGTTGGTAAGATTTGACACATGGTAAATTTAAGTATTTTACTTGCGTTTTTTAAAAACAAAAGCTGCAAAAAACTGCAAAACTGAAAACAAGTTTAAAACATCAACAAAATTTAAGCACTAATGGTAAAAATTCTTACTATTTTAACCATTCAAATTATGGATTATGAGTAACAACAAAATTTCATATACAGAGAAGATAAAAGCATCTTACTCGCCAACTGGTGCATCTATTTATTTAGGAGCCGGAATATTAGATGGAGAAACCATAGCCGAAGCCGAAGTAAACCTACCACTAAAAATGATGAACAGGCATGGTTTAATTGCTGGTGCTACCGGTACCGGAAAAACTAGAACCTTACAATTATTGGCAGAGCAGCTTTCTGATGCGGGCGTTCCCGTTTTTATGCTCGATGTAAAAGGCGACTTATCTGGTTTAAACCAAGCGGGTGCCAGCAACGCAAAAATAGAAGAAAGAGCTACGCAATTAAACAAACCCTTTGCACCTAGCGGCTTCCCGATTGAGCTTTACTCGTTAAGTGGTAAACTCGGCGCTCAAATGCGAGCAACAGTTACCGAATTTGGCCCGATACTTTTATCTAAAATCTTAGAACTTAACGATACGCAATCTGGCGTTTTAGCGGTCATCTTTAAATATGCTGACGATAACAAAATGCCTGTAGTAGACCTCAATGACCTGAAAAAATTATTAGGTTATCTTTCTGAAGGAGAGGGTGCAAAAGAAATCAAATCTACCTACGGTTCGATATCTACGGCAACATCAAGCACTATTTTGAGAAAAATAGTGGCGATAGAACAGCAAGGTTTGGGCGGTATTTTCGGCGAAACTTCTTATGATATTGAAGATTTGTTTAACCGCATAGATGGCAAAGGCGTAATTAGTCTGCTAAATATTGCCGATGTGCAGAGCCAGCCTGTACTCTATTCTACGTTTTTGTTGAGCTTACTAGCAGAGATTTACCAAACTATGCCCGAAGCTGGCGATTTAGATAAACCGAAGCTAGTATTCTTTTTTGATGAAGCTCATTTATTATTCAACGATGCGCCAAAAGCATTCCTAGAGCAAATCAACACGATTATCAGGTTAATTAGATCTAAAGGAATTGGTGTTTTTTTCTGTACCCAATCTCCTATGGATATACCCGAAAGTGTGCTCTCACAATTAGGGAACCGAGTACAACATGCTTTGAGGGCATTTACTCCAAACGATGTTGATGCTTTAAAAAAGACTGTGAATACCTATCCCAAATCTGATTTTTACACGATAGACAAAGTTTTAACTTCGCTTGGAACTGGACAGGCATTAATTACCGTGTTAAACGAAAAAGGAATACCCACAGAGGTGGCGGCGACTTTGCTTACCCCGCCTAGGGCAGTAATGGGGCCAATGGCGACTATTGATTGCGAAAAACTGATGCTAGCAAGCCCATTATATACCAAATATCAGGAAACTAAAGATCCTATTAGCGCCTATGAAATGCTAACTGATAGGATTAATGAGCGGTTGGCCAGCGAGCACGAGGCAAAAGCCGAAGAAGAAGAAAAGAAAAGAATTGAACAAGAAAGCAAACCAAAAGCAGGCGAAAAGAGTTTAGTAGAAGAGATTATGGGCGCAACCATAACACGCCAAATTGGGAAAGAGATTGTACGTGGTATTTTTGGAATGCTAACGGGCAAAAAAAGTCGCACAACTAAATCAAAAGGTGGTGGGCTTTTTGGATTCTAAAACTTAACTTTGGCAATAACTAATATTCATTTAAAAACTAAATAGTTAATGAAACCAACCTTACTAATTTTGGCCGCCGGGATGGCAAGCCGCTATGGTAGCATGAAACAAATTGATGGCTTTGGCCCAAACGGCGAAACCATTATCGATTATTCTATATACGACGCAATTAAAGCAGGCTTTGGCAAAGTAGTATTTATTATTAAAGAAGAATTTGCAGATAACTTTAGGGCAATTTTTGATGAGAAATTGAAAGGAAAAATTGAAGTAGACTACGTTTATCAAAACTTTGATTTGAAACAATTTGGCATTGAAGAAGAAATTTACAGGGAAAAACCTTGGGGTACTGCCCATGCCATTTTATCTGCAAGAAAAGTAGTTAAAGAACCGTTTTGTGTAATTAACGCAGATGACTTTTATGGCTATGATGCTTTCAAAAAAATGGTAGATTTTCTTACTACAGAAGTAAACGATGCTACTTATTCGATCATCGGTTACAAAATAGGTAAAACTTTATCAGATTTTGGAGCGGTATCTAGAGGCGTTTGTAAAGCAGACGAGGCGGGAAATTTAACTGAAATTGTAGAAAGAACAAAAGTGTACAAAAAAGATGGCGCTATTGTTTATGAAGAAAACGAGCAAGAATTCCCGCTTGACTTCGATACGCCAGTATCTATGAATTTTTGGGGTTTTACGCCAACAGTTTTCCAAATTACCGAAGATTTGTTTAGAACTTTTGCCATGGAGAACAAAGACAAGCCTAAAGCAGAATTTTTTATTCCGTTAATTGGAGAGCATTTGGTAAAAAACAATACTGCTTCTTTTAAAGTAGTACCTACCGATAACCAGTGGTTTGGTGTTACTTATAAGGAAGACAAGCCATTAGTACAAGCAAGCATCGACGAACTGATCAAAAATGGCAGCTACCCAGAAAAATTATGGAATTAACCATTGATGAAAATATCTTAGAAGCTTACGGCTTTAATAAAGAAAACATCAACATACAACAAATAGGTTCCGGTTTAATCAACGGAACCTATTTGTTAACCAACCTTTCTAATGGCGAACATTTTGTATTGCAACAGCTTAATACGAGTGTGTTTACCAATCCTTGGGCAATTGCCAATAACATTGAAACGGTAGCCAACTTCCTCAAGATTAATTCTCCAGATTATATTTTTCCCGCACCATTGCACACCACCAACAGAGAAGCAATGTACTTGCATGAGGGTAAATATTGGAGATTGATGCCTTTTGTAAAAAGCACTGTGGCTTTAGATACGCTAAGCACCGCCAAACAAGCTTTTGAAGCGGCAAAGCAATTCGGTAAATTAAGCAGGTTATTAGACAACTTTAATAGCAGCAAGCTGGAACCCACTATTGTTGGCTTTCATGACCTAGAACTTCGTTTCGAACAGTTTAAAACGGCATTAAGCCAAGCTTCGGTTACTGTTAAAGACCAAGCTGCGAAAGAAATTGAAACGGCTTTTGAATTTGAACCTATTCTCACGCAATATTTGCAATTAGGCAGCAATGCTGATTTTCCAAATAGGGTAATGCACCATGATACTAAAATCAGTAACGCCCTACTTGATAAAGAAACCTTCGAAGGTGTTTGTGTAATCGATTTAGACACCTTGATGCCTGGCAAGTTCATTTCAGACTTGGGCGATATGATGCGTACTTACTTGTGCGAGTTTTCTGAAAATGAAAGAGATTTATCGAAAATCAACATTCGTGTAGACTATTTTGCTGCCATGATTAAAGGCTATCTCTCTGAAATGGGAAGTATTTTAACCAGCACTGAAAAAGGGTTGATTTTGTTTAGTGGTAAGTACATGATTTACATGCAGGCCCTTCGTTTTTTAACAGACTTTTTAAATGGAAATATCTACTATCCTACCGCTTACGCAGACCAGAATTTAGACAGAGCAAAAAATCAGTTTAAATTATTGGAAGAGTTAGTTAAAAATGAAGAGCAGTTACAGCAACTGGTAGATGCGGAGCTTCTAGATAAATAAGCATAGAAATCGACTAATTCGGATAAATTATCTCATTCGCTTTCAATCTTTTTGGTTAATGAGCTACCTCATTTCAATAATCTGTCTTCTAACGGCAGCAATATCCTTTCATTCCAATCATTATCATTTTCCCTTTGCCGTTGGCTTTAGCCAACGGTTTTTATGCAATTTGTTCAGGGCTTTAGCCAAATTTTTAATAGTTGCTCAGGCTTTTGTAAATTAAACCCGACAGCAGCGGATATACTTTTTGTGAGCACATACCGCACAACTAGTGTCACGCTGAGCCTGTCGAAGCGTTTCTGCTATAAAAAATCCTTCGACAGGCTCAGGATGACAAAGCCAGAACAAAAAGATAGCAGCGGATGGCGGGGCTGGATTTGCGATGAAAGGCAGGCATTCGTTTTCAAAAGCCCCACCCAACCCTCCCCAAAGGGAAGGGCTTAACAAAGTTTGCAATGACGAGGCGTAGAACAAAAAAAGCGTCACTGAACTTAATCAGCAACGCTTTCTATATGATGACTAAAACCCTTTCGGACTTTCGGTCTCTAAACTTTCAGACTACTTTTTCTCTTCGTCTTTCACTTCCTCGTAATCCACATCAGTTACGGTATCGCCACCTTGTTGTGGCTCAGCTTGTGCAGCATCGCCCTGTGGCTGACCATCCTGACCTGCTTTGTACATCTCTTCAGAAGCAGCATTCCAAGCATTTTGCAACTCAGTTTGTGCAGCTTCAATATCAGCGAAGTTACGAGCAGCATGAGCTTCTTTCAATTTTTTCAAACCATCTTCAATTGGAGCTTTTTTATCGGCAGATAATTTATCGCCAAACTCTTTCAATTGTTTCTCGGTAGAGAAAATCAAAGCATCTGCACTGTTAATTTTATCCGCTTCTTCTTTCGCTTTAGCATCTGCTTCTGCATTAGCCTCGGCTTCTTGCTTCATTTTTTGGATTTCAGCATCAGTTAAACCAGATGAAGCCTCGATACGGATTTTTTGCTCTTTGCCAGTAGCTTTATCTTTAGCACTTACGTGTAAAATACCGTTGGCATCAATATCAAAAGCAACTTCAATTTGAGGTACACCACGTGGCGCCGGCGGAATTCCGTCTAACATGAAACGACCAATTGTGCGGTTTTGGGCAGCCATTGGACGCTCGCCTTGTAAGATGTGGATTTCTACCGATGGTTGGTTATCAGCCGCAGTAGAGAAAGTTTCCGTTTTCTTAGAAGGAATAGTGGTGTTAGCTTCAATCAATTTAGTCATTACACCACCCATAGTTTCGATACCTAAAGAAAGTGGCGTAACATCTAATAACAATACATCTTTAACCTCGCCAGTTAATACACCACCTTGAATAGCAGCACCAATTGCCACCACCTCATCAGGGTTTACACCTTTAGAAGGCTCTTTACCGAAGAAAGCTTTTACCGCATCCTGAATAGCAGGAATACGAGTTGAACCACCTACTAAAATTACCTCATCGATATCGCTAACTGACAAACCAGCATTTTTCAAAGCAGATTTACAAGGGTCGATAGTACGTTTAATCAAATCGGCAGCCAATTGCTCAAATTTAGCACGGCTTAATGTACGCACTAAGTGTTTTGGTCCGCTAGCATCTGCAGTGATATAAGGCAAGTTAATTTCTGTAGAAGTAGTGCTAGAAAGCTCAATTTTAGCTTTTTCAGCAGCTTCTTTTAAACGTTGTAACGCCATTGGATCTTTGTGCAAGTCCATTCCGTTTTCGTTCTTAAACTCATCTGCCAACCACTCAATTAATACGTGGTCAAAATCGTCACCACCTAAGTGTGTATCACCATCGGTAGATTTTACTTCGAAAACACCATCACCAAGTTCTAACACAGAAACGTCATGCGTACCACCACCACAGTCAAAAACCACAATTTTCATGTCTCTGTTGGTTTTATCTAAACCATAAGCCAAAGCTGCTGCCGTAGGTTCGTTAATGATACGTTTTACCTGTAAACCAGCAATTTCACCAGCTTCTTTAGTAGCTTGGCGTTGTGCGTCGTTAAAGTAAGCAGGTACCGTAATTACAGCTTCTGTTACTTCTTGACCTAAGAAATCTTCAGCGGTTTTTTTCATTTTCTGCAAAACCATTGCCGAAATTTCTTGTGGCGTATATTTTCTATCGTCAATCTCAACACGAGGGGTGTTGTTATCGCCTTTTACCACTTTATAAGGTACTCTTCCAACTTCTTTATCCACCTCGCCGAAGCTGCTTCCCATAAAGCGTTTGATAGAGTAGATCGTTTTTGTTGGGTTTGTGATTGCCTGACGTTTTGCAGGCTCGCCCACTTTGCGCTCGCCGTTTTCCGTAAAAGCAACAATAGATGGCGTAGTACGTTTACCCTCGCTGTTAGCAATAACCACAGGCTCGTTACCCTCCATTACCGCCACACAAGAGTTCGTAGTTCCTAAGTCTATACCAATTATTTTTCCCATTTTATTATATATTTTCTTTTGTTATTTTTTGTGTTTCCATGTTAATAACAAGCAATGTGCCAACAGGGTTTTGGCAGAATTTTGTCAAAAAAAGCTGTTAAAATGTAAAAGAAAACTAAGATTACTGCTGACAGCTTGGCAGGAATGAAGGTAAAAGGCTGAAAGACTAAAGCAGAAACACTAACACCTAATCCCTAACAACTAATTCCTATTTTAAGGAAACGAATGTCAGTAATTCTTCGCCTAGTCAGCCCTGCTGTTCGCTCCTCCCGATGAAACCTGTGCAACAAGCAAGCATACCGTAAATCAATAAGAAAGATGCTTAAATCGGGATCCGCTACCATCAGGTTTAATTCACAAAAGCCTGTTCATCTTCGCAAAAAAAACAAGCTGCTAAAACCTTATCTTTAACTATGCTCAACCTAAAATTACTGCTGCTTTTATTTAACATTTTCTTATTGCCATCAGCTGCAATAAAGCCCGAAAAACTAACCGAAGCTTTAATTTTTGCTAAAAAGAACCAGCTAGATACTACCATTTGCATCATGGTAGATATGAGCATCCCTTCGGGGAAAAACCGATTATTTGTGTACGATTTCAAGCAAAAGAAAACCATCATCTCTGGCTTATGTGCCCATGGCGGTGGCGGTGGCAGCACAGCTGCAAAACCTGTATTTAGCAACAAAGTGGGTAGCAATTGCACCTCACTCGGAAAATACAAAGTAAAAACTAGAGCCTACAGCAATTGGGGTATCAACATTCACTATAAAATGTATGGCCTAGAGCCAACCAACAACAATGCTTTTAGAAGAATTGTGGTACTGCACTCTTACACACCTGTTCCAAATTACGAAATACACCCACAAACACTATTTGGCGTAAGTGCAGGCTGCCCAGTAATTGCAGATGAGCAAATGAAGCAAATAGACAAACTGCTAATCAAGAAAAAGAAAGGTGTTTTACTTTGGATTTATAATTAAAAATCTCTCTCAAATAAATTAGTAGGGCTCCTTGGTATCTTTCGTGTAGTCATAAAAATACGGCTTAAAACCACTCATGCTACTCGTTAGACCGATATGATTGTTTAACAATTCTATAGCTTCAGGATTAAAAATATAAAAAAACATTCGAGGCCTATGATTAGGTTCGTAATTATCTGTCTTCAAAAAACCTCCGAAAGGATTTAGGTATTCTCCTTTCTTATTGTAATAGTTATTTTGATCGGGTATCATCTCACATTGTATCTGAACTGTCCTATCTCTTTTTCGCCAAGTGAATGTAGTAAAGCCAGAAATATGTTGGATAACTACTGGTTTTCCATGTTCTTTCTTCAGTTCTTCTAACAACTTCATCTGATCTTTAAATCCACAATAAGCATCGCCAGAAATCATCATTAAATTATCTTCTGCGTCGGCAATAGATTTAATCACATTAAAACTTACATTTTTAAGCTTTGCTAGTGGTTGGGTTGGCTTTTCGGCATCTACAAGATAGGTAATTACCTCAACTTGCTTGTTTCCACTATCATCTTTAAAACTTGTATCACAAGAAGAATAATAGGTTTTTGTATGTTCCTTTTTCAATTCAGTTTCGTAAAAACGACTTACACTCAAACCAAAAGGAAAATCATTCAAATCAAAAGTTTCTTCGCCTAATCGCTTTGGTTCGCACGAAGAAAAGAATAATAGTACTGCTAACGACAATACTGTTGATATTTTATAGGTAGTTGTTTTCAAGGTAAGCCTTATTAATTAACCGATGTTTAACAATTTCTCCAAATGATGGTAACCAATACCAAAATACGCTTTGGTGTCATTAATCTTTTTTAGAATTTCATCCTTGTTCCTTGCTCCTTGGTCCTTATTCCTAATCCCTACCACCAACACATTCTTTGGCGTATGCACATCAGAAACAAACTCAAAAACCTTTGTTTTATAGCCGAAATATTCCAAGATTAAAGCACGTAAGCCATCAGTTACCATTTCCGCTTGTCGCTCTAAAAAGATACCATGTTTAGTTAAAAAATTTAAATCGTTTTGGGCTTTATGCTTCTCAATTTCTCTACGAATTTGCTTATGGCAGCAAGGCGCAACCACAATGAGCTCGGCATTGGCTTGTATTCCTTTGTAAATGGCATCGTCGGTGGCGGTGTCGCAAGCGTGCAAAGCAATCAGTAGGTTAATGTTATCGTTTTCGTAGCTATCAATCGTACCTTCCACAAAAGAAAGCTGATCGAAATTGGCTTTTTGGGCAATGGCATTACATAAACCAACCATATCTTTCCTAAACTCTACTCCCACTACATTTGCCTTTTGTTGATGATTAAGCAGATAATCGTACAAAGCAAAAGTGAGGTAGCCTTTGCCAGAGCCCATATCTACCACATTTTTAATAGTACCAACAGGAAACTCCTTAATCAAAGGGCTCAAAATCTCGATGTATTGATTGATCTGTTTGTATTTATCTTGCGCATTTTTAAAAACTACACCATCAGCGCCCGTTAAACCAAGCTCTTGTAAGTATAGATTATCCTTCGCCAAAATCAAGCGTTTTTTCTGCTTATCATGGGCCACAACAACTTGCTTTTGTTGTTCCAATTTTTTAGTTCTTAACCTAAGACCGCCTTTTACAGTTTTTTCTAAAATGTGTTCCTCTGCCGTGGTAAACAGTGTAGCTATATTAAAACCCTCGGCAACATAATTTTTAATTAAGACGATACTTTCCTGCTCAGAAAAGTTTTTAAAAATATCTTTGGTTTGATAGCGATAATTAAAAGCCAACATCTTGTTGTTTTTAAGTACCACAGGTTTTACAAACAGTTGCTTCAACGCTTCTTCGTTACCTTTGTAATTGCCTAGAGATAACTTTACAAAAGTTCCGTTCCTTACGCTCTCTTCCAATTTCTCTAAAAATAAGCTATCGCTCTGTTGGTTCATCTTCATGCCTAATTATCAACTGCAAAAGTAAACACTAAAAACTAATAATAATTGCAGGTTAGTTATTTCTTAGTGAACAGCTCTTATCTTTACCTATTGCACAACAAAAAATAATGATGAACATACTATTGGCTTCTACCTCTACCCTATTTGGAGAGCACTACCTAGCTTACTTAAAAACAGAAATCATAGAGCTATTTCAAGGTATAGACGAAATTATCTTTATTCCATTTGCTAGACCAGCAGGCATTTCTCATGAAGAATATACTAAAAAAGCAGCCGATTTTTTTGCTACCATTAATATCGGCGTAAAAGGCCTTCACGAATTTGATGACCAAATTAAGGCAATTGAAAACGCTAAAGGATTTTTTACCGGTGGTGGAAACACTTTTCTATTAGTGAAAACCCTGCACGAGCTGGGTTTAATGTGCATTCTTAAAGAAAATATTGAGCATGGCAAACCTTATTTAGGATGTAGTGCTGGTAGTAACATTGGTGGTATCAACATGAAAACTACTAACGATATGCCTATTGTTTACCCGCCAAGTTTTGATTGTATGGGCTTGGTGCCCTTTAACCTCAACCCGCATTACTTAGACCCGCAACCCAACCTGCAACACAATGGCGAAACTAGAGAAACCAGAATACTAGAGTTTCTAACTCAAAACGATATTAAAGTAATTGGTTTGAGAGAAGGCAACTGGATCAGGAGAATTGGTAACTCGATAACTGTAGAAGGAACTGAACTAACTAGAATATTTGAACCAGGGAAAGCAGCTTATGAGATTGAGGCTGGCTCCAATTTATAGAAATATTGGCCTTTTAAATATATTAGACTTACTACAGCACATCTAAATATCGTTGGATTAACGAAGGTTTATTGTGTATATTTATGAGTTAGCTGTCATTTTACTTCACGAAACTGCTAAAAATAGAAATAAATGGAAAATGAAAAATTACCGCTACCTCTAAAACTCAAAAACGCTGATTTTAAGTTTGAAAATCAAAATATCAAAATTGATATTAAAACTGATATTCCAGAGAAACTTTATAAATATTATTCTATTACCGATTATTCTGTAAAAGGTCTTAAGAATAATACCATGTACTTTTCTCATTCACATCTGTTAAACGACGTGATGGACGGAAACTTTATATTATGGGATATGTCAGAATTTATTATTAATTACAAAGCAGATTTAAATATAAATTACAATATTGATAGTGAACTAACAAAAGAAATTCTTAAACAATTAAGCGAACCTTTTCTTGAATGCAGAGGAGTTTTATCACTTTCTGATACTTATAAAAACGAACTAATCTGGGCTCATTATACGAGCGAAATAGGATATTGTTTAGAGCTAGAAACAATACAATTCAAAGAGCATATTGAAAAAAACAGAAATGAGAATGATTTGTATTTTTTCCCAATAAGTTATGACCACTTAAAACAAATAAATTTTTCTGATTTTATCAACTATAAAATCGTTGCGAAAAGTAAAGAAATTAACAGTAAAACTGTAAGTGCTATTTTACCAATATTGTACTGTTTTGCTCAAAAAGATGATTGTTGGAAATACGAAAATGAGTGGCGTTTTTTACTTCGAGATAAAAAATTCAATTCAATTTCATTTCCAATTGAAATAATTAATGATCAAGATAAATTAGAAGAAGATTATAGAAAGTCTGGAGGCAATATTGAAATTAACCCAAAAGTAATCTCAAAAATTATTCTTGCACCTTTATTTTTTAATAATTCAAGATTCAACAAGTTGGAAGTTACCAATTCAAATTTTTTGATATACAATTTTAAAGGTAATGATGCAGGTAAAGTCGCAAAAGATTTTTTAGAAATCTTAAAACATAAATTCAACGATAAAATATATCAAGTCGATAAAATTATAAAAGATGGTTTAGTAGTTCGAGAACTTAAATATAAAATTGAAATCGTAGATATTGGAGAGAACTTTATTAAAATTTTTAAAAATTTGATATATGAAGAAGGTAGGTAACAGCGGCTTGGTAAAAAATGCCAGGTTCAGTGCCAAATTCAAATTAATAAAATCTAAATCAACCACTTACAAAATATCAAATACTTTTAAAACAAAAAACCCTTTAGGAAATCCTAAAGGGTCATAAGCATAATAAGTTAGTTAGATTACGCTTTTTGCTCTTCTGCATCGTCAGCAGCTGGTGCTTCTGGAGCAGTTTCTTCTGCAACTGGAGCAGCTTCAACTTCTTCTTTAGCTTCAGCAACTGGAGCCGCTTCTTCTTTTACTTCTGCAGCAGGTGCATCAGCTTTTTTAGCTTTGCTTCTTCCTCTACGAGTAGTTTTCTTTTCAGCAGCTGCTGCATCTTTTCCGTATACCTCGTTATAATCTACTAGTTCAATTAACGCCATTTCAGCATTATCGCCTAAACGATTGTTTAATTTGATGATACGAGTGTAACCACCTGGACGGTTAGCAACTTTCGCTGCAACATCGCGGAATAACTCTGTTACTACCTCTTTGTTTTGTAAGTAAGCAAATACTGTACGACGTGAGTGAGTAGTATCGTTTTTAGATTTAGTGATAATTGGCTCTACATAAACACGTAAAGCTTTTGCTTTAGCTAATGTAGTAGTGATTCTCTTGTGAGTGATCAAAGAAGAAGCCATATTTGCCAACATCGCTTTTCTGTGCGAAGTAGTTCTTCCTAAGTGGTTGTGTTTTTTACCGTGTCTCATTTTTTTGTTTATAAAGTGTGTACCGTCTCTTTGAAATTAATCTGAGGGAATTACACACAGTGAATTAATTTAATTCTCAAAGTGATACGTTATAAGTGATACGTAATACGTAGAACTTACAACCTAAAACTTAAATTATTCTTCGTCTAACTTAAATTTAGAAAGGTTCATTCCAAACGATAATTGTTTAGATTTACTTCAATTCTTGAATTTCCGTTAATGACTTCTTACCGAAGTTTCTGAATTTTAACATATCAGCAACATCGTAAGAAACTAGATCAGCTAAAGTACGGATATCAGCTGCTTTTAAGCAGTTCAATGCACGTACAGATAAATCTAAATCAACCAATTCAGTTTTAAGGATTTTACGCATGTGTAAAATTTCCTCATCAACTTCTTTAGTTTCTTCTTTAGCTTGAGATTCCAATACCAAGTTCTCATCAGAGAACAACATAAAGTGTTGGATCAAGATCTTAGCTGCTTCTTTCAAAGCTTCTTCTGGGTGGATAGAACCATCAGTAGAAATATCTAAGATCAATTTCTCATAATCTGTTTTTTGCTCAACACGATAGTTTTCAATCGTGTATTTTACATTTTTCATTGGGGTAAAAATCGAATCGATTGCAATTACACCAACTACGCTATCAGAAACTTTGTTTTCTTCTGCAGGTACATAACCACGTCCTTTGTTTACGGTTAACTCAACCTCCAAAGTAACAGATTTTTCCATGTTACAAATTACCAACTCTGGGTTTAAAACCTCAAAATTGTTAGAGAATTTGGTAACATCTCCTGCTAAGAATTGATCTTGACCATTTATAATGATAAAGATTTTTTCAGAATCGCCAGACTCACCTACTTTCTTAAAACGAACTTGCTTTAAGTTAAGGATGATTTCTGTTAAATCTTCAACTACACCTTTGATAGTAGAAAACTCATGAGAAACGCCTGAAAAACGGATGCTGGTAATCGCAAAGCCTTCTAAAGAAGAAAGTAAAATTCTTCTTAGGGCGTTACCAATTGTTACACCGAAACCGGGCTCTAAAGGACGAAATTCAAATTGACCATCGAAATCCGTTGATTTCTGCATGATTACCTTATCTGGTTTCTGAAATGCTAAAATTGCCATTTATTAATGTTTTTAGATCGTTTATTAATATTGCGTAACATAAAAAAGTTAAAGCCACTAGGGCTTTAACCGTTATGATTACTTCGAGTATAACTCGACTATAAGGTTTTCCTTAATGTTCTCAGGAATTTCGTCACGATTTGGGTATGACAAGAATTTACCTGATAATTCTTTAGCGTTCCAATCTAACCAAGAAAACTTGTTGATGGTTCTGCCAGCTACTGAGTTTGAAATTGCCTCAAGAGATTTTGATTTCTCTCTAACAGCCACAACATCACCAGCTCTTAATTGGTATGAAGGAATATTAACTGTTTCGCCGTTTACAGTAATGTGCTTGTGGCTAACTAACTGACGAGCACCTGAACGGGTTGGAGCAATACCTAATCTGTATACTGTATTATCTAAACGTGCCTCTAGTAATTGTAACAAGTTATCACCAGTGATACCTTGACGTGAAGAAGCTTTGGTAAATAAGTTACGGAATTGTTTTTCTAACACACCATAAGTGTATTTTACTTTTTGTTTTTCCATTAACTGTACGGCGTACTCAGATTGCTTTCCTCTTCTTTTAGAAGCACCATGTTGGCCTGGAGGATAGTTTTTTCTGTCTAGCATTTTATCAGGGCCAAAAATTGGCTCTCTGAATTTACGGGCGATTTTGGACTTTGGTCCGGTATATCTTGCCATTTTATTGTAGTTATTTTAAAGTATCATGCAACCTGAAGCTGCAGACTCTTAGCTTTAAAAATTAAATTGATTAAACTCTTCTTTTCTTTGGAGGACGACAACCGTTGTGAGGAAGTGGAGTGATGTCTTTGATAGACAAAACTTCGATACCTGCTACTTGTAAAGTTCTGATAGCCGACTCACGACCTGAACCAGGACCTTTAACGAATACGTCTACTTTACGTAAACCTAAATCGAAAGCAACTTTACCACAATCTGAAGCAGCTTGACCTGCAGCATAAGGCGTGTTCTTTTTAGAACCTTTGAAACCCATTTTACCAGCAGACGACCATGAAATAGTTTGTCCGTTAGTGTTTGTTAAGGTAACAATGATGTTGTTGAACGTAGCATTGATGTGAGCTTGGCCTACAGGCTCAATCACAACAAGACGTTTTTTGGTAACTTTTTTACTCTTAGCCATTTTTTCTTTTAGATTTGAGATATGAGAATTGAGATATGAGACAAACTCTACCTCGGCACCCTTATCCTAATTATTATCTTCTATTCCAGATTTGAGCAGATTTATAAGAAATTCTCACTTCTCCTATCTCAATACTCAGATCTATCTACTATTTAGATGCTTTTTTCTTGTTAGCAACTGTTTTTCTCTTTCCTTTACGAGTACGAGAGTTATTTTTAGTACGTTGACCACGAACTGGTAAACCTTTTCTGTGACGAAGACCTCTGTAGCAACCGATGTCCATTAAACGTTTGATGTTCAACTGAACTTCGGAACGTAAAGCACCTTCTACTTTAATTTCATCATTAATCATAGTACGGATTGCTGACAACTCATCATCAGACCAATCTTGTACTTTTTTGTTAAGATCGATACCTGCTGTATTTAAAATACGTTGTGCAGTAGTTCTACCAATACCATAGATATAAGTTAAACCAATCTCTCCTCTTTTGTTTCTTGGTAAATCAATACCTGAAATCCTTGCCATATTTCTAGTTGTGTTTTAATGAACGACCGAACGGCGGGCCACCGTTGTGCGGAACTCGTTCTAATGTTTTTAATTATCCCTGACGTTGCTTGAATTTAGGATTCTTCTTGTTGATTACGTAAAGTTTTCCTTTACGGCGAATAATCTTACAATCAGCGCTACGCTTTTTAATTGATGATCTAACTTTCATTGCTTTATTTATTTCTCTTTGGTAATGAAGTTGTCACAAGCTTTTTCCAAAAGAAAACGGCGCTTGTGATGATTTCATTTTATTTGTATCTGTAAGTGATCCTACCTTTTGTTAAATCATAAGGAGACATCTCTAATTTTACCTTATCTCCAGGCAAAATTTTGATGTAGTGCATCCTCATCTTACCTGATATATGCGCAATTATCTCATGTCCATTTTCAAGTTCTACCCTAAACATGGCATTAGATAATGCTTCTCTTATTACTCCGTCTTGCTCAATTGAGGCTTGTTTAGCCATATTCTATTGATTTTTACTTAATTAGCTGCCTACTAAACAGGGTTGCAAAATTAAATATTATTTTTTAATTATTTAAATTTTTTCGCTAAAACTTCTTCTATTAAAGAAAAAGTGCTTAAAACGTCTGCTTTACCCTTTTTAATTGCAACGGTGTGCTCAAAATGTGCCGACGGTTTATTGTCTTTTGTGGTTACCGTCCATCCATCAGCCCAAAACTTAACGTTAGCAGTTCCAGCATTAATCATTGGCTCTATCGCTAAAACCATTCCTTCTTCTAGCTTAATGCCGCTACCACGTTTTCCGTAGTTGGGTACTTCTGGTTTTTCGTGTAGCTTAACGCCAACACCATGACCAACCAATTCTCTTACCACACCAAAGCCATTAGATTCGGCATGAAATTGTACCGCATGTGCAATATCGCCAATTCGCATTCCTACCACAGCCTTCTCTATGGCAAAAGCTAAACATTCTTGTGTTACCTTTACCAGCTTCTTTTGCTCTTCGGTAGTTTCGCCAATAGAAAATGTATAGGCCGAGTCTCCAAAGTAATTATTTTTAATTACGCCACAATCTACAGAGATCAAATCTCCTTCTTTTATCACGTAATCATTAGGGAAACCGTGTACAACTTGCTCATTTGGAGAAATACAAAGGGAATTGGGGAAGCCTCCGTAATTAAGAAAAGCAGGCACCGCACCGTTATCACTAATAAACTCGTATGCCAGCTTGTCTAATGCTATGGTTGTGATACCTGGCTTAATCACTTTGGCAACTTCTGCCAAGGTTTTAGAAACCAGTAATGAGCTTTCTCGTATTAACTCAATCTCTTCCAGAGATTTGTAATGGATCTTAGACATGTAATCTAATTTCGAATAAAGAAATGAAAAAATGATAGCATATGATTTTTGCTAAATGCAATCCAAATATGCTATCATCCATTAATTCATTCATTTTCTATAATGCAGCCCCACTGGTTGTTGTAGCAGCTGGAATACCCGAACGACCGGTTACTCTACCTGTTTTCATTAAACCATCGTAGTGACGCATTAATAAATAGCTTTCAATTTGTTGTAATGTATCTAAAACAACACCTACCAAAATCAACAATGAAGTACCACCAAAGAAGTGGGCGAATTCTTGTTGAATTCCAACTTTAACTGCTAACGAAGGAATGATGGCAATAATAGCTAAGAACAACGATCCAGGGAAAGTGATCTTAGAAATTACATCATCAATAAAAGAAGAAGTTGCCAAACCTGGTTTTACACCTGGAATAAAGCCACCGTTCTTCTTCATATCGTCAGACATTTGCGTTGGGTTAACGGTAATTGCTGTATAGAAGAAGGTAAACGCAATAATCAAAAATGCAAACGTTAAACTATAAGTTAACGAAGTGATATCTGAATATTGGTGCAACCAACTTTCTTGCAAATTAGGGAACAAACCAATTAAAGCACTTGGCACAAACATTAAAGCTTGGGCAAAAATGATAGGCATTACACCCGCTGCATTTACTTTCAACGGAATATACTGTCTAACACCTCCTACCTGCTTGTTACCTACAATTCTCTTAGCATACTGCACAGGCACTTTACGTACACCTTGTACAATCAAAATAGTAAACATGATGATTGCATATAAAGCTACAATCTCCAATACTAATCTAATCAAACCGCCATCGCTACCAGCAAATACAGAGCTTACTTCTTGGCTTAGCGCAATAGGCAAACGAGCAATGATACCTACCATGATGATTAATGAGGTACCGTTACCAATACCTTTGTCGGTGATTTTCTCACCTAACCACATCACGAAAAGTGTACCCGCTGTTAATACTACTGCAGACAAGAAATAGAAAAGGGTATGGCTAATTACAATTGCCTCTTGAGGAACTTGCGTTTTAACATATCCAATTGCCTGTACAATGGTAATAGCTACTGTTAGGTAACGAGTGTATTGCGTTAATTTTTTACGGCCGCTCTCTCCTTCTTTTTGCATTTTTTGGAAAGTAGGTACTGCAATACCCAATAACTGCACCACAATAGACGCAGAAATATAAGGCATTACACCTAACGCAACAATTGATGCTTTAGAGAAAGCACCCCCTGCAAACATATCTAACAAACCTAATAGACCCGATTTTTGCGCATTTGACAATTGCGTAGGATCTACACCTGGCAACACCACCTGGCAAACAAGTCTATAGATCACAAGAATCATAAGCGTAAATAAGATACGCTCTTTTAATTCTTGGATTTTCCAAATATTACTTAAAGTAGTAAATAGCTTCTTCATTTTATAATTTTACGATTGAGCCTCCAGCAGCTTCAATTGCTTTTTGCGCACTTGCAGAAAAAGCATGAGCTGTAACTTCTAATTTAGCTTTAACTTCTCCACGACCTAAGATTTTTACTAGGTCATTTTTTGAAGCTAAACCATGTTCTTGCAATGTAGCAAAATTTACGGTAGTTAAGCTAAATTTCTCAGCTAATCCTTGTAAAACATCTAAGTTTACACCAACGTACTCTGTACGGTTAATTGGTTTGAAACCAACTTTAGGCACACGACGTTGTAAAGGCATTTGACCACCTTCGAAACCAACTTTTGTAGAGTGACCAGAACGTGAGCCTGCACCTTTGTGTCCACGTGTTGAAGTACCACCACGACCAGAACCTTGACCACGACCAATTCTCTTACTTGTTTTTACTGCACCTTTTGCAGGTTTTAAATTACTTAAGTTCATTTATAAACTTTATTGTGTTGCCCCTTCGCTTTCACTAATCAGGAAACAACGATTAAACAAAAAAAATTTGCCTAAGATATAAATCTTAAGCAAACTTTGATAATAATATTATATAGCTTCGATAGCTACCAAGTGATTAACTTTTCTAACCATGCCAATGATTGCAGCGTTAGCTTCAACCTCAACACTTTGGTTTAATTTTGATAAACCTAAAGCTTTCATGGTTCTCTTTTGGCGCTCGCTTCTGTCGATAACGCTTTTTACTTGAGTGATTTTAATTTTAGCCATGATCTTATCCGTTAAAAACTTTGTTTAAATCTACACCACGGTTTTGAGCTACGGTATAAGCATCACGCATTTTAGTTAATGCATCAACTGTAGCTTTTACCACGTTGTGAGGATTTGATGAACCTTTTGATTTAGCCAATACGTTGTGGATACCAGCACTTTCTAGTACGGCACGCATCGCACCACCAGCAATTACTCCAGTACCTACAGCAGCAGGCTTAATTAATACAAAACCTCCAGAATATTTACCAATTTGCTCGTGAGGTACAGTACCGTTTAACAAAGGAACTTTAACCAAGTTTTTCTTTGCATCGTCTACACCTTTAGCGATAGCTTCAGTAACCTCTTTAGCTTTGCCTAATCCGTAACCTACAACGCCGTTCTCATCACCCACAACTACGATAGCTGAAAAGCTGAAAGTACGACCACCTTTGGTTACTTTAGCAACACGTTGGATGCTCACTAAACGATCTTTTAACTCAATCTCGCTAGTTTTTACTCTTTTTATATTGATAGTTGACATTTCTCTTATTTAATGATTAAAATACTAGACCACCTTCGCGGGCACCTTCTGCCAACGATTTTACACGTCCATGGTACAAGTAACCATTTCTGTCGAAAACAACTTCTTTAACACCTGCTGCAATTGCTTTTTCGGCAACTAATTTACCTACTGCAGTTGATTGCTCAGATTTGTTGCCAGAAGCATTGAAATCTTTAGATAAAGATGATGCTGCAACTATAGTTTTACCAGTTTCATCGTTAATGATTTGAGCATAAATACCTTTATTGCTTCTATAAACTGATAAACGTGGACGGTTTTCAGATCCAGTAAGTCTTTTTCTGATACCTTTTTTAATACGCTCTCTGCGTGATAATTTTTTTCCTGCCATTTTAATTATTTTTTTAGAAGCCGATTTACCTGCTTTTCTTCTTAACACTTCACCAACAAACTTGATACCTTTACCTTTGTAAGGCTCTGGAGCACGTAACGAACGGATTTTCGCGGCTACCTGACCAATTAATTGTTTATCGATACTCTCTAAAATGATTTTAGGAGTTTGACCTTTTTCTGATGTGGTAGTTACTTTAATTTCTGCTGGTAACTGGAACACATAGTGGTGAGAATAACCTAAAACTAAATCTAGCGTATTGCCTTGGTTGCTGGCACGGTAACCCACACCAACTAATTCTTGTTCTAATTTATAACCTTCTGTAACACCTACAACCATGTTGTTGATCAACGAACGGTATAAACCGTGTAAAGCTCTGTGTCTTTTTTGATCGGTTGGGCGAGTTACAGTTAATACACCATCTTCTTGAGAAATAGTGATATCTGCATCTACAGCTTGTGTTAATTCGCCTTTAGGGCCTTTTACAGTAACTACGTTATCTTTACCTACTGTAATGGTTACTCCTGCTGGTACGTTAATTGGGGCTTTTCCTATTCTTGACATTGTACTGATCTCCTTTAATTAATAAACGTGACACAATACCTCACCACCAATATTCAATTTGGCTGCTTCTTTATCAGTCATTACACCTTTAGAAGTAGATAAGATTGCGATACCTAAACCATTTAATACTCTTGGCATATTTTCTACGCCTGCATACTGTCTCAAACCTGGTTTGCTGATACGAGTTAACGTACGGATTGCAGGGATTTTAGAGATTGCATTATATTTTAACGCAATTTTGATTACTCCTTGAGCAGTTGTGTCTTCAAACTTGTAGTTTGCAATGTAACCTTTGTCGAAAAGAACTTTAGTAATTTCTTTTTTAAGGTTAGAAGCTGGAATTTCTACAATCCTGTGATTTGCTTTGATAGCATTTCTTAATCTTGTAAGATAATCCGCTATTGGATCTGTATTCATTATGAATTGAATTGTGATACTGGTTTCCGTACGCGTCAGCCGACTTCCGGACCTAATATCGGTTAATATTCTGTTAAATAGCTTATACGCTAATGAGCCATAAGCTGTAAGGGCTGCAAAAATACAACTTACAACTTATAACTCAAAAACTTATATCACTTTTTCTGATTACCAGCTAGCTTTTCTAACTCCTGGTATCTTACCATCTAAAGCCATTTCGCGGAATGTTACCCTTGAGATACCAAAGGTACGCATGTAACCACGAGGACGACCAGTTAACTTACAACGGTTGTGCAAACGCACTGCCGAAGAGTTTTTAGGTAATTTATCTAATGCTTCGTAATCGCCAGCCGCTTTTAATGCTGCACGTTTCTCAGCATATTTAGCTACTAATTTTTGGCGTTTAATTTCGCGAGCTTTTACACCTTCTCTTGCCATTATTCTGCAGTTTTTTGATTTTTAAATGGTAATCCAAATTGTTTTAAAAGTTCCAATGCTTCAACATCAGTGGTAGCAGTAGTTACGAAAGTAATGTCCATACCTAAAATCTTGTTGATTTTATCGATGTTGATCTCTGGGAAGATGATTTGCTCAGTAACACCTAAAGTGTAGTTACCTTTTCCATCAAATCCTTTATCATTGATACCTTTGAAATCACGGATACGAGGCAAAGCTACTGAAATTAATCTATCTAAGAACTCGAACATGTTGTTATCACGTAAAGTTACTCTTACACCTACTGGCATACCTTTACGTAATTTAAAGTTAGAGATATCTTTTTTAGATTTAGCAGCTACAGCTTGTTGACCAGAAATGGTAGATAATTCTAAGATAGAGCTATCAATGATTTTCTTGTCAGCTACCGAGTAACGACCAACACCTTGGTTGATTGAAATTTTCAACAACTTAGGAACTTGCATTACGCTGCTGTATTGGAATTTATCCTTTAAAGCACCAACAATTTCCTCTTTATATTTGCTTTTTAATCTTGGTACGTATGCCATTATTTGATTTCCTCCCCTGAAATTTTAGCAACTCTAACTAATTTTCCGTCGGCGTTTAATTTACGGCCAACACGAGTAGTTTTACCAGATTTTGGATCAACCAACTGAACGTTTGAAATATGAAGAGCAGCCTCTTTTTTAATTATACCACCGTTAGGTGTAGCAGCACTTGGCTTAGTGTGTTTAGAGATAAGGTTTACACCTTCTACTACCACTCTGTTTTTAGCCACAAGTAATTTCTTGTACTTTACCTTGTTGACCTTTTGAGTCGCCAGCGATCACCTTTACTAAATCTCCTTTACGGATTTTTAATTTGGCTGGTTTGTTAACTTTGTTTCCCATTTTATAATACCTCCGGTGCTAATGATACAATCTTCATGAATTGTTTTTCACGCAGTTCTCTCGCTACCGGGCCAAAGATACGTGTACCGCGTGGCTCGTCTTGAGCATTTAATAATACTGCTGCATTGTCGTCAAAACGGATATAAGAACCATCTTTACGACGGATTTCTTTTTTAGTTCTAACTACTACTGCTTTAGAAACAGTACCTTTTTTGATATTGCCTGAAGGCAAAGCACTTTTAACTGTTACTACAATTTTATCGCCAATTGATGCATAACGTTTACCAGTACCACCAAGTACACGGATAACCAATACTTGTTTTGCGCCGCTATTATCGGCTACGTTTAATCTTGATTCCTGTTGTACCATCTTATTTAGCTTTTTCTAAAATTTGTACCAATCTCCAGTTCTTGTTTTTACTCAACGGACGAGTTTCCATGATTTCTACTGTATCACCGATACCGCATTCGTTTTTCTCGTCATGAGCCATAAATTTGGTAGTTGTTTTAACGAACTTACCATAGATTGGGTGCTTCACTTTACGTTCTACTGCAACTACAACAGATTTATCCATTTTGTTGCTCACTACCAACCCGATTCTTGTTTTTCTTAAATTTCTTTCCATTGGGCTCTAAAATTATTTAGTTTCTGTAGCTACTGCTGCTTTTTTAAGCGCAGACAATTCAGTGTTTAAACGGGCTATTGTTTTTCTAGCCGCTGTAATGCGGTTAGGATTTTCGATAGCCGAAATAGTATGCGCAAACTTCAACTTTACCAAGTTTTGTTTTTCTTCCGCAATCTTAGCTACTAATTCTTCTTGAGAAAGCCCTTTGATTTCTGAGTTTTTCATTTTACTTATTTTAATGCAGTGGGTCTAGCGGTTATAATAACAAGTTACTTACAACATTGATCCCACTTGGCTTTTTATGCTTCTACGTAATCTCTACGTACTACAAATTTTGTTTGAACAGGTAATTTCTGTGCTGCAAGTCTTAATGCTTCTTTAGCAATTTCCATTGGTACACCTTCTGCTTCGAAAAGGATACGTCCTGGTCTTACTACTGCTACCCAATACTCAGGAGCACCTTTACCTTTACCCATACGTACCTCAGCTGGTTTTTTAGTTACCGGTTTATCCGGGAAAATTCTGATCCAAACCTGACCTTCACGTTTCATGTAACGAGTTACTGCGATACGGGCTGCTTCTATCTGGCGACTTGTGATCCAAGTTGCCTCTAGAGATTTAATCCCGAAAGATCCGAATGATAATTCAGCACCACGAGTTGCTAAACCTTTCATTCTGCCTTTTTGCATCTTTCTGAACTTCGTTCTTTTTGGCTGTAACATTTTATTTTAATATTATCGTTAAACGATCTGTTGACTATTTGCGTGGGCCTCTGTTAGCACCACCACCTCTGTTATCTCTTCCGCCTTGGCCACCTGGACGATTTCCGCCACCGCGTTTATCGTTTCTTCTGTCGCCACCGCCTCTGTTATCTCTTCCGCCATCGCGGCCGCCGAAGTTACCTTCTGGTCTGCCACCTTTACCAGGTGCGTTGTTTGCAGCGCCGATGTTTGGAGAAAGATCACGTTTGCCGTAAACTTCGCCTTTACAGATCCATACTTTGATACCTATTTTACCATAAGTAGTTAAAGCTTCTGCTAAAGCGTAGTCAATATCGGCACGGAAAGTATGCAAAGGAATTCTTCCTTCTTTATACTGTTCGCTACGAGCCATCTCAGCACCACCTAAACGACCTGAAGTCATGATTTTGATACCTTCTGCACCCATACGCATTGTTGATGCGATAGATGATTTCATAGCTCTACGGAACGAGATCCTAGCTTCTAGTTGTTTTGCAACACCTTCTGCTACTAATTGAGCGTCTAACTCAGGGCGTTTAATTTCAAAGATGTTAATTTGAATTTCCTTTTTAGTCAATTTCTTTAACTCTTCTTTGATTTTATCAACCTCAGCACCAGCTTTACCGATTACAATTCCTGGACGTGCTGTGTGGATAGTAACAGTGATACGTTTCAATGTACGCTCAATTACTACCTTAGAAACACCGCCTTTTGCAATACGAGCTGAAAGATATTTTCTGATTTTTTGATCTTCAACTAATTTATCAGCATAGTTGTTGCCTCCGAACCAATTAGAATCCCATCCTCTGATGATCCCTAATCTGGCGCCTATTGGATTTGCTTTTTGTCCCATTTCTGTTAATTAGTTTTAGATTCAACGTTTATACTATCTACTACTATAGTTACGTGATTCGAACGTTTACGAATTCTGTAACCACGACCTTGAGGTGCTGGTCTTAATCTTTTTAACTGACGACCACCGCCAACCATAATCGATTTAACGACTAATTGGCTTTCTTCAGGGCGAGAACCACTGTTTTTTTGCTCCCAGTTATTGATGGCTGACAATAAAAGTTTCTCAACTCTTTCAGCGGCATCTTTATTAGTGAACTTCAAAATGTGTAATGCTTTCTCAACACGCTCACCTCTGATAAGATCCACAACCAAACGCATCTTACGCGGTGAGGTTGGGCAATTGTTTAATTTCGCTACTGCTTCCATCTTTTAATTATTTTTTCTTTTCAGAGTGGCCTCTAAAGGTTCTAGTTGGAGCGAACTCCCCTAATTTGTGGCCAACCATGTTTTCTGTTACGTATACTGGTATAAATTTATTGCCATTGTGCACAGCAAATGTGTGACCAACGAAATCTGGTGAGATCATTGATCTACGTGACCAAGTTTTGATTACAGTCCTTTTGCCTGAATCATTCATAGAGTTTACTTTCTTCTCTACGTTATGGTCAATATAAGGTCCTTTTTTAATTGAACGAGCCATTATTTCTTCCTTTTCTCTATGATGAAACGATTTGAGTATTTTTTCTTAGAACGAGTTTTAAAGCCTTTAGCTAAAACGCCGTTTCTTGAACGAGGGTGACCACCTGATGATCTACCTTCACCACCACCCATTGGGTGATCTACCGGGTTCATTGCTACTGGACGTGTACGAGGACGACGACCAACCCAACGAGCACGACCTGCTTTACCCAATACTTCGTTTGCATGATCAGAGTTAGAAACTGCACCAATAGTAGCTAAACAAGTTACTAAGATAGATCTTACTTCACCTGATGGCATTTTAACTGTTGCATATTTACCATCTCTCGCTGCCAATTGTGCATAAGCACCAGCACTACGTGCCAATTGCGCTCCTTTACCTGGTTGGATTTCCAAGTTGTGGATGATAGATCCCAAAGGAATTCTAGCTAACGTTAATGTGTTACCTACTTCTGGAGTAGCTTTTTCACCCGAAAGCAAAGTTTGTCCTACTTGCAGCCCTTCAGGTGCAATAATGTAGCGCTTCTCTCCATCTGCGTAGTGCAATAACGCAATACGTGCAGTACGGTTTGGATCGTACTCAACAGTTGCTACTGTTGCAGGAATATCAAACTTATCACGTTTAAAATCAATTAAACGGTAAGATTTTTTGTGACCACCACCAATGTAGCGCATCGTCATCTTTCCTGTATTGTTACGACCTCCTGATTTTTTAGAAGATACAACCAATGATTTTTCGGGCTTGGTTGCTGTAATCTCCGTAAAACTAGCACCAACTCTAAAGCGGGTACCCGGAGTAACTGGTTTAAATTTTCTTAAGCCCATAGTTATAAATTATTCAATTTTGATATTAAATATTCGCGTAATAATCTATTGTTTCGCCATCTTTCAATGTAACAATAGCTTTTTTGTATTTAGGGCTACGGCCAGTTACTAAACCTGCTTTAGTATTTCTAGATTTTGCCTTACCTTGAACAACCATTGTGTTTAAAGCAACGATGTTAACACCGTACATTTGCTCAATAGCTGATTTAATCTGCAACTTATTAGCTCTGTGATCTACTCTGAAAGTAAAACGGTTAGCTTTTTCAGTTAATGCAGATGCTTTTTCGGTTAAAATTGGTCTTTGTAAGATTTCCATATTACTTGGCAAATGCCTCCTCCAATGTTTTAAGCGAATTAGCAGTTAACAAAAGTTTACCAGCGTTTAACACATCGTAAGTATTTAAATCGCCTGCGGTAATTACTTTAGCTTTCTGGATATTTCTGCTTGATAAATAAATATTGTTGTTTTGCTCTGGTAACACTAGCAAAGTTTTTTCGCCTGCTAGGTTTAATGCGTTAACCAAATTGATATAGTTTTTAGTTTTGATGCTATCAAAATTGAAATCTTCTAAAACTACCACTGCGTTATCTTGTGCTTTATAAGCTAAAGCCGATTTACGAGCTAATGATTTTAGTTTTTTGTTCAATTTAAAACTATAGTCACGAGGTTGAGGACCAAAAACACGACCACCACCATTGAACAATGGAGATTTAATGCTTCCGGCACGTGCACCACCAGTACCTTTTTGTTTGTATAATTTACGGGTAGAACCAGCAATTTCGTTACGTTGCTTAGATTTGTGCGTACCTTGACGTTGGTTAGCCAAATACTGTTTTACATCTAAGTAAATTGCGTGATCGTTTGGCGTTACACCAAATACCGACTCAGGAAGTTGCACCTTGGCACCTGTCTCTTTTCCTGAAATGTTTACTACTTTAACTTCCATCTTGCTTACTTATCTAAGATTACGTAAGAACCTTTAGCTCCTGGAATGGAACCACTAACTACTACTAGGTTTTGCTCAGCGTAAACTTTCAATACTTGTAAGTTTTGAACTTTCACTCTATCACCACCTGTTCTACCAGCCATACGCATACCTTTGAATACACGTGAAGGCCATGAAGAAGCTCCTAATGAACCTGGCGCACGCATTCTGTTATGCTGACCGTGGGTTTGACCACCAACACCCGCGAAACCATGACGTTTCACAACACCTTGGAAACCTTTACCTTTTGAAGTTCCAACAACATCAACATAGTCACCTTCTGCAAAGATGTCTACAGTAACAGTGTCGCCTAAGTTTAAAGCATTTTCAAACTCAGAAAACTCAACAAGCTTACGTTTTGGGGTAGTGTTTGCTTTTGCGTAATGACCTTTTAAAGGTTGCGTTACGTTTTTTTCTTTAGCTTCATCATATCCTAACTGAATAGATGAATAACCGTCTTTTTCTTCGGTTTTAACTTGTGTTACTACACAAGGCCCAGCTTCGATTACAGTACAAGGAATGTTTCTTCCTTCTGCATCGAAAATACTGGTCATTCCTACTTTTTTTCCAATAATTCCTGACATTTCTTTAATTAAGTTAACACCCATCGAAGCAGTAGGGCTTCGTTCAAGGTGGATATACAATCCCCGTTAAGGGACGGCAAAGATAGGCAAGAATTATTAATTTTCAAATAGTTAGCTAAAAATATTTTAAGATTTTATTAGCCCACATTTAGAGATAGAAAAAGGAACAATACTTTGAATAGGGCAAATTCAGAGAAAATCATTAAAAATCTGATTTTTAGTTAATTATAAAAACAGATAAATTTTGATGATTTTTTTTTGGAAAGCAATTTAAATAACTTGAGTTCGAGTTAAGCGTTACCCTCTCTAACTTTGTCTAATTCGAATTTGACCTGTTTTCTTAGCTCGCCGCCGCTGGGCTCCTACTTTTTGACCGCAAAAAGTAGCAAAAACTCTCGGTTGCCTATTTTTCTTTCGAAGCAATTACTTTGGCTTATCGGTGCGATCCGAAAAATAGGAGACCGAAAATTAGCGGAACGGAGATTTGAGAGGCTATCGCTAGCAAACCCTATTTCTCTTATCCCGAACTAACGTTAAATAACATCAATTAACGGCAGTCCCTCTTTCCGCTTTACTACGTTGACAAACACATAGGTTTGCCAAAAGTGTTCGCTGCAATAGGGTTTAGTTTACTTAAGGCATTGCTAAGAAATCAAAACTAATGACTAGCCCATTTCGCCAAAGTTTTTAAATCAGTTAATAAAAATATCACTAAACATATAATTAATAAGATAATGAATACCCAAAAATTATGTTTATTCTTTTCGTCTTTAGACATATTGTTATAGCTGTTTAAATATTCTTCACGTCTTTTCTTCTTCGAATATGCTGATTTAGAATATGGATTTCTTGGTTTATAACTCATAATTTATTACTTTAAAAAAAGATTTCGGTTTAAAAATGAGAGTCTTTAAGTAAAAGACACCAATCAAGATAGAAAACAAAATTATCTCTTCCTTACGATATGCACTATAGAATACCTTTTAATGTGCAAAGCCGCCACTTAAACTCGCCATAATAATAGCTAGCACAATTAGACCTATCAGCACGTATAAATAATCTTTTTCGAGAAAGAAACTTATTACTGCCATTAGCACACGAGCAATTGGTGTAAAAATCAACATCAATAAACCAAACTGCACAACTGCTGCCCCTTTAAAAGTGAGCACATTAGAAAAAATTGCCCCTACAGTTTTTAGGGATACTTTATTTATATCGAATGTTACGTAGTCTATTTTTTCGTTAGCGTGATCAAGTAAATAGATAATTCCGCCGAGGATAACAATACCCATAGAAATATAGACGCCGGCTCTTAGCAGATTACCCACTAGGGATTGAATATCTTTATCTGTAATGTTTTTAGTCTGTTCCATTAATCTTTATTTCAAAGACAATCCTTTTTTCCAATAATTAATCGCTTTAAGATCCTGAAATAAATTCAGGATGACGTACAATGAGCGTAAGTGCTAACGCCTCAACTGTATATTAAAACCCTCCTGTTAAACCTTTATAAATCATTTGCAGTGCCAAAATGGTTACTACCACCGCAAATATAATTTTCAACTTGTCTGTTTTAGCCCTAACCAAAACTTTGGCGCCAACCGTTGCACCAATTAGTACACCAATACAAACTGGCATGGCAATTCCCGGGTCTATTTGTCCGCGGTGCAAATAAACTACCGCACTTGCCGCAGCAGTAACACCCATCATAAAATTACTGGTAGTGGTAGATACTTTAAAAGGCAAACGCATAATGTTATCCATAGCAATCACTTTTAGCGCCCCACTTCCAATGCCCAACAAACCAGATAAAGTTCCCGCAAACAACATCATGAAAAAACCACCAGCTACGTTTTTAACGGCATAAGGTGTATCTACTCCCTTAACCGGGTAGGAACCGTTTAGCTTAAAAAATTTAGCGCCTTTGCTGGTATACTCTAAATTGGTGTGGTCTACTTTTTTCTTCAATGTCATTAAAGAAGAGAAGATTAAGATACAGCCAAATAAAACAGCCACATAAGCTGCATTAAGATACACCGCAATTACAGCACCTAAAATTGCACCAACAGTTGTAGCTATTTCCAAAAACATGCCGATGCGCATGTTAGTTAACCCTTCTTTCACATACGCTGCTGCAGAACCCGTAGAAGTTGCAATTACTGAAATAATGGAGGCACCAATAGCATAATGAATATCGACCCCTAAACCTAAAGTAAGTAACGGAATAATAATTACGCCACCGCCCAAGCCCGTAAGCGAACCTAAAAAGCCAGCTAAAAAAGCGCCAACAAGTACAATTAAAGTAAATACTAATACTGACATGTCGGCAAATATAGTCCACTTCAATTGGCTTTATGCAATAAAAAAGCAATAAAAGAATGTCTATAGGATACTTAGAATTTATAGTATATTGAGGTTAATTGTTTTAATCGGTTAATTGGTTAACTGCATTACTCAACTGCTAATCCATTAGTTTGGCGATCATTTCTGTACTTAGCTTTCTTGCTTTCTCTAAACGCCCTTCGAAAAAAGACTTAGCTGCTTCGAAATGTGCTTTGTAACCCTTCATGTCTCCATAACCAATAATTGATGCCCATTCGTGAACGGCAGTATGAAATTCCAAATCGTCTTTTCTGATTGTTTTATCGAAAAGCGCTGCTTGTATGGTTTCTTCCAGCAAGTCTTCGTCCTTAAAAAGATATTCGGCAATGCCTAAGCGCAAACGAAAGGGCGGCGTTTGGCAAATCAAGTTATCGTAGGGATTAACATCCATTTTATGCCAAGCGCAAACCATACTAATGATGCTAAGATGCGAATTTGGTTTTCGATTTTGAGTTTGGTCGGCTAGGCTAAACGCCTCCATTACTTCTTGGTTCAATAGTAGAGGTCGACTTTCATTACTAAACACGAAATTTTTAGCTGCTTGTATTTTGCTTCTAAAGGCGGCTTCATTCTCGGAAATCATCAGTGCAAAGAGTTCGCTTTCTACTTGCGCATATACCCTAACCTGCTTTTGCGCATATGGATTTAAAATTGCCAAGCCGGCGTAGATATGAGATTTATAACTAAAAATACGCAGTGTGGTTAAAACTTTTACATTGTCAATACCACCAGCGTAAACCGGATTATCCCAGGGATAAAACCCTGCATTTTTCCAAGCAGAGCCCATGCTTTCGAAACCCATGTGTGTTACCGCCTGAGTATCGGCTACAATTTTATCGTGTTGCTTATAATCATCCATCTCAATGATGTTTGACTTTAAGGCGGCATAGATTTCTAATGCTTTTTGATAAGCTTGATTGGTAGAACGGTGGCGTATGACTACGAGCGTTTGCCCTTGGGTACTAAAACCAGGCCCATGTAAAGAATGACTGGTAACAATGTGCGTATCTTTTGGCAAGTGCTTTTCGAAAGCCACAATTTCTGGATGCTTAACCGAAGTTTGCCCACCCACAATAGCGCCATATTTGGTAGACTGAGCAAATTGCGAAACCACCTCTTCTATCAGCTCTGCTGCTACGGCATAAATAATAAAATCTGATTTTCGGGAGACCTCGTGTCCATTTGACAACACTTCAATATTTTTAGGAGAGAGTTCTCTTTTTAACATTTTTAATTGGACAGGAAGATCTGTTCCGCAAACTTTATAGCCAGCTGCTGCAAAAGCAACGGCATAAAGCCTGCCCATATCCCCCAAGCCTATAATCCCGATGTTCATTTTGCAAATTTATCATCACTATGAACAAAAAAAATGACCTCAATCAATTGATTTTTTGATTAAACATCTTAACTTGAGCAAAATTAACAGACTTAACACAATTACATAGCCACAATAATTTTATACTAATACTGTTTTAGTATAAATGATTATAGATTATGAGACAAACCTTACACTCTATTGCAAGCATTTTATTATTAAGCCTTTTTTGCACCAACATCTTTGCTCAAACACCTAGCACTACTCTAAAAAAGAGTACAATTACAGCAGCTCCTACTCGAATTTGGCAGCGAGATACTGTTAAAAATACAGACCCAAGTTTAAACGGACAGTATAAATTTATGCTGTCGCGTACACGTACTTCTGCAGATGGTTACAAAATGGTTGCGGGTTACAGATTAGATCAGCTTTGGAAGAACGTAATAGACACGCTACGCAAGGAAAAAGCGACAACAAAGGGTTTGCAGCAAAAGCTAAGTGATCACGAAAAAACAATCAGCTATTTAAAAACCGAGATTTCCGGCAAAGAGGCGTCGCTAACGGAGAACAATGATAAAATCAATGAAATTCGCTTTTTAGGAATTGCTTTCGAAAAAGGCACTTATAATATTATTGTTTGGAGCGTAATCGGCGTTTTGGCAATTGCTTTAATTATTGTAGTAGTTAGATCGGGGAAAAACATTGCCGAAGCCAAGCACCGTACTCAATTGTATAACGAAGTAGCAGAAGAATACCAAGCCTACAAATCTAAATCTGTAGAGAAAGAGCGTAAATTAGCTAGGGAATTGCAAGATGAGCGTAACAAGTTGGATGACTTAAATGGAAGGCGATAATACCTAAATACTATCGCCAGTATTCATTGAGTTTCTTTATCACTGCCACACTTATTTACCAATAAACAAACTGTAGTGGGTTTGCATATATTTAATAATGGCGTCTGCTACTTTCGGTGCCGACGCCGTTCTTAACGAAGGCGTATCTCTAAATGTTGGTCCTGGTGTTTCTAATTGTAAGGCCGAAATTGCACCGCCGTTTCTAGAACCATAGGTTAAGGTACAATAACCTCCGTTAAAATAGTCGTCGTTATTTGGCTTCGGATCTTGCTTACTAGGTACAGCAGCCACCCCTTCATTTGCCAAAAGCGTTCCAAAAGCATAATCACCCCTAATTAGTTGCGAGAAAGAATACGGCGATGTAGTAGACAGATGATAAATACTTGATACTGTTGCTCTATTGTTTAATGCGGCATCGGTTCCATTCAAATCTGATATTGAAGTAAGATAACCTACTTCTACCCTATGTTTGGTGTGGCCATGACCATGCATATCTAAAAACAAACCCTTGCCTACATTTTTGGACACCATGTCTGTAGCACCTTTTAAAAAGGCATGATATTCTTTCCAAAGTTGGTTAGCAGCTTCGCTTTGATGATAAGTTTCTGCCAATGCACGGTTAGGCTCCATCCTGGCTCTTTCTACGTAATTGATTAGTACATGCGGACGCACACCCGTTCTTTGATAAATGGCATTGGCCACCTTTTCTGTGACATCCGTTAAGTAAAGATCCCTAACTGTAACTGCATTTGCATGTGTTCTTACTGGCATATTACTGGGCGTCATCGTTCCATCATGAGGCGATGCTAAAACAATAGGAGAATTAGCATCACCCATGATCAATTTCACTTGATTTCCAGTAGTGGTATAGGTGGTATTAGGTTGATATTCTATTACTGGAAGTGATTCTTCTTTCTCATCATTACCTCCGTCATTTTCATTTTTCTTACAGGCTGCGGCAGCTAATAATAGGCAAGCCAACAGCCATAAATTCATTTTTTTCATTCTTACATTCTATTAAGTAAAATTTATAATAGTCTCTTCAGTCATTAGAGAAAACTCAGCTGCGTCTATATGATCCCAAACTTAGCCCAACGTGTTAAAATCTCTCCTACCACACTTCCAACACCCAATGCTGGATCTTCTTTTGCATTTAAACCCCATTTATTAGCTTTTGGCACTAAATTATCATGCCTGTAGCCTCGGATATGGGTAAATTCGTGGGCGATATGTCTGGCCAACCTTTGCGACAAAGCCCCTCCTTCTACCAACCAAAAATCGTAGGTAGTAATTTTATATGAGCAAGCACCAGCAAAACCCATAGTAGTTTGTTTATCGCCATTGTTTTTAATGACCATCGAAAGCGAAACGTTATTTTCTTTCAACAGGTTATCGTAAACTGCCTTGCCACTTATGCGCCCAGTTTCTGCATCATAAACCACATCAAAGCACTTCTTTTTTGACTTGCTGTACGCCGAGTCGCTGAAACTCTTTTGAGACATGATTTCTTTAAACTCTGCCGATGAAAATACTTTGCTTAACAATTGTTGAGCTTTAAGTAGCGTGTCTGCAAAATGCTTTGGTACTTGAGCACCTTCGCTAACGGTTAAAGAAACATTAAGCTTAAACGCTGTTTCTTTTGTTATTTTGGTACCGTATGGAGGCGAAAGTGCAAAAATATTGACGGCCAACAAGGCAAGTAAAATCAGTAATAGCAAGCCTATTTTTTTCATTATTTAGCGTTATTTTAACGTGAGTTATGGGTCTTAATCTTGGCTAACCGACCCTGAAATAAATTCAGGGTGACGGTATGAGCGGTTCGTCTCCCGAAATTCATTCGGGACTAGCTTTTAGGTTTATTTTTTAAAATCATATTTTCGAAACAAACATACAACTTACTGATAAACAGATAAAAACACCCACAACTCACGCTATTTGATTAAGTTGACACCCTACTATGGTTGGAAAAAATTGCCAAAAAGCTTCCACTTAGGCCCAATTAATGAGCCTATTACCATAATTCTAATTCTTTTTAGTTAGGAGGATTTTGTATCATATACGGATTAGCCTGCAATTCTCTACGTGGAATAAGAAACTGCCAGTATGCAAAACCGGCAGATCTTGCTGTCCAGTTAGCCAATGTTCCCGTATGACCCGAACTACCCGGCCTACTTAGTGCAACATTTTGTCTTTTTAAATCCAGAAACCTAAAACCTTCGCCCCAAAGTTCGGCACGTCTTTGGCGCATAATCAAACTATTTTGATCGGTTAAAATCTCGGCTAAATTGGTTGGTCTTACAAAATTTGGATCTCTGTTTTTCGCCAGCGGCTCCAAAATATCTAGCGCTTCGGCATTTAAACCTTGTCTTGCTTTTGCTTCGGCAGCAATTAAATACATTTCGGCAGCTCTCATGTAAGGGATATCGCCTGCACTTACCGCCGGATCTGCCACTACAAATTTCTTGTGCATATATTTTGCTCTTACCTGCGATGGTACAGGCTGACCAGTAGAAGCATCTATTACACCTGGAAAATTCACAAAATCATCCACGTTGTCGCAAAACAATTTCTTACGGATATCAGTATTGCTTAAAGAATTATACAAATCAATGTTGATCTTTTTTGGATTTGAGCGGGTATGCGACGAATTAAAGTTGCTCGACATGTAGGCATAAAATGAACCATAAGCCGGCAACTGGTCTGGTAATTGATGGGCTCCCCACATCCATTCTGAATTTTTCATATCAGAAAAACCGTCTAAGTAGGAAGCATTCGACATCAGTTGGTAACCTTGCACCGCCTCTAAAGCAAACTTCGCTGCATCTATCCAATTTTGTTGCGTAAGTGCTACCCTTGCTTTAATTCCCTTTGCTACGCTTTGATCAATGTGCGTTCTATATATGCCTCTGGCCGGAGCACCATTTAACAATACAATCGCATCATCCAAGTCTTTGTTAACCTGATTATATACTTCGGCAACGGTATTTCTTGGTTGCGGATCTAATGAAGTACTTGGTAACCACTGGCACTCCCAATGTTACCAAAGGAGAATTAGCTCCAGTAGGATCATTAAGCAAAGCCTCGGCATCGTATCTCTTACCAAACAACTGTACCGACATGAAATGCGCCCAACCTCTAATGGCCAAACACTCGCCTTTAATTACATTTTTTTGTGCTTCGGTAGCATCTGGCACCCTATCTATACCTTCTAGGATAATATTGGCATTTGCGATGATGCGGTAGTATAAACGATAAGCAAAATAAGGTAAATCATTCAGCTCAGAGCGGTGGTCTACCCAACGGTAAGCCCCTCTAAAGTAACTTGTACCTGTGGCGGTATGTACTATATCTTCGCCCATGTAATCCATAGTAATCATGATAGCCGGGCGACCATCTTGCTCCTGGTCTGAATATTGCATATACATGGCACGGTACACGCCGTTTAAAGCTACTTTTACATTAGTGATATTATCAAATATCTTATCTGCATCAATCTGGTCAGATGGTGTAGTATCTAAATAATCTTTTTTACAAGAACCTAGTGTTAGCAAAAACAAAAACACTGGTAAAATCGATAAATATTTTTTCATGACTGATAATTCTATAGTGTGATGTTTAAACCAAAACTTACGATACGTGAAGGAGCGTAGGTATATTCGGCATCGCCAGTGTAAGTTTGTGTGGGGTCCATTCCTTTTCTAGCCGACGTGATAAATAAATTCTCACCATTTACATAGGCTTTAGCGTTGGTTAGTTTTAACCTAGATAAAAACTTTTTAGGAAAATTGTAGGTTAAGGCTACGGTACGAAGGTTTAAATAATCAGATTTGGTTAACCATTGGTCGGTATCAGAAATACTACCCGAAGTGCTTAGCTTTGGAATATTGGTAATATCGCCAGCGTTTTGCCAACGCTTTAACATATCTACGTGCAAGGCTCTACCATTGGTAGTGGTACCGCCTCTAAACATCAACGAGCGGTAATCGTTATCAAAAGTATAACCACCTACCTGATAAATAAACAAGGCTTGTAGTGACCAGTTTTTATACGTAAATGTGTTGTTTACGCTTCCAAAATAATCAGGAATTGCGCTTCCGGCGTAATAATATGCGGCATTCGCAAGTGTAGTAGTTGTTGAGCCATCGGCAGCTTTATACTGCACACTTCCATCGTCTGGATTTACGCCCGACCAATCTCTTAACCAAAACTCATATAGAGATTTACCAGTTTGATACTTTTTAGTACCACTTACCCTTTCTTGATAAGAGCTAGGCAAGGTTAGTATTTTATTTTCGAAGGTACTCCAATTCACATCTACGTTCCACCTAAAGGATTTAGTTTTAATAGGCACACCATTCAGTTGCACCTCTATACCTCGATTGCGCATGCTACCGAAATTATCATTATAGGTAAGTAAACCCGAGGTTAAAGGTACTGTTACAGCAAAAAGTAGGTTACTAGACTGACGGTTAAATGCTTCTAGAGTACCACCAATTCTATTTTTCAAAGCAGAAAATTCAATGGCAACATCGGCATTTTGGTTGGCTTCCCAAACCAAATTTGGATTACCAGACTGCGTTAAAATTGCTCCGCCTTCGGTACCGTTGTTGTAACCTAAGGTATATAAACGTTGGTAAGTAAAATAGCTGCCAGTTCTGTCATTTCCCACTTCCCCGTAAGAAGCTCTTAATTTTAGCATATCTATCCATTTCACTTTGAAGAAAGGCTCCTTATCAATATTATAGGCTCCACTGATAGACCAAAAATTACCCCATCTACTCTGCGGGGCAAATCTAGAGCTACCATCTCTTCTAAATGAAGCCGAGAACAGGTACCTGCTCTTGTAACTATAGTCTAATTTTGATAGATAGCCTTCGGTTTTATAATCTCTATCATAAGAGCCTAGCGCCGTAGTGGTGGTCATATTGTCTAAAACCGACAAACCGGCAATACCTTCACTTCTTCGAGATCCCGAAAGGTAGTCGTAGTAGTTGAGGTAATTCTCGTGTCCAACTAACACACTTATTTTGTGCCTATTGATGGTTTTATTCCAAGTTAACAACTGATTAAAGTTGAGGTAGTTAGTTATGCTATTGGTACGAGTAGTTCTTCCCGCACCAACGGCATCGCCCATCACACTGTTATCATATACATTGCTTCTATAGTTGCCCAGCGTGAAACTAAAGTTAGAACTAAATTTAAAGTCTTTCCAAAATTTGGCTTCCACATTGGCAACTCCGTTTAGTGAATTTCTTTTTACTTGATTACTATTGTAAATTGTCTCATAAACGACGTTTCTTCCTGTAAACAAGGGGCGATAATCTCCCGGATCGTAAATCTTATTTCCTCTGTTATCCAAAAGATAAGCACCTGTTACAGGATCGTGTTTATAAACCGGATAGATTGGTGCTAAAATTAAATCTATGTAGAAAGGATTTTCGTTGATACCGCTACTTTCATTGGCTTGCTCAGATTTGGTGTAAGTACCGAATAAGTTTAACCCGAATTTAAGCCATTCTCTAGGGGTTGAATTTACCCTAAGTCTGCCCGAAAAGCGTTTAAAATCAGAGCCGATTACATATCCATTTTCATCTAAATAATTTAACGACACATAGTGATCTGTTTTGGCAGAACCTCCACTAAGTGTAATAGACATGTCACTTCTCATGCCCAGTCTTTGCAGTTCTTCCCTAAAGCGAACATCATCTGGATAAAGTAATCTTGCATTAGGGTTCATCTGTCCGTTTTGTAGCACAATTTCATCATCCGCCACGTTAAAAGGGTTCCAGCCAACGTAACCTTTCAAATCTTGGCTAGCCGCGGCGGCCGAGCCAGAAGTACCATTTTTTAAGGCTTCCCAAACAATAGGAAAATACTGATAAGCATCTAAAGTTTCGTAATTAGGCAAGCCACGCTCGGAGAAAGCCTGGGTAAATTTTGCGCTAATAGTAGTTTTACCATTGGTATTTCCTTTTTTTGTGGTAATTAAAACTACGCCATTAGCAGCACGAGCACCGTACAATGCCGTTGCAGAAGCATCTTTAAGGATAGAAATGTTATCGATATCTTCTGGATTGATGTTGCTGATTACCCCTTCATAAGGAGCACCATCTAGTACATACAGCGGGGCATTATCTCCAGTAACCGAACCAAAACCTCTAATTCTAATCTCTGGCCCTTCGCCGGGTTGTCCACTGCCCGCCGTAGTTTGCACACCAGGAGAAGCCCCAACAATAGCAGAATTTAAGTTGCTAATTGGTCTTTGTTCTATGTCTTTTGCAGAAATCTTGGTTACCGAATTGGTAAGTTCGTTACGAGTGGTAGTTCCAAAAGCCACCACTACTTCTTCTAATTGCTTACTATCTTTAGCTAAAACAATTTCATATTTTGTAGCAGCAGTTAATGTTAATTCTTTAGTAGCATAACCCACATAAGAGAAAACCAAAAATTTATCATTAGGGCCAACACTTATAGAAAAATTACCATCGGTATTGGAAATGGCGCCAACCTGTAAGCCCTTAACTCTTATAGAAACACCAATTAAAGGAGAGCCATCTTCCCCATCGGTTACTTTACCCGTAATGGTTCTATTTTGTTGTACAATTGGCGATAGGGTATTTGCAGGTAACGTGGTACTTGCAGGTTTAAGGGAAATGATTTTATCCTCGATAGTATAACTTAGGGATAAACCCTTTAATACCGAGGTTAGCACAACATCTATTGGCGTATTAGAAAAATTGGCCGAGACCTTTTTACCATCAGCCACTTCTTTACTGTTGTAAATGAAAAAATAACCTGTTTGGGATCTCAGTTCCTTAAATACATCTTTTAGTGTAATGTTTTCCTTTTTGATACTTACATTTTGGCCAAGAGTTTTGGCACTTACATGCAGGCTAAAAACAAACACTATTACGGCAATGATCTTCATAACCAGTAAAGCTTTTTTAAATAGTTGTTTTGGTTTAGTCGAAAAATCGTTACTAAAAATAGCACACGACAATCTACAATGTATTTTTTCTTTCATACATTTGTATATAAGGGTTTTGAATAAATAGTCTTGTTGTTTATTATTTTTTGAAGCCTAGTCTGCCTTTCTTGGTTGCCGCCGAGAAAGGCTTTTTTACTTCTTTATTTTATTTCGCCATCTTCTTTCTTTCGCAGGTTACTACATTATTTTCTATACCAAAAACTACATCGCCAGTAAGCTCTAGCGCTTTTAGCACCTTAGAAACATTGGCATTACGAGGAATTACACCCGTAAAAGAGATGTCCGGCTTTTCTCCCTCAAATTTCACTTTAACATCATACCACCTTACCAACTCTTTCATCACTTCATCAATATTGGTATTGTTGAAAACGAAAAGATCATTTTTCCATGCCATCACTTCTTCTATATTGGCATTAACTTGTTTGGTTTCGTTATCGTTTTCGGTAAACAAAATTTGCTTCCCAGGCTTCAACAATTCCGAATGGCCATTTTTGGTAAACTGCACCGAGCCTTCGAGCAAAGTAAGTTCAGAACGATACTCATCTGGATAAGCCATTACATTGAAATGTGTGCCTAATACCTTAATTTCTGAGCTTCCATTATTTACATAAAAAGGTCTAGCAGCATCTTTTTCGATTTCAAAGTAAGCTTCGCCCTTAATTTCTACTCTTCTAGCTTGCTTTGAAAAAGCCGCAGGAAACCTTATAGAAGATGAGGCATTTAACCAAACTTTGCTACCATCAGACAAAACCACGCTAAATTTACCGCCAGCGGGTGTAGACAAAGTATTGATTTTCTCCGAATCGTCTTGCTCGTTTCCCTTTACCATATAAACAATTTGCCCCTTTGCATCTCGATGAATAGCGATATCGCCCTGCGTAGCCAACTGTCCGGTCGAATTTTGGCTTAAAGCAATCTGCGATCCATCTGCCAAGGTTAAGGTTGCCTTATCGCCCCCCGGCAAAACATCGTTATGGTAGGCCAACGGCTTTTTATTTACTACAGGCTGCGAAGCATAGTAAATTGTAGCTCCCACTGTTAAAAATACAACGGCTGCGGCAGCATACTTCCAAAAAGCATAGCGTTTACGACCAACCGACTTTTTTGGGCTGGTAATGTTTTGATACATCCCATCCCAATCAATTTCGTGTACAAGCGCATCAGATTGTACTTTTTTATTATGCTCATCCATAAAAGCTAATACCTGCTCTTTGGTTTCCGGATTTCGGATGTAAACAAACAACTCCGCATATTCCTCTTCGGTAATGCTCTTATCTACATACTTTTGGAAAAGTTCCGCTAATCTGTTGTTTGTTCCTAGTGTCATCTGATGCTCTTGTTTGTCCATTTATACATTTATTGTCGTTAATTTACTTCACGACCAATAATGTTTGCTTTTCTGCGTTCGGCTTACCTTTGTTGATCCACAAAATATAAGTTCCAGTAGGTATATTGGCTAATTCAAGTTTTACACTTTCATTAGCCAACTGAGCGTAATTATTGGTCAATATGGTTTTTCCTGTCAAAGATATTAGATTTAAGGATACAATACCTTCTGCTGCATTTGAGTTTACGGTTACATAAGAACTTGCAGGATTTGGATAAACAGAAGTTTTTGCTACAGTGAAATCAAATTTTACAGCTTCTACTCCAAGCACTTTTGCTGTTCCGTCTTTGTCGTACTGTGTTAAGCGATAATAGTTAGTACCAGCTAGCGGCGTAAAATCGGTTACGGTGTAACTTAAAGGTGTGCTACTATCTCCGGCGCCAGCAACTTCTTTAAAGAAAGTAAAATTGGTAGCTGAAGAACCTCTCTCTATCACAAATTTTTGGTTGTTCTGCTCGCTTTCGGTTTTCCAAGTGATTACTGAGGTTGATCCTTTTTTAGCAACACTAAATGACGTTAGCGCCACAGGAAGTGGATCATCTCCAATTTGTAGCTCGTAAGCTCCCATATCAACGTTAACATCACGAATACGACTGTTACCATCGAGATCTAAACCACCAGATATCAATAAATTACCACCTGCGTTCAAGGCGATACTTCCCGCCACAAGCTTTAAGAAATTTGAGTTCGAAGGATCTGTGCTTACAAAAAGCATGGTGGGAGACGCATCAGAAACGTTTCCAACCAAGTTCGAACCATTATTGGCACGAGTTAATTGAAACAAATTATTCTTGTACGAACCTGCAGCCAATAAAGGAGATCTAGTATCGTCACCACTTCCCCCTGCACTATTCGCATTAAAAATATTGTTATTAAATTCTATATTTACTGCGGTGCTATTATTGAAATAGGCAACCGCACCACCTACTCCAGTGCCATTAGCCAAATTTCCATAAAAAGTATTATTTATCAACTTTGCAACAGAGGGAGTAGCAGTTCCTGAACCGATGTATATTGCGCCTCCACCAGATCCGTTCGACTCATTTTGAGCAAAAAGTGAGTTGGCGACATTTACCTCGCCAGAATACACAAACAATGCACCTCCGCTACCAGCCGAGGTTACGTTACGCATAAACTTAGAGGCAGAAATTACCAATTTACCTGTAAATGTAGTGGTACCACTTGAAAAATATACAGCACCATAATTTCCGGTTGAAGTATTATCTTCAAAAGATGTCTTCTCAATTGTAGATGAAAGTCCAGAATGAACCAAATAAACAGCACTACCACTGCCACTAGTCTCATTATCTTTAAAAACAGAACTAGTGATATTAGTAACTCCCGCAGCATTAATCGCTCCTCCAGTTGCCGCCTTATTGCCATCAAATGTACAACCCGTTATAGTTAACTTAGTTGAAGAGCTATTTGAAAAAATTGCTCCTCCCTCGTTACCATTCGCTAAGTTTCCTACAAATGAAGAGTTAATGATTGTAGCACTAGGCGAGTTAGTTCCTCGTAAAAAATAGATTGCTCCCCCATCATCACCGGCGCTATTCGCCTCGAACCTTACATTATCGAATAACAAGGTTTCGGTGTCGTTGGCGTTTAAAGAAATATGCGCATATACCGCACCACCAAAATTAGTCGACTCATTATTCGTAATCACTAAATTACGAAATTCTATCCGCTTTGAAGCGCCAGTACCACGCAAGCTAATTGCACCTCCCTGATTTCTATTTAGCACAACACCAGCGGTTACACTTCCTGTACCATTAGCATTACCATCACGAATTGTAAAACCATCAACAATTACTTTAGCAGAACTAAGATCATCAACTCGAGCAGTAATTACATGATAAGAATTATCGCTTTTATCTCCAATCGCACCTAAATCTCCACTTAAAATCGATATATTATTAACATGATCCCTAACACCAGTGGTAGCATTATATCCACCAAATAATTTCACACCATTTTTTAATACGAAAGCTTTATCTCTATTCTCTGCAGTAGCTGCCACATTTTGTGTCGGATAGTAAGTTCCAGCACTTACCCATATCTGTCTATCAGGGAAAGCAGTTGCATCCAAACTAGAGAGCTCATCTATCATACCTTGTAAATCAGAAGATGCATTTGCCCAACTTCCTGTACCATTACCAGAACCTGTAGGCGTAACATACCGAATGGTTTGTGCAAAAAGCGAATGAGAGCCTAACAAAACAAGAATTAAAAAGTAGAGTTTTTTCATAAAATGTTGGTTTAGGTTTTTCGTTGTTTTATATAGACTGATAAGACTAAGCAACGGACCGCCTAAGCGACATTTTTTTTGAAAAAAAATTATAGAAAATAAAAAAGCTTCAGAAAAGCACTATTACACTATATATTAGAAGCTTGGAAACTAAAAAACAGATTTTAACAGCATCAATAAAGACACTACAATATGATGTTTAGCAATATGATATTTTAAATGTTTAAGCACCTCTACAATTACATTTTTAACGCGACTTTTAGATAAACCTACAGCTTGGGCTATTTCTTCGTGGCTCATGTGCTGGTTACGGCTCATATTAAAAATTTCTTGCTTTTGGAGCGAAAGCGTTTGTAAAACCTTGTTAATCAAAAATGCACTTTCTTTAAGATTAATTTGATCGTCTACGTTATTAAGAGATACAGACGTATTTACCCAAGCATTACTGATTGTTTTTTCTGTTCTACTAACTTTAGCCAAATAATCGTAAGTTTTGTTACGGGCAATGGTATAGATATAGTTACGTGGATGCTCTATCGTTAACAATTTCTCTCGATTTTGCCAAATTACCAAGAAAGTTTCTTGGACAATTTCTTCAGCGTCGGCCTTGCTATGCACAAACGAATCTACAAAAGCCAATATCTTGCCTCTGTAAAGGCAAAACATCTTATTAAAAGCCAAAGAATTCCCATCAGAGATCTCTTTTAACAATAGCCTTTCTGCTGTTAAATCGTAAACTGCCATTAAAATAAGTTGTGCTGCATAAACTGTAACAGTCTAATTAGCTAGCTTGTGGTTTAGGTTACTTAAAATTAATAATCCTTATTTATTAATCAAAACTTTTTTGTTTTTTCAATACAAAAACCTATAAAAACAAAAAAAGGAAAGCTTTCGCCACCTTTAACATCATCAACATACGTAAAAAGCAAAAGACCTCACACACGGAGGCCTTTTGCAAGCATTTATTTAGATAGATTCACTCTTAAACCCAACTCTACAGCCCCATAAGTGTATTTTTTAAGATTATTATTAATAGGAAGCGAGTAAGAAGCCTGCATCTGATATTTTTTTAGAAGATTAAAACCGATACCGAAAGATAAGCTATTACTACTATGGTAAAATGCCAATAAATTAAATTGGTCTTCGGCAAATTGTGCGTTAATACCAGCATCAATGATGCTGTCGTAGCCGTCTACCCCTCTAAACAAAACCTTTGGGGTTAGTTTTACTGGTCCATCCAATAATTGATAAGCTGCCGAAAAATAAAATTTGCTATAGTTGTAGCCATCACTCACATTATCTGAATAAATGAGGTTACGTAAATTTGGCGCAACTGCACTTAAACTTAACTTATCATTGGTGTAATGCGCTCCCAAGTCGCCATCAAAAACATAATCGTCATATTGTGCTGGCAACAAATCGGTAGCATCGCCAATAATATCTCCCGTGTTAACTTTTAGCGTGGTAACACCTGCCGATATTCCAAACCTTAAATTTCCAGTTTCGGATAGTTGCACATCATAAGCATACGAAGCAGCAAATCTGTTTACGTTAAGTAAGCCGTCCTTATCGGTATTCACAAAAATACCGAAACCGCTCTTTCCCCATCCATAATCTGCTGTGATGGTATTGCCTACCGTTTGCCCGTTGCTGCCAGTTAGGTTATTTTTATAAGAAAGCCCCAAGTTTAGCCCTTGTATTTTACCTGCCATAGCAGGATTATACAAATATTCGTTTAGGTAATACATAGACATAGGCGGGCTTACCTGTGCCGTTGTTTTATTGGTAATTAAAAATATTAAAGCTAAAAGCGATATAAGAGCAATGTTATTTCTTCTCATTGTAATTTGGTTAACAATCATTTTTTTTCGACATTTTGACGCAGCCTATCTTCCTCTCAATATGGTAAGTGTGCCTTTAATTGGTTTCAGGTCATTTCCAATTTTGATGTGGTAATAATACGTACCGGTATGTAACGGAGTGCCGTTGAAGGTACCATCCCAATCATTTTGATAGTTTGACTTTTGAAACACTACCCTACCCGACTTATCATACACTGTCACTTCATTTTTTGGGTACATTAATGACAAATCCTGAGCTATCCAAAGGTCGTTCTTGCCATCTCCGTTTGGCGTAAGGATATTACTTACCACCACTTGCCCTGTGTATAATTTAAAAGTACCGGTAACAGCATCGCTTGCCTCACTGGTTCCAGAGGCATTACTTGCTACCACGTGAAAAGAGTGTGTGCCAGGAGTAACCTCATCCAAAAAATCTAATCTCCAATTACCCAAAGGATCCGAAGAAGCGGTTGTACCGTAAGCTACACCATCAACGTAAACTGTAATTGTACTTAGTGGCTCTGCCACGCCTATTAACTTAGGACGGTAGCTTATGATCACATCGTTAACCTTAGGATTAGTTAGCTGCGGCGCCTGAGGTTTTTCCATCAAGTTATTCAAATTTACCAACACCGGCAGATTTTGAACCAAACCAAAGTTGTTGCTAACCTTTAGAAATAAATTAAAAATACTTTTCGTCTCGTAATCTAGCTCGGTACTCTTATTCACAGTAATTTCGCCAGTGGTTGCATTAATAGCAAAGGCATCATTAATATTTCCAGAGAAAAACTCCCAGGTTAATGTGCCGCCCAACCTAGATGTTGGCTTGCCTACATAAGTACCAACAGGCGAATTTTCGTCAATATCTACCGTATATGGTGGAGGCAAATCCCCATCGTATTCTAAAGCTCCCAAATCAACTACAGCGTGCATAATCCTATTTACACCCGCAATATCTACTGTGGCAGTTGCTGGAACCATATTGTTATTACCAGCGTTTACTGCCCAACTATCTTCCGTTAACTTTAAAAAATTATTGTTTGCAACATCTACACTGGCAAACTCGGGATCACTGCCTACAATATTGCCGCCAGCACCATTTGTACCATAGTTTTGCGTAAGTGTGTACTGAATATCTAAATTATCGGTACTTGCACCATAGATATCTGTAGTGGTGGCATCTGTTGCTGTATTACCGTAAATAATGCTATTATAAACCTTGGCTAAAACACTAACATTTGATAATCCAATAGCACCACCTTTATCTGCTGTGTTTGCATACAGCGTTGAATTTACAATTAAAGGAGCGCTATTATCGCCGATATAAACTGCACCGCCCAAGCCTGTAGCGCTTGTTGCTGTATTGGCATAAAAAATATTTCCAACAATGGTAGGTGCGCTCAAAGAGCTTGGCAAACCGCCCAAAGTATAAATAGCTCCTCCAAAATCTACCGCTTTGTTGTTGTAAAATCTATTGTTCTTAATTATTGGGCTAGCCGAAGTTACATAAATAGCACCCGCCTCTTTAGCAGCCTCGTTGTCTTTAAAAGTATTTCCTTCAATATTTATTTCGTTGGTGTTAGTGCCTAAGTAAATTGCCCCAGCCGAGCCAGCAGATGATTTGTTTCCAGTAAATTCTCCTTTTTCAATACTTAACTTACCTACGGCATAAATAGCGCCTGCAAAACCAGTAGTAGCTATGTTATTGGTAAAAGTAGAACCAGAAATGGTAATTGGTAAATTGTAACCGTTGTAAATGGCGCCTCCGCTAACCGTTGCTTGATTGCCAGAAAATGTACAATCTTTTATTTCAGCAGTGGCTGTAGCAGAAAACATGTGTATAGCGCCACCATTGGTAGTAAGGGCTTTATTATTGATGAATTTACACTTGTTGAATTTTAACTCGCCATAGGCCGAAATAACAACAGCGCCCCCTGAAATACCTTGGTTACCTATAAAATCTACTTCGTTAAACTCTGGTTGACTACGAAGTGTAGTAGAACCAAATACAAATATGGCCCCACCAGCAGTAGAAACCGTTCGATTATTGATAAATTGAACTTTAGTGAATTTAGGCGACCCATAAAAAATATAAATTGCGCCAGCACTTTGATCCGTAGATGCGTTAACGTTTTCTGTGATGATGAGGTTTACAAACTCAGCACTGCTATAATAGCTGATGATCCCCGGCGAACGGCTCGCTGGAATAGCCCTGCCATTTACGGTAACAGCAGAGGTAGTTCCTGTACCACTGCTATATCCTTTAGTAATGGTAAAACCATCTAATTTAGCAGTTCCCAAATCATCAGCTGCAATAACTACGTGGTACGTGTTATCGGTATCAATAGCTTCGTTACCTATATTTCCACTTAAAACCGATGTGTTTGCTACAAAATCTCTATTGGCCTTAGAAGTTTCCGTTCCTGCAAAACCTCCAAAAACCCCCACGTCTTTTTTCATCACAAAAGCATTGAACCTATCATTTACAGTGATGGTTTCTAAGGCATTAGCTCTTCTATTTGGCTTGTACGTACCTGCGGCTATCCATACCTCATCTTTAGCAGCAGAAGCGTTAATCATAGCCTGTAAATCTCCCGAAGCAGTGGCCCACGAAGCACCGTCGCCATTAGCTCCCGCCTTTACATATCTAATTGTTTGCGCTGTTGCACCAAAGCCGAGCAACAGAGAAAGTAAAAGCAATACGTAAACTTTTCTCATATAAATGTATTAGTTTGTTAGTGGTTAGGTTGGCATTGAGGAAAATGATTTTATCCTCAAAACTATATGATAGACTGATATCGAAATAAATAGGACCTATTTTAGTTTCACTTTTTTCCAGTTTTTTAAAAAACACCGTTCCATAACAAAAATTATGATTACAAAACGGTACCACAGTTGAGTTCATCAGTCTATCTATGTAAAAAGATAAATGCTACATAAAATGAAATGTATTCGACTAATTTTATTGCTGCTTTTAGTTAGCAGCTTTGCTTATGCTCAAAAATGGGAAGCGGGCAAAACCTACACCGACGATGAAAAATGGACAGAATTTATTGTGGGCGATTTGCCACTTATCATTAGTGTGCCACATGGCGGTGCAATAAATTTACCAGATGTTCCACTACGCAACTGCAAAGGAGCAGTTACCGTTACAGATTCTAAGACTATAGAACTAGCTAAAGAGATAGAAGCAGCTTTCTTGGCAAAATACAAGGCAAGGCCATTTATTATCATCTCTAATTTATCTAGAAAAAATGTAGACCAAAACCGCGACCTAGAAGAAGGAACCTGTGGTAACAAAGCCATGGAAAAACCTTGGAACCAGTTTCACGACTATATTGACACGGCACTAGCATTAGCTACCAAAAAATTTGGGAAGGCAATCTATATCGACCTTCATGGGCACGGACATACCAAACAACGCTTAGAGGTGGGCTACCTTTTAAAAGCAGAAGAGTTAAGAAATACGGATGCCAAAAATAGCAAACAGGCCACAAAATCTTCTGTAGCTAATTTGCTTGCCAGCGATAAAAGCCTAGACCTTGAACAACTATTAATTGGTCAAAATGCGTTTGGAACTTTAATTACCAAGGAAGGTTTCGATGCTGTACCCTCTAAACAAGATGTAGCTCCTTTAGAAGAAGATAAATACTTTAACGGGGGCTATAACACAGTTAGATACACATCGAGCAAATACCCTAATGTTTTCGGTTGGCAGATTGAAAGCAATTACAAAGGCGTACGTGATGCTGCCGGCAGACCAGCATTTGCAAAAGCTTTTGTAGATGTGATGGGCAGTTATTTTAAAACCTATCTAAACAAATCTTTTTAGGAAATTAGACTAAATAACGTCAGTTATTTGTATTGATTATCAAATTGTTATTTCAATAGCAATTAAGTATGATCGTCATTGCTAGGCACGAAGCACCTGCGTAGCAAGCTTGAATGCAGATGAAGAAAAAAATAAAGTAATGAAAAATCTTAAAGCGGAGGTTTTGTTGCCGGCAATAGTTGTAGGATTGCTTCGTGCCTAGCAATGACGGATCAAGACCCATGATTGGTTAAATAACGTGAGTTTGGGATAAGAAAATTATGCTATTCGCTAGCGATAGCGCTTCAAATCTTCGTTCAGCTAATCTTCGGTCTCTTATTTTTCGGGCCGCACCAATAAGCCAAAACACTTTCTTTGAAAGAAAAATAAGCAACCGAGAGCTTTTGTTACTTTTTGCGGTCAAAAAGTAAGAGCCCAGCGGCGGCGAGCTAAAAAAAATACGTTCAATGCAAATTTCTCAAGAATTGTAAAAATACTTAACCCGAACTCACGCTAAATACGCTCAAACAAAAAAGCTCCGAGAATAAAATCCTCGGAGCTTTTTCAATGTGATATTAAAATCATTAAACTTTGATTTCTACTTCAACACCACTAGGTAATTCAAGCTTCATTAAAGCATCAACTGTTTTTGAGTTTGAGCTATAAATATCTAAAAGACGTTTATAAGCACACAATTGAAACTGCTCACGAGCTTTTTTGTTTACGTGCGGTGAACGCAATACAGTGAAGATTTTTTTCTCTGTTGGCAACGGAATTGGTCCGCTAACTACTGCGCCTGTAGGCTTTACAGTTTTTACGATTTTCTCAGCAGATTTATCTACCAAGTTGTAATCGTAAGATTTTAATTTAATTCTAATTCTTTGGCTCATTTTATTTTTAATTATGACAACCTGTTAGAGCTATTAATAACAAGTGTCGGATTTATTTTTGGATTAAAGAACAAAGAGCAAGGATAAAAGATTTGATGCTTAGGCATATTGGTCTTTGATCCTTGTTCCTTTATCCTTTATCTTAACTAATCTTCAGACTTCACTCTGCCTTTTGATTTAGCAACGATTTCGTCTTGTACGTTTTTAGGCGCTGCTTCGTAGTGATCAAATTCCATTGTAGACGTTGCACGACCCGAAGTGATGGTACGCAACTGAGTTACATAACCGAACATCTCAGAAAGTGGTACTAATGCTTTGATTACTTGAGCACCATTACGCGTGTCCATACCTTGTAACTGACCACGACGACGGTTCATGTCACCGATTACGTCACCCATGTTTTCTTCTGGGGTTAAGATCTCGATTTTCATGATAGGCTCCATCAACGTTGGCTTACACTTAGGCAACGCCTCACGATAGGCCATACGAGCGGCAAGCTCGAATGATAAAGCATCTGAATCGACTGCGTGGAATGAACCATCAATCAAACGTACTTTCATATCTGGAAGCGGATAACCAGCTAACACACCATTGGTCATTGCCGAAGCGAAACCTTTCTCTACCGAAGGGATAAACTCACGTGGAATTGCACCACCTGTAATTTCGTTTACGAATTGTAAACCACCTTTTTCGAAATCAGAATCAATTGGTGAAATAACAACTTTGATATCCGCGAATTTACCACGACCACCTGATTGTTTTTTATAAACCTCACGGTGCTCTGCAGTACCGAAGATAGCCTCTTTATATGCTACTTGAGGCGCACCTTGGTTAACCTCTACTTTAAATTCACGTTTTAAACGGTCAATTAAAATATCTAAGTGAAGCTCACCCATACCAGAGATTACAGTTTGACCAGTTTCTTGATCAGTCTCTACTCTAAAGGTTGGATCTTCTTCAGCTAATTTACCTAAAGCAATACCTAATTTATCTACGTCAGCTTGAGTTTTAGGCTCAATAGCTAAACCGATAACTGGATCAGGGAAGTTCATCGATTCCAAAATAATTGGATTTTTCTCTTCGCAAAGGGTATCTCCAGTTTTGATATCTTTAAAGCCTACTACCGCAGCAATATCACCAGCACCTACGTTAGGAATTGGGTTTTGCTTGTTAGCGTGCATTTGGAAGATACGAGAAATACGCTCTTTGTTTTCTGAACGAGCATTGTAAACGTAAGAACCAGCTTCTAAGTTACCTGAGTAAACACGGATAAAACACAAACGACCTACGAAAGGATCGGTTGCAATTTTAAATGCTAATGCAGAAAAAGGCTCTTTAATATCTGGTTTACGAGTTACCTCTTCGCCTGTTTCTGGGTTAGTACCAGTAATGCCTTCAACATCCATTGGCGACGGCAATAATTCCATCACTAAATCTAACATGGTTTGTACACCTTTGTTTTTGAAAGATGAACCACAAACCATAGGAACAATTTTAGCATCTAAAGTAGCCGCACGTAAAGCATCAAGAATTTCACGCTCAGTAATTGAATTAGGATCTTCGAAGAATTTCTCCATCAAAGTCTCGTCATAATCAGCTACTGCTTCTAATAAATTCTCTCTCCATTGTGCAACTTCGTCAACCATATCATCAGGAATTGGCACTTCAGTAAAGGTCATCCCTTTATCATGCTCATTCCAAACAATACCACGGTTGTTGATTAAATCAACCACGCCTTTAAAGCTATCTTCAGAACCAATTGGTAACTGCAATGGCACAGCGTGAGAACCTAACATATCCTTAACTTGTTTTACAACTTTAAGGAAATCGGCACCAGAACGGTCCATTTTGTTTACGAAACCAATACGAGGAACTGCGTAGTTATTAGCTAGTCTCCAGTTAGTTTCAGATTGAGGCTCAACACCATCAACTGCAGAAAATAAGAAAACTAATCCATCTAATACACGTAACGAACGGTTTACCTCTACGGTAAAATCCACGTGTCCTGGAGTATCAATAACGTTAACTTGGTATTTGTTACCACGGTAAGGCCAGAATACAGTTGTAGCTGCAGACGTGATGGTTATCCCACGTTCAGCTTCTTGTACCATCCAGTCCATGGTAGATGCACCTTCGTGTACCTCACCAATTTTGTGGTTAACACCTGCGTAATAAAGAATACGCTCGGTAGTTGTAGTCTTACCAGCATCGATGTGAGCAGCGATACCAATATTTCTAGTAAATTTTAAATCTCTTGACATATTTGTGAATTAACGAATGACTAAATGAGAAAATGATTAAATAAGCATTAAGCCCATTTAATCATTCAAAATTTAATCATTCAATCATTTTCTTTTTAGAATCTGAAGTGCGAGAACGCTTTGTTAGCCTCAGCCATTTTGTGCGTATCCTCTTTTTTCTTAACTGCTGCACCTTCGCCTTTAGCTGCTGCTACCATTTCGCCAGCTAATTTTTCTTTCATGGTTTTTTCCACCACGCTTACGCGAGTAGTTGATTAACCATTTCATACCTAAAGCAATTTTACGCTCTGGACGTACTTCTGTAGGCACTTGGAAGTTTGCACCACCCACACGACGAGATTTAACCTCTACAGCAGGGCTGATATTTGCTAAAGCACGTTTGAAGATTTCTAATCCGTTTTCGCCTGCTTTTTTCTCTGCTAATTCTACAGCATCATAAAAAATAGAGTAAGCGATAGATTTTTTACCATCAAACATCATGTTGTTTACAAATCTGGTAACCTGAACATCATTAAATTTAGGATCAGGAAGAATAATTCTTTTCTTTGGTTTTGACTTTCTCATTTCTGTTTCCTCCTAATTATTTCTTTTTACCTTTTGCTGGTGCTGCAGCTGCTTGCCCTGGTTTAGGACGCTTAGTACCATATTTACTACGACGTTGGTTACGACCAGCTACACCTGATGTATCTAATGCACCACGGATGATGTGGTAACGTACACCTGGTAAATCTTTAACACGACCACCACGGATCAAAACGATCGAGTGCTCTTGTAAGTTGTGACCTTCTCCTGGAATGTAGGCATTCACCTCTTTACCATTGGTTAAACGTACACGGGCAACTTTACGCATTGCAGAGTTTGGTTTCTTAGGGGTAGTAGTATATACACGTGTACATACGCCTCTTCGCTGTGGACAACTGTCCAACGCTGGAGATTTACTCTTAAACTCCAGTGCTACTCTACCTTTTCTAACTAATTGTTGAATGGTTGGCATTTCTTGCTTTTTGTTTCAAATATTTATTTAATTTCCTTGCAGTTAGCAGTTTACAACTAGCCCACATTAAGGGACTGCAAAAGTAGAACAATTTCTTTTAACTATCAAGAGGTTACGCTAAATATTTTCAGAGTTAAAAGTAGCTTACCCTAAAAATGGTTTTAGGTTAAAATAAGAAGTGTTTTTATTTGAAAAGCAATTGCGGCAACACTTGGCTTTGGGTAGTCCCGTCCCAAAGAGCAGAGTGGAGTATTCAATAAATTAGCCCGCAACGTTGGCGGAGACGCCAACGCTTGATACGCCTTTGTTGGCGTCCCCGCCAACAAATATGCAGGTTTCCAACAGCGCTAATTATAGAACTCGGAGTTACAGAATCCTAAGAGTAGGCAAAAAACAACGCATTTGATCTAACTTCACAAATTCAATCTTTCGGCTTCAAAGCAAATCACTAAGCGCCTAATTACAATCTGCAAACCCGTCTTTAATTTCTTTCAATTTTAGCGCTAAATTTTTTAAAGCATCAGGTGCTTTACCATATTCATAAGTAACCTTTTTCACTTTCCCATCTACTTTCATTGAAATCCATTCTGCACCGCCATCTGCACAATCCGGACAGCCAATTATTTCGGGCAATTTATTAAATTCAGCTACATTAACTAAAGCTTTCAATGCGTTTATTTCGTTTTCAGCAATAGCTTTAGTGCAGGTTTTTACACTTGGATTAATACCATTAGCTCTTTTTGTAAAGTCAATGCTACCGTTATTAATAATTGCAACCTGATTTAAACAATAACCAACACACATTCCAAAAGAAGTGCCATAGCCTATTTCTTCAATATTTCTATTTTTATCTTTTCTGCAAGAATTAAATATCAGGGCAATAATTATTAAGCAAATTGTTAATGATCTTGTTTTCATAGCTTTTATGGTTTTATTACTACTACGCCAATATTACGCTAACCGCTACACTAGCTCTTAAATATTTTAACCTCCGTCTTTAGGGTTCGATAAGTACGAAGCTAACATTTGTTAAGTCCAATTTTTATTTAGTAAACGGAGCAGGCTCTTCAATAAAATCATCAAAAATAAAGTCAAAAGTTAAAATAAAGACCACTCAACAAACAGAATAAAATATGGTAAAACATTGCCACCAGTAACCTGCAAAGTTTCTTTTACAACTTTTAGGTGTAATCAGATTACTTTTTTATACCTTTAATAAATTAACAATCAACCTGTTTACCATCTACGCTCAATGAATAAACTTACCAAACAAACAAAAATTGTTGTATACAACTATACCATCTGCGTTTTTGCTGCTATCGCATTAATTATCACACTAAATCATTACGGATTAAAGGCTATAGATGGCATTAGGGCTTTCACTTCTGGCGAATCTGTTTATATGAAAGCTCAACAAGAAGCTTCTAGGCATCTTACCAATTATGTTTTTACTGGCAACCCTCAACACTATCAACATTTCTTAACCCAACTTCAAGTTCCCGTAAACGACAGTTTGGCAAGACTTGCTTTAGATAAAAATGCAAGCCATGAAGTAATAAAAAAACATTTGCTATTAGGTAAGAACATACCAGACGATTTAGATAACATTATTTGGGTTTACAAAAATTTTAAATCGTTACCCCATTTTCAAAAAGCGGTAGAATTGTGGAAAGCGGCAGATCTGCTCATTATAGACCTCGAAAAACAAGGAGAATTGTTACATCAAAAACAAAAAAGCAACATCTTGCTTTCTTTAATGGAGAAAGAAGAACTTGCCGACAAAATTGACAAAACCTGTAAGCTTATTACCAAAAAAGGAAATGAATTTGATCATGCGCTAACCGAAAGCAGTAAGCTTGTAAACAAAACGGTGCTTACTATTAATACGTCGATTGCAATTTCTGTCTTTCTCTGCATTATCATCATCTCTATCAAATACATCAATCGTTTATCTATTTTACAAAAAAACACCATGGCACAAAATAATGCGCTATTAAAAATTAATGAGGAACTAGACCTATTTACCCATAGTGTATCTCATGATTTAAGAAGCCCTATCACATCTTTAAAGGGAATAATTGCTTTAGCCGAAAAAGAAAATTCGGAACAAGAACGTAGTTTATATTTCAGGTTAATGTCTCAAATTTTATCCAGACAAGATGATTTCATCTTAAAAATTATCCAATTATCTAAAAACAAGCGCCTAGACATCGAAATTCAAGAAATCAACTTATTTACTTTTTTTGAGAGCGTAGTAAACGATTTGAAACACGGCCAAGATTTTGACCTAGAGATAAAATACAACATACAGCCAATCGTTACCAAAATAGATAGTTTTAGGTTAGATATTATTTCACGCAACTTAATTTCTAATGCCCTAAAATATGCCGACCCTAACAAAGCCAATCGTTTCATTCACATATCGGCAGATTTAACAGAAGGTTTTTTACAAATTAATTTTGAGGATAACGGTTTGGGTATAGCCGAGGAGCATTTGGGAAAAATATTTGATATGTTTTACGTTACCACCCACCACAATAAGGGCAGCGGCATAGGCTTATACCTAGTTAAAGAAATGGTTAATAAATTAGGTGGCGAAATAGTAGCAACTTCTACTCTCAGCAAAGGGAGTGTTTTCTCTATTAAGTTACCTGTGATGTTATAGTGCCAACTTACAATCGCCTAATAAACAAGGGGCAACTTTACCGTAAGCATTTTACTCAATTGGGCAAATTAAAGAAAATTATGCCCCATTTAGGTTTGCAGCAAAATGTGCTTCTAGCTAAATAGCTTATTCTACCTCAATACCTACAACCTATATGTGTATCGGTATTGGTTTTGCAACAGCAATTATTTTAATTGTTAGAAAAACCAATATCAACAAGCTATGAAACATATAAAATTTCTATTCCTATTTTCACTAATAGCCCTACTCTTTTCTTGTACCAACTCGTCTAACACCACAGCGGTTAACTATTATTCGAAAACTGGTTTGGTAGCACCCAAATTTAGCAACCAAAAACTTAACGAGCATTTAAAATCTTTTGAACCACTATTTAATGACCTTGGTTCTGCCGCTGCTTCAAAAGACAAAGAAAAAAGTTACGATTTAAGCAAAGCTTATTCAGATTGGCTACTAAAGGGACTTGATTTTAAGGAAAGCTTATCGAAAGAAGAGCAACAGCAGCTAGATACATACTTAGAAAGCACCACCAAGCCTTGGGACGAATTTAAAGATCAGCTTTTTTAGGTAAAAAATTAGGAAATAGCTGATCTAAGTTTTAGCTATTGTAAGTTGATCAAAATAATTTAACCAAATGTTAAGAACCTTAATTATTGAGGACGAACCCGCTGTACGCAAAGAAATAGAGTGGTTGGTACAAAGTGAAACCAATTGCAACTTTATTGGGGCGGCCACCAATGTTGCCGAGGCATTGGTACTGATTAAAGCCACCAACCCAGAGTTGGTTTTAATGGATATACAGCTTACCGATGGTACCGCCTTTGACATTTTGAACAAGCTGACAGAAATTAATTTTAAAATTATATTTATTACGGCGTACAATGATTTTGCAGTTAAAGCCATCAAATACGGTGCAATAGACTACCTTCTAAAACCTTTAGATGAATACGAGCTTAAGCTTGCACTTGATAGAATTTATAAAGCAAATGTAGGCCATCAACAGCATCAAGCGGCGCAACTTGCTGTGATCAATACACAATTACAACAACAAGAAAATACCCTAGAGAACCGCCTAGTGCTACATACCCTAGAGTTTTTACAAGTTTTGCAGCTTAAAGAAATCATATACTGCCAAAGCGAGGGCAGCTATACTACTTTTTACCTATCAGAAGAAAGGAAATTAATTATCTCAAAGCCATTAAAATATTACGACGAGCTATTGCCAGAGCAATGGTTTTTAAGACCGCATCAATCTTATTTGGTTAATATTAAGTGTGTAGATAAATTTTTAAAATCTGGAACGCTAATCTTAAAAGACAAAACTGAAATTCCGGTTTCGAACAGGAGAAGAGAACTTATTATACAGCAAATTAACACCAATGTACAATGAAACAGCGATTGATTTATTTGATAGTGCTGTGTTTGGTAATGTTATACGCTTGTAAAGAAAAACCTGTAGCAACCCATACCCAAAGCTTACTATTAAGTTTTAAAGCAGCCAGCGAAAAGCTCAAAGAAAACCCAGATTTACAGGTAAGATTAAACTATTGGAATACGAAATTAAAGAACAAACAGGTTAAAGCAGATTCAGTTTTGCGCTCTAAGGTACATTATAACATTGCTGGTGTTTTTTATGGCATGAACGAGCTAGACTCGCTAAAATACCATTTGCAAAAAGCTTGGGAATTGATGGGCAATAGAAAAGGTTATACAGATGATCAAGTGCAACTTTATTCGGGTTTGGGCAATTTGGCGCTCATGGAGCAAAAAATACATCAAGAAAACTACTATTACAATACTGCTGCTCAAATGCTTTTGGCAGATACTTCGATAAACCTTACGGCCAAACAAAAAATAACTGTTTTTTTTGCCGCAGCACAATCTAGCTTACAGTTACGGCAGTTTAATAACGCGTTTAATTTTAACCGCAAAGCGATGGCTCTGTTGCCGCAGTTACCCACGCCTATCAAAGAAAAATTTAGGGCATACAGTCAAATGGCAACCTGCTTTTACCGTGCAAACGGCAGTGCCGATTCTTTGTATAGCTACATCGAAAAAATGGAGCAGCTGTATCAACAGCATCCAGAGCAACTTAACGCAAAATTTATTTGCGATAGGAAAGTTACCTATTTCTCTCTCATTAACGAACCCGATTCGGCGTTGTTTTACAACAGAAAAAGATTAACCTTAGATTTAAAAGACGCAATTGAAAATAGCAAAAATGCAGAGAGCGTTTTAACTGGTAATTTGTACAGCAGCTATAACGATTTGGCGGGTATCTTTATCAACAAAAAACAATTAGATAGCGCCAATTTTTACCTTAATAAGTGCCAAGAATTTATTAAAACCTACGGCAATAAGGTAGATGATGAGAACCTGATCATGTACGACCAAAATTTGGCCAATTATTACATTGCTTCAAAAAAATATCCGCAAGCGCTAAAACAGTATGATATTGTATTGGCACGCACCAAATTTGTATACGAATTAGAAAACGCTCGTGCCCTGGCCGAAATGGGCGCCATTGTGCAATTAAAAGCGAAAGATAAATCTATCTATACCTTAAACCAAACGGTAGCTTTATCAAATGCAAAACTACAAAGTAATCGGCTTTGGCTTGCCATAAGTACCTTAGGTTTGCTTTTAACCATTACGATAGCACTTTTACTGTACTTCATACAAAAACAACGCCGCTTAAAAAGCGAAACCGAACGCATACAACTAGAGCAGCGTTTATTACGCACCCAAATAGAGCCTCATTTTATTTTTAATACCTTATCTGCTCTGCAAAGCTTTATTCGTTTTAACCAAAATGACAAGGCCTTAAAATACTTACAGCAATTTGGGCGGTTATTGCGCAGCAGCTTGCAGCTATCGAGAGAAAGCTATGTAAAACTGAGCGAAGAAATAGAAACCCTGCAAAACTATCTTAGCTTACAACAAATGCGCTACGACGACGCATTTGATTATCAAATTAATATAGACCAAGCGCATGATGCCGAGAGCGTAATGGTGCCACCCATGTTAATGCAACCTTTTGTAGAAAATGCCATTATACACGGCATAAATCCGAATGGTAAAGAAGGCATGATCAACATAAATTTCGATATAAAAGATGAAATCCTGTTGGTTACCATTGCCGATAATGGTAAAGGATTTGCCAAGGAGATAGCCATCAAAAACCATAAATCGCTGGCTACAGCTATAAGCAAAGAACGTTTGGCAATACTCGCCAAACAAAGCGGCGAAACTGCAAGCATTGAAATACAAAGCGAAGAAAATAAAGGGACTACGGTTAGCATAATCCTTCCAATTAAAGCAGTGTAACCAAATATTTGAAAGCGATTAATAAGCCAAAAGCTACAAATAACTACTTGTTTAATGCAGATCATAATCTTTAAAAACTATTTTGCTGGTTATACTTAATTTAGATATCAATTCCTAAAGGCTAAACAATGACAATTTCAAAAAATCTGGCTCGTCTACTACTTTTAACGCTATCTTTTTTTACTGTTGGAATAGCAAATGTTACGGCACAAGAAAATAAAGAATACTTCTACCAAGGCACTATTAACAACCGGCCCGTAAGATTTTACTTAAAGCAATTTGCAAATGAATGTGGCGGAAGCGACACCTATACTGCAATGTATCAATATGGAAAGGGCAAAAACTGGATAGAACTTCAGGTACAAACCAACGAAAAGGGAAATTTTTGCTTTACCGAAATTAGATTTACGGGCGTGTTAGTTTTAAAAAAATCACAAAACAGTTTAAACGGAATTTGGATTAGCCCAGACGCCACCAAACAACTGAAAGTAACACTCAGTAAGCAAAGTATTTCTGAAAAAGAAAAAGAAGAACTTGAAAAACGTTTAGAAGTAACACATTATGAAAATTTCGATTGCTAAAATAACCGTCATGGATAAAGTGAACTTTATTTTTTTGTTACTAATACCTCTGATGATGACAGCCTGTAGCCAAGCGCCGCAAGAAAAAACTTTGGCAGAAGAATTAGCAGAAATAAGAGCCAAACAAATAGATTTTTTTCAAAACGCAACGCCCAAAGCCTTTAGCGCAAAAGCAATAGATGGAAGCACAATTAATTCGGAAGATTATAAAGGCAAATACTGGGTGCTTTTTGCTTATAACAACAGCTATTTAACCAAAAGCGAAAGTTACGATATGGTTGCCGAACTAAAAAACACACATCAATTATATGGAGAGAAAATACCAATGGTAGCCATAATTGATGGCTTTTGTGATAACGATGCCCAACTGAAAAAACAAGTAGACAGTGCAAAATTCAGTTTTCCGCAAATAGATAACACGCAAGCACCAAATAAAAACAAAAAAGTAGAACACAATATTTTTTGTACACCAGCAAAAATAATAATAGACCCAAATGGCAAGGTTGTTTATAATGGTTGTGGCGGTAAAACCGAGAAATTTGATTTAATGCTGGCCGCTTTAATTAAGCAGGAAAAACTATAGCTATGGAAAATTCTGAGGTAGATAAACAGAAAAACAGCAATTTGTCGCTGGGGTTAATTGCATTAAACATCTTATTAACGCTAATTTTAGCTAGTAACATAACCGCAGCTAATGACCCAGATGGCATTGCATTTTTGATGGTTTTGGTTATTTCGGCAACCATTTTATTGGGCGGTTATGCCATTACCTACCATGGCAAAGGTTACCGATGGGCAAAATGGTTATTTGGTGTTTTGCTCATTATTTCGTTAGGTTTTATTGGCTTGCTTTGGTACGCAGCGGGGCTGGCAGCAGCTTTTAAAAAACTAATGCCCATGAAAGTTAACAAGCTCAACAAATTTTATATTGGCTTAGCTGTGCTGCTTGTTGTAGGCATTATTTATAGAAAAATAAGCTACAAAAGCTGGGAGCGATACAATTATTCGGTAGCGGTAAATGCACCAGAAACTTTCCCTGTACACATTAGAGAAGCTTATTTTTTGCTACCAAACGATGATTTTGAAAGTGCAGACTATGAAGATGTAAATAACTTTACCACTACTTGGGGAGTAAATTATGGCACTACAAACCATGCCCGTTCGGCAAGGTTGCCCCAGCAATTGGTTTTAAAATATTTTTCCTATCGCGATCGAAATTTCTATGCTGATACCTTGAATTTGCCTCAACAAGAAATGCTGGACGTATTTAAGTCTGCCGAAAAAAACAATCAGTTTTTAAGACTTTCGGAATATGCCGGACTTAAGAAAGGCTTGAGTTTCGTAATTGGAGTAGCAGACAACGGCCATGTTATTGTTTGGCTAAGAGGCATTTATTTAGAAAAAGAGGTATTGCGAGCTAAATTAAAACCTGTTACACCTACCAAAGATGATTTGTACTACGAAAAAACGCTAACAGCGGAAGCGTATTTTGCACATGCTTTCGAAAATTTAAGCGATAGTTTAAAAACGGTTTACAAAAATGGTTTCGATGGTAAAGCAAATTACATTGATACGCCCTCTCGCTACATCCAAAAAAACACAGAACTGTGGGAATATCAAGAGAAAAATGGCTACATAGATTATAAAAAAGGAAATTAGAAAATGAAAGTTTATGGCTAATGGCAACGTTTGTTCCGCTTTACATTGCAGTTCCCGATGAAAAACTGGAAGATTTTCATTGCAATACAGGTTTATGAACAAGGGTTTGAGCACCCTGCAAACCGCAAAAATGAAAAACGTTATTGGCCACTTAGCCCCGGTTGTAGCGGGCACGAAGTAAAGCGAAAAACGGGACTAAACTTTATTTTGTGAACAGATCTTGCGCTTCAAAAAAATAAAAAACAAGCATTCGATTTTTACGGATATAAACTGATTACTGGCGAATAATTAATAAACCCCAGCGAATAATAAAATACAGTTTTTATAAGAAACCTAATATTTATTTTTAGTGAGGAAAACCTCAATTAAATACAAATATGGCTACACATTAAAAGCATAAGACCCTACAAAAACCTATGAAAAACAGTTACAAGTTTGCCACTATTTTAATGTTTACGTGCTGCGCTACCTCGCTTTACGCCCAAATACCAGAAGAAATACAGTGGAAACATTTAGTAAAAACCTATACCGCAGATAGCAGCGATTTGATGTTGAGCCTGAACGGCAAATACCTTAACGGGCAATACAAAATTCCGCTGGATGAGCAAAGCTATGCCCTGTACACCATTAAAAACGGAATGATTACCGGAGATGCTTTTTGGTACACCAACGGCGGCCGCTTGGAGTGCAAATTGGTTTACAAACGCGGTGTACGCAATGGTTTAAAAGAAAATTACGATAGCGAAGGTAAAGTTTGGTTGCGTCAGGAGTATAAAAATGGCAAGAAAAATGGGCTAAGCGAAATGTTTAGTGGTGGCAAACTCATTAATAAATCGGTTTACAAGGCCGATAAAAAGCATGGCCTATCGCAAACTTTCTCTGGCGATAGACTTACTACAGCTACTTTTTACGAAAACGATTTGAAAAATGGTACGTCGAAAAATTATGGTTTTGATGGGAAGTTAACACTAGAGGCAAATTACGCTGATGATAAGCGAAATGGCGTGTACCGCGTTTATAACGACGGCCAACTGATAACCGAAACCAATTACAAAAACGATCTGCAACACGGCTTATCTACTACCTACGCCCTAGGTAAAAAGACCATGGATGCCGAATTTGTAAATGGCAAACGCCATGGCGTGGCACACATGTACAAGCCTGATGGCACTGTGCTTTTTACGCATTATTATTTAGCTGGAGAGAAAGTGAGCGAAGCCGTTTTTAAGAAAGCGCAGCAATAAAATAATGAGGCAATAAAAACTATCTTAAAAAGCAGCGCATAAGCCATGAAAAAAATCATTTTAAGCCTAACTATCTTAGCAACAGCCTCAAATTTGGTATCGGCTAAACTTAAAATTCCTTTTGGCGAGCGACAGGTATTAAACAAAGTTTACGATTTGCCAAACACAGCTGATTTTAAGCTTGATAATGGCAATTATGTAGACTTGGCAACACTACACACCGAATTTAACATTGCCTATATTTTGCCTTTGTACATTACACAAGAACCCATATTGGTAGCTTACGACAAACAAAGCGAAACTTATTTTAACATTCCAGAAAATGAGCTGAAAAATATTTTGGCTGCACAAAAAATAAATGAAACTGACATTATTGGCTTACCATTTTACACCCGATATGGATGTAAAATAATGGTTTTACTATTTGTAGCCTTGCTTATTTGGGGCAGTATTCCGGGCGAAAAAAGAAAAATAACACCTAAACAAGTTTAATTAATATTTATCTAAAAAAAACGAAAAATGAGTAGTACAGTAATCATGATTATTATTGGCATGGGTGCCATTTATGGTGGTATCTTCTATTTTATGCATTTAAAAAAGAAAAAACAGAAAGAGCTGTTTCAAAACACCGACTTTAAAGCCGAAATGCGTAATGCCGACATTTACAAAAACAACTTCTTAAATGGAGAACTTGCTTTTATAGCCAAACAAATGGAAGGCAAAACTATTGATGCTTTTAATTATGCCAATATAGATTATTCTACCAAAGACTCTATTAAAGATGGCATTAAGGACGGCTTAAAAGGCATGGCCACACTGGGTACGGTTAAGTTTCATACCGTGCAAACACCCAAGTATTTAATTTTAAGCGGTGCCGATTTACATTTATTAGATACCGATACAGAAGGAGAAATATCAAATCACTTAGTATTTGATGCTGCACGCTTACAGGCCTCTACCATTACCGAATTGCCTTTAGAGGGTATGATAAAGGCTTTTGCCAAACAAAAAGGCGACAACGTTAAAGCTTATAAAATTGCTTTGGCAACAGATGGAGGTGCAATTGAACTGGTTATGTTCTCGGCCTTATTGTTTACCTATGCCAATGCTGGTGCAAGTGCTTTTTCGCTAAATGCACAAAAGAACGTACAAGAGATTATTATCGCTAATGATTTCTTGAAAAAATTGGGCGATAGCTATGCAAACCTAAAGGTAACGACTTTACTAGGCTAAAACTTTACTAAGGTTTTTAAAAACTAATAATTCTACACATAATTTAAATAAGTCTTTAAATCAACGAAAAACAAAATGAAAAAAATGCTATTTATCGCAATTGCATCAGCTATGCTGGTTGCTTGTACAAAAAACAAAGAAAAAGGAACTTTAGTAAGTATAGAAAAATACAATACGTTAAGTGAAGATAAAGAAAACAATGGCAAACGTTTCGCTATTGTGGGCTATCCTTTTATTGATGGCGATATTGAGGTAAAGGGCCCAATGGCCAACGATAGCCAATTGCCCTACATTAAATTTTACGAACAACCAGAAGGACAAGGAAAACTGATTGCCTCGCTCCCTATCCCAAATGGTAAAGGCAAAAACGAGTTTGATGCACCAACAACTTTTACCATGGCCGATGTAGTTTTTTACGATAACGAAGGAAAGCCGTTAAAACACACCGACAAAATGGAGGTTTCGTTTACGATGGATTTACAAGTAGACAGAAGCCCAACCACTATGGATGGCAGAACGGTTTATTATGGTGGCGCTGCCGATACCAGGATTGATAAGGCAAAATAAAATCTGAACGTTAACTACAGATATAGTTCCGTTATAGCGAGGTATGAAACCATCGACCATCTGTTGCAGGCAAAAATAGCTACCGATTTAAGGTAATTTCATACCTCTCTATAAAAAAACCTTATTTAATAGATTATCAAAATGAAAAACATCAACTCATTACTCATTATTTCTATCTGTATGCTCCTACTTGCTGCTTGCGGCCCAACCATTTCTGGTACAGACGAACAGTCTTTTAAAACCTCTAAAGCCAAAATGGAAGAAAAACTAGACAAAGCAGAAAAAGAGAACCTCGAAAAAGCTTTGCGTGTAATAATGCTAAAAGCGATGAAAGAGAAATGGAATGCGCCAGAAAAATACGAAGGCAAATCGTTCGATAAAATGGTAATGGAAATGATTGATGGCAAAAGCTACAGCGCAATCATCAGCTATGCGGAAGATTTTTTAAAAGCAGATAGAGATGAAAAAGTTGCAACTGCAACAGCCGAGATAGATAGTTTGCAGAAAGAAAAAGTAAAGGCGGAAGCCATTGCTAAAAAGTTAGATGCTTTTAAATTAACGAAAGTTTCGATTAGTGAAGATGAAGGTTTTGATGAGAAGCAACCTTATTTAGATTTAGTTTTTACCAATACGTCTGCAGAAAGTTTGATGGGTGAGTATATGTTCAACATCGAAATTTTCTCTAAAAAAACAGGTGAAAGAATTGCAGCACAAGGACAAGGTGGTACTTGGAATGACGATTACGCCATTAAACCAAATGAAACTTATCAGCACCACGAACCTTTACTATCAGAGGCCAGGGAACATTCTAACTTATGGAAAACGGCAAAATACCCAATAAACGATTTTGCTCCTTACGATTTGGTAATTAAAGCATACGCCACTAAAATAACTACCAAAACGGATGGTACTATTGAAAGGCCAAAGCAAGATGCCGCCTATTTTGATGCAGAGATTAAAAAATTAAACGAAGAGATTAAAGCCCTTAAAGAACAAAAAGCAACTTTAGATGAGTTGGAATTAACCGATAATTAACTAGCACCCTACCCTACCTATGACAACAAAATTTTACAAAGCAGAAGGAACAACTTACGTTTTAAAAACGAGCAAAATGGCTTCAATTATTGGTTTAATCGTATTTATAGCTTTGGAAATTTACTTTCTCTTTTTTGCACCCCAAACAAAAGATAGCACGCTATATAAAATTGTACCGTTATTTCCACTTATCCTTTGCTTAATTGAGTTGGGGAAATGTGCGGCAATAGATGTGGCACAAAAAACTATCACCACTTCTATTTATGGCAGCTTAAACAAAAAGCAGTTTCAATTTAGCGAAATTAAAAGGTTTATAACCACCCAGCACCGTACAAATTTCATTAAAAGCGGTGTTTCTTTGTCCATAGAATTTGTAAAAGATGGCAAGCTAGAAACCCTAGAATTTGCAAAACTAAACAAGGCGGCAAGCCTTGAGCAATTGTTGGCCGAAACCAAAGAAATCATGAAGCTTTAACAAACACAATGCATTGCAATCCAGCTTATAGATAGCGCTTATTACTTAAATTAATTATCTAAATCGCTTACTACAATGACAGCATTAACACAAGAGCAGAAGAAACTTATCGACGACAATTTCTATGAAGGACTTGACGAAAATGAGCTTGATAAGACAAAGTTTGAGTTATTAACATCGCCCTATGAACTTCAATATCTAGCAGAAAATCATAATTGGGACGGTGGAGTAAAAATATTACATTGGATTGCTGAAAGCAGTATTTGCAGTGAAGCGACTGCTTTAGAACTTTTTTGGTTATCACAACCAAAAGAGTATCAAAAATATAATCTAACTGAAAACATAGACGGCGATTATGTTGGAGACGAAAATGAAATATTTCAGCTAATTAAAACAGTGTTGAATAATTTCAAAAACGGTTTTTATAAAAAAACTGATATTCATTTTGACCCAACAGTTCACATAGAGGCAGAACAACAAGTTCCTGAATTTATGAAACAAGCAACAAATGGAGAAGAAACCTATATTTATTTAGAAAAAAGTGAAGTAGACAATTGGTTTGGAGAAACTTTGGAAAATAAAATCAAACGTTGCGACACACCAATAGAGCTTTATAACGTTGCCTCTTTTGTGAAGTATCAGCTTGATAATAGAGCTGAATTAATTCTAAAACACCCATTATGCGACAAGGGAATAGCACTTATGCTCTTTTGGCGGCTAAAAACATTTAGAAATATTTGGTTTGAAACAAGTTCATTGGCAACAGAAATCGTTACTAAAATTCGCAATAATGAGTATCCCGAAATTTTAGCCTATAACCCAAAATTAGATAGAGAAATTAAAATGAGTGAACCAAAGCCAAAATGGAAAATACCAGAAATGATGAAAAAACCAGTTTAACGCTATGGTTTTAAATTCATGATTTGAAATTATGATTATGTTATATGGAGGTAATTTTCAACACAAAAATAAATGTCTAAACGCATTACAAACACAAAAATCAGATGAAAGACAAAATAAAAACTGCATTAGGCCTGTTAGTTGTTGGCGTATTTGTTTTTGCTATTGGCGGGGCTATTTACCGGGGCATTTTTGGTAAGCCCGACTTCGAAGTTCTTAAATCTGCAAAAATATCATCGCCAATTAAAAACGCGTTATTCTGGCACGAAGAAGAGCTAGAAAAAGTTTCCTTTACTGAAGCGGTGGTAAGTCCAACTGCAGAAAGAACTGATTTTATTGAACCCTTGTATAATGCCTTAAAAGCAAGAGGCATGGTAAAAAACGAAGAGATTAAAACAATGTCGGAACTCGCTACCAAAAAGATGATAGAATTAGATGCGTATAGAGGAACTGAACCAAATGTTTGGGAAATTGCCGAACAAAATGGTAAGCCCTACATTTTTAAAGTTACCATCACAAACCTAAGTTCTAGAGGTATGGATCTAAAAAGTGTTACTTACTTATTTAACCTATATGATGTTGCTACAAAAGCAGTAGTCTGGCAAGCAAGAACTTGGCGAACGGCAGGTTTTTTTGGCGGAATGCCCGATGCCGAAGAAACCATAACGCTAATAGAGGGAAAATTAAAAGAAGCCAAAGTAATTTAAGATTGATTTTCTATTGGTGATCGATTGGTGGTTTGCGAGCTGTTGCAATTTTACAACTTTAGTTGGCAAAAAATATATAGTGGATGTTAAATAAAACTAATATGAATTATATCAATTCTATTTTCCTACCTGTTGCTATTTTTTTACTCATTTCGTCATGTGGAGCAAATTCTAAAGTTAAAAATGAAACGCTATTGGCAGATTTTGTTAATTTAAATCGTATTGAAAAGGCAGAGGTACAGAATAATTACGGAACATTTTACTGAACAAAACACAGCTCGAAAACCTAAAAAAAGCATTAAAAAAATTGAGCTACGAGCCAAACCAAGACATTAAAGTTGGCGAAAAGGGAGTTACAATTACCATCAACAAAAAAGAATATCACTTAGTCACGAGAACTAATGGAGAAATGGCTGAGATAACGATAGATAATGAAAGCTTAATTTTTAATACAAATGGATTAAACCTAGATAATTATGAAAAAAATTAGTTTAATGATAATGTTTTTAATCGGATTGTATGCCTGTAAAAATAAATTAAATAAAACCATCGAACAACCAAAACATAACGTTGAAAAGCGATCCTTTGATCCTGTAAAAGACACGCTAAATACTAAGGTAAATAACAATTATATCGAAGTTAAAACTTGGATTGATGATTTTAAAAATTTTAGACAAGCAGTTTACGCTAAAGATAAAGCAAAGCTGAAAAGTTATTTTAGGTTTCCTATTGTTGGCGATAACTCGGGCATTTGTTCATTACTGTCATTCAATGATGTAGAAATAGCAAAGAGAAAAGCTAAATATGTTAATCCTGATTTATTTTATGAAGAGTATTTAGATGAATTTTCGCAAATAATTTTCAACGCTGATTTTGTTAAAACCATCATGAAAATTAAAACAGCGCAGTTATTTACCAAACATCATGCAGAAACACCCCAGTTTATAGCAGATGGGAAGCATTATCAAATGATAGCTGATTATTATTATGAAGAACAAACCGCATTATATTTAAATATGAATTATGGCAATAATACTTTAGATGAAAGCGGCGAAAAGATAAGCGAAGGCGAATACAACGTGATTTATATTTTTGATGTGCTTGATGGTAAAAAAAATTATTTTAAAAAGATTGAATTAGCAGGATAAATGAGTAAAAAAATCAACAATTAAAAAATGAAAAACATAAAGTTTAAAACACACCTCTTTTTTATACTGCTTGGTTGTAGTTTTCTCTCATTGCAATCTTGCATCTCTCGCCTTAGGCGACCAGAGATTACTGGCGTGATTGTAGATTATGCTAAAAACCCAATTGCCAATTGCAAAGTTGGCGAAGTTGTAACCGATAACAACGGAAGATTTAAATTACCCGAACAACGTTATAATGCCTTTTTGCTAAGTGAGATGTTTGTGATGGAAGCGCCACCCTTAATGGTTTGGGAGCCAGTAGAAAAAGAAGGTTTTGTAAATGATGCGGTTTTAATATATAGTAAATGGGGTGGTGGACAAAGAAAAGGAGCGAAAACAGTTATCGATACGATTTTTTTAAAGAGGATAAACCAAACTTTCGATGTATCAGCATTGCTAAAAAATAGCGATTGGCAATTGGGCTTTACCAAAAAGGCAGATACACTTTTTTTAGTTAAAAATGGTTTTAAAGATTGGTGCAAAACAGATAGATGTAGTCCGTTTTATGGCGAGTTTCAAGCACTAACAGATAATTATTATAGTGGTGCAAAAAATCTCCCAGAGGGAATGATTAGGAGAACGATAGCTGTGAGGTTTAATGATGAAAAATCTCCGCTAAAAATCAACATGATTTGCGAATACAAAAGCAGTTTTGAAGGCCCCAACCGACCACCAGATACCACCAATACTAAAGGAAGCTATCAGGTTTTGAACAATACGAAAATGATTTTTGATGCAGGTAAGATTAAGCAGCTAACAGGAAAATACAATATCTCTGAGGTGGATTTATACCAAATGAAATTAACGAAAACGAAATAAGCAAATGATTGCAGCCATCATTTTATTGCTTATTACTTGCCCTATTTTGGGCTATCTTTTTTACAAAGAAATTAGGCGAAACGCAAAGCCAATAACCGTTTTTGGCGAATTCGTTTACATCAGTCTATTTTTCTTATCAGCCTGTTTGTTTAGTTTTATTTGGCTTTTTAATGGCGATGATTATTATACTGCCATTGATGTTGTTGATGGTGGTTACACGCCATTTGCAGCTAAACATTTGCCTACGCTTTTGGTATTTTTCCTGCTATCCATGTTGGCGCTAATTAAACTCTGGTACAAGCGCCGTAATTTACCACCTTTGCTATTTTCACTCTGTGTGGTTTTTGTAATTATTGGCCTGCCTATAAGTTTTGCTGTCCTTATCCAAACGGGTAGCAACACCTTACATGGTAAAGGAGAATTTCTATTTGTGCCTTTGCCATTTTTTTACATCGTTACAAGCATTATAGTTTTAAACAAAATTGTAAGTAACGAAATTACCTTTTCGGCCACTAAAAACTACCGCAGCAAATATTTAAACTACCTCAACCAAAAACTAGCCCAAACCAATTCACTTCCTTTATGGATTTTTCTGATGATTTTGCCAGTCTTTGCAGTAGTGGTGGCTATTTTAATCCTCTTCGGACAAGATGCGAACTCGATCACTAAAGTTTTTACCGAAACCACCACTTGGACATTCTCTCAAAAAACACATCCGCCTTTTTTAGAACATAATGGCCATTACCTATGTACCGTTGCTGTTTGCGGAACGCCCAAAGTTGTAAAACCATTACGCTTGGGTAAAAGGCACGGTCACGAAATTGTGGTAAACCGCCAGTTGTTAATTGCCAATGCTTTTGAAGAATTGATACAAGAAAACGCACCTCGTTTGCACAAAGTGATTAGGGGATTTTACGATAAGTACGGTTATCCGCTATCGCGAAAAATTACTACAGCTAAAGCATCAAATGCCGTTTATCTATTAATGAAACCTCTAGAATATTTCTTTTTGTTAGTGCTTTATTTGTGTAGCGCCAAACCCGAAGAAAAAATTAGTAGACAGTATACAATTTAAGAGCAAAGAGCAAGGAACAAAGACTAAAGAATAAAGCTGAAAAGACTTTGAGGAAAAAGGTTTAGCGTTTTGCGCTCCCTCCCTTCTGGGGAGGGTTGGGGTGGGGCTCTAAAGATTAAAGACTAAAGCTGAAAGAATAAAGATGAATAACCTTATGCAATTTAAAATAACCATCATTTTTTTGTTGTTTGCCTCTTTTAATTGCATTGGGCAGGAAGTAAAACCCACTAAAATGGAAGATAAAATAAGCACAGTTCCTGTAGAACCTTTTAGTTTAATTAAACAACGCAAACCCGTTGGCGATTTTATACCTGATTTTAAAGAGGGAATAGATTTTTTGATTGCCAAAATAGGTGATGAGCAATACAGCATTAAACCTGCAGATTTAGCTTCATTAATAATAGATGTGAGCTGGATGAGCAGTATTCCACGTTGGAACGCCTACATCAGTTATTATAAAGAAGGCAGGGCTGTTTACACCAATGCGCAATATGTGTTAAATATCGACCCGAAAAAGCTCGACCCCAAAATTTTTAAAAAGATTAAGCACAATAAAGAAATTATTGAGGATGAAGCGAAGTATACGGCCAGACGAAAAGAACTCGAAAAATTTAATGAAGGCAGATGGTCTGACAGGAGGCGTTATTTTGTAGAACACCATACGAATAAATACTTTCTGTATTTTATTGTGCATATACCATTAACTCTTGCCGAACTAACTGCGTTACCCTCAAAATTAGCAGATTATTATCGTGCTGATGGTAATAAAAAGTCTGAAAATAACATCAAGAGCAGAACTATAAACTACAATCGTTGCGAATATTATTTTGCTAGCGCTGATGATAATGAGAAAACCATTGGAGGTTATAATGCCAACAATGAGAGCCAGTTTTTAGTCCCGGTAAAAGTTTATTGCAGGTTAACCATAGATGATTGTAGGGCAAAATTTGATGCCAAAGCCATGCAGTTATTTTATGGTAAACCTATTGACCTTTATAAAGGTGCAGAGCAAAAAAATGAAGCTTATATTTTAGAATGGTTCGATTATTAGAGTTCGTAGGTATTTTAGAAACTTTGCTAAGTTGCATTGAAAGATCACTGTTTGATGCCAAGATCGACCGTCAATTCCAGTGCCAGCCCAATCAAAAAAACAGAAGCACAAAAGAAAAATTGGCACTGCCAAACCTTAAACGCAGTGGTTTTGTGTCTGCGTCCGTAGAAGCTTTTGTTTCTCACTAACGAACAAAACAAAGTGCCGCTGTTTTTTTGATGAGCGTAGGTTTGTGAAAAGGCACCTAAGGGATTGACAAGCATTTTTGGTTACTTTTGATGCCTCAAAAGTAAAATGCCCAGCGGCAAAGAGCTAAATATGAATTAACATTTACATCCTCACAATGAGCTTTTCATTAGAAAAAAAACCGATTTAGATAATTAAACAACCAATGAAAAAAATACTTATCATACTATTATCAGCACTGTCTTTTTTTGAGGTAAAAGCGCAAGAAGCTAAAGTTACTTCGATTATAAATTTTACGGGAACAGTTGGCAACTACCCTATCGAGATGAAACTAGAGCTAGACCAACAAACGGATAGCGTAGCTGGCGAGTATTATTACACCAAAAACAGCAGTTTGCAAAAAATCTTATTAGAAGGCATTTTAGAAGATGGCACACTAACTTTACAAGAAGAGGTTTACAATGATAAAAAAGGGCATTATGAAAAAACGGGCAGCTTTAGGTTAAATTATGTAGATCAAATTTATTTAAACGGTAATTGGCAAAAACCTGGCGAAAACGCAAAAGAGTTAACGGTAAAACTTACTGCCAGAGAAAATTTAAAGACATTTAGTCCATCTAGCTATGTTTTTCAATATACTAGAAACCGGGTTAAATTAGATTACTTACCTGCCGATGCGCAATATTATTTCAATCTGCTTTCGTTAAAGGTTTTTGTGAATAAAAGTATGCGTTGGGCCTTTGTAGATTTTGATGATGTGTACACCAAAGAAGCTGAAATTATATTACAAGATTTGAATTTTGATGGCTACTTAGATTTTAAAGTTCCTATTTACTACCCCGGTTTGGCCAAAGGCGATTATGCTTATCGGTATTTTATCTACCACCCTGCCAAACGTGGCTTTATCCAAAACAAGCAATTAAACGATATGGGCGTGGTATTTTTTGATGCCGTTAAAAAAGAAGCCCAAACTGTAGATGCCGATGGCAGTGGTAATGAAGGAACCCAATATTTTAAATGGCAAAATGGTAAGTTGTTTATCGTAAAAGAAGAACGAGTGTACGAAGATGATCCCTACATGCATTACACTTACTATAAAATCGAAAATGGGAAATCTGTTTTAATTAAAACCGAAAAGAAAAAGTAGTAAGCTCAAGAATTTCTATTTGCCATATCAACTTGAAATAATCGTATTCAATTATGATTTTCGTTGTTAGACGAGATTTTCTTTAAAGCACCGCCATTAACCATTGGCTTTCTGGCATAGTAACACTACCATCATCCCGAGCTTGTAGCCTGTCCCCAAACATTGGGAGACGGATCTTTGAATGGGGTTTTATTGAAAGTAACGTAAAAAAACTTAAAAAAGCTCTCGACTTCGCTGCTCTCTGCTCGAGATGACTGAAAAGGTGTGAGTTACTGTCATCCGCATTAATTTTACGTAATAAATTACTTTTTAGTTTTACGCCATAGCCACGTGTTTATTCAAAATTTCAAAAAATCTAGTTTACGAATAATAATTTTAAAGCAGCAAATCTTTAATAAATACAAGCGAATAATAAGCTTCGCATAAATTGATTTTCTAGAAATGTATCTTCATTCATCTAATATTTAAACAAATGGAAAACAACAAAACAGTAAACCTTGCCGAAAAAGCAAAAGCCATTGCCATTACCCTAATCGGAGCCGGCATTTTTAGTCAAGGTACATTTTATTTCAAAGCACAAAACAGCTACAACATTCCCCGAATATTATATCCTGTTTTTGAGCTACTGGGCCACGTAGGTTTAGCCGTTGCTATGCTATTTTTAGGCTTAGCTTTGGTTTATTGGGCGTATACCAAATGGAAAAACGGAAATGGTAAACCAAACATTTTTGGGATGATTGCTGTTGCCGCTTTTGGGCTGTTCTTCGCTATTTTATTGATTACAGGCAACAAGAAAACCACAACAGAAGAATTGATGAAAGCATCTGAAGAAGCTAGAGCTAAAGGCATAGAAAAAATTCAGGCTACGGATAAACCAGATTTCGGCATACCAGAAGTTGACGCACACTTTGCCGCTTTTGAAAAATTATTGCAAGAATATAAAGCAGCTTACAAAAATGAAAACGAGCATGAAATGGCAGCCAAACAAAATGCTTTTATAGAATGGAACAAAAAATCGGCAGAACTGATGCAAAAACTACAAACACCAGAACAAAAACAACAATTTTCGCAGTATTTAGGCAAACTAAGCATGCAGTGGCAAGCGGCTAAGTAAAGGTTGTTACGCAAAAAAAATCCCAAAATAAGCAACAAGGCTTTTCTTGAATACAAGAATAAATAGAAAACAAGCTGATAAAACATCATCATGAAAATAAAATCGACTTTACTTTTTTTAATGATCTGCATTGCTGCATTAAGCTTTGCACAAACTAAAAAACCAATTAAAAAGAAAGTAAATAAACCGATTACAGCAATAAAACGTGAGCTGCTACCGGAACCAATAAAAGAGCCAAAACCTTCGCAATATGGCAGCAACGCAGATCCGGGCATGTATTTAACAGAAGCACCAAGGTCAATTGGGATTTCGCTAGCCAACGGAAAAACCATAGCTGTTTATAAAATTTCGGAAATTGCTGATGTAGATTTTAAAATAATTAAAAGATTTTCATTAAATAATCGCTATACGAAAAACGTTGATGAGGCAGAATTAAGTACTTTAATATCAAAAGTATTTAACGAAGCTGAGCAACTGGAAGAACTTGAATTACGCAATGCAAAACTAAAATCGCTGCCCGAAATTACACGATTAAATACGAGCCTAAAAAAACTTTCGGTAAGCGAAAACGAGTTAGAAGATTTGCCTATTGGCTTTGAGAAATTAGTGAATTTAGAAGAACTCAACATCGATGGAAATAAATTTAAGGTATTACCCAACAGTTTAACTAAACTCAAAAAACTCACATCAATTTCGATGGAAAAAAACCCGCTTTCGGTGTTTCCTAATCAGTTGTTTGAGATACCTAGCTTAAAAGCTTTTTACATTTACAAAAGTGATATTGCCGAGTTGCCAAATAATTTCAATAAGCTGCCAAACTTAACCGAAGTGGTCATTCAATCTACTAAAATTTCTACACTGCCATCGTCTTTTGCTTTGCTTACTAAGCTAAAATCAATAGCGCTCGAAGGTAACCAATTCAAAGATTATCCAGCCAGCATTTTGGCGTTAAAAAGTTTATATAACGTTAATTTAAGCAACAATCCAATTGACAAAGCCTTGTTCTTTAAATCCATTGCAAATATTAAGTGGCGTGGCTTATTTGCCATTTATGATATAAATTTCACTAAAAAAGATTACGAAGCAGTACGAACAAAGCTTAAACTTATTGATGTTTATTATTAGTTGATTTGGCAAAATAATGATTAAACGATGAAAAAATTAAAAGCCATATTTTTTAGGGATGTAGATCAAAATCAGCTTTTTTCTACGCTCCAAAAGTTGATGCTGATCAACTTTGTTTCGTCTTTTTTAGCTTTAATTGATGGAGGGGCTGTGTTTTTCATTCCCATCATCATCGGTTCGTTTATTGTTTATCAGTTTTACGAAGAAAAGCAACGCATCAAATTTGTTGTTTACTTTTTGCCATTTATCTTTCTGTTTATCTTTTTTACGGGTGGCGGTGGATTTTTTATCATCCAATGGTTTGAAACGTATGGATTAGAAGATTACAAACAACTTTTTGTTGGCGTTTGGAGTGCCTACATCGTTTTACTTTGCATTTGGATGCTGTTTAAAGTAAAAATAAAAATCATCCACGTTGTGTTGCTAAGTACATTAATTCCTATTCCATACCTACTAGGTTTAAATGGAATAAATGAACATGTGAGTGGTTTTTTCTTTTTCTTTTATGGAATGCTGTGCTTTCTATGGTACTGAGTTTAATTTTCTCCCAAAAACCAATTCTAATCACCTATGAAAATATTTAAAATCTGCGTCTTCATCATCGCCTTGGCTACCAGTTGCGATGCTAAACCAAAGCCCTTAAAAACGATAAAAGGCCAAATGAAGAATGTGTTAAACTTTGATGCATCAACCAAAACCATCCATGTTTTTGTAGCACTTTGCGATAATAAATATCAAGGCATAGTACCAGTACCAAAAGCCATTGGCAACGGACAAGACCCTGCAAACAATCTATATTGGGGTTGTGCTTATGGTGTAAAAACTTATTTCAAAAAAAGCAAGGAATGGAAATTGGTAAAAACCCAAAAGCTTGATAAAATCAGGATGGAGCGTTTGGTGTTTAAACACATCAGCCAAAATTATTATTTAGTTGCCGATGCTTATGATGGCCAATACATTAAAAAAACAACTACAGATTTTTTGTTCAGTGCCGCTGGTCAGCTAAAAGACACCATTAAAGTAGGAGCAACAACCATTGGTATCAACGGCAATGCAAAAATGGTGGCCTACATTGGGCACGATGGTTTGATGGATTTTCAGCTGAACGAAAATTTCGCTAACGCCGATGGCAAACAACGCGATGCAATTATTCTAGCCTGCATTAGCAAGAAATATTTTGCACCACATTTAACCGCGGCAAAGGCAAACCCAATAGTATGGACCACCGGGCTAATGGCTCCCGAAGCTTACATTTTGCATGATGCTTTGAGCAGTTACGTTGTTGGTGGCACTGCAGAACAAATACGCAGCAAGGCAGCCATGGCCTACACCAAATTTCAAAAATGTAGTTTAAAGGCATCCAGAAATTTATTGGTAAGTGGCTATTAAAATTACATCTATTAAAATTAAATAAAACGAACATCGAAAAATTAAAAACCCTAGAAACCGACCAAAACATCATTAAAAAGTACGTTGGTGTTTCATCTTTTGGGAAAAACAGAATAGTTTATTTGCCTTTATTTGTAGGTATAGCACTTTTAATGTTTGTGGCAATGGCTATTTTTAGCAACCTCACCGAAACCATTGGTATGCCAACAATTATTGCGCTATCGGTGGTAAGTATTGTTTGTTTTGTGCTGGTAAAAGTAATTTCTACAGCCACAAAGAAAAAACTAATGAGCCAAACCACTGTTGCACCCACTTGTGTAGCCAAGAAAATTGTAGGTAACGATAATGCCTTAACTTATATCTGCATTTATACCGCCGAAGAACATAGACACGATGAAGCTTTTATAGAACGCATAGCGGAAAAAATTCTAATAGCCATTTCAAATCCTCAAAGTGCAGCAAATAAGGAAGTAGCAAATTTCTTTCGTCCAGATTTTCTAAAACCTAATGAATTTGCAAAAACCTTGCCCCTAACATTTACCGAGCAGGTTAAAGTATGGTGTAAGCAGGTATCTTTTGTTGGTACATCTACAGCGTTAAAGCAAAATTTAATAGACGAGCAAGACAAATTTGCCATGGTAGCCATAGTGCCAGAAAATGCTCGTTTGCTATTAGATTATTACAACTAACCTCTTAATTTAAACATCACTATGAAAAAAACAATTTTTACACTACTACTTTTTGCTACAGCCAACGTCACATTTGCACAGCAAAAGTATTACCCTTTTAGCGTTAACGGCAAATACGGCATTACCGATACTTTGGGTAATGAAGCAATAACGCCAACGTACAAATACGCAACGCTTATCGCTGCCAAAAGCAATATTTATCTGCAAGATTTTAGCGATAAACCTGATATTATTTTTAACACCAAAACTGGCGCAAAGCAAGTTTATGAAAGTGTTTATCAAGGTAAGGTACAAATAAAAAACGTGCCTTATTCTGTGGTAACCAGCAAGAGTAAGACTTTTTTGCTAAGTGAAGAAACTGATAAAATTATTCCATTTAGCAGAGATTACGATGATTTTTATCCTGCCGGGAAATACATTATTGCCAACTACCATGCGCAAGACCCTTATGTAGCAGGTGGTAAAGATAAAAACGGCAAGTTTTTACCTCCTAAAATTAGGAAAATGAGAAAGCATTTTGTAGTGTTAACCAATGATGAGAACTTAAAAACTGTTGTAGATAAAGGTTTTGATAAATACCTACCGCTTTACAAAAGGCCAGAAGAAAAGAAAGAAGATGGCATTGTAAAGGTGGAGACCATCACTTTGTCGTTACCTATTAAACAAAGCAGCATTGTATTCGATTATATTATACTAAGTGAAGGCAACAACCACAGGTTATACAATGCTAAAATGGTTTTGATAAAAGCTTTTGTTTTGGCAAAGCCCGATGAAGAGAAGTTGTTTGATTATGCTGAAAAACTGTTAAAAGTTAAACTCAGTACCATGGCAAGTGAACAACACGGTATGGTTAGTGCTCCGCCAATGATGGCTTCTCCAAGTATGGGAAGAGCAAGGAATTCGGAAAAAGAACCTGAGGTTAAAAAACCATTTAAGCCTTTCTTTTATCTTAAAACTTTACAGAACGGCAATACCATTTTCGCTTTGCAAGAAACAGAAGAAATTAGCAAGCGCATTTTCGAAGCTAACGCAAATGTAAAGGTGCGTTTGTACGAACGTGGACATGAAATTACGATTAAAACTGAGGGGAAGGAAGACAGCGTTTTTTATTATAACCCTACAACTGGAGATATTTATTTGCCAAAGGCTTATTTAACAGCATTAGCACTAAACGTTTTATAAATATGAAAAATTTAAAAATAGTGTTACTGGTTGGCTTAATTACATTGTGCTATGCTTGCCATGATACAACGCAAAACAACGATGAGCAAGCTGTGGAAGCTGCCAGTACAGATACTACAAATTTAGCTAAAGCAGATGGAGTTACTATTGAAACTACCCCTCCTGTTTTAGAGCAAGCCCCTACCGAAGAAGCTAGCATAAACTACAGCGATAGTATCAATTTTGAGCGATACAAAGTTGAAGCTGAAAAAATTGAGGGAAGAGCCAATTTAGATTGGGACAGCTACCCAGAAGCCAAAACTTTTAGAACTAGAATTATACAGGCTTACTCTATCAACGAAGTTGATTTTGCTGGTTATTATGTTACATCGATTTTTGGTTGTGGTGCAAGTTGCTTAATGGGCTTTATGGTTGATGTAAGAGACGGCAAGATTTATGATTTGCCCTTAGGTGAAGAAAACTCATGCTTTTTTGCTGAAGATAGAGCATCGTACAATTGGATGAGCCGTTTGTTTATTGCTGCCGTTTGTAAAGAAAATTTAGAAGATAAAAAGGTTTACTACAAAGCTTATTTATGGGATGAGGACAAAAAAGAATTTGAAAAAGTAGAACAAGAGAAATTTCTAGTTAAGAAATAGATATCGTGTTTTAGGTGCGGGCTTTTCTCCGTCATCTTCAGCCCGGCCGAAAGATCTTTTATGCTTTTTCTCTCACCTTGGCGTCATCGCCAACGTTCTAGGTAGAGATAACTAAAGTTGAGAAGTTAACCTTTTTAAATATGACTGTTAAAGATTTAAACACGTTGGCGGGGACACAAAAACACAAGAAACTAAAAAATTGAACGCAGGAAATTTGTAAAGCATTAAGCGCTTTGCCGGGTTTTGCTGCCAAACGCACCGAACCTAGGTTAATTAAACCTGACAGCAGCGAGCACGAGCGCAGCGAAGTAAAGCGGATGGCAGGGCTGCAAAACCAATGAAATACTAACAAACATTTACCAAAAATATACATGAAAAACAAACTAATTACCACCACCATTTTATGCCTTTGGCTGTGCGGTTTTTGCCACGCACAAGGCACCACGCCAGATTTCGCCTTTGCCTTGGGTAAAACCAATTACTTTATTGTGTTGAGCAATGGCAGCGCAAAAGCGCAAAACGATACGGCTTTTTATAATTTATACCGATTGGGCAAAACCCAACGAATTGGCAAAGAAATAAAACACGTAGTAAACAGAAGCACTGGCGATACGCTTAAAAGTGGCAGTTTTGAAACCAATGATCATCAAATATTTTTCTATGTAAAAGAAAAAAGCAAACCCTCCATATTAAGGTTATATACACAAAATGAAAAGGGTCTGCTTTCGCTTAAAACAGGTATATCAAACTTTGTTGCACCACCATTGCCTGCACCTGTTGGTCCAGTACCAAGATACGATAACACAGGCCACCCAGATAAGGTAGATGTTCCTGCTGAATTTCCGGGCGGGATCAACAAAGCCAGAGAGTTTATTGCCAATAATTTGATGTACCCAGATGAGGCACAAGAAAACGAGATTGAAGCCACAGCCAAGGTAAAATTTGTGGTTGAAAAAGATGGCACTGTAACCAATATACAGTTAGAGAAAAAGCTGGGTTACGGCTTTGACGAAGAAGTAATGAGGATATTTAAAAGAATGCCAAAATGGAAACCTGCACTACTTAAAGGACAGCCTGTAAGATCGCAATTTGCCATGCCAATTAGTTTTAGGCTGCATTAACAACGATGAAGGTTTTAAAAATATTGGGCATTGCTACTTTGGTATTTATGGCCATTATAGTGCTAATCATTGCATTGATTTGGGGAAGCATTGAATGGAACCGCTACAGCAAAAAGAAAGAGGCCATTCGTTATCAAAAAGAAGTTTGCGATACGATAAGGACTGTAGTTGGTAATTTTGAGCTAAAGGTTGATGGTTTTATGCCTAAAGAACTAAAGACGATTAAATTTTACCTTAAACGGGATCAACTAATTATCAGAGATACCACCATCAATTTTACGGCCGAAAATGATCTGGAAACCCAAATGCTTACCATTCCTTTTAAGATATGGGATGTGAAGGATTGGATCATTGTGGTAATTAAGGATAGAACTTACTTGCTTTCGGGCTTTAGTTACATAGCTTATTACAACTATGGTATGTTTGGTCCGGTTGGTCCTTGCCAATGCGGAGGTAGTAGCTACCAAAACGTAAATGGAAAGCCTGCAGGCTCGGGCTGGTTACTAAAAAAAGAAGGACTGTTGAACTATCAATTACCACCTAGAAAATGAAATCAATAAGAATAGTCACTTCACTTTTAATCATTTTTGCCATGGAAAACTGTAACGCCCAAGATACCATTCCAACAAAATTAACACCACCAGAAAGTTTACAAATAAAAATTAACCCAGCGCCATTTATGGATAATGGGCCACTGTTGGATAGCAGTTTGCAAGAACCTCAATTTTTAGTGAGCGGTTATGCTTTTTATCCGAAGCTAAAAAAGATAGCTTATGTAAAAAAATTCGTTCATCCAATGTCTAGCTCGGGTTATGGTAGGTTATATTACGATGAAATTAAGGGTATTGATTACCATAGCTTCGAAATTATTAATTCCGATTACGCTTTCGCGAAGGATAAAAACACTTATTATTTGATGGGTGAGCCTTTAAATGTTCAGCCAAATAATCAGAAGATATTCATTGATAATTATTACAGAAACATTCGTATTGTAAGTGCCAATAGCACTGTACTTTTAAGGCCTGGCCTAAACAAAGTTGATAAATACATTGATTACAAGCCACTTGGCGAGGTGGTTTATCAAAAAAATGATAGTCTTTTTTTGTTTGATGGCCAAGGAATGGAATACATTAAAGAGCCAAATTTTGATGCACCTTCTTTAAAACAAATTGATTGGAGGTTATACCAAGACCACAAAAATTTATATCAAACAGCTGATAACAAAATAGATAAAATTGAAAATGAACAAATTGTAAACCAACATTACTTTAAAAAAGTAAAATACGGAACGAGAGGTGGAGATGAGGGGCTGACTGTATTTGTGGGGGAAAAAAATTTTTATAGAGGCTACAGAGGCTTAATGAATTACAAACTACAAAACTATCATTTTATACCCAACAGCAACTTCTACGTTTACAATAGTTGCCTCTATTTTATGAATGGAAGTAGTTTTAATGCAATCGGTGTTTCAGCCAATTCAATTTTAGATTTTAATGAATTTGATGAAGGTTTAAACGACCCCAAAGCTTTACGTGTTAATTATACCAAAACAAAAGTATTAAGTAGAGATATTTTAGTTTATGCTGATAAACTAATGTTTAAAGAAGAGGATATAATTTCAGTAGACCCAAAAATTAACATCGCCAATTTACAATATGCAGGTATTTTGCCCGATGCTTTAGAGAAAATCATTGAAAAGCAATTTGACAAACAATATTTTTTTCATAATGATTTATTGAAAGACGACAAGGATTATTATGTGATCTATCGCAATAGTTTAACCAAGGTAAACAAAGCCAAATTAAGTTCATTTAAATGGCTTAACGAATTTTACTACACTTACAAAGGCACTTTGTTTGGTCATGAAGATTTTCGATATCTTAACTATAACGACCCTAAGTTAAAATTAACCGATAAAACCATCAATTTTAGTAAGCTAAAAGTATTTGGAATGTATTTTACCGATGGTATAGATATTTGGTACAAAAGCATAAAAACAGATAAAACCGTAAACGAGGTTACCATTGCACAAAATTACAACACAAGGGCTTTTTCTATACGACAAACCATAAAAACCTTTAACCTAGAAATTCCAAACATTGCTTTTAGTAAACTTAAAGAGGTAGAAAATACCGAATTTATTACTGATGGTACCTATCTCCTTTTTAGAGGAAATGTGATTGGTAAAATTGATGTTAAAACGCTAAAAGTATTGGCTAATAATTATGTAGAAGATGCTACTCAATATTTTTTGAGTATTATGCCATCAGCAAAAAGGATTTAAAAATTTAAGCTATAACGCAATACTAACCTATGCCGAAAACATCCTTTTATTGGTAATAAACAAATGATTAAAAACATACACGATTAAAATATGAGCTTTACCAGCAAAATAGAAAAACTGCAAGCCGCAACTAAAATTAAAATTCCTGTACTTTATATAAGCTTTTTAAAGCAGATAAACCATCTGCAAACCTATGAAATGCAAAACTCGGCAATTTCGTTTTATGCTTGCGATCTTTTGCTTGAGCGAAACGAGACCTACGAAGCAAAAATTTATGAGCCTAATTACTTGATGATTGCGCAAGATGGAGATTTAGGATATTTCATTAAAACAGGTACAGAAACTATTTACTCAAATGATTTGGGCGCTTTAGGGTCTCTTGAGATGAAAATCGAGGCACCAGATATTAGTGTCTTTTTGAAAGAAATTGAAGGCAACTAAACCATTGAAATTTAATTAAGTCACATGAACCACATCTCCAAAACCATTAACAAAGCAGTTTTTATACAAATTATCGGCACCATTCTTTTGGGTTCAGTCTTTTATGCCCTGTTTTTTTCTGTAACAGAAACTGTAGATTTTTTTAAAGTGTTGTGGTTTCCCCTTTTTGTAGGCTTTTTTACCATGTTTTTCTCAGGTAAGTTCATTGGAAATTCTTTTAAGCCAACTTTTAATTTTAAAGTTTGGCACGGCATAGCCATCATCTTTGCTTTGCTTTTTGTTGGCATTATCGCTGGTGTTTTAGCTATGCAATTTCTTCCAGACTGGCATATTTCAGATAATGTTCAAACTATCATTTCTCTGTTATTAATCTTTCTCACATTCGGCGGCTTACCCACTTTAATAGTTTGCATTTGGTTGGGTTATAAATTGTGTAAAACCTCAACCCTTAAAACTTAAATTCATTTTAAAATACTACAACAGATAACTATGCAAGAACAACAAAACAACGGTTTAAACCAAAATCATCCAGAAATAGAAAAACCGGCAAAACCCAACAAACGAAAAAAAATAATTTGGACAATTGTTATCGTTACCCTTGTAATTGGAGCTTGTACCTTCGCTTACCTTTATGGCGAGTATAAAGCTCGACAAGCTTATTACGACGTTGCCGATACTGAGGCTTACCCAGCAGACAGTGTACATGTTGATGGCTGGGCCAGCCCCGAAGATTATGCCAACTGGAAAAATGCAACATTTCCTATCCCACAGTACGATGATATACCTACACCCTTTAAAAGGGGAATTGTTAAGATTTTTTTAGACAATGGTTATCTAAATGGCAAAGAAGGAGATGATATTTATTTCTTCACCAAAATTAAAGATCGTGCCTACCGTGTAATCGCTTACGGAGATTTTACTGGTCAGGGCGACCGCGAGATGGCTTTTGTATTAGAAAACTCCGATTTCGAGAGCAGTGCCATTTTTATCATCCCACAAAATGGTAACATCTTGTACTGGAAAAAACTAAGCAACGAGCTGCCTACCATCAAAAGTTTTAAAAAAGGAGCTTTAATTTATCTAAACGAAATGAAGTTAGTTCCAGCACCCAATGATGGCATCATCAAACAAACCAAAAACTCAAAGTACGTGCTCATTTATAACAAGCAAACCAAAACTTTTGATGAGTATTACCAGTATACCGAAGATGACATCAAAAATGCGCAAGAGACAGAAGAAGGTGACGAACCCGAAGAAACTGCAGATACAATTGTGGTAGAGCAATAACATTAAATAAAATGATACTATTTTTTCTCTTCTTCGTGTTACCACTACCCCTGCTAATTTTGTTTTTTGTGCGCAGCAAAAGCCGAAAAGCCAAATGGCTTATTGGAGTTGCCATGTTACTTTTTTTAGCCTTTGTAAGTTTCATGGCCATTGGCCTTTGGAGTATGGATGTAGAAGATTTATATGGCGATAAACAAGAAATTTTTTGGGAAGGAAGTTCTGGTGATACTGTAAAATTGATTGACCACCATACGCAAGTGCATTTTGCAACAGGCATCCTTAAAAAAACATGGCACCGCATAAATGTAGCAGCTAATGGTAAAGAAGCTGACATTGTTGGCTGGATTGAAAATGAAACTGGATTGTATTACGTTGAAACTGAACAAAAAATTAAGAATGGTGTAATAACCATTACAGTTTTTAGTCCTAGAGATGCGGCTTATTTTATTGGCGCATACCCAGATGAATTAACACTAGAGTTAAACTGGATTGGAGAAAACTTTGCGCAATACAAATTAAAAGCTATTTGTGAGCACCAAATACCACAATTAGAAAATGGTCTGGCAATGTTTCAGCAAGCTAAAAAAGATACATTAGTTTATCAAAACAAAGTTGATGGTAATAACCTAACCATTTCTGTTTTGGAAAAAAAAGGCAACAGAAAAGCAAAAATCTACAGAAAAGGCGACGGCAAAAAAGCAAATTTTGAAGCGCTAGCTTATGATCAGTTTCGGGAGAAATAAAGTGAAAATATAAGTAAAAACTAACCATCTCGTCATTGCGAGGTACGAAGCAATCTATCTTACAGGAAAGATTGCTTCTGCCGATGAAAATCAGTATCTCAGTGACGAATATTGTGCTACCCAACGACTTAAAAAAATGGACAAAAAAATAAAAATAGGCACCATTTTCCTCATAGCAACTTGGCTTTTTACAGGCATTTATGCCGATGATGAATTTGGAGAACACAGCATGTTTTTAAAGTATCGCCCAACATTTCAATACTATTTCAAATCTCCTTTGGGCATGCAAGATATGCCCGCAAGCTTCCCGCTAAAATTAGCCGTAGAACAAGCTACTTACGATGAGTTCATCAATCAAAAACATTGGAGCGACAACGATTTCTTAGCAACTACCTTTTGTGGTGTTTTATATCTGGGAACAATTTATTTGATGATTTCCGGCCTTTTAAAACAGTTTAAATATGAAAAATAAAACAATATTGCTGCTGTTTTACCTAACTGTTTCGGCTTTAATGCTGCTTAACGTTTGCCTCTACACTTCCGCAAAAATGAGCTTTGCAGGTTATTGGAGCGATAGGGTCATTTTCTGGATTTGGCTTTTGGCAACACCAGTGGTGGTTATCTGTTTCTGGAAAATAATATGGACTAAAATTTATTTTTGGTTGCTTTTAACAGGATTAATCCTTAGTGTTTTGCCAATGGCATTGCCGTTTTTTGGCATTTTTTTATCAGGTACAGGTAGAGGCCGATTAAACCATTTTAGTATAGAAAATAATATTCGTGTACAAACAGTAGCCTATGGCATAATGGGCAGGCCACGTTTACAAATTGTTAAAGATGGGTTATTGTTTGATAAAGTTTTATTAGAAGATGTCGATGAAGTTAACAAGAACGACAGCACTTGGCTAGAATTTCGAAACGCAGCAAATGCCAAATTCATCAGCCAAAGTGATACCAGCATAACCATCAAATATTTTTTCGAAAAAGATACGCTGCAAACCGAACACGTGCTAAAGGAAAAAACATCATTTAATTATTGATTTATTTGAACCACAAAGACACAAAGAACGCAAAGAAAATTTAATTCAAAAAATAAAAGATTTTATGGAAAACCGCTATCAATCCTATCATTAAACAAAAACCTAGCTATGAAAAAAATTTATCTTACCCTAACCCTAATTTTAAGCATTTTTACTACACACGCCCAAAATTTTGATGTGCGTAAACTTACCCTCAAAAGTGATGTAATTTTGCTGTACGACCAAGACAGCATTGCTTACATAGATGAAGTAATTAACGATCATACAACTAATCATTTCTACCAACTTAAAGCGGTTACTCAAACAATAAAAAACTCAGCTAGTTTCAAATTTACCAATGCCAAATTACCATATCTCTTAGAAAACGAAGACTACTTCAAAATCTACCAAAAAGAGGATTGTATGGGTGTAGGAAAAGTTTTCGATGGCGTTAAACGTAAATTCTACGGCATGTTATTCCTTCAAAAAAAAGGTAAAAACTACGAGGCAATTGGCACGGTACAAAATGACGATCCGCTATCGGTTTGGCAAGAATTAATCAAACAGATACAAAGTGTTTCAACGCTCGAAAAAATTAAAGACCCAAAAGAGCGCTACACCAAATCTATCGATTGGTTTTTAGACAATAATACTTTGCCCGATGAAAATTTCATCAAATATTACAAACAAAAAGGCATCCTTAAAACCGATACTGCACAACTTACCGAGCAGCAATTAGCAAGAGCAAAAGGCTTATTTTTTAACGGCAACGAAACCTTTTTAGATTTAATTGCCAGCACCAACCAAACCGAAATAAGAGATTATTACCTGCAAAAACTAAAAGATATTGTCTTTCAATCAGAATATGAATTTGGCGATTGCGTACGTTTTAGGCGAATTGTCTGCATGCTTACCAAAGATTTTAACGAAAATTACGACGACCTAAACCGCGTACTTTCCGATCTGTTAACCAAAGACGAACTCGAAAGCTACGAAAAGCGCCCCATCATGAACCACCTCATCGATTTGATAGAGAAAAAAACTTACCAAATTGGCACATTTTCTGCCAGTAAATTATAACCTAAAAACCCTGATAATGTATAAAAAACTTTACCAGTATTTATTGCCATTAACCAGCGTAGTGGCTTTTGCAGCTTGCCAAAATGGGCAAAAACAAACTACAGCAATAGCAGATACAGTTGTAGTGCAACAGCCAGAAAAACCAAATATGGATCAGCTAGAAACACCTTTGCCTGCATTTCCCAATATGGTCTATAAAGTTGCGCAACTTATTCCGCAGTATTATGATATTGATTTAGAGGCCGAAGGCGATTTAAACAATGATGGCCTTGCCGATAAAGCCTTAGTATTGATAAACACCCGAGATACAACCGCACAACGGCCAACTTTGGTTTTGCTAAAACAAGGCAATGCGTACAGCGTAAACACCATTTCCTATACTGCTTTCGATCCAAAATTTAGAGAAGATGGCTTTAAAAATTACGATTACGAAGAGGTAAGTATCGATAGTGGAAAATTAGTAATTAAAAAACAGGCAATGGGTCCCGCAGGCAGTATAGAAAGCACCTACAAATATATGGGCGATGATTTGGTTTTAACCTACATTACTACTTTTAATATGGGCGCCGGTATGGCCAAACCGAGCAAAAATTAGATTTGTTAAAAGGAATTTACGAACAAACAAACATTAACACCATGCTAGAGGATATGCCCAGCGAAACTACCACTAAAAAATATAAAGTGCCATTTGCGCTGTTTAAGAACGCTGATCCAAACCAAATCATGATTGAAGCTTTTGGAAAAGTAGGTAACTAAACCATGAAAAACTATTTACTTTTCGCTACCATTTTACTTTGCCTTGCTTGCAAAAATCCGAAGCAGCCAGGTACGCCTATTAAAATTAAAACCGAAGTAATTACATATTACACTTATGGCGAAATACCACCGGCAGGCTATGTGTATTACGATACCACGTTTACCATGCCGCTGTACGCTTTAACCATAAAAAACATGGGCGGTTGCGAACCTGTTGATATAAATTACGATTCACTAGAGCTACACAACAGAAAAACAGCGGCCTTAATGAGCAAAAAATTCGGAAAAAATTGGGCGCTAGATTTTGAAAAACAAACCAAATTAAAAATTATAGTGCCAAATCTGTAAGCTGCTAAAATTGCTAGAAAAGCAAATTTGTCACCATGGGTTAACGGTAGTCCCGCTATTGCCTATAGCCTTTGCTCGTACCTCGCTGCGGGCTATTTGGCGCTATCGGGTTTATAATTTAAAGCTTATGCAGTCAAAACCCACCCAAATGCATTAAAATTAAGTTAATAGCCCCGACATACGCGGAAATACCCCGATTTTTCTTCTGGGATTGTAGCATTGGCGGGACCAAACACAAATAGCAGCACAAGTTTTGCGCTTCAAAAAAATAAATCAATTGGTTTTATTGCCCTAAATTTTGGTATCAACTAATGGGAAAATAACAGCATTTATTGCCACATTAATTGTTTAAATAATCCTTCAAAAATTTACGCTCTTTATTATTTAAGTGTTTCTAACAACTTCTGTTTGTATTGGTACTTGGTTTGTAGTTAATAAGCTGCCTAAAAAACAATTTAAAACCAAAGTTGGCTTAATTGCTGATGATTTAATGCTAAAATAATGTCTAATCCGTTTAAAAAAATAGTGCAAAACGTTAAAGTTACAAAAAGCACCATGTTTGATGATGGTATTAAACAGCAAGCCGAAGTGGCCACCAAAACCTGCAGAAGTTGTGGAGCGCCACGACCTATTAACACCAATTTGGTGTATTGCAACTATTGCCAAACACCGTTTATGAACATCGACGCCAACATAAAAGCCGAAAAATGAGCCACGAATTACAGGAAACCATCAACCGTTGGAAAACCTATCTGCAAAAGATAGAACAGCGTTTTGACCAATCGTTGCAACAAGCCGAAGAAACTTGCAAAGATTTGCTTGTTGAAAGTAATTATGACTATTACGAAGTGATGAAAACCTGGATGGCCATTAAATCGCAGATTTATGACATCTCTAAAAGTGTAACCCAAACTTGGGAACAAAAAGTATTTCCGCAACTGCGTTTGCATACCAATTTCGATTTGCCAAGTGGCTTACACGAAAGCGATTTTACCCTCTATCTTATCAATAAACTCGAACAATTTGAGCGAAAGCTCGAAGCCGATTTGTCGCAAACTTTCTATAACCACGCTATTCAATCGGCAAATCAGCAGTTTTTTTGCACCCAATGTCATTCGCCTTTGGTCATTAAAAGCAATATTTTTAGGGCACATTATGTTACTTGCAACTATTGTCAGGCAACCAATACTTTCACGCCCGATACAAAATACGCACAGATTGGAGGCAACATCATTGATAATATCGTGGCAAAAAAATGTGAGCATTTGTATCAGCAAATGCAAAACTCTTTAAATGTGATCCAGAACCAACGTCCGCCGGTTGCAGAACAGCTGTGGGACAAATACAAAGCCGATTATTTTTATTACTACGAAGCCTATTTTACCGAACGGATGAAGCTGAACGAGGACGTAAAAGACCGTTTTGATGCAGATATGCAACGTAAAAAAACAGAATACCAACAGTACGAAAATCTACATAAAAAATCATACTAAACCTTTAAAAAACAAAACCTATGGAAACTATTAATGGAATTACTTTTGAAGATTGGGCTTGTGCCTGTGCCAATTTAGCTGGCGGAATGCCCGAAAACGAAGTGCTAAATGTATTGGGAATTGAATTGCCGGTTTGGCAAAAAACCAGTGACGAATGGAGTGCAAAATTGGGCGATATGATGGCTGAAGATATGAGCATTGCCACTAAATATGCCGAATATTTTACCAACCCTAAACAAGGAAAATTTGCCGATGCCGGTTCCACTACAATGTCATTGGCTGATGCTTTGGCGATCGTTCCTGATTTTGATGCTTATCAAAAGATTTTCTGGCAAATGAGCAAAGGTGCAGAAGTTGGCGTAGATGGCATTCAGGTGTTGCAAACTTACGGGCTTACCCTGCAAAGTTGGGCTTCGGTTGGGCAACATTACAGCCAAATGCAACACCAAATGATGGACGAAAACCTGTCGCCAGAAGAACTGAAACGCAATTATGATTTCCTTACCCAAACCAGCGAAAAATGGCAAAACCATTGGGACAATCATTATAAAGATAGTAAGGCAGATTTAGCTGGAGATATTGATTTTTTAATTTCACGCGAAATGGGAATTACAGAAACCATCAAAGAGCAGTTACGGTCGGTTATCCAATGGGAAAAACCGCAAGAATACCAGCTTTTCTACAAATTTACCGACAAAGGCGACGAGATTAAAAATGCGTCAAAGCTTATTCTGCAACCCGGACAAGGCTGTATTTTTACCCACGAAGGAAAAATTGAAGGTGTTTTTGAAGCTGAAGGTTTGTATGACCTGAAAACTGAAAACACGCCATTTTTTACCACGATGAAGAAAATGCTAAACGCCTTTGAAAGTGAACACAAAGTGGGCATTTGGTTTTACCGCAAAGCGGATATCAATAACATCCGTTGGGGAACTAGACTTCCGATTAAATACAACGACCCGGTATATGCTTTTCTGGTGCATTTGCGTGGTTATGGCAATTATACAATCCGTATTTCTGATGTGAAATCATTTTTTGTGAACATTTTGGCTGGGCAGGAAGATTATTTTAGCTACGAATTGCAGGAGTTGTTCTTATCTCGAATTACGCAACCTATTTCCAATTATCTCGCCAATGCCAAATTTTCTTATGCCGAAATTGACAGCCATATCGAGGAAATTGCAAAAGAAGCACAGCAAAAATCGCTTTCTGTTTTTGAAGATTTAGGATTTTGTTTAATTGATTTTCGTATCGAAGGCACTTCATTTGACGAAGAAACCAATCAGCGGATCAACGAAATTTCAAATGTTCAGGCAGATGTTCACGCCTCAAAAATTGCCGGGGTTGATTATGCCCAAATGCAACAGCTCAAAGCAATGCGAGATTTGGCAAAAAACGAAGGCACTGCCGGAGCATCAATTGGAATGTTTGCCGGAATGAATATGGCACAAAACATCAACCCAAATCCTCCAAGTCCAGATTTAAAAACCAAACTCAAAGAACTGAAAGAATTGTTTGATGAAGGCTTGATTGACGAACAGGAATTTAAAGAGGCTAAGGCAAAATTGCTGGCTTAAATTCCGAATATGATCAATAGAAAAGTAATAAAAAGCATTTTTAACGATACAAAAGCAACTGGTTAAAGCCGTTGTAAACCCATAGAATTAATTCATTAAATCCCGAAGGGATGAAATGATTATAAAATAAAAAGCAATGTCAAACCTAACCCTAAGAGAAGCCTTTACCAACCATAAATTTATTTTGGTTGATGAAATGCTGAAAGAAAACCCTTCTTCGTACAAAGAACTTAACAATTGGGACCAAAATTATCTGGTTACCGAAGCCTTAAAACAAAAATCATTCAGCACCATTTTTACACTGATAGGCGAAAAATTGGTAGAAACGGATGTGTTTGAGCTAGATAGTTTTTCGGGCAGTTTTATCGAAACCGTTTTGGCAAATATTTCGTTTTATTCGCAACCTATTTCGGCTTTTAACTACGAAACAATTGCTAAAGAAGAACCGAATGAAGAAGCTTTAAATTTCTTGGAGAAATTTGCTTCAGCGATCGAAAATATTGATGAAACAATTTCGAACACCACCATTTTAAAATGGGCGTTAATCAAAAAATTGCCTGCAAAAGCCATCGAAATTTTAATCAATAAAGGCTGTAAAGTAAATGAAATTGATGCTTCCGAAAACTCGATGTTGCATCTGGATTTACCTGAAGAATATTTCGGAATGCTCATTAATTATGGACTAAATGTCAACCACAAAAACAGGGGAAACGTTACCCCATTGCAAAAAGCCATTGATGCAGGCAACAAAAATGCGGTACGAATTTTACTCGAAAACGGAGCCGATGCACAGCACAAAGACAACCGTGGTAATTCGATGTTTTATATGGCTTTGGTAGATAAAATCAACTATGAAATTTACGATTTGCTGTGTGAATTTGACAATCCGAATTTTGACGAAACCAATACCGATGGCGCTTCGATGCTATTTGAATACATTAGAAGAATAGACGGTTATTTTAGCGAAAATTCCTTGAAATATTTAGCCAAACTGCTAGAACAAGGTGCCGATTTAACACATAAATGTTTGTACTACGGAAGTCCCACAACACCTTTGGATATGGCAATTACCAAACCTTTTGCCCTTTTTGAAGTTGTGCTCAATTATTTGCATGCTGATGTTAACGAACAAGATGATAACGGAAATACCTTACTGCACAAAGTATGTAATGTGAACCTAAATTTTGAAGCCGAAAAAGCCAAAGACATTTACAGAAAAGCAAAGTTATTATTAGAAAAAGGTGCAGATGTTTCTATCAGAAATGCTCAAGACAAATTACCTCTGGATTTGGCAAGTAATGATAATTTAAAAGAAAAAACCGTGAAACTATTGATGAGTTAGGATTTGTGAATGATGATTAATTCAGAAATCCCCAATCCTAAATCCGCAATCCTAAATCAATAAAAATGTCGATGTCATTTATATTAGCCTGCGAACAAGGCAACCGAAAAATAGCAGAATTAATACTGCAACAAGAAGTAACCGATGTTAACTATACCGATGAAAAAGGCAGAACCGCCTTGCATTATGCATCACACCGTGGCTACATCGAAATTTGCGAAGCTTTGCTTGCCAAAGGTGCAGACATTAATTACGAAGACCGAAATGGAGAAACGCCACTGTTTTTTGCCACTTTGCAAAATCAAACCGAGGTAGTAAAATTGCTTTTGGCTAAAAATGCCAAAGGTGATATCAAAGATTATCAAGGTAACAATTTGCTACACATTGCCACCCGAAACGGACAAAAAGTGCTCTGCGAATTGTTTTTAGCCAATGGTTTCGATTTGGAAAGCGTAAACAACAACGGCGAAACGCCTTTGATGGTTGCTGTGATGCATGCTAAAAAACCGTTGATTGATCTATTCATGCAAAAAGAAGCCAATGTTTTTGTGACTACTAAAGACAGAAACAACTTATTGCATTTGGCTCTGCAGAGCGGAAATTTACCCATCATTAAACTTTTGCTCGAAAAAGGAATTCCAGTAGATGAACCTAATTCTGGTGGAACAACACCTTTACTTTTTGCGTGTTCCAACAACAATATTATGCTTACCAAATTGTTTTTAGAGTTTGGAGCCGATGTTTTTCAGACCAATAAAAACGGCATTTCGCCCATTTATTATGCCTGTGCTTACAACCAAAAGCAAATGGTGCAGTTGTTTTTAACGCAAGGTCTGGATGTCAATTTTCAAACCCCAACACAAGGAGCCGTTACCTTGGGCAGTTACCTCGATTTTGTGGAAAGTGCTCAAGATTTATCGTCAGATAGTTTGTATCATTTGAGCAGTAGCTACACTTCCGGAGGCGAAAGTTTATTGCATTTGGCGGTAAAAAACAGTCATCTGTATATGGTAGAATTGCTATTGAAAAACGGTGCAGATGTAAACATTCAGGACGAGTCGGAAAATACAGCCTTGCATTATGCCTCTTCCAACGGCAAAAAAGATATTGTTGCCCTTTTAATCAAAAACGGAGCCGATGTAAACCTGACCAACGTACGCGAACAAAAGCCCTTAGATTATGCCAACCAAAGAGGTTTCAACGAAATTGCCGCAATGATTTTGCAACAAAACCCAAGCGATACTGCCTTGCCAAAACAAAATCCATTAGCCAATAATCCAATAGATTTAACGCCAAAGGCATCTGTTTCAAAAGAAGATATCAAAGCGAAATTAAAAGAACTGAAAGAATTGTATGAAGAGGATTTAATCTCCGAAGATGAGTTTAACGAAAAGAAAAAGGAGCTGCTAAGTAGAATGTAACGGCGTGCAAAAAACTAACCTATGAAAATTTACCTAATTTTTGCAGCCATGGTATGTTGTTTGTCGTGCCAATCGCCTAGCCGGCCAAAACTGCCAAAACAAATAGAAAAGGAAATGCTCACGTACTATACCTATGGCGAAATTCCGCCGGCTCCTTATATTTATTACGATACCACTTTTAACCTACCACAGTACAGCCTAAAGATAAAAAACATGGGTGGCTGCGAGCCTATAGGCGTAGATTACGATAAACTAGAATTGCACAACAGCAAAACTGCGGCCTACTTGAGCAAAAAATTTGGGAAAAATTGGGACAAAGATTTTGAAACACAAACCAAACAGAAAATTATGGTCCCAATACCACTAGCAAACTAAAATTAAAAAACTAACATATTAATTAGAAAAGCAAGGTTCAGCAACATTTGGGCAACAGCAGCCCCGCTATTGCCTATAGCCTTGCTCGTTCCTCGCTTCGGGCTATTTGGCGCTATCGGGTTTAAAAAACAAAAGCCTATACAATTATTTAAGGTTGCATTAAGGCCAAGCAAAAAGTCAGAATATGTAGGGGTAACCCTCGCAATTACCCTAAACTGATTGTAGTCTAAAATTTATTATTGGGTAGTTGCAAGGGCTACATCCTATATAATTAACGCGATTTTGATATTTTATATTTGATGATCAAATAGTTATACAAACAGTAGTTAAGCGGCTTATCATTACGAGGCACGACTGCGAAGCAAACAATTTTAAAGCGGCTTTTTTTGCCTGCAATAGTTGTAGGATTGCTTCGTACCTCGCAATGACGGATCAAGACCCATAATTTACGTTAATTACTATCAGTTTTGTGAATAAAATTTGTGCAAGTAGTGCCCAGCCAAACGCTTCAAAAGAAGTTAAATAGCCCCGACATACGCGAATTCCGATTTTATCGGAAGTAGCATTGGCGGGAACAAATATAAATAGTAGCACGACTTTTGCGCTTCAAAAAATAACGAATGGAAAAATTTTGGACCAAAGCCTTACTCTTTAGCCTAGGCTTGTTTGTTTTGTACTGCGTTTCGCTGGTGTTTTTGTTTAATTCGCCGCGAAGCATTCCGTATTTAACAGACTTGGCCAACCACTATATGTTTTGGGCGTACTACATCAACATGTTCTTACTTTTTATTGGCATAATGGTATTTATTGTTAGGCTTTTAAAAAAACTGGAGCATAAAAATTTCTTAGCTTGGCTAAGCTTTAACCTTATCGTTATCATTATACAATGGTTGTTCCTTGCGCTACTTGGTGGTTCTATGGGCTAAATAAATAAATACTATATAATGAAAAATAAACTCCTTAAACACATCCTAATTAGGCTAAGCATTAGCGCTATTTTATTGCTTTTGTTGCATTTGGCACAAGTTGATTACACCATTAACGCTAATTTACAAGCCATGGGCTGGAATGGCAATCCCACTTTATTTATCGGCTCAATTGTTCTTCTGATATGGGTAGTTTACCTCATTGTAGAAATGGTTAAACTCTTCAGCAACAGGTTAAAGTGGCTGGCCATTTCAAATATTGTATTAATCATTTTAATCTTTTTAGGTTATGGTTTGATCAATATTTTAATTGCAGTAACGCGGTGTTAATCGACAATGTGTTAATCAAATAATAAGTCAAATGATGCTGATATGAGTTGAGTTGCCACGAATAATAAAGCAATGATTTTGATTGTTAAATATCAGCTACCTTGATGTAAGATGTTAAAAGATGGTGATGTAAACTGGCAATGAAAAGCACTTTTTTTACACGTTGTGCTATTCCCTTCAATCATCTTAGTAAGATTATTATGGGGCCGTTTCTATTTTCCCAGGCAGCAAATGCTCAAAATATTAAAATTTATACTGTTAAAGATACAATGGCGTTGTGGGACAAAAAATATAAGAGCAAAATTAATTGGGGTTTTTACAAAGTAGATATGGACAGTAAAACTATACAAAAAAAAGGTTTTGCATTTGGAAATGGCGATAAAGCGCCAGATTTAACCAAACTAACAAATTTGTTTAAAGATGTACCAAAAGATTGGTTTCCAAATGGCAGTTTGAAGTTTGTTTTCGATAAAGATTTGACTGATAAATACAAATCAGGAAACTAATAGCTAATTTATAATCGAACCATGAAAAAAACTGCTAAACTCATACTATCGCTCGTACTGCCATTATCAATTATTCTATTTGGTACAGTTACCTATTGGCGTTATGTAGCTGTTGAAGATGGCCCCGATGAATTTCTGTATGGTTTTCCTTTACCAGCGATCTGTAGCGGATGGCATACTTCGCTCTCGTTACAAATATTTGTTTCGGAATTAGTGTTTAATTATCTGTTTTACTTCACGTTTTTGATGTTGGTAATAGGCTTAATTGACAGGTATTTGAAACCAATAACGGTAAAAAAGTATATAAAAATTGGGCTGTATGCTTTAGCTATGGTGATATTGCTTGGCTATGGATTTGTATTCGCTAACCCAGATCATATTTTTAAAACTGAGCGAGATTTTAACTACCAACAAACACGAAGTGGATTTAAGTTTTTATGGCAGCCAGATGAGAAAATGCAATAAATTGTCTAAATACGTTTTAATAGATACCTATATTAATGAAAACCTACGCTAAACTAACTACAAAATATATTCTTTTTAGGCATGTTACTGCTTTACTGAAACTAAATGGGCTATGTCTCTTACTATTTCTTAGCGCACCTGTTTTTGCCAGCGAATGCTACTCCTACCACACTTATAAGGCACATGCCATTATCAAAAATCAGCATGGCCTATGCTATCAATTTACCGAAAAAGACCCTAACGGATTTAGCTACGTTAAGCAAATTAATAAACAGATCAAAGGAATAGATCTGGATACTTATAAATATGCTGGAGAGGATGAAGCAACTTTTATGTTTAGCGATAAAAATGGCTTTTATCAATTACCAAAAGATGGGCAATATGATGAAAAGACAGCTATTTATTCTAAAATTTTACCTGCCAATGCAAGTCAAAAACACATTAACGGACGCTTATTCTTAATTAACAATAAATGGGTTTATTTTTCCGGCTGGAAAGAAAATATTACCAAAGTGGTGCTAAACGAATTGCCTTCCAACATCAGCAACGTTAAGTGTTTTAGTTTCGGGATATTTGTAAAAAGCGATAAACAGGTTTTTGCTATCCGCATTGATTTAAGTGAAGATAAGAAATATACCATAGAGACTATTCCAAATTTAAATCCTTCGCAACTAGTTTATTACGCCTGTAATCCTGCCCAAAATGAAGATTTTATTGCCGATGAAACACATATTTTTTCTGTTAGAAATGAAGGAAGCTTTGAGGATATTACACCACAATTTTTAGCCTTAGGTGTAAAACGAAAATTTAACCAATTAAAACTTGTAGATAATCCAACTGCAATGTGGTGGAGCGATTGGGTAATTAAGAAACGTGAAGGTCATTCGGTGTCGGGTAAAAACCCATTAACTGGCGAAGAGCTAGACATCAACTTTAGCTATTCGGCATCTACACCTTTAAGGCCACGCTATGGAAATATCGCTTACGTACGTTTTCAAAACAAAATTTATCCCATTTGGGATGATGATTTTAGCCAGCCTTACGACGTAAAAACCGATGCTTCTAAACTGGAAGCTATAGAAGGCAAGCTGTTTAAAGGAGATGATTTCTATTATTTCGAGGCAGATAATGATATGAAAATCATCAGTACTAAGATTACTGCCGATGCTCAGTTTTTTCCAGGAGTTTACAGCTATGGTGCTTACTTACCTAAGGCATTGACAGATGAAAAATACATCTATTTTATTGGCGACCGCTTTAATATCCACTTAGAAAATAAAAAAGAACTGACTAGCAAGATTGTTAAACAGTTAGGCATGTTTTACCTTTTTAACAATGCTTTTTACGATGGCGAAAAAAGTTACCCCATAAAGGCGGATTACGAGACCTTATATTTTTTAGGCTCTTTTGTAGAAGTAATAAATGGTTGCGCTGGTAATATGCCAAATACGCCACAGGTCCAAGTAAAATATCATCAGTTTTTTAAGGATAAAAACTCCGTTTATTATTTCGATGATAAAACCAAAAAATTGCAAACGATACCAACTGCAGATCCGGCAGATTATAAAGCCCATGATTATGACGACCTCCAACACTTATATAAAATAAAAGATGTAAAAGGAGCGCTAAAAAAAAGACTAAATCGGGCTTTAATTATTATTTAGTTGGTGGTATTGTATTGGCCATTTTAGGATTTGCTTTTATTCAATTAGAAGAAAATCATGAAACCCAAAATCAACATAAAAAAACCAGTTTTAATGGCTGGAGTAACGATACTGGCGATTAGCCTGTGCATCATTTTGCCATTAGAATATAGCAAAGCAAATTTTATTTCCGACCTCAGCTATACCTTTTTGGGCTTAACCTTAGCTATACTTACCATAATGTACGGCTTAATGGGCAAGCATTTTTTTAAAGGATTGCTTTTCCTTTTTTTAGCATCATTTGTGGTATGGTGTGTTGGCAATTGTTATTTCCACATCCAGATGTAGATAAGCCAACTTTTAAGTCATTAGAAATCTTACTCATCATTTTATTGGCCTTTGCAAACATTGCCAACATTTTTATGGGAATTGTAACAGGTGTGGTTTCGGGTTTAATATTTTTAGCGGTAAATTTTTGCTTTTTGAGAGATGAAAACCGTTATAAATTGTTCTTTAAAAGGTTAGTTTCTTACCTGTTAATCCTGCTCATATCTTCTATTTTATTTGCCAAGGGTGGCGATTGGATTTTTGAATTAACGGAATATTTTAAAAATAAGGGCTAACCTGTGAAAAAAAGAAAATTACTTAGTCAACGGCACCCATATTTATACTTTTTGGCAGTTAACGCAAGGCGGATAAAAAGACGATTGGAATGGATTTTAGATGGTAAAAAATATACCAAAACCAGAACCGAAGATAAGCTCGATTTCAGGATTAAAAAACATCAATCGGTTTTACTTAAAAAACTGGGCGATAATAACGAGCAACTACAAATCAATAAAGTAACCAACTTAAAAATTGCCGCGGCAAACATCAACGGCATCATCATTAAACCTGGCGAAACCTTTTCATTTTGCAAATTAGTAGGCTTGCCCACCAAAAAGAAAGGCTATTTATTAGGTATGGAACTTTCGTTTGGCGAAGCAAAAGCAGGCATTGGTGGTGGCATTTGTCAAATTTCTAACCTCATACACTGGTTGGCTATCCACAGCCCTTTAACGGTTACAGAACGTTATCATCATTCCTTTGATCCTTTTCCAGATGATGGTAGAGTATTACCTTTTGGCAGTGGTGCAACCGTTTTTTACAATTATCTCGATTACCAGTTTACCAACCATACACCACATACTTTTCAAATTAACCTTTGGTTTACCGATAAATGTTTGGAGGGCGAGTTACGTATCGATAAAGAACTAGATTATGCCTATCACGTGGTAGAAAAAGAACATCAATTTTTAAAAATAGATGGCCAGTTTTACCGCAAAAACGAGATTTGGAGAGACAAAATATTAAAATTTGAAGGTGGTAAAGTGGTAGCCACAGAATTGGTAATGAAAAATTTCGCCAGAGTTACCTACACCCCAACTGAATTTTTAGATGAAATAGAATAATAGCAAACAAGGTATTTCTTAACGAATAATAACCCACCCTAAGCGAATAATAACGCATATCACGCAAATAATAATCGGTGCTTTTGCTTTGAAGAATAGCGTTTATTTTTATTGTATAACAAGAACTATGGAAAGCAATAAAACAAACTTTTACGAAAAAGAAATAAGTGAATTAAAGGAAGGATTAACGCCGTTTCCAGAGCATATATTTATTGAAGACCAATATTGGTTAAGCAAATATTTATTGCCTTTAATTTCTATTGATTTAGGAATATTGCGTACCGACTTAAAAGGAACTATTGTGCACATTTTAAATCCTACAGAACCTGCTGAAGGAATTATTGGTGAACAAACTACAGATTTTCATAATGAATTTTGTACAGAAAATTGGATTGCATTTAGGCTTACTCAAGACAATAAATATTCATTTTTAGGTAATGAAAATTATTTTCTTTCTGCTTCAATACACAAAGACCAGGTTGATGATGAGTTTACAGAACATATACAAACCATACAGGAGAATTATCAAAAAGCAAAAGCTAAATTTAAAATGAAAGGGCAGCTATTGCCGTGGCAAGATGAAAATCCGCAAAGCTTTTTAGATACTTTAGGTGGAGAAATGTGGTATGGCAACTGGACAAATACTGCACCTATACCATCGGCTTTTGAAATGGATATTGATGAAACTACTGAAAATTTGCCTAACGAAGGAATTTCGATTTCATATAAAGGTAAAGAATTGATGTATGTTGGAAAAGTAGCTGGATATAGCTATTGCGGAGCTGGAGCTGATGCTATTTTGATGTTTTACGAACCTGAAAATCGTATTGTATTATTTACTTATGATTGGACATAAAAAATGAGTGCAAATAAGGTAGTACAAAACCGAATATTTGTACTTTAATTTATGTCAATTCGCTAAGCTGCAAACCTTTCTTTTTGAGTGGCTTTTGTAGCACCGCCCAAAGTATTATAGCCCCGATTGTAGCGGAAATACCCAGATTTAAGCATCTGTAATTATTGTTTTCGGAATGCTTGCTTTTTGCACAGGTGTTTTAGGGGATGAGAGCGGAAAGCGGGACTAACATTAAAATATAAAACTGCAATTGCGCTTCAAATTATAATAACTTATTGATTATGAATTTTAAAAATATCTTTTTTTCAGTTGCTTTGATTTTACTGATTTGCGCTTGCAACAATGCTACGCCAGAACAAACTGCCGAAGCTAAAAAATACATCGCTAGGTTAAAAGCAATGAATTATGATGACCTTAAAAATCAGCTGAAAAAAGATACAGCGCTACTCAATAAGCTCATCAAAACTTCGACTTTTAACTTGCAGCTAACGTCTCATTTTTCGTCTGGCGAGAAAAGTGCAGTGCATCAGTCGGCACCCGAATTTGCAATTAATTACGACAAAACAAAAGTTACCGAACTTTTTAACGACTACAGCAAAGACTTACTTTTTGAGCAAAATTTTAATGATAGCTATAACGACAGCACTTTTAGTTTATACGGGCAAGAGAGATTCACTTACGAAAGTAGGTTTAGCCTAACGGATGACAACCACATCATCAAAGAAAAAGACAGTTTGTTTAAGCCATTTGTTAATCAAGTAGTAACAGACCAAAAGACTTACTTTTTTAAAGGAAAAAAAATAGCAAAAGCAGCTATTGGCTTAAAACGAATTGATAGCATTGAAACTGAAGTGAGCTTAAAATTTGCCACAGACTTTGAAAAATTTGAAATTGGGAAAAACGATAAAAAAGTGAGTTATAAAAATTTCGATATTGAGGTAGAAAGCATCGACGAAAACATGGCCCAGCTACAAATTCCGATGGGTTTGTATAGCGACATTATAGCTTACCAGGCTTACAATAACAAAAACCTAAGGATGAACAGTAGTGCTTTGAGCACTACGCCCATGTTAACTGTTGATAGTAAAATAACCGAAAGTTTAAAAGAACTGCTCTCCATTTTTGCCGATGTACTGGAGGAGAAAGACGAGAAAAGTGGAAAAGAAAAGCTCAATGAGATAAGCCAAAACCAGCTTAACGCTAAAGATAATATGGCAGAGTTTGATGCCTACATTACCAAGCTAGCCAAGGACAAAGAGAAAGTAAAAGAGCTGGGCGATGTTGGCTTATACAATGAGATTGCCAACGCAGGCAAAAAGGTAATTGGCACCGATAAGCAATTTGTAGTGGTAGAGTTTCCGGATGATATTAAAGCTATTGATGTTTTTGTGGGTAAAAATTGGGTTTCGCTAAAAAATAAGCAAATGGTTAAATATGGCAACCATTACCTTAACCCAAAGTATTTTGATGAAGCTAAACCCAACATTGTTTTTTATAGCCATCAAAATGATAGAAAGTTTGGCATAAGTAACCGTGAAGGCGAAATTATGATTAAGCCAGCATACAATGAGTTAAGCCAACTTGCAAATGAATATTTTATGGGCGATGAAAAGCTGTATTGGCTAAATGTGGCTAATAAAAAGATGGTTGCCTTGCCGCAGTTTGTAAATTTTGAGCAAAGTTTAAAACTTGGATACGATGTTTTTGAAAAGAAAATTGGCGAAGAAAACAAATCTGGCGTAATGCTAAACAGAGAGAAAATCATCATCCCCTTTGAGTATTATGGCTTTGAGAAGCACGAAAATTTTATCATTGCCAAAAAGGATGATACCGATGACATCTACGATTTGAATTTTAAGAAAATTTTAGGCAAAGGTATTGAAGAAATAGACCGGATAGACAGTCATATAGCTTCCGATATTAGCTATCCATCATTATTTGTGGCTAAAGGTGCCAATAAGAAAAACGCCTTGGTAGATAAAAATTTGAATTTGCTAACTGGCTTTAGGTATGAGTTTATCGATCCGTTTTTTGACGTAAACAATTATTTTATAGTAGGCATAAGAACAGCCGATGGCAGTAACTATTGGTACGGAATTATCGATACAAAAGGCAAGGAAGTGGTACCGTTTATTTTTTGCCATATCGCTGAAGAATTTGATAAAAACGGAAAGCTAAGGTTCTGTAAAGATGGCAAATATCAATCGATGGATTTTAAGTCTTTTCTTGAAAAGTATAAAAAATAAGTTGACATGATGAAGGCGAAAAAAACATGGTTGAAATTTATTGTTGTCGTTGCCATCTGCTTTGTGACACACATTTTAGTTGGTCTTTTTTCTAGCTTAATGGTTAATAATTTTGTGTTAAATACCCGATTGGCGAACTTTACGATTTACGATGGCTACGCAGATTTTAGCATTCTCCTGTTTTATATTCCGCTATCAGCTTTGCTCATTTTTAATAAAATTAAAGGTAATGGCTTTTTAATTTCACTAGGTGCTTTTTTCATTTTCTTGATGGGCAAAGTTTTTATAGTTGATGTCATCAGTCATTACCTTAGGCTTTATGTGAAAACCCAACAAAATGGCGCTTACAGTTTCGAAATTTTTAAAGATCAATTAGCGAAGAATTGGGGAGATTTACTTTGGGAGTTTAGCCATTTAGGACAATTTTTGTCTTTCATGGTTTGGGTTTTCATCGCTTTGCTTGGTGTTTGTTATTTATCCCTTTGGATAAAAAATAAGTTAAAGATGAACATTAAAATTCATCCAATTTTTGGCTTGTTTTTACTATTCGGATTTTCATCTTGTGGCGATAACATTCAGCGAGAAAAGGATAAGTACCCAGACATTCCTGAGTTTCCGTTATTTAAGCAAAATGCGCTAGCCTATAAAAAACTTGGTTTAGCTACAGTGTCGTATAAAGATAACCAATCGGCCAAAGTAGACGGCCATGATTTGGTTATTCATACAAATGATTATTTCTTTTATGCGGTAGCGGATAGTTGTTTGCTGTTGATTACAGGCTACCGAGAGGCAATAAAGCCTGGCAATGAGTTTCCGGCTAAACATTTCATCACTTTAACCAGGGTAAAGAACCATAAAATTGATAAATATCAATTGACAGATACAACCAACGTAGCTAATTTGAACTGTGTTATTGTAGCTAAGCAACTTCAAGTTGGCAACAAGGCCATTGATTTGAGTGCCAGCAAGTTCATGCTAGACAGAAAGATTTCGACGGCTAAAAAGTCTACCGATAGCACATTTTTTTCTTCGTGGAATTTTGTTGATAAGCCTACTGATTTCGAAAGTAAGGACATTTTCGACAGCACTTTTGTAAAAGAGTTTGATCGAGTAACCGTTGGCTCAAAAGGGCATTTATCGGGTGGTTTAAATAATGGAATTGATTATACGTATGATCGTGTCCCTTTGGTTTATTATCAATTTAATGTTGGCAGCAAAATAGCGTTAACCAAAATTAACTTCGATGAACAAAAACCACCATTATTATTAAAAATTAAGGATAACATATATTGTATTACTTACAGCAATGAATTAAAGTTGAGACAAGAAATAAAACATTATGAGATTGGAGTGATAGAGTAAAATCCCTTTGGAATGAGATGATTAAAGATTATGGCAAATACATTTTCACAAATTTATATCCAGTATGTTTTTGCGGTAAAATACCGTCAAAATCTATTGCAAAAGGCATGGAGAGATGAAGTTTTTAAGTACATGTCGGGCATTATTAATGAGAAAGGTCAAAAGCCGATTATTGTAAATGGTGTTGAAGATCATGTACATGTTTTTGTTGGTTTAAAGCCAACCATGTGCATTGCAGATTTAATACGAGATGTTAAAAATAATTCGTCGAAGTTTATTAACGAGCAAGGTTTTGTAAAAGACAAATTCTATTGGCAAGAAGGTTATGGCGCTTTTTCTTACTCACATTCGGCAATTGAGAATGTTTACAACTACATATTAAATCAAGAAGAACATCATCGTAAACAAACATTTAGAAAAGAATATTTGGATTTGCTCAACAAATTTGAAATCGACTACGATGAAAGGTATTTGTTTGACTTGCTAGAATAAAATATCATTTTACCCCTAGGGGGTTTAAGATCCATGCTGATATGAAAGTTCAATAATAATATCAGCCCGATGGGCTTGCCGAAAAACCTGTAAGAAGTGAGACAGATAAGTAACCAACACCAAAATCCCGTAGGGATGAAATAACTATAACATAAGCAACGATCAAAAAAAATCCCATAGGGATGACATGATTATACCTAAGACGATAGCGATGAACAACTACCCAAAAGAAATCAACGACTTTCAAAACAAACTAGCTAGCTTACAAGGAATAGAAAATGTATGCAGCGGCATAGATCAACTTGAAGAAATCAAATACAGAGATTTAGGACTTTCCGGTTTTTCGCACCTGCCCATCGCTACGCTTTTGAGAACCGGTGGAGGTTTGCCAGATGAGGTAATGTTACAGTTTGAATTTTCGATTGACAGATCTGCAGAAAGCCTGAGTTCGTTAGAATTTTTATCCTGGTTTATTCGCGACTTGGCAAGAAACGGAACTAAAATTCAGCTTCGCACTTTTGCTTTACCGCCACAAGGGTCATTTGGTAATCAACTTGGCCATACGCTAAAGTTCCATATTGATTATTTCTTGATAGAGCCATCAGGCAACCTTCGAGCTATTTTAGATAAGGTTTCAGCACTTTCACAATCATTAGATTACGCTATTGGTATTTATCAAATCCCCATCAAAAATTATTAAAACATCAGCAAATGGCAACCACCATAAAACTTATTGCACTATTTCTAGTCCTTGTCCAATCTTCGGCCTTTTCCCAAGAAAAACTCATTAAAGACATCGATTTTGATAGTAAAAACGATACTGTTTATATCGACCAAAAAGACTATCGGATCGTTTGTCGGTTATCAACCCAAAACTTTAAGAAGCTAAAAAGTAAACAGATTGAAACTTCTGGCGATAATAGCTACATTAAAGCAACACGAAATGGTTTTGAAATTCGTGTGAATTGGATGAGAAGTGGTTATGCAGATCAGTTTAGGTATGAGAGATTGGAAAAACGCATCAGACTAATAGGTTTTACTGAATATTCGTTAGGCAATGCGGCTGGCGATGGTAGTGGTGAGGCGAGTGCAAACCTTTTAACCGGCGATTACATTGGCAATTGGCATTACTACGACCATTTGGCCAATAACGAAAACGGCGAGCTGGTTAAAATTCCAACCATCAAAACAAAGTTGAATTTTAAGAAAACTTATTTAGAAGATTTTAACGAGGAAAGCTACTTCGGTTATTCTGCCCAACTAGAAAAAATTGTTGAAAGGCATAAGTATTTAGAAAAAGCAAGAAGAGCTAAAAACAACAAGTAATGAAAGCTAAAATCTTAATTCTGGTTGTCTTGTTTATCGCATCGGTAAATTGCTGTATTGCACAAAGTGAGTTTATAAAAATTGATTTAGAGGAAACGGTTTACCTCAATAAAAAAACATGCCTAAAAAAACTGGCGAACCTTTAAACGGAAATTATGCCATCAAGATCAATCGTTACCAGACCAATTACGAGCCTTTCATTAACGGTTTAAAAAATGGCGAAGTCAAGATTTTTAGGCGCCAAAAATTGGCAGAAAGCGGCTATTATCAAAATAATTTAAAAGAAAAAGAATGGTTGTACTATAATGATGATGGCACCATTCGCAATCGAAATACCTACCAAAACGGACTGAAAGAAGGATTAGCGACCGCGTATTATAACGGTCTCGTGGTAGAAACCTCAACCTATAGCAAAAACCATCTTAACGGTTGGCAAATGAGCTACTCTTATTCAGAACCACAAAAACTTCGTGAAAAGTCATTTTACCAAAATGGCAACAAAACCAACAATATCCGATATAGAAACATTGATAGCTTAAATTTCATTATCAGCGATAGCTTATTTTATGATGATAAAAAGCAATTGATATGGAAGAAATCATTCGTAAATGATACGCTTTTATTGCAGTTCAAAATAAATTATGGTGTTATGATTAAAGATGCTTATGAAATTAAAACCACAAAAATCGAAGTTTACCAAGGCGATAAATTAAACATCGCATACTTATTACCAGAGCGATATGAACATGAAACTGAAATGAGAATAAATGAATTGCTAAACTATGAGTTTGCCTATTACACCGATGTTAAAAAACCGCAACTGTTAGTGAGCGATTTAACCCGAAATACATTTTACACCACTGCATTTTACAGGTTATATCCGGGAGATAATCTGCAATCGGTAATTTACGACAAAGGCGGAGACGATATTTTACCAGGTTGGTATTATAGAGATGTGAACAGATAAATTTATTACAAATGCTATTACCCATTCCAATTATCATATTTATTGTTTTGCTTGTGCTTTCTCTTAAAAAAGCGAAGCAAAAAGTAGAAGTAAACAAGCACGTTTTCATTAGGTTGCTTGTGCTACTATTTTCCATTGGGCTAATATTTTTGTTATGTTACCTTGCAGAAGGTAGAAGATCTGTTCTTGGTGCCATGTATTTTAGCGCCTATTTTTTAGCAGTTTGGCTTTTGTATTTACTTGTTGAAGCCATTTCACTATTTGTAATTAAAAATAACCGACTAGCGGCTAGCAATCTTATCATACTAGCTATAACCTTATTTATTGTGGCTTTGGTGGCTATCAAATTCGCATAATTTACCTTACTTATGAAAAACAAATTTAAACTAAGCACTTTACTGCTGCTGCTCATTGCAAATATAGCGGTGGCACAAAAAATCAAATTCCCAGATAGTTTTAAGGCAGATGACTCGCTTTTTAAGGGGATGACAATTGCCGAAATTCCAGAAGACATTCAAACCAAATACGGCATTACTACTAATCCATGTTTAATTACCGATGTTGCAAAAACCAAGGGTGCACTTTTTACAGCAAAAATAACTGGCGTAAAAGCCATCTATTTTGAAATTTGGAAAGACCCGATGATAAAAAAGAGCGATGGCGGTTACGAAGTGGCACAATTTGCAACAGCTTCGGAATTGGAAAATATATTACCACAATTGAACAATGCATCTTTCTATCGTGCAATCTTAACAGTTCAAAATTATCTCATTGTGATTAAATGTGTTCCTTCAGAAAATGCTGAGCAAAACATTGATAAAATGATAGCCTATTTCCAAAATAAACTGGGTGCAAAGCTATTTATGGATAGAAAAAAAGAAGTTGAAGTGGCAGTTACAGAAAACTATGTAACTAACTTACCTCCACCTTTGCCACCAGAGCCAAAAAACGCAACACAAATAGCCATCGAAGATTTAGATAAACGCATTGCCAATGATGATGGCTTGGCTTATATGCGTACCAAAAAAAGAGCGAAACTGGCACCAGGAAATTATATAGCTACCAGCACCTATCCAAATTTCGAAACTTTAAGTTTTACTATTGATAAAGACAGTTTGCTACATGGCTATTACAACTATCACGTTGCAGATGATTACAGCAAATCGCCAAGTAAAGAAAGCAAATTAACTTACGACAATGGCGTTTTGGTTTCAGAAACTGTTTACAAAGATGGTAAGCTCTTGGGTTCTACAAACTATTCGGCCTCGGTAGTTAAAGAAGGTAATGATTATTTGATTACGATAAAAACAACTACAAAAAGTTCAAACAGTAGCGATAAAGAAGTGGTTACCGTTTTTCGCAACCTTAAACCTGTTTCAAAAATTACAGCAACGTTGGGTGTTTCGGTAATTAAAAAAGATTTTGAGAAAAAGGTACTCGAACATTACAACAATAAAGGACAATTAACAAAACTTAAAAAGCCAGGCTTAATTGAAGAATACGATGCAACAGGGAAATTAACTTACAAAGATGAATGGATAGACGATAATCACTTTGTGTATAAAAATGGAAAATTGATTACAAAGGAAATTGGCGTAAAAGGCCAACAACAATATTTGGTAACCGATTATGATGGGAATGGAAAAGTAACAAAAGAGTTTTCCAGAGGTATTGAAGATGGTATAGCAATTGCCAACCCTGATGAATATGAAAAAGATTTAACCGAAGCGCTGTTTGAATATTACAAGAAGAAAGCGAAATGATATCGAGAGTAGAATTAGTTCAAAAAATACAAGCAGCATTCAACAACGTAAAGTTGGAAGATGGCATTGGCTTGTGGGAAGCGCAGGGTTTGGACAATTATGCGAATGAAGAGGAGCTGGCGAAATTAAGAGCCAAAGATGAGCGGCTAAATTGGGAAAATCTCAGTTATCAGGATTTGACGCAATGCGAAAGTTCTTTGTCGTTTTTCGATGCGAAAGGAATGCGCTTTTGCCTGCCTCGGTTTTTAATATTTGATTTGCTAGCAACTGAAATCCAACAATTGCAAAATCTATCGGCACCAGAGGTGGTTTTTACGCTTACGCATGAATTGGATAGCGAATACCAGCTGCGTAGATTTTCGCTTTTTAACAGCAATCAAATAAAATGTATTATAGAATTTTTAAACCATAAATTGAGAAATAGCGCAACAAATGAAAACGATTATTTTGATAAACAGCTTAAAGATGGCCTAACATTTTGGTACACTAAACTTGCTTATTAGTGAAAAACTATTTTTGTTTTTTGCACTAACCTAACCATTTTAAACCCGACAGCAATGAAAATCTTTTGATTTTGAAAAAATCAAAAATTGAAATGTATGGCGGGACTATCGGAACCGATAAAATACTGAACCTCGCTTTTTAAATGAAAAAATAAAACAAAAAAAATGAAAAAAATTTTTCTACTAATTGCAGCTTTAACAAGTATAAACGCTGTTGCGCAAAAAAATCCGCCACCAGTAGCCGTTACCATTGCCGGCACATCAGATATTTTAAAAACCGATCAACGCTTGGCAGATTTAATAATCAACAAGAAAAAGTTTAACGTTTATCTTGGTTACCAAAAGCCCGATGAAATGCGTCAACAGAAAAAGGGCGATACTTTGCAGGTATACAAAATTACAAATGATAAGCTCAAATTTAGTCACCTGGAAATTGTAAAATATGGCACAAAAGATGGAAAAATTATTCTTGAGGGAAAGTACAAACTGGTAAAGGATACGCTTATTGTTACAGCAAATTTTTACGATTATATTGGTGCTCATTGCATCACCACAAAATACGTTACCGATAAATGGGGTTTGAAAAAAGTATGGGACGACATGAAAGGAATTCCATTGAAAAATTTAACCGAAAGACATTTAAAACCAGCAGAAATGAAGGTTCCGCCACCGGCAAAAAATTAATAAAAATGTATTAAACAGGTCTAATTCATCCACTATTAAATAGTTATGAAACAATATTTATTGCTACTGTTTTTGAGTTTTTGCTATACCGCAAATGATTTTGCCCAACAAAAAAAGCCAATTGACAATTGCCCGTGTACCATCCCATCTACTTTTAGCGCATGGACACCTGAACTTAAAAAAGGCTACGATACAAAGGCAGATTTTAACAACTTTGCCTATAGTGTAAATGGCGTTTATGTGGCCGAAGATCGCGACAGCCTTTACCAAATCAAAATCATTGTAGATCCAAAATCTTATGGCACTTTCATACATTTCCAGCACTTAAGTTTTAGTAAAGCAAGGCTGATAAACAAACAGGTAACTCGCTGCGAAGAACTACCCAATGTACACGATGGCGGATGGATTGGAACGTATATTCTTGATCCTTTAAAGCCCATCAACAAACAATTTGTAGCCTCCACTTTTTTTGTTGGCGAAAGTTATTTTAGGGTAGATAAAACCCGCTTTTACAGCTTATACAAGTGCGATAAAAAAACAGAATTTGGCATTTACGATGGCGGTAGACAGCGTTACTACCGCAAAATGCATTGGGAAATAGAAGGTAACTATCCCGAAATTTCTATAATTGGTTTTACCCAAAAAGAAGTAAAAAAATACAACAAACAGCAATTGGCAGAAATGCGGAACGAAGTTTATGCCCGCTACAACTATGCTTTTAAAGAAGGCGGTAAATGGTACAACCACTTCAACAAAAAACCAGCTTACCGTTGGAACCATTTTAAAGATGTAATGCCTTTCATCACCACTTTAGAAAAAGATAACCTGAGCTATATTACCGCATTTGAAAGTGCCGATTATTACGACGACTAGTTTAACAATGATTTCTTGATATTTTGGGAACAGCTTAGAAAGAGTGTGCTGGAGCAAAACCCAGAGCAACTACAGTCGCTGGTGCAATTTCCTTTTGCCATTAACGGCGATTTAGACGATATGCCAGTTTTAAAATTAAATGCACAACAATTTGAGAAAATTTGGCCAATGCTTTTACAGCAAGAAAACTACGACATGAACAACAACGGCAAACTGATCTCATTTTTAGGCAAAAGTGTTTTTAGCAAAGCTGATGCCTTTGCAGAGCAGATGATCCACACCAAGAGCAACAGTGTGGCTAACTTTCATTTCGAAAACATAAACGGCGTTTGGAAACTCAGCACTGCTTATGCTGATAATGAGTTATATCCGAAAATACAAGATATCTTGAAAACGAAATAAATTAAAAACCTACCATGAAAAAACTATTCTACTTTCTGTTCTTTACCACTCAAATTGCCTTTGCTCAAAACAACGGCGATTTGGACTTAAAAAAAATTGAAGTACAAATAACTAAAGCTTCAAAAACAAACAAGCAAGCCAACCTTTTTAAAAGCTTTGTTGCCGACTTTAAAGCCGGCTCAAATGTATCTTCCCGAGATTTAATTTATGATTATGTGGGGGTTGGCATTGTCATCAACCCAAAAAATAACGAGGCGAAATTGTTGCCTGCAAAATATACACTCGATCTTAAAACACGACTCTCGGGCATTGGAGTAGTAGGTTTGGATAAAGCTCAACTAAGCGAAGAGCAGTCCAAATTCCTAGCTATCTACACCAAAAATCCTGCAGAAATTAAGAATGATGATTATTACATGGTCTTCAAATATCATACGTTCGACAATGAAGGAAAGTTGGAATATGCCAACAGCGCATCTTTGAGCGATCAAAAATACACCACCTACTTTACCAAAAAAGATAACTGGCTTTACGCTATCGGCATCAGCAAAACTACCGACGATTTTATCCTTTATAAATTCGATACGCAAGCTATGCCCAAAGACGATTACATGCTCATCCAAATGGAAAAAGACAGAAAGGCGAAATGGGCAAAGGAAACCAAATTACGAGCTGTTTTTCCAATGTATCACGATGTAAGGATAGACGAAATCCGCATTGCGTTGGCTTACTTGTTAAGGGAAGAGCCTTACAAAAGCGATAAAATTTTAATGGAATGTGCCAATAACATGCCCCGAAAATTAGATAGAGAAAACATTAGAAGTTTTACCAAAGAGCTCGATTATTTTTTAGACCTAAAAATTGATGAAAAGTTTTGGAAGTACAGAAGTGATGAGGTTTTAAATTTAAAACATACCTCAGCACACGCCCTTGCCGATATCTATTTTGGTATGGAAAGCTATAAACTGGCGGAGAAGTTCTTTTTAAGATCGCTTTTAGATTTTAGAATTGTATCTGCCGGTGGAACTACCATGCAAAAAGACGCCAACCGCATTACTGTTGATTTGAGTAGAACTTATGACGAATTGGGCAAAACCGATGAAGCGATTGGTTATTTAATTCCATTGTTAAATGGCAATGGTAGCATAGATTTGGCTACAACTTTGTTGAACAACCTAATCAAAAAGAAAAATATCGATAAGAAAAATTTCAAAAAACAACTAGATGCATCCTTCGGTACTTTAGGCGATTTACGTGGCGATGGGATTTATACCTTCATGTTTAACGGTAAAACAGTTTTCCTTTTTAGCGTTTTCAAAAAAACCAAAAGCAGTTTTGCCGAAGAAGTAAAGGAAACAGATTTTTATAAATCATTGTAAATTAATTTAAACATTTGCTTAGCCAAATCGTCATGCTGAATTAATTTCAGCATCTGTAGCAAATTTTTTAATTTCTGGTGTTGGCGTCCTCGCCAACACTTTACACTACTAAAATTATTGAAACCAAATCCTAATGAAGATAATAAAAAAGTAATTCTTACCAGTCATCATTTTATTTTTAATAGCCGTTGCAATTATTTTAATCAGCAATTACACCGTAAATTCAAAAACTAAAAATGCAATTTACACGCAAATAAACAATGTGCCGACGACTAAAGTGGCCATTATTTTTGGTGCTGGCATAAATGGCGATAAACCAAGCAGGTATTTAAAAGACAGGCTAGATGCAGGTATTTCGCTGTATAAAAACCACAAGGTGGATAAGATATTACTATCGGGAGATAACGGCAGAGACGAACATGATGAGCTAACCGTAATGAAATTGTATTGCTACGAAAACGGAGTCGATACCAATAAAATCTATATCGATTATGCCGGGTTTGATAGTTACTCTACCATGTACCGAGCTAAACATATTTTTAAAGTCGATACTGCAATTTTGGTTTCACAAAAATATCATCTCAATAGATGTGTTTACATTGGCGATAAATTGGGTGTAAAATCTTATGGTTATAGTGCCGACAGAGGTGTTTATCAAGGCTACAAATATTATTCGTTTCGAGAGAAACTATCTATTACCAAATCTGTTTTTGATTTGATAAGAGGTAGAAAACCGAAATATCTGGGAGAACCAGTTGATGTGAAGGGCATATCAAATTATACCAAAGACCAAACAAAATGATCAAAAAATGCTTGCTTATTTTACTATTCAACAGCTTGTTTTCGATGTCTTTTGCGCAAAGCGATAAGCCAACTATCAAAAAAAGCGTTTCAAAAATTAGTGATTTTGTACCTGCCAAATGGAAGTTAATAGCGCAAGCCAATGGCGATTTAAACAAAGATGGCTTGCCAGATGTGGCCTTAGTAATTGAGCATACCAATCCAAAAAACTTCATCAGTAATGCTAATAAACTAGGCGGAGATACCTTAAACACTAACCCAAGATACTTGCTTGTTGCATTTAAAAAGGCAAATGGCACTTACGAGTTAGCAGCCAAAAACACTGCTTTTATTCCGCCTCCAAACAGTGAAGAAAGCCCCTGTTTAGAAGATCCATTTGGCGAAAACGGAAGTATAGAAATAGCTAAAGGCTTATTATCCGTACATTTTCAAAATTTCTACAGTTGTGGCGCTTGGGAAATCTATAATTTCGACTATATCTTTCGTTACCAAAACCAAAAGTTTGAACTCATTGGTTATAACAAATCGAGTATGCACCGTTCTACGGGAGAAGAAGCCTCCTCCACTATGAACTTTTCTACCATGAAGGCAAATTATTCTACTGGCACCAATGCATTTAAAGATGGCGGTAAACCAAAAACCATTTGGAAGAAGATTAAATCCAGAAAGTTGTTAGAGCTAAATACCATTACCGAAGATGCTGTTGATGCATTTACAACTTACTAAAAAACTAGCAAAGCATTATTTCTTTACTTTGATTACCCTTCCCGTAACCAAAGTAAATTCATACACCCTGTAAAGGCCATCGTCTATCATCGCTACGCTTTCTACCAAACCAGTTTTGCTAAAAGTATCGGTTACCAAATCTCCTTGCTTAATTTCGTTAAGCACATCTAAGGGTGTTTCTTCGTTTAATCTGATCATCGTTATTTGGTAAGCATTAAGCCAAAGCCAACATAATCAGCTTCGGTTTGGTGGATATATATTTTAGATTGTAAAGCCAGCCAGTTATTCAGTTTATATTTAGCACCAGCTGTCCAATAGGTTTTTATTGGCAACAAGCTATTGTAATGAATGTAATAGCCGTATTTGGCCATAAAGGCTAAATTGCCCATCCACAAATCTGGCCCAATGGCCGCCCCTACCCGCCATCTATCAAAAGATGAAGCCTTAGATTGATAGGTTTCTAAATTTCGGTTCGCATCGTAGATGGTGTGGTAATACACCGCATCTACACCAGCACCAAATGCAAGATAAGAGGTAAAGCGATAGTTATATCCGCCATATAAACCTGTTCTCCACAAACCATCGCGGCTTTGGTATACTCCTCTTCTACCCGTGTTTATTCCCAAATCGAAGGTGTGTTTTTGGTAAACTTCTTTCTCAAAATTAGGTTTTGAAGCAGTTATATTTTCATTTAATGCTCTAGCCACACTAAGCCCAACACTTACCACATTTAAGCCGTTATTGGGCACACGGGTACCTCCATTAGAATAATGAAGCACATCTAAGTTAGCCGCCACGGCAGTTTTTTCATTGAGAGGTACATTTAATTTCAATCCGGCTTTAAGCCCAAAATTAAGCTTGCTGCCCACCACAGGGTTTTGGTTGCTAAACCAAGATTCGCCAGCATATAAAATACCAAAAGCAGGGGTAAATTCTAGTTCGGCTTTGCTAATGTTGGCTAAAGGAAAGGTAAGCCCACCGAGCAATCCATAGCTGTCGCCAAATTCGCCTTTCATAGGCGCCGCTACACGGGTAATATTGTGCATTCGTTTGTAATTAAAAACTACATCAATGCTTTTAATTCCCAAATCGCTCGACCATCTTTTTGCTTCCCTATTTACGTTATAATGGAAAATCAATTCTCCGCCATAGGCATTGCCTTGGAGCTTGTTCTGGTTGGCACTAAAACTATTGATTGCCTTTTGAAGGTTAAACTCTAAGGTATGGGCATTTTGCTGGGCATTAGCTGCAAACGCACCAATTATTAAGGCTAAAAATAAGTTAAGTTTTATGGTAGCTGTGTTAAGGTTAAACATTTTTAAAAGAATTAACTCGCCAAAAATATGAATTATTTACGCATCGTCCATTTAAGGCCAGCCAGCAGTTGTTTAAGAAAAAGTGGATCTGAATAGGCTGCCTCGGTATGGCCCAAGCCCGTATAAAATACCCTACCACCTTCAAATTTGTGGTACCATACTATGGGATGCTCGTTATCCATTTTACCACCTTCGTAAGAGGTTTCATCTACCTTTACCAAAACCGTTACGTCTTTATTAAACGACTTAAAATTATACCATTCATCAGTATGCAACCAACTTTGGGGCATTCCTTTCATCAGCTTATCTTTTGGCTTTACCGAGATCAGCTTTGCTTGCTGCACTTTAGGATGGTTAGTAAAAAAAGCCCCAATCAATTTGCCGTACCACTCCCACTCAAAGCAAAAATCTGTTGCCGCATGTATGCCCAATAAGCCTCCTCCATTATTGATATAAGTTTTTAAGGCTTGCTTTTGTTCATCACTAAAAACATTAGAACCAGTAGGATTTAAGAAAACCAAGGTTTGATATTGTTTCAAATTCTCTTTGGTAAAAGCGGCCACATTTTCTGACGTGTCTACGTCGAAATTATTTGCCAGAGCTAGCTTTTTAATGGCCAAAATGCCATCTGCTATGGATTTATGCCTATAGCTTTTGGTTAAAGAAAATATCAAGATTTTGCCTCTTTTGCTGGCTATGGCCGATGCATCAATGTTTAAAAAAAGCATCAATGCCGTAAAAGTAGTGAGTAAAAATTTCATACCTGCTATGCTGAGAAAGTATCTACATACAATTGTTCAACTTGTTTTCGGGCCCATTCGTTTTTACGCAAAAATTTTAAGCTAGAGTTTACACTCGGATCTTTGATAAAACAATTGAACCGCAAAAGGTATCCTAATTCGGCCCAGCCATAATGCTCGCTTAGCTGGGTAACCACGTAGGCTAATGTTTTACCATGTAATGGATTATTCTTTTGCGCTGTAATAGACATACACAAAGGTAATAGGATTAGTAGAAAAAAATACCAACTTCGTTTAATGCGATTGCTGGTATTACCTGTAGATGACAACAGAAGTGTTAGTAAAAACACTATTGTAATTGCAGCTGCATTGCTGTTGGCATGTTTCGCTAGCCTTTATGACCAAAAAGAGCACTCACATTTTTAATTACTAAAATTTTTATCTAATTTTACTAAAATAATTAGTAATTAAAATGAGACAACAACCACTCCAAAATACCGTAGAACGTCTTCGCAAGCAACTTTTGGAGATGGAGGGACGAACCAAACCCCTCCATGATACAAGCACCAAACTAGGGCTTCCTTTTTTAGAGCGGCACTTCCCCAACCATAGCTTTCCTACGGGTACCATTCACGAGTTTGTAAGCACAAAACCAGAACATACCGCCTGCACCAGCGCTTTTATACTGGCCTTGCTGGCTAAACTAGAGGGCAGTACAGGCATGTATGTTTGGATTGGCAAACAGCGCCAAATATTTGCCCCCAGCCTACCAGTTTTCGGCATCCTGCCCCAACAGTTAATTTTTATCAACCTCAGCAAACCGAGAGATATTCTTTGGGCTACCGAAGAAGCGCTAAAATGCAAAAGCCTAAATGGCGTAATTAGCGAGGTAGAAGGCATTACCTTTGCGCAATCGCAACGCTTACAGCTTACCGTAGAAAAAAGCGGAGTTACAGGCTTTATGTTACGCACCAATGCCGAGCATATTACCGCTACGGCCTGTGCGGCGAGGTGGCTAATTACCCCTATAATGAGCGAAAACGAAGATGAACTGCCCGGCATAGGTTTTGCCCGCTGGCAGATAGCCCTCTTAAAAGTACGCAATGGCAATACGGCAAGTTTTAACATGGGCTGGCGCAATGGCCAGTTCTATACTGCTAAAAAAAGGGCAATGCCCCTATCTTTATCACAAGCGGGGGGCTCATGAACAAGCGTTATGTAGCAATATGGTTTCCGCATTTGGGCTGCGATGCGCTGGCAATTCATCAGCAAGTGCTAAAAGGGCAACCCTATGCCCTAGTTAGCCAAGAACGCAATAAACAATGGATTATAAATGTGAGCTACGAAGCCCAACAATTGGGTTTGCGCCCAAACATGCCATTGGCCGATGCACGCATTAGCTTGCCATCGCTACAGGCTTTTAGCTACCAGACGCAGGCAGTAGAAGAGTGTTTAATGGCACTGGCACACTGGTGCATCCGTTTTACGCCCTATGTGGCCTTGGTACCACCAGATGGCTTATTACTAGAGGTAGCTGGCTGTACCCACCTTTGGAAAAACGAAGCTACCTACCTACAGGCCATTAGCAAAAGACTGGCCGAGCACTATCAACTTAAAATAGCCATAGCAGATACCATAGGTGCTGCCTGGGCCATGGTACATTATGGCAATCAACAAATAATAGCACCCAAGCAACAGCTAGCAGCACTTTTACCACTGCCGCCACAAGCTTTACGCTTAGACGTAGCTATTGTAGAGCGCTTGGCCAAATTGGGCTTTCATCATATCGAAAGTTTTATCCGTATTGCACCCAACACTTTAAGGAGGCGTTTTGGAGACGAAATTAACTTACGCATTGGCCAAGCCCTAGGCTACCAGCACGAAACTTTTGTAGCCATTGAAGAACCTCATCCTTACCAAGAAAGACTACCATGCCTAGAACCCATACAAACGGCAAATGGAATTGCCATTGCCGTAGAAAAATTATTGGAAAAACTTTGTACTCAACTGCAAAAAAAAGACTTGGGACTAAGGAGTGCGGTGTTAAAAACCTATCGCCTAGATGGCAAATTACAGCAAATTAGCATAGGTACCAACCAGCCTTCTATTCATATCAAACATCTTTTTAAGTTATTTGAACTTAAAATTAACCAGCTCGAACCCGATTTGGGCATAGAACTTTTTGTAATGGAAGCTTCAAAAGTAGAGCGCCTGCCACAACAGCAGGAAGCCCTATGGCAGGTAGCGCAACAAACCAAGCTTACCGAAATTTCGGAATTGCTAGACCGCATTAGCATTAAGGCGGGCAAAAATGCGGTAAGAAGATACCTGCCACAGGCAAACCATTGGCCAGAGCATAGCATAAAAGCCGTGAGCGATGTTACACAACAGGCAGAAATTGCTTGGCCTTTACATAAGCCACGGCCTACGGTACTGCTTAACCAGCCCGAGCCTATACAGGTAAGTGCGCCCATTCCCGATTACCCGCCCATGAACTTTAGCTACAAAGGCGAAGTGCACCGAATTGTTAAAGCGGATGGCCCAGAGCGCATTGAACGCGAATGGTGGCTAACAGAAGGCCTACATCGCGATTATTATGGCGTAGAAGATGAAAAAGGCCAGCGTTATTGGATATTTAGATTAGGACATTACCACAGCAACAAGGCTGCACAATGGTTTATTCACGGTTATTTTGCTTAACACATGGAGTATTCTGCATTAGAAGTAACCAGCAATTTCAGCTTCCTACGTGGAGCTTCGCATCCCGAAGAACTGGTAGAAAAAGCGGCAGCATTAGGCTATACCAAAATAGCCATTACCGATAAAAATACTTTGGCAGGTATTGTACGGGCCCATGTAGCCACCAGAAAACATCCTATTAAACTTATTCCGGCAGCTAAACTGGCTTTATTAGATGGGCCAGACTTGTTGGCCTACCCTATCAATAAAAATGGATATGGTAACCTAGCGGCATTACTAAGCTTGGGCAATAGCAGGGCCGAAAAAGGGCAATGCCATTTATACCAAGCAGATGTGTGGGCGCATTGCAACAATCTTCTTTTTATAGCCGTTGCCCCCATTGCCCTTAACCAAGATTTCGATTTTGATAGCGATTTTAAAAACCATTTGAGTGACTATAAAGAGGCTTTAGGCAACCAGCTATACCTGTCCATAAATAGCAGCTATAGCGGGCTAGACCAAAAACGGATGTTTAGGATAGCCCAACTGAGTGAGCAGTTAGCCATTCCTTTAGTGGCCACCAATGATGTGCATTATCATGATGCACAGCGCAGGCAATTGCAAGATATCCTTACCTGTGTGAGAGAAAAATGCACCATTTACAATGCGGGCTATAGGCTGCATGAAAATGCCGAGCGCTACTTAAAGCCCATTGAAGAAATGCAGCGCCTTTTTAGAAAGTATCCAGAAGCCATAACCAATGCCAACCTCATTGCCCAAAAGTGCCAATTCTCGTTAGATGAGCTCAAATACATTTATCCCGAAGAGCTGACCAGCGAAGGCAGGACCCCACAGGAAGAGTTAATACACCTTACCTGGAAAGGAGCCAAAGAAAAATTTGGCGAGCAAATTCCCGACAAAATAGTGAACACCATTAACTACGAACTTTCGTTTGTGGCCCGTAAGAATTATGCTGCTTATTTTCTTACCGTACATGATTTTGTTCGTTTTGCCCGCAGTCGCGATATTCTTTGCCAAGGCAGAGGCTCTGCGGCCAATTCGGTAATTTGTTTTTGCTTGGGCATTACTTCTGTAAACCCTACAGAGATTAACTTGCTTTTTGCCCGTTTCATGTCTGATGCCCGTAACGAACCGCCCGATATTGATGTAGATTTTGAACATGAAAGGCGAGAAGAGGTAATGCAGTACATCTACGAAAAATATGGCAGGGACCGGGCGGCCATTGTTGCTACCGTAACGCAGCTACACAGTAAAGGAGCCGTGAGAGATGTAGGCAAGGCAATGGGGCTATCTACCGACACGCTCAACATTCTTTCGGCAACGGTAAGCAGCCACTACGATGAGGGTTTTGATCGGGAGCGCTTAGTAGCTTATGGCCTAAACCCAGAAGATCCTTTGTTAAAAAAAACACTAGAACTTACGGTGCAAATGGTAGGCTTCCCGAGGCAATTAGGCCAACATACAGGCGGTTTTATCATCACCCAAGGTAAACTTACCGAGCTATGCCCTACCCTTAACGCCCGCATGGAAAACCGCACTTGCATAGAATGGAATAAAGATGACATTGAGGCTTTGGGTTTTTTAAAGGTAGATGTGCTGGCACTCGGCATGCTCACTTGTATCCGCAAAGCTTTTACTTTGGCCAAGCAGCATTATCATAAAGACTATAACTTGCACAATATCCCCCATAAAGAGGGTAACGAGGTATACCAAATGATTAGCAAAGCAGACACGCTGGGCGTGTTCCAGATCGAAAGCCGTGCACAAATGTCTATGCTGCCAAGACTTAAACCACAAAAATTTTATGATTTGGTCATAGAAGTAGCCATTGTACGCCCAGGACCAATACAGGGCGATATGGTGCATCCTTACCTAAGACGAAGAAACGGGGAAGAAGCGGTAGAATATCCAAAAAAAGAACTGGAAGAAATACTGGGCAAAACCTACGGTGTACCCCTATTTCAGGAGCAGGCTATGGAGGTGGCCATTGTGGCCGCCGGTTTTAGCCCCACAGAGGCCGACGAACTGAGAAGAAGCATGGCCACTTTTAAAGCCGTAGGCAAGGTAACCGATTTTAAACAAAAGCTGCTTAATGGGATGGCTAAAAAAGGCTACCAACCTGACTTTGCCGAACGCCTATTTAAACAGATTGAAGGCTTTGGTGGCTATGGCTTCCCCGAAAGCCATGCGGCCAGCTTTGCACTGTTGGTTTACGTTTCTAGCTACCTCAAATGTTTTTACCCAGATGTATTTGCTACTGCCCTGCTCAACAGTATGCCCATGGGATTTTATCAACCCGCACAAATTGTAATAGATGCCAAAAAACATGGCGTAACCGTACTGCCCATAGATATAAATCATTCTACCTGGGACAACACTTTAGAAACCAAAGTTAATAAGTTTTACGCCATTAGGCTAGGCTTTAGGCAGGCCAAAGGCTTAGCAAAAGAAGAGATAGAGCGATTGGTTGTGCACCGCAAAAACGGCTACCAAAGTTTGGCCAGTTTACGCGATATAGGCCTTAGCCAAAACACCCTAGAAAAATTAGCTGATGCCGATGCCTTTAACAGCATGGGCATGGATAGGCGAACAGCTCTTTGGCAAATTAGCGCCTTGCACGACAGGCCTATTGCCTTATTTGAGGGCAAAGCAGATAACAGCCAGCACGAAACGCAAATTACCCTCCCATTGATGCCACCTGCCCAACACGTACTGCATGATTACGCCCATGTTGGACTTTCGCTAAAGGCGCATCCCATTAGCTTTATACGTAGAGAACTTGATCTGCTTAGGGTATTAAGCACCAACAAAGCAAACCTTGCTAAAGATGGAGAGCGCATTAAAGTAGCGGGACTTATTTTGGTGCGCCAACGCCCCGAAGCACAGCAAGCGGCATTTGTTTTATTACTATTGAAGACGAAACAGGCATTTCTAATTTGGTAATCTACCAAAACCTTTTTAACCGCTATCGTAAAGAAATTTTAGGTGCTAAATTGCTAATGGTAGAAGGAAAAATACAACGCCAAGGAGAAGTGGTGCATGTTGTAGCCGAGCGTTGCTACAATTACAATAAGCTATTGCAATTATTGCACCACAATAAAACCAAGAATATTCCTACAACCATGGGTGAGCAGGTTTTTCATGAGGGCAGAAATTTTAAGTAAACCCAAAAAACACTTTTAACTTGTAACTAGACCCCAATTACATATTGACGATTAAAGTATTGCGACAATAAATAGGCGTGGCCGCAAACTACTCAAAAAAAGATTGCTCTTGAAAAACCAACATAACCACCAATTTCCTGCTAGTGCACCATACGGTTACCAAAAACAAAAAGCACACTACAAAAACCCACTATTTTCTAAAACTATTGCTTAAAAGTACATCATGATGCTAAGGCTCGTATCTCCCTAGCGCCTAAAGCTCTTCTTTCTGTTTCCGTAATGAGGGCCCTAATCATAGCTAGACCTACCTCCGCTGACGTGTTAATTCTATTTGGCACCAAAAACTTTAACAAAGGATAGCCAAATGCCAATAAGCGCTGCCAAAAGCTTAAATTTCTCTGACGGGCCAGCGGAGCAACCAAGTTGGTTCTAAAAAAGAATAATTTCCTAAAAATAAGTTTACTCAATGCCGCCTCTACCATACAAGCGGTTTTGGCATCGGCAGTTAATTTCCCATCTGTAGCCTTGCTTCTAGATAAGAAACAGAATACGATGTTAGGATTAAGCACTAATATTTGGGAGGCAAAACCCAATGCAGTATGCGTTGTAAATTTCGAGTAACTCTCTTCATCTGCCTCTACAGGCACAATTCTAGAACAGTAAAAACAAGCATGATAGCCCACCAACAAATGCTCGTAGCAATCTAAGTCTAACAGATCTGGTATAATCAACTCTGTTAATTTAGGGTGCGTAATATCGCTAGACCAACGCCCCACTAATAACACTTCGCTTATTTCATCACTTTCGAGACACTTGAGCAGCACGCCTTGGCCCACTAGGCCGTTCCCTCCGGTAATTATAACTTTTAATTTCATAGGTAGTGTAAATAAAAGTTTAATAGGTAATTTAATTTTCTGTCTACTGCTTCACAATTTTAAACTCTGTTCTTCGGTTAAGTTGATGATCCGCTTCGCTACATTTTACACCGTTGGTACATTTATTAACTGGCACACTCTCGCCGTAACCTTTGGCCGTAATTCTGCTTTTATCAATTCCTCTATCTATGATGTATTGTACGGCAGAATTTGCTCTACTTTGCGATAGCCATTGGTTGTATTGATCGTTACCTCTGCTATCGGTGTGTGAGCCAAGCTCTATCCAAATGGTTGGATTTTCTTTCATAATGGCCACCAACTTATCTAACTCTACAGCTGCATCTTTCCTGATGTTTGATTTATCAAAATCATAAAAAATATTTTCTATTCGGATAGGTTTGTTTCTTACAATGGCGGTTAAGTAAAGATTTTGCTCAATAGGCTTTGAGCTTGTTAATCCCTTTGTTGTGATGTTTGCTTTATCGCTTCTGAAATTCGTTTTATCGGCCAGCAAATCATAATCTGTATTTTCGTCGAGATTAAATTTAAAACCTCCATCATCATCCGTTTGTACCATTACCGGTGTACCGTTTGTTTTCTTTAGCGTAACCACTGCGTTTGATAAAGGCACATTTGTTTCTTTGTTAAATACTCTTCCCTGAACAAGGAATTTCAACTTCTCTTGCTCAATAAAACTGTAAATATCATCCTGCCCCATTCCGCCATCTCTGTTAGATGCAAAATAACCTTTAAGTTTTCCTGTTGGGCGAAAGGTAAAATCATCTTGCGGAGAGTTAATAGGATAACCCATATTCTCCATACTTACCAAGCCACCATTCACTATTTTTGCTCTATGGATATCTAAACCGCCCATGCCAATACCGTTATCGGTAGAAAAATATAAATAGCCGTCGTGCATTACTGGCGAACGCTCGTTCCCTACAGAGTTTACCGCCATCAAGTTTTCGGCAGCTCCCCATTTTCCATCGCTGGTACGCTCACAAAAATAAATATCGGTTCCTCCCTTGCCGCCTGGTTTGTTTGATACAAAAAATAGCAACTTCCCATCTTGGCTTAAAAATGGATCGCCAACAGACCATTCTTGTATATTATTGTACCTAAAAGCTTCTGGTTCCGACCAAGTATCGCCATTTTTGCGGCTACTGTAAATTTCTATATTGATGGTACTTGGCATCCCCTTAACTCTTTCTATATCTTTCGGAATACGGGTAAGCGTAAAATAAACTTCATTTTCATCGGCACTAAACGAAGTTGAAGCTACGTGATAATCAGAACTGGTTTTTAAAGGGAAAAGTGAAAAGGCATCACTTCCAGATGCTTGCTGATACACCCTTAAATAATCGTTTCCAGTCCAACCGTAGGTGTTTCTATCAGGTTTTTTCCCGGTATCAAACTTTAAAAATGGCCTAGCTGTATTTACTTTTTGTGCTTGCGCATCTGTCCTATCAGAAGTAAACACCAAGCCATTATTATAAACTACTGGTGCCCAATCAGACTGTGCACTATTTAGTGTTTTTTCATTATTAATGGTAATTTGTTTAGGGTTGCGCATCCATTTTACAGCAGAGTCACAAGATTTTTTCCAATTTGAAACCTGTAATAGTTCTTCTTGTGTTGGGTTTTTTAGCAATTGACCATATTTGGTGTATTGCTCTTTGGCTTCGCTGTACTTCCCGTTATTCCTTAACATTTCGGCATACCATTTAAAGGCATCAATTTTTGCACCCTCAGTTTCTACCAAAATGGCATACCAACTTGCCGCCTGTTTAAAATCTCTCATTAGGCGATAGCTTTCTGCCAAGCCTTGTGTGGCCTTTAATGTTTTCTTCTTTTGGTAAGCCTCTGTATAAAGCTGGGCCGCTTTTTCGAAGTTAAATAATTCGAATTGGGCATCAGCTTCTTTAAGCACATATTGGGCACTTACTTTTAAGTTGGTTAGTAACAACGTACTCAATAAGCTTATGGCAATGATGATATTTCTTTTCATCTGTTTATAATTTTGTTTTTAGTGGGTCAGATGTTCCTTTTTATGTTTAAAAAATTTTATCCTATGATGTTAATGGCTACTTAAACATTAACGGTTCATCCAAATACAAGTGGGATACGTCTATAAATTTGGGGCTATCTTAAAAATACCTTTGAGATAGCATTCTTATGCTTTTTGGTTTAATATAAAAACCTATTGAAATTTCATGTGTACCTCCGGTGTTGCCCCTTAGGCTACTAGTGGCATAATCAAAGGCATAGCCTATACGTAATTGTTGGGTAGCAAAAAATTCGGTCATTGCCACAATAGAGTTAGACTGTGCCAAATCTCTTTGCAAATAAGATTTATCGTACAGTTTTACAGCAGTACGGTAACTACCACCTAACCAAATTCTATCAGCCAACAACACAAAAGCATTGATATCTAAGCTGGTTGGCCCGCCTCTATCATCTTTCAATAGAAACGATGGTTTTAACTGAACTGTTTCATTGATAGGAACCATCATACCCGCTGTTAGGTAATAGTGTGGCTTTTGTACCGGAAACAAACTTAAAGAACCATTGTTTTTTGCCAGATATTGAGCAATTAAATTATCAACCGAAGCACCAGCGTACCACCTGTCATTTGAATAGAAAACGCCTGTTCTGGCGTCTGGCAATATGGTACGTTCTACCCCCATTAATAGCCTAGGATCATCTGGATCTATGGATTGATGCAAATTACCATCTATGCTGTTTTGCAAAACACCTACGCCCAAGCCCAGTGCTAATCTAGAGTTTTCGCCATTACCCACCCTTAATAGGTAGGCGTAACTTGCGTAACCCGCTATGGTGCTTTGCGCACCTAACTTGTCTGAGGCCAATTGGAAAGCTAAGCCAACGTTTCCATCATTTGCAATTGCATCTACAGCTAACGATGCACTTTTGGGAGCGCCCTTAATGCCCGTCCATTGGTTGCGGTAAAAACTGTGCAAGTTTAGCTGCTCTTTATAACCTGCATAAGCTGGGTTAATGTAGATGCCATTAAACATGTACTGACTATATTGCGCATCTTGTTGCGCATTTGAAACTTGCGCAAAAACAACTAGTAGAAATAAGATTATTCCTTTTTTCATATTCTTCATATATTAAATCCTGCAAGCAGGTTTTTTTATCATATTTTGTATTCTAAATTCAAACAGAATGCCATTTACAAAAAATTAGGCCTATTGTGCTTAATTCAATTATTTAAGAGATATTCTTTGCAAAAATGTAGTAAAGCTTATCCCAGATTGAGGAAAAAATTCCCGTTTTCAACAATCCCATCAATTTCTCAACAGGGTTATCCAGCCTTTAAACACTTGCCAGTTGCCTGTATTATCTTTTAGTTTTAAGATATAGAAATAAGTACCATCATTTAGTCCATTTGCAGCCCAATCCTGCTTATAAGATGCACCTGTACTATGCCATACCTCGTTACCCCAGCGGTTGTATATGATTAAACTGTTGTCTGGATAAGCGTTTAAACCGATTATTTTAAACGTATCGTTTCTTCCATCACCATCTGGCGTAATTACGTTTGGTATCTTCAAATCCATAATCTCTAAGGTGTGAGTAGAAGTATTGTTAGCTTGATTAGGATCTATTTCTTTACCCACTACCGTTGCGGTGTTAACTAATACACCTGGATTTGTAGCCTTGACCTTTATTACCAACCTAACGGTTGCTCCGGGCACCAAGTTTCCAATATCCCAAGTAACTGTTCTATTGCCAAAACCGTAATTAACAGTACCGTTTGCACTTGTGGCCGATAGATAAGTTAAACCATTAGGTAGCACATCAGAAGCAATTACCTGAGTAGCAGCTTGTGGACCATTATTTTTCACTTCTAAGTAATATTCAAATTCATCGCCTATGGCTTTTGTACCCAAAGAAGCTGTTTTTACGATACTCAAATCTGCACTGGGCGCAATTGGAATTGGCGTAACTGTTGAGGTGTTGTTTAGCTGGTTAGGATCAGGTTCATATCCAGAAATTGTAGCTGTATTGGCGTAAGACCCAGTTGTATTTACTATTGCGGTAACGGTTAAAGTAGCTGTTGCACCATTACTTAAATTACCTACGGTCCAACTGCCTGTTAAAGGGTTGTATGCCCCAGTAGTAGTGGTAGAGCTCACAAAAGTATAACCAGCAGGAAGAAGATCTGTTACTACAGTCTGCGTTGCTTCGTCTACTCCATTATTTTTAGCCACGATGGTAAAAACAATAGGTTCTCCGATAATTGGTGTAAGAGTGCTGGCCGTTTTAACGATGGATAAGTCTGTTACCAAATCTATAATCACTACAGTTGTGTTTGTACTAGATGTACAAGAACCGTTGGTAAAATTGTAAGTTACCACATAAGTACCCGCTGTACTTGTAGCCAAGTTGATAGTTCCAGTACCTGGATCTATACTTAAACCAGTGGTAGAACTAAATGTACCACCCAATTGACCCGTTACGACAACATTTGCCGTACCTATTTTCTTATAAGGACCAGCGTAACTGATGGTAGCAGTAGGTATAATTAGTGCTGGTGTAATTGTTATGATAGTAGCTGCAGAAATACAACCATCTGCACTTCTAGCAACAACGTTATGTGTACCTGGGGTTAAGCCGGTATAGGTTAAGGTTGCTGTGAAAGCGCCACCGTCTACGCTGTAGGTATGGCCCGCTGTTGCGGTAATCTCGATAGCGCCTGTTGGTGTACCGCAAACTGGTTGTGCTGTAACAGTCACAACTGGTGCAGTAGCTTCGGTTTTTGAAGGGTCAATGGTAAAAGTTGTTGCTGTAGAGGTACAGCCGTTTGCACTTTGTGCAACAACGCTATGTGTACCTGGGGTTAAGCCTGTATAGGTTAAGGTAGTGGTAAACGCTCCACCATCTAGGCTGTAGGTATGGCCCGCCGTTGCGGTAATTTCAATAGCCCCAGTAGGCGTACCGCAAACTGGTTGTGCTGTAACAGTCACAACTGGCGCAGTAGCTTCGGTTTTTGCAGGGTCTATCGTAATAGTAGTTGCTGTAGAAGTACAACCATCTGCACTTCTAGCGACTACGTTATGGGCGCCTGGCGTTAAACCGGTGTAGGTTAAGGTTGCTGTGAAAGCGCCACCGTCTACGCTGTAGGTATGTCCCGCTGTTGCAGTAATTTCAATAGCACCTGTTGGCGTACCGCAGACTGGTTGTGCTGTAATGGTCACAACTGGCGCAGTAGCTTCGGTTTTTGCAGGGTCAATGGTAAAAGTTGTTGCTGTAGAGGTACAGCCATCGGCACTTTGGGCAACAACGTTATGGGCGCCTGGCGTTAAACCGGTGTAGGTTAAGGTTGCTGTGAAAGCGCCACCGTCTACGCTGTAGGTATGGCCCGCTGTAGCGGTAATGGCGATACTGCCCGTTGGCGTACCGCAAACTGGTTGTGCCGTAATGGTCACAACTGGCGCAGTAGCTTCGGTTTTTGCAGGGTCAATGGTAAAAGTTGTTGCTGCAGAAATACAGCCATCGGCACTTCTAGCGACAACGTTATGTGTACCTGGGGTTAAACCTGCATAGGTTAAGGTAGTGGTAAACGCTCCGCCATCTAGGCTGTAGGTATGTCCCGCTGTTGCGGTAATCTCGATAGCGCCTGTTGGTGTACCGCAGACTGGTTGTGCCGTAACAGTCACAACTGGCGCAGTAGCTTCGGTTTTTGCAGGGTCAATGGTAAAAGTTGTTGCTGTAGAGGTACAGCCATCGGCACTTTGGGCAACAACGTTATGGGCGCCTGGCGTTAAACCGGTGTAGGTTAAGGTTGCTGTGAAAGCGCCACCGTCTAGGCTGTAGGTATGGCCCGCTGTAGCGGTAATGGCGATACTGCCCGTTGGCGTACCGCAAACTGGTTGTGCCGTAATGGTCACAACTGGCGCAGTAGCTTCGGTTTTTGCAGGGTCAATGGTAAAAGTTGTTGCTGCAGAAATACAGCCATCGGCACTTCTAGCGACAACGTTATGTGTACCTGGGGTTAAACCTGCATAGGTTAAGGTAGTGGTAAACGCTCCGCCATCTAGGCTGTAGGTATGTCCTGCTGTGGCGGTAATTGCGATAGCGCCTGTTGGCGTACCGCAAACTGGTTGTGCCGTAATGGTCACAACTGGTGCAGTAGCTTCGGTTTTTGCAGGGTCAATGGTAAAAGTTGTTGCTGCAGAAATACAACCATCGGCACTTTGGGCAACAACGTTATGGGTACCCGGGGTTAAGCCGGTATAGGTTAAGGTAGTGGTAAACGCTCCGCCATCTAGGCTGTAGGTATGGCCTGCTGTGGCGGTAATTGCGATAGCGCCTGTTGGTGTACCGCAAACTGGTTGTGCCGTAATGGTCACAACTGGTGCAGTAGCTTCGGTTTTTGCAGGGTCAATGGTAAAACTTGTTGCTGCAGAAATACAGCCATCTGCACTTCTAGCAACAACGTTATGGGTACCTGGGGTTAAACCTGCATAGGTTAAGGTTGCTGTGAAAGCGCCACCATCTAGGCTGTAGGTATGGCCCGCTGTAGCGGTAATCTCGATAGCGCCCGTTGGCGTACCGCAAACTGGTTGTGCTGTAATGGTCACAACTGGTGCAGTCGCTTCGGTTTTTGCAGGGTCAATAGTAATAGTAGTTGCTGTAGAAGTACAGCCATCGGCACTTCTGGCCACTACGTTATGTGTACCTGGGGTTAAGCCTGTATAGGTTAAGGTAGTGGTAAACGCTCCGCCATCTAGGCTGTAGGTATGGCCCGCTGTGGCAGTAATTTCAATAGCGCCTGTTGGCGTACCGCAAACCGGTTGTGCTGTAATGGTCACAACTGGTGCAGTAGCTTCGGTTTTTGCAGGGTCAATAGTAATGGTAGTAGCTGTAGAAGTACAGCCATCGGCACTTCTGGCCACTACGTTATGTGTACCTGGGGTTAAGCCTGTATAGGTTAAGGTAGTGGTAAACGCTCCGCCATCTAGGCTGTAGGTATGGCCCGCTGTGGCAGTAATTTCAATAGCGCCTGTTGGCGTACCGCAAACCGGTTGTGCCGTAATGGTCACAACTGGCGCAGTAGCTTCGGTTTTTGCAGGGTCAATGGTAAAACTTGTTGCTGTAGAAGTACAGCCATCGGCACTTCTGGCCACTACGTTATGTGCACCTGGGGTTAAGCCTGTATAGGTTAAGGTAGTGGTAAACGCTCCGCCATCTAGGCTGTAGGTATGGCCCGCTGTAGCGGTAATAGTGATACTGCCTGTTGGCGTACCGCAAACCGGTTGTGCCGTAATGGTCACAACTGGCGCAGTAGCTTCGGTTTTTGCAGGGTCAATGGTAAAAGTTGTTGCTGTAGAAGTACAGCCATCGGCACTTCTGGCCACTACGTTATGTGTGCCTGGGGCTAAACCTGCATAAGTTAAGGTTGCCGTAAATGCACCGCCATCTACGCTGTAGGTGTGGCCGGCAGTTGCGGTAATTGCAATAGCGCCTGTTGGCGTACCGCAAACCGGTTGTGCCGTAATGGTCACAACTGGCGCAGTAGCTTCGGTTTTTGCAGGGTCAATTGTTCCTGTTACTGCTGTTGAGATACAGCCATCGGCATTTTTTGCTGTGATGCTGTAATTTGCCCCCGCGGCGATACCAGTAAATACACCAGTAGTATTACTATAATCTACTCCATCAACACTAAAAGTTAAACCTGTAGTTGCGCTAGTTACTGTAATTGTTGCCGTAGTAGTTGCACAGCTTGGTTGCGTAACTACTACGGTTGGGGTAGCTATTACAGAAAGTTTAGCCGTTAAAGGCAAACGTTCTACACTTTCGCAACCATCAATTGTTTGAGATGCGTAATAAACTTTATCGTGTACAAGTAAAGTATTTACGTCTAAAGCTGTACCTCCAGTTGAGTTTTCGTACCATAAAATAGCTGTTCCGGCAGCAAGTAAATCTGCAACCTTAGGGGCATTATTAGCACAAAAAGTTTGAAAGGTTTGGCCAACAACTTGATAAGTAGGTGCCGCAATTGGTCTAAATATAGTGATTTCATCTACTGCTGCACAAGCAGGATCAGCACCATAATCTACACTTACCCTGTAAGTACCATAGCCTAATGTAGAAATATCAAGTGTGGGATTTGTACCTAGAACTCCTGTATGAGCAGGGTCACCAACTTTTGTCCAACTATAAGTACTTAAAGGCCCACCATAAAAACCAGCTGCACTTAAGGTATAACTGCTTGGCACTGCCGGGTCGATATAATGACACTCCCAATCTGGTCCCAAACCTACCAAGCCACCAGTACCCGTAATAAAAGTGATATTGGTGTTATTGCCATTGTTGCTCGAATTACGGTTAAAAACCAAAGGCATACCTGTGGCATTAATACCCTGTACGTTTACATAATCAAAATCGGTAGTACCTGCCAATACATTCATATTAGCAGTACCGGTAGTGGATCTAAACGTAGTATTGAAACAAGGTGTGCCGTTAATAGATAAATTTTCTTGCACCGTTTGCGTGGTACCATTATTTAAACTTAAAGTAAGCTGTCTAGTGGCCAATGTAAGTTTTTTAAAGGTATTGCTACCTTGCATTGTGGTACTACCATTAAGCACCACCTCATTAAAAGTGCTAGAACTATTAAAAATTTGTGTATTAGTACCTGTAGTTACATTGTGGTAAGCTACCCCATTGGTGGCATAAAAGCTACCATTGATGTTGATTTGGCTATTGGTAGTGTTAATATTAGTGTTTCTAAAACTCCAACCCACTACGTTAATTGTGGCATTACTAATGTCTAAAGTAGCGGTGGTAGTAATCGGTATTCCGTTTTGAGGATAGTTAAAGGTGTGAGCCTGAATGTTTTTTTCGTTGACATCTAAATTACCTGAATACAATAAAATTCGAGAATTGGTGCTGATATCATCTTGCAAAGTCCAGCCGCCGTTGCCTACAAACTGGATTAAACCGTTCGTTCCGCTGCTAGAGTTTATCGCTACACCATTAGTCTCGATGGTTTCGCCCATATCGTTAGACCTAAAATATAAGTTTACTGCATTCCAAATCATTCCCGGTGCCAAACGTAATGAGCCTCCTACTTCAACCGTATTGCCCTGCATTCTGCTACCAGCAGTTACACCGTTAGTCCAGGTCATATCGTGGCACTCAGAGTTAACGGCACTGGTATTATTTACCGTAAACACTCCCGGACCAGAAAACTCGTTAAAAATCACATTGTCAAAACGAGTAGGTACACAGCCTGTTGCAGATGGTGTGCCATTTGCATTGGTGGTCCAATGGCTTGCATCGGTCCACTCGCCAGAACCACCTATCCAATATAAAGTTTTAGGGGTGGCATCTTCGGTAATGGCTGTCCATCCTAAATTGTTGCCCAAATCTACACCTGTGGCTGTAAAAGTGGCACCATAAGTTACCGCCATATCACGTATCCTTACATTAGGAATATGCACTGCTCCAGCCGATGCTGGCATACTAATAGTTGCCCTGCTTCCAGGCGTAGCGGAAGTAAAAAATGGAATACCCGAACAATCTGGCGTATTATAATTTAACTGCTCGTTGATGGTAGTAGTGGTAACACTTTGAAAATAATAATTTTTACCTCCTGTTAAGTTTAACACCCGATATACCGAGCCTGTGCTATAAAAAGTATGACTACCTAAAATCGTAACCGTATCAAAAGTAGTATTAAATCTATTGGACGACGAAGTTGATGTGGCACTAAAGGTTACCTGATGGTAATGGTGCCCTGGGTAACTCATAAAACTTGCATAGGTTGAGTTTCCAGCAGCCATCGAAACAGTAATGTGGCTGGTTCCTGCATCTAAACTTCCGCCAGCGTTGTGTTGCCATCTTTCTAAATTAATTTGCGAACTACCCAAAATAAGCGCACGAGCCATCAAATCTGCAGCCGGGGTACCTGAAAGCTGTGTAAATTGTCTGGCAGTTACGTTTTGGCTATTGGTATTAATTGTTCCTCTTGCAAACAACAAATCCCTGTTATTTGACAAAGTCAAGGCGTCTTGTAAAGTCCAGCCACCGCTTAGGTTATCAAAATAAACATCTTGTAAAAACGTAACGCCGTTGCTGGTAATGGTATTTGTTGGCAAGCTACCGCGATACCAAGTAGTAAAATTATAGGTCATACCAGCTTGCCATATACTAGAACCATAAATATTTAATGTACCAGCACTAAAATTTGGTGTGCCTGTTACCCCATTTACTGTTATCGATCTGCAATAACCTTGTACGCCAGTAATTGTAATTGCTGTAGCCACATTAGAACCCCCATCAAATAGTACATTATCAAATTGGGTAGGGATACAATAACCACCTGCACCGCCCGAAGTAGCCGACCAGTTGGCTTGGTTGTTCCAATTGCCATCGGCACCACCTACCCAATAAATGGTTTTGGGAGCTGGCTCGGTAAAAGTCCAACCGGTGTTATTGCCATTATCTACCCCTGTTGCGGTAAAAGTTGCGCCACCAGTAGCGTTGATACCTGTAATACGTACATTAGGTACATTTACCGTACCTGATGCTATACTTAGGGTAGCTTGGGTTGTAGTGCTGCTACTTAATTCCATCAAACCTGTACAATCTGGTGTGCTAGCTTCTAAAGTACCCACAGTAGTGGTTTGCCCACCAACAAAAGTAAATTGCCTAGCAGATCCCAATTTTAAGTTATTGATGGTATTTGAACCTTCAATCAACGTATGGTTATCTAAAGTTAATTCGTTGAAAGCATGCCTGTAGTGCGAACATTACCACCAGCCATCAGTCTCACTTTATTAAAGCTGCTGTTGTTTCTTACGTTAAATGCTAATGGACCGCTTGTTAGATTAGACCCTCGAACAATAATGATGTTTGAAGAATTAATGACTGCATTTGAAGCTACAAACTGACCTACGTTGATTTCTGAATTACCAAAATTTAAGGTAACCGCAGTGGTAACATTAAAATAACTTTCTATATAAAGTGTATGGTTATTGGTATTAACAGTACCCGTTGCCGACCATACTACACCAGTTGCTGTTAATGCGCCAGCTAAACTTTTAATACCCGCATCGGCAAAATAAATGCTTCCGTTTAAAGTTACGCCATTTGTCTGTATGCTTACGGTTTCTGCTGCATCTGTGGTACCAAAAGAGATATGCCTTACATTCCAAACCGTATTTGGGGAAAGTAAAAAATCTCCTTTTAAATACGGAAAATTTGAATTATGACCATTGTTGGTGAAAACTGGTGCATTACCGCTTGCCGTGGTTAACACACTAAAATCGTTGGCATAAGACACCGCCGTAAAAGTTACCGTACGAGATGCCGTGGTAGTACCAAAGCCTGAATTGTCGTCAAAAACCACATTATCTAATGCAGTAGGCACCTGTGGAGCCAATACCGCACCGCTGTTACCAGAAGTTAACGACCAATGGTTAATATCAGACCAATTGCCTGTACCACCAAACCAATAGTAGGTATTTTGGGCTTTTGTATTAAAAGCCAATATCCCCAACAATAATGTAAATAGTAGCGTAAACTTTCTTTTCATATCTTGATTTTTATTATCCTCGAATTAGTACGTCATGCTCATCGTTTGTTATTTCTTCTGATGAGCATATACTATTCGTTAATGGCAAAAATTGCTCTAGGCTTTTGCGAGATAACCAAACCGATCACTTCAGTTTACGAAACCCTATTTTGACTTTGTGAAATCTTAATTTTTAAAACTTATAGGAGTGTGATCCATAAAGCAGTAGGGCACTTTACTGGTATTTTTTACCCCCAATGGGCAACAAACTGCTCAAAGAAATAGGTTAAATGTTAACAACAAGCAGGTAAATTATTCGCCTTTAGTATCTTAATTGCTTTGCATACATTTGTTTTACTTGCTTTGAATTAGCAATTGGATGACCAACTAGTGCTAAAGAAAACTTTGGTAAGCTTATTGATAAAAAGACAATAGGGAGTGAAACCAATAGCCGCTACCAAAAAAATACAATAGGCCAGATTTAAACTGATGAAAAGGATTTACATTTTTGTACTGTTGAACCTGATTTTAATTAGGGGTTTTGCTTATGGACAAACACAGCGGCTATCGTATCGTTTCAATACCACAAACACTAATCTGCCCAGTAACAACATTTACAAAATACATTGCGATAAAAACGGCAATGTTTGGTTAGGTACCGATAAAGGATTGGTAAAATACAATGGTACAAACTTTAAAACCTTTAACACACAAAACGGACTGGCAGATGAAGATGTAGTTAACCTATTTTATCAGCCCAAAGAAAACAACATCTGGGCTTTAGCTTTTAACTCTAAAATTACCAAAATAAATACGCTAACCAATAAAACCACCAACATCAATCCAAGCAACACTAAACAAAAAGTAATTGGGGCCTTTATGTATGCTTACCAAAAAGCAGATACGCTTAATTTTTTAAACACTTTGCAGATTGTGTCTTTACATAAAGAACAAACAACGGTTAAATCATTAAAAAACATCGATTATAAAACCTATTTATTTGCAAACAACCAAGATTATCATTTCAACAAGAGTTTATATGAAGAGGTTAACTGGGATTTGATACAACAAAAATACTTTCCTACAAAAAAATGGTGGTTAAAAAACACTACCCGAATTAGTAAGTACGGCACGGTTATTCTTGATAGCGAAATTTTGTTTAAAAGCAAAGATCGTGTGTATCGCCTGTTAAGTATAGATCAGTTCATACCCGGAGCAGACAAGTTTATTGTTGATTTAGAGATTAGCGGCACAGATTTATACCTTGCTGTATTTGGTAGAGAAGGAGGCATTTATCTGGCCAAAAACTATTTAAACAACCCAAAGACAGCCAAACTAGAACTGATCAGCGAAAAAGGTTATGGCATATCGGTAGCGAAAGATAAAATTGGCAATATTTGGTACACATTACAAGGCAAAGGGTTAAACGTAATTGGGCAATCTTACCTGGATGTGAACCTTAGCCCCTTGACAGCGCTCACTACTGGCCCCTACTTTATTAAGGCACCTACCGATGATGTAGTGGTTATCAATAACCCTAGCGAAGACCGTTTTTTCTTACTTAATGTGGCCAAAAACACCACTAATAGCTATCATAAAACTGATGTTCCGTTTACGCTAAATTCTATCAAATCACTTTCTGCATTTATTAACCCACCTCACAAGGCCTTAACAAAAGATATTTCTAACGATGGCCGTTTGTATTTCTCTAACTCCGTTGCCTTTTACAGCGCTGACTTTAAAACAAAAACTGAGCATCTTAAAAGTGAAAAATATAACAATATTAGAGGTATCCGTAAAGGCGATTATTACCAAGACAAGGTATTGTTTAGCACCTCTGATGATAGCTTATATGTTTACGACAAGCGGTTGCAAACTATAACTGAGCGAATAATGCTTCCTCAAATTGGAACTATTAAAGACATTTACGTACAAAACAACCAGCTCATATTATTTTGCACTTCTAAAGGTGTTTTTGCTACCGATTTTTCTTTTGGCAAGACAAAGCAAATCAGTAAAGGAATATTTAAAAAAGTTGTCATGTCTGGCCAGTCAGCCTATTTTATCAATGATAGCGAGTTGGCCTATTTGGATACTAAAAAGGGTACAGACATTGCAACCGTTTTTAGCACTAAATCATTTTTATTACGTCTTAACCTCCTCGATTTTGATGTTAGCCGTAGCAAAGTGCATTTACTTACCGATGTGGGATACATCCAATTTCCAAAGGCAAAGTTAGCCCCACTTAAAAACAACGCAGATTTTAACTTAGCCGCCATCACGTTAAAAGATACTACCTTATTTTATCCTACAGAAAAAACCATATTGCCAGACAATAAAACCAAAGAACTACTTTTTACTGTTCAATTCCTTAACCCGCAGCATAACAATTACCAAAAGAGCTACTCTTTCGAAAAGCAGAATGATCCCGATGGCTGGATTAGCTTTACAGGAAATAATTTTGTACTAACTCACCTCTCTCCTGGTAGTTATTTATTAAAGATCAACGTAAGGTTAGCCAATGTAAACTTAAACCAAACCATGGTTTATCAAATTATTATTAAGCCTAAATTTTGGCAAACCACTTGGTTCTTTATGCTGGTACTGCTTATATTTATTGCTGCAATAGCTTATACTACTTGGCTGGTTGTCAATCATTTTCAAAAAAATACCTTACAAAAAATAAAGCTCGAAAATAGAATAGCGGATATAGAAAACAAGGCATTTTTAAACCAGCTTAACCCTCATTTTTTATACAATGCCTTAAATGCGCTGCAAGATTATATCATACAAAAAGATACACACAACGGCATAATTTACCTCCAACGTATTGCTTCATTACACAGAAATATTTTAGAATTTAACCAAAAAGCACATATCACAGTTAATGATGAAAAATTATTTCTGGAGAAATATTTATTTATACAACAGAAGAGGTATAGCGATAAATTTACATTTGAAATTATTGCCGATGAAGACACAAAAGTAATGAAGTTGCCGCCAATGCTATTGCAGCCCATTGTAGAAAATGCTATAGAACACGGCTTTAAAGGCAAAACTGTTGATAAACATATTTCAATTTTATTTAAAAAGGAAAACGTATTAAAAATAACAATTTCTGATAATGGAAATGGAAAATTGGCTGATTTAGCTGAACTAAAAGAAGGTCACGCACTTTACATGATCAAAGAGCGTTTAAATTTTATAAACCAAAAGAATAACCACCACAACAACACCATTGCATTTTATGCCAATAAACCCAAAGGCATTATAACCCTACTAACTATACACCTACCTATATGAAAAAATTAACTTGTTACCTTATCGATGACGAAGAAAGAGCCATTAACTCTCTAGAATTTTTACTTGATTATTACTGCAACGAAACTGCGGAAGTAGTTGGAGCAGCTAACAGTTACGAAGATGCTGTGAATTATTTAACCAAAAATACGCCAGATCTTATTTTTTTAGATATTAATTTGGGCGAAAAAACAGGCTTTGATGTATTGGAAAAACTTGACGATATGCCCAATACCCAAATTGTAATGGTTACTGCTTATGATGAGTATGCGCTACAAGCTTTTAAATACAATGCTATCAATTACTTATTAAAGCCTGTTGATCCCGATGAGTTAACTAAAACATTGAGTAGGGTAAGCGAACGCAGTGGAAAAGCAGCTGAAAACTCCATTGCAGATTTTTTAAAAACACAGCAAGAACGAATGTTTTTCCCTAATAGAAATGGATATGGCAGTATACTTTTTAAAGAAATCAGCTTTATTAAGGGAGATGGCAGCTATGTTGCCATTGTAAATACGCAGCAAGAAGAAATTACGGTAAGTAAAAACCTTTCGCACTTTGAAAAAATACTTGAAAAACATCCTCAATTTATTAGGGTTCATAAGTCTTATATTATTAACACAAACCATATTACCAAAATAGATAAACACGGTGGCCTTAAAGTGGTGCTTGTTAACAACCAAGAAATACCAGTGTCTCCAACGATGAGAGATATAGTGATGAGCCTAATTGTGGTTTAACTGACGGATGCTAAACTAACGCAATTTTAGGAGCTCTATATTGATTACTTAGCCGGTAGGGATTTGCAAACTCCAACTGGCGGACAACCATATTTTCATTCCCGTTTGGCCTTAGCCAACGGATTAGAAACAATCTATTAAAGGAGGCTGTCTCAAAAGTAAAAAAATGCCGTCATTTCGACGATCAAAGGAGGAGAAATCTCTTTCAGAATCACTTCTGAGGCAGATCTCTCTCTAGCGTTCGAGATGACGAGTGACTTTTGAGACAGCCTCCTCTCTTTTAAACTTCTATCAGAGGCTGTCTCAAAAGTAAAATAATTCCGTCATTTCGACGATCAAAGGAGGAGAACCAAAGGTCTACGAAGTAAATTGAAAATCAACGAAGTTAAATCTCTTTCAGAAGCATTTCTGAAGCAGATCTCTCTCTAACGTTCGAGATGACGAGCGAATTTTGAGACAGCCTCAATAAAACCACTCGCACACCAGGCTTCGAATACCCTCAATTACAAACTCCAACTGGCGGAACACATAAAAAAGGCTACCCAAAAAATGGATAGCCTTTCTCTTCTAGTTAAAAAAAACACTAATCTTTTAGCAAAGTAACCCAGCCTTTAAATACTTGCCAATTACCTGTTTCGTCTTTCAATTTTAGCACATAGTAATAGGTACCGCCGTTTAATCCATTACCAGTCCATTCGTTTTGATAAGACCTGCCATTGCTCTTCCAAACTTCGTTACCCCATCTATTATAGATAATTAGGTTATTATCTGGATAAGCGGCCAAACCTGGAATTTTGAAGGTATCATTTTTACCATCACCATCTGGTGTAATTACGTTTGGTATCTGTAGCCCCAAAATCTGTTTCGAATGTGTTGAGGTGTTGTTGGTTAAATTTACATCAGTTTCTGTACTGCTCACCGTAGCGGTGTTCCTTATTATTCCTGCTACATTGGTATTTACCCTTAAAGTAAGCTCAATGGTTGCGCCAACAGCTAAGCTACCAATATTCCATGATACTGTTTTTGAAGCAGCGCTGTACGAAGCAGTACCATAACTGGTGCTAGCAGAAATATAGTTAAGGTTAGCTGGCAAAATGTCTGTCATTACCACTCCAGTAGCCAAGTAGGCACCTATGTTTTTCACTTGAATAGTGTATTCAAAAGCTTCGCCAATGGCCGTAGCCACAAAAGCTGACGTTTTTAGGACACTTAAATCAACCATGGCTGCATTTGGCACAGGTGTAACTGTAGAACTGTTATTGCCCGGTACTGGATCTAGTTCTGCACCAGATACCGTTGCCGTATTGCCATAAGGCCCGGTGGCATTTACCCTTCCGGTAATGGTTAGTGTTGCACTTGCACCGTTGTTTAAGGCTCCTATGGTCCAAACACCTGTGGTACTGTTGTATGCTCCTACAGTAGTAGTGGCATTTACAAAGGTGTAGCCAGCTAAAAGCTGATCATTTACTGTTACACCAGTTGCATTGTTTGGCCCAGCATTATTTACCACAACGGTAAAAGTAACATTATCGCCAATGGTTGGGCTGGCATTACTAACTGTTTTTAACACCCCTAAATTGGCTTGTAACACCCCTGGTATAGGTGTTACCGTGGCCGTATTATTGGTTAAGTTAGGGTCTGTTTCATTACCACTAACTACAGCTGTATTGGCATAATTACCCGAAGCATTAATTGTAGCCGTAACTGTTAAGGTTGCTGTAGCATTACGGGCTAAGTTACCGATAGTCCATACACCTGTAGCCGCGTTATAGCTACCAGTTGTTACTGTAGAACTTGCAAAGGTATAGCCACTAGGCAACAGGTCGTCTACTTTAACTCCGGTGGCATCAGCTACGCCTAAATTGGTAGCGGTAATGGTAAACACTACATTTGAACCCACTATTGGCGCTGCATTATTTACGGTTTTAGCAACCATTAAATCTGTGCAGCTAACGGTTTGTTTAGTAAAAAAAGCAGTGGCATCTACAGTGCTTGGCAGTACCATATTAGCGCCCACGTTTATACTAATTGGCGAACCACCATCTGTACCATTGCAATTGCTGCTCCACACCCCAGGCGAAAGCTGCTGACTAACAAAAGCCAAAGTATTGTTAAAGGCACTTTGGTTGGTGCCAGCACCATTAGTATTTGTAGCAGCGTTGTGCTGCAAGGTAACATTGGCCGCTCCAGCAATATTACTGCTAATTTGCCAAGTTCTGTCCATACCTTTGGTGGCAAAGGTGGTCTCAGTGGCTGCGCTTGTGGTATAGTCTTTAACCTGTACATTAATGTTTCTAGCTACCGCTTGGTTACTTACGGTAACAGGTGTATAGTCTAAGCCAGCAATACTTACCGGAAACAAAAACGAAGCACTATTGGCAAGGTTTTCTTTTACCACCACACCAGTACCATTGGTTACCACATGCTTGGTTACATCATAACCATTAAATAGGGCATCATTATCTAAAACTAAATTAAAGTTATTTAAGAATAAATGTCCAGCGGTAAACTTAACTGTATTGGTAACACGGGTATTGCCCAAAAGAGATACACCATCGCTATTATCAATTTCGATATTAGGCAAAGAAGGATCGATACCTGAAGTATAGCCCCCGTTTAGATTTTGCTGTAAAGGATAACCTGCATATAGCGGATTATTTGCTCTAAAGATAAATACACCTGTACCCGTTTGACCGTTACTAGGCAGCGAGATAAAACGGGCTGAAGGGTCTATGGTCATGTTTTTCCCGTAGAAAATTGCCATTGCGCCATCCTCAATGTAAACAACGGCATCTGGACCAAAGGTTACATCGCCGTACCAAGTTACCGGAACACCAGCATTAATGTTAAATGTGGTATTAATATAGGTTGGCGATTGTGCCTTAACCATCAGTTGGAAACAGGTTAAAAATAAAGCCAGTACAAGTATTTTTTTCATCATATTCTTAATCAGTTCATTCTTATTTATTGCATACTACCTGGTGCATCAATCATCAAGCAAAGTATTCGTGGTGGTGCAAAAATTGTGGTCAAAACAAAAATGGCATCATCAAAATTTACACCTACACCCATGCAAGCCTAATCCAAAATTTGTGCCTACAATTAAAAACCGTGCTAAACCTATTGATAGAGAGCACTTTTAACTGAGCTTTGGCCAGCAGCGGTTAATTGTTGTTGTTGAATTTTCCCAGTTAGAGCAATACAATCCTCATATCATCAATTCCCCATTCAAAAATCAATTGCTAAATTTGGTGCCTCCAAAAACAGCTGTAATTCACATTACTTTACTACAAACACAATGTTCATAAATGTTTTTGACGTAGGTGTTGCACCGCTAATTACCTGATAGGTAAGTACGCCTGCAGCACTGATAGCCACATTGGTAAATACCGTATTGTCATACCAAGTTACGTAGTACTCTAACTCGCTATTGCTATACGTTGGAATGCTTCCGGTAGCACCCGAACTACTTACCATTGGACTGGCAAATTGCGACTGATAGATGGTGTACAAATCCAAAGTTCCAAAAGCTGGGTCTGTATCATCAGTAATGATGTTTACAGAAGGCGACCAGAATACTTTAGGTGCCGCAGCAGATACCGTTTTTAATTTATTATTTTGATCTAATACTACTACTTTATCCTTAAAAGCCCCATTTTGTAAACCGGTAATGGCTAAGGTGTGTGCAGCTGTGGTATTAATTTCTGTAGCTCTATTTAAGGCACCACCTAATTCTATCTCTGAGGTTGTGGTGTTTTTGGTTACACCGTTATTGGTAGTAATGCTAGCCGGCGCCGTTCCTATCATCAACTGGCCATCGGCACCTGCCACCACTGGCCTATTGCCTGTAGTTGCTGCTGCACCTGTAGCTAAGTCTGCTACTTTTAAAGTATTGTTAATGGTTAAAACTCTCGTAGCAAAATTACCATCAAGCAAGGGAGTATTTGTACCACTAACATCTATCATTAACCTATTATCTCCAGTATGGGACGAACCTGTTTGATAACCGATTAAAATATTTCCACTACCTGTAGCATTAAAACCCGAATTAGAACCTAGAAAAGTATTGTAATTTCCTAAAGTAGCTGGATTAGCGGCCACATTCTTACCAAGAAACACATTATCTCTACCTCCTTGGCTTGCCGTAAATGCAGCTGATTGACCAACAATAACGTTATTAACTGAGTTGGTCATACTTGTTGCTGTTGCTCCACCTATAAAAACATTGCGGTTACTACCATTACCTAAAGGAGCGGCTGCTCTAAAACCTAAAGCCACATTTTCTACAGCAATGCCCGTACCATCTCCCATTGCATTATGACCAATAGCGGTGTTTTTTCTATAACTACCCGTAGATGTTATTTTTTGAAGTACATCACCTGCAGCTCTATAGCCTAGGGCAACGTTTGCATCCTCTGCACCTGAATAATTATCTAGGCCAATGTGACCAGCTGGAAGATTGTTTACTCTAAACCTTAAGGAATTAACATCTGTTGTACCTAAAAAATGGTTAGATGGATTTGTACCAGTGTTGCCTGTGATGTGCCAATCGTTATCATTAAGTGACGAAGAATTTTTTGTTTTTAATACGCCATCGGCATCCGCTACTACAATTTTATCTGTAGCATCGGTACTTGAATAACCGTTGATATCTCTAATTCTTACACCTCCTGAACCCACGTCAAAGCTTTCGGTAGGTGCAATTGCAGGCCCAGTTCCAATTTTTCCATCTTTTAAGATAGTCAATGCGTTTGACCTGCTACCATTACTACCGTTACCCACTTGCAATAAGGGATCAGAACCTATCCAATTTAAAATATTTCCGCCTGTAATGGCATTATATCGTCCAAAAACCAATTGGTGTCCTGAAGATCCCGTATTGTTTTCTCCAAAAATTGTTGCCCTGTATCCAGAGTTAGTATTATATTGACCGAAAGTAGTAGAATGTGGTGCTGAAGATGTATTGTACTGACCCCATGTCATTGCAAAACCTTCAGTTGAAAAATTGTTCTCTCCAAAAGCCGAAGAGGCAAAGCCCGAAGCTTCGTTCTTCCATCCCAATGATGTTGCATAGTCTCCAGAAGCCACGTGTTCACCACCTAACGCTACCGAGCCTAAACCAGAAGCCGTGTTTCCTGTACCAAAAGCTACAGAGTTTGCACCTACTGTGCCAGACACCACACCTGTTCCTTGAGTTGAACCGCCACGCACTGCACCTTCCACATCCAGTGCTGCACCGGTTTGCACGGCGTTTTTGCCAATAGCTACGCTACCTGTTTGGTAAATATTATCAGTATTTGATGTTGCTTTTTGCCCCGCATTAGCTTGGTTAAACCAAGGTTCTACGGCTAACGCCGACTGATCTATTTGTTTAAGTACTCCTGTTGTAGGATCGGAAACTAAGATTTTATCTGGTGTTGCACCTGTAGTTACCCCTAGTTGTAAACCTGCAATGGCTAACGTATTGCTACCTGCCGTTGTGTTGGTAGTAATTGTTGTAACTGGGCGTGTTAAAATACCTCCCAATTGAATGTTTGTTTTGGCGGGGTCAGAAAACTCCAAACCATTGTCTACCGTAGCTACAAAAGTTCCTGTAGCGCCTGTTGCACCAGTTGCTCCCATTGGACCAACCTCGCCTTGCGCACCAGTAGCACCTGTTAAGCCTTGGATGCCCTGCGGACCTTGCGCTCCCGTTGCTCCCATTGGGCCAACCTCGCCTTGCGCACCTGTTGCACCAGTTAAGCCTTGGATACCCTGCGGACCTTGGGCGCCTGTTGCTCCCATTGGGCCAACTTCGCCTTGCGCACCAGTGGCACCTGTTAAACCTTGGATGCCCTGCGGACCCTGTGCGCCCGTTGCTCCCATTGGGCCAACATCGCCTTGCGCACCAGTAGCACCTGTTAAGCCTTGGATGCCCTGCGGACCTTGCGCTCCCGTTGCTCCCATTGGGCCAACCTCGCCTTGCGCACCAGTAGCACCTGTTAAACCTTGGATGCCCTGCGGACCTTGTGCGCCCGTTGCTCCTTGTGCTCCTGTATCTCCTTTTATTCCCTTTGCACCAACCCAGCCAGTACCATCCCAATAATAAAGACCAGTTCCATCTGGCAATAACGCTGGATAAGTTGCTGTTCCTGTAAAGCCGGCAGCTGTTGTTTTAATATTATACACCACCATACCAGCCATTGGCACACTACCTGCAGCCAAGCCCCAAGTAGTGGTATTGGTAAGGTTTACCCTTGGAAATAGCAAGCCTTTGCTGTTATGCTCTAACTCAAGAATAGCAGCTTTGTTAATAGTTGTTGGGTTGTCGCCAATTTTAACCTGCGCATTAACTGTTTGCAAGCCTGCAACCGAGAATAAAATGCTTGCTATAATTTTTATGTAATTCTTCATAATTATGGAAGTTTTGCTAAAACACTGATATAGCCATAGCCAATAGTTGTACCAAAAAAAAATCTTTTAAAACGGTGTGATATAGCGTTACAAGGCAATTTTTAAAAAGTAAAAATTCCCCATTTTGAGCAATAGTATACTCATAAGCCCCTTGATTACTACTCAATTAATCCGTTTTAACTTTCAACAAACTAGAAGAAATACTTTCAAAATTAACCGTAGGCATGTACTTAAATAGTAAACCCAAATTGTTTTCCCTATGTTGCTGTTAAACCCAATTGAGTTGCTATTTTATTGCCCTAGCCCTGATAGATGGATTGACTAACGCACAATTTTCTAACCTTACCGTTATAGCAATTCTATCGCTCTCACAGCCGTTTACGGTTTGTGTAGCATAATACGTAGCGCCATTTACCAATAAAGTACTTGTAGGCAATGCCGTTGTGCTTGTTGCATCGGCGTACCACTTTATATCAGTTCCAGTAATTGTAATCTTAGCGAGTGTAGTATGCACCGTTGCACATATTTTTTGGTTGGCTGCCGCCGTTGGCAATACCTTTGGTCTAACGGTTAACACCACATTCCTAGTGCTAAAACAGCCAGTAGCGGTTTCTACAACCCTAACATAAATAGTTTTGCTGGTACTTACATAAGCCAACGATAACGGATTGGCATTTGCAATGGCATCAGCCGATGTGGCGTGATAAGTAAAGCTATAGTTGCTGGGATTAGATACCAACAGCGCATTAGCATCACTTAAACTAAAAGTACCACTACCCGTTCCAGTGGTAGTCTCGCAAGCAAAAATCTCTGCTGCATTTAGCACCGGACTAGGTGTTAGCCCTAGCGTAATGGCATCTGTTAAATTACAGCCAGACCCATAAGTAACCGTTACACTGTAAGTACCCGGACCAGTTACATCATAGGTTGCATTGGTTGCACCTGCAATTGGCGTTGCACCATTAAACCATTGGTAAGCGGTAGCATCTTGGTTAAAACTTGCGGTACTTAAAGTGTATGGGTATTGGTTACAGGTTAAAACTTGGTCTGCCCCTAAATATTCGAAACCGCTAACGTTAGAAAATGTCCAATTGCTGTTACCACCCGCATCATCCCCTATTACCTTATTTTGTGCAGACGTACAAGTACCACCAGCGGTAATGTCTGTTAAACGGGCAAATTTAATATCAAAATTACACAACGTGGATATCAAAGTTGCAGGTGTACCCGCCGTACCCGATCTAAACCTGATAGGATTACATGGCGTACCATTTGCAGTTAACGTATTGGTAACGGTTACTGTACTGCCTGCTCCAATTATATTATCAGAAGAATTTGTATAACGTAAATTATCTACAATAAAACGACCACTAAGCATACTGGTTGGTCTTAAAAAATTGAGATTGGTAAACTTTACAGTCCCGCTACCACTACTTAAATTAGCCAATATACTTTGGTTCACATTCATAGTACCGTATTCGATAGTTACTCCTGCTGGAACCGAAATCGGAATACCCCTAACATTTACATTAATTGTACTACCTGTAGCATTCCAATTGGTTGTTGAGCTATGAGCTGCGACATAGGTATTTGTCCCGTCAGTACCATTTAATGTAATTGTGGAATTTGAAATATCTGCACTGTTACTACTCGTAACCTGCAAATTTAAAGATGTCGCTGTAATATTGTTTCCATTGGCATAAAACTGACCAAAAAGAAACCTAATGTTACGATTAGAATTATAACTATCCAAAACATCGTATCTACCACCTCCATCTAGCAACAGTATGCTTCTTACCGATACACCATTGGTAGTAATGGCATTAGCGTTTACTGCCAAAGAGTTTCCTCTCATCACCCATACACCTTCAAATGGAAAAGTCATATTAGGCGCTAGTGTAACCGAGCCATAAACGTACAAGTTTAAGCCATTAACGCCAGCAAAAATAGGTGTTCTTGCGCTAACTGTATTTTCCCAAAGCATGTTTCTGCAACTGGCATTATTGTCAATGGTTACAGTTTGGCTATTGACTGTAAATGAGTTTGAATCAAAGAAAACATCATCACTCAAACCAGGAATACAATTGTTGATATTTGTTACAGCAGGATTGCCACCAGAAACATCGATACTCCAATGCGCAGGATCGGTCCAATTTCCTGTACCACCTACCCAATAAAAATTTTGTGAGGCATTTGCAGTGATAGCTACATTTAGGTTATTGCCCAAATCTTCTCCACCCGGAACACTTAAAGTTACACCTGTTGAGTTGATGTCTTTTAAAATCGCATTGTTCACTGTAAATGGCAGAGCTGCCTTATATAACTTCACTCTTCCACCAGCTGTTGAAGACTGCAAGGATATTTTGGGAGCGCAACTACCTACACTGTTGCTATTGATGCTATTTACAACCGTATATGTAGGCGCAGCACTAGATGTAGAAGAAGAAAAAGTATATACTCGGCCTGCAGTAAAATTGTAATTATTTACGCTATGCGATGCCGTTGTTCCATTCATTTGACCAATTCTGCCATTGGAATTAAAACTTACGTTATTGGCAGAAAAATTAAGCACGCCCGCATGAGAAAATAATGGGTTACCTGTAGTAGCCGTAAAATTAAGATCATTAATAGCTAGGCTAGTTAACATAACTGTACTATTATTAACATAACCATTAATAATAAACTGTGGATTGTCTGCGCTGGTGATATTAATGACAGAACCTGTGGCGTTAAATGAACCTAAATAGGCTGTTGACAATGTAAACGGACCTATACCTGATGCATCGCCCCTGCTAAAAGTTAAAACAGAATTAGAAAAATCAATATGCCGTAAATTATTAGCAACAGCAGGTAATGAACTGCTTGAAAATCTATCGGCAGTGATGGTTTTGCCATTACTATTAAAAGTACCAGCAGCAATTTGTAGCCCTGTATTTGATCCGCCAATTAAGTTGTCTGTTAAGGTATAAGTACCTGTTCCAAAAAACTGCATTAAGCCTGAGGTGTAAACCGTATTGCCAGATTTTATGGTGTGGCTACCACCACCCACATACACTAAAGCAGCCGCTACAGCTGTACTTCCAGAAAAATCTGCACTACCATTAATGTTTAATGCACCGCCTGTTAATCTTCCTCTAATATTTGGATCTATCCAGTAAACATTACGGGCATAAGCTTGATTACTGCTCGTACCGCCACCGCCTATGGTTACGGTTTGGCCTGCCGTAGTAAACGAAGCGGCATCAAAATATACATCATCATTGTAAGTGGGCAAACAGCCAGCAGTAGTTTGTGCGGCACCCCCACTTCCTAAAATAGACCATTTAGTGGGGTCGTTCCAATTTCCGGTACCGCCCACCCAATAAAACGAGCGTGAAGTGGCTGTTGCCGTTGTGGTATAAGTACCCGTATTTAAGCCCAAATCATTATTGATAGGCATGGTAAGCGTACTCCCCGAAAAAGCTACGCTTTTAAAACCAATATTTGAAGTATTGATAGGGGCCGTAGCATTGAAAGCAATAGGCGTAGCACCTTCTGAACGTAAACTTGATTGCCCTACACAACTAGCCACTTCGTTAATTGCATTTACGTTTAACTTTAAAGCACCTGTTGATGCAATATCTACAGGCTTTTGCAAATTAAGGTTGGTAATATTGAGCATTAAACCATTGCCGCTGGTATTAAATGCAGCTACGTTGATGTTAAAATCAGTTACGCCAAAAACAAAGTTAGAATTGTTGCGAATATGTTCTGATGCAATACCTGGGGTGGTTTCGTTAAAAGTTATGGATTTAATGCCGTTAATTATCGTACCATTGGTTGTTGAATTACTGCCCGTATTGATAAATGTGCTGTTACCTGCTTGGTTAATATAAATTTCTGCATTTGCCCAGTTGTAGCTGGTGGTGGCTGGGCTTGCGCCAAAAACTAATGCGCCAACGTTACTTGCACCTCCATTTACGCTTAGCTTACTATTGGCTAAATTAATGGTTTTAGTACCAGTAATAGTAGGTGAAATTGTAAACCGATTTACCTGTATCCAAAAACCGTTGGCCACAAACGTGGTATTGCTAATTGCGATGGCTGTACCCGGCAAATTCAAATCGCTCAATAACGTATAGGTTCCTGTTCCGTTAAAAGTAATAGATGCAGTTGTACTATGAGCGGCATTATCACCCATATTTATAGTATGGTTATCGGCACCTAAAAAATTAAAACCAACTCCGCCAGTAAACATGTGCTTACCATTAGAAGTGAAGTTGCCGTAAACACTTATTGCGTTAGTAGTAGTAAAAGTAATTACTCCCGTAGCCAACACATTGAAATTTCTCGCCGCCGCTCCAGCTACCATATTTACAGTTTGCGTTGCATTACCTACCGGGAAATAAACATCATCTGTAGATTGTGGTGCCAATGCTCCATTGGCAGGTATACCAGAACCAGGTGCACTCTCCCAGTTGGCTGCATTGGTATAGTTTTGATCGGCACGGCCGGTGCTTTTCCAGTAGAAGTCAATAGCAAAAGCAACTTGCGTTAAAAGTAAAAGCAAGCCAAATAAGGCCGTTTTTAATAAGTTAATTTTCATAGGTAGATGAATAATTTGGATTTTTTGGCAGAGGGTTAAATTTTAAACTAGGTAGCACTAAAAGAGTATAGACATAAGGATACCATAACCTATTGTCGTACTCGGAAAGACCTGTAAAACTAGGGTAGCGACTTAAATCAATAATTAATTGCAGCGAAGCCCTTAAAATGGTTTCTTTTTTATCAATAATGTTTTTCATAGGTATAGGCTATATTTAACTTTGAGATCTAATGCAGACGCCACAAGTGTAAGTTTTGTTTCAATAAACAAAAGCTATACCTATATAGCGACAACGGGGGCAAACAGCTAAAAAACACTGAAAATCAAATATTTAAAGCCACAATCATCTTTAACCAACGAAACAATACCCTAATTAATTGGGGAAAATTGAGGAATTTCAAGGATGTTGACGGAGTAGATATTTATCATATTCTTCTGAAATGAAATGTTTAGAAAAAAGATGAAATGAAGATCAAAAAACCAATTTAATTCAGCTAAAGTTCAATGTAATTTAGTTAACTTGAATTCTGGACGTTTTTAATTGATTATCTATTCATTGCATTAAGAATTGAGTGAAAATGGTCGTCATTTTCGACGATAGGAAAAATCTTTGGAATAACTTTTACCAAAGAAACCTATTTAAAGATTTACTTTGCAGATCATTAGCATCCACTCGCTACCGATAAATCGATACGGGGCACGCTGCGTTCTAAAAGAAGAATTTACACCCATATTCAGATTACATTAAAAAAGAGTTAAGATTTCATAGAATTAGCTATTCCTAAAATCTTAACTCTTTTTATCAATTAAATGTAATTGCGATATCTGCGAGAGTTTGGCCTACTGCATAGCTCTGCTTCTTATAGCTGGGTTAGTAGCCACCCCTTTTACAATAAATAATTTTACCTCATCTGCTACCATACAACCATTGTTGTTTACGCTCCATCGTAGCTCTACTTTATCTCCAGAAGTAATAGTTACCGAGGTGTTATAGGCAGATGGGTTGGCAATAGTTGCGCTACCTGTAACTACCGACCAAGTCCCTGTACCCACAGCTGGTTGATTGGCGACCATGGTAAATACAGTATTAAATCTACGCTGATCTGGGCCAGCATTGGCCGTAGGTTTCGCATAAAAAGTTACGGTTACGGGTGTTCTAATAGCGCTATAACAATTATTTACAGACTTTAAGCTAGCGTAATACATTCCGTTTGTTAATGGAGTATTGCTTGCTAATGGTGATCCGCCAGTGGATGCTGCATACCATTCTAGTATTGCACTAGTACTCGTCATAAAACTGGTAGTGGCAGGATCTATTTGCAGATTGCCAATGGTGGGAGTGGCATCATCGCAGAAGGCCAAATTATCGGCACCTGCTGAAATACCTACAATGTTAGGCGTATAGCTTACGGTTATTTCATCAGCTTGCGGACATCTCTCGGCCACTACTGGATTTAAAGGATCGTATAATAATTCTACCCTATACACCCCATCATATCCAAAATTGCGAACATCAATTGCTCGGGTGGTACTTGGTAAGTTTAGATTTTGAAACACGCCCCCCATTCGTTTATACCACACAAAAGTAGCTTCGGGCCCGGCAGAAAATTGATCTGCGGTAATCGTATAAGTGCTGGCATTAGCCGGATCAATTACCTGACAGTTTACATCTGGGCCTAAGCCTACTAACCCTGGCATACCTGCAAGATTTTCTACATTGGTATTTAAGCCCAATTGGGTAGCATTTACCTGCAAAAATAATTTAGAGTTACTTGCGTTTATACCACCAACACGCACATAATCAAAGGTATTACCTACATTAGCAACTGTTGGTGTGGCATTGGTATAGTTGATAGTAGCTATTGCCGAGGCCTGTGTAGCGCCTGTTTCGGTACCGGCTCTTAATACATTTGTTAAACATGGCGTACCACTTAAGTACAAGTGCTCAGTAACGGTTTGGGTAGAGTTATTACCTAACCATAAGGTATAGCCCCTTGGTTTTAAAAACAAGGTTCCGAAGGTATTATTATCCAATATCGATTTAGAATGGTTAACCACCACTCTATTAGCTTTAATACCACCCCTTAAATACCAAGCAGAACCTGCTCCGTAGGTGGTTTCTCCTGTTTCAATAGTGCCATACTCATGACCGCTTTGTCCCCAAAAGTTTCGGCCAAATTTAATGGTTGAGCCAGTAGCTTGCAAGGTAGCACTTGCCAAATTGTAATATAACCAATCTACCGCTACCGTGATGTTTGAGTTACGGATATCTAAAGAACGTGCGTTTGCTGTAGCATTGTTTCCTGCTCCAGAAAAAATATCTGTTAAAGTCATCGTTAAATCTGAAGCTTTTAACGCTCCTTTAGTTAGTATGATCTGGTTAGCCGTAACTGTTTGTACATTCAAATTTAAAGCGATACCATTGATTTGTATATTCCCACCAGTCCACGATGTACCATTTACCGTTACCGTTGCACCTATTTGGGAATAGGTACTGGTTACCCTTGTATTACCCGTAAACACCCAATTGGCATTGGCATTATTTACAGTAAGGTGACCAAAAGCGGAAGTACCATTATTAATTAACTGTCCGTTGTTCGCATCGCCCATCAAATTCAATCTCACAAAGGTCATGTTTGGTGCCATTTGTATCAAATTACCGTAAGCATAGCCTTCGATACCCAATACAGAAGTAATGGTAATACCCGATGGAGCATCGCTATGACCAATTAGGTTATTGAAATAAGCGGGTTGATCTAAGATATTAATTGGCAAATTACCCGTTGAAAAACTATTGAAATGCACATTATCGTATTTGGTAGGCACACATCCGCCAGGAGAAGGCACACCATTACTGTTGGTAGTCCAGTTTAAACCGTTGTTCCAATTGTTATCGGCTACACCAATCCAATACAATTCTTTGGCTGGCGGCACGGTAAAGGTCCAATTGGTTACATCGGTATCTTCTAAACCAGTTGCAGTGTAAGTGGCGCCCGAAGTTAAATCGGCACTAACGCCCGTCATCCAAACATTGGGTACAAAAACATTATTGGCCGACCGGAACCTAAAAAACTGACCAGGAGTTTTGCCGTTTACATACATTTCCATTAAACCTTGGCAATCTAAGGTATGGGTAATAAAATTCTGATTAACGGTAACCAATACATTATTGAAAGCTCTAAAAAGCCCATTTTTTTGAATTTCTAAAATATTGGTAGTTACCGAACCTCTAAACAATAAACTAGCTCGCAACTGCACTGGCATGATCCTAATTTCGTTGGCGGTAATGGTATTCTGAAAATCTGCCAATTGATTAAAAACATGGAAATTATGGTAAGTAACATTTGCACCAAGAATAGTAAGACTGGTGGTAGTTGTTGGTGTTGGTATGTTAGAGGTAACGTCATAATACACATGATTGGCAAGTGCATAAAACTGGTCTCCATTTCTTAGCGTAATGTGAGATGTACCTGCATTTAAGGTATTAACAGTTGCATTATATAGCCATTGTGTTACCAAAGAAATTTGTGAGCTACCTAAAATTAAATTTCTGGTAACAGCGGGAGTAATTGTCTCATTACCAATAAAGTTGCCACCTATAAAAACCGTTTGGTTGTTGGTGTTTAAGCTAGCTCCTCTAAAATACAGGTGGTAATTATTGTTAGCTTGCGTTTGAAAGCTGTCTTGAAATGTCCAACCACCTAAACCTTGAAAATAAGTGATCCGAAAAAACGAACCATTACTGGTAATAGTTTCGCCCATATCAGCAGAGCGGAACTGGACATTATCTACAGCAACTACCATACCCGAACGCATGTACCAAGAACCGTAGCAGGTCATATTTGTGGCACCAGTACCGCCACGCACAAAATTGAATACTGGTGCATTGTTTTGTACAGTAATGTCATGAAAGAAAGCATTGTTTGCGGTAATTTTCACTGAGCCCGATGCAACTACCGAATTATTATCGAAGATCACATCGTCGTATTGTGTGGGTAAACAAAAACCTCCTGCACCACCAGAAGTTGCCGACCAATTGGCCTGATTGTTCCATTCATCATCGCCAGCAGCACCCACCCAATAAATGGTTTTTGCAGGTGGCTCTACAAAATTTAAGGTAGTACCAATGGTAGAATTGTTGCCATTATCAACCCCCACCACATTAATTACCCCATTGGTAACATTAATACGGGTTAAAATGGCGTTTTCTAAGTTAATTGGATTACCCGAGGCATTGTTAATGCGGGCAATAAATGCTGTTTCGCTACTGTAAATCTGCCAAAAAGGTTGGCAGTCTGGTGTGCTGTCTATAATGTTTTCTGTAATGGTAAGCATACTATTACGGTAAATAGTATACGCTCGTGAAGGAGCTAAATACAATTTACCAATGGTCATTCCGTTTTGAAAGTAACCATTTGAACTTACAAAGTGTAATTCATTGATGGTAGAACCTGTGCCATAAATATTCGCAGCAGTTGTAGCAACAGGGTTTTCCATAAACACTTTATTTACTGCCGTAGCGGCCTTTGTACGAAACTCCGTGCCCTCTACATGAAACTCGGAAGTACCAGCATTGAGGTTTCCCACAAAACTCCAATTACCTCTGGCGGTTACCACAGTAGCGTCCGGAATAGTAATGGTAGCGGTAGCTGTGCCTGGTGCCATATTGGCAAACTCCCAGGTTTTTAATGCTGGTAAGTTGAGATGAACATTGTCCAAAATAGAAATCGTATTATTATTTGCTCCTGTTCTGATCCAATGTTCAAGCAGGGGTGCATTAAATTGAGCCGTACCCGAAATCTGTACGTTACCTCTGGTATCTAAATTGGTGAGGTTGGGTGCATTTAAGATGGCGCTGTTTACTACAGTTAGCGAAAAACTTGCTAAACCAACGTTAAAAGTTGCCGTAGGTGCTAAATAATTTGCAATACCTTGTGCAAAGTTATATCTGCCACTGGTAATTACACCGTTGATATTTAAGGTACCTGCCCCTCCTTTACTAAATAAAGGGACTACTGCTCCGTTTAAGGTTAAAGTAGTTGTGGTAGCCACTACTGGCTCCATGGCTATGGCAAATGATGCATTAAGTATAGAAACACCAGCTTGCAGGGTTACATCTTCGGTTACACGGATATTAAAACCGTTGCTAATTCTTGGATTGGCGGTTGCGATACTCGCATCAAAAGTTAAAGATCTAATTACTACCTCAGAACCTAAGGTAACGGTGCGTGCCGCCAACTGAGCAGTTGTTGTACCTGTTGCATTTAAACCCGAGTTACCATCAAAAATTACATGGGTATCGGCAGTAGGTACAGATGAAGGTAATCCCAACGTAGGGTGCACCCCTCCACCAGATTGAAACGACCAATGCGATAAATCGTTCCAGTTTCCTGCTCCCCCGAACCAATACATGGTTTGTTGTGAGAAAGCAATTTTGCTTACCAACAAACAAAAAATTACTAAAAGTATCTTTTTCATTTAGTTACATTTTTTTTGACTGACTAAATCTCTCTCCACAGTCCAATTTTATTAGGTTTTGTTAATTAAAATTCCTGCAAGCTTTAAAACTTACAGGAATTAAACCTAGTCGATCTATTAAGGTTATTTTATTTTAAACACAATATTCATATACGTTTTTTCAGTAACCGCGGCCGAACCCAAAACCTGATAAGTTAAAATACCAGCGTCGGATAATGTAATGCTATTTGGATCAAATACGGTATTATCGAAATAAGTTACAAAATATTCTAAGGCAGCAGCCCCAAGTGCTGGCAAAGTAGTTGCCGAAGCACTTTTAATTGCCGAACGCGTTGGGCCAGCCACATTACCTGTCATCCCGAATTGGTTAGCATAAACGGCGTGTAAGTCTACCGTAAATGTACCACCCGCAAAGGTTACATAGCTTGGCAAATCGGTACTAGTTGTTGGCAACACCAATGATGGGGTGTAGAAAAATTGAGGTGCAGCTGCGGTAGCCGTTTTTAACACGCCATTGGCATCGGCTACAACTATTTTATCTGCAGCATTGGTACTGGTATAAGCAGCCGAGTTGATGTTTCTAATCCTTAAACCACCACTACCTATATTGGCACTACCACCTAAATCTAATAATTCTGTTGGCATCGCCAAGTTTCCAGCTGCAGAAACCCCGAAAACTGCTTTACCATTGCGAAGTAAAGTTAATGCATTTGACCTATCACTTTGAGTACCATTACCTACTTGTAATATTGGATCATTTGGTTCGACAGAAGTTGAAGGAAATGCTGCTGTTATGGCATTAAATCTACCAAACACTAACTGACTGGTTGCCGATGCCTTATTGCCAAAACCGAACATTGTACCTAGAAGCCCTTCGTTTTCGTTAGACCATCCGTAAGTTGTAGTAAGAAAGCCTGTTGATTTATTGTATTGTCCCCAAGCCATAGAAACGTCACCAGTTATTATATTCTCTTGACCAAAAGAACTAGACACATCTGATGGAACCTTATTATGAACTCCAGTAGCAATAGAGTAATTACCTACAGGCGATGAGCCATTCAATTCATCAGCGTGAGGCAGTCCAACACGTAGCGTTCCGTTACCACGAATATCTAAATCAGCAATAGGGTTAGCCGTAGCGAAATTACCAATTCCTACTTTACCATCTTGATAAATATTCTGAGTATTAGAAGTTGCTTTGGTAGTAGCAGTTGTAGCTTGGTTCCAAGGTTCTATAGCTAAACCGGTTACGTCAGTAGTTTTCAAAACGCCATCAGCATCGGCTACTATTATTTTATCGGCGGCATCGCTACTGGTATAGGCGGACGAATTGATATCCTTAATCCAAAGCCCGCCAGAGCCGATATTAAATGTTTCTTTAAAAACATTATCAGTCGGTGAACTATAAAAATAATCACCCACCAAGGTTCTAGCTTTACCTGTATTGCTGTCATATAAACCATATAAAAAATTGCCTATTCTTAAACTGTTAGAAAGCGTAATTGCATTGCCTCCACCATCGGTACCGCTTAAGGAAGCCATTGAATTACCAATAATGATGTTATTACTTTCGTTCTGAAGATAACCTCCGGAGTTATTTCCAATTACAATATTATCGTTTCCATTTTCCAAATCTCCAAGAGAACTACCTATTGCAATATTTCTACTACCCGCTGCAATAAAGCGCATTGCCGACCTGCCTATGGCAATATTGTCTTGCCCTGAGCCTAGGCTTGTACCATTTTCGTTAACTCCGGCGTCTTGTGTTACGTGGTTGTTTCTTCCTACAAAGCGTAAATCTTGCACAGGCTCTTTATCCAATAACCTGATCCATTTATTATCAGTAGCACTCCAGTAGTAATAACCTGGGATTACATTATTTGGCGCCACACCATTAAAGGCCGTATTAAAAACCGTTAAGGCGTCTGCAGGGTTGGCAATGGTAGTTACATCTGTTAAACTGGTTAAAGCTACCCTAGGCAATAACATCCCTTTGTTGGCACTTTCAACTTCAAATACTGCAGAAGGCTCTTTAATGGTAGGGTTTGTACCCACTTTTAACTCTTTATTTTGTGCGTTTGCGCTATAGCCAGCCATGGTTATTAGGGCTCCACATAGTGCTGTTCTCAACGTATTATTTTTCATCGTTCCTTTGTAATGGTTTGAACCAATTGATTATTAAAAAGATTAGGAGTAGTTATAAGTTATGCATTGCAGGAAGCCCTGTGTGTGAAGGCAACCTGCAACTGATAACTTCTAGTCGATCATATACCAATCAGTACCATCGCTTTGGATACGGATTGTTGTACTATAATTTACGCCTGTAAAAGTATCCACCTCATTTAATTTGATGGTTTGGCTAAACGTGAGCAGGTTGGAGGTAACATCTACCTTACGGATGGTTATAATTCTGCCCGCACTGCTTGCTGCCGTTGGTATGGTTAAAGTAAAAGGAGCTGAGGTTGCATCAGCTAATATGGTTGCATCATCTGCCAAAGCACTGTAAGCTGTATTAATTTTTACCACTTTGCTGGCATTGGCATCTTTAACCCTTAAAACTCCAGTTGTAGCATCAGCCACTACAATTTTATCTGTAGTATTATTGCTAGCCTGTAAACCAGCGATAGCTAAAGTGTTACTACCAGCAGTTGTGTTTGTAGTTATTGTTGTGATTGGTTGTGTTAAAACACCTCCCAATTGAATATTGGTTGGTGTAGAGAAATTTAAACCATTGTCTACCGTAGCTACAAATGTACCTGTTGCACCAGTTGCTCCTGCTACGCCAGTTGCACCTTTAATGTTTCCAGTTACGTTCCATGTAGTACCATTATAAGTATACACATCGCCGTTGGTTACATCTATATAGCTATCGCCACTGGTACCCGTTGCACCTGTAGCACCCGGTGTACCTGCACCGCCAGTTACCGATTTACCATCTGCACCGTTAGCGCCAGTAGCGCCTTGAGGGCCAGCAGCGCCAGTTGCACCTTTAATGTTTCCTGTTACGTTCCATGTAGTACCGTTATAAGTATACACATCGCCATTAGTAACATCTATATAAGTATCGCCATTGGTTCCTGTTGCACCTGTAGCACCTGGTGTACCTGCGCCGCCAGTTACAGATTTACCATCTGCACCGTTAGCGCCTGTAGCGCCTTGAGGGCCAGCAGCACCAGTTGCCCCAGCAGCACCTGCACTACCGTTAATATTAGTCCAAGTATTGGTTGTAGGGTTATAAACCCATGTTCCTGTGTCATTAGTTACAATGGTAATGCCCGCCGCTGGCCCTCCCGGTGTACCTGGAGTACCTGGTGTACCAGTTGTGCCCGGCATACCTTGCACTCCTACTACACCTGCGTCACCTTTCATTCCTTTTGCAGCAACCCATCCATTACCATCCCAATAATAAAGGCCGGTACCATCTGGCAATAATGCCGGATAAGCTACAGTTCCAGAAAAACCAGTAGCCACAGTTTTAGTATTATATACCACCATACCAGCAACAGGCGTACTGCCCGCGGCCAAGCCCCAACTGGTGGTATTGGTAAGATTTACCCTTGGAAAAAGCAAACCCTTACTGCTATGTTCTAACTCAAGAATAGAGGCTTTGTTAACGGTTGTTGGATTGTCGCCAATTTTAACCTGTGCACTAACTGTTTGCACACCTATTGCTAGCATTACGCATAGCCCAAAACTTAATAAAATTTTTTTCATACTTGCTCTATATAAAAACTAGGTGCAAGCGAACCCGCACACGTTAACTCCTCTTTGCCAAATTTTGTGCCTTTATAAAATTTATGTGATTTTACACCACAAAGCCACTTTTTATGCTTGGCAAAAAAATTCCCCAAGTATAATTGCGTTGTCATTTTTACCCAATTAGAGTAAGTAGATGCACAAACTATTGATATGATACTGTAATTGTTACATCGCTTTTTATTTCATAAGAGCCGCTAAAAAACCATCAAAAGGTTTCATTTGCTCAGCATAATATAGCGCTAACGGCGTCAATGATGATGTTTTTGAGATGATAAAAGAATATCTTTTTATGAGAGTTAAATTTTAGATGATGAATAAAAATTTTAAGTTTGAAATTAAACAAGTGACAAATACCTGCAACAAGAAAAGTGTTTACAGTTAACAAAAAGCTATGAATGAAGAAACAAGCTTTGAAATATACAGCTCTAGAGTGCTAAACGCACCCTTAGAAACAGTTTATGAAGCATTTGCCAATCCTTTGCATTTAAAAACGTGGTGGGGACCAGAAGGATTTACGAACACCATACATGAATTTGATTTACGCCCAGAAGGAAAGTGGCTACTCACTATGCATGGTCCCGAAAAAGGCAACTATGAAAATTCTTCTATATTTAAAACTGTAATACCCAACCAACTGGTAGCTTGGACCAGACATTCTAAACCCTTTTTTGATATGGAAATAGGTTTTGAAGCAACTACCCCTTCCACATCTTGTATTTCGTTTCGTATGATTTTTGCCACGGCAGAGGAGTGCGCCAAAATGAAAAATTTCGTAATCCCCAAAAACGAAGAAAATTTTGACCGATTGGAAAGAACGCTAATGGAAATGTTAAACGGTGGACATACCCGCTAAGTAGGCACTATTTTAATGGATTCTGCTGGCTGATGTTATCATCAATCTACCTAGCCACAGAAACTAATTGGTTGGAAATAGAGGCTAATTTTTCAAGGATCATTACGTTGCTATTTTTATACAGCTGGTGTAAAATCGTAGCAAGGCGGCTAATGCGTTGATCAGTTGGTTGGTTTTTTGGGTTTTGGTTTTTTGGAGATTTGCCTAGCCTCCCTATCATCGAACTTTCAGACTTCCCTGACTTTCGGACTATTTAAAAATTTGCCTAGCCGCGTTATCGTCGAACTTTCAGACTTGCCTAACTTTCGGACTTCCCTAACTATCAAGCCTAAACACGAAATTTACCTTCATGAAAGTCTTCCAATTTAAGCAGTAAACGAATTAGCTCTGCTTTTTCTATTGCAGTAAGTGGTTCTGTAACAAGTTTTGAAGCTACACGCATTTCATTTAAGCTATTATCGATGGCAATTTGTCCTTGTGCTGTAAGTTGGATTAGCCTGCTACGCTTGTCTTTTTCATTTGCCTCTTGAATTACAAATCCCGCTGAAATTAACCTATTGATAATTTGAATTCCGGCAGATTTTTCATGTACGTTATCTTTAATTAAGGTACTTTTAGTCATTGCACCATTGTTAGCTAGGCTAAGTAGGTAAAACATCTCGTCGGGAGTAGAAAAAGCAGATCCCGAAATGGCCTCTTTTGCATAAAGTTTGGCATACCTATACAAATGTACTAATGAAGTATTGATCACACCATCGGCAGAACGACCTTGGTGTTTGTCGGCCAAATTTGGCTCTTCCATTTGCACCAAGTGGGGTCTTCTTTGTTGCAACCACGATAAAAAACCGTTTAAATTATGTCGTGATGAAGGAACTTCTTCGCCTTCAAAAATTTCTAGCAACGAAACTATTTCTTTAACCAAGCTGTAAGACATTCCCTTAAAGTTTAAATTCAAAAGTAGAAAAATAGTACAATAAAAAACCATTAAGCTGTGAATTATACTTTTTTTCAAAAAAATTAGTGTAATAAAAAACTTTTTAAAACCATTATTGTTGTTGCCATAGTACAAAATAAAACTAATTTAAAAAATATGAAAACACTTCAATTCTCTAAGTTTACGGCAGTAGTACTACTATGCTTTTTTGCACTATTTACTTCTTGCAAAAAGAACAATGACAACCCTCAAGACCAAACCATTACTGGTGTGGTTGTTGGTAATGCAGATTTCTCTCTTCTAGAAGCAGCTCTTATAAGAGCCAATCTTACTGCTACCTTACAGGGTAATGGGCCATTTACGGTTTTTGCCCCAAACAATGCCGCTTTTGTAGCCGCTGGGCTAGATACCGAGGCAAAAATTAATGCGATGCCGGTAGAAACACTAGCAAAAATTTTATTGTACCACGTTCTACCTAATCGCACACCTTCGTCTGCCATTCCTATGGCAAGCAACACCGCTGTAGCTACCGCCGCAAACCTTAATGTGTTTGTGACGAAAAACTCGTCGGGTGTTTTTGTAAACGGAGCGGCAGTAACTACAGCCGATATCAATGCTAGCAATGGCGTTATCCATGTAATTAACAAGGTAATTATGCCGCCAAGTGGCAACATTGTTGAAACAGCTCAGGCAAACGAAAATTTTAGCTTTTTAGTTGCTGCAGTTTTAAGAGCTAGCCAAGGCAATACCAATGTAGCGCAGATACTTTCTGGCGCAGGCCCTTACACTGTTTTTGCACCAACCAACCAAGCCTTTATTAATGCAGGCTTTGCCTCTACTGCCGCTATAGCTGCCGCAGATCCAGCAGTACTTGCCAATATTCTTACCTATCATGTAGTGGCAGGTAGAGTATTTTCTAGTGATTTAACAGAAGGTGCAAGACCTACTACTTTACAATCTGGAAATTTAACGATTACCTTAACTGGCGGTGCCAAAGTTAAAGGAAACGGCAATCCCTCTGCATCTACCATTACATCAGCAAATTTAGTTACTACCAATGGAGTAATTCATGTAATTGATCAAGTATTATTACCAAGCAATTAACTAAAAAATATTTAAGGCTGATATTTGCCGGAGTTGGGGCTTAATCCTGCTCCGGCTTTTTAGCGTTGGCCCAAATGCTTTCCTATATTTGTAATTCACTTTTATTCCATTTAAGTTGACTACTAAAAAGATTATCGTTTTTGTACTATTGAGTTTTAGCCAACTGGTAAAAGCCCAAACTAACGGCCTAATTACTGGCAACGTTCAGAATGCAAACACTAGTTTTGGTATTGCTGGCGCAACAATTCTAGTGAACGAAATTAATTTAAAAGCTGTTACCGACAGTGCTGGCAATTACAAACTGCAGGTGCCAGTAGGTACTTATAGGGTGTCTGTAAGCAGCATTGGCTTTACCAGTCAAATTAAATACAACATTGTGCTAGGTAGTGGCACGCCACAGATCGTTAACTTCGAGCTACAGCCAGAGTCAAAAAACCTACAAGAAGTAAATATTAAATTCAGCCGTCAAAAATCTGCGGCAGCAGCCGATTTGGTAACACCGCTATCCGTACAGCAACTTACTACCGAAGAAATCAAGGCTAATCCGGGGGCAACTTTGACGTATCTAAAGTAGTGCAAACTTTGCCCGGGGTAGGCATTAGCAACGGTACCGGCGAACGAAACGACATCATTATTAGAGGTGGTGCGCCTAACGAAAATGTCTACTATCTGGATGGCATTGAAATCCCTGTGCTCAACCACTTCCAAACTCAAGGCAGTTCGGGCGGAGCCCAAGGCATTTTAAATGTTTATTTTATTGAAAGTTTAAAGTTAAGCTCTTCTGCTTTTGATGCACGCTATGATAACCCACTGGCCTCTACATTTGTAATTAAACAGCGAGATGGCAATTCGGAACGTTTGTCTGGAAATGCCCGGGTAAGTTTTACAGAAACAGCGCTAACTTTAGAAGGTCCGCTATCTAGAAACACCACTTTTTTGGCCTCTGCCCGCAAGTCTTATCTCAGTTTTTTATTTAAGCTGATTGACCTACCCATTCGCCCAGATTTTGATGATTTTCAATTCAAGGTTAGCCACAAATTCAATGAAAAAACCAAGCTTACCGCAATTGGCTTAGGCGCAATAGATCGCTTTCGTTTTGCGCCAACCAAAAAATCGACACTAGAAAATACTTACGTACTACGCTCTACACCTTACATTAACCAATGGAACTACACCTTCGGTCTCAATATCAACCACAAAATAGAAGATGGATTTTTAAACTTTACGCTAAGCAGAAATATGTTTGACAATAGCTTAGATAAGTTTGAAGACCAGGTAATGGATGAATCTAAACGCGTACTAAAGGTAGAATCGCAGGAAGCAGAAAATAAATTTAGGTTTGACTACAACAAGTTTGTGAATGGTTGGAAAATTGGTGCTGGTGTAATGGCACAGCTAGTGGGCTACAATGCTGATTTGTTCAATAAATTAGCCAATGCCGTTTACGATGGCGGCGGCAATTTAATTAGCCCAGAGCGTACCATTATATTTAACAACAACATAGATTTCTTGAAATATGGCGCTTTTTTTCAGGCATCGAAAAACTTGTTTAACGAACGTTTATTGATTTCTGGCGGCATTAGAACCGACATGAACTCGTTTACCAACGGTGGTAACAATCCACTCAGCACCTTGTCGCCCAGGTTATCTTTAAGCTACCATTTAAATCCAAAATGGGATATCAATGCTTCAATTGGAAGTTATTTTAAAATACCACCTTACACTACCCTCGGTTACCTAGATGCGAGCGGTACAGCTAGCAATAAAAATTTAGACTATATCCAGTCTACACATTATGTATTAGGTACGCAGTTTTTGCCAAAGAGCGATCTTAGGTTTACGTTAGAAACTTTTTATAAACGTTACAGCAATTACCCCGTTTCTAACAATAACGGAATTTCGTTAGCCAACCAAGGCGCAGAATACACATCATTTGGCAGTGAACCACTATCGAGCATTGGCGATGGGCGCACCTACGGTATTGAAGTATTTGCACAACAAAAATTAATGAAGCAATTGTTCTACGTGGCGAGTTATTCGTATGTAGTAAGCAAATTTTCTGGTGCTGATGGTCGTTTGGTATCATCATCATGGGACAATAGGCACCTTTTATCGCTAACGTTGGGCTACAAGTTAAAAACCAACTGGGATTTTGGGTTAAAATACCGTTACGCGGGCGGTACGCCTTACACTCCGTTTGATTTGGTGGCTTCTCAACTTAATTACCTTAGTCTGGGCACTGGCGTAGCCAATTTTAGTCAGCTAAATTCGCAACGTTTGGGGGCTTTTAGTCAGCTAGATTTTAGGGTAGATAAACGCATTAACTTTAGGCGAACAGCCATTAATTTGTACGTGGATATACAAAACGTGCTAAAATCTAAAAATGATGACTTGCCTAAATATACTTTTCAACGTACGGCAGACAATGGCAACTTCTTAACTACCGACGGCCAGCCAATTAAAGCCGATGGCGCAAATGCAGTTCCTTTTATCCTGAATACAAGCTCTGGAAACTTAATCCCTTCGTTGGGGGCAATTTTCGAATTCTAACAAATTTTAGACCTAATGGTGATCAATGATATCAACTTAAAAATGATGAAAAAAACACTAGCAATTGTTAACGGTATTGCCCTAGTAAGCACTATTTTTATAAATTACCTTTCCAACACTGGCGCCTTTAATGGCAATACCATGAAAACTGTTTCTGATCGGTATTTCAATCTTTTTACGCCCGCTGGCTATGCGTTCTCTATTTGGGGGCTAATTTACGTGGGTTTACTTGCATTTACGATATACACGGGCAAAAATTTGTTTAACAAGCAAGAAACGCACCCTGCGTTAGCTAAAATTGGATGGTGGTTTTTAGTTTCCTGCTTGGCCAACTCTTTTTGGGTACTGGCTTGGTTGTATAACTACACTTTACTAAGTGTAGTTTTAATGACAGTTATTTTAGTTTCATTACTTCGCATCGTGTTAAACTTGAATATCCGCTTAACGAAACAGATTAAATTAGACTATATTTTTATTGGCCTTCCTTTTACGATGTATGTTGGTTGGATTTCGGTAGCGATTATTGCAAATATGGCTGCGTTTTTAACAAAAATTCAATGGGATGGTTTCGGTATTAACGCTACTACTTGGACTGTAGCGATGATCGTAATTGCCGGACTAATTAACATTTACATGGTTGCAAAGCGTAACATGATTGCTTACGGCATGGTAGGCATTTGGGCATTAATTGCCATTGCCGATAACCAGTCTGCCGATACAAAAACTATAATTTACAGCTGCTACGCTGTGTCTGCGGCCATTCTACTTGCTATTTTTGCCAACTTCAGGAAAGCGTTAATTTAACCTAAAGAAAAACCAACGAAACTACTGCACTAAAGCTACCAATTGCCGAGCGCTATGGCCTAGTTAAGTGAAATTAGGCTTTATTCGAAACCATTTTTCACAGCAAAACCTAAACTTTAGCAACTTGAAATTGCAAAAACTAGGCGCCGTTTCGGTATTGTTGCACTGCCCAAAGTTAACTAGACCTAATTGGAGCGAGCATGCAGCCCATGTAATGGGCAAATAAAGCGGAAAGTAGGACCGAATTAAAATCGTTGAACTGCAAGTGCTCTTCAAAAAAAATCCCGTAAAGTTTAACCTTACGGGATTTACTCTTTATGGGGCTAACTAATTAGCAGTCCATTTATTGTTCTCTGTATTGCTATCTGGCAATACTTGCTGCGGATCTAACACCACTTCTACCACTTCTTCTGTTGTTGGGTAATTAACCAACCAACTGGTATTTTTCATCCAAACATCTGCAGCTATTTTTACGATTTCTGTTTTACCGCTTTTTGTTTTGATGCCCAAGATGATTGGCATTGGCATTTTATCTAAATTATCTACCTTAATGGTGTAAGCCGAAATAGTACCATTGTTTTTAACTGCTTTTACATCGGCAATACCTTGGTCCATTTTCCAGTTGTTTAAGAACCAACTTTTCCAGAACCAGCTTAAATCTTCTCCAGCTGCATTTTCCATGGTACGGAAAAAATCCCAAGGTGTTGGATGCTTGTAAGCCCAGTTGTTGATATACTGTCTAAATGCAAAATCAAAACGATCTTTGCCTAAAATTTGGTCTCTTAAAATGTGTAGCCCCCAACTTGGTTTATAGTATAAGTTAATCCCAATGTTTGCCTCGGCCATTCCATCAGGCATTAACATGATGTTTTCATATTTCGGATTACCAATTACCGCTTTACCTATGGCATTCATGTTCATTGGACGTGGCTTGTACTCGCCGTTGTTAAATTCGGTGCTCGATAAATCGTTGATGAAGGTATTGAAGCCTTCGTCCATCCAACCGAACTTGCGTTCGTTAGAGCCCACAATCATTGGGAACCAAATGTGGCCAAACTCGTGGTCTATTACGCCCCACGCATCGCCTTTTTTAGCTTGCCAACCACAAAATACAATACCAGGATATTCCATACCACCAATATTAGTAGCCACATTTACGGCCATTGGGTAAGGATATTCGTACCACATTTTAGAGTAGTGCTCTATAGAAGCTTTTACATACTCTACCGCTCTTCCATAGCCATCTACGCCATTACTCTCTACCGGATGGGCAGAAACAGCTAAAGATTTTTTTCCGCTCGGCAAATTGATACGTGCAGCATCTAATACAAATGCTTTTGATGAAGACCAAGCCGCATCACGGGTGTTGGTCATTTTAAACTTCCAAGTTAATTTATCTTTTGCAGGGCGAGATTTTGGATCAGTTACTTCAGCCTCTGATCTGATGTGTACCGTTTTGTCGCTGCTTTTTGCTTCGTTCCAACGTTTCAGTTGTTCTGCGGTAAACACTTCTTGCGGGTTCAATAATTCTCCAGACCCCATTACAATGTGATTTCCGGGTACGGTAACATCAAAGGTAATATCGCCATACTCACAGTAGAACTCGCCAGCGCCCCAATAAGGCAAAGTATTCCATCCTAAAACATCATCGTAAACACTCATGCGTGGAAACCACTGTGCCACTGCAAAAATTTCGCCGTTTTTGGTTGTCAAGTGCCCTGTTCTGTCTGATCCTAGTACCGGAATTTCGTAAACATAATCCATCTTAATAACTACCACATCGCCATTGGCTGCCATAGGCTGGTCTAAACGGATTTGCATACGGGTATCTTCTACCAACGATGTAAATTTTACCGCCTTAGCTTTTTGCGAAACAGACAGGTTGGTAATGTTGTAACCGCCCATAAATTTTTCGCCCTGCGCACCGTACCTACTTTTAGCTGGTGTAATAGCCAAGCCACGAGAAGTAGACTTAAAAGAATTTTGATCTAATTGCAACCATAAGTATGGTAATTTCTCTGGACTGTTGTTTTTGTAAGTGATGGTAATGGTAGCCTTAACTTTGTTGGTAGCTTCGTCTAAATTTGCACTAATGTTATAATCTACCCTATTTTGCCAATATTTTGGACCTGGCGCACCACTGGCAGAACGATATTCGTTACCGTTTTGGGTGTAAAACAAGGGGCTAAAAGCCTCTTCGGGCACATATTTACCAGTTAATTTTTCTTGGGCAAAAGCAATTTGCCCGTATAAAACGGTTAGCACAACCGCTAAGGTTTTAAAAAATGTTTTTTGCATGTTTGATGATTTTAATGCTAAGGTAATTTGAAAAGCAATAATTTTCAAAAATAGCACACTAATATTACCAAAATTAAGGATTGCCTTTTAGCTTAGGTAAAGCGGGCATTTTTCTTGATTCTGCCGGCAGCTTTTTCCATTCGTTAAAAGTGGTGGCAATATAATAGGTATAATTAAAAGGTGTTTCTGTTTTAACTTGCGCTACGGTTGGGCGGTACATCCCAATATAATCGTCTAAATCTTTTTCTTTATAGTTTACTAGTTTCTGAATAACCGCTTTATTGAAGTTTTTCGAAATTTCCTCATTAATATCAGCAGCTTCTTCCAACTCAGCCTCTTTAGCCTGTTGCCTACGCCATTTGCCATAGCCTAAGTTTAGGCGTAAACCTCCTCTATTTTTAGAGGCATCTACCCTTTTTGCTGCCACCGCTTCTGGATCTTTTGTGTCTAACAAAGGCGAAACCTTTGCTGTAGTTACATTGACAGTATTTAAGGTGTTTACTGCAGCCCTTAAATAAATGTTTTTTGCAAAAAGATTGGTTAGATAAACCGTATCTGTTTGGTAACCAGACAAGCCAAATGAAATTACATCGCCTTTTTTAGCAACTAATGCAAACCGCCCATTTTTATCGGTAACCGCCAATGCTTTGGTGCTTAAATTCCTAACGGCAACGTCTTGCAAAGCCAAACCTCGTTGCTCATTATCAAAAACATTTCCAGTAATGTAGGAGTCCTGTGCCCATACAACTAAAGGCAACAGCAAAAAACCCAATAAATATAGTTTCTTCAACATAATCAAATGTAAGGCACTTTAGCCGCTATATTATCCTTTTAACAAAATTTAACAAGCCTATTATTTGGCTAATAAAACTTGGTATTCATCTTCTTTAAAACCTAACAAAACAGGTTTACCATTAACCTCGGCAACTGGCCGCTTTATTGCGCTAGTGTTGTTTATTAAATAAGCAAGGGCAGTATCGGCAGAGTTAATAGCGGCTTGTTCTTCTTTACTCAATTTTTTAAAAGTTAAACCTGCCTTATTTATCACTTTTTCCCAACCAAAGGTATTAAACCATTCGGTTAACTTTTCGGCAGTAATTCCCTTTTTCTTAAAATCATGAAATTCAAATTCCTTTTCGTTGCTCTTTAGCCAATCTTGCGCTTTCTTAACTGTATTACAATTTGGGATGCCGTATAGTTTCATTATTTTTTATTCTTTTGAGTGCATAAAGTTAATAAAAACAACCACTTTATAACCCTTTAAAATACAGATACAATTATCATGTTATATTTTACTCCTTTATTGATTATCTTAGCTGCAATTTTCCATATTAATTTAGAGTTTATATGCTCAAACTTTCCTTTAAGCAACAATTACTTACAGGCTTTGCTGTTACTTTAATTTTTGTACTTATTTCTGCGGGTGCATCTTATTTAAGTATCAAATCGTTAAACGAAAGCTACGCTTGGGTTGACCATACGCAAAATGTGGCAAAAACAGCCGAAAGATTAGAAATAAGGCTACTCCACAGTGAGGCGTCTTTAAGAGGTTTTATACTTACCGAAAAAGATAGCTACAGAGCACCTTACGATGAAAACATCAACAAAATTTTACCAATGGTAGATGAGTTGATTAAGTTGGTAAATGATAATCCGGAGCAGCTAAAAAGGTTAGACAGCATTAAATTTTATGCAGTTGAAAAGGTTTCTGACATGAAACAAATTGCAGCAAAGGGAATTGTAGGAAATTTTGCTGCCGCTAAACAACAGTTTTTAACAGATAAAGGCAGGGTAGATAAAATCAAATTTTTAGGCTTTACCGATCAATTTATTGATGTAGAATATCATTTATTAAAACAGCGCCAAGAAACTAGCACCGCACGTGGCACGCAAACGATCTCCATCATCATCATTACTTCGCTCATCATTTTTGGGTTAGTCTTATTTCTGCTGAAATATATTCGCCAAACTTTTGATCAGCAGAAAGAGAGCGAAAGACAAATACTGCTTGCCAACAAAGAATTGGAAGCTTTATCGGCCAAAAACGAGCAACATAACTGGATTTTAAGTGGAGAGGCTAAAATAAACGAAACCATAAGGGGCGAGTTTGAAATGGACGACCTCGCAAGAAACGTAATTACGGCAATTTGCGATTTGTTAAACTACCCGGTGGGTGCTTTTTATTTAGCAAACAGAGGTCAAAAAACCTTAAAACTAAGAGGAGGTTTTGCCATTGACAATTCGATGCAAGGCAAAGCATATCGCTTTGGCGAAGGCTTAATTGGGCAGGTAGCATTAGAGAAAAAAACAAAGATCCTTCATCCGGTTCCCGAAAATTATTTAAAAATTACTTCGGGACTGGGAGAAAGTAGACCTACCCATATCATTTGCTTGCCCGTTTTATTTGAGGACGAAACCATTGCTGTTTTAGAAATGGGACTTCTTTCGGCACCTACAGCTGTTCATTTAGATTTCTTGGCTGTAGTAGCACATGATGTTGGGGTGGCCACAAATAGCATGGTTGCCAAAGTTAAGCTACAGGCTTTGCTAGAAAAAACCCAGCAGCAAGCAGAAGAATTGACCAGCCAGCAAGAAGAGCTGAGGGTAACTAACGAAGACCTGATGCACAAAACAGAAGAACTACAGGCATCTGAAGAAGAACTGCGGGTACAACAGGAAGAACTACAGCAGGCCAATTCTGAACTGGAAGAAAAAGCACAGCTGCTAGAAGAGAAAAATATCTCTATTAACCAAGCCAAAGAAGCCATTGGCTTAAAGGCCGAAGAACTAGAGTTAAGTAGCAAGTATAAATCTGAATTTTTGGCCAATATGAGCCACGAGTTGCGTACGCCTTTAAACAGTATCTTGATATTGGCCAGAATTTTAAAAGAAAACAAACAAGCCAATTTATCAGAAGAGCAAATTAAATATGCTGGCGTAATTCACAATGCAGGCTCAGATTTGTTGGCTTTAATTAACGATATCTTAGACCTTTCTAAAATAGAATCTGGCAACATAGATTTGGTAATAGAGCAAGTAAGACTAAGCACCATACAAAGCCATACCAAGGCACTATTTAGCGAAGTTGCCAATCAAAAAGAGATTAATTTTGAATTTAACTTGGCAAACAACCTACCAGAAACCATTGCCACAGACCAAACTCGCTTAGAGCAGATCATCAAAAACCTATTATCCAATGCTTTTAAATTTACTAAAGCAAAAGGAACAATTACCATTGAAGCTGGCTTGGCCAGAAAAGATCAAATTAAGCAGAACAAATCTTTAATTGATGATGAACTAGACCCAATTTATTTTTCGGTTACGGATACCGGAATTGGCATACCAAAAGACAAGCTACAGGTTATTTTCGAAGCTTTTCAGCAAGAAGACGGTTCTACCAGTCGCAAATATGGTGGTACTGGCTTAGGTTTATCTATAAGCAGAGAATTAGCTAATTTACTTGGCGGCGAAATCCAACTAACTAGCGAGGTTGGCGTAGGGAGTACTTTTACGTTGTTTATTCCGCAAAGTTTGGGCAGCAAAAAAGACAGCAAGCCTGCCGTAGAGATTGAAAAAGAAGCTGTAGTTACCTACCAAGAAAGAAAAGCTACTACCCCAGAAAACACGCCTACGCCAGTTAAAAGCGGCGAGGGTAACAGACTGCTTATTGTAGAAGACGACGAGAATTTTGCAGAAATATTAAAAGCCTACGCCATAGAAAAAGGTTTTGAGCCCATTTTAGCGCATAGCGGAGACGATGGCTTAGAACTGGCAATTAGCGAACTGCCCGATGCCATTGTACTGGATGTGATGTTGCCGGTAATGGATGGCTGGAGCATCTTAAAACAGCTTAAAGCCAATCCGGCTACGCAGCACATTCCAATTCACATGATGTCTGCCGGCGATGAAAAAGCGAGTAAAGCCAAAAAAGAAGGCGCTATCGGTTTCCTTAAAAAACCTGTAGACAAAGAAAAATTAGACCATGCTTTTGAGTTGCTTTCTAACCAGTATACTTACGATTTCCATAACGTTTTAGTTATTGAAGACCAAATCTTGCAAAGCAACGAACTTACCGAGCAACTAATTAAAAAAGGAGCCAAAGTTTCGCAAGCTTACACTGGTGCCGAGGCTAGGCAAATGTTAACGGAAAGCATTTTCGACTGTATCATTCTGGATTTGAAACTTCCAGACATTTCTGGTTTCGATTTGTTGGACGAAATTAAATCAAACCCCGAAACCAAAGAAGTTCCGGTAATTATTAATACCGCCATGGAGCTTGATAAGGATAAAATGGCCCACATTATGCGCTACTCGCAAGCCATGGTATTAAAGAGCAACAAATCTAATGATAGGCTGTTAGACGAGGTAAGTTTATTCATGAACAAGCTACAGGCTAATGCCCCTAAACAAGATCAGGCAGTAAAAATTAACAAAGAGCCAAAAAACTATGCGCCAACCATAGAAAAGGCACTACAAAACAAAACCATTTTAATTACTGATGATGACATGCGTAATATTTTTGCGCTATCTTCTGCCCTTCAAGATTACGACATCAAAGTAATTATAGCCAACAACGGTGTAGAAGCGCTAGAAAAATTGGAGGCACACCAAGAGATTGATTTGGTATTGATGGATATTATGATGCCCGAAATGGATGGCTATGAAGCCATGAGACAAATTAGAGCCAAAAGGCAGTGGGCTAACCTGCCCGTAATTGCTCTTACCGCAAAAGCAATGAAAATGGATAGAGAGAAATGTATGGAGGCAGGCGCTAGCGATTATATTTCTAAACCTGTAGATATAGACAAGCTTTTATTCTATGTTAAGAGTGTGGCTTAGTTAAGCATTTATGACGAAAGATTTAATAACAGACGAGCAAGTAGAAGAAATAGTAGTAATTACAAGAAATATCTACGGATTTGATTTTGAAGGCTACTCTAGAGCGTCATTAAAACGAAGACTAGACCGAGTAATGCTCTTAAAAAGGATGGATTTTTTTGATCTGAGAAGCTTACTTTAACCAACAACAGTGATTTTTTTCATGATTTTTTGAACGAAATTACCGTAAACGTTACAGAAATGTTCAGAGATCCAAAATTTTTTAAATCACTGAAAGAAAATGTGATACCTTACTTAAATTCTTATCCGCATATTAAAGTTTGGAACGCAGGTTGCTCTACGGGAGAAGAACTCTACTCTTTTGCCATCTTGTTTGAAGAACTAGGGCTATATAATCGCAGTTTCTTTTATGGAACGGATATTAACCACAAAGTATTAGAAACCGCTAGAGAGGGCATTTACGACCTACAAAAAATGAAACAGTACTCAGAGAACTACCACGCCATAGATGGAGGAAAGTCTTTAGCAAACTATTACACTGCAAAATACGATGCCGCTTCTATTGCCAGACCTTTAAAAAAAATGTACTGTTCTCTATGCACAACCTAGTATCCGATGGGCCATTTAATGAGTTTCAGGTAATTTCTTGCCGAAATGTACTGATTTATTTTAATCCAGAGTTACAGCGTACAGTAATTAACCTTTTTTACAATAGCCTTGCTAACTTTGGCTTTTTATGTTTGGGTGGCAAAGAAGCAATTAGAGATTATCAGATTGCTAAAAAATTTAAAGTAGTAGATAAGAAGAACAACATTTACCAAAAAGTAAGCTAATTCCCATACCTAATGAGCAAAATCAATCTTTTAATTGTTGATGATAAGCAGGAAAACATTATTGCTTTAGAGGCACTGCTAAACCGCAACGACATCAACATTATTACCACAACTTCGCCTAACGATGCACTGCGTATTTGTTGGGAAAAAGACATTGCCATTGCTCTGGTAGATGTTCAAATGCCCGAAATGAATGGTTTCGAATTAGTAGAGATACTGAAGAACAACGTTCGCACCCAAGATATACTGATCATTTTTGTAACTGCAATTTCTACAGAAGCTAAATATGCTATTAGAGGTTTAAGTGCTGGTGCGGTAGATTATTTGTACAAACCTTTAGATCCTTATATTACTTCTGCCAAAGTAGATTCTTTTATACAATTGGTTAAAACCCAAATTGAAATTAAAACTAAAAACCAACAGCTAGAGAAAATACAAGCAGATTTAATTAAAGCTAAAGAAGAGGCCGAACAGGGAAAAAGAGCGAAAGAAAGCTTTATGGCTAACATGAGCCATGAAATCCGTACGCCTATCAATGGCATTATTGGTTTGGTAAACCTTCTTCAAAAAGAGCAACTAACAGAGAGCCAAAAAGAAATTGTAAGCTTACTAGAAATATCATCAAACTCTTTATTGGGTGTAATTAACGATATTTTAGACCTTTCTAAAATTGAAGCTGGCAAGTATAAAATTAGTTTTGCAGAAACCGATATTAAAGAACTGGTAACCCAAGCAGCCAACCTACTTAATATCAAAGCAATTGAAAAACACGTTTTCTTAAAGCTGGTTATAGACCCAAATGTACCTCGGTTTATTATGGCAGATTCGTTACGCTTAAACCAAATTTTTATGAATTTGCTAAGCAATGCCGTAAAATTCACGAACGAAGGCGAGGTTATATTTAAAGTAGAAGCGCTCGAAGAAAAAGCCAACACCACGTTAATTAGATTTTCTGTAATTGATACGGGTATTGGCATTCCAGAAGAACATATCAAAACTATTTTCCATTCTTTTGAGCAGGTAGAAAATGTACATACCAGAGTTTATGGCGGTACTGGCTTGGGCTTGTCTATTGTTAAAAAACTGGCAGAATTAAAAGGTGGCGAACTAGATGTACAAAGCCAACTGGGTAAAGGAAGCACGTTCTCTTTCTCTAAATGGTACAAAACCGTAGAAAAAGAAACAGAAATTAATATTTCTAAAGCACCAGAAACACTTCCTAACTTAGAAGGCTTACGCATTTTAATTGCCGAAGATAACTCTATCAACGTTTTCTTGATTGTAAAAATACTAAACGATTGGAAAGTGCAATCTACGGTGGTTACCAATGGTGCAGCAGCTTTAGAAGCTTTGGCAAAAGAAAGTTTCGATTTGATATTGATGGATACTTACATGCCTATTATGAATGGTTTGGAGGCAATCCAGAAGATTAGAGAAGGACACATACCTGGCAAAGAAAACATTCCAATTATCTCATTTTCTGCAGGTGTGTTAGATTCGGATCAAGAAACCGCCAGACGTGTAGGTGCCGATAATATTATTGGAAAGCCATTTAAAATAGGTGCGCTACACGAAAAAATTACAAGGTTAGTTAAAAAATAGCCTGAATTAATTGATGCAGATAAGGCTTTTTGTTATTTCCGATTTGCAATCCTCTCTAATTTATGGTATGGATTAATAGGTTGGGAGTGTTAGGAACCTAATATTCGAGTTGGTTTTTATAGGAGGCTGTATCAAAATAGAAAGAACATCATTTTAAAGAATTAAATTGGGCACTATCGTCATTCCCGCGTAGGCGGAAATCGTAAAGCGGTTTAAATTAAAATAAATTTTGCTTTACTACGTTCAGGAGAACTGGGCATGGCAACTTTCAAAATACTATTTCGCTAGCAAGTTCATATCATCATTTTTGATACAACCTCTTCTTAGATGTTTAAAATAAGCTTTAGCAAAAGTTGCTTTAATTTGGCTAAAGCCTTAACATCTAGTTTCCAATCCGTTGGCTAAAGCCAAACGGAAATAAAAATACACTCTTCCACTAATTGGGGTTACTTATTAAACAACGTCATAGTTTGAGCAGCACCAATGGTGGCAAAGCTCTTAATCATGCTTACTGCCCTATTTACCAGTACGGGCAGTTCTTTTTTCTCGTTCTTATCAAACTGGCCTAGCACAAAATCTGCCTGTCTACCTTTTGGAAAATCATCGCCAATACCAAAGCGTAAACGAGCATAGTTTTGTCCGCCACATACCTCTTCAATACTTTTTAAACCATTGTGCCCAGCACTACTGCCTTGCAATTTCATTCTCAACTTACCTAAAGGCAAAGCCAAATCATCTACCAAAACCAACACATTTTCTGGTGCTATTTTCAGTTCTTTCATCCAATAGTTAACCGCCTTGCCACTCAAATTCATGTAAGTTGTAGGCTTAATCACATGTAATTTTTTACCCTTGTGAGATACTTCTGCATGATAAGCTAACCTACCGTGCTCAAAACTTCCTTCTAAGCTGCCAACTAACTCATCGGCAATATCAAAACCTATATTATGCCTAGTGCCCACGTATTCGGCACCAATGTTTCCTAAACCTACAATCAGAAATTTCATGGCGCAAAGGTAAATGCTTAAAGCTAAAAGACCAAAGAATAGTTGGCAGTTTACAGTTTGCAATTGGCAACTGCACAACCTGTATTAGGGATTAAACCATATAAAATTTTAACATAAAAAAAATGGCATCCCATATTGGAATGCCATTTGATCTTGTAAATCAAGAAATCCTTAAATCCTGACTTATTTTTTACCTTTAGCTTCGTTTTCAGCTTGTTTTAACGCTCTAGACATACCTACTGAAACGATAGTATCTTCTGGCGTGTTAGTAACAGCATACTCACCTTTTGCTAAATCGCGAACACGGAATAAGTTACCTACTTCTAATTTAGCAATGCTTACTTCTACTACTTGAGGCATGTTTTTAGGCAATGCTTTAACACGTAGTTTACGTAATTTTTGAACTAATTTACCACCCATTTTAACACCTGGAGAAGTACCGGTTAATTTAACTGGAATTTCCATATTAATTTCTTTATCATCAAACAATTGAAGAAAATCAACGTGTAATAATAAATCAGTTAATGGATGATATTGAGCATCTTTTACGATAGCTTTAACAGCCTTACCATCAATAGTAATTTCAACAAAACTAGCTTCCGGAGAATAGATAGCATCGTTTAAATCAGTTCTTGTGATAGCAAAGTGCACTTGCTCTTTTCCACCGTACAATACCGCAGGAACCTTACCTTCGTAACGAAGCTCTTTGGCATCGCGTTTCCCTACGTTCTCTCTAAGAGAACCGCTAATAGCGATTGTTTTCATATTATTTATTTATTTGTTATTAATTATTGTTTGGCGAATAGGGCTTGGCGTTTAAAACGCTCAACTCCAAACGCTTAACGCATTACACTTTAAAAAGCTCACTAATTGAGCCATATTCGTTTACGCTAGCAATGGCTTTGGCAAACAATTTGGCTGTGCTTAATTGTTTAATTTTAGGGCTTTGCTGTTTCAATGGAATTGTATCTGTTACAATTAACTCTTCCAATACCGAATTTTCTACTGTTTCGTAAGCTTTACCAGACAAAACAGCATGGGTACAAACTGCTCTTACACTTTTTGCGCCGTTATCCATAATTAACTGTGCAGCTTTAGCTAAAGTTCCAGCAGTATCGCAAATGTCGTCTATTAAAACGATATCTTGCCCAGTAACATCACCAATAATAGACATCGATTCTATTTCGTTGGCACGTTTACGACGTTTATCGCAAATGATCACTTCAGCATTAAAATACTTAGCGAAAGTTCTGGCTCTATAGGAACCGCCCATATCTGGCGAAGCAATAGTTAAGTTCTGTAAACCTAAGCTTTTGATGTAAGGCACAAAAATTACCGCTCCATCTAAGTGATCTACAGGAATATCAAAAAAGCCTTGAATTTGAGCCGCATGCAAGTCCATAGTCATGATACGATGAATACCCGCTGCCTTTAACAAGTTGGCTACCAATTTAGCACCAATTGCTACCCTAGGTTTATCTTTTCTGTCTTGACGAGCCAAACCATAGTAAGGAACAACTGCTGTAATGTAATGTGCAGATGCTCTACGAGCGGCATCAACCATTAACAAAAGTTCCATTAAATTATCACTAGGTTGGTAGGTAGACTGTACTAAGAAAACATCACATCCTCTTACCGACTCGTCGAATGAAGGCTGGAATTCGCCATCGCTAAATTTACTTAAAGTAACATTACCAAGAGGTTTTCCATATTCTTCGGCTATTTTACTAGCTAAATCTCTAGTTCCACTCCCAGGAAAAATTTTAACGGGATTAAATTGCAATGGCATGATTTGCGGGTATCAATGCTTGTTAATAAAAAATCGGGTTGCGGTTTTATTCACAACCCGAAGTGATTTGTTGTCCGACCTGGATTCGAACCAAGACAAACAGTACCAAAAACTGTCGTACTACCCTTATACTATCGGACAATCTCCTCTTTCTAACGCTCTCACAAGCGTGTTGCTGAAAGGGAATGCAAATGTACGCACATTTTTGAAACTTGCAAATATCTTGCACAAAAAATTTTAAAATATTTTCTACCCCTACTGAGTGTCAAGCAGATTTAGTTATTTTTTGTTAAATAAGGTTAATCCCTAACTCCTATATCAATCTATTTCTTTATTTTCGGCAGCATTTTAATGCACCAAACTAAGGTTTAAGAAATCATCATATCACAAATATGAACTATTCAAAAGTAAACAATATTATTGGCTGGGCTTGTTTTTTTATAGCCACCCTCACTTATGTTTTAACGCTAGAGCCAACGGCAAGTTTCTGGGATTGCGGCGAGTTTATCGCTTCGGCCTACAAAATGCAGGTAGTACACCAACCGGGTGCTCCCCTATTTTTAATGATAGAGCGTTTCTTCTCTTTATTGGCCATGGGCGATAAAAGTAAAATTGCCTATTTCATGAACTTTGGTTCGGCGGTAGCAAGTGGTGCCACCATTCTTTTCTTATTTTGGACCATTACAGCTCTCGCTAAAAAAGTAATCGTTAAAAAAGCAGAAGAAATTACCACCGCAAACCTAATTACCATTATGGGCGCAGGTGTGGTTGGTGCTTTAGCTTATACTTATTCAGATAGTTTTTGGTTTTCGGCGGTTGAAGCAGAGGTTTATGCACTTTCTTCGCTGTTTACAGCTATTGTATTTTGGGGTATCTTAAAATGGGAAGCCGTTGCCGATGAGCCTAAAGCAGATAGATGGTTGCTATTTATTGCTTATATCATGGGTTTATCTATCGGTATCCACTTGTTAAACCTATTAACTATACCAGCAATTGCGTTTGTTTACTACTTTAAAAAAGAGCCAAAACCAACTACATCAGGCATATTTAAAACACTTGGTGTTGGTATCTTAATTTTGGCGGTGGTACAATATGGCATTATTCAATATTTAGTATCGTTTGGTGCTTATTTTGATCTTTTCTTTGTAAACACTCTAGGGCTGGGCTTTGGAACCGGCGTGTTGTTTTTCGCTCTTTTATTAATTGGTGGCCTTGTTTGGGGCATCAGGTACTCCATCAAACACCAAAAGAAGATCTTAAACTTAGCACTATTATCTACCGTGTTAATCATATTTGGTTACGGTTCGTTTGCCATGATTATCATTAGAGCACAAGCAAAACCTAACTTAAACAATAGTGATCCGGACAACGCTTTCTCTTTTTTAAGCTATTTGAACCGTGAACAATACGGAGATAGACCACTGCTTTTTGGACCTAACTACAATTCTATTCCTAAATACAAGGATGACGGCTCTGCCCCTGTTTATGTAGAAACTGGGAAAAGTTACCGTAAAGGAGACACCAAATATGAGGTTTCTGGAACAAAAACAAAACGTATTTATGGCGAGAATGAAACCTTTCCTGATAGTATCCGCAGGTTACAGCATGAGGTTTTGTTTCCTCGTATGTACAGCGACGACCAAAGACACGTAGACTATTATAAAGACATGATGGGAATGAGTGACGAGCACTTCCCTAGTTTCTTTGATAACTTAGGCTTCTTTATGCGCCATCAGGTTGGTTTTATGTATATGCGCTATTTCTTATGGAATTTTGCCGGCCGCCAAAACGAAGAACAAGGCCAAGGCAGCTTATACGAAGGCCAATGGATTAGCGGTTTAAAACCCATTGATGCCATGCTTTACGGAGATCAGAGCAATTTACCTCCATCTATTAAAGAAAGTAATTCTTACAACCGCTTCTACTTCTTACCGTTAATTTTAGGTGTAATTGGTGCAGTTTGGCATTTTGGCCGCCATCCTAAAGATGCTGGCATTATTGGTTTACTGTTTTTCTTTACTGGTTTAGCCATTGTGCTTTACCTTAACCAAAAACCTATGGAACCACGAGAGAGAGATTATGCGTACGTTGGCTCTTTTTACGCCTTTGCCATTTGGATTGGCTTAGGTATTATTGCAATTAAAGAGTGGCTACTCAAGAAAATGGATCCAAAAACTGGAGCCATTGCCGCTACTGTAATTGGCTTACTTATGGCGCCAGTATTGATGGCCAAAGAAGGCTGGAACGACCACGACAGATCTGAGAAAACACTTGCCCGAGATATTGCCATTAGCTACATGGAATCTTGTGCACCAAATGCCATTTTGTTTACCTACGGCGATAACGACACTTACCCACTATGGTATGCACAAGAAGTGGAAGGCATTAGGCCCGATATTAGACTGGTAAACTTGAGTTTGTTTGATACCGACTGGTACATCAATGGTATGAAACGCAAAGTTCACGAATCGGAGCCATTACCAATTTCGATGACAGAGAAGCAATACGTATCTGGAGTAAGAGATGTAATGTACCATAAAGATATGGGCATTGCTGAGCCCGTGGAGCTGAAACAGATTGTAGATCTATTGTTATCAGACGATACTGACGACAAACTACCACTGCAAGATGGTTCTACCACCAACTTTATTCCAACTAAGAAATTTAAGCTAACTGTTAATCCGCAGGATGTAATTAATACCAAAACCTTACCTGCAAACCGTGCTGGAGAAATTGTGCCGAGTTTAGAATGGACTTTTAACAAAGAGTATGTTACCAAAGGAACTTTGGCAATGCTAGATATTTTGGCTCATAACAATTGGAAACGCCCAGTTTACTTTGCTAATGCTGTGCCTTCCGATCAGTTTAATGGTTTAGATAATTACCTGTACAGCGAAGGTTTGGCGTTAAGGTTGTTGCCTTTGGATCCGGCAAAACGAGGAGAAGAAGAGCAGCCTGTTAACCTAGAGCCAATGTATGAGCATGTGATGAACAAGTTTAAGTGGGGTAATATTAAAAATGCTAAATACTTAGATATTCAGTCTGCTGATGATATTTCTATCTTCAACAATATCTTTAATAGCTTAACTACCGGCCTAATTAAAGCTGGCAGATTAGAAGATGCTAAAAAGGTAATGAAAAGGTATGATGAGGTTATCCCTACTAAAATTTATGGTATGCGTGCTGCTATGGGGGCAGCAACAATGGCGCAAAACCTTTACATTTTAGGCGAAACCGATAAAGCTAACGCCTTAATTAAAAAATATGCAGATTATGTTGGTAAAGAAGTAACCTATTTAGGCGACGTATCTAAAAGTAAAAACAGGTTGGTTGGCCAACAGCAAATACAAATTGGTTTGTTTTACGGTTTAATGCCAATGGCGAAAGTGGCAGCACAGTACAAACAGCCTCAATTAGCAAAGGAGTTAGAAAACCAACTTAAATCTTTATTTGATAAAGGTGGCTTTGCCCAATATTTCGGCGAATTACCTCCAGATTTTATGAATATGTAAGCAATCTATAATCCATTAAAAAGCCGTCTCGATTAAAATCGGGACGGCTTTTTTTTAATACCCGCTCTGCACTATTGCGCATCTCTCACAAAGGAAGAGAGTGGCATCATTCATCGTTTTTCTCTCCCTTCGGAAGAAATGGCGTAGCTAGAGAGGGCTTCGACTAAAATAACATTGGTAAAGGTAACAGGCGACCTAAAAGCGCCAACCTGGTTTTAACCGTAGAAAATCGGATGGAAAAAATAAGCAAGCCATGTATAGACTTAGTGTGCTCAGTTATGAACCCACAAAAAAGCACGACCTTGATTGATCGTGCTTTTTATATACTTTTCGTATACAGATTAACGCCTGAATACTGGCATCTGCCTATTGATTACTCATTAACTACACCCATTGCACAGAACTTATCAATTCTCGCGGCAATTAGTTTTTCAGCATTGGTTTTCTTCAGTGATTTTAAATCAGTTAAGATTTGAGCTTTTAAGGTTGCAGCCATTTCTTCTGGGTTTTGGTGCGCACCACCTAGTGGTTCTTTAACGATACCATCAATTAACTTGTTGGCATACATATTTTCGGAAGTCAATTTTAAACATTCCGCAGCTTTCTCCTTAAAATCCCAGCTTCTCCATAAGATAGAAGAACAAGACTCCGGCGAAATTACCGAATACCAAGTGTGCTCTAGCATATAAACTTTATCGCCTATGCCAATACCTAATGCACCACCAGATGCGCCTTCGCCTACGATGAAACAAAGAATTGGAACTTTAAGAACCGACATTTCTAACAAGTTACGAGCAATAGCTTCGCCCCTGTCCACGTTCTTCTGCCTCCAAACCTGGGTAAGCACCCATGGTATCGATGAAAGAAATTACAGGCTTATTGAATTTTTCTGCCAAACGCATTAAACGCAATGCTTTACGGTAACCTTCTGGGTTAGCCATACCAAAGTTACGATACTGACGCTCTTTAGTATTTTTACCTTTTTGGTGACCGATTACCATTACAGTTTCTCCGTTGATGGTAGCGAAACCACCAACGATCGCTTTATCATCGCCAACCGTTCTATCTCCATGCATTTCGATAAAATCATCGCAGATTAGGTTGATATAGTCTAATGTTTGCGGGCGCTCTGCATGACGAGACATTTGAACTTTTTGCCATCCAGTAAGGTTAGCATAAAGGCTTTTGCTGGTATCATCAGCCTTTTCTTCTAGCTCTGCCAATGTAGCCGACATGTCTACTTTAGTCTTATCGGCAATTTGCTTAACCTTTTCGATTTGTTGGTACAAATCTGTCAAAGGTTTTTCAAAATCAAAAGATGTTTTTAATTGTTCCATAGTGGGGCAGCAAAATTAAGCATTTATATGGAAACAATTAACAATAAAAAAATTAATGCGGCTTCTTTTTTAAGTACCGACTTAACGGTAATATAGGCTAAACCTGCAGCTAACGATAAGCAGCCAAAACCAAATAAAACAAATGTATGATCTTCACGACGTATAAAATCTATCCCTCTAACGGCTGCATAAATTGCAAAAACTAAGCTCAGAAAAGTTAAAATAATTTTCATCTTTCAATTGAATTACGCCATTTTAAGATAGCCATTTTTGTTAAGTTTTCGAGGCGCTAACGCTAATTCTTAATTTGCCCCTAGCAAATTCTTGGAACAATAGCCCTGATTGAAACGAAAATACTTTTTGGTGTAGGTGCGGTAATTGAAACTTCGTAAGTTTTTGAAACTTACGAAGTTTGTTTGGATGCTTTAATAAAAAGATTGTAGTGAAAAGCAGGACTGATGTTGGATATTAGCACTGCTTTTGCGCTTCAAAAAAATTAAAACTTAGCTGATTGGCCAGGTTTTGGAGTTGATTTCTTAATAAACTCACGAATATGATCGTTTCCTAAAGCTAAATCTACTTTGCGCAAGTACATCATGTGGCCGCTTTCGTAACCTTCCCAGCTCATTCTATCTTTTAACTTACCGCTTGGATCCATTTGCCACATGTTATATTTAGCGTTGAAATAATCGCAAGCACCATCGTAATACCCAGACTGTACCAATACATGCAGATACGGATTTTGCGCCATAGCTGCTCTTAAATTTTCGCCGGTATTATCGCCTGTTCTATCCCAAGGATTTACCGGGCCGAACATATTGTACTTCAAATCGGTTTTGTAGTTTAACTCGTTGCGCAAATACATATTGATAGCTGGCGTGAAAGAATGTAGCCAAGAGGTAAGCTCGGCATTATAATCAGGGCGTTCGCCGCCGTCAGATTTGTCAATTCCTTTGTATCGAGAATCTAAGCGACCAACGGTAAAACCTTTGTCCCTCAACAATTCTTTCCAGAATAAATTGGTAGAAATATCTAAGTTGTTTTGTAGAATTACTTTCTCTGAAAGGCCAGAGAAACGAGCCATTTTAGCGGCTATCTTCTTTTTTTCTTCGGCGGGAAGAAAGCCTCCCTTTGCCATTGCAGGCACTAGCTCGTTAATGGTAAATGTCTCTACCTCTGGCAGCATATCGGTTAATTTTTTCGATTGCAAATCGTTAGCCAAAGCTTTGTGATACCACGCTGTTGCCGCAAAATAAGGCAAACGCAAAGCTGCATCCATTGCAGTTCCGCGTTCTATACCGAGCTCTGTTGGCGATACTAAAATTACGCCATTCAAATACATCCAATGGCTGCTTTGCAGTTCTAGCGCTAAGCCCGAAACACGGGTAGTACCATAGCTCTCTCCTATCAGATATTTTGGCGAAGCCCAACGATTAGTACGAGTTACAAAGGTGTTGATCCACTCTGCCAAGTATTTGATATCAGCTCTTACGCCAAAAAACCTATTGGTTGGCACATCTTTACTTACGGTTCTAGAATAGCCAGTATTTACAGGATCGATATAAACAATATCTGCCACATCTAGTATCGAAGTGCTATTGTCTTTGTAGCCATAAGGCTGAACAGGATAACCTTCGTCATCTATTTTTAACACTACCGGACCGGTGTAGGCAATGTGCATCCATACCGATGCTGAACCTGGACCGCCATTGAAGGAAATGACCAAAGGGCGACTTTCTTTGTTGCCTACATCGGTTCTTTCGTAATAAGTATAGAATAAACCAGCGAGTGTTTTACCTTCCTCGTCCCATACTGGCAAAGTACCCGCAGTTGCTTTGTAAGGCACTGCTTTTCCGTTGATGGTTACCGTATGATTGGTTACCACCGAACTTTCGGGAACAATGTTTCTAGAGGCGATGTTGGTGTTTATTTTTGTTTCTTCTTTAGTTGGTGTTGCTGGAGCAGGTGCTGAACCAGCTTTTGGGGCAGTGCCTTGTGCCTGTTGCCTTTGTGCAAAAACAGTAGCAGAAATCAACAATGCAAAACTAATGATGGTAAAGGTTTTCTTCATTTTTATATGTTTAGGTTTGTTAGATATAAATATCTGTAATGTAGCTGGCAACACCTAATTAGCACTAAAATGTTACGCTGAAAGCTTTTACCCACCAATACAAAAGTGGTAATGCTACCTCAATATCGGCGCTAACACCTTTACATCTCCGTCAATTTTATGTCCATAAGATAAACCCAAAATTTTAGCCAGTAGCGGATAGACATGAACATTTTCGAATGAATTGATAGTCATTCCCGCTTTAAAATCTGGACCCCAAGCGTAAAAAGTTGCTTGCATATCTGGCATATCATTGTCAAAGCCATGCTTACCAATATTTGTTGGCCTACCCGTAAGATTAAATATCTTGGGCAGGCGTGGAATAAGAATGATATCTCCTATTCTACCGTCTTTATTGTCCTTTGCCCGGTAATGCCAACGTTTCGGCATGTTACGGGTTAGGTAAACATCGTAATCTTTTCCTTCGGCTTTAAGCTTTTTATAAAGCGGTTTGATATCTCTCTTATCCTTCGCATAAATTTGGATCAGCGCATCGCCATTAGGCACAATAAACTTGCTGGTATCAATAAGCGATGGCAAATCCAAGGTGTTTTTATTATCCGCTTCGGTCATTCCGTGATCTGATACAAAAACAAAGTTGACATCTAATCCCACTTCTTTGGTAAGCTCCACCATTTCGCCCACCGCATTATCTACTAATTTTACCGCAGCAGCGGTTTCTTTTGAATTACTACCAAAATGATGTCCAGCTACATCTACTTCTGGAAAATAGAAATTAATCAAGTGCGGACGCTTTTCTTCTGGCAACTGCAACCAATTTTTCACGGCATCAATACGTGTATCCATAGGGATTTTAGTATTGAAATTATACCAATAGGTTGGCCTCACGCCTAGAACGGCAGTCTCAGACCCTAACCAATAAAAAGCAGCGGTAAGCATTTTTTGTTGCTCGGCCAACACCCAAATCGGCACGCCGCCATACCAAGTGCTATCGCTTACGGCACTGCGGTCTGTTTTTACGTACATTTCCTTCCGTTTAGGATCGTAAAACGAATTGTTCACGATACCGTGATGCGAAGGGTACATTCCCGTAGCCAAAGTATAATGATTAGAGAAAGTAACTGATGGATAAGAAGGTTTCATTGCCGTAGCCTGAACACCTTTTGCCCTTAACGCCAATAGATTTTTAGCTTGATATTTCTCCGCATAATCGTTTCTAAAACCATCGGCAGAAATGTAAATAATGTATGGCTTTTTAATTTGTGACGGATCATTAAACCTTCCAGCTACTATTTGTTGCGAAAGGTCTTGCGCCACTACTACTTGAATGAAAACCAGCAGCAAACCAATAAATAAAATTATTTTTTTCATTATAGCATTCCCTAGGCAAAAATACTGGAAATTAAATATCTGTATGTAAAATTACGGTAACCAAATGGTATTACCTCGTGATAAAAAAGACTTACGAAGTTGCTAGAACTTCGTAAGTCTGAAAATTTATAACCTAAACTTTATTCCTCCGTTAAATACAAAACCATCTAAAGGGGCATAAATATCCCTAAACTGAGGGTTGCTAATGGCACCGGTGTAAATATTGTCGAAACGGGTTTGGCGACTATCCGTAAAATTTTCGAAGTTCACGTAAATTGAAAAGCGCTCCCATAGTTTTTCGACCATAAAACCCATGATGGTATATTTTTTACCGTAACTACCATCATTTAATAACTGCTTGCTGAAAGTATAAGCCTCTAAACCTACTTTCCATTCGTCGTGCACCTCATACATCAATACCGAATTGATCCTATGCTTAGCCGTCAAGGGGTTATCAAACCTCAAAGTTCCTTCATGTCGGTGAGCATCGGTATAAGTATAGCCTAAAAACAATTTGAAGTCATTATAACCTAATTTTACATTGGTTTCAGTTCCTTTGGTTTCTATGTTTCCTGCTACGTTTACAAATTGGTAAGCGCCCGAAGTTGTTGGCAATAACTGTAAAGGATCATTAATGCGAGTTAAGAAAAATAAATGATTAATGGTAAAGGATACTTTTTCGTCAAACAAACTAGTCCGATAATTAAAATCGAGGTTTGCGCCATAGCTCTTCTCTAATTTATTAGCCTGCGAGTTCAAAGCCAAAACGTCTCGATATTGCAAACGTTCACTATCTTCGGTAAATAAAGTGGGAGCTTTGTAACCTAGTCCGCCACCTAAACGCGAAGTAAATTTATCGCTAAGCTTAAACAAGGTTGATAAACGAGGTAAAAAAGCCGTTCCGTAATCTACTACATGGTCGGCCCGTAAACCCGTTTCTATATGCAACCAATTATTTGCTTTGAAAGTATTTTGAAAAAAAGCACCAAAGGTGGTTTGGTTATAATCTCGCAAAGCGGATGTAATTTGCTTTTCTTTAAAGCTATCAGTCCAAAGGTTGGCGCCCGCCACCCATTCAAATTCCTTCACCATGACTGGCGTAATTGGCTTCTGTAAAAGTAGAATATTGTGTACCGTTAAATACATAACCTGGCATAAACAACTTCCTATTAAAATAACCGACACTGTTTTTGAAAGTAACGTGACTACATTTTCCAAAATCATGATCTAATGCAATTTGAGAACTCAAACGTTCGGTTTTATTCTGTTCGAAATAACTATGCGATGGGTCATTTCCATCGTTAATGTAATGCATATCGCCACCTACCCGATCCTCGAAAGTAGAGTTCAAACCCATCATCAACTTTGTTTTAGCTGTTGGATAATAGTAGAACTTAGGATTGAAACTGTAACGTTTAAACTTTGGAATAGCCGACAGATCAATATCCGCTGGATCATAAGCAGCATTACTTTGATAAGCCGCAAAAATGGTAGTGCCTACTTTCTCATTTCTCTTGCCATAAAAACCGTTTAAACTTAAGCCTCTAGCGCTGGTGCCGTCTAAGTGAAAATTGAGTTCACGTTCCATTTTAGGCGTTTTTGAGATGAAGTTTACCAAACCTGCAATTGCGCCACCGCCATACAAGGTAGAAGCCGAACCTTTAATTAGCTCCACCTGCTTTAAATCTAAGGGCTGAATTTGCAACAAGCCCAAACCACTAGCAGCACCTGCGTATAGCGGAAAACCATCTTTTAGAATTTGAGTATATCGGCCATCTAAACCTTGAATTCTAATGGCTGCATTGGCAGAGGTTGCAGAAGTAGTTTGTGTTTGAATACCTGTACTCTCACTCAACACCATCCTTACGTCGCCAGGTTTCATGTTCGATTTTTCTTCCAATTCTTCTCCAGCAATAAACTCTACCCTAGTAGGAATATCCCTAATAGTTCTAGAGCTTCTGGTTGAGGTAATGACCACTTCGTCCAAATCGTCTTCATCATGTTCTAATGCTACTGTTGTAGGTTCAGTCTGATTTAAAGGAAAAACCAAACTCAACGTTTTTTCTTGATGGCCAATAATTTTAAAACCAATAACCTGTGTTCCATTCGGGATGTTTTGCAAGGTAACTAATCCCTTTTCATCTGTTTTTGCGATAAGGTTTGTTCCTTTTACGTAAACCGTGACCTCGGCTAAAACCTCTTTGTGATCTGCGTCTATCACTTTACCCGTCCAAGTATTTTGGGCAAAAGCATAGCCGCTAAAAAATAGCGCCAAAAATGGCAATAAGAATTTCATCTATAAAGCTTTTTATCATTAATATTTAATAAGATTTTCTATTGGCAAACAAGCATTGCCAACATCGGTAGTACCGATATTAAATATTAAGCGAGCTTAGGCGGTTGCCAGATGTTTTGGCTCAATAGCTCTAAATAAAATTGATAATCCTTGATGGTATGGTTATAGAACTGAGGAGAGGTTTGGACACGAAACCCAAGCTGTTCTACAGCTATCATACGCTGACCGCAACAAGCACACATACAGATTGAAGAGCAGTTCTCTTCTGAACTTTCCTCATGAGACAATTGATAAGCGCTAGTGGTTTCATCTGTACAGCCTACCTCATCAGTGCAGGGCAGCATGGAGATTAGAATAACAAATAAAAGCAAAAAAGCACCTATGTTTTTCACATTGTAAAAATAATAGGTTTAGGCTAAAGGTACAAATTTGTTACCCACGCTATTCCAAAGGAGGTAGCGCAAACCAAGTAAACCTTTAACTTAATTATTTAAAGGCTGCTTACTAAAAATGTGGTACTCGCCCGCCCCTAAGCTTTGGCTATAAACCGAACTACCCAAAGTGATATTGCTACCTACAGCATTATACCAAGTGCCAACACTTCCAAAATCTATGTTGGCTGTCTGTGGCGCTACATCAAAATTACCTACTACTACCACCGTATTATTGCCGTCGGTAAGTTTAATGTATTTAATCGCTTTCGAAAAGTCGTAAGTAATGTTGCTTGTTCTAAACACACTGTTTTTTAGCTTCATCCTAATCAGCTTGGCAAAGGCGTTGTATAGTGCTTTACGGTTCACATCATCAAAATAATTCCATCGTATAGGTTTCTCTCCTGTACGACCGTTAAAATCAATATTCACATCGTAACCTAACTCACCAAATTGCCAAAGCATTTTTGGGCCTGGCATTGCAAATAAAAAGGCAGCAGCCATTTCGTTACGTTTCAAAGATGTTGCCAAGTTACCCTTGATTACGTAGCTGCCGTTTACATTACCGTACATCAAGTTTTTATAAGTTAGGCGTTCTTCGTCATGACTTTCGCCATAGCTTACTAAGCCTTCTGAAGAAGTAAACCCATGCGTACCAAACATCCCTCTCGAGAAGTCGGAAGAATTTAACCAGCCCATGGTTGCTTCATTCATTGCATGGTTAAGGTTATTCCACATCATCATCCCTTTAGTAGCATAAGCCTGCTCTTCACTGTCATTTGCAAAAAGTTCTAAAATGATATAAAAATTGGGATCTATGCTTTTCATGGTTGCTAAGTAATCATCCCAAATGGCAACCCTACCAGCATCAAAAGCCGAAAAAGCGCCATCATCATTACTTTGGCGTTGGGTAAATCCTTTGGCCAAATCAAACCTAAAACCATCTACTTTGTATTCCTGCATCCAAAACTTAATCACATTTTTTGTAAAAGCTCTGGTAGCGCCACTCTCATGATTAAAATCGTAGCCCACATTAAAAGGATGTTTAGCGTCCACGTTATACCAAGGATTGTTGGCTGTTGGCTTGTTGCCATCAAAATATAACTGCACCATTGGCGATTGGCTAAAAGAATGATTGAGTACCATATCTAAAATTACCGCAATACCTCTGCCATGACATTCGTCGATAAATTTTTTCAAATCGTTTTTTGTACCGTAATATTTATCTGGCGCAAAATAGAATGATGGATTATATCCCCAGCTTAAATTACCCTCGAATTCGTTTACGGGCAATAATTCGATGGCATTGATACCCAAGCCCGCCAAATAATCTAATTTTTGTATCGTTGAATTATAGGTATGTTCAGTGGTAAAATCTCTAATCAGCAACTCGTAAATAACCAGATCGTTTTTAGCAGGGCGAACAAAAGCATTGTTTCTCCAGGTATAGCTAGGCTGATTGGCCTGCATAACACTTACAATGCCTGTGGTTTTACCCGTAGGATAAGCTTTTAAGTTTGGATAAGTAGCCGCAGTAATGTACGGATCGTTTACTGGATCTAAAATCTTTTCGCAGTAAGGATCGGCAATTCTCAAATTATCATCTACCAAAAACTGGTAGGCATATTCTGTATTAGGATTGATGTTATCTACTTTAGCCCAAAAATAGTTACCATCTGGCGTTTTGGTCATTTTTGCGGCAGTGGCCGACCAATCATTAAAATCACCCATTAAGCTAACGGAATTTTTTCCTGGAGCATACAAGGTAAAAATGGCTGAAGTGCCACTATTTGTAAACACGACACCTTCTTTAGCACCTGCAGGTAACTCGGTAGAGATAGGTGTAACTGGAGTTGGAGGTGTAGGACTAGGCTCTTCACCACCTTTACTTTTTTTGCAAGAAAAACTGATACAGCAAGCCAAAAAAAGGACTAAAAAATTTCTTTTCATATCTATATAAATTCCACCACTTATGGCGCTGATTTGTTAAACACTTCTATGTTCTTCTACTGCTAATTCGGCTGCTAATCCTGCATCCAACTTTCGCTCATCTTTCACTAAAAGATAACATAAAATGGCTGCTAAAACCATTAAACCTCCACCTAACTGTACCGCCAACAGCCTATCATTATTAAGCACGTTACGCATTAGCCAGCCAAAACCAAGAGACGCAATAATTTCTGGCAGCACAATAAAAAAGTTGAATATGCCCATGTATATGCCAATTTTAGCTTTTGGTAGGTGTCCGCTCAGCATCGCATAAGGCATAGATAGAATACTGGCCCAAGCAATACCTATACCCGTCATACACAGGTAGAGCATATTTTTATCGTGTACCCAAGCCACGCTGATAAGGCCCAAAGCACCGCAGAGCAGGCAAAGTGAGTGTGTAGTTTTTCGACCCAGTGTATCGGCTATTTTTGGTAAAATGAGTGCAAACAAAAACGTAACCACACTGTAGAAGGCCAAGGTTAAACTTCCGAAATCGGCACCTGCTGCGTACACGGGATCGCTTGCATCTTTACCGCCAAAAACGTTTACGGCTACTGCAGTAGTGTAATAAAACCACATTAAAAAGAGGCCAGGCCAAGTAAAAAACTGCACCAAAGAAATTACCTTCATTTGCTTCGGCATATTTCCAATAGCAGATACCATCTCCGAGATACCACCAAAGAAGCCAGCACCCTTTTTATTTTCCTTGATTTCTTCTTCTGTTGGAGGATATTCTTTACTAGTTAACACCGTATAAAGCACTGCAGAAAAAAAGAAGAAAGCACCTAGATAAAAGGAATATTTTACGTTTTGCGGCACACCACCAAAAGCAGCCACATTACTTACTTTGAACCAGTTGTTAAATATCCAAGGTAAAGCCGAAGCAATACTACCACCCAAGCCAATCATCATACTTTGCATCACAAAACCACGGTTAATTTGGCTTTCTGGTAGTTTATCAGCTACAAAAGCCCTGAATGGTTCCATAGATACGTTGCCAAACACATCTAAAATCCAAAGTAAACTTGCCGCCATCCATAAAGCACTACTGTGCGGCATGAAAATTAAAGCTATAGAACTAATTAAGGCACCGATGAAAAAATACGGCCGTCTACGCCCCCAAGTAGGATGCCAAGTGCGATCGCTGAGGTAACCAATAATGGGCTGCACAATTAAACCAGTTAAAGGCGCAGCTAAGAACAATAACGGCACATCGTCGGCATTGGCACCTAAATTTTCGTAAATGCGCCCCATGTTAGCACGTTGCAAATCCCAGCCAAACTGTATCCCAAAAAAACCAACGCTCATGTTGATGATTTGCGAAATGCTTAGCGCAGGTTTAGTATTTTTTTGAAGGTTCATACGGTTTTTTGGTTAGTTTTTTGGTTAAAATTCGATGATTTGTGCTGATGAAGGCAAAACCTCGACGGAAATTACATTCTCTTTGACAACTGCCTGATGAGCTGAAAGTAAATCTTTAGCTTGGCTCACTTTACGGGACTTTAGCAGTTGAGCCGGGATTTCAATGCTTGTCTGCAAATTTTCTTTACGGTTAAAGTTGGCTACCACCAAAATACGCTGTTTACCGCTATGCCTAACGTATGCATAAGCTTTTGGAAACCCATTCAACGGAATTTCCGTCATTGCTCCATTAGTCACAGCGTCGCTGTTAGCTCTAACACTGGTTAACTTCTTATAAAAATCACGAATTTGTCTTTCTTGAACATGGAGTTGGGCACCATCAAACTTGCCTCCATTTACCCAGCGTTGGTGGTTCGGTACACCCCAATAATCGAAGATGGAGGTGCGGTTGTCATCGCCACCAAAACCTTCTACGCCTGCACCCGGCTCGCCTACTTCCTGGCCAAAATAGAGCATTAAAGGCCCCTTACCTAAAGTAGCCGAGATTACCATGGCTGGAAAAGCCAACTTTGCATCGCCAGCAAAGCCTTTAGCAGCAATACGCTCCTCATCATGGTTTTCTAGAAACCGTAGCATTTGATGATCAAATCCTTTGCTCTCGATTTGCCATACATGCTGAATGTCTTTTATGTTGGCATTAGCTTCATCTTTAACGAAACGTTTCAAACCATCGTAGAGGCCTACTTTGTCATATAAGTAGTCGAACTTACCTTCAGTGAGATATTGCGCATACACCTTTGGATTATAGGCTTCGCCAATAAAAATCAACTTAGGGTATACCTTTTTAACTTCTGGAATTACCCAGCTCCAAAATTCTACAGGCACCATTTCGGCTACATCACACCTAAAACCATTTACACCTTTTTTAGTCCAATACACCAAAATATCTCGCATTTTTAGCCATACAGGAGGCATTGGCTCCAAATGTTTGATCTCTTTGCCGTCTTTAAATTCAACGCCATAGTTAAGTTTTACAGTTTCGTACCAATCGTTTACCGAAGGTTGCGCTACAAAAACATTATTTCCTGTAGCTTTAGCCGGACTTTCAGCAAATTTACCATCTTGCAAAGTCGCTAACGAGCCACTTGATTTTGAATTAGCAGGCACCATAAAATCTTGGCCAGGGAGGTAGTAAAAGTCGTTAGTTGCGCTGTAGGCAACAGTTTTGTCATCTTTGTCACCAAAATCTTCCACTCCATCTGGTTTAGCCACAGATTTGTAACTTCTGGCTACATGGTTGGGCACAAAATCAATCAATACCTTTAGCCCTTTACCATGTGTGCGTTTAATTAGGGCTTCAAATTCGGCCATACGCTTGTTTACATCCACTGCCAAATCGGGGTCTACATCGTAGTAATCTCTAATGGCGTAAGGCGACCCTGCCCTGCCTTTTACTACATCGGCATCGCCTGTGGCAATACCAAATTTGCTATAATCGGTAAGGCTAGCGTGGGCAATTACACCAGTGTACCAAACGTAATCTACGTTTAGCTCTTTTAAACCATCAAGCGCCTTTTCGCTAATATCGTTAAACTTACCGCAACCATTTTCGGCAATGGTGCCAAAAGGCTTATTGGTGGTGTTGGTATTGCCAAAAAGCCGCGGTAATAACTGATAAATGATGATGTTATCTTTCTTGTCGATATGCTGTGCTTCTTTAGTTGACCTACAAGACATTGTTACCAAAACTAGTAAACCTAAACAAAAACAGAAATTAGCGTTCAATTTATTCATCTTTTGAGTTTTAGGCCATTACCCCGTTTGAGATTTGTAGTTCGGCGTTCGCTTCTAGTTGATAATCTTTATCGTGCACTTGTAAGGCTACCGACTGATTGGAAGTATTAACGATATGGATTTGCGCCTTACTGATTTGTAACTTGACCGTAGCTCCTCTAAAACCAATGGTAAACGAAAATGATTGCCATTTTTGTGGTAAAAACGGGTTAAAAATCAATTTATCATTACGTACACGCATTCCTGCAAAGCCTTCTACTACACTCATCCAAGTGCCCGCCATAGAGGTGATATGCAAACCATCTTCGGTGTCGTTATTGTAATCATCTAAATCTAAACGCGAAGTACGGAGATAAAACTCGTAGGCTCTAGCCTCGTCGTGCAGTTTGGCAGCTAAAATACTGTGTACGCAGGGCGATAAAGAGCTTTCGTGAACCGTACGAGGCTCGTAAAAGTCGAAATTGCGCTTGTGGGTATCGAAATCGAAATCGTCTTCGAAAAAGTAGAAGCCCTGCAATACATCGGCCTGTTTAATAAAGCACGAACGTAAAATTCTATCCCAGCTCCATTTTTGGTTTAAAGGTCGATCCTCAGCTGGCAAATCTTTTACCAAAATTTGTTCTTTATCTAAGTAGCCATCTTGTTGCAAGAACACTCCAAGTTCCTCATTATAAGGGTAATACATGTGGTCTACAATGTGTTGCCAAGCAGTAAATTCCGCTACAGAAAAATGTAGCTTAGTATTCAATTCTTGATAACGCTGTGGCTGATTATCTTGCACCCATTTAGCCGCTTCTTGGGTATATTTTAGGCACCAAACGGCCAAGTAGTTGGTATACCAGTTATTATTGATGTTATTTTCGTACTCATTTGGGCCTGTAACACCAAGCATTACGTACTGTTTTTTGGCACCGCTCCAGTTTACGCGTTGTTTCCAAAAGCGAGCAATACCCATTAACACTTCTAAACCATATTGAGCTAAATACTCGACATCGCCTGTGTAGCGGATATAATTGAAAATAGCATACGCAATGGCTCCATTTCTATGAATTTCTTCGAAAGTAATTTCCCACTCATTATGACACTCTTCGCCGTTAATGGTTACCATTGGATATAAGGCTGCACCATTTGTAAAGCCCAATTTCTGTGCATTTTCAATGGCTTTATCTAGTTGTTTGTAACGGTAAATGAGTAAATTTCTGCTGACTTCTTGCGGTGCGGTAGCCAAGTAAAAAGGCACGCAGTAGGCCTCTGTATCCCAATAGGTGGAACCGCCGTATTTTTCTCCAGTAAAACCTTTAGGACCGATATTTAAACGATCATCGGCACCGGTATAAGTTTGAAACAACTGATAAATATTAAAACGAATGGCTTGCTGTGCAGCCACATCTCCTTCAATGACAATATCGCTTTCTTGCCATTTTTGGGCCCAAGCTTGTTTTTGCTCATTCAATAACTGATCAAAACCTTTTGATACAGCATTTTCTAGGGATTGCTTAGCAGCAGCTAACAGCTGGCTGGCTTCATAATTTTGAGACGATAAAATTACCGCTGTTTTTATGAATGCAATTTCATCGCCTTTGGCTAAAGATAAAACAAATTGTTGACCAATGTATTTCTCTTTGCGAATGGTTGCTAAACTTAGTTCTTGAGAGATACTATTTTTATAGCTTGCAATATGTGCAGCAGTACAAACTTCGAAGCCACTTTTTTTGGTCTTTAAAGTTAAAAAACAAGCATTTTGCTCTTCGGCATCGGCTACAAAATTCCAAAACTTTTCGTCGTAATTGCTATCTTGGTTCTTAATGTCTCCATCTAGGTATGATGTTACAGTCAACTGCCCATCAAAATTTAGGGCTTTAAGCTGATAATGGATAGCGCCAACCTCATCATCAGCAATGCTGCAAAAACGTAATACCTTTACCGCCACCTGATAGCCATTTGACAAAGTTGCCTTAAAACTTCGCTCCAAATACCCTTCTTTCATGTTTAGCACACGCGAGAAATCGGTAACATCAGCTTTTGCTAAGTCTAATTCCACGCCATCAATGGCAATAGCAATACCAATCCAATTGGTGGCATTAAGCACTTTTGCAAAATACTCAGGATAGCCGTTTTTCCACCAGCCTACACGCGTTTTATCAGGGTAATAAACACCAGCTACGTAATTTCCCTGAAGCGTATCGCCAGAATAGCTTTCCTCGAAATTGGCTCGTTGCCCCATCCGTCCATTGCCTAAACTAAAAATACTTTCAGAAATCTTGTTCAAATGTGGATCAAAACCTTCTTCCACAATGTTCCACTCATGCGCTTTGATATAATTCTTCATTTTTATTGCTGATGCTTTTTTACAATTCGTTCATTTGTAGTAAATGCGCAACTGACAGTTTACTTAAATCTTCTACTACCAAGGTAGCTTCTGTTAATATTTCGGCTTGGCCAATACCCACACTTCTCATGCCCGCTCGTTTGGCAGCTTCAATTCCAGCTATCGCATCTTCAAACACTAAGGCCTCTTGAGGTTCCACGCCCAAAAACTCGGCTCCTTTTAGAAATACTTCTGGATCTGGTTTAGATTTGCTTACTGTATTACCATCTACAATGACATCGAAAAAGTGTGTTAAATTGGTTCTTTCTAAAATAATTGCGGAGTTTTTACTAGCCGAGCCTAAGCCAACTAAATAACCCTCTTTCTTGATCGCTGTTAAAAAATTGACTGTACCCTTAAGTACTTCTGCAGGCGTCATCTCGTTAATCATAGCCACATACCAATCGTTTTTTTCTTTGCCAAATTGAGCTTTTCCGCTTGTGTTTTTTCTTGCTTTCCCCAAGCCAAAATTTTATCTAAACTCTCCATCCTACTAATTCCTTTGAGTTGTTCGTTTTGCACTTCCGTAAAGTCGAAGCCTAAGGTATTAGCCAGTTGCTTCCAAGCTTTGAAATGATAAACTGCCGTATCTACTAGCACACCATCTAAATCAAAAAGGCAAGCTTTAATTTTCATTTGATATTTCGTTGTCATTATTGTAATTCTAAAACTAATGTGGTTTTTGCTGGAATATTGATTTGAGTAATATCATTCAACACCTCTTCTGTGATCACATTTTTCGCTTTGTTTTGATCCAAAATCATTTCTTTAAACCTCGCTGTCTTCAATGATTTGGCTTCGGCATTGCCATTCATTACCATCATTATTTTCTTATCGTTATTGTACCTGAAGTAGACATAAATTCCATCTTCTGGAATAAACTGCATCATTTTACCAGTTTGCAATACTTCATTATTTTTACGATAGTTGGCTAGCTTCTTCACATAGTTAAAAGCCTCATTCTCTTTTTCGGTTCGCCCAGAAGACACAAACTTATTGAGTTTATCACTTGGCCACCCGCCAGAAAAATCGCTACGTACCAAGCCATCTGGGTTGGCATAGTTTTTCATTAAAATTTCGGTACCATAATAAAACTGCGGGATACCTCTAGTAGTTAGCAACCAAGCAATTCCGGATTTGTATTTCTCAAAATCCTCGCCCACTACGGAATAAAATCTGCTGATATCGTGGTTATCAAGAAATACCACATTACGGGTAGCATCTTCGTATAGGTAATCGTTAGTAAGGGTGTTGTAAAGCCGCACTACTCCGTCTGTCCAACCAAACTTGCCATTTAACGCTTCGTTAATACCCCAAAGGGTTTGAAAATCGGTAACACCTTGCAATCGAGTATCCAAGCCTTGGTTAATTTTATTTCCTTTGGTAAAAAAAGCCTGATTTGGAACACCGTGTACCCAAGTTTCTCCGAAAAAGGTAAATTTTGGATATTCTTCCATGATACGTTCGCCCCACTCTGCCATAAATTTCGCATCATTGTAAGCATAGGTATCTAACCTAAATCCATCTAAATCGGCATATTCTATCCACCAGATATGACTTTGTGTAAGGTAATTCTTTACAAATGCATTGTTTTGGTTAAGATCTGGCATGTGCCTGTCGAACCATCCATTTAGCATTAAATCTTTGTCGCCTTTTGCCGCATACGGATCAAAATGCACTTGCTCACGATAGGTGGTTTTGGTATAACTTGGCCATTGGTGCACCCAATCTTTGGTTGGCATATCTTTGATAGTGAAATGCTCCGTGCCAAAATGATTGTGTACCAAATCTTTAATCATTTTGATACCGCGTTGGTGGCAATCTGCAACCAATTGACGGTAATCTTCGTTGGTACCAAAACGAGGGTCGATCTTGTAATTTTCGGTATTGGCATAACCGTGGTATGAGGTTTTAGGCTGGTTGTTTTCTAACACTGGATTTAACCAAAGTGCAGTTACGCCGAGTTCCTGCAGGTAATCTAGTTTCGAGGCAATGCCTTTTAAATCTCCGCCGTGTCTATAGTACATACTATCCCGATTTAGGGCGGTTTCATTCATTGCTTTTATCACATCATTTTTGGTATCGCCATTGGCAAAACGATCTGGCATAATGAGGTAAATAAAATCTTTATTGGTAACGCCTTGAAACTGCTGTTGACTAGCATTCCTAGCTTTTAGTTCGTAACTGTATTGAGCGTATTTTTTACCATTTTGGCTGAATAAAATCTCGAACTTTCCGGCTTGGGCATCAGCAGAAATTAACAGATCTAAAAAAAGATAGTTAGGATTATCTACCTGATTTACTTTACTTAAAGTTACACCAGCATGGCTAATTTTCACCTCTGTTTTACCTATATCTTTTCCGCGTACTAACAACTGCAGTTTCGGATTTTTCATACCTGCCCACCAAAAGGCAGGCTCAATTCTTTCGAGTTTAGGTAGTTGCGCAACAAGCCCCAGTGGAATTGCCAAAACAAGTAGAAACAAGACTTTTCTCATGAACTAATATTTAATTTCAAATTGGGTTGGATTATTGGCTAAGATTATGCTTTTCACTTTGCAGCCTATGATTGGGTTAGCGGTACCTTGCGGATCGAACCTGGAGATGGGTGCTACAAAGGATACAAAATCATCTTTTACACCGGCCGAAGATTGAATTTTATCTTTTTCATCGAATCCGTGAAACACCAGTTTAAGCTGGTTAAATTTCGATTTAAAACTTCCTTCAACTTTATTAAACACAATTTTACGTTGCGCCACATCATAGCTGATTTTGCGTTTATAATAATCGCCTTTTTCGTAATTGTAGGTTTTACCATCATCTTCGTAATACACGAAACTATTATTTTGGTTGCCTTTATAAATATGCAGCACCAGCGTATCTGTTGGTTTTTCGGCTGTAGTTTGCACTAGTGATTGCATGGGTACAATGCTTCCGCCCTTTACAAACACAGGCAGCTGTTGTAAGTTTAAGCGAAAAATCTTTTCACTTTCTCCAACTTGAGCTTCGTCATTGTATAAATGATACCAATTGCCTTTTGGAAAAAATACCGCTCCGTATTCTTTTGTACTTTCGAAAGGCGCTACCAAAAATGCGTTGCCGAACATAAATTGGTTTTGATATTTCCCATCGTAAACCTTGGGTTCGTGGGTATTTTCTAGCGCCAAACTTCTTACCACTGGCATTCCGGTTTGAGTAGCCTCGTTAAAGGTTGAGTATAGATAAGGCAATAAACGATAACGCAGGTTGATGAAATTTCTAGCAATCTCGGTTACCTCTTCTCCGTAAGCCCAAGGCTCAGAAGATTTGGTGTTTACCGCGGTGTGGTTACGGAAATAAGGATTAAAAGCTCCAATTTGTATCCAACGGGCGTATAAACTTACCGAAGGATTGCCGGTAAAACCACCAATATCCATTCCGGTAAAAGCAACGCCACTTAGTCCTAAGCTGTTGAGCAAACGTACACCCAGCAACATGTGATCTTCTTCAGAACGGTTGTCGCCGGTCCAAATGGCGGTATAACGCTGCAGACCTGCATAACCTGCCCTTGTTAAATTGAAAGATCTTTTGTTGGTAGTTTGCACCATACCTTCGAAACTAGCACGAGCCATTTGCATACCGTACACATTGTGTGCCTGTTTGTGACTAGACAAAGTACCATCGTAATTAAAGATGACGTTTGATGGCATTTTTTGTCCCCAGCTGGCAATTTCGTTCATGTCATTCCAAATCCCATCTACGCCAGAGCTGGCGAAAAACTTGATTTTTTCTTGCCACCAGCTTCTGCCTAACATAGACGTGAAATCAGGGAAATGGCACCAGCCCGGCCAAACCTGAGCGGTAAAATTGGTACCATCGGGATATTTGACGAAAACATTTTGCATCACGCCATCTTCGTAGGCATCGTAACCTTTTTCTACCTTAATGCCTGGGTCTACAATTACGGTAGTTCTAAAACCCATACTATTTAGTTTTTTGTTCATGGCCAATGGGTCACTAAATCGTTGCTTATCCCAAGTAAACAACTTGTATTGGTCCATGTAATGGATGTCTAAAGTAATACCATCAGCTGGGATTTTTTTCTCCCGCAAGGTTTGCGCAATACGCATTACCTCTGTTTCTGGATAGTAGCTGTAACGGTTTTGCTGATAGCCCAAACTCCAAAGTGGTGGCATTTTCATCCTTCCAGTTAGGGCGGTGTAAGATTTCACAATATCCGCCAAATGCGTGTGATAAATGAAGTAATAATTAAGTTCGCCACCTTGTGCAGAAAACGAGGAAAAGCGATTATTACTTGCACCGAAATTAAAATCTGTTTGGTAGGTATTATCTAAAAAAATACCATAATTTAAATTGCTATGAATGCCAATGTAAAATGGAATAGAGGAGTACAAAGGATCTTGGCCAGTAGAATAGCCGAAGGCATCGTAGTTCCAATTGGTGTAACCATTTCCCCTCCTATCTAAATTGCCCGTTTTTTCGCCCAAACCCACAAAACGCTCACCTTGTTGCATTTGTTTATAGGCGGTAACTTCTTCTGCCACCCACGAGTTTGGCAAACCTTGTTCGTCTTGGTTAATCAATTTTCCGTCTAACGTATAAAAAGCTACCGAAAAAGGTTTCTTTTTAATAATTGCCTTTACAGAATCAGTTAAAAGCGTAATTTCATTTGCATCTTGATTGATTTTTACGTTTGTTTTTTGAGGCTGTGCAATTACGGCGTATGAAAAATCTTTCCCTAATTGCTTTTTATCTATACGTACCCTAATCACATTGGCCGAATATGCCGTAACCTCACCATAAGCACAGTTCGTTTGAAAACGCAAGCCTTGTGCTACAGGGTTTACTGTAGTAATATCGCCAACAGAAATTATGGGGTTTTGTTGAGCAAAAATAGAGGTAACTGAAATAAAAAAAGAAGTATAGACAGAAATGACCTTGACATATCGGCAAAAAAATGGAGAAAAAAAGTAAATACCACCTACAGCATTTTTGTAATGCACTGCAGGTGGTATGATTTGAAAATTAATTTTTAACTACGCTGTACGTTCTGGCAAACTCGTTGAGTGTAACGGTGTAGCTTCCAGCTGTTGACACACTCATATTGCCCCCTCCATCGGTAATGGTGCCTGCAGCAGTTCCCGGACCATAGGTGTAATCCCAAGTGCCTTTTTGCAACAAGAACTTAAATTCGCCTGCGGTAAGGTTAGTGGTTACACGCCAAACTCCATTTCCTTGGTAAGTCATTGCTGGCAAAGCTGCACTGTTGTTATCCCAGCCGCCAGCAGTAGCTGCACCAATCAGGAATACAGTTCCGGTGGTAATTTGGTACTTTAGGTTTTTGATATTGGTACCATCCCAAATTAAGCGATACAAACCTGTTGCCCCTGGCACGGTCATGTTATCAGCATCGCCCTGAGTAATTGAACCATCGGTGCTATTTTTAACCTTACCAAAATCTTTAGCACCTGAAGCAGTGCCATCGCCCCAGGCAGCGCCGTCAATAAATTTCCATTGCTCATTTGCGATAAGATTTACTAAACCAAGAAACTTATTAGTACCTATCAATGTAAGGCCTTGAGACGGAAAAACTCCTGGAGGGTTCCACCCAGCCGCTGTAGCCGAGCCTACTGCCCCCATTCTACCTTGCTGTATATAATATTTGTTGTTTTTCAAATCGGCGCTAACGCGATAATAACCCGCAGCTGGAATATCGATATTACCGCTGCCGCCGCTCTGAAGCAATTCGCCATCAGCCGAACCCTTTCCGTATATTTTCTGAGATGGTGTATTCCAATCGGTGTTTTCACTTAAAAACTTCATACCATCTTGTGTTAAATACACATAAGAATAAAAAGTTCCTGGTAGGTTTTTATCTGCAATCATTTGTATCGCCTGTGGTGGGTTCCAGCCAATTGGCGTTGCCCCACCAACCATAAACAATTTTACTTCTCTTACAATACTTAGATCATTTACGTAATCAGAATTTTTTACGTAAGTTCCCGACTTTGCTTCAACCGTCCATTGTATTTTAGCTGCCGATGACTGATCAGCAAAACCGTTTGCAGTTAGCATTTGATCCATCGCTTGGTAGCTAATGGTAAATGTAGAATCAGCTCCTGAATTGTTAGATACCGCTTCAAAAATTGGCGCATCAAAACTACCGCCCTCGCGTACAAATTTGATTTTGTAAGTTACTGGACTAGTCGACTTTCCAGGGAATGCCTTTTGCCATTTAAAGGTGATCAAATCTGTAGTAGAGTTGGGGTTAATCTCTACATTGTTGGCTGAAGAAACTGGACCATAAAGTAGGAAGTTGCTGATACCATCTCCAAAACGAGTGATAGAGATATTGTAGTTAGCATTTGCCAGTTCTTTTTTAGTGCCGTTATCTGCACGTACATTCCATATCAGATCTGTTTTTGCACCCTCTGCAACTCCCTTTGCTTTTAAGGCATCATCTAATTGTTTTTGCGTTAAGGTTAATTTGTTGCTTTTACCGCTGTTATCCGATGGAATTTCTAATAAAGGCTGTGTTAATGAGCCAGTTTTGAGGGCAGCTACAAACGTGTAAGTTGGTGCAGTTGAAACACCTGGCTTAGCGGCCGACCAAGTAATTTGTACTTGAGCGTTAGGCGTAGCACTGTTTAAAACTAAAATAGCGTTGTTTTGCGGTGCAGTTAAACTAAAAGTACCCAAAGCCTCGCCTCTCGATTGCTCGTCGAAATCGATTTTCTTACATCCAAAAATTATTACTGATACTGACAGTAATAAATAAAATATTTTATTCTTCATATCAATATTAATTAAAGGTTAAATAAGCTACCTCAACTACTGGACCCATGGTAACTATGTTAGCCCCCGTTGCGTCTTTAATATTACCCGAAAACTGATAACTAAATTTAGATAGCATTGTTCCCGCAGGAAGCGTGATTAACTTATCTGGAATGAAAGAATACGAGTATAATTTATCTGATTCCTTTTTAGCTACGAGGTTTGCCCTTTGAGCGAATTGATTACCAGCACCGTCGTAAAAGGTAATGGTCACCTTCACATCGAACATACGCTGCAAGTTCTGGTCGGTAGCTAAATCTTGATGAAAATAGACCGAAGCCATATCCGTTTGATCTAGCTTTGAAGGAAATATCCTGAACTGCGATGGCGAAAACACCAAAGGATCGAATTTGTAAGGCTTAAAATCTTGGGTTTGCTTTGAACCGTCTTTCGTTTTGGCCAAGAAACCAAAGTTAATCAGCTCTGCCGGACTTTGCGCAAACAAAGTAGTACCTATAAATTTAAAGGTAAACCTGTTAGTGCCAATCTTGGTAAACTTAGCAGCATCAGACGAGTTAGTCCACTGACCGTTTGCAATAGCATCTTTTCCACCCCCAACGCCATCGTTAGAGAAAGCCCAAATATAAATGTCGTCTATACCAGCTAATGGTGTATTGGAAACATCTAAGGTAATGGTTACCTCGTCTTCTGCAGTAAATGACGCTGGACTAAAAGTTACCTGAGCAAAAGCCCAAAGCGTGCATAAACTAAATATGGTTGATAATAAAAACTTTTTCATCGTGCCGTTACTTTTTAGTGAACTCGTATTTGTAAGAAATAATTACTTTACCATTAATAGATTTATTTCTGGTTAAGTAAAGCTTACCGCTGCTTAACCCGGCATAAGAACCCAATTTTAACATATTGGTTACCGTGCCGTTTTTAAGGGTAATTGCGGTTGGTGCCGTTGCATCGTCTACTGTCCAAGTACCCGAAGTTAAATCAGCAATTTTAGGTGCATTACCATTGGTGATGGCAAAATTTGTTGGGTTTCCGCTGGCATCGCCCTGTAAAGCGATGGTTAAATCTTTGTAAGGATAAATATTGGTAATATCCAATTCTTTATAGGGAAAGCCTTTTGTAGCGGCATCCTGATCTACCTGAGTAACTTTAGTTAAGCCCCAAGTTCCCTGCATTTGTTTTACTACTTCTACCTTAGAAGTGATGGGACCAAAGTCTTCCGGCTTGCAACCAAAAGTAAAAAGTATACAAGCTAATAATGAGAGATATTTTAATGTTTTCATCTTGTTATTTTTTAATTACAACCACCTTCTGGATTACGAACGAAAATATCGCTAGCGGCCATTTCGCCTTGCGGAAATTGCAAGTACTAAGCCGTTGCAATTCCACACCGCACCACGTCTATCGATATTCTCTCCTTTTGCGCCAATACGCTTAATTTCTGATAAGCGATTACCTTCGCCAGCCATTTCAATGCTACGCTCGAACCTGGCATTGGTTTTAATTAAGCTTGCTGAAGAACCCACCGGTATAGACTTGGTACCGCCATAAGCTCTAGCCAGAATTTCATTGATATCTTGCACTGCCACGGTTAAATTGCTATTGGTTTCTGCAGCAGCTTCTGCCCTAATTAACTTCATATCGGTTAAATAAAGTACCGGAATTTCAAACCTATCGCTGTTATACTTTTTAATAGCGATAAATCCTGGATATTTTACCGTTTCGAACCAAGCTTTTCTAACATCGTTAGTAGTATTTACGGTGCTCCAAAATGCCGTATTGAAACGCAATGTTGGCAAATTAAAATCTGACCTAAATTGACCTCTTAGTTCGCCTCCAGCTTCATAGGTGCCTCTTGTACTTATAATCTTGAAAACACTTTCCTTTGATCCTGTTTCTGAGAACCTAGATGCATAAGTATCTAAGAAAAACTTATTAGAAACGATGACTTCATTAGCGTATCTATAAGCATTTGGAAAATCATTCATTTGGAAATAAACCTTTGCCAGCAAAGCTTTGGCAGCCCACTTAGTGGCATAACCATTGTTTTCATCAGGTAGTTTTACTTCCGAGATTTTTAAATCTGCAATGATTTGATCGTAAACTTGCTTTACTGTAGCTCTAGGCTGCGAAGCAATATTTGTGGTTACTCTCAAAGGCACGCCTAAATGATCGTTATTAGCGGTAAATCCAAAGGGTTGCGCCCACAATTTCACGGCTTCGAAATGTCCAATAGCACGTACAAACCTGGCCTGTCCTTCTAGATTGTCTTTTAAACTAGCTGCCTTATCTAAGTTTGCTATTACAATATTAGCTCTATAAATGGCCTGATAGATATCGGTATACATATCATTTTTATAAGCGCCGAACACCGATGTATTTCTATTAAAAATTTCACCGAAATCTCCACTTAATTGTACCCCATCTAACTGGTCGGCAAGTAATTCGTTCATCACTTGTATTTTGCCTCCAAACATATTGGTTCCTCCAACAATTTGATAGGCTCCATTCATTGCTTGAACTAAGCCTTGCTCGTCTTTAAGGGCAACCCCAATTTCAATGGAATTAGCAGGAGGTGCATCTAAAAAATTTTTACAACCAGTACCAAAACCTGCAACTACAGAAAGCACAAGGAATGATTTCCATATATTGTTATACTTAATTTTCATTTCTTTGATGTTTATTTTGGTTAAAATGATGTAGTTAAACCGAAAGTGATAGATTTTTGCTGTGGCGTAGTTAAGTAAGTTACGTTAGGGCTCATGTTTCTATCTTGTGGATTTTCGAAATCTCTGGCAATTTCAGGATCGCCCCCTGGATACTTACTGAATGTTAACAAATTCATACCAGTAGCAAATAACCTTAAATTTTGCAATCTTAATTTACTTACGGCTTTTACTGGCACATTATAAGAAAGTGTAATTTCTCTTAAGCGAACGAAGCTAGCATCATATAGGAACATGGTAGAGTTGTACTGCCATTCGCTTGATAAACCAGGGTAATTGCTAGCATTCATGGTTAAGCGAGGAAACCTAGCCACATCGCCGGGCTGTCTCCAACGATCTGCAATATCTTCCCTAATGTTCCAATCTGTTACCACACCTAACTGGCGTTTTGCTGAACTATCGTATAAGTTACCACCAATAGCAAAAGTGAACAAGGTGTTTAACTCGAAACCTTTATAAGTAAACGTATTCGTTAAACCTCCTACATAGTCTGGTAATATTTTACCTACAGGTACGCGATTATCCAAAGAGAATGTTTTAGTTTCAAATCCGTCTTTATCTAACCAAATTGGCAAGCCATCATTAGGATCAACGCCCTTATATCTAACTAAGAAGTTCGTGCCAATTGGGTAACCGACAGCAATACGCGTATCATTTGTACCACCGCCCACAGCGTCAGGACTTAAGCCACTCAAGCTCAACACTTCATTAAAGTTTTTTGATGCATTTAAACGAGTTACCCATTTAAAACTTTTGGTTTCTACATTTACGGTATTCAACGATAGCTCATAGCCTTCGTTTAAGATTTCGCCCACGTTTCTCCAACCAGCATTGAAACCTGTAGACGGAGATATCCCACCGTTTAATAAAGCATCTTTGGTATTTTTGCGATAATAAGAAAGTTCTCCGCTAATGCGACCGTTAAATAAACCAAAATCAATGCCAAGGTCCAGATTTCTTCCTTCTTCCCATTTCAATCCAGGATTTTCTACATTCACAGGAAATAAAACTGGTTGCCCATTATATGATCCAGAAAATTGAAATTGCTGAAAATACTGTCCAGCAAGAAAACTTGAGCTCCCCACTAAACCATAACTGGCTCTCAATTTTAAATTACTGATGATTTTGCTATTTTTCAGGAATTCTTCTTGGTTAATGTACCATGAAGCTGAAGCCGAAGGGAAGTATCCATATTTATTGCTAGGGCCAAATTTAGACGAACCATCTCTACGAATTACCCCTTGCAAATAATACTTATCCTTGTACGAATAGTTGATACGACCAAACAACGAATAAAAATTATCCTTCTCAGCACCTACATAATAATTAGAGGCTCCCGATGCCGAAATTAGTCTCAATGCTTCATTATAGCTAGCGCCGTCAACATCAAATCTTGCATCTGCATCGCCAAAAATACCATTCAAATACAAGCTTTTATCAGAAAATTGCGTTTCTGCACCAGCTAAGAAAGTAAACTTGCTGTCTTTGTTTACTGCCCAATCATAAGCTGCAGTACCAGTAACGGTTCTATTATAAACTTTTACAGGATAAGAACTTGCGTAACCTCTAGCGGTATTCCGCAATTCTGCAGGAGTGAACACATTATCCTTAATGCCCAAGTTATCCATATTTGCAATGGCTTTAAGACTTAAATTTTTAACCGGCTTTAGCTCAAAGGTAACGCCAGCAATCAAACGCTCGTTAATGGTTTTCCAATCCAACAGTCCTAAATTTCTTGCCGGATTGGCTCCATTTGCGAAAAAAGAACCGTCTGCATTGTAAACTGGGAAAATTGGCAATGCTGTAGACATAGCCTCGCCCAAACCGCCCGACCAAGCTGCATTTACACGGTTGTTGGTACCGTTATCATAAGCAATGTTGATATTGGTAGTAAAATATGAGGTTGGTTTAACATCTACATTTGCCCTGAAACCGTAACGCTCGTAAGAGTTACCCTTTAGAAAGCTATTATTATCACTATAATTAGCAGAAAAATAAGTGTTTATTTTTTCCGACCCCTGGCTTATCGAAATAGACTGGTCGTTAGACCTACCAGTCTCGGTTACAATGCCCCACCAATCCGTATTATTTTGACGAGCCTGCACCCAGGTTAAACCACCAGGCAGTGGTGCCAAGCCGGTATTACCATCGTTAGTCCAAGCTTCTTGACGTAGCGACAACCACTCCTCGCCTGTAGCAAAAGTTGGCTTATTGGCATAAGTGCTTAAACCAAACTTACTGGAAAGCGTAACCCTTGGCTTTGTACCAGCTTTACCTCTTTTGGTAGTAATTAAGATTACGCCATTGGCACCCCTAGAACCGTAAATACCAGCTGCAGCAGCGTCTTTTAAGATTTCTATAGATTCAATATCATTAGGGTTAATTGTTGCTAGCGGATTTTGGTTCATTGCACCTCGGTTTCCTGAAATAAATGGATCGGAAGTGATAGGAATACCATCCAGTACATAAAGTGGATCGCCACCAGCACTAATAGAGCCAATACCTCTAATACGAATTACAGAGCCACTACCTGCCAAACCACTACCCTGTGTTACCTGAACGCCTGGTGCTTGCCCTTGTAAACTCGCTTCAAAACTTGGGGTTGGAAGCGCCGTTAACTTATCGCCAGTAACCTTTGAGATAGCTCCCGTGACCTGACGCTTAGTTTGCGTACCGTAACCCACAATCACTACATCATCTAGCATTTGGTTATCAGACTGTAAGGTAATGGTGACCTCTGCTTTACCGCTTACCTTTACTTGGCGTTCTAAAGTTTTGAAGCCGATAGAACGTACTTCCAACAAAACATCTCCATTGGCTACACCGGTAATTTGGAAAGCTCCACTATTGTCGGTCGACGAAGCTTTTTGAGTTCCTTTAATAAAAACAGAGGCACCCGGCAAAGGTAAGCCAGTTTCATCGAGCACCTTTCCTGAGATAACCCCAGTTTGCGCCTGAACTTTTAAAGCTACCAACATAAGTAACATTAAAAGCCCCCGTTTTAACAAGTAAAATATTTTCATACTTAGGCTTAATTTGATTAATAAATTTGGTTAGAATTTCAATTAAAATACACGAAGCACTAATTTACAAGGAGAAATTATTAATCAAAATTATTTTCAAAATAATTTTTTAAGTCGAAAAAAGAGTAAAAATTTAGATGCTTGGTTTACACTTAGATCATAAAAAAACACTCATAAAAAAGAGCAACTAAAAAATTTAAAATACTAATTAACAGTAATTTAAAATTTAAAAAATACTCATTAAAGTGTATTAAAAACACTAAGTTATTTTATACACTAATTATCGGGAACGTTCCCGATAATTGAACGCAAAAATCATTGCCTTTTTCGGGAACGTTCCCGAAAAAAGAGCAAAATTCTTCTTAAAATACACTAAGTGTCGATTTATTTTTAGAAAAACAGGGGTAAAAAAGCAGGTAAATTATGGCTTATTTTTCGGTTGATTTTCGGGTATAAAGTTTTGACTTTAGTACTACCTCTTGTATGGTAGCTACAGCTTCTTCTCCTTCCAGCATATTGAACAGTAATTGTGCTGCTTGCGAACCTATCTCGGTTGCAGGCTGTGTCATAGTTGTTAATGATGGATTGAGCAAAGGAGCTATTTCTAAACTAGAAAAACCTATCACTTTTAAGTCTTCTGGTATGCGTAATTGCAAATCGAAGCAAGCATAATAAGTAGCAAATGCTAAACGCTCTACCGAGGCAAACAAGCCATCAGGTTTTAATTCTTGAAGCGCAGCTTTTATAATTGTGGCGTTTTCTTCATAACTGTTACTACAATCTATTACCAGCTTTTCGCTAAAAGGAATGTTGTATTTCTCCAGTGCGTCCTGATAACCTCTCATTCGCGTTTTACCAATACTTAGGTTTTTATTTACCACCAAATACCCAATACGTTTGCAGCCTTGTTGAATAAGGTGTTCGGTAGCTTTAAAGCTACTATCGTAATCATTGGTAATTACACGAGGCGCTTCTATATCTTCATAAATCCGATCAAAAAAACTAATGGCAGTCTTTTTGACCCAAGGTTACTTAGATAGTCGTGGTCATTTGCCTCACCAGAAGCAGACATAATAATTCCATCTGCCCTACCATTGTGCAACAATCTAATGAAGTCAACCTCTTTTTGATAATCGTCATCGGTTACATAAATCAAAATATGATAATCGTGTTTCCGAGCAATACGCTCTATGCCATGAATAGCCTGCGAAAAATAATTATTTGCCAATTCCGGAACGATGATCGCAATTGTACGGCTTTTCTGTTCCCTTAAATTACTGGCATAATGGTTAGGCTGGTAATTAAGTTCGCGGGCTTTGGCCAGAATTTTTTCCTTGGTATCAGGTTTTATGTCGCTATTATCCCTAAATGCTCTCGAAACTGTAGATTTTGAGAGGTTGAGCGCTTCGGCCAGTTTCTTGATATTAATACGATCCATTTGTATAGCGATTAGATGATCACACATCCAGCAGCTTAAGGTTACATTAAAATTATCACCTACAGCGAGGGCAAATATAAAGGATAAATTTCCACATAAAAAAACCAAGATAGCTACTGCCACCTTGGTCCAATTCAAAAAAAACATTGCTAAACTTATCCCCTCATTACACCAATTTTCTTTCCGTCAAAATCTGGGAATAATACCTTATCGTTTTCGATGCCCAAATGCACATCTGCAACTTCGCTAAATACACTTCTAAAATCGGTAGTTACGGCCAAATCTCTGCCATCTTCCAAATTATCTTTAGCTAATGGATTTACCACACCATGTACCAAGCCACCGTTTACCGCATTGCCTAAAATAAAGTTACACGAAGCACGTCCATGATCTGTACCACCGGTACCATTTTGTGCCACAGTACGTCCAAATTCGGTCATGGTCATTACAGTAACCTCACCTTGGTATCTAGATAAATCGTTCCAAAAAGCCATCATACAATTACTCAAATCGTTTACGTTACGTGCAAACACCCCGGTATCCTTACCTTGGTTAAAATGTGTATCCCAGCCCCCAGACTCTGCAAATGCCACCTCCAAACCTACATCCATTTTAATTAATTGCGCAATTTGCTTTAACGAATTACCTAATGCGGTAGTTGGATAAACCACATTATTTTCTGGCTTATAATTTCTAACATCGGTTTTCTGAAGCATTTTTATGGCATCAAAACTTTCCTTGCCTGTATTTTTCAGCAAATCAGATGATGTTTGATCATATAGGTCTTCGAAACTTTTAGAAGCCACTTTTGCACCAGCTTGGTTTCCTCTTAATTGTATGTTAAAATCTGCCAGGTTTCTAATCGCTACGGCAGGGTTATCCCCATAAAATGATCTAGGTAAAGAAGACGTTAAGCTTACGCCCTGAAAAGGGGTAGCAGCATCGTGCCCCAACAAGCCTACGGCTCTGTTTAACCATCCACTTGTTGTCCCTTTTTTAAATGGCGTACCCGACTCCATGAAATCTTGTGCATCGAAGTGAGAACGAGTATTGTTTGGCGAGCCAATACCATGAACAATGCCTAATCGCTTTTCTCTAAACATAGGCTCTAAAGCCGCCATAGCGGGATGTAAGCCGAACCTACCGTCCAAATCTATCAATGGCTTTTCATTGCCTGCTCCTTTTGCGGCAGTCATAAACAGCGATGGGCGTGCAGCTTTCAAATAATCATCGGTGAATGGAGTGACAGCCATTAGACCATCCATTGCCCCACGTTGAAAAATGCAAACCAATATTTTTTTCTTTTTAAATAATGCAGGCCTTACTGTACCTGCAACGGCGTCTGCTAAAAAACCAGGAACACCGCCAAGGCCAATACCAAATAAGGCTAAACCACCTGCTTTTAAAAACCCTCTTCTAGAAACCATAATGTTAATTATTTACGTTGAAACTCTGGAGAACCAATGATTACACCCACTACCTGCGCCAGCATGGTATTGTTACCTGCCTGCGTTTTTATTGTTGGATTTTCGTTGGCCTTTTTGCCGTTGCCAAACTTCATTTTTTCTTCCTTCAATGGCACTTCATTCATGCGCTGCATTTCCATACCCGTATTGTTGCTATCCTTTTTTGCGCTATTTTGCGCTGCAGCTTTGGCTACCTTCTGCTGCAAATTAGGATCGTTTAACATTGGCTTTAATCTAGCAACTGTTTTTCCTAAATCTCTCTCGGGCATAATTAACTTACTATAGGTTACCAATGCCGCTTCCACACTTTCGGGCTCTCTGTTGCTATTTAACGCCGCTAAATTGAGTTTAACACCAGGTATACGTTGCGATGCCAATGCCAAACCAAAATTCATTCTATTTAATAAAGACCCAGTATTGATCCAGTATTGTCCATTGTCTGGAAAACCGGTTGGTGCCTGGTAATAATACATCTGCTGCCCCATTCTGTTTATCCAGCTGTATAATTGAAAAGGTTGATCAATTTCTGCTTTCAAGCTGCGCACCGCACTCATGGCCAATTCAAAAGGAGATTTCGTTTTCTCTCTTAATGCTTGTTCAGACCAAAACTCTGGCGAGTTAACCATAGTAATGAGTACACTTTTGATATCGCCTTTGGACGAAGTGAACGTTTTTGCCATCTTATCAATCAAAGAAGCCGGAGGCGTATCGTTAACAAAACGTACGGCTAATTTTTTTGAGATAAATTTAGCGGTAGACTGATGATGAGCTAACATTTTCAATAATTCTACTCCTTCTTCGTAGCCTCCACCAGCAGGAAATTTTTTACCCAACACTACTTTCTCTCCGTTATCGTGTCTGTTGGCATTGAAAAAGAAATCTCCATCTAATACAAAACCTTTGTCTTTAAGGCCGCTAGCACCTAAGCGTTCTATGATATTTCTATTCGCTGCGCCGTAGCCCTCTTTTCCTAGCGGAGCCACTGTCCAGCCGGTTAAAACCCTGGCCGCTTGTGTAACGTCGTTTTGTGTATAGCCCCCATCTACGCCCAAGGTGTGTAGTTCCATTACCTCACGGGCATAATTCTCGTTTAGGCCGCCTTGCTTTTTCTTATTCTGGATTTGCTGTTTTATCCTCTTTACACGTTCGTTCTTTTTTGCTTTTTGCTGCGCAGACATGCCCATGTCGCTCATAATCATCATGTCTTGATCTTCCATTGGCACGTTTACACCAGAACTAGATGAATTATCTAGGTACATTAGCATAGCTGGAGATTTTGCCGTAGCCAATAGCAAATCCTCGAACCCTCCAAACACATTAGGCCTAATTACATCCCGCTCATAGGCTGGTACAAAACTGGCACATTGGGTTTTATTCAATGCTACGTTAAAATGGTTGAACCAAAAATCGGTCATCATTTCTCTAAACTGATTTTCGCTGTAAGCCGCTCTTAATATTTTTTGGTTAAAAAATTGGCGGTATAGCTCTTGCAAAGGGCGATACCCTTTATCTTTCATGTAAGTTTGAAGAATTTCTCTCTGATATTTGTTATCGGCGCTATTAAGGGAATCTTTGTGCAAATAACCGTCTCTCACGGCCCAACGCCTAACCCTTGGCCCTTGCGGAAATTCATCTTCTACTTGGCTATTTGAAAAACCAATCGCATCATATTTAGCAAGCATTTGGTTCAGTTGCTCATCATCGGCATTAGCTTCTAATTGCTTTTTAAACCACTTTTCTAAACCCATTTTGGCTACTTCTTCTACTTGGCCCGGTTGTGCCCCATAAGTAAACCTGCTTAATAAGTGTGCCGCTGCCTGTCCTGTAGTTAAGCCAGCCTTTTTGTAAGGCATAGCAAGTTTATCAGCTACGCTAGCCATTCTAACAAATGAGGATAGAAGTATGGCAAAGCAAAATAAGATTACACTGACATAAAAATTACGAATATTACCTTTCATTTCTTTTGGTTTAGTTTGATGGTAAGACAGCGAAAGTTTAGCAAAGGATTAATAACCAATTGAAAAAAAACATCAAATATTAAAAATACACCCTAGCAGCCTTAAAACAAGCATATACAACTAATAGTTTTACCAACTGAAAGTATACAATTAAAGAGTTTAAAGCAATTTTGTCGAAAAACTAGATAAGATGTTATAGTATTAAATGATAATATCGTATCGCAATTTTTATTTTTCAACCATAAACGTTATATACTAAATATTTTGCTAGCATAAATTACCCTACAATAAGCACAAATAAATCTATTTGAAATATTTAGAACCTTTTAATAAGTTGAAGAACCACCAAAATCTTAGACTTTGCCGCTGTTTTTAGTATATTCGTTAACATTATGCCATTGCAACTATCATCAACCTCTGTTTTTAATGAGAAAGAGCTACTTCAAAAAGTAGCCAGTAATGATCAGCGTGCTTTTGAAACCATTTACCATACCTATGCTAAAAAAATCTATTTTTTCGCAAACAAAATACTTCAGCACGAAGAAGCAGCAGAAGAAGTGGTGCAAGAAGTGATGCTGAAATTATGGAACACCAGAAATGAGCTAACAAAAATAAATAGCTTAGAGGCTTTTATAAAAGTGCTTTCGCGAAACATCGCATTAAATGCACTACGCAGACTAGAAATAGAGAACAGGGCAAACCAGCGATTAAAAACCTATTGGACAGACGAAAGCAACCATACTGAAGAGCAGGTGGCTTTAAATGAAACCCGAGCTATATTAAACAAGGGCATAGCAGAGCTTCCCTTACAACAACGAGAGGTTTACCTATTATGCCACCAACAAGGGTTAAAATATGATGAAGTTGCTCAAAAACTAAATTTATCTCCGGCCACGGTAGCCACACACATGAAACTGGCCTTGCGTTTTTTACGTACCTATCTGCAAAAAAACACCGATTTGGCCATTATTTGTATCATTTTAAAAATTTTTTAACTTTTTTTCCATTTCCATTACCCTTAACCTAGGGAGAAGTGTGTCTTAGATATATAAAGCATTTTATAATTATCTAATTACGCTCCCTAATTATGGAAAAAGAAAGAATATTACATTTATACAAGGCGTATCAGTTACAAACGGCCACCAAAGAAGAAGAATTAGAGTTTGCCAAATTGTTGCACGACGAGCAATATGAGGAAATCTTTAACGAAATCTTAGATGAAAATTGGACAGAAATTACAGCACAGCAACTTCAAAACGCTGAGTTTGCCGGCCATGCCACTGTACTCGACAATTTAAAAAGCCAATTAACTGCCACGGCAAACCGTAGGAAACTATGGCCAAGCATAACTGCTGCCGCAATATTGTTGGCAGTTTTAGGCATAGGTTTCTTCTGGATATCAAACAAAAAAGCAGAAGAAATACACTTTGCAAATGATATTGCTCCCGGTAAAAATGGCGCTACCTTAACTTTAGCCAACGGACGCAAAATTTTAATTAACGATGCCATTGCCGGAAATATAGCCAACGAAACTGGCGTAAAAATCTCTAAAAATAAGGATGGACAGATTGTTTACGAAGTTGTTGGAAACCAAACTGGGGCTTTAGTATATAATACGCTAACTACCACCCGCGGCGAACAAACTCAAATACGGTTACCAGATGGAACAACTGTTTTTCTTAATGCAGAATCTTCGTTAAGATTTCCAACTAGTTTTGCTAATACGGCAAAGAGAAAAGTTTCTTTAACTGGAGAGGGATATTTTGAAGTTTCTAAAGACAAAAACCATCCATTTGTTGTAGAAAGTAACCAACAAGAGGTTGAAGTTTGGCACCTCATTTAACATCAACAGTTATACAGACGAAACAGCGGTAAAAACCACCTTGTTAGAGGGAAGTGTGCGTATAACCAATTTGAACACCAAAGTACAAGCATTACTTACACCAGGCCAACAGGCTATGATTAACAACGATAAGTTAGACACTAAAAACGTAGAAACAGAAGATGTGGTGGCTTGGAAAAATGGGTACTTTATGTTCAACAACGAAACCTTGGCCAGTATCATGAAGAGAGTATCTAAATGGTACGATATGGAAGTGATATATCACGATGAAAGCTTAAAAAACAAAAGGTTTTTTGGCTCTATTAGCCGTTATGAAAATATCTCTGAACTATTAAAAACATTACAAAAAACCGAAGTGGCCACTTTTGAAATTAAAGGCCAACAAGTAATTGTAAATGCCGAATGACGACCTCAACAATTAAAATCAACTTATTAACCTAACCTAACAAACAACATGAAAAGCCCAAAAGACATCCCATAACCACCATCATCAATTGCTGCTATGGGCAAAAAAAGGACCTCGACTGCCATCGAAGCCCTTATGGCCTGTACAAATTTGATAAACAAACTTTTTAACTGAGGGAATAGCAATACAATTAACAAACAATGCTATACCTATACAGACATTCCAAACTTAACAAATATTGCTTAGTTAAGCAATGGCGTATGCGTGTTTATCGCCGAGGGAGAGAGTGTCTGTAAAATGATGGATAAATATGCAAACAGACTATACTAAAATTTTTCCAACGCCAAAAGGCAAACTATCGAAACTACTATTGATGATGAAACTAACCACTTTCATATTAATGATTTCGCTAATTCAGGTTAATGCGGCAACTTTTGCCCAGAAATTAAACCTGGTACAATCTCCCGTAACAATTGAAAAGGTGCTACGAGAAATTAAAAAGCAAACCAATTACAACGTACTGGTAGAAAGCACAAATTTTAACACCAATACAAAGATCAATGCCAACTTTGTGAATACTTCGCTTGAGAAGGTAATGGAAACATTACTTAGCGGCAGCGAAATGACCTATGTTATTGAAAATAAAAACATTATAATTAAGCACAAGCCTAAATCCTTTTTTGAGAGGGTGGTAGAAAATTTTTTAACGATAGACGTAACGGGCAGGGTAGTTGACTCACTAACCAACAGACCTTTGGCTGGAGCCTCTATCATTTTAAAAAACAGCAACAAAGGAGTAACTAGCGGGGCTGATGGCTCGTTCAGTTTGGCAAATGTTGATGAAAATGCAGTTATTGTAATTAGGTACACAGGCTATAAAACAAGAGAAGTAAAAGCAGCCAAAAACCTGGGTACTATTTTGTTAAGTTTTGATGTAGGCGAGCTAAAAGAAATTGGCGTTACGGTAAACACGGGCTACCAACGTATTAAGCCAGAGCAAAGCACTGGTGCCATAGCACAAATTAGCACTAAAGAGTATGAATCTAGGGTAAGCTCGAACTTTTTAGATGGTTTGGTAAACAGACTACCAGGTTTAATGATTAACAATACCGTTAATTTTACCAGTACCTCTCCAGATGGCACCCAATCATCAAGACCTTTATTCAATATCCGCGGTATCTCTACCATGTCGGCAAACCAAAGTCCGTTAATTGTGGTAGATGGTTACCCAACCGAATTGACCTTAGAAATGATCGATCCGAATGAGATCAAGTCGGTAACGATTTTGAAAGATGCCGCCGCCGCTACGGTATATGGCGTAAGAGCTTCAAATGGAGTAATTATCATCGAAAGAAAACAAGCCGAACCGGGTGCAGCGCAGTTCAATTTCAGAACTACCTTAGGTTTAACGCCTGAAGAGAATTATAGCCGCTACAGGTGGGATCCAGAGGCGTCAAGTATCAACGCTAATTATTTACGCGAAAGGCAAGCGCTCATTGTAACACCCAATAGTTGGGGACAATTGTTTGCGCCTAGTTCATCAACTGGCGGAAACGTACGCCGTTCTATCCCTTTCTATATCTTAGCGCAGCAAGCTGCTGGAATTATCTCAAATGAGCAGGCAGAAAGCTCTTTTGCAGAACTAGAAAACTACGATAACATTAAAGACTATAATCGATTATTCTTAAGAACAGCCGCTACCCAAACGCACACATTAAACGTTTCTGGGGGTACACCTAACGCATTGTACTACATCACGGCCAACTACACAGGCAATAGAAATAACCAAATTATGAATGATAATAATAGGTTATTGCTAACTGGTAGAACTACACTTAAATTGGCCAAACGACTAAGTTTAGAACTTACTACCGAGTATCAAGAACAACGCAATAACGGTGCTCCAGTACCTATCCCTTTTTTAATTGCACCTTACGAACGTTACGAAGATGTAAATGGCAATCCTGCAGCAATAATCTCACAAAGCTTTGCTCCAGTATATAATAACCTAATTCAAGCGCAGGGTTTGCTAGACCAAAACTATTACCCTTTAGTTGATGCCAACTTAATTAGTGACAAAACACGAACCCTAAACTATAAAACCATCGCCAATTTCAACTACAGTATTGGTAAAGGCTTTAATCTATTGTTCGGTGGTGTTTATGAAAATTCAAATTCGGAATATAAGTACTTGGCTCGCCAAGGCTCGTCGGTAATCAATGCTTGGGTTAACAACTACACCGTTACCCCTACAGCTGCACAACCTACATTGGCTTTTAAACGGAATATTCCCGACGGAGATTTTCTTCGCCAGCGCAACACTAATTCTAGGAGCTACACGGGACGTGCACAACTGAATTACGACAAAAAAATTGGCAACCATTCTCTAAATGGAATCATCGGTGCAGAGATTAGAAGCGTACTCAATCAGGGTAATCTAGCATCCTATTTCGGTTACAATGACCAAAGTTTATTGCAACAATAGGTAGATTATGAGTCTATATTTAGCAATGCTGCTGCGGTTAGAGGTACATTGGTTACTTCAAATACACTAGGTTCTTTAAATAGTTTCTTTAACCAAACTTTTAGTGATGACCGCTTTTTATCAGGATTTTCAAATATTGTTTACTCCTACAAAGATACTTATTCGTTATCCGGAAGTATACGTGTAGACCAATCGAATCTTTTCGGAACTGATCCAAAGTACAAGTATAAGCCACTATGGTCATTAGGTGCTGCTTGGAACATCCATAAAGAAGATTTTATGAAGGGCTTTAATTGGCTAAACATGTTAAAGCTGCGTGGTGCTTTTGGATTTAACGGCAATGTGGCCAAGCTTTCACTACCTCAGGTAATTGCGCAATCACAACTCAACCAATCTAACACACCAACGTTAAATTCGCTTATTTTATCTTCTAATGCCAATAGCAGTTTACGTTGGGAACAAACAGAAAACTTTAACCTTGGCTTAGATTTTAATATCTTCAAGAACGTTTCTGGTAGTGTAGATTATTATACGAAAAAGACCACTGACATCATGGGTAATTCTACTGTTGATCCAACGTTGGGTGCCGCAGACCCATCATCTGGCGCTAGCAGAGCTTTGATCAATTATGCCACCATCAGAAACAACGGTATAGAATTTAGCCTTAAAGCAGATTGGATAGCCAACAGAAACTTTAACTGGAATACAGGATTAGTAATTGCGAAGAACAACAGCAAAGTTCTTGATGTGTTCAGAGTGGGCCAATACAATCCACAGGTATTAGATGTTTTGGGGTATGTAAGTGGCTATCCTGTAGGCGCTATGTTTTCTTACAACACCATTGGTCTTAATAACGAGGGCCACCCAATTATTGTAGATCAGAACGGAAACCAGTTCGTAGTAAATACCAGTTCTTCAACCAATCCTTTGGTGCAGGCCATGTCTAGAGAAGACTCAGGTCTAGTTCAATATTCTGGAACTACCGTTCCGAGTATTAGCGGAGGCTTAAGTAATAGGATTGATGTTGGAAATTTCTACTTTTTCGCAATGGTTAACTACTATGGTGGCTTCAAAGTAAGAGTACCAAGGCCTACACCTGCCGAAAACAGGCCATTAACAGGATCTAATAATTTTTGGAGAGTGCCTGGCGATGAATTGAATACCGATATTCCAAACTTAGTAGATCTAAATAGTTTTGCTCCGAGTATTGCTTACAGATCTAACAACAATTATGTAGTTCATGGCGATTACTTAACGCTTGGAGATGTGACCGTTTCGTACAGATTCAACAACCTTAACTTCATTAAAAAGGCTGGTTTTAAAAACTTCGAGCTTAAAGCACAAGCCTCCAATCTTTACACGGTAGGCTTTAACCGTTATAATTTTAGTATGGGTACCGGCAGCTATGCCAAATCTTACGTTACCCCTACTTATACACTAGGTTTATTCACTAACTTTTAAAATTTAAACCGATGAAAAAATTTCAATACATAGCCGCTCAACTTTTACTTTGCTGTTTAGTTTTTAGCGGTTGCGACAAATATTTGGATGTAGAACCCAAGGGTAAACAACTGTTAAAAACCACTGGCGACTATGATTTATGGTTAAACAATTCGAAACTTGTTACCGAAACCAATGCCGACAATATTTTGAATCTAATGACGGACAATATCGATTTAGTTACCGTCAACAATCCGCCTACTTCCCTTGGCGACCTTATTTACACCTGGGCGCCACAGTTTACCAATGATGTGAACTCGCTTGCGTATTTATGGGGAGAGCATTACAACCGAATTAACCTTTTTAACACGGTATTATTAGGTATTGATGCAGCACAGGGAGGCACAGATTCTCAGAAAAAAAGTCTAAGGGCAGAAGCTTTGCTTGGGCGTGCGCATTCTTATTTTTATTTGGTTAACGAATATGGTAAGCCTTATGATGCAGCAACAGCTGCTACCGATTTGGCTGTTCCTTTCGTTACGTCTGATGATGTGAGTAAGAAATCTCCTCCAAGAAGCACAGTTGCCGAAATCTATAAACATATCATAGACGATATCAACGAGGCTATCCCAAACCTTCCTCAAGATAATAGCAATGCAAGATTTAGGGGTTCTAAAGGGGCTGCTTACAGCGTATTAGCTCGTGTTTATTTATACAGAAGAGAATATGCAGAAGCGCTACGATACGCTGAATTAGCTTTAACTAATACCCGTGCCGTTATGATAGACTATACCAATGCTGCAACTTTCCCAACCACCACCAATGTGGTTTCCCATCCAGATGTGATCTATGGGCGGTCATCTGCTGCTTATGGGCTATCTATCTCTGCAGAATTAAAAAATCTATTTGCAAGTAACGATGCCCGTAGAACGGTTTTGTATTATAACTGGGCAAGTACGGCCAGAGGTGGAACTTCGTTTTATGCAGCTGCAGTTACCCCTGCTTTTCAGTTAACCAACTCTGGCACATCTGTACAAGAAATGCACTTAATTGCAGCCGAAGGTGCAGCAAGAGCAAATAGCTTAACCAATGCGCTTAGCCACTTAAATGAGGTTCGTAGAAATCGTCTCACAGGCACACCTATTACTAGCAGAGATTTTAGCTCTACCGACCAAAATGAGATACTAGATGAGATACTAAAGGAACGAAGACGAGAATTACCTTTTCATGGTTTACGATGGTTTGATATGCGCAGGCTGGATACAGAAAACAGGATGCCAGTAATCATTAGAACCACAGCTCAGAATGTGGAAATAGCTAGGTTAGAACCTCATAGTAATAAATACACACTGCAGATACCGATACAGGTATTGGCATTCAATCCAGACATGGTCCAAAACCCATAACATTAATACACTAGAGATGAATACATATCAATTAAATATACTGGCAGTGTGCGTGATGGCATTGTCAATTATATCGTGCAAAAAAGATAATGCTGGCCGAGAAGCGCTAGAAGAAGGGCGTGTAACTTTTGACCTACCCGCGACTACAGATGTAGTAACGACTTCCCTGAATATCAAAGAAGTTACATTGATAAGCACTGAAATGAAAGCGACATTACAAGGGGGCGCTTCTTCTGACGTACACTATGTGACATTTGCGCCAGATACTACCAAAATTGTGGATTACAGGTTAAAATATGGCAATAGTGCCATACTACTTCCCACTAAGAGTTATTTGTTTTACAAGCCCATAGTGGCCATTCCGGCCGGGAGCAATGTTTCTGAAGCAGCGGTGCTTAACCTTAGTTTCCAAACTACTTTAAGACCACTTAGTACTTTACGTGCTACCTTTAACCATTACTTCTGTTGATGGAAAGCCACAAGACCCGGTAACAAGAAGAGTAGTGTATTATGTTTTCAATACGGGCGAAGCACTATATGTAGACCATACTGGCTACGCACCTACCGCTACGGCCTCTTCAACTGCAGGTACAAATACAGCCAGCAGAGCCATAGACGCAAATATCAGTGGAACCTATTGGGCCAGTGCTACAACCGCAGCTTTGCCACAATGGATCAACATTGATTATGGCCGCAACGTTACCTTTTCTGGTTTAGATTACTTCTTCCCAACTGCAGTAACCCCAGCTGTTGGAGGTTATACTACCTCTGCTAAAATAGAAACCAGTACAGACAACACCAATTGGACCGATAGAGGAACCTATGCGATAGACGTTAATAACGCAGCTAAAAAGCAAACATTAAATTTACCAGCACCAGCTACCGGTAGATATGTGCGTTTTACTATTTTGGCTGCCACACCATACTCTAACACCTTTAGCATTGGCTTTGTGGCTGGCATTCTACTGAGGAATTAATCATTCTAACTAATTCACATAAAACACACAAATGAAAAAATTATTCTTAATGTTGTCGCTGCTGCCATTTTTGGCGGCAGCCCAACAATCTTACATCCTTACGGGTAAACTACCAGCTGTAAAAACACCTACAAAAGCCTACCTCACATTCCTTAAAAACGGTGCTTGGGTAGAAACTGATTCTACTGAAGTGAAGAATGGAAAATTTCAGTTTACCGGAACTTTGGACGAACCTAAAGATGTAATACTTGCCGTTAGGCCCACAACTACCGGGAAAAGAGATTACATCAGTTTTATCCTAGAAAACTCAAAAATTACTTTAGAAAGTAAAAGCACCTTAGCAAATGCCCTTGTTACGGGATCGGTTGCTGAAAAAGAAAATAGCGAACGCGAAGCGATGATTAAACCGTTGACTGAAAAAATCATGTCGCTACAAAAAGAGTATGGCAAGAAAAATAAAGATGGACAGTTTGAGAAACCTATAGAAATTAGAAAAAAAGCCGGGGATGCCGTTTCTATGCTGGTTGCAGAAATTAAAAACACTAACAGAAAATTTGTAGAAAGCCACCTGAACTCTTACGCTGGCTTATCTGCCTACAACCTTTACATACTCGATAGCAAATTTGTAGCTAAAGAAGAAGAGCCGCTTTTTAACCGCTTTTCTGCTGCACTAAAATCATCGCCACTGGGCAAACGTACTTTAGAGAAAATTGAGATTGGCAAACGCCGCCAAGAAGGTTCTAAAGCAACAGATTTTACGCAAAACGACCAAAATGGCAAACCTTTTACCCTATCCTCATTAAGAGGGAAATATGTGTTGGTAGATTTTTGGGCGAGCTGGTGTGTACCCTGTAGAGCAGAAAACCCCAATGTGGTAAAAGCTTACAATGCACTTAAAGGAGATAAATTTGAAATTGTTAGCGTATCTCTTGATGCCGGAAAAGAACAATGGTTGGCAGCTATTGAAACTGATGGCATGCCGTGGATACACGTAAGTGATTTAAAATATTGGAAAAACGAGGTGGCGGTAATGTACGGCATCAACTCGGTACCACAAAATATTTTGTTAGATCCCACCGGTGTGATTGTGGCCAAGAATTTAAGAGGCGAAAATCTTACCGAATTATTAAAAAATTACATCAAGTAATACCCACCGAATTAGAACTGATATGAAAAAAATAATTTTAGCTGCATTAATATCATCTGCAATTAGCGCAAAGGCGCAAGATAAATTTAACATTACTGGCACCCTTTCTGGCGTTGGAAACGACAAAATGATTTTGCTGTCATTTACCAACAGCGAAGGCAAAAGCGCTAAGGATAGTGCTAATGTTATGAATGGCAAATTTACCATTTCGGGAACAACAGCCTACGGCAACAGGGCTTATTTAGAACTTAAGCCTATTGTAAAAGATACGAGCAAGAGAAGAATGGTAGATTATCAAGAATTCTATCTCGAAAAAGGAAATACGGTTGTTGCTGGCACAGATAAAATTGCTACCGCAACCATTTCTGGCACTAAAGTACAAGCCGAAAACTTGGCCTATCATGCACAAATGGACCCATTACAAGCCGAATACAAAAAAATAGTAGATCGTTTTTACAAAGCTAGAGCGGCGAAAGATTCTGTGGAGCTTAAAAAGATTTCAGAAGATGCAAAACCTGTGATGGCTAAAATGGAATCAACATTAGATGATTTCATTAAAAACAACCCAGACTCGTACATGACCGCAGATTTAGTTTTGGGCAATAGAATGGCTGTGGTTGATTTGGAAAAGTTTGAACCCATTTACAACAGTTTGAGCAAAAGAGTGCTTGCCAGCTTTACTGGCAAAAAAATAACCGACAAGTACAACAAGGCAAAAAACATTGCCATTGGTAAACAAGTAGATTTTACATTGCCTGATGTTAAAGGAAACGAGTTTAAATTATCGTCTCTTAAAGGAAAATATGTGTTGGTAGATTTTGGGCTAGTTGGTGCGTACCGTGTAGAGCAGAAAACCCACACCTATTAAAAGCTTACGGAGAACTAAAAGACAAAAACTTTGAAATTGTAGGCGTTTCTTTAGACGATAAAAGAGAACCTTGGTTAAAAGCAGTAGAACAAGACAAACTACCCTGGACACAAGTAAGCGACGTTAAAGGCTTCAAAACCGAGGTAGCGGTAAGGTTTGGCATCTCAGCCATTCCGCAAAATTTCTTGATAGACCCGAGCGGAAAAATCATAGCTAAAGATTTACGGGGCGAAGATGTAAACAAGAAAATTGCTGCTTACATTAAATAATGCTAATTACCGCTATAAAACGGCATAAAATGTAAAAAACAGGTTAGTAAGAATAAGATGGCGAACTGGATGGTTCGCCTCTTTATTTTCTCAAGATCTTTTCCATTGCTTTCCCTTTGGCCAGCTCATCAACCAGTTTATCTAGGTAACGCACTTGGCGCATTACTTCGTCTTCAATTTCTTCGATACGATAGCCGCAAATTACACCCGTAATTTTGGTGGCATTTTCATTTAACTTAGCTTCTGCAAAAAAGTCCTGGAAATTAGTTTTGGTATCAATGTGTTGTTGTAAAGCGTTCTCGCTGTAACCAGTTAGCCAATAGATTACTTCATTTAGTTCGGCTACGGTACGGCCTTTCTTTTCTACCTTGGTAACGTAATGCGGGTATACACTAGCAAAAGACATTTTGTACACTTTTTCGTTGTTGCTTTTCATTTTTTAAAAATCTTTACATCAAAATTAATCAAAATTTTTAAGCAGGCTTTACAAGAACTGTTGCTATTCCTTTGCCCTCATGTTTTCTCCATCCTTAAAATGCAACCTCCTAAAAACCAATCCCGATAGGATGGTTAAGCCACCAATAACCAAAAACGTATAGCGAAAAGCATTGTGGATTTCGTTATGGATCAATTTTACATCGCCTTGAAAAATTTTCAATACAATTAGACCAAATGCAACGCCAAAACCAATGGCCAGCTGCTGATTTACCGAAGCCAAAGAGTTACCACTACTAGTATGGTAATGCCGTAAATCGGCAATAGAGATAGAATTCATGGCCGTAAATTGTATAGAATTGAAAAAACCTAGCAAAGCGATGATAGGCATATACCAATAAATGGAATTATCGATTACTGGGATGGCCATGCAACAAATTAAAACCCCAATCATAAAAGTATTGACCATTAAGGTGGTACGATAACCAAATTTGTTGAGGATTTTGATGACTTTAGACTTGGCCAACATAGCGGTAAGTGCCATTGGCGCAACAATCCAACCAGAGGTAACTGCCGATTGTCCAAAGGCAATTTGTATCATCATAGGCAGCAACAACGGCACCGAACTAATGCCTAAACGCGTAGCCAAACTACCCACAATACCCACCCTAAAAGTGCGTACTTGAAACAAGTTCAACGGAAAAATAGCATCCTTATCTCGGCTTGCGTGCCTATAGTAGAAATACAACATTAAAAAACCAAGAAAAAACACCGATAGCACGGGGGTAATGTGTGCCGTGTTGCCGAACATTTCTAAAGCTATAGATAGCAATAAAGAAGCCGCCGCAAAAATCAAGAAACCTTTCAAATCAAAATCTATGATACTAGATTTATAATCGGGCATGTATTTGATGCTCAAAATAATACCAACTAAACCGATAGGGATATTGATGAGGAAAATCCAATGCCAAGAAAGGTAATCTACCATATAGCCACCCACCAATGGCCCCAAAACCGGACCAATTAAAGCGGGGATAATGGCAAAGTTCATGGCTTTGAGCAGCTCGTTTTTAGGAAAAGTTTTAATGAGTGCCAATTTGCCCACGGGGGTCATTAAGCTACCACCAATACCTTGTAAAACACGGGCAAACACCAATTGCATTAAATTTTGCGAAAGCGAACAAAACAGAGAGCCCGCTGCAAACAAGATGAGCGAGGCGATAAAAATCTTTCTCGTACCGAATTTATCGGCCAAAAAACCACTTACCGGCATAAAAAGTGCCAGGGTAAGCACATAGCTGATAATGGCATTCTGCATATTAAGCGGCGATTCGTTTAAATCTTGGGCAATGGTTGGCAGCGAAGTATTCAAGATGGTAGAATCCAACATCTGCATAAAAATGGATGTCGCCAAGATGATGGGCAGCAGCTTTTTAGTGGTATCGATATGGGTAGGCGGTTGATTCATCCGTTGCTAGCTTTTAGAAATGCGTTTGTAAAATTACGAAGTAAAAAACGCATTGTACGATTTTGTTTTAGTGAAGATTTTTTATCGCACTACTCAACCTCTGGTTGTGATATGGTATGGTAATAACACCAAGCACAGGAACAATAGCGGTTAAAAGTTCGTATAAACTCTCAACCTCGCTAACAGGCAAAAGACCAACGAAAGTTGGGCTTTTTTTGGTTTTAGGCTACTTAGGTTTTACTCTGCTATAGGAAGATGCAAACAGCGAAATTTATTATCCGCATTTAATTTATAATTTTTCAGTTTAAAACCAAAAGTTGTACTACCTTTAATACTTAAAGACTAAAATGTGTAACTACTGAATTTTAATTTATGATGCAAAAACTATCAAAATATTTGATTTATACAGCAATTGGACGTCTTTGTTCATTAATTACGTTACTTTTCATCATCAATGCAAATGATGTAACGGCACAAATTACTGCAAAAGATGCTGGAGGTTGCATCCTTACTACTGATACTTGGTCTCCAGATGGCACTGTAGCTGGACACAACACCTATAAAACTCTCCTTTCATGCTGTGGGGCTCCTGCCAAAGTGGTGTGGAGCATATCCAACAACCGATGGGAAATAATCGCAGCATTAGAATCAGACGAAATTTTTAATGATTTATTACATTATAACACTACCAATACTTCCCCTAATCCCCCAGCTTTGGGAATAGGCACATGGCAAGACTCAGGATACGGATGCGGGTCACTCACTCAATTTAGCGGACCTTATACCACTACAGTGCTACCAGTATCTCTTGATGGCTTTAGCGCAAAATCTAACGGAAGTTTTATAAAGTTTGAATGGTCTACCACATCAGAGCAAAACAATAGTCATTTCATAGTACAGGCTTCTACAAACGGCAGCAAATGGACAGACTTAGGAACTGTGTTATCTAAATCTAAGGACGGTTCATCGTCGACCCCGCTTTCTTATTCTTTTAATTATAGCTTTACTGATATTGCAATTGCAGGATTTGGTTTATTGGGTTTGCTACTCTTACCAGCAAGCCGCAACAGGTACATTAAATTTGGCATATTTACATTAGCCATTATTACCTTGATATCTTGTACTAAAGACCAAGGCGATGCTAAATCTTTTGAGGGAAATCTTAAATCTGGAAAGCATGTATATGTAAGGCTTGCACAGTATGATTTTGACGGAAAAGTAACCTTTAGTGAAATTATTAACGTAAAGTAAACCATAACGAAGTTTGCCTTAAACTCTGGTTGGTATTATTACCAATCAGTTTGAATTAGGCATGTGGTATGGTATAGCAATCACACCCACCACAGGAAAAAATAATTAACCACAAAGACACAAAGAACAAAAAGCTTTGGACTGCGTCTATACATCTGAAAAGATAACTATTTTGGCTAATCTTTATCCTAAATCAATAGATATAAATTGTTCCGAACAGTTATGGTAATAACACCAATCACAAGAAGAAGATTTTTTAACGCACTAGTCTTTATTCAACAATGAACTTTTCTTGGTGTCTTTCATGAAAATATAAACAATCAATGAGAAAGCGATACAACCGGTAATATACCAATAGTAATAATGTTCTACCTGATGCTGCTTAAACCACAGCGCCACGTATTCGGCAGAGCCACCAAAAACCGCTACCGTAATAGCGTAGGGTAAGCCAACGCCCAATGCTCTAATATTGGTTGGAAACAATTCTGCTTTAACCACTGCATTAATTGACGTGTATCCAGAAACGATAATCAATGCGGCAATGAGGTAGGCAAATGCTTCCCATAAGTTGGTGGTTTTACCCAAAGCTGTTAACAACGGCACAGTAAACAGCGTACCCAAAATGCCAAAACCCAGCAGCAAAGGCCTACGGCCAATTTTATCAGAAAGCAAGCCAAAAAATGGTTGTAAACAGGCAAAAATGAGCAAAGACAGAAAGGAGATTAACGTTGCCTCTTGCTTACTCAGCAGCACAGTATTTACCAAAAATTTTTGCATGTAAGTGGTATAAGTGTAGAATGCCAGCGTACCTCCGAGGGTCAATCCAACTACTGTAAGCAACGCTTTGGGGTGTTTCAACAGCTCTCCTACCGAACCTTTTTTACTTTTTTGTTCCCGCAACTTTTCGCTACTTTTTTCAAACGATTCTGTTTCGTGCAAACTCTTTCTGAGGTATAATGCAATTACCGAAAGTACGGCTCCAATTACAAAGGGAATGCGCCAGCCCCATTCGTGCAATTGTGCATTGGTTAAAATCCATTTTTGCAAAATAAGCTGAATGCCCAATGCGGTTAACTGCCCTCCTATCAACGTTACATACTGAAAACTCGAATAAAAGCCCCTTCTATCGGCTGTTGCCATTTCGCTTAAATAAGTAGCCGAAACACCGTATTCGCCGCCAACGCTTAGCCCCTGCAACAACCGAGCAACTAATAGCAATATAGGTGCAAAAATGCCAATAGTTGCATAGTTAGGTGTTAAAGCAATGAGCAACGAACCAAAAGACATTAGTAAAACAGAGGTGGTCATTGCTTTTTTGCGACCCACCTTATCGGCTATGGTGCCAAACAGCCAACCGCCTATTGGGCGCATTAAAAAACCAACTGCAAAAATGCCTGCGGTATTTAGCAACTGGGCCGTTTGATCTCCGTTAGGAAAAAATGACGCTGAAAAATAGATAGCAAAGGCAGCATAGGCATACCAATCGTACCATTCTACCAAATTACCTACAGAACCGCCAACAATGGCTTTGATACGATTGCTGGTTGAAATTATCGGTGCTGTGGTACTTTTTTGTAAATCCATGGATGTGGAAAGATACGAGGTTGAAGCCTAAGTAGCAAAAAACAGGAGGCATCAGCTAGGGCAAACACATTAAAATTAAACATTATGTTAGGTTGTCACTCAAATAATAGCACAACCTTAGCCAAGCATGGATTGGCCTAGTAGATATTTTGAGGAAAAATCGTTGAAACCACCTATAGTTCCGCCCAAGTTGCATTGCACAAAATAATTTTCAGTCGTGTGGTGGCCAAAATAAAGGGTAAGACCTTAAATTATTTTCGAGAGTGGTTCGACGAATTTTTACCAAAATAGATACAAGCCTTGATTTAATCATTAGTAAATATGTTTTTAATGGTATTCATGCGCTCGCAAGCTCGGGTTTGCTCCACTTTTTATCAAGAAACCTGCGAAGCAAGCTAGAAGACCGTTAAAAACATAAAAGCTACTGAAAAAAGTGGAAAGCCTGTTTAGCAAGACAAAAATATTTTAATGCGTTTGCCCTGAGAGATCAGCCAAAATCATATTCGCCTACCAACTCATTTCTTTTTTAAGGTAATTGGATAATTCTGCCGCAATTTGCTTGTGCTCTGCCAAAGACGGATGGCTACCGCAACCACTACGATATTGCTTGGCAAAAAAGAAACTGCCAATATTATTTTCTCCTTCTTTACGGAGCGATTCTGTTACTGCGTTAATGTATTTTACTAAAGCAGCCTTCAGCTTTTCGTTTGCCATTGGACTGCTCAGCAATATCAATTTAGATTTAGGGCAATAGCTGCGCAACCGTTTCACAAAGTGGATATAGGCAGTAGTAAATTTTACCGAATCTTGTATGCCATCGTTTTGCCCTAAGCAAATAGTGACCACATCGGGTTGATACCTACTAAAATCCCACGCTATGGTATCTTTTGCTAAGTTTATCTTATCAAAAACTTGTGGCATTACTATTTTTTTATCGCAGCAACTATGCATTAAGCCAATGCCAGAAACCGAAGAAAGGTGCCATTGTGCATTTAAACTCCTGGCAGTTGTAGGGCCATAGGCAAAGTAAGCATTGTGCTGATCGTGCCACGAAGCACCTGGCGTTTCGCATTTCACTTCACTTTCGTCGCTTCCTGCACCACAGGTAATAGAATCGCCAATAAATTCCATCTTACGTACAGGTTTGGCATCGGGCTTTAATAACTCTTTGCAATTAAAACCCACAATTTCAATATAACCGTTTTCTGCCTCCGAGTTTTTACAAATGAGCACAGTATGGTTTCCCTTTGGGAGATTTTTGGCCAAAACTATGGTGTTTTCTTTACCGTAAGTCGAATGCGATAAGCCGGCTGGTCATCTACTTTTATTTCCAAATAGTTGAGCACCGTACCCCACAACATTTCGTCATTAATTTTTACGGAACAAAAGCTACCACTAAATTTAATTTGCACATAAGCGCCAGATGCCCAAGCTTTGGGCCTTGCAGGGTTGCTATAATCAAACCTGCCCGTGTATTGCACAAAGCGATGGTTGGCTTCATAAAATTTGCCTTCCGTAGCAGAAACCTGCAAGCCTACTAAAATTAAGCAAAGCTGAAATAATCGTCTCATATATCTATGTTGATTTGGTTGAACTTGATTTTTTATGCTAATGTTAGGCTAAAGGAGCTTTTCGAAAACTAATGATGAGAAAATGTTTCGACAAGCTCAACATGACACATCGCTCAATAAACCACCAATTTTCTTTAAACAAATATGCGATGGCCCGAAAGGTTATCTCTAAACTCTTTAGGCGTACACCCCTTCTTCTTTTTGAAAATACGATTGAAGTTGGAAATGTTATTGAAACCACAATTATAAGCCACTTCTGATACCGCTTCGGTAGTATCAATTAATTTCCTGGAAGCATGCCCCAAACGTATTTCTATTAAACTATCAATAAAACTTACGCCCGTTCTATTCTTAAAAAACCTGCTGAAAGACACCTCTGTCATGTTGGCAATACGGGCTACCTCAGCTAAAGACACTTGCTTATCAAAATTAAGGTTGATATACTCCATTACCTTCTCTACCCTTCTACTACTGTAAGAAAACTCAGCCTGGCTAAAAGTAGAATCAGAAAGGGTACGCATACTACGTGAGCTAGAAAGATCATGTAAAATAGACATCAGCTCTAACACAGAATCGAAACCGTGTTGCTTGTTAAGCTTAATTAAACGTGGACCAATATTCTTGGCTGTTTCTTCAGAAAAAAGAATACCGCACTTTGCTTTTTCAAACATGTCTCTGATGATTCGTAACTGATTACGTCGCAAAAATTTTTCATCGAACAAATCTTTATGAAACTGAATGGTAACTTCATGAATTTCCTTTCCATTTAATTTATGAGTTTCCCAAACATGGGGCAAATTAGCGCCAACAAGCACCAATTCTATATCGCCAATTTCTTCTATATGGTCTCCTACTACCCTGCGAGCCCCACTGGCATTAACAATATAGTTCAGTTCCATTTCTTCGTGATAATGTAATGGAAAATCAAAATCTTGCTTTTTCCGTTCAAAAATGGTAAAGCAATCGCCGGGAGTAAGCGGCGTAATTTCTTTGATTATATTTGATTGCATAGCATAAATGAATATAAAAACAACTTTAAAGATAAAATAATATCATAACCAAAGATAGGCTTTAAAAACCCTATTCATCAATAAAAAAGGCTATTACAAATACGCAAACCCACACAGGATTACTAAAACTGATATTGAAGCGATAAAAACATTACAAATGGATAAAATAGTATTACTTATTGCAGCACAATGAAGACTAATTTTGATATCAACCAAATAATATATTTATGCTTAATAAACTAACCACTATTTTATTGGCAGTATTTGTATGTATGTTAACCACTACCTTGTGTTTGGCACAAGACAAAAAGTTAACAGGAAAGCTAGTGAACGAAAGCGGTACTCCACTTCCAGGTGCTTCTGTAAGTATCAAAAATTCAAAAATTTCTACAATTACAGACGAGAATGGAAATTTTAGCCTTATGGCGCCAGCAAATGCGCAAACCTTGGTATTCTCTTATTTAGGGATGGAACCACAACAAGTAGCTATTGGCAGTACCACAAATTTCAATATCAGGCTTAAAGAAAGTGCCACCACATTATCAAATATTGTTGTGGTGGGTTATGGCACTGTTAAAAAGAGCGACCTAACAGGTTCTGTAACCAGATTGGAACGAGAAGAATTTATTAGAGATGCTCCAACCAATATTTTGCAAGCCATGCAGGGAAAGATTGCTGGTGTAAACGTTACGCAAAACGATGGTGCCCCAGGTGCAGGTTTAAGCATTAGAATTAGAGGATCTAACTCATTTTTAGGCGGCACTGAGCCACTATATGTGATTGATGGTGTTCCGTTTAACAACTCTAGTTCTGGTTCTACTCCTATGTCAATAGGCGATGACGAAAAACAAACGCTTAACGCCATGTCTTTCATCAACCCAGATGATATTGAAAGTATCGATATTTTAAAAGATGCTTCGGCAACTGCAATTTATGGTTCTCGTGGTGCAAATGGCGTAGTTTTAATTACTACCAGAAAAGGGAAAAGTGGCAAAGACAAAATTGAAGCAAACTTTACAGCAGGAATGGCGCAGGTTTCTAAAAGACTGGATGTTTTGAATGCCGCCGAATATGCGGCCTATCAGAACTTGGCCTACACCAACTCTAACATTTACACAGGTACGGCTTACACCCTGCCTTACAGGGGCGAAAATGTTCCAGACCCAAACAACCCCGGACAAACCTATTATGACAAAGGACCACAGGATTTTATTGGCGACAATAACAATTGGCAAGATAGAATTTTTCGCAGCGGCCTGTACCAAAACTATTCGGTAAATATCAATGGTGGTACCGATGCTGGTACACACAGTATCACTTTTAATTACTTAGACCAAGAAGGAACCATCCAAAATTCAGACTATAACAGATTTGGTTTAGGCCTAAACTTAGGCAGGAACATTAGCAAAACCTTTAAAATCGGAACCAGCACTTCATTGGCCAGCACCCTAACCAACGGCGTAAAAACAGGCACAGATAAATCTGATGCGGCAAGTGCTGGAGTAATTCGCTCGGCACTAACCTTTCCTTCTACCATTTCAGACCCTATTGCTTACGATGGTGTAGGAGATGCTTTTATAACCAACCCGTACATCTATGTAAACGATGTATTGAATAAAGTAAGGGGCTTAAATATTTTCTCTTCCAACTATCTGGAAGCCAAATTCTTGAATAATTTCAAATTTAGGCAGAATGTAGGTTTCAACTATTCTAATAGTGCGAGAGACCAATATTATCCAACAAGCGTTTATGAAGGCTTCTCCATGAGAGGATGGGGCTTAAAGGCTGATAACATTTGGAATAACATTACCTCTGAGAGCATTCTTACTTACGACAAAAAAATTGAAAAACACAGTTTGAACGTAATGGGTGCAGGAACTTTTGAACGCACCAACGGACAGAGCAAAAGAGCCGAAGCAAAAACCTTCCCTAACGATAACCTACAAAATGAAAACCTTGCTGCCGGCGAAGTAATTATGCTGGTAGTTACCAATCGCTATCAATCTACCTTGATTTCATTTTTAGGACGTGCAAACTACAGTTTTGATGATCGTTACCTCTTAACATTATCATATCGCCAAGATGGTTCTAGCAAATTTGGCAAGAATAACAAATGGGCAGGTTTTCCATCGGCCGCAGCCGCTTGGAAAATCTCTAACGAGGATTTCATGAAGAACATAAAAACCATCAGCGATTTAAAATTACGTTTCAGCTATGGAAAAACAGGGAACCAAGGCATAGGATCTTATGCATCTTTAGCAAAATTGAGTGTTTACAACTATGTTTTTGGCGGCGCTGTACAAACAGGTTTAGCTAACGATATATTTGCTGGCCCGGCCAATGAGAAACTAAAATGGGAAACTACCAGTGCTTACAACCTTGGTATAGATGTGGGTCTATTTAAAAATAGGCTAAACCTAACCATAGAAGCTTACAAAAAAATAACCGACGACTTATTGCAGAACCTAACCATTCCATCATCTACAGGTTTTAAAACCAAACTGGTAAATTCTGGCTCTATAGAAAACAAAGGTTTAGAAATTAGCTTAAACGGAACAGTAGTTAAAGCCAAAGATTTCGAGTGGAATTCAAATTTTAACATCTCCTTTAACAGAAATAAAATATTAAGCCTAAGCGCCGATGTAACCGAGCAATATGCCCGCAACATTTCTACTGCGATGCGCCATTTATACAAACGGTGGGCAAACCCATAGGTGCGCTTTACGGCTATGTAGAGGATGGCTACTACGACAATGAAGCCGAAGTAAGAAACGACCCCCAGTACACTAACCAAGGCAATGCTATTATTTTACGCACCATCGGAGAAATCAAGTATAAGAACCTAGACGGCGACCCAACAAGTATGTCGCAAAGCGATAGAACCTTTATTGGCGATGTAAACCCCGATTACACTTTTGGTTTTACCAATAACTTTAAATACAAGCGATTTGATTTAAGTGTATTTGTAAATGGTGTACAAGGCAACGATATTATTAACATGAACACTAGGTTTAATGCTAACCTGGGCACCAACAAAAACATAACCCAAGAAATGGCCGATGGCGCTTGGACTGCGGGCCAAGACAACAGCAATGCTACTGGCCCGAAAATTATGCGTCAGTTCTTTAGAAACCTTTTGTTTAGCAGAAGATTTGTTGAAGATGGTAGTTTCGTTAGGATTAAAAACGTGACTTTAGGTTACGACATTCCCCTAAAATCTACCGTAATTTCGAGAATGCGGGTGGCTGTAGGGGTAAACAACCTATTAACGTTTACCAATTATTCTGGTTTCGACCCAGAGATGAACAGCTACGGAGATAATCCAGCCCTATTTGGTGTAGATTTAGGCGGATACCCAAACAACAGAACCTTCAATTTTTCTTTACGTTGTAATTTTTAACCTTAACAAAATAATCAAATGAAAGCGATTTCAACCTATCTTATGGCATCAGTTTTCGGCTTAGCTTTGTTAAGCACTAGTTCATGCAAAAAAGCTTTAGAAGAAAAACCCTACTCTTTTTATTCGCCAGAAAACTCTTACAATAACCAAAACGATGCCAGAGCCGCCATTAACGGCGTTTATAACGAACTGTACTCTTGGGAATTATTTCAACAACCGTTTTGGAACATGACCGTACTAGACGATGACCACGTATCTGGGGCCGATTGGTATTTAGGCACTACTGGTGCTGGCAACCCGCAATCTTACTGGGGTGTTGATGGTCCTTGGGTGGGCTGCTACGCGATGATTGCCAGAGCAAATACGGTTTTAGAGAACGTCCCTAACATTACCGATATTGATCCCGATATCCAGAAACGTATCATGGGAGAAGCCTACTTTTTACGTGGCTGGGCTTACTTCCAACTTGTACAACTGTATGGCGGCGTGCCTATCAAACTAAAAGCGCTATCGGCTAGCAATCCAGAAACCAATGTACCAAGAGCTACCGTAAAAGAAACTTACGAAGTAGTGATTGCAGATTTTAAGGCAGCAGAAACCAATCTTTTCCAATTGGGACATGCCAAAGCTGGCGAACCAGGCAGAGTAAACCAAGGAGTAGCCAAAGCTTTTTTAGCCAAAACCTACCTAACTATGGCCTCTGGAGCATCTACGGGCAGTATTACCGTACGCGGCGGAACAGACAATGGCTACTACACTTATACCAAAAATGTGGTAGCAGGCTTAGAAGGTTTAGATGCTAGAGCATATTACACCTTAGCAAGAGACAAAGCACAAGAAGTAATTGACAGTGAAAAATACTCCCTCACAGAAAGCTGGAAAGAACTATGGAGCATAGCCGGCAGAAACAATAAAGAACAAATGTGGCAGTTACAATCTTTGGCTGGCACTGTATTCATTAATAACCTTCATAACTATTTCTCAGCTCGCTCTACCTTTGGTGTAGGCGCCGTTTGGACTACCAATAACCATTACAACGACTATGATGTTTTAGACGAACGGGTGCTAGATGGCATTACCCATAATTATCAAACACTGCAAGGTACTTATATTTTTTACCCATCGTGGCAAGCGGCACAATACAAAGTGGTGGGCGGCATTACCTATAACAATACAGGAAGCACAACCGCAGAACGTGCCTACACCATTAAATACGCTAGTGTAGCAGATCCGAGTGTGGCTAATAGCGATGCTTTTTACCCCCTAATGCGTTATTCGGAGGTTTATTTAATGATAGCCGAAGCTGAAAACGAAATTAATGGGGCAAATAGCAGTGCCTATGCAGCACTAAATAAAGTGAGGCTTCGCTCCTTTCCTTTATACACGCCAGCTCCGCCACTACCGCAAACCCCAATACCAGTACCAGAAGCTTATGCACCAGCCAACATGACACCAGAGCAGTTCCGCAGTTTTGTATTGGCAGAACGAGCTAGAGAATTTAACATGGAAGGCATTAGGCGCTTTGATTTAATGCGATGGGGAATTTACTTGCAAGTAATGAATAAAATTGGAACCGGACAGAACAACATCTCGAAAGTGCGTCAAGCAAAAAATTTGTTGCTTCCTATACCGCTCAACGAAATCAACTCAAACACTGCCCTAAAAGGCAAAAACAATCCTAATTGGTAATTTACGAAATTTTTTCAAGATGAAAATGATCAAAAAACATATAAATGCAAGCATAATTTTGCTCACATTTATGGCTATTAGTGCTTGTAAAAAAGATAACAGCGAAAACACCGCTCCGCCAACCTTAAGTTCGGTAACTACCCTTAACGACAGAAATACCTCATTGCAATCTATCGGTTATGGCGAGTGGATCATCATCAAGGGCACCAATTTGAGCACTACTTCGGAAGTAGATTTCAATGGTACTTTGGCTGCCGACTCGCTAACCTACGCTGACGATAACACCATTACCGTAAAAATTCCGGCCAACCTTACAGATCCAATCAACAATCCAATTAAAGTAACCACCAAATATGGTACAGCAACCCTAAACTTCCAAATTAAGCAACCAGGCCCACAAATCGATGATTTTAGTCCTGGAGCAGGTGTAGTTGACGACGAAATTACCATTAACGGCAATTATTACAAGGGAATAACCGGGGTAACCATTAATGGAGTAGCAGCTACTATTGTATCTAGCACACAAACTCAAGTAAAAATTAAAGTGCCAACAGGCGGAACTTTTGGGCAAGTGGTAATTACCACTCCTGTAGGCTCAGTAACAGCTACCAAAACCTTTGGGTTAAAACATGTAATTTATGACGACGGCTTTAAGAATTCTTGGACCAATACTTCGTATTCTACCACTTCGCTTAATTTAGCCAGTACTACCAACACAAGACGAGGAACCTCTGCCATTGACGTGACGCATAAATCGTTCTCTGCTGTACGTTTCAGGTTAGTTTCTAAATTCTCAACAGCAGGTTACAGCATGGTTAAAATATCAATGTTTGGAGGCCCAGGCACACAAGGCAAAAAAGTAAGAATAACAGTTTCTCCTGCCGCAGGAAACTATGAACTCTTACTTAACGAAGGCAAATGGACCGACTACCAAGTACCATTCATCAACATTGGCAATCCTGCAACTATTGAGTACATCACTTTTCAAGAGTTTAGTGGCTTTGCCTCGCAAATATTTATTGATGATGTAGGGTTTTACTAACCTATAATTTTGCTGTATATCTTAGTCTAAACCATTTTTAACCAAACAAACTATGAAGAAAATTTTATTACTCTTGTTAATAGCTACCAGTAGCCACTGCCAAGTATATGCGCAAGAATTAAGTAATAAAAATGCCACCAAAGCCACCAAAGCACTTTACCAGAACCTCCATAAGCTAAGCAAAAAACAGGTGCTTTTTGGCCATCAAGATGATTTGGCTTATGGTGTTGGCTGGAAGTACGAACCTGGCAAAAGCGACATCAAAGAAACCGTAAACGATTATCCTGCAGTATATGGCTGGGACCTTGGAAAAATAGAACATCAACGAGAAAAAAACTTGGATGGCGTACCTTTTGACAAAATGCGTGAATACATCAAAACTGCGCATCAAAAAGGTGCGGTAATTACCATTAGCTGGCATGCCGATAACCCACTTACCAATGGTTCATCTTGGGACACAGCTCATCACACCGTTAAATCTATTTTACCAAATGGCGAAAAACACGAAATCTTCAAAACCTGGCTTGATAGGGTTAGTGTTTTCTTACAAAGCTTAAAAAATGCCAAAGGCGAAGAAATTCCTGTTTTATTTAGGCCGTTTCACGAGTTAAAGGGCAAATGGTTTTGGTGGGGAAGAAACACAACCTCCCCAGAAGAGTATAAAGCAATTTGGAGGTTTACCGTAAACTATTTGCAAAATCAAAAAAAGTTAAACAACCTTATTTGGGTTTACAACACCAACGAATTTGATAACGAAAATGAATTTTTAGAAAGCTACCCAGGAGATGATGTAGTAGATGTTTTAAGCTTCGATCAATATCAATATGGCATTGAGGGAAAGAAAAAATTCATCAACACTGTTAAAAAGCAACTTGATATTACTACCAAACTAGCCACAGAAAAGAACAAACTTTCGGCTTTCGCAGAAACAGGTTTCGAAAACATTCCAGACCCAAGTTGGTGGACAGGAACACTATGGCCAGCCATCAAAGACTATCCTATTTCTTATGTGTTGGTGTGGCGCAACGCAGGCTACATGCCATCAACAAAAAAAATGCACTATTACGCACCCTACAAAGGGCAGGCATCTGCTAAAGACTTCAAGAAATTTTACCAAAACAAAAAAGTATGGTTTGAGAAAATGCTAAGCACCAAAAACCTATACCAAACCAAATGAAGCGTTCACGAGTAAACTACCATTAACACATCGTAATGATAATTTACTCGTGGCAAGCTCCTCCGATAAATCGCAACAAGCTATCTCACAAATAAAAACATATAGATCACTAGATGAACTTACAACTAATAGATATTGCCATTCTTGTTGTTTACCTTATTACCATGGTAATGATTGGCTTTTACATGAAAAACAAAGCCAAGCAAGACAAAGAAAGTTACCTTATGGGTGGCAAAAAACTGCCTTGGTATATGCTCGGATTAAGCGATGCCAGCGATATGTTCGACATTAGCGGCACCATGTGGATGGTTTCACTCTGTTTCGTATACGGCTTTAAAAGCATTTGGATACCTTGGTTGTGGCCGGTATTTAACCAGGTTTTTATGATGATGTTTCTTTCTAAATGGCTAAGAAGATCTAACGCCACTACTGGCGCCGAATGGTTAAAAACAAGATTTGGAATAACCGGAAAAGGGGTAACGGGCTCTCACGCCATCGTAATTGCATTTGCCTTAATTAGCTGTTTGGGCTTCTTAGCTTATGGCTTTGTTGGCTTGGGCAAATTTATTGAAATTTTTATCCCTTGGGAATACGTACAAAACTATATACCTTTTACTGTACCTGCTAAATATGTACCGCATTTTTACGGCATTGTATTTACGCTTTTTGCCATGTTCTATTCCATTTTAGGGGGTATGCACAGCATTGTTTTGGGCGATGCCATTAAATATGCCATCATGACTTTAGCTTGCATAGCCATTGGTGTTATTGCGATAATGCACTTACAAAACCAAAAGCTTAATGTACCTACCGGATGGAATACCCCATTTTTTAGTTGGAAATTAGATATGGATTGGAGCGCCATTGCAGCCGAGGCCAATAAAAAAATAGAAGAAGATGGTTTCAGCTTGTTTGGAGCTTTCTTTATGATGATGCTACTCAAAGGTGTTTTTGCTTCTCTTGCAGGCCCAGCACCAAATTACGATATGCAGAAAATTTTAAGTACCCGCAGCCCAAAAGAAGCCAGCAAAATGACAGGTTTTGTGAGTATTGTGCTACTACCAATCCGCTATTCTATGGTAACTGGCTTAACGGTTTTGGCTTTGCTCTACTATAATCAATTGTACTTAAAAGGGCCAGATGGCGTAACCGATTTTGAAAGAATATTACCTGCAACAATTAACAACTTTTTACCAGTGGGAGTTTTAGGCCTAGTGCTTACTGGATTATTGGGTGCTTTTATGGGCACGTTTAGCGGCACCTTAAATGCGGCGCAAGCCTATATTGTAAACGATATTTACCTCAAGTACATTAATCCAGCGGCAGCAACCAAAAAAATTATTTACATGAATTACATTATAGGCGTTGTAGTAGTAGCCGCAGGAATAGGCTTTGGTTTTTTAACCAAAGATGTGAATAACATTTTACAATGGATTGTAGGCGGCCTATATGGCGGTTATGTTGCTGCCAACTGCTTAAAATGGTATTGGTGGCGCTTTAATGCCAATGGCTTTTTTTGGGGAATGGCTGTGGGAGTTGGCGCAGCACTATTAATGCCTTACGTTACTACCGGACTGCCGCTATTTTGGTGGCCAGCACTTTTCTTACTATCGTTAGCCGGATGTTTAATTGGCACTTACACCGCCCCCGCTACCGACATTAAAGTACTGAAATCTTTCTATAGCACCGTAAAACCATGGGGCTTTTGGCAACCTATACACCAATTAGTAGCTGCAGAAAACCCCTCTTTCCAACAAAACAAAAATTTCAAACTCGATATGTTTAACGTGGCCATTGGTATTGTTGCTCAATTGTGCCTAACCATATTTCCAATGTATTTAATTACCGGTATGTACCTGCCGTTGCTAGTAACTATAGCCATTTTAGCAGTTATCGTTACCATTTTAAAAAGAACCTGGTGGAATAGATTAGAAGATTAAGATTATGAACACGAATTTCAAAGAGCGCATCTTGCAAATGGCTACAGCGCAAACTCAATTGCTAGAAAAACAAAACACACCAATTAATTTTAATAATGGCGTTTATCAACGTTATCAAAACCCCGTGCTTACAGCCAAGCATATTCCTTTCAATTGGAAATACGACCTCAACGAGGCTACCAATCCGTTTTTGATAGAACGCTTTGGCATCAACGCGGTGTTAAACCCAGGCGCAATAAAATGGAATGGAAAATATATTTTGATGGCAAGAGTCGAAGGCATAGACAGAAAATCGTTTTTTGCCATTGCCGAAAGCCCCAATGGCATAGATAATTTCAAATTTTGGGACTACCCTATTGAAATGCCCGAAACAGAAAACCCAGACACTAATATTTACGATATCAGATTGGTAGCACATGAAGACGGTTGGGTTTATGGCCTTTTTTGCACCGAAAGAAGAGATCTAAGCGCTAGCGAAGGCGATCAATCTGCTGCTATTGCTCAATGTGGTATTGCCCGCACCAAAGATTTAAAGAACTGGGAACGCTTGGCCGACCTTAAAACCAACTCGCCACAACAGCGAAACGTAGTATTACATCCAGAATTTGTAGCGGGCTGCTATGCTTTTTACACCCGCCCGCAAGATAGTTTTATAGAAGCAGGTAAAGGTGGAGGCATTGGCTTCGGCTTATCTAAAGCTATTGAAAATGCCTTGGTTGACGAAGAAATTGTTATCGATAAAAAAGTTTACCATACTGTTTACGAAGCAAAAAACGGACAAGGGCCGGCCCCAATCAAAACCGAAAAAGGATGGTTGCACTTGGCGCATGGCGTTAGAAATACCGCCGCTGGCTTGCGCTACGTACTCTATATGTTCATGACCGATTTGCACGATTTAACCAAAGTAATTCATAAACCTGCCGGATATCTTATTGCGCCAGAGGAAGATGAGCGAATTGGCGACGTTTCTAACGTAGTGTTTTGCAACGGATGGATTGCAGATGAAGATGGCAAAGTGTATATTTACTATGCTTCATCAGACACCCGCATACATGTAGCTACAAGTACAATTGAACAATTATTAGATTACGTAGCCAACAACCCCGAAGATGGGCTACGCTCTGCCGCTACGGTGCAAACCATCATTAATATTATTGATGCCAATAAAAGCTTGGCCAAAAAAACTGAGAACACCTTACATTTGAACGGACAAGTAGCACGCCCCTGAATGCAGGCACTAAAAAATTTTAAACCAGCCTTAGAAGCAGAATTACAAGATTTGCTCAGTTGGTGGTCTACTCACACCTTAGACCACCAGCTTGGGGGTTTTTATGGCCAAATTAACAACGCAAACCAGGCCATAAATTCTCCAAAGGGATTGGTGCTCAATGCCCGTATATTGTACACTTTTTCATCAGCCTACTTATTAAAACCAAAACCAACATACCTAGAAATTGCGGATAGAGCTTACAACTATTTAGTAGATTTTTTTCAGGATAGAAAAAACGGAGGTTTTTATTGGTCGCTTACACCAGAAGGGCTACCTCTAGACACCAAAAAGCAAGTTTACGGGCAAGCTTTTGCCATTTATGCACTAGCCGAATATTACAAAATAAACAATAGCAAAGCCGAATTAGATTTAGCAAAAAGCACTTATCAATTAATAGAAGAACACAGCTTCGATAAAGTAAACAGTGGCTATATAGAGGCGCACGCACAAAATTGGCAGGCAACAGACAATTTGCGATTGAGCGAAAAAGATCAAAATGATAAAAAATCGATGAATACGCATCTGCACATCATCGAAGCTTATGCAAATCTGTATCTGGTTTGGCCTAACAATCAATTAAAAATTGCCATACAAAAACTCTTAACAAACTTTAAAAATCATATCATTCATACAGAAACTGGGCATTTACAATTGTTTTTTAATATGGATTGGGAAGTAAAATCTAACTTGGTTTCTTTTGGACACGATATAGAGGCTGTTTGGCTTTTACTAGAAGCTGCAGAAATAATTAATGATAAAGAAGAAATCCAGGACTTTAAAATATTAGCTTTAAAAATGGCCGATGCGGCTTCACAAGGTCTACACAAAAACGGTGGCTTAGTCTACGAATTTAATCCAATTAACCAACATTGGATTAACGAATTTCATTGGTGGCCACAAGCAGAGGCTATGGTAGGTTTTTTTAATGCTTGGCAAATATCGGGTAACGAAAATTATTTAAACGCTACATTTAAAGTTTGGAATTTCATTAAAAACCATTTAAAAGACAACAAAAATGGCGAATGGTTTTGGGGTTTACACGAAGATCATTCTATAATGAAAAACGAAGACAAAGCTGGCTTTTGGAAATGTCCTTATCACAACGGCAGAGCTTGTATTGAAATTATTAAGAGAATTAACAAAATAGCTTCTTAATACAACGTACATAGCATAACAAATTTTACTTTAAACAGTCTTTTTCCTCAATTTTTACACCTGCCGTGATTAGAAAAATATCGCTCAATTTTTCTCATATAATTTAAAAGCCTCATTACTTACCATGAAAAAATGACTTGAATTTTGCAATCAACAGGTAGTAATTATTCGTTATTTGTACTACAAAACAAAAATAATAATTATGCAAACAACAAGTGTTAAAGCTTTTGGTACTACGGCACCCGAAGCAGATTTAGCTCCTCTGAGCATTAACCGTAGAGCAGTACAGCCAAACGATGTAGAAATTGAGATTTTGTACTGTGGCGTTTGCCATTCGGATTTACATACCGCCCGCAACGACTGGGGTGGTTCTATTTACCCAGCAGTACCCGGACACGAAATTGTAGGTAAAATTACCGCAGTGGGTAGCGAAGTAAGCAAATTTAAAGTAGGCGATTTAGCAGGCGTTGGCTGTATTGTAGACTCCTGCAAAACCTGTAGCAGCTGCCAACAAGATTTGGAACAATATTGCTTAAACGGTTTTATTGGCACTTATAATGGTAAAGATTTGCACTTGGGCGGGCAAACCTTTGGTGGCTATTCAGAAAAAGTAATAGTTAAGGAAGATTTTGTGCTGGCTGTACCTGCCAACCTAGATTTAGCTGCGGTAGCTCCATTATTATGTGCTGGCATTACCACGTGGTCACCATTAAAGCACTGGAATGTGAAAGAAGGCAGCAAAGTTGCCGTGATAGGCTTAGGTGGTTTAGGTCACATGGCCATTAAATTAGCAAAAGGTTTAGGAGCAAATGTTACCTTGTTTTCTAGAACACCAGATAAAACTGAAGATGCCAAAGCATTGGGTGCAGATACGGTAGTAATTTCTACAGACAAAGCGCAAATGAGAGCGGTAAGTGGGCACTTCGATTTGATTATCGATACTGTTCCTTATGTGCACGATCTAAATCCTTACATAGCTACTTTAAACATTAACGGAACTTTGGTTTTAGTAGGCTATTTAGGCGGATTAGAAGATATGTTAAACACCGTACCAATGATTTTGGGTCGTAAATCGGTAGCTGGGTCGGTAATTGGTGGCATTGCCGAAACTCAAGAAATGTTAGATTTCTGCGGAGAAAAGGGTATCGTTTCTGAAATAGAAATCATTAAAATGCAGGAAATTAACCAAGCTTACGAGCGTATGCTAAAAAGCGATGTACGTTATCGTTTCGTAATTGATATGGCATCGTTAAAAAACAGTTAAAAACTTGCCACAGATGCACAGATAAAATAATATGATTTAAATTATCCGTGCACCTGTGGCTACTTCTCTGCACTTTGTCAGTCTGAGCTTGTCGAAGACTTATTATAATCATTCTATTGCTATTGTAATACTACCTTTAAGATTCCCGCCTACGCGGGAATGACGCGATGATGAACGAAACTACTGTATCAAATTTGAGCGATTATCAAATCCCAACTTATTTTTCTTACTTTTATTTAGGGATTGCGCAACGCATATCTCCAACAAACAAAACAATTTCATTTAATAAATCCGTTGTCTTAAGCGATAAACATCCTTTATGAAGCAGGAGTACAATTTTTCTCGCAGGTTTTTCCTTAAAACCTCGTCGGCACTTGGTGCGTTGGCTTTTATCCCTAAAGGAGTAAAAGCATTTTACGAAGAGGTCAAAAACTTTATCGTACCACCAAAAGAGCAAATTCCGTTAAAGGTTTCTATCAATAAAAAAAGTTACGCTATAAAGGCGGATACACGAACTACGTTGTTAGATTTGCTACGCGAAGATTTGAACTTAACCGGAGCCAAAAAAGGTTGCGACCATGGGCAATGCGGTGCCTGTACCGTTCATGTAGATGGGCAGCGGGTACTCAGCTGTCTTACCTTGGCGGCCACTTTACCGGGCAAAGAGGTAACCACCATAGAAGGTTTGGCCAATGGTAACCAACTTCATCCAATGCAAGAAGCTTTTATCGAGTGCGATGGTTTCCAATGTGGTTATTGTACCCCGGGGCAAATCATGTCGGCGGTGGCTTGTGTAAACGAAGGCCATACCAAATCTGTTGCTGAAATTAAGGAGTTTATGAGCGGCAACCTCTGCCGTTGTGGTGCTTATAACGGAATTGTAGAATCTATCCAAAAAGTTGCTGCACAATGAGACCATTTCTATTTTCAAAATCTACTGCGGCTAATCAGGCTTTAGCAAAGAAAAACAGTACCACACAGTTCATTGCTGGTGGTACTAACTTGGTAGACTTGATGAAAAAACATATTGCCAATCCAGAAAGCTTGGTAGATATTTCATCGGCTTTGCCCAATAAAGTAGAAAATACAGCAAAAGGCATTAGCATTGGTGCAATGATGCGAAATAGCGCTACCGCAAATGATCCAAGCATTTTAACAAAAGCTCCGTTGGTAGCCAAAGCAATTTTAGCGGGTGCTTCGCCACAAATACGCAACATGGCCAGTGCTGGCGGCAATTTGTTACAGCGCACCCGTTGCCCCTATTTTTATGATGTAACTACGCCGTGCAATAAACGCCAACCTGGTTCGGGCTGTAGCGCTATCAATGGCGAAAACAGAATGAGTGCCCTTGCTGGTTACAGCGAACAATGCGTAGCCGTTCATCCTTCAGATTTGTGTGTAGCACTGGCCGCTTTAGATGCCAACGTAAAAATGCTCGATAAGGCTGGAAAAACACAGACCATTGCATTTACAGATTTTCATAGGCTACCAGACACAACGCCAGAACGCGACAATAATTTACCTGCAAATGCACTAATCCAAGCTATCGAAATTACAGATAATCCCTTTGCTAAAAACTGCGCTTATGTTAAACTTAGAGATAGAGAAAGTTATGCTTTTGCACTAATTTCGGTAGCTGCGGCCTTGCATTTAAATGGCGATAAAATTATAGAAGCTAGATTGGCCTCTGGCGGTGTAGCGCACAAACCTTGGCGCTGGCTCCAAGCAGAGCAATATTTAAAAGGCAAAACGGCCAATGCAGCAACTTTCGAAGCTGCTGCAAATATCGCCATTAAAGGCTTGAAACCTTTGGCACATAATGGTTTTAAAATCCCGATGTTAAAAGGGGCTATTGAAACTGCTTTACAACAATGCTTGGATCGTTAATCGTTCTTCGATAATCGAGAAGTGAAAAACAATAAACAAAAAAACATGGGATTTTTTGATGAACCTTTTGATTTAATGGCAACAACCGATAGACGTGTAGAAGGCGTAGCCAAAGTAACTGGCGCTGGCAAATACGCTGCAGAATATCAAGTCAACGGACTTTGCCATGCCGTGTTAGTAGGTAGCACTGTAGCCGCTGGCACTATTAAAAGTATTAACATAGACAATGCCAAGCAAGTAAGTGGCGTGCTAGAGATAATTACACACTTAAATAAGCCCTTTGTACCAGGTTTAGCCGACGAAGCAAAAATTAAAGAAGCTAGATTAGGTTTTGCCATTTTTCATACCGACAAAATCTATTTTAAAGGCCAGCCAATTGCCATGATAGTTGCAGAAACCTTAGAAGACGCTACTTATGCGGCATCTTTAGTAACGGCAAGCTATGAAAAAACCGAAGCTCACGTAGATTTTGATGCGGCGCTTAAAAACGTTCAGCTTACTGCGGCAGGAAAAGATCGTGGAAATACAGATGCCTTAAACAACGCTACACAAGTAGTTGAGGCCGAATACAACATTAAATCCGAGGTGCACAACCCAATGGAGATGCATGCCACCATTGCTGAATGGAAAGCTGATGATAAACTGAAACTTTTCGACAAGAACCAAGGCGTAAATAGCGTACAGCGTACTTTTGCCAAGCTATTTAATATCCCAACGGATAACATTGAAGTGATTAGCGAATTTGTAGGTGGCGGGTTTGGCTCTGGTTTACGGGTTTGGCCCCATGCCTTGGCTTGCATTATGGCGGCAAAACAGGTTAAACGCCCAGTAAAACTGATGTTAACCCGTCCACAGATGTTTCACTCGGTGGGTTATCGCCCTGCGGCTTGGCAAAAAATCAAATTAGGTGCTAATGCCGATGGCAAGTTTGTAGGCATACACCACCAAGCTAAAAATGGAACATCTGTTTACGAAAATTTTAATGAGGGCATTACTCGTGTAACCCGACTGATTTATCATTTCGAGAACTTGAAAACCGAAGCAGCCACAGTTCCGCTAAATTTATCTACACCAACTTGGATGCGTGGCCCCGGCGACTGTACCGGAGATTTTGCCATAGAAAGTGCTATTGATGAGTTGAGCTACAAACTTAACATAGACCCTGTGGCTTTAAGAATGAAGAACTTGGCCTTAGACAAACATCCAGATAATGGAATGCCGTGGTCTACCAACTACATTAACGAGTGTATTGAAAAAGGTGCCCAAATGATAGGCTGGAAAGATAGGAAACCAGCGCACTCGCAAAGTATTGATGGCGATTGGAGCATTGGCTATGGCATGGCTGTAGGCGCTTGGAATGCCGGCAGAGGCAATGCAAGCGCAGGCATACAAATGCAGAAAGACGGAGCTATTACCGTACAAACGGCGATGACCGACATTGGTACCGGAACCGGAGTTTCGATGCAGAACATTGCCCACGAACAAACAGGGATTTCTAAAAACAAAATTAATATTGAATTAGGCAATTCTAACCTCCCACCTGCACCTAGTCAGGGCGGCAGTAACGGCTTATCTTCTATTGGCGGGGCGGTTGTGGCTGTCGTAAGTGCATTAAAATTGAAGCTGGCAGGATATGCCTCGGCACAAAATGAGGCTTATCAAAACGCTGCACCTGCTGATATTTTACTATCGGATAGTGGCATTTCGTTGAAAACACCAAACAATCAGTTCATCAGCTATGCTGCACTTTGGGAAAAAAATAATTTAGACGTTTTAGAAGTTGAGGCAAGTTCTGGCCCGGGAGCCGAGCGACAAAAATATGCGTTTTGTTCTTCCGCAGCGCATTTTTGCAAAGTAAGGGTTAACCGAAAAACGGGAAAAGTAAAACTAGAAAGAATGGTAACCGTAGCCGATGGTGGTAAAATCATCAGCGAAAAGGCGGCAGCCAACCAAATGTCTGGCGCAGCGGTGGGCGGTATTGGGATGGCCTTAATGGAAGAACAGCAAACCGACGAACGTTTGGGCACTTTGGTAGGTAATGATTTTGCGGGCTATCACTTTCCGGTAAATGCCGATGCGCCAATTATTGAAGTTGCTTTTGTGAACAAACCAGATCCGAATATCAATCCGCAAGGTTCTAAAGGTTTAGGCGAAGTAGGTATTATTGGTACAGCGGCAGCCATTGCCAATGCCATTTACAATGCCACAGGAAAGCGATTGAGAGATTTACCAATTACACCAGATAAGGTATTGTTGGGGTAAATATTTTGTTAGACTTACGAAGTTTTGAAAACTTCGTAAGTCTTAAAAGGCCTTTTGTACTCTTGCCATGTTAAGCTTGTAGAAACATTTGCTATAGTATTCGACAAGCTCAGACTGACGGGATGCAAAACACTCAGCAGTTACCAACTCTCATCGGCAGCTTCTCGGCGTTCTTTATCGCTCAAGCCACTTTCTAAATGGTCTATTTTACCATCGGCTTCTGCCGCATTTGTTCTTTCTTTTTCAGATAAGCCACCAATTAAGGTTCCACTTGCAGCACTTCTCGAATCATCTGCTGCACTATCAACCGATTTATTTTCTGCCTCCGCAGCTTGTAACCGTTCTTTATCACTCAGCCCAGAAAGTACATTTTCCTGAGATTTGATTGCTACATTAGCACCTTCTTGTTGGCTTTTGATATCCTGGTTTTCTGAATTATTTTGATTTTCCATTTTACTAGTATTAGATTATTGGATGGAAATACTCCTTCCAGTTACCTAATAGTTTTTGTTAGTAAAAAGTTTTAGTAAAGTACACAAAACCATTAATCTAATCCTCAAATAAATAGCCACTATAAGCTAAACCTTTGGCAACACTTTTAAAGTTATCTCCCGAGTTTAATTTAAGATGTGGAAATTTACTTTTAAATAGGTTTTGAATACTTGCCACCATAGAAGTACCGCCAGTTAAAAACAAACTATCTATATTCGCCACATCAATCTTATTTTGCTGAAGAAACTCTTCCAGATAACTCGCAATCCTATCTACATCTTTTTGTATAATTTGTTCATACGCTGTTAACGAAACCTGTTCATCAATCTCTATTTCCATTTGATGATAGGCAAACCGTGCTTGTTGCTCAGTAGATAAAGTAATTTTTGCTTGCTCAATAGCTTGAAATACCGAGTAACCCAAGTTGTTTTCGATTAGCGTAATCAAGTTTTTAAACTTCTTGTCTTTACCAGAAAAATAATAGTAATCATCAATATCTTTTCTTATGCGTTGACCATTAAAAAAGTTCATTTGTTCCCACGAACAGATGTTTGCAAACAAAGATTTAGGAACAGTTAGCACTTTGCCAGGCGTGGCTTCGTAAGTGGTGTTTTTACCAAAATAAGGTGTTCCTCTTTCCCACATAAAAGCCGAATCGAAGCTGTCGCCTCCCACGTAAATACCGCCAGTAGCCATCATGTCTTTTTTACGGTCTTTACTCCCAACTTTTGCAGGATCTAAAATCAAATAAGTAAAATCGGTAGTACCGCCACCTAAATCTCCAACCAGCACATGCTCTTTTTTGGCTAAAGTTTGCTCGTAGGCAAAAGCCGCCCCTATGGGTTCAAACTGAAAACGAACTTCGGTAAAACCAGCAAGTGTTGCGGCTTTGTCTAGTCTGTTCTGCGCTAAAGTATCTTTCTGTACGTTATCGTCATCGAAGAAAACAGGTCTTCCAATTACCGCTTTTTGCACATCTTGCCCCACAATATCATCAGCTCTGCTTTTAAGTTCTTTTAAAATAATGGCTACCAAATCTGAAGCATTATATTTCCTATTATGAATGCGGGTTTCGGTAAAGCTACTTCGAGAAAGAATTTGTTTAATAGATTTGATGAAACGGCCTCTCATACCATCTTTCAAGTAAGCGCTGATGGCTTCTTCTCCTACTACGTAATTTTTTTCTTCGCCAGTATTTAGTTGATGATAGAAATAAATTAACGAAGGAATAATGATGGTACTGTGAATTTCTTTCAATCTTCGTTGTAAATAGCCAAAGCAGAATTGGTGGTACCAAAGTCGATACCATATAAAAATCGGTTCATAAGGAAAAGCTAAAACAATAAAAATTTGCGGGGCGACGAAGGTAGGTAAAATTTTAATCTTCTTTAGCCTAAGTGCAATTATCCAGAGCAATTGCCATACTATTTGCCCTATATTCTTTACCATTTCAAGTAAACTAAATCCCTAACTTTACCTCATGGAAAATCTCAATCAAGTAGAAGAACTAAAATCATCGCCAGAGCTAATCAAGAAACTGTACGAAAACAGCATCATGAAAACCTATGCAGCTGGCAGCGTGATTTTGAATGAAAATGCACACATCAGGGCTATCCCTATTGTAACTAAGGGCAGTATGAAGGTTATTCGCACCGAAGAAGATGGCAGAGAGATTTTACTGTATTACATTAAAGCTGGCGAAAGCTGCATCATGTCTTTTTTGGGTGGCATGCACAACGAAACCAGCAAGGTAAAGGCCGAAGTGGAAGAAGATGCCGAGATATTATTTTTACCAATAGATAAGGTTTCCCTTTTTATCAAGGAATATCCGCAATGGTTAGACTATATTTTCCGCTTATACCACAAACGTTTCGAAGAATTACTAGAAGTTGTTAACGCCATTGCCTTTAAAAAAGTAGATGAACGTTTGCTTAACCTGCTGTACAAAAAAGCTGAACTTACCAACAACAAAATTATTGCCATCACACACGAGCAATTGGCTAATGAGTTGGGTACGGCACGGGTAGTGGTTTCTCGCTTGCTCAAACAGCTAGAAGACCAAGGCACTGTGAAACTAGGCAGAAACAAAATTACCCTTGTGTAACTAAAGTAACTGTATTCCTTTTGGCTTTGCACTAGCTTTGAACCATCAAAGTAAAACATGGAAATAACAGGATATTTGGCTTCAATTCTCATAGGCATTTCGCTGGGCTTAATTGGGGGCGGCGGCAGCATTTTAACCGTACCGGTTTTAGTTTACCTCTTTGCGGTAGATACAGTTCTGGCCACCACCTATTCGCTATTTGTGGTAGGCTCTACCAGCTTGGCAGGTTCATTCTCTTACTTTAAAAAAAGATTAATTGATTTAAACACCGCCATTTACTTTGGCCTACCTTCAATTGTTACCGTATTTTTAACAAGACATTTCTTGCTACCCGCTATACCCGAAAACGTAATTCAGGTAGAAAACTTCTTGTTAACCAAATCTATTTTACTGATGGTATTTTTTGCGGTGCTCATGCTTTTTGCAGCTTACAGCATGATTAAAAAAGATACAAAAAACAATACCACACTACCGCAAACTACAGCCTTATCAATAATTATACAAGGCTCGGCTGTAGGCATAGTAACCGGATTAATTGGTGCCGGTGGTGGCTTTTTAATTATCCCAGCTTTGGTTAATTTATTAAGGTTACCTATTAAAACAGCCATTGGTACATCGCTACTTATTATTGCTGTAAATTCTTTGGCAGGTTTTATCTTCTCCATTAGTCAAAGCCAAATCCAATGGTCGTTTCTACTAACCATTACCTTTATTGCAATTATCGGCATTTTTATAGGCAGTTACCTATCTACCAAAATAGAGGGCAAAAACCTAAAACCTGCTTTTGGCTGGTTTGTTCTGGTAATGGGCGTTTATATTTTGATGAAAGAAACCATTTTGAAGTAACGTGATTTTAACAGACTTGCACGGTAGATCAACTCCAGCCTTAGCAAAACATCTCCGTTTACCTAAAATCGGCCTTGGCCTGTTCGGGTAGCAATAATAAGCATACATTCTGACTTTAATAGAACAGGGCGCAGCCGAGAGTTTATCAGCAAAGCTGATGAGCTCCGTAAACTCCGGTTTTGTTAATTTTGCGGTCAACCTGCGAAGCAAGCTTGAAGGCAATTAAAAACATAAAGAAATTCTGAAAAAAAGTAAGAGCCCAGCGGCGGCGAGCAAAAAAATTAACACTTCATAAAAATAACCTCACTTGTGTAACCAAAGTAACTGTACTACAAAACTATTAGTCGCAAATTTGTATCATCACTTAAATATTCAAAACTTATGTTTTTTCAACACGTATACGATAAAAGTTTAGCTCAAGCGAGCTATATCATCGGCTGCCAAGCCAAAGGCAACGCCATTGTAATAGATGCACAACGCGATGTAGACGTTTACTTAAAAATTGCAGCGCAAAACAACCTTAAAATTACCCAAATTACCGAAACGCATATCCATGCCGATTTCTTAGCGGGTTCTAGAGAATTGGCTGCCGTTACGGGCGCTCAACTCTATTTATCAGACGAAGGCGGCACAGATTGGCAATACCAATTTGATCACGTTGGCTTAAAGCATGGCGATATAATTAAGGTGGGCAACTTAACTTTAGAGGTTTTACATACCCCTGGCCATACACCAGAAAGCATCAGTTTTTTATTAACAGATCATCCGGCAACTAGCCAACCAGTAATGATTTTTACGGGCGATTTTGTTTTTGTAGGCGATATTGGAAGACCAGATTTACTAGAGAAAGCAGCCGGCTTAGCAGGTACGCAAGAGAAAGGTGCTAAACAAATGTACCAATCGGTACAACGTTTTGCCGAATTAGCACCTTTTATTCAAGTTTGGCCAGGCCACGGTGCGGGTTCTGCCTGTGGTAAGGCTTTGGGATCGGTGCCAAGCTCAACCGTAGGTTACGAAAAAATTAGAAATTGGGCTTTTAAATACGAGAACGATGAAGCTGGCTTTGTAGCTTATTTATTGGAAGGCCAACCTGAGCCACCTAAATATTTTGCCATGATGAAACACCTTAACAAAGTAGAAAGACCATTACTAGTTGAAGTGCCAAAACATAACAAATTAACCGCAGCAGAATTTAAAAAAGCTTATGCAGACGGCCTAAAAGTAATTGATACCCGCAACAAAGCTGATTTTGCAAAAGGATTTTTACCGGGCAGTATAAACATACAACATAACAATAGCTTAGCCACTTGGGCGGGATGGATTTTAAACTACCAAGAACAGTTTATTTTAGTTGCCAATGCTAGCGAGATGGAAGAAATTACACGAAAACTAATGCGCATTGGCCTTGACCATATTTATGGCTTTGTTGAAAGCGTTGATGATTTAGACATTGAGCTACAAACCGCCGATGTGATTGATTTAGCAACATTTAAAACTTATTTAGGTAAAGATGATGTACAAATTGTTGATGTACGTAATTCGAAAGAATACCAAGATGGACATATTGAAGGTGCAGAACCTATTTTTGTTGGTACTTTGCAAGATAACCTAGATAAAATTAGTAGAGATAAGCAGGTCATCATCCATTGCCAAAGTGGCGATCGTGCTGCCATTGCCTATTCCATTTTAAGGAGAAATGGTTTCAACGATGTAAAAAACTTCTCGGGCGGTATGAAAGAATGGTTGGCTAATACAAAACTTACAGATTAAAAAGCATTATGCAACAGACACATCCACTCGATCAATCTTTTTGGAATAGCCGTTGGGAAAACCAACAAACTGGCTGGGATATTGGTATGGCCTCGCCCGCCATTATTACTTATATGGCACAATACACTAATAAAGATGCCGCTATTTTAATTCCGGGTTGTGGCAATGCTCACGAAGCCAATTGGTTACTCCAAAATGGTTTTACCAACATTACACTGATAGATATTGCTCCAAAAGCGGTAGCTCAGCTACAACAGAAATATGCCAAAAATCCATCAGTAAAAATTATTCTTGGCGATTTTTTTGAGCATAAAGGCCAGTACGATTTAATGATTGAGCAAACCTTTTTTTGTGCCATAGATCCTAAGTTGCGCCAAAATTATGTAGCACAAGCTGCATCCTTATTAAAAGAAAATGGGCAAATTATAGGTCTGCTGTTTAATGTAGATTTCCAAAAACAAGGCCCACCTTTTGGAGGAAATACCATCGAATACCAAACGTTATTTGAAAAATATTTCTCCATCAAAAAATTGGAAGATTGTTACAATAGTATCAAGCCTAGAACAAATACAGAAGTTTTTATCAACTTTGTAAAGAAGTAAATATCCTATCTAAGTAATTAAATATTTGGCATGACTTTTCAAGAAATCATCAATCAAGATAAACCCGTTTTAATAGACTTTTTTGCCGAGTGGTGTGGGCCATGTAAAATGATGGCCCCTATGTTAGCAGACCTCAAAAAACGTGTGGGCGATAAAGCCAGTATCATTAAAATAGATGTAGATAAAAATCAGCAAGCAGCAGCAACCTACCGAGTAAGCGGTGTGCCTACGCTCATTTTATTTAAAAAAGGAAATATCATTTGGCGCCAGTCGGGTTTAATTCCAGTTGCCGACTTAGAAAGATTAATTACCCAAAACCTATAAAATCTATGTATAAAAGTATTTTCATTTGTGTTGCCGCAATAATTTTAGCCAGTTACAGTTACGCTCAAACCACCCCTACCATAACTAGTGTTTCGGCTACCGAATTGACCAAACAACTCGAAAAAGAACACCACATCCAACTCCTTGATGTTCGTACGCCAAGTGAATTTAAAAATGGGCATATCCAAAATGCCATCAATGCCAACATTAACGATAAACATTTTGAAGATAAAATTGCCGCACTAGACAAAACAAAACCTGTTTACGTATATTGTTTAAGTGGCGGCAGAAGCAAAATTGCGGTAAAACAATTAAGTGCCGTAGGCTTTAAAAACATAGTAGAAATGCCTGGCGGGATGATGGAATGGCGAACCAACAACTTACCAGAAACCAAAGATACCAATGCAACAGCAACCAAAGGAATGACTTTAGCACAATACGAAAAGCTATTAAAATCAGACAAAATGGTATTGATAGATTTTTATGCGGATTGGTGTATACCTTGTAAGAAAATGAAACCTTATTTAGATAAAATAGCTAAAGACATGGCCAATAAAGTGGTAATTGTACGTATTGATGCCGATGCCAACATTGACCTTTGCAAAAATCTAAAAATTGAGGCACTACCTGTACTTAAACTCTATAAAAACGAAAAATTAGTTTGGGATAATTTAGGTTTTGTTGAGGAAACTACGGTACGTAAGCAGTTGAAGTAAAGTTAATTTTAGAGCTTTAAGTCAGAGTGCTTTTGGGGATGTATCGTGGAAACATAATTTTACTCATTGCATTTTGGCATTTTGCTAAGGTCAGTTCATATATTGCTGTCTTAAGCTAAGCACGTCCGTCAATCCCCAGTGCCAGCTAAATCAAAAAAACAGGAGCACAACAGAAAAAATAGCACTACCAAATCTTAAACGCAGTGGTTTTGCGTTGGGGTTTGCACAAACAATGTTTTAGGAATTGCTAGCAAAACGAAATGCCACTGTTTTTTTGATGAGCGTTGGCTTGTGAAAAGGCACATAGCGGGATTGAAAAGCATTTATTCATCTATTAATATTTTAATTGGCATGAATGAGCTACGCTGCGCTCCGGGTTTGTTTACTTTTGATGCCTCAAAAGTAAAATGCCTCGCGGCATAGAGCGAAAAACAGCTTAATATTTATGTATATCCGATAAGAAACTAAAGTAGAAGTATTTTTGGATTTGACATTTAACCCATCGCTACAATTTAAGCTTAAAAGACCGCTCGGCTGCGCTCGAGACGAGGAAATTGGCCTAAATCTACGCTACACATCAATAATTAAGAATGAGAACTTTAAAACAATCTCCTTGTGTAACCAAAGTAACCGAACTTACAGTTTCGATATTGCACCTTTGTAACATTCAGAATTACATTATAAAATTATGTTAGAATTTTTAAAGCAACCTTGGCCTTGGTACATTGCTGGACCGCTAATTGGTTTAACCGTACCTGCACTGCTGATATTGGGCAACAAGTCTTTTGGTATTAGCTCATCGTTAAGGCACATTTGTGCCGCTTGTGTGCCGGCAAACATTCCGTTTTTTAAATACGATTGGAAGAAAGAGGCTTGGAACTTATTTTTTGTGTTCGGCATATTGCTGGGTGGCTTACTGGCCATAAGCATTTTTGCAAACCCCAACCCTATTCAAGTTAATCCTAAGTTAGTTACAGAATTATCTGGCTACGGTATTACCAATTATAATAACCTAGTGCCAGAAGACATTATGAACTGGCCTGCATTACTAAGCTTAAAAGGGTTTTTATTGATGGTAGTTGGTGGCTTTTTGGTAGGTTTTGGTACGCGTTATGCTGGCGGCTGCACCAGCGGACATGCCATTATGGGTTTATCAAACTTGCAATGGCCTTCTTTAGTTGCAACCATTTGTTTTATGATTGGCGGCTTTATCATGGCCAATTTAATTTTACCTCACATTTTAGCACTTTAATGTTATGAAAAATCAAGAAAATACAGATTTTGAAGTAAGATCTTTAGATACCATTTGTGTAAACGAAAGTCACTTAACGCACAAGTGGTACCACAACCTTAAATACTTAATTGTGGGACTGCTATTTGGCGTAGTGTTCGTAAAATCCGAAGTAGTAAGTTGGTTCCGTATTCAAGAAATGTTCCGCCTGCAATCTTTCCACATGTATGGCATTATTGGCAGTGCTATTTTAGTAGGTACAATTTCTATTTGGTTGATTAAAAAATTCAACATCAAAACCATTTACGGCGAAACCATCGAATTTCATCCAAAAACTTTTAACAAAGGTCAAATTTATGGTGGTTTACTGTTTGGCTTGGGCTGGGCAGTAACAGGTGCTTGTCCGGGGCCACTTTTCGCCCAAATTGGCACGGGTGCAACCGTAATTTCGGTAACACTTTTGAGCGCTATTGCAGGCACTTGGGTGTATGGTTTACTGAGGGATAAACTGCCGCATTAGTCGTTTCAATAAGTTTTCATTAAACATTAACAACTACTTGGCTCAGTTCAAGTAAGATTTCCTGACTACGTTACTTAACGTGTCAGAAAAAACTACTTTTAAGAATATTGTAGATATAGGGCCAAATGTCTTTAAAAGAAATCGGCAATATTTGAGGTAAACTTTGTTTATCAAAATTTACCTCTAAAATGTATCGAGAGCACAATTGATGACAATGGGTGTATTCATCATATCAAACCTTAGATAACATTCCGTCAATCTTTTAAGACTAACATGTTTTGTTAAATCCATGTACTATTTCAAAGGTAATATGTTTATACCAAGTAAATTATACCCTAATTAATTATAGCAAATTAATGCTATATAAGTTTAAAGAAACAACAATAAATTGTTACGAATAGTTGTACAAAAACATTCAATTGCAAACTGAGCTTAATTAAAACATTTTCTATTTTATTTTAGCCAAAAAAGATAAAAAAACGCAAAAAGAATTTTGTAAAGCATCAAAAATAAATAGCAAACTTATGCTATTATACAATACATCAATAGCATTAATTTGCCATAAAATAACCTAAGAACTACAAATATAAAGCTTCTCCATACTTTTATGATATATTTGGTTCGTTTATGAAAAAAAACGACGCTATTGCAATTATTTTTGACGACCATCTTTTATTTGCTGATTCATTTTCTGCATTAATTGAACGGTTGGAACTTTTCAGCTCGGTACATACCTTTAGCGAAGAGAAGGAGCTTACCCATTTCTTAATCAAACATCACCAATCTCCAATTTATCTATTTTTAGATTATTACCTGAAGCAAAAAAATGGGCTACCATTAATTAACGAGGCAAAAAGGTTAAATAAAAGCGTTACCATTATCATTATGAGCTCGGTAATAAGCCCAACGGCAATTACCAATATTTTAAGCTACAACCCTAATGGTTTTGTAAGTAAGTCTTCGGGGTTCAGTACAATTTTAGAATGCCTTACCACTATTTCGCAAGGCGAGCAATATATCTCTCCCACCATTAGCGATATTGTGCTAAATTCTAATTTAACAAAAAAGCTATTATTTACGGCACGTGAACTTGAGCTTTTGCAGTATTTTGCCCGCGGATTGTCTATTGCCCAAACCGCAGAGCAAACACATTTAAGCAGGCATACCATTGTGGCGCATCGGCGTAAAATGATGGCCAAGGTAAACGTAAATTCAATTACAGAACTACTTTCTTATGCACGTGAGCAGGAGCTGATTTGATATCTGCATCAATTGTTTAATAATGAGCCCTAAAATTTAGCTCTTACCTAGCGGGCTTAGCTTCTCACTTATTGTTTTATAAAAAAACTAAAACTTTCGTAGAACAAAAAAGGCAGCTACTATTAAAGTAGGCTGCCTATTCATAGGTAATTGATAATTTTTTAAGGATATTTATATTAAGAATAATAGCTATTAAATAGCTTTAACGTTTATAAATCGTTTTATACTATTCTTTAATAGAATGTTAAGACAAACATCGGTGTCGTGGGAAAATATATTCGGATAATAACCGTTTATAAACGCTTATAATCATATAAATGCCATTTACTGCATTTTTTCCAATAATTTCTTCGTATTTTTAGTTGGTACAAACCGATAAAGCCTATGAGTCGATTTTGTTTAGATTGCCACACCGAGATTAAAGGACGGGCAGATAAGAAGTTTTGTGATGATCAATGCAGAAACAATTACAATAACAAGCGTAAGAGTGAAGACGGAGAAACCATCAGAAAAATAAATCAAATCTTAAATAAAAACAGAAAACTGTTAAAAGAAGAGAGCAACAATGGTAATAACAAAGTAAAAAAAGAGAGCTTAGCTAAAAAAGGTTTCGATTTTGATTACCATACACACTACTACCTTGCCGAAACAGGAAACGTATATGTTTTTTGTTATGAATATGGATATATGTTTTCTCAAAATGATGAAGTTATCTTATTAAAAAGAGAATAGCAACGCTTTTGCCTGTTATGTTATTTGTGTTTAACCTAGGCTAACCATATATTTATGACAAATGATTACAGAAATTATGGAAGAAGTATTAGTGACTACCGGAGGAAGCAAAGGAATTGGAAAAGGCATTATTGCGGCATACTTAGCGAATGGTACAAGTATATTCTCAATTGCTAGAACTGTTAATACAGAATTAACCGAGAGCGGCGTAACCCAAATAACGCTAGACCTTACGCAAACAAATCTCATAGAAGCAACGCTGATCAACATATTTAGCTTACTTGATAAAGCAAAATTGCGCAAAATTACCTTAATCAACAATGCGGGCACATTGGGTACTATTGCACCTTTAGATCGGTTAAACCAAGATATAATTGAAAAAACGATATTGTTAAACACCACTGTGCCGTTTATATTAAGTTCGCTTTTCATCCACTATTTTAAAGATTGGACAATCGAGAAATCAATTATCAATATTACTTCTGGTGCTGCGTTAAAACCTTATTTTGGCTGGTCGGTATATTGCAGCAGCAAGGCTGCCATAAATATGTTAACCCAAACCATTGCCGCAGAACAGGCCGATGCTAAGTATGCCGTTAAAGCCCTCGCAATTGCACCAGGTGTGGTAGATACTGATATGCAAACCGAAATTCGCCAAAGCAATAAAAGCAATTTTAAAGATATAGAACGGTTTATAGCACTTAAAGAAGATGGCGCTTTAAATGATGCTGTAACTGTTGGGAAAAAGATTTTTGAAATGGATAATGATAAATCTTTACCGAGCGGCAGTATCTTAAGAATAGAAGGCAATTAGTTCTTTATCAAAAACATTTTTAGAGTTTCAACGTTCTTCTAATCAACTAAAACTAGAAGACTACATGAGAATTATTGGTGCATTAATAATCTCGGCAGGTTTATTTGCTTGCCAAGAAAGAACTAAAGTAACCGGACAAAAAGTAGAAAATGATACCGTGGCGGGCAATATTCCAATAGCAAAGCAAGATTGCTATTCTTATATTAAAGGTAAAGATACTGCGCAGCTAACTTTAATTACAACAGGCATGGTATCTACGGGAGAATTGAGCTACAAATGGTTCGAAAAAGATAAAAACAACGGGAGCATAGCAGGCGAAATGCGAGGAGATACGTTGATTGCAGATTACACATTTAATTCAGAAGGCAAACAATCGGTACGTGAAGTAGTTTTTCTAAAAAAAAGAGATCAGTTGATAGAGGGTTTTGGCGAAGTTGAGGATGAAGGCGACAAAGTTCGGTTTAAAGATTTGAGCCAAGTGCAATTTAACAATACCATTATTTTTAAAAAAGTAACTTGTAATTAGTTTCAAAAGCGAAAAGAATAACAGCAATGTAATTTTAACGATTGGTTAATTTAGCTCTTATAGTTTGCGTAGCTTTGTAGGCTCTTACAAAAACTGTATGGTTAAAACTGTGTGGCGTGCTTGTGCTTTCTATTTATTTTTTGCTGGCAGTATGTTTTGCTCAATTGCTCATGCCCAAAAAATAGTAGAGATAAACGACAATATAGAGCAACATATTTTCAATTTTTCGGAAATTGAGGTTTTAGAAGACCCAAAAGCACAGTTCACTTTTGAAGAAATAAGCAGTACGCTATTTGCTAGCAAATTTAAACCAAGCATCAAAAGCACACCACAAACCGCAAATTTTAACACTACTTATTGGTATAAAATCAACATCAAGCATAATAGCAAAGCTAATAACCGATTTTTGTTAGAGCTTTTCGATCAAACCATAGATCATCTTACTATTTATGCTCCTAATGGCAATGGAAATTACGATGTAAAAGAACTAGGAGATCGGTTACAGTTCAAACATAGAGACTTATCTCACAAGAACTTCGAATTTTACATCAATAATGATAATGACGAGGTTAAAACCTACTATTTCAAAATACAATCATCCCAAATAGCAGACGTAATTATTGTACTTAGGTCTGTAAACTGGTTTATTTCCTATGCGCTAGATGAGTATTTCTATTTCGGGATATTTTACGGCATGATCCTGGTTTTCAGTTTTTACAATCTAATTATGTACATCGCCATACGGCAAAAACAGTATCTGTTTTATGTATTATACAATTTGAGCGTAGGTTTATTTGAAATGAGCTCAGATGGTATTGCCTATCAGTACCTATGGCCAAATGCACCCAATTGGAACCAAATTGCTTATGCGTTTTTTCTGTGTGCCACCAGTATTTTTGCGTTACTATTTACTAGAGAACTACTCTTTGTAAAAGCCAAAGCACCTAAGCTCAACAAATTGATTATCGGTGTCATTCTAGTTCGATCGTTGTTTTTTCTCTATTGTTTATTGTTCGATCAAGAACTATTTAATTACAAATTTCTAGAGTTTATCCCTTTAACGGTTGCTTTTTTCACAGGGATTTACATCTTTAAAAACGGCTATCAACCAGCTCGTTTCTTTGTATTAGGTTATAGCTTTTTATTTTTTGGGTTTATGCTCAAATTCTTAATCATGTTGGGGATTTCGTGGTTAAATTTTGGTGTCATCAGCTATTATAGTCTGAGTTTCTGTTTCGTCTTAGAGATGATATTCCTATCATTTGCCATTGGCGATAAAGTACGCATCCTAAAAAAGAAAAAGGAAAAAGCACAGCGGCAAATGATTCAGCAAATGAGCGTTAACGTTAAGCTGAAAGATAAATTGAACCAAGAGTTAGAAGAGCAAGTCGAAGCTCGTACCAAAGAGGTTTTTAATAAATCAATAATTATTGAGGCCCAAAATGAGGAATTGCTGAGGGCTAACGAACAGTTGAAACAGCAAGCGGAAGAAATCTCAAGAATGAATGTGCTTTTGGAGCAAGACAATCAGGAGTTACAAATCAATGTAGAGAAAGTAACTAGAGACAGAGTAATGTCGGCTGATGTTGATTTTGACGAGTTTAGTAAAATCTATCCTGATAAGGAAAGCTGTGATAGCTTTTTGGCAGAACTGAAATGGAAGAATGGTTACGCTTGTAAAAAGTGTAAAAACGATCATTTCTATGCTGGTCATACACCTTACAGCCGCCGCTGCAGTAAATGCGATTATGACAATCGGTAACGAGTTATACTATTTTTCATAATACACGCATTCCCATCAATAAAGCATTTTACATGATTTTCTTGATTTATTCTACCAAAGGAAAAATCTCTTCACATAAACTTTCTGAGCTATTAAATATTAGGCAAAGCACCTGCTGGACCTACGGAACCCGTGTAAAAGCCATCATGGAAGAGCGAAAATCTATGCTCAAAAAATCGAATAAAAACGGTTGGAGCTTATTGGTATTAGATTAAAATCCTCTAAATTTTAATGTAAATGCATTTTTTTTCGATAAGGTGCTCAAGCGTATCAAGCTAGTTGCTTAACGCTTTCCCTAAATAACCGTTAGGTACTGAAAATCAATAGTAAGTAAGGCCATCCACTAAGGTGCTATAGCGTATCAAAATTAATATAAGTTATTGTTTTACAGTATTTTATGTAAATTTTAACTTGCATTTAACATAAAAATGAACTTAACTTTACCCTCGCTAAATATTTAACTGTAAAAATATGAACAAGAAAATTACGTTGCTTGCAGGGTTTCTTTTTTGTTTCGTGAGTTATGTCATGGGACAAGAGATTACCATCAGTGGTCAAGTGAAAGATCAACAAGGTTTACCTCTACCAGGGGTTTCCGTTAGGGTTAAGAACTCCAATTTAGGAGTGTCTACAGAAAGTAATGGTACTTTTAAATTAAAGGCCAAGGCAGACGCCATACTTACCTTTTCATTTATAGGTTTTAAGGCAATTGAAGAACCTGTAAACAATAGAACGACATTAACAATTACGCTTTCGGAAGATGATAATAAGCTTAACGAAGTGATTGTAGTAGGTTATGGTACCACTACCAAAAAGGACTTAACCACTGCTGTGGTTTCTGTTTCTTCAAAAGATTTGGAAAACCAGCCTATCACCAATCCTCTACAAGCTATTCAGGAAGAGCCGCCGGGGTTCAGGTTTCTTCACAATCTGGCAAACCAGGCGCAGGTATAGCTGTAAGTATTCGAGGTAACACTTCTATCACAGCTTCCAATAGTCCACTTTATGTCATTGATGGAGTGACATCTCGTGACGCAAGCTTCTTGAATGCCAATGACATTGAGACAATGACCATTTTGAAGGATGCCTCTGCTGCGGCTATTTACGGATCTAGCGGTGCAAACGGTGTAGTTTTAATTACCACTAAAAAAGGTTCGGCAAACAAATTACAAGTAGGTTTTAATGCATTTACAGGCTTTTCTAACTTTTGGCAAACGCAAGATGTGCTAAACCGCGACCAGTACATTTCGTTGATGACCGATTTGGGTTACACTAGCTTTGGAGGTGCCGAAAACACAGACTGGCAAAAGGAAACATTTGGTACAGGAACTCAAAATCAGTATCAAGTTTCTATATCTGGTGGTGTAAAAGGAGGTCAGTATTATTTCTCTAGCGGTTACCAACAAGACAAAGGAGTGGTAGCACCAGCGAGACTAGATCGATACACGGCTAACTTTAATGGTTCGCAGAACATCACACCTTGGTTAAAATTAACTGGTAACGCCATTTTAACTTCTAGCAAATCTGTAGATGTTGGCGATAACAGTAGCGTTTCTCGTGGTGGTGTTATCTTAGGGGCATTAACTACGCCTCCAACCATTGGTATTTTTGAACCAAATGGACAATATACCACTATTCCTAATGCGGGTGGTTGGGATAACCCATTAGCCTTGGCATTTGGGTCTAACAACTTGAACAGAAACTTTAGATTTATCGGTGCTTTTGGTGCTCAAGTAAACTTTACCAAAGATTTGTACCTAAAATCTACGATCAGCACTAATTCAAATAAAAATTTCTATCGTTACTTTACCGATAACTTTTTAACTACTTATGGCCGTCAGGAGCGTGGTGTTTATCGTGATAATACTACGAACGACCATGTTTGGTTAAACGAAAATATTTTAAACTATACCAAAAACGTAGGCAAAAATGCATTTACAGCAACTGGTGGTTATACGCTACAAGCTTCTGATTGGCAGTACAAAAACAATGAGCGTACTCGCTTTTTCGATACCGCTGGTAACCCAATAGCACCATCCGTAGCACTAACTATTCCTCAAAGAGCACAATGGAGCAAGCAATCTTATTTGGCTCGTATCACTTATGCTTACGATAATAAATACCTTTTCAGCTCTAACTTCAGGGCCGATGGTTCTTCTAGGTTTGCGAAGGAAAATCGTTTCGGTTACTTCCCTTCTGTATCTGCAGGTTGGAGAATTTCTGCAGAGAATTTTATGAAGGACAGCAAAACTATTGACGATTTAAAACTTCGTGGAAGCTGGGGTAAAGTAGGTAACGATGAAGGGATTGGAGACTATGCTTATATGAAGTTGTACGGCATTAATGCACAGGGCGAATATAATTTGCAAAATCCAGCGAACGATGAGCTATCATGGGAAAAAACTACGCAAACTAATATTGGTTTAGATTTAACCATGTTTAATAACCGCTTAACTTTTACGGCCGATGCTTATTTGAAAAAAACAAATGATTTGTTGATTAATGTACAGTTACCTCCATCTTCTACCTTTAGCAGCCAAGCTTACAATGTTGGTTCTATGGAAAACAAAGGTTTGGAGTTTGTGCTTTCTATCAAAAATGTGGATCGTGAAAAATTCAGATGGACAACCGATCTTAACTTCTCTATCAACCGCAATAAGGTTACCAGTTTGGGTACTACCACGCAATCTTTAGATTTCGCTGGTATTTACGAGCGTGATGCCGCGGTTAGAATTGTTACTGGCCGTCCCTTGGGTAGTTTTTATGGCTATGTATTTACAGGTGTAAACCCTGCTACGGGTGCAGCGCAATATGCAGATACCAACAACAATGGAACTACAGGTTCTGCAGATCCCGCCGATAGAACTTTTATTGGTTCGGCACAACCTGATTTTATTTACGGCTTAACCAATAACCTAACTTTTGGAAACTGGAATTTCAATTTCTTTTTCCAAGGTGTACAGGGCAATCAATTGTTTAATGCATCTAGAATTGATTTAGAAGGTATGTTCGATTCTAAAAATCAATCTACTGCGGTGTTAGATAGATGGACTACACCGGGTCAATTAACTAATGTGCCAAGAGCAACAAGAAGTGCAGAAAACTCATTAACCTCTAGCCGCTTTGTAGAAGATGCTTCTTACCTACGTTTAAAAACAGCAACCTTATCATACAGCTTTGGTTCGGCAGCTTTAGCAAAGCTGAAGATGAGTAAGTTAACCTTGTTTGCAACGGGTTATAATATCTTCACTTTTACCAAATACTCTGGCTTAGATCCAGAAGTAAATGTGAACTCTGCAAATGGCCCAGCTATGGGAGTTGATTATGGTACTTACCCACAGTCAAGAAGTTTCTTGTTTGGTGTTAATGTTGGATTTTAAGATTTAAAGAGATGAAACTAAATAAATATACTTTAGTAATGATTGCAGCTGCGGCATTTGGCTTGCAGAGCTGTAAAAAAGATTTCCTAGATAAACAGCCCTTTAACCAGGCAACTGCCAATGTAGCGTTTACTACCGCAGCTGGTGCAGAGAAGTTAATGGCTGGTGTTTACGGTGGTATGTATAACGATTATCACATTTGGGATTACATGATTAATGGTGATGTGACGGCAGACAATGCTTACGCAGGAGGCGATAATCCGGCTAATATTCAAATTGATGTATTTGATGTTAGTGCTACAAATGGTAACATTGGTCGCGATTGGGGCGGCTTATATTCCAATATCAAAAATGCCAACGAGGTATTAGAAAATGTGCCGAATATTCAGGATGCTGCGCTAGATGCAGGTAACAGAAGAGCGCAAATGCTTGGCGAAGCAAAAGCATTGAGAGCCTACTTTTATTTCCATTTGGTGCGTTTATGGGGTGCTGTTCCATTGGTTTTAAAATCGCCTACTAGCTTAGAGGAAATGCAAAAACCTCGTTCTACGGTAGATCAGGTATATGCCCAAATCATCAAAGATTTAGAAGAGGCTTTACCAGATGTACGTGTTACAGCGCCAAATAAAGGCATCATTACAAAAGGTGTAGTAAATGCTTTGTTAGCAAAAGTTCACGCCTCTAAACCTACGCCAGATTGGACAAAAGTAAATCAATATGCCGATGCAGTAATTGCAGGCGGCTATGCTCCGGTATCAAATTTCGACCATCTATTTGATGGCGCACATAAAAATAACTCCGAATCTATTTGGGAGATGCAGTACGACGGTTGGGGTGGGCCCACTGGTCGTGGTAACTGGATGACCAGCGTAATTGTTGGTTCGGGTTGGAAACGTTTCTGTACGCCTACAAATGATTTGGTAGCTGCTTTTGATGCCGAAGGCGATGTGATCCGTAAAAATTCTAGTATCAGTTTCAGAAACGTATCTACCGAAGGTTGGTCCGATGCTTACTGGAGCAAATCTAATTATCCATTCATCAATAAATATCGTAACGATGATTTGGCTAATTCTTATATCCTGCGTTTAGCAGATATTAAATTGCTAAAAGCAGAAGCATTAAATGAATTATCAGCTACTGGCTGGTCGGCCGCTAAAACCATTGTAGATGAAATTCGTAACCGTGTAAATTTAGGTGGAACCCCTGCAAACACACAAGCGGCAATGCGCTTGGCTATAGAAAAAGAGCGCAGGTTAGAGCTAGCTTTCGAAGGCCATCGTTGGTTCGATTTATTGCGTACCAACCGTGCAGTTGCCATAATGAATGCACAACGCGATGGTAATGGAAATCTTTTGTACAACATTTCAGAATCGAAGTTGCTGTTCCCAATTCCGCAGACAGAGCGTGACCGTAACCCTAACTTGTAGAGTAGACGTAAAAATTGTAGTGTGGGCACTTTAGGTGCTCATACTACAATACTACTACAGGGCATTGTTTTTTAAGCGTATTGTAACTGTTGTCTAACAGATAGGAAAAACGGCTTTTTAGATATGTAGACACCTATTTTGGTTAGATACTCAAGCGTGTTACTAGTTTTCGCAATGATATTACCATACGGTTGATGCACTCATCAACCTTTTATTAAAGGGAATTGACTGCTTATTTTTAAGGCATCAAATTACCAAAATAACACACTATGAACATTAAAAATTTTAGTTTATCGCTCTTACTTTTCTTAGCCGCTACTTCAGTTTTTGCGCAAAAGAAATTAAGCAAATCAGAAATTGACCAAAAAGTAAATGCCTTATTGTCTAAAATGACGGTTGAGGAGAAAGTAGGCCAGATGGCTCAAATTACTTTAGATGTGATAGGCAAGGGCAAAGATCGCTACACCAGCGATGAGCCTTTTTCTTTAGATAAGAAAGAAACCGAAAAAGCTTTATTACAATACCATATTGGTTCGGTATTAAATACCTCAAACAATAGAGCCAGAACGCCACAAGTTTGGTACAACATCATTAACGAAATACAAAATGTAGCCCTTAAACAAGGCAAGAATAAAATCCCGGTAATTTATGGGGTTGATGAAGTTCACGGTGCTACCTATACAGTTGGAGCTACCATGTTCCCTCAGCAAATTGGTCAGGCGGCAACCTTTAACCGAGCTTTGGTTAAGCAAGGAGCTAGCGTAACTGCTTACGAAACCCGTGCAAGCGCCATTCCTTGGAACTTCTCTCCTATTTTAGATCTAGGTGCCGACCCTCGTTTTCCTCGCCAGTGGGAAAGTTTTGGCGAAGATCCTTATTTGGTTTCACAACTAGGCATACAAATGATTAAAGGCCTAGAGGGCGATGATAACGATGTTTCTAATCCATTTAAAGTAGCTTCTTCTATCAAACATTTCTTAGGCTATCAAGTTCCAGTTTCTGGCAAGGATAGAACTCCGGCAATCATTTCAGATCAAGCTTTAAGAGAATATCATTTGCCCGCTTTTAAAGCCGCTATTGATGCTGGTGCCAAAACCATCATGATTAACTCTGGTTCAATTAACGGTGTACCAGTACATGCCAACTATAAAATATTAACCAAGTTGCTTAAAGAAGAGCTAGGCTTTAAAGGTTTGGTAGTAACCGATTGGGGAGATATCGAAAATTTGCACAAACGTGATCGCGTAGCTAAAGACAATAAAGAAGCCGTAATGATGGCAATTAATGCAGGTATCGATATGTCGATGATTGCTTACAACTATGAGCCTTTCTGTGATGATTTAATTGCTTTGGTTAAAGAAGGCAAAGTAAAACAATCTCGTATTGATGATGCCGTAAGAAAAATTTTGACTGCTAAATATGAGCTAAACTTATTCGAAAAACCAGTTACCAACATCAAAGATTATCCAAAATTTGGAAGCAAAGAATTTGAAAAGGCTGCTTATGATGCGGCTGCAGAATCAATGACTTTACTAAAAAACAACAATAATACTTTGCCATTAAGCAAAACTGCCAAAGTTTTAGTAACTGGCCCAAATGCGAACTCAATGAGAACCTTAAACGGCGCTTGGACATACTCTTGGCAAGGCGAAAAAGTAGAAGAGTTTGCCTCGAAATACAATACCATTGTTAAAGCTATCCAAAATAAGGTTGGTGCGGCTAACGTAACTTACTTACCAGGTGTTAGCTATAAAATGGATGGCAAATATTTCGAAGATTTCGCTGATAAAATGGATGAAACCATTACGGCAGCTAAAAATGCCGACGTAATTGTGCTCTGCTTAGGCGAAAATACTTATACAGAAACTCCGGGCAACTTGAGCGATTTGTATATCTCTGATTTACAAACCGAATTAGCTAAGAAATTGGCAGCGACAGGAAAAACCATTGTGTTGGTGTTAAACGAAGGCAGGCCAAGAGTAATCAGCAAGTTTGAGAAAAACATGAGCGCAATTTTGCAAAGCTATTTGCCAGGTAATTTTGGTGGCGATGCCATTGCAGATGTATTGTATGGCGATGTTAATCCATCAGGAAAACTGCCTTACACCTACCCTCAGTTCCCAAATGCTTTGTTTACTTATTACCACAAACCATCAGAATCTAGAGAAACTACAGAAGGTGTTTACAATTACGATGCAGATTACAACCCTCAATATGTTTTCGGTCACGGCTTAAGCTATACTACTTTTTCTTACAGCGATATTAAGTTAAGTAGCAATACTTTGAAAAAAGGGCAAACCTTAGAAATTAGCGTGAATGTGAGCAACACGGGTAAAGTAGCCGGAAAAGAAAGTGTATTGCTTTACATTTCAGATTTAGTAGCTAATGATATCAGTCCTGATGTGAAACGTTTAAGAGGTTTCGAGAAAATCGATTTAAAAGCAGGCGAAAGCAAAACCGTTACGTTTAAAATTACACCAGAAGATATTGCCTACGTAAATGCAGAACTTGTAAAAACAACAGGCGAAGGCGAGTTTACCGTACAATTAGGCGACAAGAAAGTAAACTTTAATTATACACCTTAAATAATGATTAGATGAGGATATTATTAACAGGATGTGTTGCTGTTGCACTGGCTTTCGCATCATGCGCTAGCAAAAAGAATTCGGTAACACCAAATAATAATACTACAGGAAAATCAGATGTAGCTTTTTGGATAACCAAAGGCGATAGATCAGTGCTCCTACAAAAACAAGATGTGGCTTTAAATTTCGGTACAGCTGCAAATACTCATAAAACCATCACAGTTGATGAAAATCAAACTTACCAAAGCATTGATGGGTTTGGTTATACCTTAACTGGCGGTAGTGCAACTTTGATTAACCAATTGCCCGAACAAGAAAAAGATGCTTTATTGAAAGAACTTTTTGCAACAGAAGGCAATGCCATTGGTATCAGTTATTTGAGGGTAAGCATTGGTGCATCTGATTTAAGTGCAAAGGTTTTCACCTACAATGAACTGCCAGCTGGCCAAACCGATGTAAACATGGAACGTTTTTCTATTGCAGAAGAAATGACCGATTTGGTTCCTGTGCTGAAAAGAATTTTAGCAATTAATCCGAACATCAAAATCTTAGGTTCTCCATGGACTCCGCCTACTTGGATGAAAACGAACAAAGCCTACAAAGGCGGAAGTTTGTTGCCAGAATTTTATCAGGCTTATGCCAATTACTTTGTAAAGTATATTGAGGCTATGAAAGCACAAGGTATTACCATTGATGCAATTACCATCCAAAATGAGCCTTTGCATCCGGGTAATACGCCAAGCTTATTGATGTTAGCTAAAGATCAGGCAGAGTTTATTAAAACCGCTTTAGGTCCAACATTTCAAAAAGCGGGAATAAAAACTAAGATCATTTTATACGATCATAATGCCGATCGTCCAGATTATCCGATGAGCATTTTAGCGGATCCTGAGGCGAGTAAATACGTTGATGGTTCTGCATTTCACTTATACGGGGGTAAAATTGATGCTTTGAGTAAAGTACATGATGCTTACCCAGATAAACATCTTTATTTTACGGAGCAGTGGGTTGGTGGACCTGGAAATTTTCCTGAAGATTTGAAGTGGCATGTGAGTACACTAATTGTTGGCGCAACTAGAAACTGGAGTAGAAACGTGTTGGAGTGGAATTTAGCAGCAGATGCAAACTATAATCCGCACACGCCAGATGGTGGGTGTACTAATTGCTTAGGGGCGATAACCATTGCTCCAGCAATCACTAGAAACGTAGCATATTATGTAATTGCACATGCTTCGAAGTTTGTAAGGCCAGGTTCGGTAAGAATTGGTTCTTCAGCAGATCAGACTTTAAGCAATGTAGCTTTTAAAACTCCAGACGGTAAAAAAGCTTTGATAGTAATGAACACCAGCAATACCAATCAAACCTTTAACATCAGCGATAAAGGTAAAATAGTAACACCAACATTGCCAGCAGGTGCAGCAGCTACCTTCGTTTGGTAAAAAATATCTTCCTAGTTTATATTTGATTGAATAAGTTAACCTCGCAATTGCGGGGTTTTCTTTTTTATAGAAAGTAGAAAATTTGAATTTGGTCAATACTTTCCTCGTCATTCCCGCATAGGCGGGAATCTTAAAGCGATTAATTAGATGTTGACCTCGTTGGCAGATGCAAAATAAAATCAGCACGACGGATTGTGAAGTATATAATTTCATCCTAAAAACACCCCGGTTTTCAACCACCCCTCTAGAAGAGGGGAATGTTGGATGCAAGTCCCCTCTTCCAGAGGGGTGCCCAACGGGCGAGGCGTTTGCTGTTGGTATGGATTTTATCAACAATGGATTTAAATCCATAATTTTACTGTCGAGATTGTAAATCACAACTATCGATTGATATTAAAACTTCTCAAACTTCTCCCAAAAACCATCTTTAGGCAGCTTGGCAAAAATCTTAATTGGTTCTTTCTTTACAGGATGTACAAACTCTAACTGACGTGCATGTAAGCAAATGCTGCCTTTTTTGCTGCCACGCGGATAGCCATACTTATTGTCGCCAACAATAGGGCAGCCCATGGTAGAAAGCTGTACCCTAATTTGGTGCGAGCGGCCAGTTAGCGGATTTACCCTAAGCAAATAGTAACCGTCAAGCTCGGCGATCATTTGATAGTCCAATTCACAGTATTGGGTACCTTTAGCTTCGTAATCAAAAGCCTTTACTACGTTCTTTTTGGGGTCTTTAATTAACCAGTTAATGAGTTTGCCTTGTGGCTTAGCTGGCTTTTTTCGTACCACCGCAAAATAAGTTTTCTTGATTTCACGATTTTTGAAAATGGCATTCATTCTATCTAAAGCCTTGCTGGTTTTAGCGAAAAGAATTAAACCACTAACTGGCCGATCCAATCGATGTGCTACGCCGAGAAATGCACCTCCAGGCTTGTTGTATTTGAGTGCCAGAAATTCTTTTACCATTTCGTCTAAGGGTTGGTCTCCAGTTTCGTCTACTTGCACTACATCGCCAGCTCTTTTGTTAATTGCAATAAGGTGGTTATCTTCGTAAAGTACGTCTGCTTCGGTAATGGCCATTGGTTGGTTAATTGTTTAAATCGATGAAATGGTTAATCGTAGTTGCTGTCTGGTTTAAGTTCTTTGCACTATTTTTTGTTAGCTAAACCCGATTGAAGTGAAAACCTTTTTTGTTGGTGTCACGCTGAGCCTGTCGAAGCGTTCTTGCCATAAAAATCCTTCGACAAGCTCAGGATGACAGTAATTGACAGCTGTGACGTTTACAAAAAAGTTGGAACAAAAAGCGGGGCTGATTTAACCAATTAGCACTAAAACTGCTTTCCAAAAATCCTTATTCTTTGTTCTTTTATCCTTGTTCCAATCTAATATTGTTCTTTTTCGTTCGGGAAATCATTCGCTTTCACATCGGCAATGTAAGATTGTGCTGCGCCTTTAATGCCTTCGTATAAATCTAAATACTGACGTAGAAAACGAGGTTTAAATCCTTTGGTTAGGCCAATCATATCGTTAACTACCAGCACTTGTCCATCGCAATTAGGCCCAGCCCCAATACCAATAGTTGGAATATCAAGGCTTGCTGTAACCTCTTTAGCAAGTTTAGCTGGAATTTTCTCTAACACAACAGCAAAACAACCTGCTTCTTGCAAGGCTAAAACATCTGTTTTCAGTTTATTTGCCTCAGCTTCATCTTTTGCTCTAACGGTATAAGTTCCAAATTTATAGATAGACTGCGGTGTTAAACCTAAGTGACCCATTACCGGGATGCCGGCCGTGATGATACGTTGGATAGATTCCACAATCTCTACCCCACCTTCTAGCTTAACCCCATGTGCACCGCTTTCTTTCATGATACGGATGGCCGAGTTTAAAGCTTCTTTAGAATTACCTTGGTACGAACCGAAAGGTAAATCTACCACTACGAAAGCTCTATTTGCACCACGCACTACAGATTGGGCATGGTAAATCATTTGGTCTAGCGTAATTGGCAATGTAGTTTCGTGACCAGCCATTACGTTAGAGGCCGAATCGCCAACCAACAATACATCTAAACCAGCATCATCTAAAATGGTGGCCATAGAGTAATCGTAAGCGGTAAGCATGGCAATTTTCTCATTGCGTTGCTTCATTTCTTGCAAAATATGCGTGGTTACACGTTTTATTTCTTTATTTACCGACATGCTTTTTGTTTTGGTGTGTGCAAAATTAGGGTTTATTTTTTAATAAAGTGGTCAGGCGACAGGCATCAGGTGCCAGTTGTAAGGAAATAGGGACTAGGGATTAGGTTTTAGGTATTAGGTATTAGGTATTACGAGTTAGGGATTAGTAATAGCTTAGGGTTATAGCATGGTTGTTGCTTAGCAATGTTACAATTCAACAATAAAACAATTTGCCACAAAACAATCTCAGTTAACCGATTTCAACAATTAACCAGTTAACCTTATTCCTTCATCCAAACTTTTTTAAAAAATCTTGAAAAGAACCATTTAAAACATATACCTTTGTATTCCGAAATGAGAGAGTTCAATCAGGCAGTTTTTTCTTCTACTAAAAACGGATTATCCGTTAAAAACTCTCTTCCTTTTTTATCATTTTTTATCCCCAATTTTTATTGTAATTTAAATGACTAACTACACTAAGTTACCAGCTATTTTGTTATTGGCCGATGGCACCGTTTTTTATGGCAAGGCTGCTGGAAAAATAGGAACTACCACCGGCGAAATCTGCTTCAACACGGGCATGACTGGCTATCAAGAGGTTTTTACAGACCCTTCTTATTTCGGACAGATTATGGTAACCACCAATGCGCATATTGGTAATTACGGTATGCACCGCGATGAGGTAGAATCTGGCGGAATTAAAATTGCTGGTTTGGTTTGTAAAAATTACAACATCAATTATTCTAGAAAAGAAGCCACAGAATCTATACAAGATAATTTCCAAAATGAGAATATTGTAGGTATTTGCGATATCGATACACGTGCCTTGGTTCGCCATATCCGTAACAAAGGTGCGATGAACGCAATTATTTCTTCGGAAATTACTGATTTGCAAGAGTTAAAGAAGAAATTGGAAGAAGTGCCACCAATGGACGGCTTAGAACTTTCTTCGGTGGTTTCTACTAAAGAACCTTACTACTATGGTAACCCAGATGCTGCAATTAAAGTAGCGGCTTTAGATTTAGGTATCAAGAAAAATATCCTTCGCAATTTCGACGATAGAGAGCTTTACATCAAAGTATTCCCTGCTAAAACTACTTTTGCAGAAATGGATGCTTGGGGAGCTAATGGTTACTTTATTTCTAACGGCCCTGGCGATCCATCGGCAATGCCTTACGCTATCGAAACGGTAAAAGCGGTTTTAGAAGCTGATAAGCCGCTGTTCGGTATCTGCTTAGGACACCAATTATTAGCAGAGGCGAACGGTATCGGTACCATGAAAATGTTCAATGGCCACCGTGGATTAAACCACCCGGTAAAAAATATCATTAAAAACCACTGCGAGGTAACTTCTCAAAACCACGGTTTCGGGGTAATCCCAGAAGAGGTTAAAGCTTCGGATAAAGTAGAGATTACGCACATTAACTTAAACGATGACTCTATCGAAGGTATCCGTGTGAAAGGCAAAAAAGCATTTTCGGTACAATACCACCCAGAAAGCTCTCCAGGCCCACATGATTCACGCTACTTATTCGATGACTTTGTAAGTTTGATTAAAGGCGATTTAGTTTGGTAGCAAAAAGGTAGGCGGAGGAAGGCTGAAGGTATAAGGTATTTAGCTGGCCGATATTAGAGGGATGTTTGTTCACGCAAACATCCTTTTTAGTTTTAAGTAAAGATAAACGATTAACCATTTAACCGATTTCAACAATTGCACAAAATGATCATCTAGAATTATGTTAGGCAATTTGCCGGCAATCGTAACTCGTAAATCTAAAATCGTCAATCCAAATCATCATTTCATCCTCATAATCATTCCAATTAGCGGAAAAACATTTCTCATTATTATAAAGCTTCTTACTTTTATATCCAATGACAAATAAAAGAGCAATAATTAGCGTAAACAATTTAGTGAAACACTATGGCGAGTTCAAAGCCGTTCAAGGGCTCTCGTTCGAGGTTTACGAAAATGAAATATTTGGATTGCTAGGGCCAAACGGTGCGGGCAAAACCACAACCCTAGAAATTATAGAAACTTTGCGCAAAAAAACCAGCGGCGAAGTTCTGGTAAATGGCTTAAATGTAGATAGCGATGCCAATGCCATTAAGCAAATTATAGGCGTACAATTGCAAGCGGCAGGTTATTATCCAAACTTAAATTTAGTGGAACTTTTAAAATTGTTCTCTGGACTTTATGGCATAGAGGTGTCTCCAATGGAAATGCTGGCCAAGGTAAACCTGCAAGACAAAGCCAAAGCTAAATACAAAGAACTTTCTGGCGGACAAAAACAGCGTTTTTCTATAGCAACTACTTTAATTAACTCGCCTAAAATTGTGTTTTTAGACGAACCAACAACTGGGTTAGATCCGCAAGCACGCAGAAACCTTTGGGATTTAATTAGCGAAATTAGAAACAACGGCACAACGGTAGTAATTACCACCCACTACATGGACGAAGCCGAGCAACTATGCGATCGGGTTGCTTTTGTAGAAGCAGGAAAAATCATCGCCTTAGATACGCCAGACCAACTGATAGATAATTTAATTGCCAGCGGTTTCGAACGTAAAAAAGAAGTAAAAGCTGCCAACTTAGAAGATGTGTTTATCAATCTTACTGGCAAAGAGTGGAGAGAGTAGTTCTAAGTTAAAAGTAGAAAGTCAAAAGTTAAAGAATAGCACATGTCGAAACCTTACAATCATACAAAAGCCACGTTGGCTCTAGCAAAAGCGAGCTTTAGATCAATTACTCGAAGCCCATCGGCGGTAATTTTCACTCTGGCGTTCCCGCTGATATTCATTATCGTCTTCGGCTTTATTGGCGGCGGCGGTATAAAAATAGATGTGGCCATTGCCCCCGGGTCAGATTTACAAAACCCAATAATTGCAGCACTAGAAAAAACTTCTGTAGTTCGTTTAACAAAAAACGATACGCAAGAAAACATCAATAAAAACCTAGAAAAAGGCGCTTACGATGCACTAATTAGCATAAAGAAAAATCCTAGCGGCATACCCGCTTACTTTACCGATGTGAAATATACATCAGCTTCAGTAACCAACGGAAATGTGTTACGTTCGGTATTAAACGACCTAGCACATCAATTAAATACCGTAAACCAAAAGCCAACAGTTACCGAAATTAGAGCCACTACCATTACCGGCAGGCTGCACCGCACCATCGATTTCATTTTACCGGGGCAATTAGGTTTCTCTTTACTTAGCACAGGTGTTTTCGGTACTGCATTTATCTTTTTCGCACTAAGACAAAATTTAGTAATCAAAAGGTTTTTTGCAACACCCGTAAGACGTTCTAGTATAGTTTTGGGCGAAGCTATTGCCCGTATCGGTTTTGCCTTATTGGGCGCTTTATTCATCATCATTATTGGTCACTTCGCATTTAATTTTACTTTAATTAACGGCGCAGTTACTGTACTTAACATGCTAGTGTTGGCTACCATTGGGGTCATTGTATTCATGGGATTTGGCTTTGTGGTTTCTGGCTTGGCAAAAAGTGAAAGCACCATTCCGCCAATCTCCAACATTATTACTCTGCCACAGTTTTTGCTTTCGGGCACTTTCTTTTCCATCAATGCTTTTCCAACTTGGCTGCAACCTATTAGCAGGGCTTTGCCTTTAACCTACTTAAACGATGCTATGCGTAAAGTAGCTTTCGAAGGCGCCAATCTTTGGGACGTAAAGCAGCAAATTTTAATTATGTTGCTATGGGGCATTGGCGTTTATGCGGTAGCTGTAAAAACCTTTAAATGGGAATAAAACTAATAAGAAGCGCAATTTCTCTGCTCGTTAACTCAGCTAGTCCCGCTTTCAGTTTAATCTTTTTGTGTCCTGTTGCCGTCATTTCGAACGCAGAGAGAAATCTATTGATTAGGCGCTGCTAGTTAACAGATCTCTTCTCGTTCCTCGTCGAAAATGACGCAACAAAAAGTATATCACTTCAATCGGGGCTATTAAACAACCCTTCTTCTCAGTCAACTAAAACCTAGCACTTCCAAATCAGCGAAAAAATCTGCGGCATCCGTAGGAAACCAAAACAACACAAGCAATATATTCGTTAATTTAGCAGAACAAACAAATAATCAACCATGCAAAAAATAGCCATTATATCCGCAAGTGTAAGAAAAGGGCGCAAGAGCCACAACGTAGCTTTATACTTTAAAAACTACGTAACACAAAAGCAATTAGCAGATACCGAAATCATTGATCTGGACGCTTACAATTTTCCTATTTTCGAAGAGCGTTTACGCTTAATCGAAAATCCAACAGAAGAAATGTTAGCTTTTGCCAAAAAAATTACCGATGCAGATGGTATCATTATCGTAACTCCAGAATATAACGGTGGCTATCCAGCAAGCTTAAAAAACATCATCGATTTACTTTACGCAGAATGGAAACGCAAACCAATTGGTATTGCTACCGTTTCGGCCGGTCCGTTTGGCGGTTCTCAAGTCATCACTTCGCTACAATTTACCTTATGGAAAATAGGTGCATTAGTTGTTCCAGCCATGTTCCCTGTGCCCACAGTAGAAAAAGCTTTCAACGATGACGGTACTCCTACCGATCAAGAAGCAACAGATAAACGAGCAGGAAATTTCGTAAATGAATTGTTGTTTTGGATGAAAGCAAAATCATCCGCAGCAGCAAACAGCTAAAATTAGTTATTGGCTTCAAACAATTTTTAAAAATATTTGCATCGTATATTAAAATCGCTATCTTTGCAACCTCGTTAAGAAATCCTCGGGCGGAAAAACGAGAAAACAGTACCAAAGTTCGGGATGTAGCGTAGCCCGGTATCGCGCCACATTTGGGATGTGGAGGTCGTAGGTTCGAATCCTGCCATCCCGACTTCGAAAGCCTTTTCAGTAAAATGGAAAGGCTTTTTTTATTCTACACTTTTCGGTTTTCTGCGTCTAATCCAAAATGGCTAACAAAAAAACACTCAATAGATTCCCTAAGTTTAAAAAAGTATTATAACTTTGAAAAACCCTATACTAATTGTATTTTATACACTAAGGGTATTTTTAATTCAAAACAAATATAAAATGAGTTTAATAATCGATGTCCATGCAAGACAAATCCTCGATTCGCGAGGAAACCCTACTATTGAAGTAGAAGTAATGACAGAAAATGGTTTTATGGGCCGTGCTGCTGTTCCATCTGGAGCAAATGCTTGGCCAGTATGAGGCTGTTGAGTTACGTGATGGCGACAAGAAGACCTATTTAGGTAAAGGTGTTTTAAAAGCAGTAGAAAACGTAAATACTAAAATTGCTAAGGCTTTGCATGGTGTTGATGTTTTTGAACAAGTTTTGATTGACAAGTTAATGATAGACCTAGATGGCACCGAAAACAAAGGTAGCCTAGGTGCTAACGCCATATTAGGTGTTTCTTTAGCTGTAGCCAAAGCTGCTGCACAAGAAAGCCGCCAGCCTTTATACCGTTACATTGGTGGTGTAAATGCCAATACTTTGCCAATCCCAATGATGAACATCATCAACGGTGGTTCTCACTCTGATGCGCCTATCGCCTTCCAAGAGTTTATGATTATGCCAGTTGGCGCACCTTCTTTCTCTGAGGCTTTACGATGGGGAACTGAAGTTTTCCATAACTTGAAAGCTATTTTACACGATAGAGGTTTATCTACTGCCGTAGGCGACGAAGGTGGTTTTGCCCCAACTTTTGATGGCACTGAAGATGCAATTGAAACTGTATTGAAAGCGATCGAAAAAGCAGGTTACAAGCCAGGTTCAGAAATTTGCTTGGCATTAGACTGTGCTTCTTCTGAGTTTTACAAAGATGGAAAATACGACTACACTAAATTTGAAGGTGCTACAGGCGTAATTCGTTCTAGCGAAGAACAAGCTCAATATCTAGCAGACTTAACAGTGAAATATCCAATCATTTCTATTGAAGATGGTATGGATGAGAATGACTGGGATGGCTGGAAAAGCTTAACCGAAAAAGTTGGAGATCGCGTTCAGTTAGTAGGTGACGATTTATTTGTAACTAACGTAAAGCGTTTACAACAAGGTATCGATACCAATACAGCAAACTCAATCTTGGTAAAAGTAAACCAAATTGGTTCATTAACTGAAACCATTAACGCAGTAAGTTTAGCACAAAACAGCGGTTATACTTCGGTAATGAGCCACCGTTCTGGCGAAACTGAAGATGTAACTATTGCTGATTTAGCTGTAGCGTTAAACTGTGGTCAAATCAAAACTGGCTCGGCTTCTCGTTCAGATAGGATTGCAAAATACAACCAATTGTTACGCATCGAAGAAGAATTAGGCGAGGCTGCAAGGTTCATCGGCAAAAACTTCAAGTTTGCGAAAAAGTAACCCCTAAATCCCCTAAAGGGGACTTACCAACACTGCCTATGATGCTAAAATAATTATTACGCATCATAAAAGCCCCTTTAGGGGTTGGGGTGTTAATAAATACATTTGCAAAACATCCGAAGATTTAAAACCTTCGGATGTTTTTTTTATAAAGTATAAAAGGTCAATATTAAATGTAGGCCATCTGCTATTTTTGATTTTTTAATTTTTACTTTTGACTTCGATGAAGCGACTGATAGATCTTTTCCGTAACAAATATTTTATTGCCATTGCCGCTTTCGGCGTATGGATGCTTTTCTTTGATAAGAATGACATTATTGCACAATATGAGTATAGTGCGCAAGTAAGCAAATTGCAACAAGAAAAAGATTTCTATACTAAAGAAATTGCGCTAGTTAAAAAAGACTTAAAGGAATTGGACAGTAACTTAAATAGTGCTGAAAAGTTTGCTCGTGAAAAATATTTCATGAAGAAAGCGAACGAAGATGTATTTGTTATTGTAAAAGAAAATACAAAGCCCTAAAATTGTTGTATTGCTATTTTGTTTTATTGTTGGAAAGCGGCCTTGCGAACTGCCAATTGTAAACTGAAAAACTATTCTCATGAGGAACACTGTCTTTGCATTCTTCCTTCTACTTTTTATCAATGCCGGATTATCCTACGGACAAGAACTTCCCAATCTTAAAAGCGTTAAACTTAACAAAAAAGCTAGCTATAAACAGGCCGAACCCACAGTAACAAAAGTTGTAGATTATCTTTTTAAAACTCCCGCCGACAGAAAAAACAAAGCTAGAAACGAAGCGGGTAGATTTTTGGTAGATTGGATGAACGGAACTCCCGACTACGTTTTTTATCTCGAAGAAAAAGAAACCCATTTTTTTAATACAGACTCTGATTTGTTATTGATGTACATGGCGGCACTGACTAAATTTTCGCTGGAAAATCCGGCAGTAAAAGAAAAGCAAAAACAGGCTTTAGGAGGGATGAATTTAGTTTTACCTTACCTGTATCAACACAGTAATAAAAAAACTTGGACAAAAGAGCTTTGGCAACTTTATGATGCGTATAAGAATGGGAAGCTGGAGCAGTTTCTTTATCCTTAATATGTGAAGCTGTCTCTCACTACGTCATTGCTGGGGTATGCTCCTATTATCGTCATTTCGACCGCAGCATAGCGAGCGAAGAAATCTTCCGATTTGTTAGTATATATTAATTTGCACAGTTCGAAGATTTTACTCCGCAGAGCTTCGGTTCTCCACTAAAGCCTAAATGAAGAAAGTCAATGCTGACAAATTAATACCCAAACCTTGGCAGTGCCAATTTATAACGTACTACAAGTATGCGCAGCGTTACAATAAAAACAATTACGATGATTTTAGCTAAATCTGCCGCAAGGTTAAAATACAACATTCCAAAATAAAGCATACCACCAGCAATACAAGCGGTAGCATAAATTTCTTTCCTAAATATTAGCGGTATAGTGTTTAACAAAGTATCTCTAATTACCCCACCAAAGCAACCAGTAATAGTTCCAAGTGCAATACAAATACCCGGATCTAAGCCAAATACAATTCCTTTTTGTACGCCTACTAAAGTAAACAAACCCAAACCTAACGAGTCGAAAAGAAATAGCGTTACTTTGAATTTTTTAATTTGGTGCTTAAAGAATAGCGTGAGGATAGAAGTTACCAAAATAAGCAAGCAATAGTTCACATCACGCATCCAAGCTACTGGCGTGTCTCCCAACAACAAATCACGCACAGTACCGCCACCAATAGAGGTTACAAAAGCGATAATTAATACGCCAAACGGATCCAAGCGCTTTTGTATTGCGGCAAATGTACCTGAAATGGCAAAGGAAATAGTTCCCAATACCTCAATAATTTCGGTAAGTACTAAAATCATCCATTACGCTTCGCCATTACGTTTTCTAAAAAACCATTCTGTTGTTAACAACACTAAAATAAGTGCAAAAATCCATTTCAGATTAATCATTTCTTCGTATCGCCTGTCTTCGTAAGTAATGGTTTTAACTTGGCCGCTTTGCTCTAAATCATCAACTATGTTTAACAAGTTAGCTGGCGTATACATTTTACCTTGCGTTTGCTGTGCAATTGTATTTAATAATTGATGGTTGGCGGTAGTTTGTTGGTACTCTGTAATTACTGCACTCACATGAAACGCACCGCTGGCAGTATGTTTTTTATCACCCAAACTCGTAGAAGCTATGTAAGTATAGTTTCCTTGTGGCAAAGCACCAGCATCTAACTGGTAGGCGTTACCAACTTTAGAAAAAGTGTAGCTGTAGGCTTTACCATCCGAGTTTTTAATTTGCACTTTCACTTCCGAAGCATTAACAGGTTCAAAAGCATCGTTATACAAAGTAGCATTGAGCACTACATTCTCGTTCTCTTCGAAGGTGCTTTTATTCGTATAAACTTTGAATTTACGTTTATCGTCTTTCACGGAAAGATACTGAACCGTTTTCGAAATCAGCTCTGCTACCAAAGGGTATGCATTTTCATTTTTCGCTTCTTCCAATTTCCATTTCCAAATCCCCTCCCCTATTAAATAACCGTTCTTTTTACCATTGTCCTCTATAAAAAACAACAATGGGCTTTGTGTATTTACCTTTCCAATTCGTTGGTTAAGTACGGCGGTGTAATCGCCTTTAATCATTAAGTTGGCAAAAGGAACTTGCAATGGGTCGTAGCCTTCCAATTGTTTCAGCGCATCGGCATTTAAGTTGTAGGCGGTAAAGTTATTTTCATAGTATGGAAATACTTCTTGCAACGAACCATTTGGCCGGGTAAAGTTTAACTGCGTTTGAATTTGGTTGAAACTCTGCAAATTTGTTTGCGCACCCAAAACATACCAAGTAGCTACTTTTTGTTGCTTTAATTTGTTGATTAAGGATGCAGCCGAATAATTTATAGCTGGCAGTTGATATAAGATTACCAAACTGTATTTAGATACATCTACGGTTTCTAGCTCTTCTGCAATGGCGGTACTTACTTCATAATGTTTACTCAGCTCAATGGCTTGCTTAAAGGTGGCTAAATCTGGATGTGGTCCCGCTGCAGCTAGCAAAACCTTTTGTCTACCATCAATAACTTCTACAAAAATGGTTTGGCTGTTATTTTTGGTAGTAATTTCGTTTTTAACTTCTGATACATTAACGGTATAACGATGAACGCCAACTTTGGTTGCTTTTAACTTGATTTGTACATCTTTCACGAAGCTGGTACTGCCAATATTTAGCGCTTGCTGCGTTACTTGCTTTCCGTTTTCTAGCACGGATAATTTTACCGTTTCGCCTTTACTTTCGAAAGCTTGCACCTGTACATCCAAAGTAAATTCATTATCAAGATAAACGATGTTGTTGTAATTCACATTGGCTACCAGCACATCACGTTTCGGGATGGTATCGCCCATGGCAATGGTGTAAACTGGTGCTTTGATTTTGTTGAGTTCGTAGATTGGATTTCCACCACGATTGAAAATACCATCGCTAGCCATGATAATAGCACCCACGTTTCTGTTCAGCAATTCATCGTTCAGTTGGCTAACCAAAGCTGTTCCGTTACTAATTTGATCTGTGCCCGCAAACGAAAAACCTTGCTTCACACTATCGCCAAAACTGTAAGTCTTTACTTCGTATTTTTCGCTGAGTTTATTGGCCAATTGCTTTAAATCTTGTTGGTATTTCTTGGCATCAAAACCTGCTGGTTGTATGGCTTTAACCGAAATAGAATTATCGTTAGCAATGATAATGATTGGCTTTTCTGGCGTATGCGTAATGCGACGAACTAGAGGCGCAAATAACAGAGAAGCTAATGTAGCTACAGCTAACGTTCTAACCACAACTAAAATATTTCTCGTTTTTTTGTCGAGATTTTTATTGGAAGCATATAAAACCCAAGCATAGGCAGCACCCAACAGCAAACAGCCGATAAAAATAAACAATGTATAAAACGAAAAGAAACTTGCCATACGTGTAATTGTAAAGATGCTATATTTAAGTCAAAAGTTGAAAGTAAAAAGTAAAAAGTCTTACCAGCCTAAAAAACCAAACAACAACTCAACTAAACATCTAAAATTGTAAATTGCATACAAGAAATCGTCAACATGAAAAATTTAGTATACCTTTTTTTATTAATAACAATGACCTTAACAGCTAGTGCACAAAAGTGCTTTAAGCAACAACAATTGAAATTTGAGCGTGTAAGAACTGCTTACGATTTGAAGTGGCCATCTTTAGAAAAAGAGCTACAAAAAGGTGGTTTTGATAAGGGATTTGAAATGCTTTTAAACTACTACAAGATGGAAGAAAAGTTAGAAGTTTGGCTAAAGACTTCGACACAAAATAGTTTTACGCTTTTCAAAAGTTACAATGCTTGTGCTAAATCTGGCTCTTTAGGCCCAAAAGTAGTTGAAGGCGATTTGCAAACACCCGAAGGTTTTTACAACATTAATGTATTTAACCCAATGAGCAACTTTCATTTATCGTTAGGCGTTAATTACCCAAATGCCGTTGATAGGGCTAGAACTGGAAAAAACAGAAGAACGGGTGGCGATATTTACATTCATGGCGATTGTTTTACCGTGGGTTGTGTACCACTAACGGATGATAAAATTAGAGAAGTTTATGTTTTGGCTGTAGAAGCTATAAATAATGGACAAAAAGAAATTCCAGTTAACATTTTCCCATTTAGGATGACTAAAACTAATTTAGAAAGACAAGGAAAGCTTTTTCCTCAGCATGTTGCTTTTTGGAAAACTTTGCAACCTGGATTTGATTATTTTGAGCAGCATAAGAAGATGGCGAAGATTACGCAGGTTGGCGGGAAGTATGTTGTTGAGTAAATTGTATGATTAGCAGGATATAAAACTATCGTCATTGCGAGGCACGAAGCAATCTTAAAGCTATAGTTGGATTATTTTAATATGAGTTGTAGGATTGCTTCGTACTTCGCAATGACGTGTCAAGTGAAAAACTTCAATTACCTTTTATCGCATTACGATTCCCGCCTACGCGGGAATGACGAGGAGCAAAAACCCTCGTTAATTAATAACACAAACCTTTGTTAAATAAGCCCGATTGAAACGTAAATCCTGTTTGTCATCCTGAGCTTGTCGAAGGATAAAACAGATTGAAGTGAAAAGCGGGGCAACAGCAGCGAAGCACTACTGGCTTTCACTTTCAAATTTCAATAGTCATAAAAAAATGCATAGCTAATTATAACTATGCATTATATGGTTTAAAGTGAGATTGCTTTCCCGAAAAGTCGGGACAGGCTGTCGTTCCTCCTCGCAATGACGAGTAGAACAACTTACACCTTTTATCTAATTCCTTATTCCTATTTTACAGCATACCGCCACAAACAGAAAGCGTTTGTCCGGTTACGTAAGCGCTCATGTCTGAAGCTAAGAATACGCATACATTAGCGATATCTTCTGTTTCTCCAGCACGTTTCATTGGAATATCTTTTTCCCAACCAGCTACTACGGCAGGGTCTAATACCTCCGTCATTTCAGTTTTGATGAAACCTGGCGCAACCACATTAGCACGGATATTACGAGAACCCAACTCCTTTGCTACCGATTTAGTGAAGCCGATGATACCCGCTTTTGATGCCGCATAATTAGCCTGACCAGCATTTCCTTGTACACCAACCACAGAACTCATGTTTATGAAAACGCCTTTACGAGCTTTCATCATCACTTTAGAAGCGGCCTTAGTTACATTAAACACAGATTTTAGGTTTACGTTAATCACATCGTCCCAGTTTTCTTCGCTCATGCGCATCAATAAACCGTCTTTAGTGATGCCTGCGTTATTCACTACAATATCCAAAGCACCGAAATCGGCAACAATATCATTGATCAGTTGTTCTGCTTCATCAAATTTTGAAGCATCAGAACGGTAACCTTTTACCTGCGTACCAAAAGCTTGTAGTTCTTGTTCTAAAGCTTGTCCTTTTTCTACAGATGATAGGTAAGTAAAAGCTACTTTAGCACCTTGTTTTGCAAACTCTTCTGCAATTTTTCTGCCTATTCCTTTTGATGCACCTGTGATGAGTGCTGTTTTTCCTTCTAGTAATTTCATTGAGAAATGTTGTAAAGTTGAAATGTTTTAATTCTTCCGTTGTGTCAGTCTGAGCTTTCCGATAAAATCGGAACAAGTCGTTGAAGACTACCTCTTCAAACAATTATCTTTATTAATCCTTCGACAGGCTCAGGATGACACGTATTTTCGGAATTGATTTAAACCTTAGTGTCAGTCTGAGCTTGTAGAAGACTAGTTGCACAAAGTTATTATTTCTTTTTTAGGTTGGATAATCTTTTTACTTCGTTCCAATCTTCGTTGAAAAGTGCTTCTTTCTTTTTTCTACTCCAACCTTTCAATTGCTTTTCAAACTCTATAGCTTGGTTTATCAAAGTGAACCGCTGATAATATCTTAGTATTACTGGTCGTCTAGTAAAGGTATACGCTTTAACATCATAACCACTATTATGCTGTTCAATTCTAATTTCTAAATCGTTAGTTACACCAACATAATAACTTCCATCTGCACACTCTAAAATGTAAACGAAGTAATTATGGATGTTTGGCATAAAAATTTGCTCTTTGGGTTAATACAGTTGTCAGTCTGAGCTTGTCGAGGACTTTATGGTCAACTTATCCTTCGACAGGCTCAGGATGACAAAGGCAGTGGTGTTTTGAACTGCCAACCGAAAACTGCCAACTACACCGCTGGTTCCTGCTGACTTAAACAATGGAAACTGCCCAATCCCCAAATGATATCTACCGAGTTGATACCTACTACTGGCCTATCAGGGAAACAACCTTGTATGATATCCAATGCTTTTTGGTCGTTCACATCATTAAAAATCGGTACAATTACCGCAGCATTAGCAATGTAAAAGTTAGCGTAAGATGCTGGCAAGCGAGTATCTTCGTAAATTACTGGCGAAGGCATTGGCAACTCTACAATGTTTAGTTTCCTGCCATCTTGCAAGGTCATCTTTTTTAAACGTTCCAAATTTTCTTTTAACAGCAAATAGTTTTCATCAAGCGGATTACTTTCTACTACCGTTAAAACAGTGTCTTCATTCACAAAACGAGTGATATCGTCAATGTGTCCATCGGTATCATCACCTACAATGCCATCTCCTACCCACAAAATCTGCTCTGCACCATAGAACTCTTTTAAATAGATTTCTATCTGTTCTCTGTTTAAATGCGGATTTCTGTTTTCGTTCAGCAAGCAAGCTTCACTAGTTAAGATCGTTCCTGCTCCGTTAAACTCTACCGAACCACCTTCCATTACAATATCTGGCGTGAACAGTGGCAAGTTAAAATGCTGCGCAATTTTGGTTGGCACTACATCGTCCAAATCGTAGGGAGGATATTTATCGCCCCAAGCATTGTAACCCCAGTCTACTATTGCTTTTTGATTTCCTTTCACTACAAAAGCAGGTCCGTGGTCGCGGCACCAAGCATCGTTAGTTTCATTGAAGTAAAACTCAATTTGTAATAAATTGGCACCTACTTTTTCCAACTCGGCAGTAGCAAAAGCTTTCATCGCCTCGTCTTTTACGTTAATGCGAACCTTCTCGCCAGTTGCCACCAACTTAATAAACTCGCAATATGGCTGGTAAATGGTCTCAATTTTGCCTGGCCAAGATGCTTCTTTATGAGGCCAACTTAACCAAGTTGCTTCGTGCTTTGCCCATTCCGCAGGGAATGCAAAGCCTTTCGCCTTTGGCGTTTCGGAAAGTTGGAAAGACGGGAAGTCCGAAAGTCCGGAAGATTTGGTGCTAAACAGATGTGACGTATTAGATTTATGATGGATATTATCAGACATTACTTCAATGATTTTATCAGACCATTTATCATCACTAAAACTTCTTCACAAGAAGCATAGAGTTTTGTAAAATGTTCCTCTTGTAAATACTTTCTTCTTTTGGCAAGATGCAAACAACCTACAACTTCAATATCAGACCTGAGTGCGTAACGTAGAAATCTTATGAATTCAGCATTACTTTGCCCAGCATTTCCTTCTGCGATATTTAACGAAATGGAGTCTGCCGCTCTTTTTATTTGTGAGTTTAATATATAAATTTCTTCTTTCGGGAAGGTTTTAGTCAGTTGGTCTATTTCATCGGCCAAGTCCAATGCCTTTTGCCAAACTTTTAGTTTTTCAAATTTAAATGACATAATTTGCTATTTCTTAGGTAAGCTGAAATATACAAATTGTCTTTGAAAAATCTCTTTCGGACTTTACTGGCTTTCCGTCTTTACTGAATAAATCTTACGGACTTACGGACTAAAAACTTCCCGACTAATTAATCCTCGTCTATATACCTCTTTGTAATTGGCTGGTACGAGTCAATTCTTCTATCACGTAAGAAAGGCCAGTGCTTGCGAATATAATCACTTTGTTTCAAGTCGATATCTACCACAGTTGTTTCTTCTTTATCGTGAGATGCCAAGTATAATAATTTACCTTGAGCGTTGGTTGCAAAACTTCCGCCCCAGAATTTCATGCGTCCTTCTTGCTCAAAACCCACACGGTTAACGCTAATTACAGGTAAGCCATTAGCTACCGAATGCGAACGTTGTATCGTTTGCCAAGCATTATATTGGTCTTGGTTGGTTTCTTCGTCTTGTGTAGTATCCCAGCCAATTGCCGTTGGATAGAACATGATATCAGCGCCCATCAAAGCAGTAATACGAGACGCCTCTGGATACCACTGGTCCCAACAAATTAAAACACCAATGGTAGCGAACTTAGTTTTGAAAACTTTGTAGCCCAAATCGCCTGGCGTGAAGTAAAATTTCTCGTAGTAAGCAGGATCATCTGGGATGTGCATTTTGCGATATTTACCCAAATAGCTACCGTCAGCATCTAATACAGCAGTGGTATTGTGGTATAAACCTTCTGCACGTTTCTCGAACAACGAAGCAATAATTACCACGCCTAATTCTTTCGCTACCGCTTGTAAAGCATCTGTAGATGGACCAGGAATTTTCTCCGCCAAATCGAAATTATCGTAATCTTCCACATCGCAGAAATACAACGATGTAAAAAGCTCTTGCAAACACACAATTTGAGCGCCTTTTGCAGCTGCTTCCCTTACTTGCGCAATCGCCTTATCTAAATTTTCTTGCTTATTGGCAGTACAGGTCATCTGCACCATCCCTACTTTTACTTTGCTCATATTTTTAGATTTGAGTATTGAGATGTGAGATATAAGACACCGTCTTCAACCCTACATCTTAAACCTTTTACCTTAAACCGTTTTCGAGCCGCAAAGTTAGGCAAAAACGCCGATATTTTTTAGAAAAGCAAGGCGTGTACAAAACACTTCCGAAAGCCGGGCTTTACGCTGCAATCTTTTTGTATCCTGTTGCCGTCATTTCGAACGCAGAGAGAAATCTGTTACATAGAAGCGCTTACCTTTGAGATTTCTCTCTGCGTTCGAAATGACGCTTCAAAAAGTATTTCCGCTGCAATCCCGTTTAGAATGGAACGGCAAGTGCCATCATTTTAATATTGCCGTCATTGCGAGGCACGAAGCAATCCTACAACAATCATGAGATAATTAACTATCGCATTACGATTCCCGCCTACGCGGGAATAACGAACTATTAACGTTCATTCACAATATACCTCATAATCTGTTCTGCATGCACACGAGAGTTTTCGATGAACCACTTATGCGTATCCATTCCACCGCAAACTACACCAGCTAGATACAAACCAGCAACATTGCTTTCCATCGTTTCTGGATTATAATTTGGAACTTTATTTTCATCCAAGGTAACTCCTAACTTTTCTAAAAACTTAAAGTTGGGATGATAACCAGTCATGGCGGCAACAAAATCGTTTTCTATTTCTACTTCTCCTTCTGGCGTAGTAATTAAAGCAGAATGCTCTTTGATTTCTTTCAAGCAGCTGTTGTAATAAGCTTTGATAGCACCTTCTTTAATGCGATTTTCGATATCTGGACGGACCCAATATTTTACATTTGGCCCCATCTCGCTACCACGGATAACCATCGTTACTTCTGCCCCTTTTCTGTAAGTTTCTAATGCCACATCTACCGATGAATTGTTAGCTCCAACTACTAAAACTTTGCTAAAAGCGTAATAATGTGGATCTTTATAGTAATGAATTACCTTTGGCAAATCTTCACCAGGAATATTCATCAAGTTAGGCACATCGTAAAAACCTGTAGCAATAATTACATTTTTAGCTTGGTAGTTTGCTTTTGACGTTTCAACTTGAAATAAACCATTGGCTTGCTTTTGGCAGCTTTGCACTTCCTCGAACAAATGTACATTAAGCTGAAATTTCTCGGTAACTCGACGATAGTATTCCAATGCTTCGTTGCGGTTGGGTTTTGTACTGATGCTCATGAAAGGCACACCTCCTATTTCCAAACGTTCAGATGTGGAGAAGAAAGTCATGAATACTGGATAATTGTACAAGCTATTAACCAAAGTACCTTTATCAATAACGACATAGCTTTTGCCTGCTTTTTGTGCTTCGATACCACAAGCTAAACCGATGGGGCCAGCTCCGATAATTAACACATCGAAATGTTGTTTTTCTGTTGCCACGATATTGTTGCTTTAAAAATTAAACCCGATTGAAATGTATCCCGATTTTTCATCGGGAGCAATGCAAAGCGGGACTAAAAAAGCCAAGAACTACTGAAATTGATTTTCTAAAAATCCAAAAATTTTCGTTTGTGCGGGCGAAAAATCTTTCGCCCCGACAGAAATCTTTCAACCCCGAGAGCATATTACGCCTTTGCCAATTTGCTAGGACAAACGAAATCGGTACGCTTTAAACCCGTGTTTTTAATAGCACCATAACCGCCAGCTACATCAATTACGTTCTCAATGCCTCTGGCTTTTAAAACAGAAGCCGCAATCATAGAACGGTAACCGCCTGCGCAATGGATGTAATAAGTTTTATCGCTAGCCACTTCATGCGTCCATTCGTTAATGTAATCTAAAGGGCGAGGATGCGTAAATTCTAAATGCTCTGCTTCGTATTCGCCTGGTTTACGTACATCTAAAGCTAAAACATCTGGATTTTCTTGGTAAGCTTTTTCAAATTCTTCAGCAGAAATGGAAGTAATTTGATCTACCTCTTTGCCTGCTTTTTGCCAAGCGGCAATACCGCCTTCTAAATAACCGATGGTATGATCATAACCTACACGAGCCAAACGAGTAATGGTTTCTTCAGCTTTGCCTTCTTCGGTAATTAATAAAATATTTTGCTTTAAATCTGTAATTAATGCACCAACCCATGGGGCAAACTGTCCATTTAAACCTACGTTAATTGAGTTTGGAATAAAGGCTTTGGCAAAAACTTGCGGGTCACGTGTGTCTAGAATTAAAGCATCTGCCTGATTAGCCAAATCTTCAAAGTCTTGCGGCGCCAATGGATTTAAACCTTTTTCGAAAACCTCGTCGATGCTTTCGTAACCACCTTTGTTCATGGCTGCATTTTTAGCAAAATATTGTGGCGGGGGTAAGATACCGTCCGTTACTTCTTTAATGAATTGTTCTTTAGTTTCGGCTTTTAGGGCATAATTCACTTGCTTTTGATGCCCAAGCGTATCGAAAGTTTCTTTGCTCATGCTTTTTCCACAAGCAGAGCCAGCACCGTGGCCGGGGTAAACTATCACATCATCAGCTAATGGCTTTATCTTTTCGTTTAGCGAATCGTAAAGCAAACCCGCCAAATCGTTCATGGTTAACGTGCCCTTTTGCGCTAAATCTGGGCGACCAACATCGCCAATAAACAAAGTATCTCCAGTAAAAATGCAATGGTTTTTACCTTCGGCATCTGTTAATAAATAAGTAGTTGATTCTAGCGTATGCCCCGGCGTATGCAAAGCCGTAATGGTTAAATCGCCCACTTTAAATTGCTCGCCATCTGTTGCAATGTACGCCTCGAAGGCGGTGGTTGCAGTTGGCCCATAAACGATAGTAGCACCAGATTTTTCGGCTAAATCAACGTGACCAGAAACAAAATCTGCATGAAAATGGGTTTCGAAGATATATTTGATTTTAGCTCCGTTTTGTGTTGCCTTTACTAAATATGGACTAACTTCACGAAGTGGATCAATAATAGCAGCTTCGCCATTACTTTCTATGTAATAAGCAGCTTCGGCCAAACATCCAGTATAAATTTGTTCTATCTTCATGCTTTTCAGATTTGAGTATTGAGATGTGGGTATTAAGATTTCCTCGCATCGTTTACAAAGTTAAGATTACAAGCCTGGTTTTGGAATGATGGTGGTCATAATTGCAGAAGTTTTACTTTTTGAAAGTCGGAAAGTTTTTAGACGGGAAGTACGAAAGAGTTAAATTAGCGTTATTTCCAATAGTGAAATTAAGATTACCGCTAAAAAGCCAACTAGAGAAAGTCGAATTCCCATCCTTTTAAGTTTTTTATTATCTCTATCGGAAAATAAATATACAAGCAACAAACCAACACCTCCCATCCAAACTAAGCAAAACAGATATTTAACAACTGAAAGGAATATTAAAATCGACATTAGATTTCCAAAAAACTAAAAACCCAACCACCCAAAAAACTAACTAATTTGTTAACTCGCCAGCAATTGGCGACTCCATTTGCTGTTTAATCTCTTCGGTATTCAAATCAGCGGCTAACAAATACATCAACTTGGTTACTGCAGTTTCAAACGTCATGTCGAAACCACTAATTACACCCATTTTTTGCAACTCGCTACTGGTTTCGTACATTCCCAATTGCACCGAACCGCGTTGGCATTGCGAAATATCCACAATGTGCTTGCCATTTTTAATGGCCTCTGCCAAAGCATCTGTAAACCATTTTGCAGTAGTGGTATTTCCCGAGCCAAAAGTTTCTAGTACAATGGCTTTTACTTTTGACCTAGTTACCGCATAAACTACAGCTTCGGTCATGCCTGGATAAATTTTTAACACGCCAATATTAGCATCGAATTTAGTATGGATATAAAAGTTTTTGGTTGGAACGGGTAAAATTTCTTTGTGAAAGAAAGTCAATTGAACGCCTGCTTCTGCTAAAATTGGATAGTTTGGAGAACGAAAGGCTTCAAATTTTTCTGTATTGTATTTAATGGAACGGTTACCTCTAAACAACTGATTGTCGAAATAAATACATACTTCTGGCACCACAGCCTTTCCGTTTTGTTTGGTTGCAGCAATTTCTAGCGCAGTAATTAAATTCTCTTTGGCATCTGTTCTAATTTCGCCAATTGGCAACTGCGAGCCGGTTAACACCACTGGTTTAGCCAAATTTTTTAACATAAAACTCAAAGCTGATGCGGTAAACGACATCGTATCAGATCCGTGTAAAATCACAAAACCATCAAACTCCTCGTAATTTTTTTCGATAATTTCTGCAAGTACATTTTTCCATTGATCGGGATGCATGTTAGATGAATCGATAATAGGTTCGAAAGAGTGGACCGCAATCTCATAATTCAATCGGGCTAACTCGGGCACATTCTCTTTAATTTGCTCGAAATTAAAAGGAATTAAGGCTCCTGTTTTAGCATCGTTAACCATGCCAATGGTACCTCCAGTATAGATGATGAAAACTTTGGTCATTAAAAAAGTACAGCTTTGTATTACAGCTGCAAATTAAGCAACATTAGTTTAGCTTTTGATAACTCGAAAAAGTTTTATGAAATATTTAACTATTTGGGTGTTGGTTTAAGAAAAGTATAAATGAAACGAATGTTTGTACGGAAAGTTCTTAACCACCAAGACACGAAGATCACTAAGATTTTTAAATATTAAGTAAAAAATTAACATCTAGCTTGATACAATTATTTGTGGCGCTAGCTGTAAGAAATTTTGTTACTTCGAGGTACGAGAAATGTATTAGATTTACTTCGTAGCTATTTCACGATATTTGCTATCGACAAACCAGTGTAAATTACGCTCAAAAAAGGAAAGAAAGCTATTAAAACTTTGTGCTCTTTGTGCCTTTATGGTAAAATCATTAAACCCCAAAAATTTTCTTGGAATTTTCTGTAGTAATTTCAGCAATCTCCTCCACATCCTTAACGTAAATATCTGCTACTTTTTGGGCAATATGTACTAGGTAACTACTTTCGTTTGGCTTACCTCTAAAAGGCACTGGAGCCAAAAAAGGCGAATCTGTTTCCAAAACAATATGCTCTAACGGAATTTCAGAAAGCACCAAATCCAAGCCTGCTTTTTTGTACGTTACTACGCCCCCAATACCTAAGTAAAAACCTAAATCTATAGCTCTTTTTCCTTGTTCTACATTACCCGTAAAACAATGAAAAATACCTCGCATTTTTTCGTGCTTCGTTTCTTCTAGCACTTCAAAAACTTCATCAAAAGCTTCTCTGCAATGAATCACAAAAGGTAAATCCAATTGCTTAGCCCATTCTATTTGTTGTTTAAAGGCATCTTGCTGAATAGCTAAGGTGGTTTTATCCCAATACAGGTCAATACCAATTTCGCCAATGGCATAAATCTTTCTTTCAGCTATGCTAGCATAAATTTCCGCCAACACCGATTGATAATCTTCTTTCACATCGCAGGGATGCAAGCCAGCCATAGCAAAACAATTTTCTGGATAAGTTTTTACCATTTCATCAATCATGGCAATAGAAGCTACATCTACGTTAGGCAAGAACAACCTTTTTACGCCGTTAGCAAAACAACGTTGCATTTGTTCTTCTCTTTTCGCTAAATCTTTCTCGTAATATTGATGGGTATGGGTATCGGTAAGCAACATGATGCAAAGTTAATTGTTAATTTGGTTAATCGTGGAAGTGGTTAATCGGTTAACTGATAATTGTAAACTCCCATTTTTTGTTTAAAAAATAAAAAAGCCGCCCCTAAGGGCAGCTTTCTTATAAATTTTATTGCTACTAGTGGTTGTGACCATCATTTGCCGAATGAGCTGCCGCTGGTGCAACTGGTACTGCCGGTGCTGGAGCAGAACCTGCTTTAGGTTTAATGATATCAACAATTTCAATCTCGAAAACCAATGGGCTATAAGGTGCAATTGGGCCACCACCTTGCTCGCCATAACCTAATTTAGAAGGGATGATTGCCGTAATTTTACCGCCTTTACCTACTAATTTTAAAGCTTCTGTAAAACCTGGAACAGTACCACCAACAACCATTTTAGTTGGACCATAAGGTCTTCCTGGTTGGTGTACTTTAGCTTCCTTAGCTACTTTTTCATCACTAGTGTCAAAAACTTTGTATTTTTTATTATCGCCTTTTTTAGTGAATTTGCCAGTGTAGTTAACATTTACTGTATCGCCCTCAACTGCTCTAGCGGCATCTCCAGGTTTTTCAATTACATACTGTAAACCACTAGCCGAAGTTTGCACTTTTAAATTATTATCTTCAACATAAGCTTTGATTTTTCCAGCTTCAGCATTTTTCTTTTTATCCATATCAGCCTTAAAGTCTGCTTGGAAAAAATCGCTAGCTCTTTTTTGGAAAGTAGAATCCGCTTCTTTTGGTCCCTTTTTGAAAACTTTCTCAACTTTCACAGTAAAAACAATGTATTTATCGTTTTTAAATTGCTCTGGTTTAGGCTGTTTCGTTTGCGCAGCCATGGTATCTAAGTTGATTTTAAAAGTTGCACTGTCGCCTTCTCCAAAAAGCGTTAACACATCTTGCATATCACCAGCATATTGTTTTTTACCTACCGGAAAAACTTGTGCCTGTTCGTTGTCATAAGTGCTACCTAAAATAGAATCTTTCTCATTTTTTTGAATAAAGTTCAATTTTACGATATCGCCTTCTGCAATTTTCTCTTTACCACCAGACTTGTGGATTTTATACAACAAGCCACCTGGACCTTTTTTCTCTGTGTTACAAGCAGCCAAACCTAAAGTAGCGGCAAACAGAATTACTAAACTTTTTTTCATCTATTTTTTAAATTGTCTTTTAATTGTGATGAAGCTTTTCCGAAATGGAATGGTTTCATCTATTTTTTTTAAATTGTCTTATTTGTCTTTGTTTTTAAAAGCCCGCTAAGTTAACGACCTTATTGTTATTTTTTTAATTTAATTTGTTAATTTTCTATACTACTGCAATAACTGAGTTTTATACTCTGGCAAAATGGCTTTAAACTCTGCAATGGTTTCTTGTAAATTCTTGTCAGAAGCTCCTCCGGCAGCATTTCGGTGCCCACCGCCCTGAAAGTATTTTTTACAGATTTCGTTAGCAGGAAAATCTCCAGTAGAACGTAAAGATAATTTTACCCTATCAGTTCTTTCGATAATAAAAGCAGCCAGTTTAATCCCATTGATAGAAAGTGCGTAGTTTACAATACCCTCTGTATCTCCAGTTACTATATTATACTGTTGCAGTTCTTCTTTGGTAGCACTAATAATCGCCGTATTGTATTCCCTTAAAATTTCTAATTTGCTAGACAAACAGTAACCCAAAAATTTTAAGCGATTTTCAGAAACGTTATCGTACACCAACTGGTGGATACGCCAATGTTCGGCGCCTAGATCTATCAAATCTGCCGCAATACGATAAACGGTTGACGTAGCTGATGGGAAACGGAAAGATCCAGAATCTGTCATGATACCGGTGTACAAACAAGTAGCTACGTCTTTGTTCACTTTCTCAGGTTCTTCCATTACGTTAACGATGAAATCGTAAACCAATTGGGCAGCAGCACAAGCGTTGATATCCCAATGACGATAGTCATCAAAGTCTTCTGGCTCTAAGTGATGGTCTATCATCAGTTTTACAGCACTCGTATTTCTAATGTGCTCGCCTAACTCATTAATCCTGCTAAGGGTATTAAAATCGAGACAGAAAATCATCGCCGCTTCGTTAACTAACGCGATAGATCGTTCTTCCTGTTCGGTGTAAATAATTACATCAGAGTTATTTGGCAGCCAGTGTAAAAACTCTGGGTAGTCTGTTGGTGTAATTAAACTCACGTGATGCCCTTTTTGGATAAGATAGGCATACAAACCTAGCGAAGAGCCCATCGCATCGCCGTCTGGCTTATGATGCGTGGTTATCACAATTTGTTGAGGCGTAGAAAGTAGTTTCTTAAGTTCTGGAACTGATATCATAATTTATATGGATGCGAAGTTAGTAATTTATTGTTTAACTGGGTTTAGGGTTTAGGGTTTAGGGTTTAGGGTTTAGGGTTTAGGGTTTAGGGTTTAGGGTTTAGGGTTTAGGGTTTAGGGTTTAGGGTTTAGGGGAAATTGCTTTATGGCTTAATTGTTTTGATTGTTGAAATATTATACCGTTGAAATGTTGCAAATTTATAGCTACCTTGTATGCCCAATTTTTAATGACTTCGGACTTCGGACTTTCCATCTTTCAAAAAAAACCGTACTTTTGCAAAAAATTTATACAAATGAGCACAAATAGAACTTTTACTATGATTAAACCTGATGCTGTTGCCAATGGCCACATCGGTTCTATCATAAATGATATCACTAAAGCTGGTTTCAAAATCATTGCTTTAAAATACACTAAATTATCAGCAGAAAAAGCTGGCGAATTTTACGCTGTACACAAAGAGCGTCCTTTTTATAACGACTTGGTAAGCTTCATGTCTTCGGGCCCTATCGTTGCTGCTATCTTAGAAAAAGATAACGCCATCGAAGAATTTAGAAACCTAATTGGCGCTACTAACCCTGCTGAAGCTGCAGAAGGCACTATCCGTCAGAAATATGCAAAATCAATTGATGCGAATGCGGTACACGGTTCTGATTCTGATGAAAACGCTCAAATTGAAGGCGATTTCTTCTTCGCTGCCGACGAACGTTTCTAGTACAAAGAAGTAAGAAAATAACTGATAAGCACTCTTTTGGGGTGCTTATTTTTTTGTCGTATATTTCGCCTTTTAACATAAACAATGAAAAAAATATTTCTTATAGCAATAGCTTCGGCTGCCGTTCTCAATGCAACCGCACAAACTAAACCCAAAGCAACTACTCCAAAAAAGCCAGTTTTAACAAAAAAAACAGTAACCAAAACAGCGGCAAAACCAATTGTTTTCAAAAACAAATTAGATTCTGCAAGTTACGCTTTTGGATTAGCAATGGGTGGCAATTTAAACTCTGGCGGTTTAACTGGACTGAATTACGATTTACTAAGCAAAGGCTTAAAAGATGCTTTTAATAAAGATGCTAAACCTTTAATGACGGAACAGGTTTCTCAAAATGCCATTAACAATTTATTCGAAAGCTTAGCTGGTGTACGTGAAGCAAAGGAAAAAGAAAAATTTGGCCCTGCAATTAAAGAAGGAGAAACTTTTTTAGCACAAAACAAAACTAAGCCAGGTATTAAAACTACGGCTAGCGGCTTACAATACGAAGTAATTACCGAAGGCACAGGCGTACAACCTAAGGCTACCGATAAGGTTACGGTACATTACAAGGGAACATTGTTAAACGGTAAGCAGTTTGATAGCTCTTATGATAGAAACGAACCCACTTCTTTTGGTTTAAACCAAGTAATTCCGGGCTGGACAGAAGGCGTAGCGCTAATGAAAGAAGGTGGTAAATATCGGTTCTTTATCCCTTACAAACTAGCTTATGGCGCTAGAGGTGCAGGCCAAGACATCCCTCCTTACAGCACTTTGATTTTTGAAGTAGAACTAATTAAAGTTGGCGAGAAAGCACAATAGGGCGTTTTACCTTAGACTTACGAAGTTTCAGAAACTTCGTAAGTCTTGCTCAAAGATATAAAAACAACATCAAAACTATTTTTTCTAAAACTATTCTATCCTCGTACTGTTAGGTTATCAAAAAACTCATAAACGTATGAAAAAATTGATGCCCCTAGCGCTAGTTACTTTACTAGCCACTACACTTAGCAGTTGTGAATTAGTCGAAGGAATTTTTAAAGCTGGCGTATGGACTGGAGTGATCTTGGTTGTAGTAGTTATTGCTTTGATAATATGGCTAGCTGCAAAACTTTTTGGTGGCAGAAAAGATTAATTACAGAAACACAATATCAGTAATTACTTGTGAGCCTGCTTTTTCGTTAAGCTTATCTACAATAGCACTTTTTACCATTAACAATTCATTTTTAACCACCGAAGATTCTATACGCACAAATAGTTTCTTCTGGTGTATGTAAATTTGCTTTGTTCTGTTGGCAACAGCAGTTCCCATAATTTCGGGCCACATTGCTAATATCCCAGTTTCATCAAACTTACCACGAAGTTTATAATGGTTTAGCATCTTGTCAATTGCCTGTTTTAAAGTGATATCATTAGGCTTACGCATTTACCACTCCCCCATCATTAACTTCAAACAAGGCTATATCTACTGCAATTTCATTAAAAACAGCTTCAACTCTGCTTCTATTTGCATCTGTTATAAAAATTTGCCCAAAATCTTGGTGCGATACCATTTCCATTAACTTATGTACGCGATTGTTATCTAACTTATCAAAAATATCATCGAGCAACAACAAAGGCTTAAAATTTTTAAACTTTTGCAAGTAACTATATTGCGCCAATTTTAATGCAATCAAAAAAGATTTTTGCTGCCCCTGCGATCCAAATTTTTTCATGGGCATACCCGCAATTTCAAATTGCAGTTCGTCTTTATGAATACCAGTAGTAGTACGCTCCAATAACCTATCTTTTTCTATGGATTGCTTAAGCAGATTTTCGAAACTATTTTCGTTTAATTGCGATTGATAGTTTAAAGAAACCTGCTCGGCATCATTGGTTAAAAAATGGTAATGCTTATCAAAAAGCGGAATAAAATCCAAGAGAAATTGCTTGCGTTTCTCAAAAATAGCATTGCCAGAATGAATAAGCTGTTCGTCTAAAATTTGTAGCAGCGCAACATCCAAAGTTCTAGTTACTGCTATTTGTTTCAGCAAAGCATTTCTATTCAATAGGTGTTTGTTATAAATGATCAGTTCATCCAAATACCTGCTATCGGTTTGCGAAATCACATTATCAATAAACCTGCGCCGCTCTTCGCTACCATCCATAATCAGATTGATATCGTATGGAGAAATCATCACTACGGGAAACAAACCAATATGATCGGCCAGTTTATCGTACTCTTTCTTATTTCTTTTGAAAGATTTTTTGTGGTTGCGTTTTAGTCCGCATGATATTTTTTCTTTCTTATCGTCCCTCTCAAAATTGCCCTGCACCAGAAACAATTCCTCGCCAGTTTTAATTTGCTGGCTATCTATCGGGTTAAAATAGCTTTTGCACAAACATAAATAATGTATGGCATCTAGCAAGTTGGTTTTTCCTGCTCCATTATTGCCCACAAAAGCATTTACCGTTTTCGAGAAGCTCAAATCGGCGCTGTTATAGTTTTTAAAATTTAAAAGGGTAAGATTTTCTAGCCACATATCAGACAGCTCAAAGTTACCCATTTTTACACTAGCTTAAACACATAACTTATAGATTTATTAAGCATATTTCTTTTTATCAGGTTACGATATTAACCAACTTGAGCTACACCACTTGATAAAAAAAGGCTTGCAACACTACGTTTCTATGTGGTTATAATTTATAAACCTTAATTAAATGATTTAAAAAGAGTTGATACTTTGAATGAAAAATGTATTTTTGCAATCCTTATAATTTTAAACTAAAAATGTCTGCAACACATAACGAAACAGAACAACCGGTAAAAAAAGGTTCATTTATACAAGAAAACACTAAAAGCTTAGCATTTATTGCTGGTGCCATTGTTATTTTAATCGGTATTTTCATTTGGTATCAAGGCGTATATCTAAAAAACAGATCAGAAGATGCAGCAAACCAAATGTTCAAAGCCGAACAATTTGTTGGTGTAGACTCTTTGGCAAATAAGGCAATTAATGGCGAAGGTGGATATCCGGGCTTAGAAAAAATTGCAGCAGAGTACGAAAATACAAAATCAGCTAATTTAGCTAACCTTTACTTAGGTGGCATTTATTTACGCAAAGGCGAATACCAAAAAGCAGTTGATGCTTTAAGCAAATATAGCGCAACTGGTAGCCCAGTAGCAGATCCGTTGGCTTTAGGTTTATTGGGCGATGCCTACAGCGAACTAAAAGACTATAAACAAGCTGCTACTTATTATAAAAAAGCAATCGACAAGTCTACAAATAAGTTTACTTCTCCAATGTTTCTTAAAAAATTAGGCTTAGTTAACGAGGCTCAAAAAGATTTAAAAGGAGCAGAAGAAGCTTATACAAAAATTAAAACTCAGTTCCCTGAAAGCCAAGAAGCTCAAATGATAGATTCGTACATCGCTAGAGTTGCTGCTCAGATTAAATAATTTTCCGCGTAGCGGATTTTAAAAGCCTCGAAAATAATTCGGGGCTTTTTATTGTTGGAGCGAAAAATCTTTCGCCCCAATTATTAAAATCTTTATCTCTGTAGCACGGGGCAAAAAATCTTTCGCCCCAACCATAAAATCTTTCGCTCCAACAAAAAATCCTATCTTTACCCCATGGCAACACATCTTAAAAATCTATCAGACTTTTCTCACACCTCTATTCCTTCTGGGAGTGGCTACAAAATCGCTATTGTAGTAGCAGAATGGAACGCTAAAATTACTGGCGCTCTTTACCAGGGTGCTTTTGACACCCTAATTAAACATAATGTTAAAGAAAGTGATATTTTATCGTTAACCGTTCCGGGAACTTTTGAACTTGCTGGCGCAGCCGATATCCTATTAAATAAACAAAAAGATATAAATGCCGTAATTTGTATTGGTTGTGTGATACAAGGCGACACCAAGCATTTCGATTTTATTTGCGAAGCAGCGGCGCAGGGAATTACCAACGTAGGCATTAAATACAGTAAACCTGTAATTTTTGGTGTACTTACCACCAATGATGAGCAGCAAGCCATTGACAGAGCTGGAGGCAAACACGGCAACAAAGGCGATGAAGCCGCTATTACCGCATTAAAAATGGTAGAATACTCTAAAAATTTGTAAGTTTTTGCTTCTAGTTTAAAGCCCTTAGCTTTACAACGAGATTTAAAACTTAAAACCTATTACTTAAAACGTAAAACTTTTCATAACTTAGTATTTGTAAAACAATCGTTTAAAATGAAAAAAATAGCTATTCTATTGTTGTTTGCTTTCTGCGCTATCGCAGTTTTAGAATCTTGCTCTAACCGTCTATGTCCTGCTTATGGCTCTTACCCAGAATCAAAAGGGAGAAGAAGGTAAGCATGAGCAATTGGATTGATTTAACTGACACCTCGCAAATTGATGAGATTAAAGCCTCTGAAGGCTACAGTTTAATTTTCAAACACAGCACCCGTTGTTCCATCAGCCTAATGGCTAAAAGAAGCTTTGAGCGAGATTGGAACGTGATCCCCGCTGAGGTAAATTGTTATTTTCTTGATTTGATCAATCATCGTGATGTTTCTGCCTATATTGCTGAAACTTTTCAGGTACATCACGAATCGCCCCAACTACTATTAATTAAAAATGGCGAATGCGTTTTAGATGCTTCGCACAGCGATATTTCTGCCGATGAAGTGGCCGAAGTAATAGCCAACAATTAGTGAATTTAAAATAGATATACAAAATGAAAGGGCTCTGAAATTCAAATTCAGAGCCCTTTCTATATATAGCTTACGAGAATCACTTAAACAACTGCTGTTTCATTTAATTTTAATGCAGCAGAGGTACGTTGGCGCACTTCTTGGCAAAGCTCATCATCTTCGGCTAATTTTTGCCCAAAGCTTGGTATCATCTCCCTAATTTTACTTTGCCAACCGGCAGTTTGCATCTGTTTTTTAAAACATTTGTTCATCAGCTCAATCATAATTGAAACCGCAGTTGATGCACCTGGAGAAGCACCCAATAACGCCGCAATAGAACCATCGCCAGCACTTACTACTTCGGTACCAAACTCTAAAATACCACCACCACTCGGCTTTTTCTTGATTACCTGCACCCGCTGACCGGCAATTTCCAGCTCCCAATCTTTGATATTGGCATTTGGCATGTATTCTTTTAAAGCTTCAAATCTATCTTCTGGCGACTGGCGCACTTGCTCAATCAAGTATTTAGTTAAATCTATACTCTTTAAACCAGCCGAAATCATTGGGCGAATATTGCTCAATTTAATAGAAGCAGCTAGATCGAAATACGAGCCATTTTTTAAAAACTTGGTAGAAAAACCAGCGTAAGGCCCAAACAATAGGGCTTGTTTACCATTGATAATTCTGGTATCTAAATGCGGCACCGACATTGGCGGTGCACCTACAGCAGCTTTGCCATAAACTTTGGCATGATGGCGAGCAATCACTTCTTCGTTGGTACATTTTAACCATTGTCCACTTACCGGAAAGCCGCCAAAACCTTTACCTTCTTTAATGTTTGCTTTTTCTAACAACAGCAAAGAGCCACCGCCCGCACCAATAAATACGAATTTGGCCAATCGTTTTTTTCTTTTTCCGCTATCTAAATTTTTAACTTTTACCTCCCAGCTTCCATCATCCTGTTTATTCAAATCTCTAATTTCATGATGAAAATGAAGCGAAACCTTATCTTGCTTAGCCAAATAATTAAACATCTCTCGGGTTAACGAGCCAAAGTTTACATCGGTACCCAAATCAACTTTTGTAGCTGCAATAGGCTCACTTTCATCCCTACCTTCCATTACCAATGGTATCCATTCTTTAATTTCTGATGGGTTTTCACTGTACTGCATCTCGCTAAACAAGTTGCAGGCTTTTAGATTGGTATAACGTATCTTTAGATAATCTACGTTTTTTTTGCCCCAAACAAAGCTCAAATGGGGTATATTTCGGATAAACGAGCAAGGTTCTTGCAAAATGCCTTTGTCTAGCAAGTAAGTCCAAAACTGCTTAGAAATTTCAAAAGATTCGGCAATAGAAATTGCTTTCTTTACGTCAACAGTTCCGTTAGCTTTTTGAGGAGTATAGTTGAGCTCACAAAAGGCCGAGTGGCCAGTGCCTGCGTTGTTCCAAGCATCAGAACTTTCTGCAGCAGCAACGTCTAAACGTTCATAAATTTCTATACTTAAATCAGGATTAAGCTCTTTGAGCAGTACGCCAAGCGTTGCGCTCATGATGCCAGCTCCTATTAAAATAACATCTGCGTCGGTTTCAACAACCGTCTTTTTTTCTCTACTCATTTTAAACCAAATATAAAATTACCCCAATTTTTAATCGGGACTGTAAAACTCAATACTGAAAAGCGATTTCTTTTTTAATATCGGGATGCAAACTATAAGCCACCGGGCATGTTTTTGCAGCTCTCTCTATAATTGCCTTTTCTTTTTCAGAATAATTGTTAGCTGGAAACTGAAAACTCACATGAATTTCGGCTACTCTACGTGGGTTTTCGGCCATGATCTTGGTAACTTCGGCTGTTGCCCCATCAATAGTAAAACCATGATTTTTAGCTGTAATGCCAACAATAGTTAACATGCAATTACCTAATGATGTTGCCAGCAAATCTGTCGGCGAAAAAGCCTCGCCTTTACCTTGGTTATCTGTTGGCGCATCGGTAATAATTTGGTTGCCAGATTTAATATGCTCAGAAATGGTTCTTAAATCTCCAGTATAAGTTATTTTCGAAGTCGCCATAGCTAAATTTTTCGCAAATTTAGTGCTTAAAATCAAATTATTATACAATCTAAACCAACTTTTGTTAACGATTTTACAATAATTTCATAAAACAATTGCAACAGCTCGCAATTAACACTATAAGCATTGTATTATTTCGCAAAAACACAGCAACTTAGAACAATATTTCTTGTTAAAAAGGCGGATTAACCGCTACCGTACTATTTAACCTATAGATAGATGGCGATACGCCGGTATATTTCTTAAAAAATTTACCAAAAAAAGACTGGTCACTAAACTTCAATTCATCAGCCACTTGGGCCACATTCATTACATGAGAAGAAAGTAATACCTTAGCTTCGTTAATGATCATTTCATCTATAATTTCACCAGCAGTTTTTCCAGTTACTTGCTTTACTACTTGCGACAAATGCCTAGAAGTTACAAAAAGTTCCTTTGCATAATGCTGAACTCTCTTTTCCTCCTTAAAAGATTCGCTTAATAAATTCAAAAAACTGGTAGTTAGTTCTTCTTGCCTATTTAATTTTACTGGAATAAAAACACGGTACTTGCTGTAAAAAATTAACACCTCATAAATCACTGAAATAAAACTATGCCTAATTACATCTTTAAAATGTGGCGTATGGGCAGGCAGGTTAATTTTTCTTTTCAAAGAGCGAAGCGAAAATACCATTTCTTCAAATTCATCATCATTTAGCGAAAACTTATGCACCAGATCCGAAGAAAAAAGGTGTACTATTTCTGCACCATTTAAAAATATTCCCTGTTCTTTAAGGTATTCCTTCTTAAAACCTACGCTAATAAACTCTGCATCAGCAGACAACTCGTGTAGTTCGCACAAGCTTCCCGGAGTAACCAAATATACATCTTTAGCCCTCAAAGTATTTTTTACGAAGTTGTTTTGCAAAGCCATTTCGCCTTTTTGCACTACAATAACCGCAAACGAATTAGACCTAAAAGGTTCGTTAAAAATCATTAACGGTTTAATTTCGTCACTGGTAAGCACATTCATTTTGCCACCATTTACCAAATCCTTTTCCATGCAACGTTGCTCTACCATTCCATTCATAGTGCTAAGCTAACTAATCAAAAAATAAATATAAAATATGTTGATGCGAAGGTCGCTAATCAAACTTTAAAAAATTGCCTAAATTAGATTTCATCTAGCTTAATGACAACATACTAACATATCAAAGCTAAAACCAGCTTTTAAAAAGCATAGAAAATTTTGCGCTTGCTATTTTTAAAATATATTTTTATAAAAAAAAGTTAAAACTTTTAGTGCTAATACTCGAATTACAAAACCACCAATTAATCAAATGATTAAATAATTGTATTTTTGGCACAAAAAAGGCCTAAAAAGCACTAAAGAAACAATTAAAATTGTTAAACAACGCAGACCAAAATTTGTTTGCCGAATGTCAGATTTACAAAAATAATACTTTTTGACCAATAAGCCATACTTTTAAACCACTATAACGGTATCAAACTTTTGTTAAATTTGCCAGAATTATTAATTCTCATTTATTAAATTGTTAAATTTATATTAGCAATACAGTAACAATTTTAATAAGGTCACTGTCTAACTCTTTATAAGAGTTATTCTTTTTGACCATTAAGGGGTAATTAATATCTAATACACACAAACTATATGCGTAAAAAATTACAAGATAGGGTAGCTTCGTTTCAAGACGCCAAAAGAATTAAAGAGCAAGGGCTTTACCCTTATTTTCGCTCTATTTCTTCTGCGCAAGATACCGAGGTTATTATTGATGGCAAAGAAGTTTTGATGTTTGGTTCAAATTCGTACCTAGGTTTAACCAACCATCCAAAAATTAAGGAAGCGGCTCAAAAAGCAATAGAAAAATACGGAACTGGCTGTGCTGGTTCGAGGTTTTTAAATGGAACTTTAGATATACACTTAGAACTAGAAAGCCGCTTAGCTACCTATGTTGGAAAAGAGGCTGCTGTGCTATTTAGTACAGGTTTTCAAGTTAATTTGGGTGTAATTTCTTGCCTATTAGACAGAAATGATTACCTAGTTTTAGACGAGTACGATCATGCTTCTATTATCGACGGAAGCCGTTTATCATTTTCTCGTTCTATTAAATATGCGCACAATGACATGAACGATTTGCGTGCCAAACTAAGCCGTTTACCGGAAGATGCTGCCAAACTGATTGTATCTGATGGTATTTTTAGCATGGAAGGCGACTTGGTGAATTTACCTGAAATGGTAAAAATTGCTGAGGAGTTTGGTGCAAATATTATGATGGACGATGCACACAGCTTGGGCGTAATTGGCTTCAATGGCTCTGGAACTGCTTCGCACTTTAACTTAACCAACAAGGTTGATTTAATCATGAGCACTTTTAGTAAATCTTTGGCATCATTAGGTGGTTTTATTGCTGCAGACGAAGATACCATAGAATTTATTAAACACAGAGCCCGCTCATTAATGTTTAGTGCAAGCATGACACCAGCTTCTGTAGCCAGTGTATTAGCCGCTTTAGACATTATAGAAGCAGAACCTGAACGTATCGATAAATTGTGGGCAAATACCAACTATGCCAAAAAGCTATTGCTAGAAGCTGGTTTCGAAATTGGGCACCCAGAAAGCCCTATTTTGCCAATCTATATTAGAGATAACGCAAAAACTTTCATTATTACCAATATACTGCAGCAGAATGGCATTTTTGTAAATCCGGTAGTTTCTCCAGCGGTACCATCAGATTCATCGTTAATTAGGTTCTCTTTAATGGCTACGCATACTTTTGAGCAAATAGAAAGAGCTATAGACAAACTGAAATTAGCGTTTAAAGAAGCGAGTGTTGACCTAGTTAAGGTTTCGATATAAAATGGCGCAAATTGTGGCCGTAACTGGCAAAAAGTTATTAGCAAAGTTTGTTGATTTTCCGCATGAACTTTACAAAAATGACCCATACTATGTGCCAGAGCTACATATTGCGCAACGCGATATGCTTACACCAGGAAAGCATCCTTTTCACGACCATGCTAAGTTGCAATTGTTCTTGGCCTACCAAGGCGATAAGATAGTAGGAAGAATTGCTGCGATTGTCAACGGAAATCATAACGCTACAAAAGGCGTAACAGAAGGTTTTTTTGGTTTTTTCGACACCATTAACGATAAAACCGTTAGTGAGGCCCTATTAAATGCAGCACAAAACTGGTTAAAAGAAAACGGCCAAACTTCAGTAATGGGGCCAGCAAACTTTTCTACTAATGATATTTGTGGCTTGTTAGTTAAAGGTTTTGATGGGCCGCCAGTAGCCATGATGCCTTACAATGCTCCTTATTATTTAGATTTATTGGAAGACTTCGGTTTTACCAAAAAAGTAGATTTAAGAGCCTACAGATATACTGCCGGAAATTATGACGATAGATCGGTTGGCTTGATAGACGGCTTGGAAAACAGGCTAAAAAGAAGCAACATCATCATCAGAAAAATAAACCTGAAAAAGTTTAAAGAAGAAGCTGCTGCTTTAAGAGAAGTTTACAACAAAGCTTGGGATAAAAACCTAGGATTTGTACCCATGACCGATAAGGAATTTGATTATACAGCCAATGATTTGAAGTTGGTTTTAGATACAGATTTCTGTTATATCGCTGAGCAAGAAGGTAAAATTGTAGCTTTTGCTTTGGCCATTCCAGACATTAACCAGATACTAATTAAAATTAAACGTGGAAGGCTTTTCCCTACTGGCTTAATTAAATTGTTAACTGGCAAAAAGAAAATAAACGGTATCCGTATCATGCTGTTAGGCGTAATAGACGGTTACAGAAAAATGGGTATCGAGGCTTGTTTGTACGGCAGAATAATCAAAGCTTTTAAAGCTAGAAATTTTCAATACGCAGAGGCAAGCTGGACCTTAGAAGATAATGATATGGTGAACCGTCCGATAGAAAATATTGGCGGGAAATTGTACAGAGAATATAGGATACTAGAGAAAAAGATATAAAAGTCTGATGTCCGAAGACTAGAGAACATAGATATAAGCACAAGTTAAAATAGACGCTTTTGCGCTCCCTTCCCTTTGGGGAGGGCTGGGGTGGGGCCAATAAAGATGAGCAAAAAGGTATTAATTACGGGAGCTAGTGGATTTGTGGGTTATCATTTAATTGTTACCGCAATTGAAAATGGCCTAGAAGTTTTTGCGGCAATTAGACCTAATAGCGACGTCTCGCATTTAAAAGATTTAAACGTTAACTATGTTAATTTAAACTTTAACGCAGTTGATGAATTAAAAGCAGAACTGGAAGAAAAACAGTATGCCTACATCATACACGCTGCTGGTACAACAAAGGCGAAAACCTTGCAAGAATACAACAAGGTTAACGCAGATTTCAGCAGGAATTTGGCACTAGCGGCTTCGTTGGTTAGCTATAAACTAGAGAAATTTGTATTCGTAAGTAGCTTGGCCGCAATTGGACCTATTACCGATTTTAACGCCGCTATAAATGATGATACTAATGCACAACCCGTAACTTTTTATGGATTGAGCAAGAAACTGGCAGAAGAGTATTTGAATAAAATTGAAAACCTACCGCTGGTTACCGTTAGGCCAACGGCAGTTTATGGCCCAAGGGAGAAAGATATTTTCATTCTCTTTAAGACTATTAACCAAGGTTTAGAACCATATATTGGCAGGTTTAACCAAACTTTAAGCTTCATTTATGTGAAGGATTTGGCCGAAATCATTATCCGTTTTTTAACATCGGATGTGGTGCACAAAACCTACAACATATCTGACGGACTAACTTATAATAGGTATGCACTAGCTGATGGTTTGAAAAAAGCATTGCAGAAAAAAACCCTGAAAATGCACATCCCGCTGGGAATAATAAAAAGTTTAGCTGGTTTAATGGATACCATTTACGCCAGAAGTAGCAAAACACCAACGCTAAACAAAGAAAAAATAAAAGAGTTAACGGCTCCAAATTGGGCCTGCAACATCGAAAATTTAAAAAAAGACTTACAGTTTGAACCTCAATATAATTTGGAAAGAGGCTTACAAGAAACTGTAAAATGGTATAAAGCTAATAACTGGCTGAAATAAACGGCCTCCCCCTGTCCCTCCAAAGGAAGGGAGTTACGTAATGCAGCTCCTCCCCTTTGGGGAGGTTGGGAGGGGCTTAAGATTAACACATATAATTAACAATAATAAACAGATGAAAAAGCAAGTAGAAGGAGCCAATGGAAAATTAGGTATCATGATGCCTGGCCTAGGTGCTGTAGCTACCACCATGATTGCTGGTGTAGTTGCCGCTAGAAGAGGTCTATCTAAACCTATTGGTTCTTTAACACAAATGGGTACCATTCGTGTAGGTAAAAGAACAGACAACAATGAGCCTTTAATTAAGGATTTCGTTCCATTAGCAAAATTAGAAGACTTAGCATTTGGTGGTTGGGATGTGTATGAAGATAATGTGTACGATGCCGCAATGAAAGCTAAGGTAATTGATGGTCATCTTTTATATGACATCAAAGACGAATTAGAAGCAATTAAACCTTACAAAGCTGCGTTTGATAAAAACTACGTTAAAAACTTAGACGGAACTTACGTTAAAGAAGCTGCTACAAAATGGGATTTGGCACAACAAGTAATTGAAGATATCAAAGACTTTAAAGCTAAAAACAACTGTGAGCGTATCGTATTGGTATGGTGTGGTTCTACCGAAATCTATTTAGAGCCTTCTGAAGTTCACCAAACTTTAGCTGCATTTGAGCAAGGTTTAAAAGACAACAACCCTAATATTGCGCCAAGTATGATTTATGCTTATGCAGCGTTGAAATTAGGTTATGCTTATGCAAATGGAGCTCCTAACTTAACAGTAGATATTCCTGCAATGTTAGAGTTGGCTAAAGAAACTCAAACTCCGGTAGCTGGTAAAGATTTCAAAACTGGTCAAACTTTAATGAAAACAGTTTTAGCACCCGGTTTAATGGCTCGTTCTTTAGGTGTACGTGGTTGGTTCTCTGACAACATTTTAGGTAACCGTGATGGTTTGGTATTAGATGATCCAGATAACTTTAAAACTAAAGAAGTTTCTAAATTAGGTGTGTTGGAAGATATCTTCAAACCAGAAATCAATCCAGATTTATATGGCGATATGTACCACAAAATCCGTATCAACTATTACCCTCCTCACGGCGATAACAAAGAGAGCTGGGATAACATTGATATCTTTGGATGGATGGGTTACAAAATGCAGATCAAGATCAATTTCTTATGCCGTGATTCAATCTTAGCTGCTCCTATCGTGTTAGACTTGGCTTTATTCTCAGATTTAGCTAAACGTGCTGGCATGAGTGGTATCCAAGAGTGGTTATCGTTCTACTTAAAATCTCCTCAAACTAAAGAGGGATTACGTCCAGAGAACGATATCTTCAAGCAATTAGAGAAATTACACAACACCCTGCGCTATTTTATGGGCGAAGAGTTGATTACCCACTTGGGGCTTGATTATTACGAAGAAGAAAAATAAAAAATCAATGAGCAGTGTTTGATAACCAATTCAAACACTGCAATTTGAAACGTTACGCATAGGTAAAAACTATACAAAAATTAACATCTCTTTACCTAATTCAAACACAAATCCCTCACGTTTTTTGCTTTTGTCTTGTGAATGTAATTTACGCTCAAAAGAAAGCAAACAAACCCACGGAAACTTTAGGTTTAAAAAAAGTTTCCATAGTTTTGAGCCGTTAAAAAATTAGAGGATTTGCATTTTAATAAAAAATTGAAGCAGTGATATTTCACAAGATCATAGCAACCACTTTTGGAATTGGCTATATAGGCAAAGGGGCAGGAACTTATGCTTCTATTTTTACCTGCCTTTTATGGTACTTTTTACAACCTAGTGGATATGAACTGAAACTTGCACCAGTTTTAGTGGCTTTGCTGCTAACAATACAGGGAGTAAGGAGCGCCAACGAAGTGGAGGCACTTTGGGGCAAAGACCACCAACGAGTGGTAATAGACGAAGTGGCGGGAATGTGTATTACCTTACTTTTTGTGCCGCTAGAGATTAAATACATCATTGCGGGCTTAGTGTTGTTTAGATTTTTCGACATTTTGAAACCACTAGGTATACGTAGATTGGAAAAGTGGCCCGGTGGTTGGGGCGTAATGGCAGATGATGTTTTGGCAGGGATTTATGCCAACATTGTTATGCAAATAATAATTTTCTTCAACATATTTTAAGAAGATGATCACCTTTATCAAAGCTCAAGCTTCGTCATTAACGGCAACGTTGGTAGACTACTTAGTCACATGGTTTTGTGTGAGCTTTTTGGGGATCTGGTATGTTGCAGGAAGTGTAACAGGAACAGTTGTTGGTGGCTGTGTAAACTTTTATATGGGGCGTAATTGGGTGTTTAATTCTACCGAGAAAGACATCAAGCTTCAAATTTTAAAGTATATTTTGGTATGGTGCGGCAATCTTTTGATTGTTACTACTGGAGTTTACATACTCACTCATTTTCTAGGCATTAACTATTTGCTATCGAAAATTCTCGTTTCTGGATTGATTGGTACTATTTATAATTACTTCATGCAGAAGCAATTCATTTTCACACAGTAAAAATGAAACACACATATAAAACATTAATTTATGCACTAACGTTTTTTAGTGCTACGATATTAGGCATATCATCAGCATTTGCCCAAAAAACCGTTATTACCGGAACCGTTAGAGATGCGGTAACAAAAGAAACACTTCCCTATGTATCAATTTTCTTTAATGATACCCGCTTGGGAACACAATCTGATTTGGATGGAAATTTCAAGATCAGCACTAACGAAGACTACAACAAACTGAAGTTTAACTACGTTGGTTACGAAGTTTTGTACAAGAATATTATTGTAGGACAAACCCAAAAATTAGACATCCTACTAAAATCTAATGCGCAATCGTTAAACGAAGTAACCATTATTGCAGGCAAAAAAGTTAGGTACTCTAACAAAAACAATCCGGCGGTAGAATTAATTAGGCAGGTAATCGAAAACAAAGATAAAAACCAGCCTAAAGCATACGAAACCGTACAATATAAGGAGTACGAAAAAATGTTGTTCTCTATGAGCAACCTCTCCGAAAAATTCAAGAACAAACGTCTCTTCAGAAATTACCAATTTCTTTTTCAAGAGCAAGACTCATCCAAAATAGGTGGCAAAAACTTATTGCCTATTTATATCCAAGAAAAACTGGCCGACCAATATTTAAGTTTCTACCCGATAAAAGTAAAACAGTAGTTCTAGCAGAAAAACAAGTAGAGTTTGATAATAGATTTATCGATAACCAGGGCATGAAAGCCTATTTCGATAGGATGTACCAAAACATCAACATTTACGATAATAACATCTCTGTAATGAGCAACGAGTTTTTAAGCCCAATTGCAAACTCGGCCCCTACTTTTTACAAATTTTTTATTACTGATACCTTAAAAAACATGACGCCGAATGTAATTGAACTTTCTTTTACGCCACGCACCAAGGGCGATATGTTGTTTGAGGGAAAAATCTACATTACGATGGACGGCAACTATGCTGTTCAAAAAGCTGCCTTTGGAGTAAATAAAAACATTAACCTCAACTTTGTTAGAGGATTAGAAATTGCCTTAGATTTTGAAAAAAATACCGATGGTAGATACTACCTAAGCAAAAGCAATTTAATTGCCGATTTTGGGATCAGCAAAAATAAAGGGATGGGTTTTACGGGCGAACGAAGTGTAAGCTACGACCAATACAAAACGAACGTAGAAATTCCTGATACGGTTTTTTCTGGCAAAAAACTAGAAGTACTAGAAGGAGCCAAACAGAGAACCAACGATTTTTGGGCGCAAAACAGGTTAGATTCTATACCACAGCAGCAGCTGAAAATTTACAGCAATATTGATACGCTTCAAAAGTTGCCATCTTTTAGAAGAACCGTAAAATTAGTAACTTTTGTCTTTGCCGGTTATTGGGATTTTGGACCTTATGAAGTTGGCCCTACCAACACTTTCTATAGCTTTAATAACGTAGAAGGCTTTCGTTTGCGTTTAGGAGGCAGGTCTACTCCTGCTTTAAGCAAACGTTTTTATTTCGAAAATTATGCAGCCTATGGCTTTAAAGACGAAAAATGGAAGTTTTTCTTATCGGGAACTTACTCTTTAAATAATAAATCCATTTATAAATTCCCGCAAAACTACATTAGAGCAAGTTTTCAACGAGATACCAAAATACCAGGACAAGAACTACAATTTGTACAAGAAGATAACTTTTTGTTATCATTTAAACGTGGTGTAAACGATATGTTATTGTACAACGATTTTTATCGCTTAGATTATGTGAAAGAATTCGAAAATCGTTTTTCTTACAATGTTGGATTTAAGAAATGGTCTCAAACTCCGGCTGGTGGCCTTTTCTATAACGATGCCAGCTCCAATTCTTTTATCAATAGACTTACCACTACAGAACTTAGTGTAGGCTTTAGATATGCGAAGAATGAGAAATTCTATCAAGGTAAAATTTATCGTATACCAATTATAGATAGATACCCTATTTATAACTTAAAATATACGGCAGGTATTAAAGGCTTTTTTGGAGGCGAGTATAACTACCACAACATTATGGCTAGTGTAGACAAACGTTTTTATTTGTCGCAGTTAGGTTTTAGTGATGTCAGAGTAGAAGGTGGTTATATCGCCGGCAAGGTGCCTTTTCCGTTATTGTCGGTACACCGTGCCAACCAAACTTATGCTTATCAGCTAAACTCCTATAACTTAATGAACTTCTTAGAATTTGTGAGCGACCGCTATGCAGCAATAAATATCGATCATAATTTTAACGGATTCTTTTTAAATAAGATACCTTTGCTAAGTAAATTAAAACTACGCGAGATTGTTTCATTCAAAGCAATTTACGGAGGATTGAGAGATGAAAATAATCCAGAAAAAAATAACGACGGCATTTACAAATTGCCTAGCTATGAAAATGGCACGCAAAGAACCTATTCTTTAAATAAAGAACCGTATATGGAAGGCAGCGTTGGTTTAGGAAATATTTTCAAGGTATTAAGGGTAGATTTGGTTAAGCGTTTCAATTACCTAGACCACCCAGAAGTTGCCGAATGGGGAATTAGAGCTAGAGTTAAACTAGATTTTTAAAAATGAAGCTAAGAGACGACCTTCAACAAGGTATTTATAAAGTAATTAACCCTTTTGTAAAAGGCTTAATTAAGTTAGGATTAACACCAAACATGGTAACCACTATTGGTTTGCTACTAAACATTGGTGTAGCGGTAATCTTTATTATAGGTGCAGAAAAATCTAATCGCGGCGAACTAGAATACGTAGGCTGGGCTGGCGCATTGGTTTTGTTTGCTGGCCTTTTCGATATGCTAGATGGCCAAGTGGCACGTTTGGGCAACATGAGCTCTAAGTTTGGCGCCATGTACGATTCGGTTTTAGACAGATATAGCGAAATGGTGATGTTTTTAGGGATTTGCTATTATTTAGTGGCACACCATTATTTTTTAAGCTCGTTATTTGCGTTTATTGCATTAATTGGTTCTATGATGGTAAGCTATACTCGTGCCCGTGCCGAAGGCCTTGGCGTAGAATGTAAAGGTGGTTTAATGCAACGCCCAGAGCGTGTGGTAACCATTGGTGTATTTGCTATTGCATGCGGTATTGCCTACAATTTCTTAGGTGCCGATTATAAAATCTTTATCCCCGGAATTAAGTTTCACGTATTCGAGACCATGAGCATTTTCACCTTGCCAATTACTTTAATGGCAATAATGACCAATATTACCGCAGTAAACAGATTAAGAGAAGCCAAAAAAGCTTTAGATGCGAAAGAGTTCCCAAAACCCAGCAACAAAGCAGCGCTAATTGCCGGAGTAATTTTATTTGCTGGTCTAGGTCTATCTAACTCAGCAGCGGTAAAAGCACAAACTGGCGATGATCCTTCTCCGCTTACATTTCCTATTCCCAAAAATATCACAAACCAGTTATTTTACGTACAACGAGATCCAAATATCAATACTATTATTTGCCAATTAAACGTAGATGAAGATGGTAATTTGGTTAAAGAACATCCCGTAAATGTTTTTTGGATGCGCTACGCTGATAAGCAAGGAAAAAAAGACTTGAATTATATTCAACGCAAATTTGCCTATGGAGTGCAAACTAAAGATATTGGTAATGGCAATTACGAGTTACGCTTCGTATCCTACAAAAAATTCCCTTTGTTGTTAACCAAATCGGCAATAGATAAAAAATATCATGTTTACGCAACAGCCAACAACAAAAAGATTTTGTTAGACAGAATTTTTCTAAGAATAGAAGGTGGTACGTTTTGGGTACCTAATGTAAAATATGTAGAAATAAAAGGTTATGATGCTAGCAATCCAACAAAAGCGATAACCGAAAGAATAAAAGTTTAATACCATGGCAAAGAATTTTATTTCAAATTCTAGCGAGTCTACAAGGATGTTTAAGAGCGACTTGTTAGAACCTCTATCTAAAGTTAAATATTACGTACCCTTAATTATATTTGTTCCATTAATTGTTTTCTTAGTGTGGAAAGCACTTTTTGATGTGCAAACCCCTGTCTTAGAGTTTTTCGGGTGGTTGGCTTTTGGACTTTTCGTGTGGACAATCACAGAGTATGTGATGCATCGATGGGTTTTCCATTTCTACCCTAAGGCCGCTTGGGCAAAGCGTATCCACTTCATTTTTCATGGCGTGCACCACGATTACCCAAATGATGCTAACCGTTTAGTAATGCCGCCATCGGCCAGTATTCCTTTGGCTTTGGCTTTTTGGTTTCTATTCGATTGGCTATTACCAGAAACCAAAATCTATTCGTTTTTTATAGGTTTTATTGGTGGATATTTATTTTACGATATGGTTCATTACGCCTTACACCATGCTAATTTTAAAAGTGGTTTATGGAAGAGATTGAAACATCACCACATGTTGCACCATTATCAGGATGCTTCTAAGGGATTTGGCGTAAGCTGGATGTTTTGGGACGGTGTATTCAGGTCTGGATTTGAAAAGAAAAAAGAAACCCAATAAAATTACTCGTACGGGCGAAACATGTTTCGCCCCAACAAATAATAAAATGACATCAGATATTTCCTCTGAAGATCCGCAAAAAAACCTTAAAAAAGATCTGCCATTAACGCTCGGCATTTCTGCAATCTATCTTATTCTCTCCTATTTTTTAGTTGGCTTTAAAACAGACCAACTAGTGCTGATTGCTATTTTTAATGCCCTTTACTACCTCACATCTACTACCAGAAAATTCATCATAGGTTTTTCTATCTTCATTGTATATTGGATCATTTATGATTACATGAAGGCTTTTCCTAACTACCACTACAATGCTGTACATATTGCAGATCTCTACAATTTTGAAAAAAGCGTTTTTGGAATAGAGCAAGGAGGAAAACTACTTACCCCTAATGAGTATTGGCTATTACACACCAACTCGTTTTTAGATGTGCTTACAGGCTTCTTTTATTTGATGTGGGTACCCGTACCGTTGGCATTTGCAGCCTTCCTGTTTTTTAATAACGAACGCAGAAACTTCTTAAACTTTCTACTCACTTTTGTGTGGGTAAACCTATTGGGTTTTGTGGTTTATTACCTCTATCCTGCCGCTCCACCTTGGTATGTACAACAGCATGGCTTTGAGTTTATAGCAGGCACTCCTGGTAATACCGCTGGCTTAATTCGTTTCGATAATTTCTTCGGTATCGAACTTTTTAAATCTATTTATAGCAAAGGTTCAAACGTTTTTGCGGCCATGCCATCTTTACACTCCGCTTACCCTTTAATTGTAGTTTACTATGCCACTAAGGGAAAGTTCCGTAAAGCAAATGTCTTTTTCATTACCGTAATGGTGGGGATTTGGTTTGCGGCAGTTTACACAAGCCATCATTACCTGGCCGATGTACTTGCCGGCATTACCACAGCCACCATCGGAATAATATCCTTCAACTGGTTAAAAGAAAGAAAACCTTTAGCTAACTTTATACAAAGTATGCTAAAATTAATTTCTTAATGCACATTAGCCAACTCGAAAGTATAAAAATACCTGCTAGCGCAAAAAAAATCACCCAACGCAAAGCTTTAAAAATGCTTCATAATTGATTATTCGCGTTTTTCTTCAAATTAACTAACTTTAGTCATCTAAACAGCAAAAGATGAACCCTAAAGTAGATGCGTTTTTAAGCAAAACAACCCAGTGGAAACAAGAATTTGAAGCCTTGAGAGCAATTATTCTTGAATGTGGCTTAACCGAAGAACTAAAATGGGGGCAGCCTTGCTACACATTCCAAAAGAGCAACATTGTTTTAATACATGGGTTTAAGGAATACTGTGCCCTGCTGTTTTTTAAAGGCGCATTGCTAAGCAACGAAGATGGTTTATTGATCCAACAAACAGATCATGTACAATCGGTTAGGCAAATACGTTTTGTTAACGCTAAAGAAATTTGGAGTGCAAAACAACAAATAAAACATTACATTTTCGAGGCCATTGAAGTTGAAAAGGCTGGCTTAAAAGTAGCAATGAGAAAAACCTCTGACTTTGAGGTTGCAGCAGAGTTTCAAGAAAAACTAGATGCTTTACCTGCGCTGAGAACTGCTTTTGAAGCTTTAACTCCTGGCCGCCAAAGAGCTTATCTATTTCATTTTTCGGAAGCCAAACAAGCTAAAACAAGAGCTGCAAGAGTTGCAAGAGTTGAAAAATATATGCCACAAATTCTAAGTGGCAAAGGTTTAAACGATTAATATCATGAGCAAAAAACTATCAGCCCAACAAAGCGAAGAACTTTTAAGCATTTTGAAAATCCGTTTCGAAAAAAACAAGAAACGCCACCCAGACTTAGATTGGAGCAAAGTGCAAGAAAAACTAGAAGCTCAACCAGAAAAACTATGGTCGTTAAATGAAATGGATATTACCGGCGGAGAACCAGATGTAGTGGGCTACGATGATAAAACAGGAGAATTTATTTTCTACGACTGCTCGGCCGAAACTCCAAAGGGAAGACGAAGTGTGTGCTTTGACCATGAAGCCTTAGCAGCAAGGAAAGAGCACAAACCAAATGATAGTGCTATAAATATGGCTACAGAGATGGGAATTGAACTTTTAACTGAAGAAGAATACAAAGCATTACAACAATTAGGCGAGTTTGATTTAAAAACATCAAGCTGGATACAAACCCCAGAACGCATTAGAAAATTAGATGGTGCGCTATTTTGCGACCGCCGATACAACACCGTTTTTGTTTACCACAACGGAGCCCAATCTTACTATGCAGCTAGAGGTTTTCGCGGTTCGTTAAAGATATAGCAGCTTTAAAAGCTCTAAAAGATAATTAGCTTTTAAAGAACTTAAACAATGTTATTTAAAACAAAATAACTATCTTTAGCTACCTCGAACCAAAGAAACTCAAAAACTAGGCTACATGCATACTGCTTTAAAACAACTCTCAAAGTGGGCCGTACTTTGTGTTGTATTACTCCTTTTAGGAATTAGCTCTAATGCCCAAACTTCTAAAATAGATGAGTTATTAGCCCAACTTAAACCAAACGATCCTGACACGGTTCAAATTAAAATACTTAAAAAACTATCTACTGCTTATTCTTCGGTAGATCCAATTAAAAAATTCTATTACGCCAACCAGTATAGATTACTAGGCGAAAAAAATGGTATCGACTCTACAATTGCCAATGGCTATTTAGATATGGGCATTTCTTATGGCATTAGAAGTAATTTGGATAGCGCATTATACTATTTTAAAATAGGTCAAGAAATAGCAAAAGCGAGCAAATATGAAAGTGGCTTGGGCCGTAGTTATGTAAACATTGGCTACATATATGATCGTTCTGACAGAAAAAAGGAAGCCGTTAATTGTTATGAAGAAGCACTAAAAATCTTCAGAAAAATTGACCACAAGAGAGGTATAAATCAATGCATTACCAATTTAGGATCCATATATTTCGACCTTAAAGAATACAAAAGCGCCGATAATTATTTTGAACAGGTTTTAGAAAATCTTTTAAAAAACCCTACCGGAGATTTAAGTTTAGGCAGTGCCTATTACTCTTTGGGTGGCTCTAAACGAAGATTAGGCCAACAAAAATTAGCAATGGATTTTTATCTAAAAAGCTTAGCTATTAGAGAAAAAATTGGCGACTTAAACGGAATTGCCTTAAGCAATTGGGGAATTGCCCAACTACATATAGAAAACAAGCTGTACAGCAAGGCGTTGCCCCTTTTAGAAATAGCTTTAAGAAATAACAGAACTTTAAAAAACATATATCAAGAGTGTTCTGTATTAATTACACTGGCCGAAGCTTACATAGGTTTAAAAGATTATCAAAAAGCCGAAGAAGCAGGAAAGTTAGCTTTAGTAAGAGCAAAGCAGACTGATGCGAAAATCCCGATTTCTTTAGCGTTAGACATGTTATCTAAGGTAAGTGCCGCAAAAAAAGACTATGAAGCAGCCTTAAAATATAAGTCTGAATATTTAGCAGTTAACGATAGTCTGGAGAATGACTCTACTACCAAACAAGTTATTTTAACAGACCTGCATCGAGTAAATATCGACAACAAAAACCTAGAAAAACGCAACGAGACCATTAGTGCAAAAATTACCGACTATGTAATTACCATTTCTATTATTACCGCCCTGCTTTTGTTGGTGGTTATACTTTTGATACTCTATTACAAAAGAAATGCCGAGAAAAAAATTGCCAATGCCTTGTTGCAAGAGCAAAAACATCAAATTGCAGAAGTAAATGAAGAGCTGGGAGCTTTAAATGAAGAGCTAAGAACACAAATGGAAATTGTATCTGCCCAAAATACCGAGTTAGAGAAATTAAACAATGTAAAGAATAAATTTTTCTCTATTGTATCTCACGATTTGAGAGCACCAATACATTCGTTAAAGGCATTATTTGGCTTATATAGAAGCGGAATTGTAAATGAAGAGGAATTTGGAAACCTGCTAGAGCGCTTAGAAGAAACTGTTTACAATACGGCCTCTTTTTTAGACAACTTACTGGAGTGGTCTAAAAGTCAGTTGGGAGGCATTGTGATAACCCCTGTTGAGGTAAATCTTTCGATGATCATCAACCATAATATCAAGTTGATGGAATCGCAGATTAATCTGAAAAAAATAAATGTGCATAACAATGTAGACGAAAAACTTGTTGTATTTTCCGATTTAAACATGGTTCATGTAGTGATAAGAAATATCCTTTCTAATGCTATTAAGTTTTGCAACAAAGAAGATAAAGTTATTTTTAATGCAACCACAAATAATGACCAAGTTACCTTTACCATTACTGATACGGGCCCTGGCATTAGCCCATTAGACCTCGATAACCTTTTTAATTTAACGCATACGCCAGGCACCGGCACTTCTGGCGAAAAAGGGCACCACATTGGGCTTATTTTATGTAGAGATATGGTAATGCAAAACAAAGGCAGCTTAAGTGTTGAAAGCAAATTGGGCGAAGGAACTACTTTTTACATTACCCTACCCACAAAACCCATTGAAGGATAATTAACGCAAGTTTGCCAAGCGAAAGCCCTATGAAATAAACCATTCCAAAATAGAATATTCGTAGTTTCACATTCTATACTTCAAGTAAATAAGATACTTTTAAGTTAAATTACCGTAGAAAAACTACCCATGTATCTAACCATGAAGAATCTCATACATCTACTCTTTTTATTTATTGGCCTAACATTTGGCTGTTCGGCTCCTGACACCGATGAAGAACTTTTAGCTTTAGATAAAGAAAAACTTAACGAAAACCTTGCCTACGATAAAATTACCTTTTACAAATTTGCAAAAATCGCCATCAGATCAGCGGCGGTGCAAGATACTACAAAGCCAGAGTACCAAAAATTCGGCAAGCACCTCAATACGGTTTTAAGTTCTTTAAGCAAGGTAAATATAGATTCGGGCAAAAGCATTTCGCCAATGGAAGCGCTTTTACTATACAAGGATTACCGTGCGGTTAAAGGTTTTGTAAAAGATACCAACGAAGACATTTTTCCAACACTGGTTGAAGGAATAAATAAAATGTATGGTAATGGCGGCACTAGCTCTACTGTATTAACAGGCCAAGAAAAAACCGAAGCCCAAAACATTGAACACGCTATATTGAGCATGGTTGTTTTAGCTACCAGAGAATTGGGACAACCTTTTGCTCTTTACGAATGCTCAAAAACCCAACCCGAGCTTTTGCCAGACCATGAGACGAAAACCTTACTTGAATTTGTGCGTGGCTTCTTATTTTTCGGCAATAATTTATTTTACCTATCGGAAGATGGGCTGACCAGAAATATCAAATGGTTAGACAAAAACCAAGATGTACCTTTACCTTACACCAAGGCTTTTTTTGGTTGGAGAAATTTGAGCGATGGCCAAACGCATACGGCTTTTCACAGTCTAAATTATTTGTTTAGAGGTTTTGATAGGCTAAGGATGGAAAGAGAAATTGATGAAGAAAGGGGATTGGATGATTTTGAGAAATTTTTGGAAGACACGAAAAAACTTGGCCTCGAGACAGAACTTACGCTAGCTGTAGAGAGTTACCTCTATTTAAAACGAGAAGACAAAGAAAAGGCAATAGTGGCATTAACCAAGTTAAAGAAAAGTCGGCTGTTGTCTGATAGCGAACGCGAAGCCATAGAAAAAACCATTGTTTATGTAAATAACCGTGAAGCCGGTAAGGCATTAAACGGGGTTTACGACAAGCTGTTTCTGAGTAAGATTGCTACCAAATACATGATGGCTGTATTGGTTAAAATAGATTGGCAAAAAGTTTTAAAGGCAAACAATGTACCTCATACCGATGAGATTTTTACGACTATACATAAGGTGCAGCAGATGTCTAATGCGGTAAGTTCTTATACCAGCGAAACTACGGTTGAAAAAGGGAAAAACGAGTTAAAACAGAAAGGCAGTGCGCTTTTAGATGGTGCCAAGAGTTTATTGAAGTAATTTTTTGCTAATGCTGGTAGGATTTAGTTTGTATTCTTTGATAATACTAAACCTCCAGCGCTGCCAATGTTTTTTTTGATTTTACGGTTCTTGGCATTAACGATGTACTTCGGTAAACTATTAACCTTAATTTAAGCCAAATGTATTGCAACTGCCGAGGGGCATTACTGCACAGACCTTGCATTTTAAACTTTATTGAAGCGGCAGCTCCCGAGTGTAACTCGGGACTATAGCGTAAAGAAGGGCTAACATTAATAGCAACAAAAGAACCTTGATTTTCAAATTATAAAAACCCAAATAACCAACCATCCAAAAAACTAACACCAAAACATTACAACTTTCCAACATTTCAACCTTACAACAATTCAGCAAGATTGCTTAACTTTGCGTTATGATTGAACTTCCAGTTGTTGCACCAGTTACCGAAAAAGCCCGCAAACCAGATTGGTTAAGGGTTAAATTGCCTGTAGGAAAAGAATATGCACAGGTAAGAAGTTTGGTTGACGAACATAAGCTACATACCATTTGCGAAAGTGGTAATTGCCCAAATATGGGCGAATGCTGGGGCGCCGGAACGGCAACTTTCATGATTTTGGGTAACATTTGTACCCGTTCTTGTTCTTTCTGTGCGGTAGCAACTGGCAGGCCTTTGGCAGTTGATACCGACGAGCCCAACCGTGTAGCCAACTCGGTAAAGCTGATGGGCGTTAAACATTGTGTAATTACTTCGGTAGACCGCGATGATTTGAAAGATGGCGGTTCGATCATCTGGGCCGAAACTTTACAAGCCATTAGAAGAGAAAGTCCGATTACTACTTTAGAAACGTTAATTCCTGATTTTAAAGGTCAATGGGATAATTTATACCGTGTTTTAGAAGAAAGACCAGAAGTGGTTTCCCACAACATGGAAACGGTACGCCGTTTAACTCGCCAAGTACGTATACAGGCTAAATACGACAGAAGCTTGGAGTGCTTAAAGCGAATTTCGGAATTTGGCTTACGCACTAAAACCGGCATTATGCTAGGTTTGGGCGAAACTGAAGAGGATGTTTTTGAAGCAATGGATGATTTAGTGGCAAATGGTGTTCATATCTTAACTTTAGGCCAGTATTTACAGCCTACCAAAGCGCACCACCCAGTGGTAGATTGGATCCACCCAGATCAATTTGCTAAATACAAGGAAGTAGGCTTGGCTAAAGGCTTAAAATACGTAGAAAGTGGCCCGCTGGTGCGTTCTTCTTATCACGCAGAAAAACATCTTTTCGATATCGAAGGAATTGTTTAATGAGTAGTTAGGGCTCAGTTTATCTGCCCATTTCAGTTCGCATCATCTTTTCTAGAAAAGCAATTTCGGTATTTCTTGGGCTACGAAAGTCCTTCCAGCCGCTATAGTCCCGAGTTACACTCGGGAGCTGTCGCTGCTGTAAGGTTTAACTAACAAAAAACTGTGCATTTAGGCAAGATTGCTTTTTCGTGGGGCTTGATAAACTCTATGTACGGGCGAAATATCTTTCGCCCTCGTTTTCTCAAATTCGAATTTTTTATGTTTGCATCATGTCCAACGGCGAAATATCTTTCGCCCAAACGTTATACATTTCCTTTTGCACAAGGGCGAACACATAGGTTCGTCTTTTTATTTGCACCGTGCTAATGGGCGAACACAAAGGTTCGCCCCTACGACATTTCCTTTTTCAAAAATTTGCCCGTTAAACTTATCGGGTTTTCAATCAATCCCTCTGGTGTGCCTTCAAAAATAATTCTACCGCCACCGGCACCGCCTTCTTCGCCCAAATCAATTACCCAATCGGCTACTTTAACTACATCTAAATTGTGTTCGATAACTAAAACCGTATTACCTTTATCAACCAAAGAATTTAACACACCTAACAAAACTGCAATGTCTTCGAAATGCAAACCTGTAGTAGGCTCATCTAAAATATAGAAGGTTTTACCCGTATCTTTTTTAGAAAGTTCAGTGGCTAATTTCACACGTTGTGCTTCTCCGCCCGATAAAGTGGTAGAAGCCTGCCCTAAACGGATATAGCCCAAACCAACATCGTTTAAGGTTTTTATTTTACGATAGATCGACGGCATGTGCTCAAAGAAATGGCAAGCATCCTCAATACTCATATCCAATACGTCACTAATAGATTTGCCTTTGTAGCGCACCTCTAACGTTTCACGGTTGTATCTTCTTCCGCCACATTCTTCGCAAGGCACCTGCACATCTGGCAAGAAATTCATTTCAATTACCTTCATGCCTGCCCCTTGGCAAGTTTCGCATCTACCACCTTTTACGTTAAAAGAAAAACGACCAGGCTTATAACCTCTAATCTTCGCTTCTGGCAAAGCCACAAATAAATTCCTGATATCAGAAAAAACACCGGTGTAAGTAGATGGATTGGAACGTGGTGTACGCCCAATTGGCGCTTGGTCAATCTCAATTACTTTATCAATCTCTTTTAAGCCTTTAATTTTTTCGTAAGGCAATGGTTTTTTCTTGGCCCTAAAAAAATGATGATTTAAAATTGGATATAGCGTTTCGGTAATTAAACTCGATTTACCACTACCCGAAACACCGGTTACGGCAATAAATTTACCCAAAGGAAAATCTACGGAAACTTCTTTTAGGTTATGCCCCGTAGCTTTAATAATGCCTAACTGATGGCCATTACCTTCACGTCGCTTTTGGGGTATTTCTATACTTTTTTTGCCATTTAAATAGGCTGCAGTTAGCGTATCTGATTTTAAAATTTGTGCTGGGGTTCCCTGCGCCACAATCTGCCCGCCATGTACACCCGCAGCAGGGCCAACATCTATCACGTGGTCTGCTTCCAAAATCATATCCTTATCGTGTTCTACCACCAAAACGGTGTTGCCCAAATCACGTAAGTTTTTCAAGGCAGTAATTAAGCGCTCGTTGTCACGTTGGTGCAAACCAATACTTGGCTCATCCAAAATGTACATTACATTCATTAATTGCGAGCCAATTTGCGTAGCCAAACGAATACGCTGCGCCTCGCCACCCGAAAGCGTACGCGAAGTGCGATCTAAAGTAAGGTAGTTTAAACCCACATCTAGCAAGAAACCAATACGAGCTCTAATCTCTTTCAGTATTTCTTTGGCAATGGTATTCTGGCGCTCACTTAAACGCTCTTCAACCCCATCAAACCATTGGTGCAAAGTAGCCACATCCATGGTAGCCAACTCAGAAATATTCTTACCATCTACTTTAAAGTGCAGACTTTCTTTCTTTAAACGAGCACCATGGCAATCCGGACAAGTTTCTAACCTGCGGAAAGCTTCCATGTCATCCGAAGCACCTTCTCCCCTTTTCTCCTGCTGCTCTTCTAGTAGTTTAATGATACCATCAAAAGTAACTTGGTAGTTCTGTACGTTCCATTTATTGTAGGCTACTTCTACCGAAATCAAATCTGGCGCACCTTTCAAAAGGATATCAATATGTTCTTCGCTTAATTTTTCTAAAGGTGTTGATAGCGAGAAGTTATATTTCTTGGCAACGGCCTTTAACACCTGAAAAACCCAAATATCACGGTATTCGCCCAGCGGAGCCAAACCACCGTTTAAGATGCTGATCTTCATATTTGGCATGATAGATTTTTTATCTACCACAAAAATATAACCCAAACCATCGCAGGTTTCGCATGCGCCATAGGGCGAGTTAAACGAAAAACTATTGGGTTGAGGTTCATCGTAAGAAATACCCGTAGTTGGGCACATCAAGAACTTACTAAAGTGCGCTACATTGTTATCCTTATCGCTAATTTTGATGATGCCTTTACCCAAACGCATAGCAGTTTGAATGCTATCACGCAAACGTTTATCGTCTTTAGGATCAACCATCAAGCGGTCTACTACAATTTCGATATCGTGAATTTTGTAACGGTCTACCTGCATTTTAGCCACCAAATCTTGGATTTCGCCATCTACACGCACCTTTACATAACCCTGCTTACGAATTTGCTCAAACAATTCGCGGTAATGGCCTTTACGACCTTTTACTACCGGAGCCAAAATGTTCACGGCCAAGTTCTCGAACTTTTTGTAGATGTTCTGCAGAATTTGATCTTCGCTCATGCGCTCCATCTTTTCGCCGGTATTGTACGAAAAAGCATCGCCCACACGGGCATACAGCAAACGCATAAAATCGTAGATTTCGGTAATGGTACCTACCGTAGAACGGGGGTTTTTGCTGGTAGTTTTTTGCTCAATGGCAATTACCGGACTTAAACCCGAAACCTTATCCACATCAGGGCGTTCCATGCCACCCATAAACTGCCGCGAATAGGCACTGAAAGTTTCCATGTAGCGGCGTTGCCCTTCGGCATAAATGGTATCAAAAGCCAAACTAGACTTGCCACTGCCACTTAAACCAGTAACCACCACCATTTTGTTGCGAGGAAAACTCACATCGATATTCTTTAGATTGTGCACCCTCGCACCATAAACCTCTACATCCTTTTGCTCGCCCAAATCTACGTGGTTCTTCGCCATATATCTATTCGCTCCGTTTTAAAATAAGCTTGCAAAATTAACGAATTTTAGGCACAAAAGCTACGGATACAAATACTTAAAAGCATTGAGAAATCAATAATTAGGGAAGTCTTTACATTCATTTAACTTCTTCGTGGTTTAATATTTTTTGAAGCGCAGAGACAATGCTATTTACATCGGTCGTCCCGCTTTACGCTTTACTTCGTCGGCAAACACATAGGTTTGCCGCTACGTGCTCGCTACAATCGGGGCTATTAAACAAAAAACCCTGCAAGTAAAACCTGCAGGGCGTCACTAAAAAACACTTACCATACTAATTCTTAATCAATTTTTGCGTTTCAACACCATCTGTACCGCTCAACTTCACAAAATAAATACCCGAGGCATAGGCCGATAAATCTAGCCTTACTTCTGTTTGACCAGGTAAAACACTCATGGTATTTAAAACTTTTCCATCTAACCCGATGATGCTTACTTTTTGGTATTTACCAGCACCAAAACTCAAAGTTACTTTGCCAGCAGTGGGATTTGGATAAACCCGTAACCCCACAGCAGACAGCGCAAAGCTTAAAGCTCGTTCGCCTAGTTCAGTTGGTGTTCCATCCAAATCTAGCTGTACCAGTTTGTAATAGTTATTGCCATTTAACGGCTGCTTGTCTTCGAAAGCGTAAATTGAATTGCTGCCTTTTGCATCTATCCCACCAATTTTAACCCACTGCTTATCGTCGCCGCTGCGATAAATCTCGAAACCTTTGTTATTGGTTTCTGTGACGGTTTGCCATTGTAGTTTAGCAGCATTGTTTTCTTTTTTAACATTAAAATCTAACAAAACTACAGGTAGTGTGTTTAAATAATTGATGGTAAAGGCAGCTGCAGCACTATTATTGTTGCCAACTGCGTCTGTAGCCACATTTGCTAGCACATTTATCGTTACATTGCCATTGGCCATTGGAGTAACATTAAAGTTATAACTTGTGCCACTACCACTAAAATTGCCAGCCGTGCCATTCGTCAAACTAATATCAGCCAAAGAAAAATCGGTTACGGTTTCAGAAAAAGTAATGGTAAAAGGAATAGGCGAAGTAGCTGTTGTAGTGCCCGATGCGCCTACCGAAGAACTGATGGTTACCGTTGGACGAACACCATCTACCAAAACATTGGCAGTTGAAGCTACGCTATTTAGCGTTAGTACTGGGTTGTTACCCACAATATCGTTAAGCAAACCACCATTTAAAGTCAAACTTGTTAAGGCAATTCCATTTGCATCTTGTTCGCCTTCGGCCACCACATGCCTAAATAACAAAGCTGATGTTCCGGAGCCGGAAACATAATTTGCGTATACCGTGCCCGTTCCCAAAGAAATTGCAATGGTTGGTGTACCGCAATGTACGGAAACAGTTACTGCTTCACTAAAATTGACAGTAAAATCTAGGTTATCGCCTATTTTATAACTACCGTTTACTGGCACCGTTACGCTAGCAACTGTTGGAGATTTGGTTTCTATCGTAAAATTATCTGATTGGGTAGTACCCGTACCAGCATTCCCAACTAAATCTTGCACACCAGTATTATTCAAAATAATAACATTAGTAGCATCTTCCAAATTATCGGTTGGCGTAAATGTAGTGGTCCAGGTAATGCCGCCATCGCTAGATGATATGGTGCCAAAACTACCATTACTAAAAGTTAAATCTGCACTGGTAAAATCACTAACCGCTTCGCTAAATGTAAAAGTAACTAAGGTAGTTTCCCCTTTAGCCAACCCATTGTTAGATAATGTGATGGTCGCCGTTGGCCTAACTCCATCAATCACAATCGCCTTATTTGTACCAAGCGAACCAGCCGTTCCTGGACTAGGCAAGAGCAAGACGGCGTTGTTATTTGCTACATCTCTTATTGTGCCGCTATTTAGCACTAAAGCCAGCGTTGAGATGTAATCTAAATCAGAGGTATTATCGCCTCCTTGTACTGTATAGTTAAAAGTTAAGGTAGAAGTTCCCGAACCTGAAGCATAATTGATTGTTCGGTCTGTTGTACCAGTTTCTAAGGTAATTTGAGGCGTTCCGGTTACATTTACTGTTTCAGAAAAATTAACCTGAATAGCAATTACGTCGCCGATTTTATAGGCACCATTGGCAGTAGATGAAGTTACCCCGTTAACCGTTGGCAAAACACCGTCAACCACTATATTTTTATTGGCAGCCAAAGAATTTGCTGCTCCCGGAGTAGGTAAAGTTAAATTAGCACTGCTGTTCGCCACACTTTTTATAGCACCCCCGTTTAGCGCTAATGCAGTGGTAGTAGTATAATCCAGATCAGTAGAATTATCGCCAGACTGTACCGTGTAGTTAAAAGTTAAGGTAGAACTTCCAGAACCCGATGCGTAATTGATTGTTCGGTCTGTTGTGCCCGTTTCTAAGGTAAGCTGTGGTGTACCTGTTACCGTCACAGCTTCCGAAAAATTAACCTGAATACTAATTACATCGCCAACTTTATAAGTACCGTTAGCTGTTGATGAGCTTATGCCCGTAACCGTTGGCGTTGATGATAGCGTACTGAAACTCATTAAGGTTCTATCTACCAAACCTTTTAACGAGTTTTCTGCATTTCTACGAAAGGGGTCTGGCAAGCCTGGGTGCAAACGGCTACCTACTTTAGTTACAAAGCCCTTGCCACTAGCATCTACAAAAGCTGATGGAGCAATTACCACATAATAATTTTTTCCTGAAGCAAAACTGCCGTTAGGGTTTCCATCGCCATCGTCTTCTCTTATTGAAATACTTCCAGAGCCTTTGCTAAGTGTACTATTATGACTAAATGTAAGCATTAAATTATCATTTGCCCCGGCAGTACCGTTAGCCGCAGGAGTAAAGCTAGTTAAGGTTGGCGGCGCTACCTGATTTTGGTAGTACATATCATTACCCAGCCCAGTAAGTCGTTGTAAAAAATCTAAATCTCCATCATTGTCATAATCGCCCAAACGCAAACTTACATGGCTCAAGTTCAAATCTGTAACTCCAGCGGCAATAACTACCGCACTGCTATAATTTCCAGCGCCATTATTTTTCAAAAACGTTACCGCAGTTCCCATTCCGCCTTCTTGGGTTAAGAAGTCTATATCACCATCATTATCAAAATCACCTACTTGTATAAAAGCGTGGTTATTTGTACCAGAATCGGGAAGCGGCAAAGTGCCAATAGAAAAAATCCCCGAGCCGTTGTTTACCATATAAATATCGTTGTTAGCAGCTGAAATACGTTGATAATAGTCCAAATCGCCATCGTTATCAAAATCGGCTATACGCACACTCGTGAAACCAATGTTTAAGCCAGTAAAACCACTAGCTACAGCCTCAGTGCCAGTAAAACTTCCAGACCCGTTATTCGTCCAGAGTGTAACAGCAGTTGCTGCACCACCTTCTTGTGTAAGTATGTCTACATCGCCATCGCTATCAAAATCGCCTACCTGTATCAAAGCGAAGTTAGCTATACCGGTATCGGTTAAAGGCAAAGTGCCTACAGAGAAGCTACCTGTGCCATTATTTTCCAAAAAAATGTCGTTGTTAGCTCCAGATATACGTTGGTAAAAATCTAAATCGCCATCATTATCAAAATCGGCTATACGAACGCTGGTAAAAGCAACCGCAAGCCCAGATATCCCGGCAGCTATGGCTGTAGAACTGGTATAGTTACCTGCGCCATCATTTTTCCAAAGGGTAACTTCTGTTTCGGCTCCGCCATCCTGCGTAAGGATGTCCATATCGCCATCTCCATCAAAATCTCCAAGTCTGATACCCGCAAGGGTTGCTGTACCCGTGTCGGCAATTGGCAATGAAGAACTGCTGAAAGTTTGCGCTTGTAAAAAGCCATAACTTGCCATAACAGTAAGTAAAATAAGTAAAGTTTTTTTCATAAAAAAGGATTAAATTCTTTAATGTACGTTAAATTCAAAACCTCGATCCCAAGGACTGAGAAAACAGATCTTATTTAAAAAACGGGATGATGTGGAGCGCATAAATGGATTATTTGCTTTTAAATAACACAACTATAAGGAGTAAAAATAGTTAAACATACTAACAATACAAATTAAGGCTAAAGAAATTTAACGAGGTAATTTTTAGAAGTTTAGCTTTTATTGGTGCACCTGTTGCCGAAATAACATTAATATTCCTAAAATGGCAAAACAAAGCCCCGCCAGTAATTAAATTGGCGGGGCTGAATTAGTGAAATGGCAATTAGTATCTTAGTTTAGTTGCTAAGCTTTGTTACTTTTTTGGGTCCAAATAAATTCAATCTCAAATTCACTTCGTAAGAACCACTACTTTCTCCGGCCAGCACCGCAGTTGCAGAAGTGTACATAAAATTCATAGCGAGGTTATCGGTTACTTTAGCGCCCAAACCTAAAGTTGCACTTTGCGTACTATGGTATAAGCCAAATAGGCTTAACTTTTGGTCTACAAATTTAATATTAGTACCAAAGTCGAAAATATCTTTAAAACCTTGTACTGCCCTATAGGCCAATTTTGGTTCTAAAGTAATTCCGTTTGCTCCAGGCAGCGAAAATTGATAGGATGCAGCTGCATAGTACCTGGCCAAATTAGCGACAGTACTCACATTCTCCTTATCTCTAAAAAAATTGCTAATGTTAGGCAAAGCCGCTTCTAAGCTAAAGCCCTTACGTTGGTATAAAGCTCCGAAATCGCCATCCATATAGGTTTGCCTCTGGTTAAAATTACCAATCGATGCATCATTTGCATTACCATTTAAGGAGTTAAAATCAACCAACTGATCTGTAAAGCCCAAAGAAAGACCAAAGCTTACTTTATCGTCGTTAGCATTTAACGGCAAGTGATAAGCGTAAGTGGCTACCGTTCTTATTTGCTTAATTAACCCAATTTGCTCGGCATTTACGTTTAAGCCTAATCCAGCTCTATCTGTTAAGGCATAAGTGCCGGTAAGAAACTGTGTTTTTGGAGCGCCAGGTAACTTACTATCCTGTATCTTCACGCCCAAATCTAATCTCAAACCTTTATCTAATCCGGCATAAGCCGGATTATTTACATATTGGTTTTGGTAATACATGGCACCAAGCGGACTTAATTGTGCCAAGGCCTGTGTTCCAGAAATCATGAATGATGCTAACACCAAAAAGCCTATTTTTTTATTTAATGCTTTCATTTTAAAACTTATTTTTTGGCTTACAATCAATTAATCTTTAATAATAGTGATGAAACCTTTGTATTTGCCTACATTTTTAAATTCGATGATGTAGTAGTAGGTACCTTCTGCTAGCGGAAGTCCATTCAGCCTTCCATCCCATTCGTTTTGATACCTAGCTTTGCTGTAGATTTTTCTTCCTGCCCTATCGTAAACATCCAATTGGTTATCTTGATAGAGGTCTACATTTTTAATAATTAGGTTATCATTTACCCCATCGCCGTTAGGCGTAATGATGTTTGTACCCGCAATTTGTTGGATATCTTCCTGTACCGATAGTGTAATACTTTCTGTAGAAACACATCCATACTCGCTAGTTACCGTAACCGTATAGGTACTGCTTGCCTGCTCCGGGCGCACTTTCAGCGTGTTGGTGTTTCTATCGCCAATCATACCAAGCGGACCCGACCATTGGTAACTTACCCCTCCTGTAGCTACCAAAGTAGCGGTTTGACCTTTAGAGAACGAAGTGCCCAAATCTGAAGTAATGGTAACTTGCGGAAGTGGATTAACCGTAACCACAAACACCTTACTGATGGTATTTACACCGCCGTTAGCCGTACCACCATTATCGGTAATGGTTACCGTTACGTTGGCCACACCGCTCTTACCTGAGGCCACACGATAATTTAACTGTGCCGAAGTACCGTTAACATTACCTGCGGTTAGCGAACTGAACAGCGCACTATTATCGCTGGTAACCGTTACCCTGGCAGTTTGGCTAGTTTCTGGACCTGTAGAAATACCAGTTAAGTTTACTGTTTGTTGCGATGTAGTGTAGCAGATGGTTTGGTTTGCAATATCAGCTAACGTAGGTATCTCGTTTACATCTGTTAAGTTGATGGTTAATTCCTTTTCGAAACTAGAACCGTACTGCGTAGTAGTTCTGATTCTGATATTGAAGCTATTTTGGGTCTCGTAATCCAATACCGCAGCACTTTTAATCACGTTTCCATCAATCGCAAATTTGCTATTATCGGCAGCGCCAATACCTGCCACCAAAGTATAGGTAAATATGGCGTTTGGATCTGGAGCTGTACTGCCCAATGTACCTACCGAAGTACCCGTAGCACTGTTCTCTAAGAACAAAGCTTGTGATAAGGCGATATCTGTTGGTGTACCTGGTAGTACCGTTAGCACTCCATTTACGTGTACAATCTCATAGTTTTGCGCCAAAGCACTTGCTGCCACAATTGGATAAGTTCCCTCTGGAGAAATATTAGTAGCTGCAGTGGTTAACGATACTTGAGTATTTAGGAGGCTATTGTTCTCTCCATTTACAAAACCATCGTAAGTTACCGTAAAGGCAGGCATTGGCAAACCTTGTATCTTCGTTTTATTCTCGGCAGTAATGGTTAAGGTTTTACGGGCAATAGTTGCTACCGTATTGGCCGTTGCATTTACCGAATAATTAGGGGCATCGGTACCGCTGATGCTGATACCGAATACCGCAACACTTTTGTTCACTCCCACATTCTTGTCATCAAATATGGCAAAACTATAAGCGGCAGTAAGTTCATCGCCAGTTACGCGGTTATCTGTTAAATTAACCGTTGCGGTAAAACTACCATCGTAAGTTTTGTTGATCCCCGCAGCCGTTACCGTTAGGGCTCTTGCAGTAACATTGGCTGTTGTGGTAGCGTTGGTATTAATCGCATAGTTTGCTGCATCAACGCCTGAAACACTGAGCCCGTTAACAGTTACCGTTTTGGCTGTGCCTACGTTCTTATTATCGAAAGCAGCGGTGGTATATTGTGTTGTCAATACATCTCCTGCAACACGGTTATCGCTTAATGTTACTGCGGCATTAGTTGTGGCATCGTAAACCTTGTTGATACCGCTGGCACTTATGCTTAGGGCTTTAGGCGTGATATTGGCCGTTGTAGCAACTGTAGTACCAGTAGTATAATTACCCGCATCGGTACCTGCAATACTGACACCTTTTACAGTTACGGCTTTTGCTGTACCTACATTCTTGTTATTGAAAGATGCCGTGGTAAATGCTGTTTCAAAAACATCGCCATTTAAACGGTTATCCGTAAGCGTAACTTCGGCATTGGCATTTCCATCGTAAACCTTATTATTAGCGGTAGCAGTTACCGTTAAAGTTTTAGGCGTAACATCTGCCGTGGTAACTACCGTAGTGCTGTACGCATATCTATCGGCATGTGTTCCGGTAATGTTAATACCTGATACAGTTACATTTTTACCTACACCCACATTTTTATTGTTGAATAACGATGCAGCATAAGTGATTGTAAGTTCATCGCCTGCCAACCTGTTATCTGCAAGCGTAACCTCTGCTGTTCTTTCCCCATCGTACACTTTATCTTTTGCAGTAGCCGTTAGGGTTAGGTTTCGTTTGTTCACGGTTAACTGCTGTACCTGACTAGCTGCTGCCAACCAAGCTGTATTGCCACTTTGCGAAGCGGTAATATTAGCCGTACCTGCGCCAACAATACGAACTTTGCCCGCAACAATAGTAGCAACGTCCAAATTATCCGAACTGTAGCTTATCGTTAGTCCCGAGCTAGCAGTAGCGCCAGCACTAAAATCGGCATCGCCGTAAGTTTTGGCTACCAAAGGTGCAAATGTGATGTTTTGCTCTCCTTGTGGCGTTGCCGTTGCCGAAATGCTGTAAGCACTTTCGAAACCTGCTTTATCTACTGCGGTAATGCGATAGTAATAGGTGGTTCCGTTGGTTAAATTTTGATGCGTGTAAGTTGCTATTGGCGCTGTAAGCACTTGTAGCAGCGCTGTTGGATTAGCGGTAGTGCCTCCGTACACTTTATAGCTGGCCAAATCTGTTTCTGTATTGGCAGCCCAAGTTAAAGTATTTCGGGTATTGCCCGCTTGTGCGGTTAAATTGGTTGGTACCGCTGGCGGCGCATCAATAAACACCTCTCTAACTACACTACAATTGTTGGCATCGGTAACAGTTAAGGTATAAGTGCCTTCGGCCAAATTGGTAGCCGTTGCACTCGTACTTGCGTTGCCGGCCCAAGCGTAGGTATAAGGTGCAACACCACCACTTACCGTTGCAGTTGCACTGCCGTTACTAGCACCAAAAGCTTGATTATCTACCTTAGTTAAATTGGTAATTACCAAAGCACTTGGTTCTTCTATAAGTACCGTTCTAGTGATTACTGTATTATTTGCATCGGTTATGGTTACGGTGTAGGTTCCAGCACTTAGGCCTTCTGCTGTTGCTGCGCTTCCGCCCCTTGGCGACCAAGCATATCTGTAAGGTGCTTTACCACCAACCACTGTTGCAGTTGCGGTGCCGGTTTGGCTACCATTACATTTTACATCGGTTTTACTTACCGTAGCCGAAAGTTTAATTACGGCAAAGGTAATAGTGGTTTGACTGGTACCACCAGAATTGTGTGCCGAAATGGTATAAGTAGTTCTCACGTAATCTGATGTTGGTGTACCACTAAGCACACCAGTAGTGGTATTGAAACTTAATCCGGGCGCTAAATTAGTTGGCGAAATAGCGTAGCGAGCAATAGTACCGCCTCCCGCTGCTACCTGTGGCGTTAACGGAGTTATGGCATAACCCACATAAAAATCATCCGTTAATTCTGCATAAGTAATGTTGCCTGGTGGCTTATCATTTACTTTAATTGAAAACGTTGCCTCATCTTGCCCACCATCATTTATGGCTGTTACGGTGTAGGTTTTTAAGGCAGTAGTATCTGTTGGTGCACCAGTAATTGTTCCAGTTTGCGCATTTAGGCTTAATCCGGCAGGCAATGCTGGACTAATGGTAAATGTAGCTTGGTTACCGCCAGTAGAACTTGGCTCGAAATTGGCAACAGGTTCGTTTTTAATTAAAACATTGGCACTATTGTAAGTAATAATTGGCTTGGCATTAGTTACAGATAGGTTAACTACAGCAGTAGCATTTCCTCCTGTATTGGTTGCTGTAATGGTATAATTTCTAGCCGCAGCACTGGCGGTTGGTGTGCCGCTAATCTCGCCTGTAGTTGCATTTAAACTTAATCCGGCAGGTAAAGCAGGGCTTACCGTATACTGTACCACTTGGCCACCAGTAGAAGTTACCGAGATAGGAGAAATGGCTACTGTTCTGGTAAGGTTTTGCGGTGTAGTATAGCTAATAGCCGGCTGCCTGTCTATTATAGTAATATAGAATGATGAAGTTGCATCGGGATTACCATAGTTACTTGCCGTGATGGTATATTGTGTTCTTACATTTAAGGCACTTGGATTACCCGATATTACCCCACTTACGGTATCAAGCGATAAACCTTGAGGTAAAGCTGGCGAAATCTTATATTTAGTAACCGCACCGCCTGTAGAGTTTACATTTAAGGTAGCTGCAGTTCCTTTGGTAAATACGTTATTGTTATTGTAGCTAATGGCAGGAGCCAAATCTTTCAATATAAATACCAAAGTAGCATTTTTACTACCTGCGCCGTTTTCGGCGGTAATGTAATACAGCTGACCATTGGTGTTCAAGATTTGTGTAGGCTGTCCGCTAATTACCCCTGTTGTAGGGTTGATACTTAAACCTGATGGCAAATCTGGCGTAATGGTAAAACGCTCAACCGGATCGCCACCTGTAGAAGTGTACGTTGGTGCAATGTTAGGTATAGCACTACCTTTGATGATAGTTACAGGGGTATTGTAAGCTATAGAATTAGGCGGCAAAGAAACCACTTCGATATTTAAAGTCGTCGTATCTCTTCCCCACTGCCCTCCATCTGCAATTACACGATATTCGGTACTCTGTTTCAACTGTGTTGGCGTTCCTGTGATAGAGCCGTTGGCATTTAAGGTTAAACCGGTAGGCAATCCAGAAATGCTGTAAGATACAATCGGCCCTCCGGCATTATCTGGCGGTGCAATTGGGGTAATGGCATCTCCCTTTTTAAATTTAAAATTATTTTGAATAGCATACGAGATGTTAGGTGGCAAATCCCTAACCTCCACATTTACAATTGCCGTTGTAAAGCCGCCACTATTTTCGGCCTTTACGGTATAATTAGCTGCTGCACGGGTAACTATTGGATATCCTTGTATAATGCCGCTAAGGGTATCAATAAATAAACCATCAGGCAATGCCGGCGAAATACTCCACTTGGTTACAGCTCCACCAGAAGTAGTGCCAGCCGAACCTTTAAATTGTTGGTTAATGATGGCCACATAAGACGATGGATAAACTAGGTTAGTTGGTTCTCTATCTACCACCTTAAAGGTAACCGTGTCTTTGCCTGTACCTCCAGTATTAGTTGCCGAAACTACATAGGTGCTAATCGCATCTTGTAATTTTGTTGGCGTTCCTGTAAAGGCACCCGTGGCTGGTGTAAAGGTAATTCCTAAAGGCAATTGCGTAGGCGATACAGAGTAAGAAGTAACTGGGCCTCCGGTTCTTGTTGGAACCATATTCAAATTGCTTACACCCGCAGTTAACACCTGATTTGGCTGTGCATAATTGAAACTTGGAATAGTGTCTACTACGGCAATTTTCAAGGTATCGGTACTTACACCATAAAATGAAGAGGCAGTAATTAAGAAGTTACCCTGCGACTGAACGTTAGTTGGTGTTCCGGTTACGGTACCATTGGCATTTAAGCTCAACCCAGCTGGCAGACCTGTGGTATTATAGCCAAATTGAGAAGCCTTGCCAAGTGCGCTATTAGTTGCGCTAAGTGCATAAAATGCGTTTTGATCTGCATCTAAAGACAAGCCCCTAGTTTTACCCGTAGTTAATTGAGAAACCAGTCTTTTACCACCATCTATGTAGTTATTCAGCACAATAATGCTATTTGCATCTGTACCTATATACAAATTATCTCTACCATCAATAATCATGTAACTGCTATAATCTACCGAAGTAATTACTCGGTGTCTGGTTACTTTCACATAATCATCTGATGCAAAATATTTGTACAAGAACATAAAGGCTACACGGTTATCAGATAATAAACTAGCTTGTAGCACATAAATATTCTTTTGTCTGTCAACCACAATATCTCTTGGGTTTTCGGCAGGAGTAACCAATGTGGCGCCAACATTAAGACCAGTAAGTTTAATGGCTTTTGTTGCTACGTCACAATCTGTGTATTTGATAACTTGGCCTAAACTATATTCTGCGGCGTAAAGATCATTATTGGCATCAATAAACAGGCCTGTAATATTGTTTAATCCAGTAGCAAAATCGCTAACTACTTTAGAAGGTGTAATTTTTTTAATTACCGTACCTACCGAAACGTAAATATTTCCAGAAACATCGGCAGCTAAATCATACGCTGCTGTAGTACCTACGCCAGAAGTCACAAAATCTACCATTTGCGAAGCTCCTTTGTCTAATCGTTTGATCTTGATATTACCACCTTCAAAATCGGCGATATAGGTATTACCAAAAGGATCTGTAGCCACTCCTGTTGGACTAACCAAGCCTGTATAAACAGCCTCGCCAATACGCTGTTGAGGAAAAACTACGCCAGTATTATTAGGTGCTGCGATAGTAGTGATTGGCGTACCTTTTGTAAATTTATAAGTATCGTTAGCATACGTTATTTCTGGAATTGGAATACGCGAAACCGATAACGGGAAAGAGACAGAGGTAGAACCACCGTCATTATTAGCTGTAACGGTATACGTAGTTACACTGCTTAAAGCTGTTGGTGTACCCGTTATTAAACCTGTGGTGGTACTGAAAGACAGACCCGCAGGCAAGCTTGGACTAACGCTAAACGAAATAGCAGGACTGCCCGAGTATTTTGGAGGATAATTTGGCAACAACACATCCTTTTGTAAATCGGTATCCCTAAAATCGTAGCGTAAATTTGTTGGTGGATCTACCTTTACCAATAATGGAAAACTAAAGGTAGTGCTACCCGCCGTATTACTTGCAGTAACTGTATAACTGGCATTTGCCGTAATGGCATTTGGTGTACCCGATATCACACCTGTGCTGCTATTTAAAGTTAAACCGCTTGGCAAACTTGGACTTACCGTAAACAGGGTTGCTGTACCACCGCTGTAGTTAGGTCTAACCTGCGCTAATTCAAGCCCTCTAAGTAGTTGCGAACTTATAAAAGCATACTGCAAATTAGTAGGTGCCAATTCTGTAACCGACAATGAGAAAGATACTGTAGTAAACTTTCCTCCATCATTAGTGGCAGTTACGGTATAGTTGGTAGAAGAACTTAAAACAGTTGGCGTACCCGATATCACACCTGTGCTCGCATTAATACTTAATCCTGTTGGCAAAGCCGGATTAATGGTAAAAGTAGCTACCCTACTACCACTATAAGTAGGCGTAACCGATGGAATGGTAGTGTTACGTAAGATGTTGGTATGCGCAAAATCATACTTTAAGTTAACCGGAGGATCTACTCTTACGGATATAGCAAATGTTCTATTTGTAGTGCCGGCATCATTGGTGGCTGTTACTGTATAATTAGTTGAGGTAGTAATGGCAGTAGGCGTTCCAGAAATTACACCTGTTGTTGGGTTCAAAGTTAAACCTGCCGGAAGTGCCGGATTTACAGTAAAACCAGTTACCCCACTACCATTGTAGGTTGGTGTTACAGCTGTAAAAACAACATCTCTTAGTAGGTTGCCGTCAAATGTATACACTAAGTTTGATGGTGGATCTAACTTAACCGATAAATTGAGGTTAAGCTGAGTGCTGCCACCGTTGTTGGTGGCGGTAATGGTATATGTTTTTGCCGCCGTAATTACCGTAGGTGTTCCCGATATTGCTCCGGTAGAAGTATTTAGGGTTAAACCCGTAGGCAAAGCAGGGCTTACCGAGTAACTTACACCTGCACCTGCGATAACCGTAGGTGTTACCGATACAGCTATATCTCTATTAAGTGTGGTACTAGCAAAGGCATATTGTAATGATGAAGGAGGCAGTTCTCTTACCGAAAAGGTAATGGTTGCCGTTTTATTGCCCGCAGTATTATTTGCGGTTATAGTATAGGTTGCACTGTTTTCATTAGTACTTGGCGTACCAGAAATTACACCTGTTGTGGTGTTCATAGAAAGTCCGGCAGGCAACGCTGGAGAAATACTAAAGCTATCTGGCTTACCACCTGTAACCGTTGGGGTTACCGCAGCCATTGGTACGCCTTTGTTAAGCACCGTTGGAAAAGTATATTGAAGACCAGTAGTAGCCACGTTTACAACGGCAATATTTACCGTAGCACTAGAACTGCCCAAAGGGTTTGATGCACTAACCGTATACGCTTTGGAAGCGGCAATACCTGTTGGCGTACCCGTAATTGTACCATTGGCATTAAAGGTTAAACCTGCTGGCAATGCCGGAGAAATGGTAAAACCACCCGAAGTAATTTTTACCGCCTTAAACTCGGCACTACCCGATTGTACTGGCGCTACATAAAGGTTGTTATCCCTATCTACACCTAAGCCAGAAAAATACCAACCATTTAAGTGTTGAGCTTCGGGCGTGGTACTGCCAGGTGCAATCTTGTACACATAAGTAGCTGCCGCTACATATACATTACCATAATCATCTGCATCTACCTCGTAGCCATTGGTAACCGTAGCCACTGTGGTAGGCGTACCCGGATTACTTAATGATGTTTTTTGCAATAACCCATAAATGTTTAAGATATAAAGGTTATCGCCAGATATGGCAATACTTTTAGGCTGATTTAAACCTGTAACTATTTTTAAATATTGTGCCGTAGCTGGAGTAAACTTATAGATATCTCCATTGCCCTGCAAAGCGGTGTACACATTTCCGCTGGCATCTATAGCTAAACCAGCTACAGAGCCTTTGGTTAAATCCGTTGGACGATCAAAGCCAGCATACATGGCACTTAAACTTACTTCGTTACCGTTAATTTGCGAGAAATAAAAAGTTCCGTTGTTTCTATCTATTGCAATATCAGATGGTTTGTTAAGGTTAGACAAGAAAACAGAGGCTTTTCCAGTAGCATCTATCTTTATGATACGGCTCGAATCTGGCTGTACAAAAAACTTATTGCCGTTGCCATCAAACGCAAAGCCCTGCATTTTGGTTCCGCCTTTATAAACATCGGCTACCGTTAAAGGGCCAATTTGTTGGTTAAACGAGCCGCCACTATTGTTTGGCGTAGGAATATTTGCCGCTTGAGCAATGGGTAAATTATAAGTAGAAGTGGCATAACTCAATTGTGGCGCCGCTATCTGTTTTACCTCTATATTGATATTTGTTTTGGCATAACCTGCCGCATTACTAGCAACAATGGCATATTGCTTATTTGCACTTACTGCACTAGCCGTACCGCTAATTGTACCATTGGTATTTAAGGTTAACCCCGTAGGCAAGCTTGGGCTTACACTATAACCATACAAACTTAATTTTTTGATGGCTCCAGTGCTCACAAATTTACCTTCCTTAACCCAAAGCTGGTTGTTAGTGGCATCTATATAAAGTGCAACTGGCGAAAGCGCATTTTGAGAGAAAACCTGCAAATCGTTTGAAGAAGTTCCCCCTACCGGCAACATCCAGATCTTATCCGCATAAAAATCAGACAAGTAAACATTTCCGGCAGCGTCTACCGCTAAATCTTGGTAAACGGGTCTATTTTGATCCAACCTAGTGCCAGCCTGAAATAAAAAGGTAGCAGTTTTATAAGTGTCCCCGGTACTTTGCCCTACCGGATATTTTCTTATCCTGGCAAAGCCGATGTCTTCCATGTTGTTACCATAATTGTACATCACGGTTAAGTTGCCTTGGGCATCAATCCCAATCTGGTTAGGGTAATCAATCCCTGTCCATGTACCTACATCACTTACCTGAGCGGTAGGCGTAACTTTGATGATCTTTGCGTTGTAGGTGCCCTCCTCATCATCTACTTTTTCAATAGACCCGCCCGAGAAAGATATGCCTCCCTTAACTGTAAAATTAGCAGTAAAGCATGATACAAAAAGATTATCGTTTTGATCTATAGCCAAACCTGTTGGCACTTGAACTTTATCTAAAAAAACAGTAGGTTCGGCAGCACCGGGAGCCAGTTTGTAAATTCTTCCAGAAAATTCTAGGATATATTTAGGAGGTTCTTCTACGCCACTTACATCACGTAACAAATCTCCCCCACCAGTAAAAGCCGAATAAAGGTCACTTACGTTGTTATAGAAAGAAAGCGCCGAACCCAATTTACCAGGTGCAATCTCGCCCCCAATAGCCAAACCCTGACTGGCATAGCTAATTGCATCTTGCGCATCAGGATTGGCAATAACTTTATATGAGCCTGTTTCAGTCCAGTATACATTTCCTTTGCTATCTTTCACTACCGCCCAAGGCTTATCTCTCTTGTCGCGTGTTCTAGTTATGGTTTTTGAAGTTAGGTTTACCTCTTGTATCTTGTCGGTACCTAATAAAAGAGAGATTAAGTTACCATCTCCAGTTTTGCTGATTTTGCTGGCGTTGTATTCGCCCAAGCCAACGGACTCCTCTACGCCGCCCCTAATTTTGGCGGGCACTGTGCCACCACTGTTACTCGGCCCAGAAAAACCACTTACGGTAATACCTTTAGTAAAAGTAAAACTACTTTGGGCATAGCTAATATTTGGTTTTTGCTGCGCCATAACCCCAAAAGGAGTTGCACCACAAAAAACCAAAATCACAAGGAATAAAAATCCAGTAAAATTCAATTTACTTTTAGAGATAGAGAGACTTAAAGGCGATAAGCCAATTTTGTAGCGTTTTAACATGTCAATTAGTGAAATATTTTGTTAAAAAAGCGAAATCTACCTTTGCAAAAACACACAAAGCAGACACAACTTGTCTAACGACAAATAAAACACAAACAAAATTTGACATCAATAGCTAAAACTAGCTACAGAAAACTTGACAAACCAAGAGAATTGACCAATAAATTAATAGCTAAATTGATACTTTTTTTTATACCAACCTTTGTTTTATGGCCATACCAACAGCTTCGGTTGCGCTGTTTACATGTAACTTATCATAGATTTTTTTGATGTGGTTGCATACCGTAAAATAAGATATCCCACTTTTAGCAGCTATCATTTTATAGCTATGGCCTTCTACCAACAGTTTTAGGATATTTTTTTCCTTTTCAGTTAAATCGTAAGAAGTAGGAATTGGTTCTTCCCTAAAAAATCTAGCACTTTAATAGCCACCGCTCCCGTCATAGGTGCACCACCCTGAAAAGCTTCTCTAATTTGCTCTAAAAGTTTATCAGGAGATGTCTTTTTCAGTAAATAACCGTTGGCACCAGCCTTAATCGCTTCAAAAATATGCTGGCTATCATCAAAAACAGTTTGCATAATTACAATCAGGTCTGGAAAATTTTGCTTTATTTTTTTAGTGCCAGTAATGCCATCTCCAAGTGGCATATCAATATCCATGAGCACCATATCTGGCTGTGTGGCTTGTACATTAGCAACAGCATTTGCCGCACTCACAAAGGCACCTACACACTCCATATCGTTACACATGTTAAGCAGCATGGTTAAGCTATCCCTTCTCGTTTGGTCATCATCAAAAATAACGACCCGCTTTTTTATTTGATTATCCACCCTTTTACAATTTCAGCTAGTTAAAACTTTATTATACAATACTGAACTATAACCATGCCAAGATTAAACAGTTACTATAATTAGCTACTCCTAAAACCACTAAAGGTTAAAAGTAAATGGGTTCCTTTACCTAATGCTGTAGCTATTTGCAATTTCCCTCCTATTTCTTCTGCCCTTCGTTTCATGTTTAGCAATCCATTCCCAACATTTACTACAGAATTATCAAATCCACTTCCATTGTCTGCAATTTTCAAGCTGAAACCTGCCTCATTTATATCTAAAACTGCCACCAACTTAGTTCCTCCACTATATTTTACAGCATTATTTACAGCTTCTTTATAAATAAGGTATAAATTTTTCCTAACTACCATTGTTAAAGGCTGCACTATCATAGATCCCTTAACCTCAAAATCAAAACAAATTCCGGCACATTCTGCCAAATCTGCTCCAAAAGCCCTCATCCTTGCAATGGTCTGTTCCATCGTATCCATATTCGGATTTACACTCCATATAATATCACTAATGCTTTCTTGTACATCTTGCGCATTTTTTTTGATCTTTTCCAATGTAGATTTCTGTTGATCTTCGGGAGATTGCATAATGAGCGAATGTGTATAAAGAGATATACTACTTAAAGTGCTACCCACATCGTCGTGCATATCTGCACTAAGCCGCTCTCTAAGTTCGATGATACGATTGAGCTCTTCAATTTTTTTCTTATCCTTACCTCTTTGTAACCTGTAAGCCCTAATGATGAAGAAAATCAACACTACCAAAAAGAAAAACACGACAATAGTCCAAAGTCTAATTTGAGAAACTTTACGGTAGCTTTCAAGCTTGCTTTTTTCTTCCGCTATTTTTTCCAAATGGTTTTTTTGCTGCACCCGCATTACCAAAAGCCCGTTAAAAACAGAATCGTTTCGCTTAATTGCTTTGATACTCGAATCTCGATAAGCCAAGGCTTGTTCTGTATCCCCGAGCAACTCGTAATATTTACTTTGTACAGGAAAAAGCTTTTCTAACCTTTCGAGTTGTTTACTTTCGGCAATACCATTTCTGGCCAGCTTAAGCATTGCTTTAGCCTTAACCACATTCCCTTCTGCTAAAAAAATATCTGCCAATGGCGTAGCCGCACCAGATATCAAACCAGGATCTTTTAATTTCAATCCACCATTGAGGTCTGTTTCTATGAGCGGCTTAGCCTTGCTGTAATCTTTTAACAAGTAATAATTATAGCCAATGTTACCTAGTGCAATTGTTCTATAAACATCTGCCATTTTCTTCTTCTTGGCTTCTTCTAAAGCTTTACCAAAGTAAACAAAAGAAGAATCTACATTAGCTAAGCCCTTATAGCACAAACCTATAGTGTTATACAGATACCATTTGTTTTCGGCTATTTTTAGACATCTTTTGCCCATTTTAATGGCCTTTCCAAAATCTTCAAATTTATAATAGGCGGTAATAATGTTTGCACAATAGTTGGCATAATCGGTAATCTCTTTTTCATTATAAACCTCAAGTAATTTCTCTAACCTACCATAAGAATTAAAAGCCTTCTCGTAATTTAACTCTCCAATAAAATAATGATAACCTACGGTATGTAGCGCTCTAGCTTGTAAATTCGGAAACTGCTTATAGTTTTTCAGCACATGCTCCACAAACTTATCCATTTCATTTGAAGTGGCGCCACTACCTACCGTTACGCAAAATTTAACTACTTTAATAAAACCTAGTACTTCTTCATCTTTGGCTTCTTGGTATTGTTTATTTAGCAGAGCTTCTATAGCTGGGCGATTTTTGACATCTGAAATGTAAGAAACATACAACGAATCAAAAACTTTCCCTTTTTGATAGCTATTATCCCATTGGGCAAAAACAGGAAAGGTTAAGCCGAGAAAAACTAAAACCAACAGATATAGATACTTCACAGATGTTTGTTTGGTACTCTAAGATAAGAACATTACTCAAAAAAGTTGTAAAACAATCTTAATAAAACCTTAAAACCCTGATTTTCAAAATCCATAAACACAAACCCAAATGATCTTAACCTTTTTAAAACCAGTCCAATTTGCATTCCCCAAAAATTAAGAATAGCTTTGAACTTGGATTATGGGCTAGCCCTATTTATAACAAAACAATATTATGATTATTGAACCTAGAATGCGTGGTTTTATTTGTTTAACAGCTCATCCAGATGGGGCTGCACAAAACGTAAAAAACCAAATTGAATATGTAAAATCTAAGGGGGCTAACAACGGCCCAAAAAGAGTTTTGGTAATTGGTGCTTCTACAGGCTTTGGTTTGGCTTCACGTATTACTGCAGCTTACGGCTCTGGTGCTGCTACAATTGGTGTTTATTTCGAAAAAGAACCTAAAGAAGGTAAAACCGCTTCGCCAGGTTGGTACAATACTGCCGCTTTTGAAAAACAAGCACAAACAGATGGTTTATACGCAAAAAGCATCAATGGCGATGCCTTTTCTAACGAGGTAAAACAACAAACTATCGATTTAATTAAAGCTGATTTGGGCCAGGTAGATTTGATTATCTACAGCTTGGCTTCTCCAGTGAGAACTAACCCAAAAACTGGTATTACCCATCGTTCTACGCTAAAACCAATTGGTGGTACTTTCTCTGATAAAACAGTTGATTTCCACACGGGCATTGTTTCTACAGTAACTATTGAACCTGCAAACGAAGAAGAAATTGAAAATACAGTTGCGGTAATGGGCGGCGAAGATTGGGAAATGTGGATAGATGACATGAAAGCTGCTGGTGTATTGGCCGAAGGTGCTATTACAGTTGCTTACTCGTACATTGGCCCTGCAGTTACCGAAGCAGTTTACCGAAAAGGAACTATTGGCAGAGCGAAAGATCATTTAGAGGCTACGGCTTTTACCATTAGCGATAAATTAGCTGATTTGAACGGAAAGGCTTATGTTTCTGTAAACAAAGCGTTGGTTACACAAGCAAGTTCGGCTATTCCAGTTATTCCTTTGTATATTTCTTTCTTGTACAAAACCATGAAAGAAAAAGGTTTACACGAAGGTTGCATCGAACAAATTGAGCGTTTGTTTGCTCAACGTTTGTATACTGGCGGCGATGTTCCTGTTGACGAAAAAGGTCGTATCAGAATTGACGATTGGGAAATGCAGGATGATGTACAAGCTGCAGTTGCCGAACTTTGGAAAACTGCCGATACCGACACTTTACCTCAAACAGGCGATTTAGCGGGTTATAAAAAAGATTTCTTAAACCTTTTTGGGTTTGATGTGGCTGGTGTTGATTACGCTGCCGATGCAAATGAAATGGTAGAGATACCTGGTTTGCAGAAGGCAGAAGCATAGTATTTTGAATTAGCTAATTAGTGAATATGCTAATTAGCTGATTTGGCCGTCATTTCGAACGAGGCACGAGGAGAAATCTAGCGATTAGTTAATATCTTATTAGATTTCTCTTCGTCATTCTTCCTCATCGAAATGACGGTTTTTTTATACAGTGAGCAATCATTAGCTAATTATCGCATCCACCAATCATAACATTACCTATCCGCCACTGCGTAAATAGGATCATCTATGTTCACTTCAATCGCCCCTGCGGCATTTCTCAACAATTTCCTACTATCCGCACTTAAATGTTTTAACGTAACAGATTTATCCAGCTTACGATAACGGTCGGTAATTTTATGCACTGCGTCAATAGCACTCATATCTGCAATTCTACTTTCTTTAAAATCAATCACAATTTCTGCTGGGTCTTCCTGTAAATCGAACTTTTCTAGAAATGCAGTGGTAGAACCGAAAAACAGCGGACCGTAGATTTCGTAATGCTTCACACCATCCTCATCGATGTATTTTCTTGCTCTAATTCGTCGGGCGCTTTCCCAAGCAAATACCAAAGCAGATAGAATTACGCCAATAAGTACCGCTAGCGCTAAATTATGTAGAAAAACAGTAACCGCAGCCACCACTACCCCAATAAAAATATCAGCCTTAGGCATTTTATTGATGATACGGAAACTGCTCCATTCGAAGGTGGTCACTGCCACCATCATCATCACACCAGTTAGCGCAGCCATAGGCAATTTTCCAATCACGGGTGCACCAACCAAAATAATCAGCAAAATAGTTAAAGCACCAATAATTGCAGACAACCTGGCTCTCGCTCCGGCAGAAAGATTAACCAAAGTTTGTGCAATCATGGGGCAACCGCCCATGCCAAAAAAGAAACCATTTAAAATATTGGCCGTACCTTGCGCCACACTTTCTTTGTTACCATCGCCTTTGTTGCCCACAATTTCATCTACCAAATTTAAGGTCAGCAAACCTTCGGTTAAACCTACCATCGCCATAATTAACCCAAAGGGAAAAACAATTTTCAAGGTTTCAAAAGTAAAAGGCACTTCTGGAATATGAAACGGAGGAAAGCCGCCAGCTACAGAAGCAATATCACTTACCGTTTTGGTGTGTATGCCAAATACAAGTACAAGTGCAAAAACCACCATAATAGCCACTAACGATGCTGGCACTGCCTTGGTAATTTTAGGCCACAACCAAACCACCAATATCGTAAGTGCCGTTAAGCCCACCATGGTATATAAAGGTGTACCACTTAACCATTCTTCTGTTCCTTGCACTTTAAACTGGGTTAACTGTGACATAAAAATCACGATTGCCAAGCCATTAACAAAACCATACATTACAGATTGCGGCACCAGCCGGATGAATTTCCCCAACTTAAACCAACCAACTGCAATTTGAATAATACCTGCCACTACCACCGCAGCAAAAACATACTCCAAACCATGCAGTTTCATTAGCGCAATTAAGGTAATCACGGTTGCTCCTGCACCACCCGATACCAAACCTGGCCTACCGCCTAAAACAGCAGTAACCAAACCCATAATAAAAGCAGCATACAAACCCATTAACGGAGGAAAACCAGCCAAAATAGCAAAGGACAACGACTCGGGTATCATCGTCATCGCCACGGTTAAGCCAGCTAGTATTTCGTTTTTATAGCTTATTTTTTGAGAAAAGTTGAAATGGGGCATCGCTGTCGGTTTTGTTTTTTGCAAAAGTACACTTATCTATGGTTTAGTTTACCACAGATGCACAGATAGTTTTTTTTTAAGAAAACCACATAGACACATAGGTTTTCATTTGCTGGTTCGCTTTGAGCTCTGTATCCTTTCTATGCTTGGTCGTCACTCCCCCGCGTAGGCGGGAACCACGAAGTGCTCAGCGAAGCTAATCGTAATGCTCTATAAACACCTAAATATTGTATTAAGATCCCAGACTAAGTCTGGGATAGTGTACTATTAATGTATATGCAAACAAAAGCTGTGCATCTGTGGCTAAAAGAACAACAATTCCCTATCTTTATATCATGTCAAATATTCAACTCATTATAGAAGAAAGACCAAGCGATATTGGTAATTTTTTAGTCGGCAGGTTACTTCCTTTTAGGGAAAAAAGATTGGTAGGGCCATTTTGTTTTATAGACCACATGGGACCAGTAACGCTTAGCGAAAATGAAAGTTTTGATATTGCGCCACATCCGCACATTGGCTTATCTACACTTACCTTTTTGTTTGAGGGAGCCATTATGCACCGCGATGGCTTGGGCACCGAAGTAGAAATTAAGCCTGGTCAAGTAAATTGGATGACTGCCGGCAAAGGTATTGCACACTCTGAACGCACACCAGATTATTTGAGAGGCTCGGTAAGAAATATGCACGGTTTACAAATTTGGGTAGCCCTACCAAAGCATTTGGAACAGATGGAACCCGAGTTTTACCATGCCGATGGTGCAGATATTCCAACTTGGCAAGAAGATGGTGTTGATTTTAAATTAATTGCTGGCGAAGCTTTTGGCAGAAAATCGCCGATACCGGTTTACAGTCCGCTGTATTTTATAGAAATTAAAAGTACCGAAGAAAAAACGCTAAAAATTGGCGATGATTTGTTTGGCGAAAGTGGCTTATACATTTTGGAAGGTAGCGTAAGCAGCGAAGGCAATACTTTTGGCCCGAAAAATTTCTTGGTAGCTAAAGATGCCAAGCTTTGCGAGTTTACTATAGCAGCTAATACCACAGTATATATATTTGGTGGCGAACCTTTTGCAGAAGAGCGTTTTATTTATTGGAATTTTGTGGCTACCAGCAGAGAATTAATTGAGGATGCCAAACAAAGGTGGTTAAAACAAGAGTTTGGAAAAGTTCCAGGAGAAACGGATTTTGTGCCATTGCCGCCGCAAAGCAAGAATGTGAAATAATTTGCAGCAACTGTTCGCTCTCCTTTTCAAGGAGAGGGCTAGGGAGAGGTGCAAATTGCAAACCCCTCTCCCCATCCCTAAAAAGGAGAGAGATTACAACAAACCACACTACTAAGCTCCCTATTGAAAAATAAAAAACTCATTATTTTCACAACTATTTTTTTCCTAATCGTTAATTCGATAGGAAGCTGGGAAGGAAAACTAGGTATTTTTGCATTTCCTTTATTCATAGTACTTTTTATATGCTATGTGCTACTCTTTATTTTATTTGTTCGGCAGTTATTTTTATTGGCTAAAGAAAAGCTAGCAGATAAACAACGTTTAATTACCTCAATTACATTAGCACTAGTTTTAACGCTAACTTTCTTTAAACCTCGTGGCCTTATCAACTTTGATGATTTGCGAGGAAAAAATCTACTAGTTGCAGATTACGAAGGCGCTGGAAGCTGTAATTCTACGCTTAAATTTAAAGAAAACAACAAGTTTACAAACAGAGACGTTTGTTTTGGAATAGACGAAATTACTGGCACATATTATAGGAAAGGAGATACTTTGTTTTTTCAAAATATAGCACCTATGAAAATGAAAAGCAAGTATAGCGAATTTGCAATAATCAAAACATACCAATCTCCAAAAGGAATTTATGTTGGGCAATTAATCTTATACAAAAACAGAAAAGATACAACTGGACTTCGATTTGATATTACTTTGAATAAACTTACAAGCAACTAATAAAGCCTAAACTACAGCAGTAGCAAGTTAAGGATGTCCGAAACCTATCCCATTTAATAAGGAGATTTGAAATAATACGTAGACTGCGAGGCCAACAAATACTAGGTTTCGAACATCTCTAATTTCATGTCTTAGCATTAAAATGCACTAAACCCATTCTAAACTGCCATTTATCGTTTTTACTTAGCAACTTTGTAAGTTCGTTTATTTATCCCAACACCTTTAATTACTACACTTTTCCAATGTGGCGGAAGCGCTGTTTTAATTTGCTCTATACCTCCATCATCTTTAATATTTACACCGCCAAAACCCATAATTACTGCTTGCAGCAAACCACCTGCACCAGTAGCAAAATAAGGGTTGGTACCGCCCTTAAACTCGGCAATAACCCTAAAAGGCGGATTAAGATTTTTTTGGTAAGCATCGCTAAACCAGTGGTAGGCTTTTTCTCCATCGCCAAGATGACTGTATAAGAGCGAAAATATGGCCTGTGTCATTGCAGGTGTACCTTTTTGTGGCACTTTAGTTTCGTAAAAAGCGAGATCTCGTTTAATTTGTTCTTTATCTCTTATCACTTTTAGTGGGTAAGCTAATAGGTTAACGTCGGCTTGTTTTATCTGCTGATCTGTATAAGAATCGTGCTCGCGAGTTACTCCATTTGGCATTTTTTTGATCACTAAGTTTGCGGCTATTTTTTGCCATTCGGCATTGGGCTGCAAACCAAGCTCTGCTGCGCATTTACTAGCTGCCAATAAATTTTTAGAGGCCGCAGCATTGGTAAATGCATTGTTATCTACATTTTCGGCCCATTCATCAGCCGCTACAACATTTTTAATCTCATATTCGCCCTTATCATTGGCTTCAACCCTACTTTGCCAAAAATTAGCAGTTTCTTTCAAAAGTGGCCATCCTTTTTCTTTAAGCCATTGCTTGTCTTTTGTTACCAGATAATAATTCCAAGCAGCAATGCCAACGCAAGCTGTGATATGATGTTCAAATGGACCTGTTAGTGCCCAAACAGGGGTTTCTTCCATTCCGGAGTGTGCGCTTTCCCAAGGAAACATTGCCCCTTTATAGCCGTAAATGCTGGCATTTTTCTTTGCCTGTTGCAAGCGATCAAAACGATAATCTATCATGCTTTTGGCCACTTCAGGGTGTAGCAACAGCATGGGCGGGTACATCCATATTTCTGTGTCCCAAAACACATGCCCATTATAACCCAAACCGCTTAACCCCATAGGCGAAACCGAGTAGCCGCTATCTTCCCTAGAAAAAGCGTACAAATGGTATAACATGCTTCTAATATCTTGCTGCGCCTGTAAATCTCCCTCAATTTCTATATCGCTTTGCCACAGTTTTTGCCATTCTTTATAATGTTTTTCTTTCAATCGTTTTACGCCCTCTAAGGAAGCAAATATAGTAGAGCGCTCGGCTTGGTTATATGGATCTGGCGTATGCACCGAAGAAATAAGGGTTCCTATCAAAGCAAAAGAATACTCTTGACCACTAGCCAATTGCTTGGCAAATTTAGCCGTATGAATGTGCATGTCATTCATTTTATGAACAATGTTAGGCTGGTTTTCTTTGCTCTCGTTAAATAGGAATGTATTGCTGGCGGCAATGGTTGTAGAACCTGTAGGGCTTTTTGCAACAGATGTGAGTAGAGGGATATATACATGCGCCTTCTCAATTTCGTTAAAATAATTTTGTTGGTCTCGCAGTGCGGATGGAGTTTCTAGCAAATTGTCTACTACAATTGTTCCGCTGGTCTTCATCTTTACGGTTACCTCCATCATTACCGTATGAGGCAAATGGCGTAAAGCAGTATAGCTGTAGGTTACATTGGCCACATCTTTATAATCAAAAGAGCCAACAAATTCGCCTTTGCGCATATCTAATTTTTGGGTGTAGTTAGCTATGTTGGCCATGGTAATACCTGCACCGTTAATGGCAAGTTTCATGTTGAGCAGGTTATAGCTAGGTAAAAAATTACTTACCCTCCCGCGGGCGTATTGGTCGTATACTCCGGCAAGCACCACTTCTTTTACCTGTAACGGCTGTGGCGACGACACAATGCCCACCATACCGTTAGCAACCGTAATTCCGTAATAGTTATCTGTAGTGATTTTTTCGGCAGTGATTTCCCAAGGGTGCTGAGCCCATATCGCCACTGGCAACATAAATAACATTAGCACTAAATATATTCTCAAATTCATTTCTGTTTTAATTTAAAAGTTTAAATATGCCGTAAGAAATGCCATCCAACTTTATTGGTAGGCATTTTCTATCTAATTAACATTTGCCTTACTCGCGGTTAGCAAATTAATTTGCGGCATACTTAATAAAGCATTTGCTTTTTGCAACACTATAAGTTGTTTTGTAAAGTTTATAATTACTAGAGGTTGGTTTTTCATTTTCTATGTTTGGTGTAAGCCCATTTTAATCGATAGAGAAACAAAAAGAGTTATAGATATTTCTAACTGTTTATTAGACAGTTAGAAATATCTATCGAAAATGTAATTTTAAAAAATAGACCTAAAAGCTAGTGCCGAATTAATTTCTGGAGACGAACCGCTCATACCGTTTACCTTCAAATAATCGGAACAAACACTGATCTGACAGCCAAAATCAAGATCCATAGTTCACGTTAAATAGCTGAGAAAATGAGCAAAATCTAATAATCTAGATCATCTTCATACCACAGAATAGGCAAGTAATTTTGTCTCAAGATTGATTAAATACAATTAACCTGAATTTGACCGTTATTTTGCTTTAGGATTGCTTACTGCTATTTTAAGGTATTTAGCCTTGTAACCTCTCTTTTTTTAGAGAGGATAGCATTAAGTATTGAGCACCCAAAACATTAACAATCAAACTCAGGTTTGTACTTCACAAAACAGCTTTTATTGTCAAATAGGATTGACTAGGCACCATGCGAAGCAAAATACCAGCTAATGTTATTTTAATAGCCTGTATTTTGTTTTAATTCTGGATTTGCCTCTAATGCACTAATTGGAATTGGCAATAAAACTTTATAGCTGGCCGATATGTAGTTTTTATTATCTCTGGCCGCAGTATAAGTACCAAAACGTACCATATCGTTTCTACGGTGACCTTCCCAATACAGTTCATAGCCTCTCTCGTTATAGATTTTTTCCAAATCAACCGATAACAGTGCCGCTTGGCTTCTTTTGGCTCTTAAAATGTTAATATCACCTAAGGCTCCGCTAGCATCACCGTTTCTAAATTTAGCTTCTGCACGCATTAAATAAGTATCTGCTAGGCGATAAAAGTGAAAATCATTACCTGCTGCACCAGTATTTTTAGTTAACGGATCTGGTGCATATTTAACCACACGTACCCCAGCCTGCTCTGATGAGTTATTGATATTGAACTGCTTAGTAAAAATTAATGGCTCTCCGGTACGTGTTTTTAAGGCAGTACCATCTACGCCATATTGTTGCCCTACCAAAAAGCCTTGGTTAAAACCAAGTTTGCTAACTAATCGTGTGTCCTTAAACCTTAAATCCGAAGTATTCCATGTATCAAAAAACGTTTCTGTGGTACAGCAACCATTCCAAAGGCTAGTGAAACTGCCAAATTTTTGGTTATAATGTAAGGTAATAGGAACCCAAACTGAACCGGTTAGCCCTAGGTTTTCATCGTAAATTACTGATAGAATAGATTCTGTATCGTATCCATATTTAGCATTATCGTATTGGAAAAGCGCCCAATAATCATCAGCTATTTTATATTGGCCAGAATTAATAATATCATCGCAAAGGGCAATTACTTCTTGCCATTTTTCTTGATTTAGATATACCTTATAATTTAAATATATTTTTGCCAGTAGCATTTGGGCTGCCGCTTTTGATATTCTGCCGTATGGTACTTCAGTTTTCTTTTTAAGCACGGGAATAATCTCGGTAAGTTCTTGTATCATTCTTGGCACAGCGGTTTCTCTTGTTAAAATTTGAGGTGAGGCAGAATAATCTAACTGAGAAAACTCTCTGAACGGGAATTTACCAAAATTATCGTTAAGCAAAAACATACACAAAGCACGCACAAACTTAACTTCTGCCTGGTACAATTTTACTTCTTCTGTTTGCGGGTATCTATCTAAATAGTACAAGGCAAGGTTAGCTTTTGTGATACCAATTAAAAAGCTGTTCCAAGTGTTTCTGATGTAAGTATTTTGTGGTGTATACTCATGCGTTGTTAAGGTTTGTTGGTTAGCATTTACCCAATCAGAACCACGGGCTGGCCAAGCCATTTCATCGGTAGTGGCCAATATTGTGCCCCAAACACCACTACGGTTTTGTATATCGCGAAGGTAAGCATACGCTGGGGCAACTACTGTGCCCATGTTTTCTATATCATTAAGCGTTTTGCTTCCGTCTTGCTCGTTAAGAATTTCTTCTTTAAGATCGGTACAGCCAGTAAAAAATACTGTTGCAAGCAAGCATATAATTATTTTTTTCATCTGGTTATATTTTTTTATTGATGATGATGAAGCTATCACGGTTTAATTGTTCTACTTTTTTTAAGTTCGAAAACCATGGTATTTTCATTTTTCTCAAAATTTAAAATTCAACATTTAAGCCAAAGGTTACTGTTCTCACTTTTGGATAGGTTGTCCAATCTATACCTATAGAAGGTACGCTGTTAGCAGAATGGTCGCTATTTACTTCGGGGTCGTAACCAGAATATTTCGTAATAACAAATAGGTTATTTCCAGAAGCATACAACTGCAATCTCTTAATAAAATCTATTTTTTTAGTATTTACAGTATAGCCCAAAGTTGCACTGCTTAAACGGAAATAAGATCCATTTTCGATAAACCTGCTAGAGTAAACCAATGTATTGTTTGACGCTTCTGCCAATTCTGTTGCACTTTGTATAGCATTCCAACCTTTAGGAAGTAGGGTTTTTTGAGCCATTACGTTGGCCAAGTTATTGTAAACTTTGTTGCCATACACTCCGTTAAAGAACAAGCCTAAATTCCATTGTTTATACCTAACACTAGAATTAAAGTTATAAGTAAATTTTGGCAGCGCATTGCCCAATTTTTGCTCCAGAGGTTTTCCATCGCTACCTAGCTCAAATATGCTTTTGCCGCTGGCATCGAAACCTAAAAATTTGTAGCCCCAAAAGGTACCAATTGGCTGGCCACTCATAATTACCTGCGATGAATAACCTGTAATACCTGGCCCACTTGGCGAGCCAGTAGTGATACGGCTTAAAGGCAAATCTTTAACTTCGTTGTTTACTTTAGCGAAATTAGCCCCAATATTCCATACCAGATCTTTCTTATCTACTAAAACACCGCTTAAGTCTAGTTCTACTCCTCTGTTAACAATGCGCATATTAGGTACGTTAGACCATACAGTAGTAGTAGGCGCCGGAGCAATAGCATATACTTGTACCAATACATCTTTGGTGTTTTTTTCAAACAAATCTACCGAGCCTGTAATTCTGTTTTTAAGGAGGCTAAAATCTAGACCAAGATTATACTGAGCTGTACTTTCCCATTTTAAATCGGGGTTTGGTGTACGTGTTAAAGTAATACCTGGAGTAACATTACCCAACGAGCCGCCTAATACAGCTCCATTATTGCTGCCTGTGCCCAATACTGCTTGCGAAATCTTATTCGGGATTTCTTGATTTCCAGTGATACCCCAACCTAACCTTAGTTTTAGTTCATCTATAAATTTCGCTTTTTTCATGAAACTTTCTTGGCTTAAACGCCATGCAACCGATGCCGAAGGGAATTTACCATACTTGTTGTTCTCGCCAAATTTTGTAGAACCATCTGTACGGAGTGTACCGGTAAATAAGTATTTGCCATTATAGCTATAATTTACCCTGCCAAAAAAAGACTGCAACTCGTTAACCTGAATACCAGACCGCACGCTAGCTGTTGTGTAGTTACCTAATGCCAAGTTGTTTAAATAATCTATCTCATCACTCTTAAAACCATTTACAGACAAACCATAATTGTAATTCTTAAAATGTTGATAAGAATGCCCCGCTAATAAATTTATACGGTGCATTTGGTTTATTGTGGTTTCGTAAGTAAGAAAATTTTCCATCAACTTACTAGTTAGCGAAATATCGTTAACATCAACAGTACCACCGTTTGAGAGATAAATTAAATCTTTACGTTGTACAACTTTTCTCGAAATGCTAGAATAATCAAGTGCAAAATTTACTTTATATGCTAGGTTTTTGATGATATTTACTGTGGTAGTTAAGTTACCCAAAAACCTATCTGTACGGTTATTGTCGTCGGTAAGTTTAATCATAGCCACTGGGTTTCTTTCGTCTCCGCTAGACTGGTAATAAGAGCCATCTGGCTTAAACACCGGAAAAGTAGGGTTTAACTTTAGTGCAGAGAGTAACACATCGCCCTCGTGCCCACCAGTTTCGCCTATCGGAATACGTTGGTCGTTGGTACGGGCCCAGGTAACGTTGGCCTCAAATTTCACTCTATTTTTAAGTGCGTTTTGTGTAACGTTAAATCGTCCGGTGTACTTTTCCATGCCAGTTTTGTCAATAATACCCTGCTGGTCCATCATATTCAACGAAAAACGATACAATGTATTCTCGGTACCGCCACCGTATGATAGATTGTGGTTTTGGGTAGTTGCCGTACGGAATATCAGCTCCTGCCAATCGGTATTGTTATTCAAATCGGTTACTGTAAAACCGTTGGCTTTTACGTATTGTCTAAATTCATCTGCTGTTAGTACATCTAGTTTTTTTGGCAGTTCAGAAACTGATGTATATCCAGAGTAATTGACAGAACCATCTCCCTTTTTACCTTTTTTGGTAGTTACTAATACCACACCATTTGATCCTCTTGCACCGTAGATTGCGGTTGCCGAGGCATCCTTCAAAACTTCGATAGACTCAATGTCGTCTGTATTAAGGAAATTTAATGGATTTTTCTTTGCAGAAGCTCCCACTCCAGAAATACTACCTCCAGAGGCCTGCACATCGGTAATATCTAACGGCACACCATCTACCACATACAATGGGTCTTGCCCAGAACGGATGGAGTTTGCACCCCTAACTCTAACAGTCATGCCTACACCTGGTTCGCCGCCGTTAGAAGTAATATTTACCCCAGCAACACGTCCTTGCATAAGTTGTGTTGGCGAGGTCATTAATCCCACGTTAAAATTTTCGCTCTTCAGCGTAGAAATAGAACCAGTTAAATCTCGCTTACGCACTGTTCCGTAACCTACCACTACTACTTCATTCATAACAATGTTCGATTCTTCTAGCACAACCTTTAGCGTTTTGCCTGCAACAGCTTGTATTTCTTCAGAAACAAAGCCCACGTAGCTGATCAAAAGTGTTGCTCCTTTTTCTGCAAGCAAGGAGAACTTTCCATTCTGGTCGGTAACGGTAGTTTCTGTGGTTCCTTTAATCTTAACACCCGCCCCAATAATAGGTTGGTTATCGGCTTCTGTAACCATTCCGTTTACCTTAATCTTTTCTGATGCTTTAGCTGGCAACAGATATATTTTCTTGGCTTGGGCATCAATACGATAGGTGTAATTTGGTAAAACTTCGTTAAGCACCTGTGTTAAAGGTTTTTGCTTTACGTTTACATTTACCTTTTGCGTTACATCAATATTGGCATCGTTATAAAAAAACACGTAATCAGTTTTGCTTTCAATAAGTTTTAACACTTCTTTTAAAGGCTTATCTTTTACATTTAAATCTAGTGGTGTTTGTTGCGCAAAAGCCCTATTAGAGCAAAATAATACACAGCAAAAAATGAGTATTTTCATGCTACATAAGCTTAGACTTTGCATAGAAAATAGATTTGGAATATCATCCCAAAAAGTTTTTTTCATAAATTTGTTAGGTTTAATTGATTTATCATATTGTTAAGGGCCGCTACCCTTAACCACTTTAATGAAATTAACATTTGCTGCAAGTGGGTTTTCTAAAACCTACTTGCTTTTTTATTTTGTTCATTTTTTACATAGGCATTATTACATTACTTATTAATAAAAAGTACATTATCTTTTTGCTGAAATTTTAATGAGGATACAAATTGTATAGATTTCATGATTTCGCTAAGCGATTCGTTTCTAATGATAAAAGTTAAGCGTGTTTGGTCTGCTATTGCCTTATCGCACGTAATATCTACACCGTACCAAGCCTCCATGTAAGGAATAATTTCTGAAAGCGGCTTGTTCTCAAACACTAATCTATCTTTAATCCACGAAACAGACGTTTCTGCTTTAACCTTATTTAACTTGGTAGATAAATTTTTCTTGTTTAGCACAAACTGCTGATTAGGAAGCAAAAAATGCTCGCCTGTAAACGAATCAGCCAAAAGACTAACCTTTCCCTCTAACAAAGTTACAGTGATATCGTTTCTTTCATCATAGTTTCTTACATTAAACTTGGTTCCCAAAACTTTAATAGCCAACTGGTTTGCATTTACTATAAAAGGTTTTTGCTTATTAGGCGCTACGTCAAAATAAGCTTCGCCAAATACTTTTACCGCTCTAACCTTATCCGAAAATGTTTCTGGATAAACAATTTTTGTATTAGATTTTAACCAAACCAAAGTCCCATCTGGCAAAACCACTTTACCTTTGCTCCCCTCTGGCATAATTACTTGGTTTATAACCATTGGTTGCTGCATTTGGATATATTTTCTCGAAATATAATATCCTAGAGAAAAAATAGCCAAAAGAAGAGATGCCGCAATTTGCAAACGGTACCTTACCAATTTTTTATTTTTATGGTCATATTTTTCGGAATTAATTACCCTCGATTTGAAACGATCTAAAGCGATAGCAGTGGTCAACTCGTTCTCGGCACCCAACGAGGCGGCAAGCCAAATATCATAAGCCTGTGAAAAAGTCTTCCTATTTTCATCACTTTGTTTCAACCAATCTAGCAACAATAGCTTCTCAGAAACATCGGCAGCTCCATCCCAATACTTGACAAACAATTCTTCCATTTTATCTTTTCTTAACACCATTTTATATGCCCGTTATATCAATACACAAAACATAAGCCCATAACCCTACCTCTAATTGCATTTTTTTTAAAAAAATTTCATTTAATAAATTTATTACATTTGCCTCAACCAGAAATAAGTGAGCGATGAACGCCAAAGAAGATCTGATATTTTTTGAAGATTTATTTAAGCAATACTATGCTACACTAAAATTATATGCCTTTCGCTATGTTAGCAACGAAGACATTGCCGAAGATATAGCACAAGATGTTTTTTTTACGTTTGGGAAAATAGAGCAAAAATAGATTTTACTGCTCCAATGCGGCCTTATTTGCTAAAGGCGGTTTTCAATAGAAGTATAAACCATAGTAAAAGCAAATATGTAAAATCTAATGTTTCCATAGAAGAAAATATAGACTATTATATTGAGAAGTATATCCAATCTTCGGTGCTGCACCAAGAAGACAGCTTGCTTTTAAAGGAAATAAATGCCGAAATAATGACTTGTGTGAGTGACTTACCTGAGCAATGCCAAAAAGTTTTTACATTAAGCAGAAATATAGGTTTAGCAAACAAAGACATTGCCAACCAACTTAACATTAGTGTTAAAACCGTAGAAAAACATATCACAAAAGCACTGAAAGAGCTAAAAACGCATCTTCAAAAAAAAGGCTATTTAGAAGTCATAGCCTTACTGTTATCGTACAAGCTCAAAATCTAATTTGTTTTTACTACTGTTATCCCCAAGTTATTGTTGTACCATTTTCTGTGGGATGCCCAGTACAAACCAACACCCTACCTCTAGCGATTTCATCATCGGTAAGCACCTCGTTATAATCCATTCTTACACCGCCCGAGATGCAAGTCGCAGTACAAGTACTACACACACCACCACTACAACTATAAGGAATTTTGATTTTATTTTCGAGCGCCACATCCAGTATCCTTTTAGGCCAGGGTACGTGTAAATGATGCGTTTCTCCTTCAAAAATCAGACTAATTGAATAGGTGTTTTTATCTACTACTTTTTCGGTGGCGTCATCTTCATCTATCTCATCTTCGGGCAATACAAATGTTTCTCGTTTTACCTGATGAGGCTTGTAGCCAGCACCTAAAATAGAAATACGACAAACATCCATATAATCTACCGGGCCACAAGTATAAAAAAGTGCATCTTCCTTGTTAAAAGATAGCTGTTCTCTAATCAATTCGTGAACCAAAAAACCATTTAACCTAGCCCTTAATAAGTTTTTAGAATTACTAAAGAGATTAATTAGCTTAAACCTATCGGGATAGCTATTTTGCCATTCTTTTAATTCATCCAAGAACAAAGTTTCTTCCGTAGATCTACTGCTGTAAATCAATACTATTTTAGAGTAAACTTCTCCAACCAAAGCGGTTTTTAAAATAGCGTATAATGGTGTAATGCCCACCCCCGCAGCAAATAGAAAAACAGTTCTTTCTTTATCCTTTTCGGGTTCGTAAAAAAACATCCCGTTAGGTTCGGTAACTTCTACTACATCTCCTGCCCTTAGCGAGTGATGCAAAAACCTGGAAATTTCCCCATTTTCTACTAGCTTAACAGCAATGGCCAAAGGTTCGTCTACCAAGGGCGAACTGTAGGCCGAGTAAGATCTTCGTAACTCTTTATCGCCTATGCGAAATGATAAAGTTAAAAATTGGCCAGCTTTGTAAACTGGTTTTACCCCATTAGTTGGCTCTAATACAATGCTAATGGTTTCGTTAACTTCTTGCCTAACGCTAATAACTTTTAATTGCCCCATACTTTAACTCAAAAGTAGAAAATAATTTAGCCACAGATGCTCAGATAATTAATTCTTATTCATTATTGCCCGATAAAAATCTGTGCATCTGTGGCTAAAAAACAAAAGAAAAGGCTGCCTCCCTTATCTGGGAAACAGCCTTTTAAAATGCTTATAAAAAAGCTATACCAATTTTATTACTATTCTACTGTAGTTGTGTTTTCTTCTACAGGCTTGTAAGCAATTAATGCTTCTTGATTTTTGTAACCGTTACGGCTCGGATTTTCTAAAATTTCCTTCATCGAGATCAGTTTGTAGACATAAGCCCCTGTTTCTCTATTTAGCTTCATTTTAAAATAATTATCCTGATTTTGGCGGTTAATTTGCCTACGCATGTGGCCATCGCCAACATTGTAAGCTGCTGCTACTAAAGTCCAGCTATCAAAAATCCCATAAAGCTCTTTAATATACTTTGCTGCGGCAATGGTAGATTTTTTAAGGTGGTAGCGCTCGTCTACTTTCTTATTTACCTTTAAACCATACATACGGGCAGTGCTTGGCATAAACTGCCAGTAACCTGCTGCACCTTTTGGCGATACCCCTCCTCTTAAGCCAGACTCTACCAAAGGCAGGTACTTAAAATCGTTAGGTATACCATAGGCGGCCAAAATAGGCTCTACAATAGGAAACCACTTTGCTGCTTTTAAATGCAAACGATTAGTTTGCAAATTTCCATAAGAAAATGAAGCTAAAGTTCTCTTCATCTTTTGAGTTACCTTGGCATCGCCAACTGGCAATGTTTCTTCGGCAAACTCTAGTTGAGCTATTGAAAATACCGGCTCTTCGGTTTCTTTTTTAACGTTGGTATAGTTATCTTTCTTAAGATTTTCTACTTCTGTTGGTAGCTTATAAGCAAACACATTTGCCATCAGCAATAATCCTAAAATTACTGTTAATGGAATGAGGTGTTTCTTTAACATCTTCCTCCTTTTTTAGTTAACACTTAATACTTGCGGCTGCAAAGATAAGTTTTATTTATTTAATTATCAAGCACTTACGAAAATAAGCTCTAAAATCGCTGTTTAAAATACTGTGAACGCAGATTTTAGACGATGTATTTTTTAGAAAAATCCGTATATTTCCAAATTGTTTATCCATGTAAATTTGCTAACTTTGCAGCCGCATTATTTTATGCGATTAAAAGCGTATCATGACAAATAGTAACAAAGGGAAAAGTCGGGATGACAAGTCCAAACCAGGCAGAGGCACAACAGGAAGAAGAACCGCACAAACAGATAGTGACAGGCCAAAAAGATCTAGTGCAAGAGACGATAGCAGAAGCAGAAGTTTTGGCACTGATGACAAAAGAGATTTTAAAAGTAATAGTACCCGAGGCGGAGACTCCCAGTCTCGTTCTACAAGACCTAGAAGAGATTCTAACGAAACATCAGATTTCAAAAAATCATTCGATAAAAGAGATAGCAAACCTTGGGAAAAAACAGATAGACCATACAGCAGCAGAGGCGGCAGCGCCGATCGTAGCGAAAATAGTAGGGATAGAAAAGATAGCAAACCCTGGGAAAAAGCGGACAGGCCTTTTACTGGCAGAACCAACAACAGACGCGATGAAGGCCAAACCGAGAGAAGAGATAGCAAACCTTGGGAAAAAAGAGACAAACCATTTACGCCTAGGGGAGCAAGCGGCACCCGCGACGAAAATAACGACGGAAGAAGAGGTTACGTAAAAAAAGACAGCTATGCCAAAGATGGCGCAGCAGCTAAATTTTCGGACAGAAAAGGAGATAAATTTGGAGATAGCCGTCCATTTAGAAAGAGAGAAGAAGGCGGTTACAAAGGCAAAAAAGAAGATAAAGGCGAAAGAGTTGCGCCAACATTAAGGAACAGAAAGGTTGCTCCAAAAGTGGATGACGACTTAATACGCTTGAACCGCTACATTGCAAACTCCGGAATTTGTTCTCGTCGCAAGGCCGATGAATTGATTGAAGCCGGCGTAGTTAGCGTAAACGGTATTCCCGTTACAGAGTTAGGCCACAAAGTAGACCCTTACAAAGATGAGGTTAGGTATAACGGCGAGCTGCTTAAACGCGAAAAAAGAGTTTATGTACTTTTAAACAAGCCGAAAGATTATATTACCACTACCGAAGACCCGCAAGAGCGTAAAACGGTAATGCACCTAGTAGAGAAAGCTAGTCGCGAGCGTATTTATCCCGTTGGTCGTTTAGATAGAAATACTACAGGTTTATTATTGATGACTAACGATGGCGATTTAGCCGACAAGCTTTCGCACCCTCGTAATGGTATCACTAAAATTTACCAAGTAGAACTAAACAAAAATTTATCCCAGGGCGATTTCAATAAAATCCAATTTGGCTTAGAGCTAGAAGACGGTTTAATTAAGCCCGACAATATTTCTTACGTAGCCGGTGCCGCTAAAAACGAAGTAGGCATACAAATACATAGCGGCAAAAACAGAATTGTTCGCCGTATTTTCGAACATTTGGGCTACGAAGTGGTAAAGCTTGACCGTGTAGTATATGGCAACTTAACCAAAAAAGATTTACCTAGAGGCAAATGGCGCTTCTTAGAAGAACACGAACTGATACAGATCAAACATCTGATCAAATAAAATAAAAAATGCGCAGAACTAACTTTTGCGCATTTTTTATTATTGCTAACTTTCCTAAAAATACAAAATATGTTGTTTAAAAAACTTTTACTTATCGCTGCTCTTAGTACAAGCACCTTATTTGCTGTTGCACAAAACCACAAACTTATTGTTGGAACCTATACCAATAAAGGCAACAGCGAGGGCATTTATGTGTATGATTTCGATAGTAAAACGGCGGATGTAAAACCGTTAAGCGTAATCAAGAATGTATCTAACCCGAGCTACCTCACATTAAGTAAAAACAACGATTTTCTTTACAGCGTTTACGAAGACGGTACAAATAGTGCTGCAAGTGCATTCAAGTTTAATGCACAAACTGGCGCAGCAAACTTCTTAAACAAAGAAGCAACCAAAGGCGCCAATCCTTGTTTTATTTTAACTGATGGAAAAAACGTAATAACTGCAAATTATACTGGTGGTAGCATTAGCGTTTTTGGCATAAAAGCCGATGGTTCACTTTCTGATATAAAACAGAATGTACAACACACGGGCAGCGGCCCTGATAGACGACAAGCCAGCGCACATGTGCACCAAATGCTTTCTCTCCCGACAAAAAATATGTGATTGCCAATGATTTGGGAGAAGACAAAACCTATATCTATCATTACGATGCAAACGCCGCACAACCTCTAAAATTTAAAACCAGCGTAAAAACCAACGCAGGCTCTGGCCCACGCCATTTAGCTTTTAGCCCTAACGGCAAGTTTGCCTATTTAGCCCACGAGTTTAATGGAAAAATTAGTGCATTTAGCTATAAAGATGGCAATCTTACTTTGCTACAAGAAGCAGAAACTGTTGCAAAAGATTTTAAAGGCAATATAGATGCTGCCGACATCCACATTTCTGCAGATGGCAAGTTCTTATACGAAAGTAACCGAGGCGATGCAAATACCATCAGTGTTTTTGCTATTCAAAAAAATGGCACATTGAAATTTATAGAAACCGTGAGCACGCTAGGTAAAGGACCTCGCAACTTTAGTATCGATACTAGCGGAAATTTCCTATTGGTAGCTCATCAATACACTAATGATATCATTATTTTTAATCGCCATGCGAAAACTGGCAAATTGACCGATAGCAAAAAACGAATTCAAGTGGGCACGCCTGTTTGCTTAGTTTTTAGCAAATAACAAATCACAAAAAAGGACTTACTTTAGAGGTAAGTCCTTTTTTGTGGACTGATAACAGCTGCCTAAACAGCTTCGCTTACCTTAGCAACATTACGGTACGGATATTCGTTAAAAATATGACGACGAGCAAAACGACCTGGAGAATCGGCATTTACTAATTTGATGTAAACCGCTCTTGGAACCTCGAAATATTCGTACGAACTTCCATCATAAAAATCGATAACAAGTACCTGTTGCTTATATTCAAAATCCTGAATATTAGATAACGTAGTTGTTTGCGTGTAGACCTCCAAATTTTTATGATGTGTTTCTGGAGCAATGCTTACTAAGAAATGGTAAGCCTCAATAATTTCTTTACTTTTAGCTTCTGCTTCTAATCTTTCTTCTTCCTCTTGAAACTTATCTGGATGAAAATCTTTCATCAACGTGCGATAAATAGATTTAAGATCTTTTAACTCTGCACTTTTATCTACACCTAAGAGTTTTCTGTAGTCGGCTATTTTTTTCATCAGCTATTATTTATTTTTAATTGAAATCGGCCTACTCCATCTAACCGCAGAGGTTATTTCAAGGGTGCAAAGATACGATTTATATCTTCTTGAGTTTCATAGATAAAGGCTAAAACCAGAAACTAAGCGTATGGAAAGCAAATTAACCGCAGCAAGTCAACGGGTTAGAAATTTGATAAATAGTTTATTTTTAATAAATTGCACAAATTCTAAATTAGCTCTAATGAAAAAGCTCCTTTTCATATTGGCTTCGGCCATTGTTCTCTTAGGTTCTTGCGCAAAAGAAACAGTATACCTTGATCCCACATCTGCAGAAGCAGGGTTCTCATTTGGAGGAACCACTTGGAATTTAATTGCCTCTACCAGCATTATTAATTTCGGACAGGATAAAATGGAATTTGATCTTTATGCTTTGATGCCTGAGTGCGGAAAAGACGACACAATGACCTTCAACAAAAACAATACAATTACCGGTTCTTACGGAAAATTAGCTTGTCAAAACCAAGATAATAGTTACACAAATTTTGGCACCTGGAAACTATCTACAGATCGTAAAATTTTAGAAATATCTAGTGCCGCTTTTAATGTTGTAGGAACAAGTCTATTAAAATGTGATGTAATTATACTTAACGAAAACAATCTCCAAATTAAATATCAAACCACTGCCAACGGAATAACAACCACAACTACATCATCTTACAAAAGGATAAAATAATAACAAATTCTCAAAATTTCATGAAAAGCCTTTATTTCATATTAATATTAGCTAGTATCTTACTAGGTTCTTGCGCCAAAGACACCGTTTATTTAGATGCTGGCGCAGGCACAGACACAGGCGGCGGCACATCAACAGCCGCACTTGAAGGCACCAAATGGAAAATGACCTCACTTATATTTGGGCAAGAGATAAATGGGCAAAAAATTGAGCAGGATTTATTTTCGCTTGCTGAGGATTGCTCTAAGGACGACCTTATGATTTTCAATAAGGAGAATATTTTTATTTATGACGCTGGCGCTACAAAATGCAGAATCTAGTGAGCCCCAGCAAGAGAATGGTAGATGGACGCTCTCTGGAGACAAGAAGAAACTTACTTTAACCTCAGAATCGATTAACAACACTACAGAACCTGTAATTTATGATATTGTAGTGACCAGCACAAAGCTTACATTAACTTATAAAGAAAATATGACCGTTAACACTGGCGGACAGAATGTAACAACAACCATCTATACCATATTTTCTTTTGTACCTCATAAATAAGTATTGTTTTTCCCAGCTATTACCTGCTCGTAATACGCGATGTATTGTGGTAGTATTTTTTTAAGATCAAAATCTTTGGCTCGGGTTAAAGCATTTTCTTTAAAATACCGCAGATTTTCTTCGTTACTTAAAATGGTTACGGCTTTATTTGCCATATCATCCACATCGCCAACGTTGCACATGTAGCCACAAAAGTCATCTACATTAAGCTCTGGCAACCCGCCAGCATTTGACGAGATTACCGGCACCTTACACGCCATGGCTTCTAATGCTGCCAAACCAAAACTTTCGTTTTCTGAAGGGATGATGAACAAATCGGAAACCGATAAAATCTCTTCTACCGCATCTTGTTTACCTAAAAACCGTACATTATCGCAGATATTTAGTTCTCTACACAATTGCTCGTTAGCAGAACGTTCTGGGCCATCGCCCACCATTAACAATTTAGAAGGTATTTTCTGTAACACTTTATGAAACATCTTAATCACATCCTCCGTACGTTTTACCTTTCTAAAGTTAGAAGTATGAATTAAAATGCGTTCGTTGTTTGGTGCTATTGCTTTTTTAAAATGATCTTTAGGCTGTAAACTAAAACGGTTAAAATCAATAAAATTAGGAATTACCTTGATCTCTTTCGTAATATCAAAATGGCGGTAAGTATCTTCTTTTAAATCTTCGGAAACGGTAGTTACGCCATCACTCTGGTTAATAGAAAAAGTAACCACTGGCTTGTAGGTAGCATCTTTCCCTACCAAAGTAATATCTGTACCGTGCAAAGTAGTTACAAAAGGAATATTGATGCCATACGTAGCCAAAATTTGCTTTGCCATAAAAGCAGCCGAGGCATGAGGAATTGCGTAATGCACATGCAGTATATCAAGTTGCTCAAAACGAACTACATCTACCAGCTTACTTGCTAAAGCAGATTCGTAAGGTGCATAATCAAACAGCGGATAATCTCTAACCGCCACCTCATGGTAAAATAAATTAGCAGAAAAAAAATCTAGCCTAGCTGGCTGGCTATAAGTGATAAAATGCACTTGGTGCCCTTCATTGGCAAGTGCTTTTCCAAGTTCTGTAGCTACTACGCCACTACCTCCAAAGGTAGGGTAACAAACTATTCCTATTTTCATTTACTATGAAATTGCTTTTATTTCGCATTGAAGCTAACATAATTTACCGACTAAAAAAGATAAATTCTTGGTTAACCCTTTTTTAGCTTGCCTTTAAACAACCTAAAAAACTTTGCTCAGCAAATGTAATAGATATCTTATTTAAATATTGTTATCTGTGGGTAATAAAACACCTTCATTTAAAACACAAAAAGAGATTGTCTCAATAGTAAAATAACGGCGTCATTTTCGACGATCAAAGAGCTTACCCCGAGATTTTCCTATTGTGTGGACACATCTTTTGCTCTTTCTTATGAATCATGTGTCATTCCCGTGAAAACGGGAATCCTAATGCAAGGGACATCACCTTTAATCGCTTTAAGAATTCCGCCTACGCGGGAATGACGACAAACCCTCGGACTTGTGTACACACGATAGGAGATTTTCAGGGAGGAGAAATCTCTTTTAGAAATTACTTAAAGGAGATCTCTCTCTAGCGTTCGAGATGACGAGCGAATTTGAGACAGCCTTACCATACTAATGTACAAACACAATGGCTGGCTTTTTATATCCGGCCTTACGTTCTTCAGTTTGTATATCTACTCTAATTTTTTCTACCACACCAATTTGCTTGTTATACCTATCCAAGGCTTTTTGCGAATCTTCTAACGCATTTTTAGCTTTTTTCGCTAATTTTTCCATTTCCTTGGCATCTACCGTACCCCCATCTAGCTTTTGCGTAGTTTTGTTGCTTTTATCAGCAGCATCTTTTGCCTTATCATTAGCCTCTAAAAGCTTTACCCTCAATTTCTCAACCTCTGCCTCTTCTTTGGCTTCATCAATTTTAAGCTCTTGTATTTTCTGGCTGGCCTTTAGGGCTTCCAATCTACTGGTTAAAATACTCACTGAGTCTTTCGAAACCTTAGCCACATAAACTTGCGCCTTTGCGTTAATTACATTTAACGTCACAAATGCAAGCAATAAATAAAAAAAGTTCTTTTTCATAGCAATTGTTTGCTGTAGCTACAACAACTATAATGCCTTACGCAAATATCAACCAGAAACTATAAATTAAGGCTTTTTCTAAAAGGGAAGTAAAAAAAATTGGGGAATGTTATTCACAACTTGAGGGCATTACGCCTTTATTTCATTTTGCAGCACTAGGTACATTTCGTTTGGCCTTTGTGTGCCAATGTAATACTTTAAGCCATCTCTATCGGTAAGCACCACGGCATCTCGGCCCGATGAGAAAAAACGAACCGTACCATTTTTATGAAGATTATAAACGGGATTGTTAAAAAAATATCTGCTATAGGTTTCCTTGCGGATATCGGTAACATTGTTTAAATCTATTACCACTTTTTTGGTGCTCCACAAGCCATCTATAATAACCTTTTTATTTTCTATAACGGTTTTGTACTGCACCATAAACAGCAAAATAATAGATACACCAATAATTCCGAAACCTACTACCAAGAATAAATCAACGGTATTATCTCTGTCGCGTTCGTAAACATAAACCGCAAAACAGAAAGCGGCCATTACCAAACGTATACAAATACGGATGTAATCGCGGCCAATGTATTGTTTTTCGATGTAGGTGTATCTGCCGTCCATTTATAAATTTGATAATTCGAATATAGCAACTTTTTTTGTTGTTGCACTTACTTTGTATCTTTCATCCTGCCTCATGCCTACAACCCAAAGCAAATCGCCATTACCATTAAGCAACAACGGAACCTTATCTTTTTGTGGCAGGGGTACTTTTTCATCCACAAAAAAATCGCTCAGTTTTTTAAATGATTTCATACCCAAGGGCTTAAACCTATCGCCAGGCTGCCTAGACCTTAATACAAGTGGAAAAATGAGCAGATTGGCATCTAAATATGCAAAATTTTTATCTGATTTAAAGTTTAGATTTTCAGAAACACTTAGAGTAAGCAACCCGTTAGGCAAGCGCAAACTACCTTCTCCGTGTAAATAGCTTAACTCTTGTTCTTGCTCTGCTGTTAAAGAGATGATAAGGCGTGCTCTATCTATAGTAAGGCGATGGCTTCTACTGTAGAAAGATGTACCGCTTTGCTTGCCTAGTGCGTTTAAAATTTCATCAACCACCGCAGCGGTAAAATTTAAGGGTTTTAACAACTCGAAAAGTAGTAATTTGCGAGGTTGCAAATTCATTATGGCTCCAATATCAATAGTAACGTTTCCTTGTTCTTCCCTAAAAATCTTTTTGCGGGTTTCGGCAACCACACGCTGCAATAAAATTTCTGTTTCCGCAAAGCGATGAATGTTCTCTGCAAAAGTTTCTTCCAGTTTCGGATTGATTTCCCGCAAATGCGGTATCACATTTAAGCGAATTTTATTACGGGCATATTTACTGCTTTGGTTAGAGCTGTCTTCAACAAAAGAGAAGTTATTACTCGCAACAATATCATCTATTTCTTGCCTCGATAAAAAGAGTAACGGCCTAATTAAATGCCCACGCTTAGGCAAAATACCATGCATACCGCTAATTCCTGTACCCCTTACCAAGTTAAGTAGCACGGTTTCTATCGCATCGTTTTGGTGGTGTGCCACAGCAACATATTGGTAATTGTGTTTTACTCTTAATTCTTCGAACCAATTGTAACGCAATTGCCTAGCAGCCATTTGAGTAGAAATGTGGTGTTGCTCGGCAAAAGCTTTGGTATCAAAATGCACTATATGAAAAGGCACACCAAAACCCTCGGCCAGCAGTTTCACAAACGCTTCATCTCGTTGGGCTTCATTAGCACGCAAATTAAAGTTACAGTGGGCTATACTAAAATTAAAACCAGCGAGTTTAAATAGCTGTGCCATTAAAACAGAATCTTTACCACCGCTTACCGCCAACAGCACGTGATTGTTTTTTTCGAAAAGCTGATGTTGAGAAATATAGTCGGTAAATTGCTGGAGTGGTAACATACATCCAAAAATACAAATATTTGGTTAATTGGTTAGTTGTTGAAACTGGTTAACTGTAATTTGCAAATTGATAAAGTAAACCGTAAACTGAAACTAAAATTGTAAATTTGTACCGTGCAAAAGTTACGCCTTTTATTCTTCTTCCTAATTTGTCCATTTGTATTGTTAGCGCAAACGCGTACCCAGATTAAACTGGAAAATGCGGAAAAAGCTACCGGCGATTTGAAAATTAAAGCCAGCTATTTACGGAAACCTACCTTTAGCCATGACGGCGCTATCTTGAAATGCGACAGTGCCGTACTTTATACCGAACGCAACTTCTTCGAGGCTTTTGGAAATGTACACATTAACCAAGGCGACACGCTAAACATTTACTCAGATTTTTTGAATTATGATGGTAACGCAAAAAAAGCACATCTGGACAAAAACGTGAAATTAGTTGACCGAGAAAATACACTGACCAGTAATGTGTTAGACTATGACATGGTGGCTAAAATTGGTAAATATACCACTGGCGGAAAGCTAGTAAATAAAGACGCCACCATTACTAGTAAAAGAGGTGTTTATTTTTCAAACTATCAAGATGTATACTTTACAAAGGATGTATTAGTAGTAACTTCAGAAAAAACAACTATTACTTCAGACAGTTTACGTTATAATACTGGCAGCAACTGGACTTATTTTTACGGTCCAACTAATATTAAGAACAAAGAAGACAAGCTTTATACAGAAGATGGTGCATACAACACCAAAAGTGAAAATGCATATTTCGGCAAGAAGAACTTATACACCAACGGCAGTAGATCTTTAAAAGGCGACAGCTTGTACTACTACGGAAAACAGGGCTATGGCAAAGCGGTTAAAAATATCCTTTTTAAAGACACCAAAGACCAAACCAACCTTTGGGGGCAGCTGGGAGAATACTACAGAGATGAAGAACGTATAGTGGTTACCCAAAAAGCGTACGTAGGCATTGGCACAAAAGACAGCATTACGGTAAATAATAAAAAAATACCCGATACGCTATGGCTAGGTGCAGATACCTTAGAAAGTCAACGTTCTTTGGTAAAAGATTTAAAACTGCTAGAGCGCCCCGTAGTTAAAAAAGATAACGAAATTGGTACTGAAGACGAGAAAGAAAAAGCAGAGAAAGAAAAAGAAAAAGCAGAAGCCAGAAAACTATTGGCAGAACAGAGCGAAACGGCAAAAACAGAGAACAAGAAAGTTACAAGCCCAAATAAAAAATTGAGCAGAAAAGAGCGTAAAAAGCTGGAAGAACAAGGCGAAAAGCCAAAAACAGAAGTCCCACCGCCTTTAGATAGTTTAGCATTAAACAAAATTAAACTACAGCGAGATAGCGTGGTTGCAGATAGTTTACTAAAACTAAAGCAAGTTGCTGTTCAGAAAACTGCAAATGTAGACTCTGTAAAAACTAAAATGCAGAAAACAACCAATAAAACTGCAAAAACAAAAGAAACAGGAATAGGCAAAGCCGCTAATACTACTGCTGTAAAAAACACAGTAAACCAAGTGGCAAAGCCTTTGCTAAAAGATACAGTGGTTACCAACCCGGCCGATACAGTGAGAGCAAGGGTAATTAAGGCTTTTCATAACGTGAGGGTTTATAAATCTAACATGCAGGCTAAGGCCGATTCGCTGTTTTACACTTCTGCCGACTCGACTTTACGCTGGTATAAAAATCCAATCCTTTGGTCAGACGGAACCCAACAAACCGGCGATACCATCAACGTGTTTTTCAAGAACAGCAAAATCCATAATTTCCAAGTATTGCAAAATGGTTTTATTGTTAACGTTGAGGGAGATTCAACCAAGTTTAACCAAGTAAAAGGTAAAATAATTACCGGCTTTTTTGTTGATGGCGAACTTCGCAACATGTACGTTGATGGCAATGCCGAAAGCATTTATTACAGTAAAAACAATAAAGGCGAATACGATAATGTAAACCAAACGGTAAGTAGTAGGTTAAGATTTAAGTTTATTGAAAAAGAACTTACGCATATTGTTACCATTCGTGAGGTAGAGGGAGCTGTAGACCCGCTGCATAAACTAACTAAAGAAGCTTTGCTAACTGGCTTTATTTGGAAACCCGAGCTGAGACCAACCAGCAAAGCCGACATTATTAAAGGAGTTCCAGCTACATCAAAACCTAAAGCGAAAACGCCAACAAAACAAGCAGCTTCTGTTGGAGCTAAAGCTAAAAAAAGGCTAGCAATAAAAGCGCTACAACTAAAACGTCAAATAAAGAAGCTGAAAAGAAAATAACAGAAACTAAGGAGCTTTTAAAAGCTTTACCAAAAACTATCGACTCTGTTAAAGTAGACAGCTTAATTAAAAAGCAATAAAAAACGGCAGCTTATTACACAGCTGCCGTTTCGCCAGAAGTGGCAAACTACTTCCAGTTAGGTTATCTTTCAAAAAAGATTTACATCTTCTTTAAGCCAATTTCTCTTAAACGCTCATCTAGGTATTCGCCAGCAGTCATATCACTATATACTTTCGGATGCTCGGCATCAATACAAGAATCTAAGCTTGTTAAATCCATATTACTGCGTGGATGCAAGAAAAAAGGCACCGAGAAGCGAGAAGTCTTCATCAATTCGCGAGGCGGATTTACCACCCTATGTGTAGTAGAACGCAGTTTATTATTCGTTAAACGTTGCAACATATCGCCTACATTCACTACAATATCAGTATGTTGCGCCTTAATAGCCAACCATTCGTTGCTACGGGTTAATACCTCTAACCCATCGGCGCTAGCGCCAATTAGCAAAGTAATTAAGTTAATATCTTCATGCGCACCAGCACGTACTGCATCTGGAGCAATAGAATCTGGGTCTTCTATCGGAAAATAGTGAATGCCTCTTAAAATCGAATTTCCATTATGTACATGCTGGTCAAAGTAATCAATTGGCAAACCTAAATAAGTAGCAATAGCTCTCAATAAGTGTTTACCATTTTCTTCCAGTTTCTGGTAAATCTCTCTAGTTACAGTATTAAATTCTGGAATTTCTTCTACTATCTCATTTTCCGGATATTCACTTTTAATGGCATCGCCATCGGTAACCGTCTGTCCAATTTGCCAAAACTCTTTTAAATCGGCAGTTTTTGCACCTTTGGCTGTTTCTTTACCAGCACTGGTATAACCACGTTGACCCGCTAATTCTACCTTTTCATATTTCCGCTTCACATCAACCGGCAACGCAAATAACTCTTTAATGTTTTTATAGAGTTTATCTATAAGCTCCTGACTAACGCCATGGTTGGTAATGGTTACAAAGCCCGAATCGTTAAAAGCTTTGCCTAATTCATCAGAAAACTTTTTACGCTGCTCTTCGGTTCCGTTTACGTAAGTGTTTAAATCTAAACACGGAATATAAGGTGTTGACATATCGTTTATTTTAATGTTCAAGTTAAATTTAGAAAAGATATGTTAACAAACCTCATTATTTAAAAAAATATCAATTTAAAAATCTGTCAATCAAACGCCTAAGTTATTAACAACAAGCACAATTTAAAAGAGAATGTGTAATTTTAGAAGCGCAGTGGCAGCAGCATTATTTCCCGAAAGTCCCGCTCTCCGCTTTACTTCGGGCAAACCTATGTGTTTGCCGCTACGTGTTCGCTCCTATCGGGTCTATAACACAAAAACTATTACATGCCACAAAAATTTATTAAGCCGCTCGTCATTTTTACATCAACGTAGAACTTTTTTCGACGCTTTTACGTATTATTACATAAACACAAAAAAAATGAAAAGGTTAATTATGACATCTTTAATTCTCTTCTCTATACTAGGTGCCGATGCACAAAAAACTAAACTAGAAAAAGCAACATTTGGCATGGGCTGTTTTTGGTGTACCGAAGCTGTTTTTCAGCGTTTAAATGGAGTAAGCAATGTGCGCTCTGGCTACGAGGGCGGAAATGTGCCCAACCCTACTTACGAAGAAATTTGCACAGGTACTACTGGGCACGCCGAGGTTATTGAAATGCAATACGACCCTAGCAAAATAAGCTACGAAGAGTTGTTAGAAGTTTTCTGGAAACTGCATGATCCCACTACCTTAAACAGACAAGGTGCCGATGTGGGCACGCAATACCGTTCGGTTGTGTTTTACCACAATGAGCAACAAAAAGCAACTGCCCAAAAATATAAAGCACTACTTAACAAAGAGAACGCTTTTGGCAAACCTGTGGTTACCGCTATAGATAAAGCCGAAACTTTTTACGTAGCAGAAAACTACCATCAAGATTATTACATCAAAAATGGCCAAGCGCCATATTGTAGAGCAGTAATTTTACCAAAAATGGATAAGCTCGAAAAATTATTTAAAGCAAAAATCAAGTAGGAACGAAACATTTTTCGTCCTCAACAAACAGCAAGGCCCTAGTAAGGGCCAGTAAGGGCGAAAAATGTTTCGCCCCGACCAACCAACCAAAAAATGTTTACAGTAGCACAAATAGAACAGGCTCACGAAAAGGTAAAATCTGGAGCCGATTTCCCGAAGTACATCCAAGAAATAAAGGAAATGGGTGTTTTAAGCTTCGAAACTTGGGTAGATGATAGTCATACCGAATATTATGGAGCCGACGGCTACCAAACCTCGTCTCAACCGCAATACGAAAATCTAGAAATCTCGTTAAAAACAAATCAAGATCAATTTGTAAAACAACTAAAAGCTCATCAGCAAGGGCAAACAGATTATTACACTTTCTGTAAAGACTGTGCCGAAACCGGCATCGAAAAATGGATTGTAGACCTTAACCAAATGACCTGCATTTATTACGATAAAGCCGGCGAAGAAGTTTTGGTAGAACAAATGCCAAGCTAGCCAGTAATTCTTTTTTAAGTTGTTGCCCAGTGCATTTGGCTCACATCATTTATACCCCTAATTGCCAAGGTTAAAAAAGTTTAACTAGCTACATATCGTTCTATCATCTTTAAGTAAAAAACAGGAATATATTTTTAGCTAACACTGTTAACTTTTACTTTTGCTAACAGTGTTAACTTAATAGAAAATGTTAGTTAAAAACGATAGGCAAAAGCAAAAAGAACTCACCAAAAATGCGATCCTAAAAGTTGCAGAAGAAATTGTGCTGCAAGAAGGATGGCAAGCAGTTTCTATGAGGAAAATTGCCGAAGCTATCGGTTACAGCTTGCCGGTGGTGTACAACCATTTCGAAAGTAAAGATGCCATTCAAGAAGAATTTGTAAAGCAGGGATTTAATATGCTTGCAGTGGCCATGCAAAGCACTAAAGAAAAACATACCAACCCACAACAGCAACTTACTCAAATGGCTTTAAGCTATTTCGAATTTGCTTTTAGCAATGCTGCTTATTACAAAATGATGTTTGGCTTGGGCATTCCCAGCTGCCAGAAAGCGAGAGAAATAGCCGAGATTGGCAAATTCAGTTGTACGCTCATCAATACCATAGGAAGTCTAATGGAAGCAGATAATGAGCAACGTAAACTCTTAAAGTTCCATACACTTTGGTCTATACTCCATGGGCTAACCTCTATCAGCATGTTTAACATTACAGCGGCACCAAACGAAATGCAACAGCAAATTCTTTTGGATGCCGTACAAGGATTTATCATAAATATCAATCGTTAAAAAAATCATGAGCTTAATTGAAGCATTAAACTGGCGTTATGCCACTAAAAAAATGAACGGCCAGGCTGTTCCAAAAGAAAAAGTAGACCAAATTTTAGAAGCTGCTCGTTTGGCACCTTCATCGTCTGGCTTACAACCTTTTAAAGTAATTGTAGTTACAGACCCTGCCTTAAAACAAGAATTATTGCCTCATTCTTTCGGTCAATCTCAAATTGTAGATGCATCTCACGTTTTGGTTTTTGCCGCTTGGGACAATTATACCGAAGAACGCATAGACGAAGTATTTAACCGTACCAATGCCGAGCGTGGCGTACCCGCAGAAGCTACTGCAGATTACGTAACTCGCTTAAAAAGCATGTATATACCTCGCGAAGCGCAAGTTAATTTCGAGCATGCAGCCCGTCAGGCTTATATTTCTTTTGGCCTTGCTATTGCCGAAGCCGCCTTGTTAAAAGTAGATGCTACCCCAATGGAAGGTTTCGACAATGCGAAATATGATGAAATCTTAAATTTAGCTGATCAAGGTTTAAAAAGCGTTACCGTTTTACCTTTAGGTTACCGCGATGAGGCTAACGACTGGTTAGTAGGCTTAAAAAAAGTACGTTCATCAAAAGAGAACTTCATTATCCAGAAATAGTTTTTCACAGCAGATATTGCAGATAAATAGCTCCGATTTTCACAGCTTAAATTTGTGCCAGTCTACAGCTAAATCGGCAATATCTGCTTTTTTTTCTTAGAACAGCGAACTCATCACAATTATGACCCGATAGTCCTGCTGTACATTACAACTCCTCCCCTCGCTTCACTCGTGTGCGGGGTTTCCATTTCCATCAGGTGTAGCTAACAAAAGCTCCTGCAACTAGCTAGCTCTTTCTTGGCAAATCCTTCAATCCGTCAGCTAAAGCAGACGGCAATGAAACGGCATCATCCACTGCCTTTAGATTTTGATATTTATCGATTTAAAAAACTAAAGCAGAAGCCTATGAAATGGTTTTAAATATCAAGCCAATTACAATTTAACACTATCCTATTAAGATTCATTGCCGTCAGGCTTTAGCCGACGGATAAAAAACAAAACAAATTTGGCTTTAGTCAAAACTCGCCATTAGCCAAAGTAGAGAGTTATTAATTTTTGTTACATTGCTAATGTAAAATTTTGTTAAACTTTAGATACAATTCCCCGTCCTTAACCAATAAACCATATATTTAGCCTTTTACCCGTCATTGCGAGGCACGAAGCAATCTCAGCACAGTATCGATTGGTATTTATTTTTGCTCCGCACCCTGCAAAGACGCAGAACTTGTATAAAAAATGAAATTCACGAAAATCCTTGTACTGCTTTTGTGCTTTGCGCTTACATCGGCCTATGCCCAACAAGATAGTGTTTCCCTAAACAATATTCTTACTAAAACCAAACGCTTATCAGAAGAGCAGCCGCTAGAAAAGGTATATCTACATTTCGATAAACCTTACTATGCCGTAGCCGATACCGTTTGGTTTAAAGCCTACGTAACTACACAGAACAACATCCCATCGCCATTAAGCAAAATTGTTTATGTAGAAATGTACAACGCAGTAGATTCTTTGGTGCAAACAGTAAAACTACCTGTAAAAAATAGCGTGGCTTATGGCAATATGCCTTTACCCATGAACACCTTTAAACAAGGTAATTACTACATTAGAGCGTACACCCTATGGATGTTGAATTTCGATCCAGATTATTTCTTTTCTAAGAACATACTCGTTGGCGAAGCTATAGACAAACAACTCATAACAAATGTAAATCTCACGAACGCACCAGCAGATAAAGCCATAAAAACTACTGCTCGTATCCAGTTTAAAGACATCAACAAAAAACCTTTAGCCAACAAAACCGTTAACTGGCGGGTGTTTCATAACTATGATGTATTTGCAAGAGGCAAAGGCACAACCGATGCCAATGGCTATTTGACCATTACAGTGACCAGTAAAGCTGGAGATCCCATCAAAAAAGGAACTTTGGTAGCTGATGTGAATATTGCTGATAAAGAGTTGGCGAGTGCAAGTTTCAACATCAGACAGGGCGAAAATGATATCGACTTCCAAGTTTTTCCAGAAGGTGGCCAATTAATTGCTGGCATACCTAACCAAGTTGGCTTTAAGGCAGTTAAAGCAAATGGATTGGGGGCCGATGTAAAAGGCAGTATTGTTGATGAGCAAAACACCGAGATTGTAACCTTTACCTCTTCTTTTGCTGGCATTGGCAGTTTCTTTATCTCGCCCGAAGCAGGTAAAAACTACAAGTTAAAATACACAGTTGGTGGGGTTTCAAAAACTGTAGATTTACCTAAAGCAGTAGAAGGCATTACCTTACAGGCAACCAACCCCGCAGCAGCAGATTTCATTAACCTGCGAATTTTAGCGAGCACAACATTTTTTGAAGCAAATAAAGAAAAGAGCTTTTATCTGGTTGGACAAAACAGCAATGTGGTAGCTTACGCGGCTCAATTACAATTAAAAAATCAAGTAATTACAGCTAAAATTCCAAAAGAGAACTTCCCTTCTGGTATTGCACAACTTACTTTATTTGATGAAAAAAGCGAACCAATTAGCGAGCGCTTAGTATTTGTTTTACATAAAGATGCGATGAACTTAGCCCTAAAAGCAGATTTGTCAACTTATAAACCTCGTCAAAAAGTAAAACTTACTTTAGATGCAAAAGGCAAAGGCCAACCCATAGCTGGCAATTTCTCTGTCACTGTTACGGATGAAACCAAAGTGCCAGTAGATGAAAATACGGAAACCACAATTTTAAGTTCGCTATTACTTACTTCAGATTTGAAAGGTTACATAGAAAAACCTAACTATTATTTCAACAAAACAGATGATAAGAAACTAGCGGATTTAGATCGATTGATGTTAACACAAGGTTACAGAAGATTTGCCTACAAAGAAATTTTAGCTGGACGTTATCCTAAAGTTTTCTTGCTACCAGAGCAAGGCATAACCATTTCGGGTACGTTAAGAGACCTCACCGGTATGCCTATAAGAAAAGGAGTAATGCGAATGATGGTAACGGGCAAACCTATCTCTAAAGAAATTACTACCAGTAACGTGGGCGTGTTTAGCTTTAAAGATTTGGTATTTCCCGATTCGTCTCAAGTAGTAATTACTGCACGTTCTAACCCTAACTATAACAACTTGATGATTATGCTAGATGGCACGCCAAGTGCATCGAAAGGATACAACGTACATGCGGCAGATGAAATTGAAAACATAGATACTGCTATGGCTTCGTATCTAAGCAACAGCCAAAAGCAATATCGTTTTATGCGTACGTTAAAAACTGTAGAAATTAGGGGAGCAGCGGTAAAGCGTCCCAGCCATTCAGATCATGCAGCTTTATCTGGCTTAAGCCAAATACCAGACAGGTTTATAGACGGCAAGAACTTGGAAGGCTGCAACATGCTGTTGGAATGTTTGAAAGTACAGGCGCCAAGTTTTACTTACGAGTTCAACGAACAAAAATTCTACATCACTAGAGATTATAACCAAGGTGGCCGTACTCCTGCCGCTATTTTCTTAAATGGGATGTTTGTTGACGCCAACGCCATTAATACCGTTGCCGCTAACGATGTAGAATCTATCGAGATTTTCTTGAACGACCCGCTTGGAACGGTAGACAGAATGTACAACACCCGTGGAGTAATTGTTATCAATACCAAGAAAATACCTAAAGGAGAAAAAATTTCTAAACAAGATTTCTTAGACATGATCCCTAAAAAATACGAAGTAAAATATTCGCCAATGGGTTATAGCAAAGAAAGGGAGTTTTATTCTCCAAAATATGCACCAAATGCACCTATTACTAGCAACGATTTAAGAACTACCATTTATTGGAACCCCAAATTAGTTACCGATGAAAAAGGGAACGTTAGTTTTGAGTTTAACAACGCCGATGGTAAAGGAACTTACAAAGCCGTGGTAGAAGGAATAGATAAAGATGGAAATGTAGGTAGAACCGTATTAAGGTATACGGTAAAGTAAGTTATTCCCAATTGCATCAAAATATAAAAAGGAAAAGCCAGCCACTTTTCCTTTTTATATTTTAGGGAACCATCAATTTAATACCCTTTTAATTCCTTTAACTAATTCATCAAAAAACTGATGACCTACTGCATTATTTTTAGCTTTCAGCATTTCTAATTCTAACTTTCTAGGATTATGCCTGATGTAAAAAACTACTCCATTAGTTAGCTTAATCTCTTTACCAACTGCTAAATCTTGCCTTAAAAACCCACTATCTTGTTTAAAGGAGTTTTGCAAAAAGACGCTCAGTTGCTTTTCTTTGTCATCGGGATATTGGGCTATTAACTCGAATCTGTCGGCAGTTTTGCTAACTTTTATAGAGGTTTCTTTTCTATTACAAGCCATCACTGTGATGAACATTGCTATATATAAAATTATTTTTTTCATATTTCAGCGATTAGTGGTTAGGAATTAGGTATTAACCTGGAGTTCGATAATTAAAGTGTGATTGGGTGGCGCTTAAACAGTCTATTACAATTTTTAACCACTCAGCCTTTCAGGCACCCCTCCAAAGGAGGGGAATTTTGGTCGCAGTTGCCTTCTTTGGAGGGGTGGTAGAAGACCGGGGTGTTGTAGGGCTACAAATATTAAATCTCAGGTTATTACTCTCATGCTGATTAAACAACCTAAAACCTATTCCCTAACACCTAATAACTATCCTCCAGTTCTACCTTTAATATCATCAATTGCAGTTTTTCTGTTTCTAGCCGATTTTACTTGCTGGTTGCCAAAAGCATAATTCAAACTAAAAGAGGCCCTGCGGCTCACGTAATAATTTTTGATGTACATATCTACGTTTTGATATTTCATTTGGCCCTCCCAATAATTGGTGGCCAACACATCATCTACGGCCAGGCGTAATTTTAGCTTGTTTTGCATTAATGTCTTTTGCACGCCAAAATTCAGTGCATATTGGGCAATGGTAGTTTCTTCTACGCCACGCACACTAGGCGAATCATACCAAAAGCTAACTTCGGCCCTAAAAGTTTTAGAAAAAGTAAAAGACTGAGAAGTATTAAAATTGAACGAAACCATAGCCTTTTGATAAGCCGCACCAACCAAGGTACCGTCTTGGTAATCTTGATACCTGGCCGAGAAGTTGTTTTGCATACTCCAAATTTTATTGATTTTTAGCGGCACATACAAATTGGCATTGTACAAATCGGCTTTGCCAAAGTTCTGACGTTGTACTTCTATTTGCTTGGTGACATCGTTCTGTCTACTCACTTGCACCAACATACCTCTTACATTGGCATAATTTACCGATAGGGAGATTTCCTTAAAACTGTAGCCCAACTCGAAATTATCTGTGAATTGTGCATTGAGGTAAGGGTTACCGCTATCAATAGTATACGGATCCAAATACTGCACAAAAGGATTGAGCTGCTGGTAACTTGGCCTGTCTATCCTTCGTCCGTACGAATAGTTAAGACTGTGATTTTTTGCCAATTCTTGCTTAACAAACACCGTTGGAAACAAGGAAACGTAATCCCTATCTACCACTTTATTGCTGGTTACCGAATTACCTTTGCTATGTGTATGCTCTGCCCTTAAACCCAACTGCACTTGCCATTTTTTCCAGCTTTGCGAGAGGTTAGCATAAGCGGCATTGATATTTTCTTTATAGATAAATAAATTTGATCGGCCTAAAATATCTGTCCATTGCCCATTGTTTAACTGCTCAGAAACGAAATCGTTATTGGTATTTACAATGCTGCTTTTCAATCCCGATTCGAACTTCAAGGTCTTAGAAAATGGCCAAGAAAAATCTGTTTTTGCGGCAAATACATCAATTCGGGCATCTACAATGTTTCTCAAATTGGTACTGCTGGTTTGCACCTGTGCTGCATCCAGATAAAAGGCATCAAAGCTGTCATTTCTATCCAATGCGTAACCAGCATAATCAAAATCAAATGTAATGTTGGCATCTTGTTTGGCCAAATCGTGCTTTAAGTTAAAATTAGAAGTTAAACTGTTAAACTTAGCACCGTTTCCATTTGCCTGGTTAACATAACTTAATGTTTGCGTATTTTGCTGGCGCTCGTTAAGATTAGCTCGGCTCAATCCATTTTGCTGATTATCATTGGTTGTCACATCCAACATTAGCCCTATTACCGTTTTTTCCGAAACGTAATAATCTGCCCCAATTTTACCTGCATAGCCTGTTCCTTTTTGGTTGCGGGCAAAAGACTGATCAAAAGTTGTGGTGGTATTGCCAATGTTTGCGGTTCTGTCTAACAAAGTTTGGTTGTAGCCGGTACGGGTATTAAATGCGGCATTACCGAAAACATTCCATTTGTTTACGCGATGGTTCAAGTTTAGGTTTCCGCTATGGCGATACAAATCTGAAGGTCCATTTTTAGCAGTGCCCAAGCCAGTATTGGCCGACAAAGTACCGTTGGTACCAAAGCTTTTGTTTCGTTTAAGTTTAATATTGATGATCCCCGCATTTCCGGCGGCATCATATTTAGACGAAGGATTGGTAATAAGCTCTATGGTGGCCACCTGATCGCTGCTCATGTTACTAAGCACCGTAGTAATATCGGCTCCCGAAAGGAAATTCTGTTTTCCATCTACCATAATGGTAATGCCCGCTTTGTTATTCAATTTAATCTGCTCTGTTTGCCTATCTACGGTTACACCGGGTGCTTTTTCCAATAATTCTAACACCGAATTTCCTGTAGCGGTTATATTATTTTCTACATTTAACACGGTTTTATCCGCTTTGCGTTCTACAAAAGGTTTTTGTGCAACTATGCTAACTTCATTTAACTGCTTGCTGGTACTTTCCAATTTAATAGCGGGCAATAGCTGGTCAGTTCCGTTAAAATCAATCTTTGCCGATTGGTAATTTTTGTAGCCCACCATTTTAACACGCAAATGATATTGGCCTGCCGCAACTTGCGGAAATTGGAAAATACCATCCAAATTTGCGGATGCTTCTTTAACGTTTAAAGTATCGGCTAAATTGATCAGCTTTACTAAGCTGTACGGTAAAGCTTCGTTATTATCAGCCACTATTTTACCGCTGATGTTTCCTTTTTTTGGGCAAAGGATGTCCCCCACGCCAAAAGGCATGTTATTAACAGTAATATTTTTTTCATTGTGCTAGGTTATTTTTTTAGATGAAGCATACATGATGAGCACTTAGTTTGTACAGTCATTATAGCTTCGCATTTTTTGTTTTTTATTAAGACTTATGTTTGTTAGAAGAGGTTACAGCTAGCCCAATTTTCAACGCTTCCATCAACCTGCCTTTCACTTATTTTTTGGGCAATACAGTAGCAATCCTCATTTTTGAGGCTTAAAAATTTTATAAAAACTATTGGATTTATTTAGGTATCAGCCGTGTTGCAAGCAAGCCCAACTGATACCTAGCCACTAACTACTGGCCACTTTTCTTTTCTTCTGGATGTTCAAGGTCATACCTGCATTTTAATCCTTCTTCGGTCATGATAAACTCACGATATGCCCCAGTTTGGTCTACGTCATCTTCGCGGCACCAGTAATAGTAAAAGCTCCAATACCTGTCGTTATTTTTGTTAATCAACACACGGGCTCCTACCGGGATTTTTAAACTTAAATGTACATTTTGGCCACGCCATGCAGTATGCTGCTTTAGCCTAATTGCCGGATTAAAGATGAGCGCCGAGTCTCTTTGTAAAAACTTATACTCTATGTTTTGTGCATATTTCAAAGCAGTTTCAAAATTTTTACCTTGCGACTCGTAGGTAGCAACAACTGCACTTTTACCGTCGTGGCTTTTCACCACTTCAAAGCTTACCGTTCTTGGGTTTCTAAACATTCCATTGTCGAAATCTTCTACCACCATTCGCCTGCCCATGTTGGTTTCCTCCAGATGGTAACGTATACTGTCTTGCTTACTAAAAACCATGTTTTTGTCTACTTCAATTACGTAAGTTTGATAAGGTTTCAAATCTACCTGCTGTACCAGCTTGGCATCATCCTTAAATTCGCCCATAATTTTTGCGGTATAGTAGGCCGATGTTCCAGCGCCAATCATCCAAACAATTAACAAGCCAAACCAAACATACTTGCTAATCTCTATCCTGTTGTTAACTACCTTTAAAGCAAATAGTACCAAAGCCAAAATTGGGATAAAAAACGTTAGAAAAGCATTAAAAATCAATCCATCTCTAAATGAAGTATCAATTACATTTAGCGGAAAACTTTGGTAGGTATTTTCATCCCAAAAACCCACCAACATCCCTAACGAAACGATTAAGAAAATCATCATACCAAAACCGAAAACGATGAAACAAATGGCAATAGTTTTTCCAAAGAACTTAAAAATCCATTTAATTAAACTACCCACCATTTTAACACCCTGCGTAATCAAATTACCTGATTTTCTCATTGCAGGTGCCAGATGGTCATTGGCAGATTTCATATTGGCCTTTAGTGCAGCTAGCTCCTCATCAAAACTTTTTTTGTAGCCATACAAATTGGTTGCTTCGCCTTTCATCTCCATTCTTTCAGAGCGTGTTGCCGCTCTAGGAACTACAACCCACAAAATTAGGTACACTAAAATGCTAGATCCAGCTAAAAAAGTAAGTAACAAGAAAGCTAAACGTAACCAACGTGCCTCAACGTTAAGGTAATGCCCCAAACCCGCACAAACACCGGCAATTACGCCTTCATCTGTATCGCGATACAGTTTTTTTACGCCATTATAGCTGGCATAAAAATTTTCGGTTTTTACTTCTTCTTCCTCTTCGTTCAAAAAATCTTGTACGCTGCCCATTTGCGCAATTACGCTACGCACATCGGCAACATCAATTACCTGCTTTTGCGCTTTTTGCAAAATTTCGGCAAACATCTCGGCAATTCTGTTTTCTATATCCTTTACAATTTCAAAATCATCTGCTGTTTTAGCAAAATGCTGCTTAATCTCGTTAAGGTAAGCCATTAGTATCTCGTATGCTTCTTCCTCTATGTGGATGATTGAGTTTCCTATATTGATGATAATCGTCTTATTCATATCGATATTTTTTATCAGTAGCTGGGCCACTGCGTTAATTCTTATTTCTCTTCTGTTGTTGGTTTTGCTTGTTGTGACGTGGTAATAGCGTAAACAAGCTCACTCCACGTGGTGTCTAGTTGGCTTAAAATTTGGCGGCCCTCGGGTGTAAGCACATAATATTTACGTGGCGGCCCCGAGGTAGATTCTACCCAGTTGTAACTGAGTAGGCCATTGTTCTTTAATCGCGTAAGTAGCGGATACAAAGTACCCTCTACTACTAATAGTTTCGCTCGCTTCAATTCGGCGATGATATCTGACGCGTAAATCTCTCCGCGGGAGATGATTAAAAGCACACAATATTCGAGTATGCCCTTGCGCATTTGGGTTTGCGTATTCTCTGCTATCATAATACAAAGATATATGTTTAATAATGTACTATGCAATACATAGTACCTTGTAAAAATACAAAAACTTGATTATCAATTAAATAAAATTAAACTCATGCAAAGAATATATATTAATACTTTGTTATTTTAAATTGCTAAAATTAACTACATTTGAATACTATAATTAGCAAAAAAAATGTCTAGATTAGAAGATATCAAAAAAGTTTTAGGTAGTCCGAGTTACGAAAACGAATTTGGCTTAATTTATAATATGGATTGTTTAGAGGGATTATCAATTCTTAGTGAATCAGGGTTGAATATTGATGCCACTATTACAAGTCCGCCATATAACATAGGAAAGGAATATGAAAAAATAATGCCACTTAATGAGTATGTAAACTGGCTAGAAGAGGTTTTTAATTTAGTATTCAACATTACTAAGGAAGATGGTGCATTATTACTAAATGTCGGATATTTGGGCATACCGAATATTGGCAAAGCTGTACCGATAACTTACTTGATTTGGGATAAGATCAAATTTTATTTACAACAGGAGATAATATGGAATTATGGCGCTGGAGTAGCAGCTAAAAAGTTCTTATCCCCTAGAAACGAAAAAATATTATGGTACATTAAAAATCCTGAAGTATATACTTTTAATTTAGACAACATAAGAGATCCAGATGTAAAATATCCGAATCAGAAAAAAAATGGTGTTCTACGATGCAATACTTTAGGCAAAAATCCGAGTGATGTTTGGCAGATAGCAAAAGTTACTTCTGGCGCAAATCGTTCATCCCAAGAGAGAACCAATCATCCTGCACAATTTCCAGAAGATTTAATATCAAGAATGATTAAAGGGTTTACTAATCAACATGACTTAATACTTGATCCATATATGGGTTCTGGAACAACAGCTAGTACGGCAATGAAAAATAACAGACTATTCTTAGGTTTTGAAATTGACAGTAATTATCTAGAAACTATTTCTAACAGACTAAACAAAACATTAGTCGAGATCCAAGATAAAAAAAAATTGCTGACGTTGTTTTAAGGATATATTTGTAATAATTTGGTTCTTTTAGCGGCAGGAGTCAATCTAGCCTGTTGACCAGTTGCTGCATTTTGCGCAATCCAATCATTATGTTCCAAATATCCAAACCTAATTTTTCTTATTTTGGGATAAACTAGAGAGCCCTTTTCATCAAACTTTGCTTTAATTTCTATTCCATCTTCGTCCAAATCAAATTTTTCAATATTTACAGCTATGTAGTAACCATTTTTATTTTTAGTTCCAGAGTTAAAACTTGGTTGTGCATAGCTTCTATTAGCAAAAATATCTGTATTATGACTAGAAGTTTTTACTTCAATTGAAAAATCTGGATTAGGGAGATATTCAATATCCTTTTCATTTTTTGACTTTCCTATCCTAACATCATTACCGACTAGTGCGGCGAGGTTGTATGGAATTAATTCGTGCAATATATTTGACATAACTTGTGGCGAAGGGAAAATATCAATCCCTATTGACAATGGACCAATTTTAGATACAAAAATTTGCTCCCAAGATTTTAAAACAGCATCAACAATCTCCATCTTTTTTAAAGGATGATCTTCGATTAATTTGTTTGTTACTTTTAAATGACCCTCAGTCGGGACATTAAAATAAGGTGATCTCATCAAATAGTTCTTTTATTTCTATATCTAATGCTTTAGCAATTTTTTCAATATTTAATAACGTTATATTCTTTTCAGCTCTTTCAATCATACCGATGTAAGTTCTATGTAAGTTCGCATGAAATGAAAGTTGCTCTTGAGACCATCCCTTAGACTTTCTAAGCTCTTTAACTTTTTCTCCGAATTGGATTAAAATCCGTTTATTTAAATTCATTGCTAATAATAGTATGCTAAGTTAGCCAGAGTCTAATCATCCTTCAACAGACTATAGTTATCACTTCAAACTTTTTCAAACTGAAATTAGTCGAAAGATTAATTCTTTTTACAAAAACACTACTTATTTGGTAGATTAGCAGTTCTAAACACAGCAATGGCATTACAGTACAAAAAAATAGTTGTTAAAATAGGATCTAACGTAATTACACAAGCCAACGGTTTACCAGATAATGAGCGCATTGCCCATTTGGTAGATCAGCTTGCGGCAATAAAACAAAAAGGTATCGAAGTAATTTTAGTTTCTTCTGGAGCAGTAGCCTCTGGCCGTAGCTTAATTAAAGTTTCCGAGAAACAAGATGCAGTAGCCACCCGCCAGTTATTGGCTGCAATTGGGCAAGTTAAACTAATCCACACCTACTCAGGCTATTTCGAAAAGCATCAAATTAAATGTGCGCAAGTTTTAGTAACCAAAGAAGATTTTAGAGACCGTGTACACTACCTAAACATGAAAAACTGTATGCAAATTTTGTTGCAAAACAATGTAATTCCGGTGGTTAATGAAAATGATGTGGTTTCGGTTACAGAACTAATGTTTACCGACAACGATGAACTTGCCGGATTAATTGCAGCCATGATGAATGCCGATGCTTTGTTTATCCTTTCTAATGTTAACGGAATTTACGATGGCGACCCTAAACTTGAAAGCTCAAAAGTAATTGAGAAAGTAACGGGAACGCTAACCGACTTGAGCAATTTTGTGAGTACCGGCAAATCGGAATTTGGCCGAGGCGGTATGATTACCAAATCTACCATCGCCCAAAAAACAGCCAAACTGGGCATCAACGTACATATTACCAATGGTAAAAACGACAATGTACTTATCAATTTGTTAGCAGGAAAAACTGTTCATACCCATTTTGTTGCCGACAAGATTAAATCTGGCCAAAAGAAATGGATTGCCCATGCAGAAACTGCGGCAACAGGCATAGTGCAATTAAATGAGGGTGCAAAACAGGTGCTTACGTCTGGCAAAGCCACCAGTTTATTGCCCATTGGCATCATCGCTATTAAAGCCGATTTTTTAAAAGGAGATATCATTAAAATTTTGGATGAAAATGAAAAATTAATTGGTTTGGGTATTGCCAAATATGGTTCTGATAAAGCCAAAGAACGCATTGGCCAAAAAAACCAAAAACCGCTGGTACATTACGATTATTTTTACGCCATATAGTCCGAAAGTTGGATGTCCAAAGTCGGAAGACAAGTCGGCGACTTATAATTACTGCCCCCTAACACCTGATACCTGACCACTAATACCTAACACCTGACCACTCAAAAATGAACCATTTCCAACAAGCCAAACAAGCTACCAGAAACATCATTTCGCTAAACAATGAAACCATTAATTTGGCACTTACTAGTTTAGCTGATGCGCTAATAAAAAACACCGATTTTATGCTTACCGAAAACCAAAAAGATTTGGATAGAATGGACAAAGCCGACCCAAAATATGACCGTTTACAATTAACTACAGAACGAATTAAGGCAATAGCTGACGATGTTAAAAATGTAGTAATATTGGCTAATCCGCTGGGGAATGTAATTAATGAGCGTACTTTACCAAACAACCTTAACATTAAAAAAGTACGTGTGCCTTTAGGTGTTGTTGGCGTTATTTACGAAGCTAGGCCTAACGTTACCGTAGATGTATTTTCGCTTTGCTTTAAGACTGGAAATGTGGCTATCTTGAAAGGTGGTAGCGATGCCGAATTTTCGAACTTGGCGATAGTTAAGGTTATTCACGAAGTGTTAGAGAAACATCAAATTAATAAAGATGTATTGACCTTATTACCAGCCGATAGATCTGCTACCGAAGCTTTGTTAAATGCAGTGGGTTTTGTAGATGTGTTGATACCCAGGGGAAGCCAATCTTTGATCAACTACGTTCGTAAAAACAGTAAAATTCCGGTAATTGAAACTGGTGCGGGTATTGTGCATACTTTCTTTGATGCTACTGGAAATTTAGAAAAAGGCCAGCAAATTATCGCCAATGCGAAAACCAGAAGGGTAAGTGTTTGTAACGCCTTAGATTGTGCTTTAATACACCAAAACCGATTAGCTGATATTCCAAAGCTTTTATCGCCATTGGCTGATAAAAATGTAGAACTTTATGCAGATGAAGCCAGTTACGCCTTACTTAAAGATACTTACCCGAGTTCTTTATTGCACCAAGCAACACCAGCACATTTTGGCACCGAATTTTTATCATTAAAATTAGCAGTAAAAGTAGTAAGGGATATTGAGGAAGCGCTAGATCATATTGCTGCACATAGCTCGAAACATAGCGAGGCAATTATTTCAGAAGACGCTGCAAATATCACTTTATTTTTAAACCAGGTTGATGCCGCAGCGGTATACGCCAATGTTTCTACAGCTTTTACCGATGGTGCTCAGTTTGGCTTAGGTGCCGAAATTGGAATTAGCACACAAAAACTTCACGCCCGCGGGCCAATGGCATTAGAAGAATTAACCAGTTACAAATGGTTGGTAATTGGCGACGGACAAGTGAGAAATTAACGAGTTTGATTGTTTACCAAACACTACAGCCTATTAAAAACTAGACAGTTAAATTGAATTACTTTGCTGAAATAAGCACGTATAAACACTTACTACCTTTAAGTTTTATACGTACTTATTCTGTTTTTTGTAACAAAACGCTATTTATTCACATTTCCACACCTTTTTGGCTTCGTCTTTGTTTATAGTTTATTACAAAAGGAGGGAAAAGACATGATAGCAAACGTACAACAAGCCGCCACCACATTATTTTACGGAGCTCGCGAAAAGCAAGTGGCAAAACCTTCTACCTATAAACAAAGAGTAGTAGCAGACAGAGTTGCAATGCTGTTAATGTTAGTTGCTACTATTATTTTTGCCGCAATTACGGCTTAAATTACAACAACAACGTATCTATTCGTTGCGCTTGTACCATATTTAAAGATTTAGACCAGCTAAAAACAGTAAAATGGCCATCTTGCGAAGCAACTAGTGCTAATGCATCTCGTTGGTCGAAGATAAATTGGGCAGCCGACAAATGCCTTGTACCGCCAATTTTTGCGGGGTGCACCACCAATGGCTCTGCATTATTAATAGGTTCGGTGTAAGAAATTTGCTGAATATGCTCACTACTGTTTGCCCTGCCTGTTTTAGCTCCAAAAGCTAACAATTCGTATTCGTCGGTAATTACGGTGGCTCCATCTACTGCAGTTAAACCAGCTAAGTGGTCTATTTCACGTTTCAGTGCCGTTTGCCAAAATATATCGCTGGCATCTTCCCTATCTCTGCGCACCAAATCTGCCAATCCTTTAAAAGATGGCGTTAAACCATAACTAATAGGATGAATAACCGACTGACGCCAATTGTCGTTATCTTGCGGCACCATTAATACCGCACCGCCTCTACCATGGGCACGCATAGAAACCGATAGCTGTATCAAGATATTTGCAGTATCACTCCAGTAACTTTCGGCAGTTAAATCCAGTAGCGACATTAGTATGCTTGGGCACTCTCCTGTTTTTGGGGCATTTTCGTTAACAATTTTAATCTGATCTCCTTTTAAAACGGCAACATTGGTAAACTTACCAAAACCAGCCATACGGCGATGTTTTACCACCAACAACGCGGGTTCAGAAACATCAACCACAAAACAATAATTAGGAATATTTAAAGTAGTGCCCCACACGTACAAATCGTAACCATCGTGCCATACTCCAATATGGATACCTCCACGCTCTACACCTGGTGCCAACTTAGTAAGCACATTGGGGTTTAAAGGCAAATTCTGCTTAAAAAGCAAAGGCTTAACCGCTTGTTCTGGTGGTAAAAAAGCAATAGAAATTTTGGGAGAATGGCCTTCCTCTTTTCTCAAACTACTCCAAAAAGCGGCATCTAAAATAGCTTCTACTACCCTAGCTGGCGGTTGTGGAGCTAAATCAAGCTCTCCTTTGGCGCTAGCTTCTGCCAAATGCCTTGCAAAGTGTGTTTCTATGGTGGGTGCAACAATTTGCGCCGCTTGGTAGGTAGCCCGATTAATCATGTTACTAATTTATCTATTTGGTTCTGCAAATTACGATTTTAGATTGACGAATGACGATTGCAAGACAGTTTTGGTTGTTTGGTTGTTTAAATAGAAAAGCAAAACATAACAAAGGTTTAGTCACTCCCTCAAAATATTAGTACCTTGTATGCCCATTTTCTTACGGACTTCGGACTTCGTAACTTTCTTATCCTACATCAATATCCACCTTAAACAAGTGCCGTAAATTTGTATCAACAAAGGAGAAAAAAATTATGGCACAGACCGTATTACACAAAGCCAACACTCGTGGCACCGCAGACCATGGTTGGTTAAAAAGCTTTCACTCTTTCAGCTTCGCTGGATATTACAACCCAGAGCGCATCAACTTTGGTGCATTAAGAGTTTTAAATGATGATTTCGTAACCGGTGGAATGGGATTTGGAGAGCATCCGCATGATAACATGGAAATTATCTCCATCCCATTGGAAGGAGCTTTACAACATAAAGATAGTTTGGGAACTACGGCTACAATCCAATCTGGAGAAATACAGGTAATGAGCGCAGGAACTGGTGTTTACCATTCAGAATATAATCCTGATGCAGCAAATCCTGCTAAATTTCTACAAATCTGGGTGTTCCCTAACAAAAGAAATGTGGAGCCTCGTTACGATCAAATCACTATTGACGCAACAACTAGAAACGAGTTCGTACAAGTGCTTTCGCCAAATGCTGATGATGCTGGCGTATGGATTTATCAAGATGCTTGGTTTAACATGGCAAGGTTTGATGCCGAAACTACAAAAACCTACCAACTGCACAAAGAAGGAAACGGAGCCTACGTTTTCGTACTTAAAGGCAGTATTAAAATAAACGGCCAAGAGGTTGATACGAGAGATGGATTTGGAATTTGGGACACCGATAGCTTTGAAGTTGTTGCAGATACCGATGCGGAGTTTTTAGTGATGGAAGTTCCAATGCAATTTTAAGTTTAATTAAGCCACAGATGCACAGATTTTTTTAGAACATTTATTCTAATTGATTTTTATCTGTGCATCTGTGGCTAAAAAACAAAAGCAAATGACAAATATCTTAATAGTTTGTACCAACCAGCGCATAGCAGAAACGATAGCACGCTTGATAGACCAAAGGGAAGATTGGAACGCTTTCATTGCTTTATCACTACAGAGTGCTTTAGAACGTTGTAACGCCATTAAGTTTGATATTGCTTTAATAGGCTCGGGCATAACAGCAACAGACGAAGAGGAAATCAAACTTCATCTTAAAAAACTGGAAATGAAAACCCAGGTGGTAAAACACTACGGTGGCGGTAGTGGCCTACTCTATGCAGAAATTTATCAAGCGTTGGATAAAAATAATCATTAGTTAAGTAAACACGTTACTTTAAGCAATTGCGTCTATGTTTAGTAGTAATTGCCTATGATAAGCCAAATAGTTCTGCCTTTCTTTATTTAATATTTTTTTATCTAAGCGGTAGTCTTTCCAAAACGCTACCACATCTCCAGATAATCGCTTTGAGAAAATTATTTGCCCTTCATCTGTAAATGAAATATATTTTAGGTCAAATAGCGAATCAATGGTTCTGCTTAAAAGTAAGCCATTGTTAGGGTCGTAGGCTTCTGTATCGTTAGATTCTATAAACGGTTTAATATGACTAGCTATTAAAACCGGATACCTTAATTTCTCCAAAACACAAATTGTGTTGCCATACAACTCTTCGCACTCTTCTTGTAGCTGATTTTTATATAGCCTATGCAAATAAGGATCTCTTCTCTTTACCGTAGCTCTTAATTCTTCTCCAAAAATCTGCACTGCATCTTCTATAAAATACAAATCATCGTTAACAAAAACCAAATCGTCGAGCTTACTCAAAATGTTATATAAATAGCCTATTTGATTGTATTTTCTATCAATAAAACCGATATCTTTAGCCTCTGCCACGTAGCGCTGTAATTCCTCTGCTTCAATAAATGTTTTATTGTGCGACTCAATATCAACCAGCATTAAAGCAATAATTTCTTCTTTAGATAATTTACCTTTCTCAATTAAGGTTTGAATTAAAAAGTTAATTTGCCTTATTTGTGAAGCATTGTTTACAGCTCTATTAAAGCTCGAATTAGAATAGATTATTTTAGACAAAATCGTTTCTCTCTTCTTATTTGTTTTGGCCGTTATATATTCTTTAGCTTGAGGATGGTAAGAAACCAAAAATGGATTGATAAACCCCATTTTAACTAGCTGATTTATTGATTTGCGTACGGATATTAAATTAATTGGGTTTACCTTTTGCACTTCGAGCTGAAGTCTGTTATATTTTTCTTCAGTGTATGGTTCATGAGTAAATTGATCAATGAAATGAATGCAAACGGCTAATGTATCTAAAAATTTTTTACCATTATAATCGGTAAAAGCGTTGGTTAATTTCCAATACTTTTCATAATTCTGTTGTGGCATATTTTCTTTCCTTATTCTCTTCCTTAAATTGATTCTCTACAATAAATAAATACTCCTTATTTACCTCTTTTCGTTCTTTACCGGTTATTTTGTAATTGTGTTTACGCTCAACAACCTTAACATTGCTTGAATATTTGTTGAGCAAGTATAACAACTCATCTTTTGTTGGAAAAGAGGAATTGTTATAACTTAAATACCAGTATTTAAAGTTTGACAATTTTGAAAACAGCTTATCAAACAATGAGCTAACTGTTTTTCTATCAATAAAATTATTTTGGAACGGGGCAGTTTTTGACATGGAAATATAATCATCTATCAGCCCATAAAAGCCAAAGTAATTATTCATAGTACCAGTATAGGGTGGATCTAAATAAATAATATCTGCTTTAACATGGTCCAATAAGTTAAAAATATCATCATTATAGGCTACATTGTTTTTTGAGTTATTAAAAATAGCATTATTATAATCATTTACATTTTGTAAGAAATGATGCTTGAAAGATTCGTTATGATAGGCTCTTTTTCTTTTATATTTTTCATAACTGTATTCTTCATCTCTCAATTGCTTAATTTTTTCCCAATTGATATTAAAACGCGAATAAGGCATTTTGCGAATCATTGTTCTACGCATTAAAGCAAAAGCTATTGATTTCTTAATTTCAGAATCCAGTTTTTCGATATTCGCTCTATACAAATCAAGCTCTTTACATTCTTCAGGAAAGAAAAATACCTCCGAATAATTTTTAAACATGAAGCCTTCAAACGGCTCGCCCGAAAAAATAGTTTCTACATCTTCTTTTGACAAAACAGTAGAATTGTTCTGTATCAAAGCTTTTGCAATATGATAGTTGATTTTTAAAATATCGTTTGTATAAACTTCAAATCCTTTAAATTTGGCCTCGTAGCTTAACGAGCAGCCACCAGAAAAAGCATCAAATAAAGTTTTTGCATCACTTGGAAATTGATCGCAAATCCACTTTGCAATTTTTTCCTTATTTCCTATATAGTTAACTTTTGGATACTTAAACATGCTCAGACATTTTAATGATTGCTTCTGCAATTGCCTCTGCCATTTTGGGCGGAACAGAATTACCTACCTGCTGTTGCTGCGAGATTTTAGAACCTTTAAACACAAAGCTATTGGGATACGACTGTAATTTTGCCAATTCTCTTACAGTTAATGCTCTATTTTGCTCATAATGGAATATTTTCCTCATATCACCTGTTACACAAACCGATGGCTCATTACTTTTATAACGTATGTATTTCCTTATATCGCCTGATTTTGGTCTAATATTTACTGGTATCTCTTCCCTACTACCACCATCTTTTACATAACTCATTTTTTCGAGCATTTGCTCAGAATGGTTCATTGCTACATGATTCGGAATTGTTGATTCTTCGCCCGATTCTAATGGTGGAAAATCATCCAACACTTCTTTAACTGTCAAATATCTTTTTACAGATTTTTCTGGAAAAATAATTTCTCGGTTCTGATTAGAGCCAATAAAGATTACTCTTTGTCTAACTTGCGGCACGCCAAAATCTGCCGAATTAAGAATTTTACACTCTACGTTATATCCAATTTTCTGGAAATCTTTAATGATTTCTTTTCTTGTTTCTCCTTTATTATGGTTGTACAGTCTGGCAACATTTTCCATTACAAAAAACTTTGGACGAACAACATTTACCACCCTTACAAATTCCTTAAACAACTTATTTCTAGGGTCTTCTATAAATTTACGTCCAATATTGCCTGCCATACTAAAACCTTGGCACGGTGGCCCGCCAATCACAACATCTATTTCTTCAAACTCTTTTAAATAGGATATTTCAGCATCACTCAAGTCACAAATATCTTTTTCAATGAGTTGATGCTTTGGGAAATTGTATTTGTAAGTTTCGCAAAAACTTGGTTCTATATCTATAGAAAAAACGTTCTGAAAGCCTTTAAGGTCGAAACCCAGAGAAAAACCACCCGAGCCAGAAAACAAATCAATATATTTTAGTTTTCCTTTCATAATTCGAGTACTCTTCGTTTTAAGGTTTTACTTTTAATGTAGTTTGCGGTATTTTCGGCTACACTAAAAACCGAATCCGAGCATTTATATTTAAAAGCTTCTCGGGCAAATTTATCCGCAAAAAACAAATCTATAACAACCTGTACTTCAACCTGAAACAACTCCGCTAACTTTTTCAATTTTGTTTTACTAAACTTTTGGCCTCCATTTTCAATACGGCTAATGGCACTTGTATTGATGCCAATCTTTGCACCAAATTCTGTTTGTGTCCATTCCCTTTTTTCTCTTTCTATTTTTATGAATTGTCCGAAACTTGCCATGTTACAATTTAACTAAAAAAAGATTTGATCTATTTTTAGCAAATGTAAAACAAGTTTTCTGATCGATTAGGTCTTTCGTCAAATTTAATTTTAAGAAATGTAAGATATTTAGCAGCAACAGCTAGATGGCAATTCAATAAAAAAGCGCCCCGATTTTATCGGAACGCTTTATCATCTACGGCAACTCGTAATTTTTACTTTTGCCTTTATACTTTTCACTTAACTAGTAAGTTGCGGCTAATTTTAATGCATTATAAGCGTTAACTACACCACCAGTAACCGAAATATCTTTTAAAGCATCTGCTTTTTCTACAGATTTCATGATGATTTCTTTTACTTGTGTAGCCTTTAACTTTGGATAGTAAGAACGGATTAAAGCCGCTAAACCAGCAACCACTGGAGATGCCATACTGGTACCATTGTTATCTTGGTATTTTTGATCTGGGTAAGTAGAATAAATACCGAAACCAGGAGCAAATACATCTACTGTAGTTTTTCCGTAGTTAGAAAAAGAAGCTTTCAATCTTTTGTCATTAAACGGTGTTGAAGCACCCACGGTTAACCAAGCATCAGCTAAAGTTCCATCTTCATATTTATTAGTAGGGAAGTTGGTTTCCACGTCCAAGTTTTTATTGTCGTTACCAGCAGCGTGCACCAATAAAACATCTTTACTTACTGCATATTTTACCGCATCATCAACTACTTTTTTATCCCATGAGTAAGCTTTACCAAAGCTCATATTTAATACTTTAGCACCATTATCTACCGCATAGCGGATAGCATTTGCTACGTCTTTATCACGCTCATCACCATTTGGCACATTACGTACCGCCATTAATAATACATTGTCTGCAACACCTTGAATACCTAAGTTGTTTTTACGATCAGCACCAACAATACCAGCTACGTGTGTACCATGAGAAGGATCTGGACCTTTCGAATCTGTGCTACCATAGATACGCTCATTGCTGTCATTTTCGTTATCGCCAACTAAGTTACGAGGGTTAAAAGACAAGTTATAGTTATAATTTACTTGATCGTAGAAATGATCGTAACCTGGTTTAATCTGGGTATTATAAAAAGTTTTATAATCCATGTTAGCCAAGGCTCTAATCAACGTATTTTTGATACTGTTTTCAATCTGGCCTTCTGCTTCAAAATTCTTGATATCCTCTACTGTAGGATTCTCTTTACCTATTTTTTTCGTAATTGCTTCTACCGTATTTTTAACGGTCTCGAACCTTTGCAAACCAGTTTTAGCTTCTGCCAAACCTTTATCAAAATCCTTCTTCATGGCTAAATAAGCCTCAAAAGCCGGTCTATCTTTAGCAGATACGTTCTCTTCTGTAGTGTTTGCAAAACGAGCTGCATCTCTACGAATTAAACGAGTTAACTCTAAAGTTTCTTGATTAATGTTTCCACCTTTACCACCTAAAAAGCTCCAGCCATTAACGTCATCGATATAACCATTTTTGTCATCATCTTTACCGTTTCCTGCTTTCTCTTTCTTGTTTACCCACATTACAGATTTCAAATCTTCGTGAACGCCATCAACACCGCTATCTAAAATACCAACAATTACAGTAGTAGATTTTTTGCCTTTTAGCAATTCATTGTATGCCTTTTCAGTACTTATACCAAAAACGCTATCTGCTTTTAAATCTAAGTTATACCAGTTTTTCTTTTGCGATTGGGCAGATGCAAACAAAGGACCAGTTGCCAATAAAGCTAATGCAACTAGGCTTCTAATTTGATTTTTATTCATTTGTGTAATTATAAATTAAGTTGTTAAGAAACGGCAAGTTACAGTGTTTTATTATAATTCACAATTATTATTGCAACACAACTGCATTTAAACTGTCGCTTTAACAAATACTTAACACAAAAAAGTTTTATTATTTGACTTAACCTACGCTCAGATACTTTAAAAATAACTAATAAACTAATCTACAACCATCCACCGCCCAACGCTCTGTACAAACCTACGCTTGCATTCAATTGCGCTGTTTTTAAACTCGCCAAGTCTAGTTCGCCTTGCAATAAGTTAGATTGAGCCGTAATCACTTCTAGGTAATTAGCCATACCGCTTTTAAACAACAAATCGGCATTTTTTACCGCCGATTTCAAAGTTTTTACTCTGTTTTGGGCAATGCCAAATTCGGTTTGCAAGTTCTCCAACTTAGATTGCTCGTTAGCCACCTCTACCACAGCCTGTATTACCAATTGCCTAAACAACAGTACCGATTTTTCGCGTTCTACTTTTGCCAGCTCAAATTGGGTTTTTAGCTCTTTGCGATTAAAAATGGGCTGTACAATGCCCGCACCAACCACACCAAATAGCGATGCTGGAATATTAAACCAGTTGCTTGCCTTAAAGGAGTTCAATCCGCCAGTAGCCGTTATGGTTAATGATGGGTACATACTTGCACTGGCTACGCCAACTTTGGCATTGGAAATTCTTAAACCCAACTCTACACTTCTTACATCGGGCCTTATCGCTAACATGGTTGCTGGCACACCTACAGCTAATTGCGTAGGAATTTCCAATTCTGCCAATGTCGCTTTGCGCTCTATAGCCGTTGGAAATTTCCCCGTTAGCTCGCTTAAGGCATTTTCTTGAATGCTTATGGCCTGTGTAATTTGCGGAATAAGCTGACTGGCACTAAGCAATTGCGCCTCGGTTTGTTGCACAGCCAATAAGGTTACCTGCCCGGCATCAAACTGCTTACTTACCATTTTCAAGGTGCTATCTGTAAGTAGTACGTTTTTTTTAGCAATGGCTAGTTGCGCATCTAACAGTAACAGCTGGTAAAAACCTGTGGCTACCATAGCAACTACACGAGTTTGCACTGCTTTTTTTGCTTCTTCGGTTTGTAAATAAGTGGCATAAGCAGCTTCTTTCTGCTTGCTAATCTTTCCCCAAATATCGGCCTCCCAAGTTAGTGCCAGGTTTGCATTAAAATCTTCGATATGACTGGTTTTCAAAAATTGTGAAGCACTAAGACCATTCAAACTATTTTCTGAAGGGCGGCTAGAGTTGGCCGCAACTTGTAAATTTAATTGCGGCAAGTTGCCCATTCTGGCTCTTTTTAATAACAAATTAGCCGCATCAATATTCTTTAGGGCAATTTGTAAATCAATATTTCGCTCAATAGCACTATCTAACAACTGTTTAATAGACTGGTTGGCAAAAAATTCTTTTATTGGAAGTTTACCAATGCTCGATGTATCTGCATTAGCCAAGCCTCTGTATTGTGAGGGAGTATCGTTAATTGGATTAATTACGCTTCTCGGGATGCTACAACCGTAGCTCCCAAGAAGTAATAAGATAAAAAAACTATAGATATAAGATTTCATTTTGATATGCTTAATGGTTTTCTTGATGTTCGTGTGCTGCCTTTGCATTAGTTACCGCTAAGGGTACACCAGTTACTTTTTCTTGTAAATATTGGAAGATGATAAAGAGCACTGGGATGATAAACAAGCCTAAAATTACGCCCGAAACCATGCCACCAGCTGCACCAATACTGATACTGTGGTTACCTTGTGCCGATGGCCCCGAAGCGAACATCATTGGCACCAAGCCCACAACAAACGCTAAAGAGGTCATGATGATAGGACGCAACCTTAACTTGGCAGCTTCTAGTGCGGCGGCTAGCAAAGGTTTACCCGCTCTTCTGCGTTGGGCGGCAAATTCGATAATTAGAATGGCATTTTTAGCCAACAAACCAATCAACATTACCAGTGCTACCTGCACATAAATGTTGTTGGCTATCCCGGCAAAGCCGATGGCTGCAAAAACCCCAAATACACCAACTGGAATAGAAAGTATAACACCCAATGGCAACAGATAACTTTCGTATTGCGCAGCCAACAAGAAGTAGATAAACACCAAACACAACATAAAAATTACTGCCGATTGGCCTCCCGATGAGATTTCTTCTCTTGTTTGACCAGAGAACTCATAACTATAACCCGCAGGCAGCTGTTTAGCGGCAACTTCTTCTATCGCTTTAATGGCATCTCCAGAACTAAAGCCAGGCTTTGGTATCGCATTTACAGCAATAGAGTTAAATAAATTATACCTCGATGCCGTTTCTGAGCCGTAAATTCTGCGCAAACTAACTAAGGTATTAATTGGCACCATTTCGCCACTTTTATTCTTTACAAAAACCCTATCGATAGATGCTGGGTCTGCCCTATCTGCAATATCGGCTTGTACAATTACCCTGTAATATTTACCAAATCGGTTAAAATCTGATGCCTGTGCACTACCAAAATAAGCCTGCATGGTTTGCAAAATATCTTTCACACTTACCCCTAGCTGGTCTGCTTTTTCCTGATTGATGTCTAATTCCAATTGAGGATAATCTGCTTTAAAACTGGTAAAAGCTACGGCGATGGCAGGTTGTTTCATCAGCTCGCCAATAAATTGTTGCGAAATACCACTGAATTTATCCAATTTACCACCAGTTTTATCTTGCAGCACTAAGTCCAAAGCTTCCACATTACTAAAACCTGGTACCGTTGGAAAACTGAACACAAAGAAACTTCCACCAGAAACTGCACCTAAAGCTCCTCTCACTTGGTTCATAATTTCATCTATATTCTTTACCTTTCCTCGTTCTTCTGTTGGTTTTAGCAACACGAAAACTACTGCCGAAGAAGGACTGGTTGAATTGGTCAAAAGATTGAAACCAGAAATTGCAGTAACAAATCTTGATGCATCTAGCTTGCCCAAAATGTTCTCCGCTTCTGTCATTACCTTTTGGGTTCCATCTAACGAAGTACCCGATGGAGTTGATACAGAAATGGCAATAAAACCTTGATCTTCTGTTGGGATAAAGCCCGATGGGGTAGTTTTTACCATCCAAATGGTAGCTAACGTTATTAAGGTTAAACCGCCTAAACTTAACCATCTGTTTTTAATTAAAAACTTTAAGCTGTTCACATAACGTTTGGTTAATGAGTTAAAGCTGCTGTTAAAGCCGTTGAAGAATTTTTCTTTAAAGCCTTTTTTAACCAGTTGCTCATCATCATGAGCAGCACCTGAATGGTTGTCTTTTAAAAACAAGGCTGCCAAAGCAGGGCTCAAGGTTAAAGCGTTTACTGCCGAAATTACAATAGCAATGGCCAAGGTAAAGGCAAACTGGCGGTAGAACAATCCGGTAGAGCCTTCCATAAAACCAACTGGCAAGAAAACTGCCGCCATTACCAGCGTAATTGAAATAATGGCCCCAGTAATTTCGCTCATGGCTTCGTGGGTAGCTACCTTAGGCGCCAAGTGTTTATGTTCCATTTTAGCATGTACTGCCTCAACTACCACAATGGCATCATCTACCACAATACCAATAGCCAAAATTAATGCAAACAAGGTTAAAAGGTTAATAGAAAACCCAAACAGCTGCATAAAGAAGAACGTACCCAAAATAGCAATAAGCACCGCAATGGCAGGAATAAGTGTTGATCTAAAATCTTGCAAAAAGATAAACACTACAATAAACACCAAAAGAAATGCTTCAATTAAGGTGTGTATTACCTGATCTATGGACTGGTCTAATGCTACTTTTGTACTGTAAAAAACATTGTGTTTAATTCCCTTCGGAAAATCTTTCGCTGCTTTTTCTAGCAATTTGTTAATAGCAATCTGTATATCGTTAGAGTTAGATCCAGCCAACTGTATTACCCCAATTACAATACCTTTTTGTCCGTTTAAACGGGTTAAACTGTTATAAGAATAAGCGCCCAATTCTACTCTGGCTACATCCTTTAAGCGCAGTATAGAACCATCCGCATTTGTTCTGATAGCAATATTTTCATACTCTTCTGGTTTAGTTAGCTTGCCTTTGTATTTAATTACATATTCGAAAACCTCGTTGCTTCGCTCTCCAAATTTTCCTGGTGCAGCCTCTAAGCTTTTATCCTGTATAGCACCCATTACTTCATTTGGCGTAACCTTATAAGTAGCCATTTGCGTTGGGTTTAACCAAACTCGCATCGAGTAATCTTTTACACCACCAAAAATACTTGCAGCACCCACGCCGGGTATCCTTTTATTTCTGGAATGATATTGATTTGTGCATAATTGGCTACAAAAGTTTGATCGTATTTGGCCTCGTCTTCGGTAAACATACCAATAGCCATGATGAAACTATTTTGCTGTTTAGCCGTAGTAATACCTTGTTGCACCACTTCCGCAGGCAACTGACTGGTAGCTTGTGCCACCCTATTTTGTACGTTTACTGCCGCTTGATCAGCGTTTGTTCCTAACTTAAAGAATACGGTAATTGCCAACGTACCATCGTTACTAGCAGTAGAGCTCATGTAGGTCATGTTCTCCACTCCGTTAATTGATTCTTCTATATATGGCGCCACCGAACGCAGCACAGTTTCGGCATTTGCACCCGGATAAACCGCAGTAACCAGAACCGATGGCGGTGCAATATCTGGAAACTGTTGGAGCGGCAATTTAGTTAAACCAAGCACACCAAGTATCACCAACAAAATGGAGATTACCGTAGCAAATGCTGGCCTTTGTATAAATATCTTAAACATTATCTTGTTGTTATTTTTTAGAAATTAATTGGGCTGTTCTTTCTGCTTTTTTCTCAGGTTGAATCAACTGCCCATCTTGCAATTTATCTAAGCCGCTTAAAACAATTTGATCTCCCGATTTTAGGCCATCTTTGATCAAATAATCTGTACCATTTTTACCGTCAATAGCAATAGCTACCTTGTTCACTTTGTTGTCTTTTCCAACTGCGAATACAAAGATTTTATCTTGCATTTCTACCGTTGCAGATTGAGGGACCAGAATGGTGTTTTCATGAGATAGGCCTAATCTAATTTTACCGGTATTACCAGATCTTAAAGAACCTTTAGCATTGGCAAAAACAGCTCTCAAAGTAATAGCGCCTGTGGTTTTATCAAATTGGCCATTAATCATGTCTATTTTTCCCTTAACAGGATATAGGCTTTGATTGGCCAAGACCAATTCTACCGCTGGCAAATGACTAATTCTATCGGCTACAGAATTACCTTCGTATTTAGCATTGAAATTGATAAAATCAGTTTCTGAAAGAGAAAAATAGGCATACACCTGATTAACATCTGAAAGTTGCGTTAGTGGCTCTGGATCTGATGGAGAAACCAAACTGCCTTGTTTTTTGGGCAAACGCCCAATATATCCACTGCTTGGTGCCTTAATTTGGGTATAGCCTAAATTAATTTGAGCAGTATTTACATTTGCTTTAGCTTGTTCTACATTAGCTAAAGCAATTTGATAAGTTGTTTTTGCTGTTTTCAACTGGAAATCAGACACTACTTTACTTTGCACCAAAGGGCTCAGCTTATCTATTTCCAACTGCGCATTTAAAACCGCAGCTTGTGCCGCTTGCAAAGCTGCTTTTGCATTATTTAGCTGTGCCTTAAAAGGAAGCTCAGAAATTTGCAGTAACAACTGGCCTTTGCTTACCAATTGACCTTCGTTTACGTAAATTCTGTCAATGGTACCAGCAATTTGAGGTCTTATCTCTACATCGGTAGTTCCTTGTATAGTAGCTGGGTAATCTACAAATGTTTCTTGTTCGCCGGTGGTAACGGTAGCTACTGGCAGTAACGGCGGAGGTGCCGCTGCCATAGGTTCTGCCTTACCTGTACAACTCGCAAGAAATAGCACTACCGCTAAACCTAAAAGAATAATCCATTCGTTAAATAATTTAACACCGTTAAATGATGGCGCCTGTTTGTATATATGATTCATGTGATTGGGTTTTTAAATTGTTGTTACTTTACGTTAATAATTTATTTAACAGCGTTAAATGGGTGGGCAAAAAAAATGTTTAGTCGTTAATGGTTTTAATAATTGCTTTAATAGCGCTTCTCAATATCTGCTGATTGATCTCGTCATTAGCTCCCTTTTGCACCAAAGTAAGTGAAATTAAGCCGTGTATAAGCGACCAAAAAGTATAATATTTTGTGCAAGATACGTCTTCAGGTACAGGTTGCTTGTCTATCAGCACGTCTATGGCATCATAAAACAAGTCTGTAGTGTATTCTGCTTCGGGCATTTTTTTATAGAGCTCGCAACAATTTACCTGCACACCGTACATTAACTGGTAAAATTCGCTCTCTGCGAAGGCAAAATCCCAATAGGCCAACCACATCGCTTCTAGCTGGTCTTCGGGTTTTATTTTACTATCCCTTGCTTCCTTAACTTTCAAACCTAGGTTAATGTAGCCTTGTCTAGTAAGCTCTAGCAAAATTCCTTCTTTGTTTGGAAAGTACTCGTAAATAATTGGAGCTGTGTATTCAATCACATCTGCAATCTTACGCATACTTAAAGCGGCCCAACCTTCCTGTTTCACAATTTGTAAAGCAGCAGCTAAAATACCCTTACGAGTATCTTCTTTTTGTCGCTGTATTCTTTCTTTACTTCCCATTGCAATTAGTGTGATAAATAATTTAACACCGTTAGGCAAATGTATAAACAGTTTTAAATATCCAAATCATTTATTTGTCAGAAAATATTGCTCAAAATTAAAACCCCATTCCGAATTAAATGGAACGGGGTTTTTAATGGGTTTAGCTAAAACTTACTAGGCTACTTTTTTTGCGCCTATTAGTCTTTTAATCCTATTTTCGATATAATCTAAATCAAAAGGTTTACTGATATAATCATCTGGACTAGATGCTTCGCTTAATGCTTCGTTCTGCACATTGGCAGACATCAGGATTACTGGAATATGTTTGGTAAAGGCATCATTTTTTAAATCTTTGCAGATATCCAATCCATTTCCATCTGGCAACATCACATCTAAAATAAATAAGTCTGGAATAGAATCGCTTAATTTCTCCTTCAATTCTTTAAAGGTAGATGATACTTGAATTTCGTAACCTTCATCTTTTAATAAAAATTCGATGATGTAGGCAATGTCTTTGTCGTCTTCTAAAACATGGATGCGCTTTTTCATGTGCATATAGCTTAATTTAAATAGTTTATTTTTAGTAAAATTTCAAGGTATCTAAACTTAAACAAAGCTTGTTTGAAATGGTTTTAGTTTTTTTATTTTTTTTAATCCTCGGTTAATTTCAGTTTACTGAAAAAATAAGCACACAATAACAATAAGGCTGTAATTGCAATCCATAGGGTTTGATAACCAAATTTCTCGGCAATATTGAACCCGCTAGTTGGTCCAACCACTTGCGCCACCGACCAGCTTAACGTGTATCCTGCCGCATAAATACCCCGATTATATTCGTTACTGCGCTTTACTACAAAAGTATTAAAGAAAGGCAGGGAGAACATCTCTCCGAAGGTAAAAAGTAAAATACTAATTACTGCTAAAGTTATTGGGAAACTCTTTGGCAACATCAACACCGCAAATGAAAAGCAGACAATAATTACTCCGAGTACAATGTAAAATATGGGTGAACGTTTGTTTTCTATTTTGGTAATCATTACCATTTCCATCAAAGCTATTACCACACCGTTAAGACCAAGAATTACCCCAATTAAAGATTCGTCTAAGCGCCAAACCTCTTTGTAAAAAACGGGCACCACCCTAAACATCATAAAAAAACAGGTGGTAAACATGGCCGATAAAACCAAGAACTTAACAAATGGTATATCGTTCCAAGGTTTTCGAACGTTCATTTCCTTTTTTTCTTGCGCTGTTTTACGCTGTATTTTTTTGTTTGGCAGCAATAAGAAAATCACTATGGCAACCAGCACACTTACGCTTCCCTCTACCAAAAACAGCAAGGTGTAATTATAAGATGCAATGATACCACCCATACTAATGCCAAAAGCCCAACCAATATTGGTAGCCAAACGATTGAGCGAATACGAACGGGTTTCTGTTCCTTTTGCCGCATAAGATGCAATGGCAGCATAATTCGCTGGTCTAAAAGCTTCCGAAAAAAAACTGATGACAACTGCCAGCGCACAAAGCCAAGTAAAATCTTTAACTATAGCAAATAGCAGAAAAAAAACTCCACCAATAAGAGAAGCTAAAATTTGCACTGGCCTGTAGCCAAAAACATCGGTAAGCTTGCCTCCTGCCGCTGCCCCTAAAATAGAACCTAAGCCAAATAAAGAGATAATAATTCCAGCATCAGACTCTGGCCTGTGTAATGCCTGCGTAACGTAAAGCCCCATAAAAGGCACCGCCATAAAGCCGCAACGATTAATTAAAATAACAATACTGAGGGTCCACGTTTCTCGGCTTAAACCAGAAAACGAGGTTTTATAGGCATTTAAAATACTGGCGAACATTTGCGATGGTTGGTGCTGCAAAACTAATCATTAACACTAAAAACAGCCACAGATACACAGATAAAATAAAACTACCATCAATTAAATTAGAAAGCGTTTTGAATACATACAAAGCATCGCTATTTGTCTATCTTAAAAGATAATCTCTGCATCTGTGGCTAACAATGCTTAATTTTGGTATTCTTTTTCAAAAATCAAGATCATTATGCCAACAGAAATCAAATGCCCTAATTGTAATCATGCTTTTCCTATAGAAGAAGTAATGGCCGAAGAATATAAGAAAGAATTGCGTGAGCAAATGGCCTCATTCAAGAAGAAGCAACAAGAAGATTTTGATAAAAAGGCGCAAGCCCTTGAGCAGCAGAAAAAACAACAGGAAGAACTTTTTGAAGCACAAAAGAAACAACAAGAACTCGCTTTTGAGCAACGTTTGGCCAAAGAAAAAGAAGCTTTGCAAACCGCAGTAAGCGAAAATCTACGTAAATCTATCAGTGCCGATTTTGAAAATAGGTTAAAAATGGCCGACGAAGCTAATAAGGAGAATGAAGAAAAGTTAAGAGCTGCACGTCAGAAAGAGCTGGAGTATTTGCAAATGGCCAACGAGATGAAACGCAAGGAAGAAGAGATGGAGCTATCCATTCAGAAAAAAATTGCCGAAGAGAGAGAGAAGATGGCGCTAGATATTAGAACTATAGAAAACCAGCGTTTGGCGCAAGCAGAGCTAGATTTTAAAATGAAACTGGCCGAAAAAGATAAGCAGCTCGAAGATCAGAAAAAACTGGCCGAAGAAATGAAACGCAAAGCCGAACAAGGTTCCATGCAGCTACAGGGAGAAATACAGGAGTTGGCATTGGAAGAACTTTTACGTAGTTCGTTCCCTTTTGATTTAGTACAAGAAGTGGGTAAAGGCGTTCGTGGTGCCGATTGTATACAAACCGTTCGCAATAATTTTGGCCAAGAGTGTGGGCGCATTATTTACGAAAGTAAACGTACCGTTGCTTTTGCTAACGATTGGATTGAAAAATTAAAAACGGATATGCGCAGCCAAGGGGCAGAAATTGCTGTTTTAGTTACGCAAAATATGCCAAAAGATATGAACTGCTTTGGTTTAAGAGATGGTGTTTGGATTTGTACTTTCAACGAAGTACAAGCTTTATCTGCAGTTTTACGTGACGGCATTTTACGTTTGTTTAACGCTGCAAAATCTCAAGAAAACAAGGGCGATAAAATGCACATGCTTTACGATTACTTAACCAGCAACGAATTTTCGGAGCAATGGAAAGCCATAAGAGAAGGTTTCATGAGCATGAAATTATCTATCCAAAGAGAAAGAGATGCCATGGAAAAATTATGGAAAGCAAGAGAAAAACAATTGGATAAAGTATTGTTAAATGCCGCTCATGTACGTGGTTCTATAGAAGGAATTGCCGGTAGCGACAATATACAATTGAGCTTAACCGACGACGAGGATCTATTGCTAGAATAACCCATCAACAATCGGTTGCATACAATTTTTTAATTTATTGCATAATAAGGTAATTTTTGTTTGCTTTGTTATGCACTTAACCAACAGTATTGAACAAGAAAACCACCATTTACGATATTGCCAAAGAGCTAAATGTGACTGTTTCTACGGTTTCTAGGGCTTTAAGCGGTTTTCCGGCAATTAGCGATGCAACTAGAAAAGCTGTTATTGAGGCTGCCGAGAGATTAAATTACAGTCCCAACAAACTGGCTTCGGCTTTAAAGTCTGGTCGTACTTACATTATTGGTGTTATTGTACCAAGTGTACAAGCTCATTTTTTTGCTTCAATTATTCATAGTATAGAAGAAGGCTTAAAAGACAGTGGTTATCGCATCATTTTATATCAATCTAACGAATCTGTTGCTTCAGAAATTAACGGCGTAAAAACCTTATTAGAAGCTCAGGTTGATGGTATTATGGCTTCACTTTCTTTAGAAACAGAAAACGTTGAGCACTTTGAAGAGGTAATTAAGCAAAATAAACCACTTATTTTATTTGATCGCGTACACGAAAAATTAAAAGTACCCACCGTAACACTAGATGATTTTAAAGCTGGATATTTAGCCACCCAACATCTCATTAATCAAGGTTATAAAAACATAGCCTACGTTACCACTGTGCATCAAATCCGTATTTTTAGCGAGCGTTTAAAAGGTTATAAAGCGGCATTGGCCGATCATAATTTACCAGTTAACGAAGAGCATATCATTTTAGGTGGTTTATCTATTAAAGACGGAAGATTTGGAGCAGGCAAATTAATTCGATCAGCAAATAAACCAGATGCCATTATTGCCGCTGATGATTTTACCGCACTGGGTGTAATTCAAAAACTAAAGGAAATTGAAGAGCCAATGCCAAAAATTGGTGTAATTGGTTTTGCCAACGAAGCTTTTTCTGCCTACATTACCCCTAGCCTATCTACTATAGATCAACATCCTAACCAAATGGGGGCACAATGCGCCAAGCTTTTTTTAAGTACTATTCAAAAAAAAATGGTTTAAAAATCGAAAATATCGTTATCGATCCTTCTTTAGTGGAAAGAGAATCAACTAAATTCTAAGAAAAACCGAACTCAATTTCAAAAATTTTTTCAAAATATTTGACATTATCGATTTAACAGCTACCTTTATGCAACCGTTTGCATAAACCAAATATAAAAATCACATCAACATGTATTTATTAGGCATTGATATAGGTACTTCTTCCATAAAAGTTGCAGTGGTAGATGCCGCCACCCAAAAAAGTATAGCCACTGTTCAATATCCAGAAGAAGAAACAGCCATTAAATCTTTGGCTCCTGGCTGGGCAGAGCAATCGCCTATGGATTGGTGGCACAACACCCAACAAGCCATACTTAAACTAAATGCTTTGCGGCTCTTCAATCCAAAAGAGATTAAAGCCATTGGCATTGGCTATCAAATGCATGGCTTGGTAGTGGTAGATCAAAATCAGGAAGTATTAAGAGATTCTATCATTTGGTGCGATAGCCGAGCGGTTGAGTTAGGCAATCAAGCTTTTGACAGCATTGGACACGAAAAATCACTTGCTACTTTACTCAATTCGCCAGGAAACTTTACGGCATCTAAGCTAGCCTGGGTAAAAGCAAACGAGCCTGAAATCTATAGTAAAATAGACAAGATGATGCTGCCTGGAGATTTCATTGCAATGAAACTTACAGGAGAAATTACCACCAGTATTTCGGCGTTATCAGAAGGTGTATTTTGGGATTTTAAGCAAAACCAAATTTCTGAAAATGTGCTAAACCATTACGGCTTAGATAGCCATGTAATTCCAGAAATAAGACCATTATTTTCATCGCATGGCCAAGTAAGAGAAAGTGTGGCAAGCTTGCTAGGTTTAACAGCGGGCATCCCAGTTGCTTACAAAGCCGGCGACCAGCCCAACAATGCTTTATCATTAAATGTACTACAACCCGGAGAAGTAGCGGCAACTGCGGGTACATCGGGCGTAATTTATGGGGTTAGCGATCAACTAACTTACGATAAACAATCGAGGGTAAATACCTTTGCCCATGTAAACTACAGCGCCGAAGAAGTTAGAACAGGTGTTTTGTTGTGTATCAATGGCACAGGCAGCATGTATCGTTGGGCTAAACACACTTTCGCTCCTTATTTAAGCTACAACGAGCTAAACCACATTGCAGCGCAAGCTCCTATTGGCAGCAAATCGTTAAAAGCGCTCCCTTTTGGTAATGGCGCAGAGCGGATGTTGAATAACAAATATACACGTGCACAGTTAATTGGCATCGACCTCAATACACATACGCAATCGCATATTTTTAGAGCTGTGCAAGAAAGTATCGCTTTTGCTTTTAGGTATGGCTTAGACATTATGCGTGAAAACCAAATGCAGCCAAAAGTAATTAGGGCCGGCAGAGCCAATCTATTTTTAAGCGATTTATTTGCCCAAACTTTTGTTGACCTAACCAATGTGCCCGTAGAACTATATGACAACGATGGCAGCGTGGGAGCCGCTTTGGGCGCTGGTGTTGGAGCAGGAATTTTCAGCAGCCCAGCTGAAGCTTTTACCAACCATCAAGTATTGAAATACATCGAACCAAAAAACACCCAAGCATACGAGCCAATCTATCAAGACTGGAAAGAAATATTAGTTAGACAATTAGAGAGCTAATGGTTAATTGACAATGGTTAGTGTTAAATAACAAAAAGACTATCCAACATCAACTATAATTTATCAGCCAAAACATTAAAACAACAACAATGACAAAAGTAGTTAAAGGAGAAAAAGAATTTTTTAGTGGTATAGACCAAATCCAGTACGAAGGTTTAGAAAGCCATAACCCACTTGCTTTTAGATGGTACGATGCCAACAAAGTAGTAGCAGGCAAAACTATGAACGAGCATTTTAAATTTGCTTGTGCGTACTGGCATTCGTTTAATGGCAACGGAGCAGATCCTTTCGGTGGGGCAACACATATTTTCCCATGGGATGCAAAGACTGATGCTGTAGAACGTGCTAAAGACAAAATGGATGCTGCTTTTGAATTTATCACTAAGATGCAGCTGCCTTACTACTGTTTCCACGATGTGGATTTGGTTGACTACACCGATAACGTTGTGGAAAATGAGCGTCGCCTGCAGGCAATTGTTGATTACGCCAAACAAAAACAGGCAGAAAGTGGTGTTAAATTACTTTGGGGTACGGCAAATTTGTTCAGTCACCAACGTTACATGAACGGTGCGGCAACCAATCCTGATTTTCACGTTTTAGCCCACGGTGGCGCACAAGTGAAAGCAGCTTTAGACGCAACCATTGCTTTAGGTGGCGAGAACTACGTTTTCTGGGGTGGCAGAGAAGGTTACATGAGCTTGTTGAACACCAATATGAAACGTGAACAAGAGCACCTAGCGAAATTCTTGCATGCAGCTAAAGATTATGCCCGTAAAAATGGTTTTAAAGGCACATTCTTTATTGAACCTAAGCCTTGTGAACCATCCAAACACCAATACGATTACGATGCGGCAACGGTAAAATCTTTCTTGCAACAATATGATTTATTGGAAGATTTTAAATTGAACCTAGAAGTAAACCACGCCACTTTAGCCGGCCATACTTTCCAACACGAGCTACAAGTAGCTGTTGACAATGGTTTGTTGGGCTCTATCGACGCCAACCGTGGCGACTACCAAAATGGCTGGGATACCGATCAGTTCCCTAACGACATTAACGAACTTACCGAAGCCATGCTGATTATTTTAGAAGGTGGCGGCTTACAAGGCGGTGGCGTTAATTTCGATGCTAAAATCCGCAGAAATTCTACCGATCAGAAAGATTTATTTTATGCGCACATTGGTGGCATGGATTTATTTGCCAGAGCACTAATTACCGCTGATAATATTCTCCAAAAATCTGATTACAAAAAAATTAGGACCGACCGTTATGCCTCTTTTGACAGCGGAAAAGGTGCCGATTTTGAAAAAGGTAATTTAACGCTAGAAGACCTAAGAAACTATGCTGCAGAAAACGGAGAACCAGAAGTAAGAAGTGGCAAACAAGAATACATCGAAAACTTAATTAACAGATACATTTAATTTTTCCTTAGCGTACACTTAGCAATGCGCTAAGTGTACTTTTAACACGCAAACTATTGTTTTTATAATTTACGAACAATACATTTGATTGTTAACAAACAACCTAACCTCAAATAAACCAAAACTAAATGAACAGTAATGTGCTAGATATAAAGGACTATATTGTGTTCTTTGTATATTTTGTAATTGTTGCAGCTTATGGCTTCTACATCTATTACAAGAAAAAATCAAAAGTATCAGATTCTAAAGATTATTTCCTTGCCGAAGGCTCCTTAACGTGGTGGGCAATTGGGGCTTCGCTAATTGCTTCTAATATTTCTGCCGAGCAGTTTATTGGAATGAGTGGTAACGGCTTTACCATGGGGCTTGCCATTGCAACTTACGAATGGATGGCCGCAGCAACTTTAATAGTGGTAGCTGTATTCTTTATTCCAGTATACCTAAAAAACAAAATCTACACCATGCCGCAGTTTCTACACCAGCGGTATAATGGCACCGTAGCTATGATTATGGCCGTTTTCTGGCTGTTATTGTATGTAGTGGTTAACCTTACTTCTATCTTGTTTTTGGGAGCATTGGCCATTAGTAGTATATCTGGCATTAGTTTAACCGCTTGCATGATATTTTTAGCGGTATTTGCGGTAATCATCACTTTGGGAGGCATGAAAGTAATCGGTTTTACAGATGTAATACAGGTTTTCTTTTTGATTTTAGGAGGATTAGCAACCACTTACCTAGCACTTGACTTGGTAGCGAAACATTTTGGTACTGAAGGCGCAGTAGAAGGTTTTAAGTACATCACGCAACAAGCCGATAGCCATTTCCACATGATATTGAAACAAGACAACCCACATTATATCAGTTTACCAGGTTTAACAGTATTATTTGGCGGTATGTGGATTGTGAACTTGAACTACTGGGGATGTAATCAGTACATCACGCAAAGAGCTTTAGGTGCCGATTTAAAAACAGCTCGTAGAGGAATTTTATTTGCTGCTTTTCTTAAAATATTAATGCCTGTTATTGTGGTACTTCCAGGTATTGCGGCTTATGTACTTTACCAAAACGGTTATTTCCAACAAGAAATGATGGTAAATGGCGAACTGGTGCAAGATAAGGCTTATCCTGTATTGTTAAACTTATTGCCATCTGGTTTAAAAGGACTTTCTTTCGCCGCCCTTACTGCTGCCGTTGTAGCTTCATTAGCGGGTAAAGCGAATAGTATCGCTACTATTTTCACTTTAGATATCTACAAAAAAGAATCAACCCAGAGGCTGATGAGAAAAAACAAGTTTGGATAGGACGAGCAACCATTGTAATTTCGATGTTGGTAGCCGTATTAATTGCGCCATTTTTAGGCATCGATAAAAAAGGTGGATTTGAGTTTATACAAGAGTACACAGGTTTCGTATCTCCCGGTATCTTCGCCATGTTTATCTTAGGTTTCTTTTGGAAAAAAACAACCAGCAATGCAGCGTTATTTGCTACAATCGGAGGTTTCGCTTTATCGGTTATCTTCAAAATAATGCCTAAGTGGGTAGATTTAGAATTTTTAAACCCTATGGGTTTCTCTAAACAGGTATTACAAAAAGATGGCAGTTTAATCTACGAAATTCCATTTTTAGATAGAATGGGATTTGTATTCTTATTTGCGGTATTGGGCATGTACATCATCAGCATACTCGAAAACAGACGAGGTATTGTGCCAAATGGCTTAGAAGTAGATACCAAAATGTTCAGAACCGACTCTAAATTTGCCGTTGGGGCATTGCTAATTATCGGAATTATTGTTGCGCTTTATACCGTTTATTGGTAGATCAATTATTATAACTTCTAAAAGCATCCAAAATTTGGATGCTTTTTTTTATGGAAAAGTATTCCCAATTTCATCTGTTTACCAAACAAAAGTTAATATTCGTAACTTATGCTATCTCTCATAACAAGAGAGAAAATTTATATTAATGTATTAAACATAAAAACGATGAACATGAAACTTAAACATTTAGCGTATGCATTTTTAGCACTTCCATTAGCATACAGTTGTAGCCAAAGTGGCAATAACCAATCGAGAAATGATAAGGCCAAAGTTGTTGATACCATTACACAATGTTACACTTCTGCCTTTGAAGGCGACAGTGCGCTGCTAAAGCTTAAAATTACGGATAGCACTAAAGTAGAAGGAGATTTGGTAATCCGCTATGCGCACAAACCAAAAAACGAGGGAATTGTACGAGGAGAATTTAAAGGCGATACACTTTATGTAGATTACAGTTTTAAAGTTGGAGAGGGAGGTAACGAATTTTCCAATCCCTTGGCTTTCTTAAAAAGCGGAAGTAACTTAAAAATGGGAGTTGGCGTAATCGAAACTACCTTAGGCAGATCTTACTTTGTAAAAGACAAACCCATCAATTTTGAAAAAGGAAAATTTGATTTTTCGTTAACTGAATGTAAATAGCGTGAGTTCGGGTTAAGTGTATTTATAATTCTTCAGAAATTCGCATTGAACGTATTTTTTTAGCTCGCCGCCACTGGGCTCTTACTTTTTTTCAGAATTTCTTTATGTTTTTAATTGCCTTCAAGCTTGCTTCGCAGGTTGACCGCAAAAAGTAACAAAACCGGAGTTTACGGAGCTCATCAGCTTTGCTGATAAACTCTCGGTTGCTTATTTATTCAGTGTAGCTTTTGTTTTTAATTGTCTTCATGCTTGCTCCGCAGGTTTCTTTCAAAGAAAATGCTTTGGCTCATTGGTGCGGCCCGAAAAATAAGAGACCGAAAATTAGCTGAACGAAGATTTGAAGCGCTATCGCTAGCAAATAGCATAATTTTCTTATCCCGAACCCACGTTAAATAGCGATTAAACAGTAACGGCCCCAAAAATTTGGGGCCGTTACTGTTTTCATATATGATGTACAGCTTAGTAAAGTGTAAACTCTACCCTTCTGTTTTGTTGACGACCTTCGGCCGTTTTGTTAGATGCAATTGGTTGGTCTGGGCCATAACCTGTTGCTTCAATTCTAGAAGCGTTAGCACCTTGAGAAACCAAGTAAGCTTTTACAGACTCTGCTCTTTCTTTAGATAAACGTAAGTTCAACTCTCTAGAACCGGTGATATCTGTGTGACCAGCTAGTTTTAAGCTAAAGTTTTTCTCTACCAATAAAGCAGCTACTCTGTTTAAGGTTTCGTAAGATTTAGAACGGATAGTTGCTTTACCCAAATCGAACTCTAAGTTAGAAATCGCATCTTTAACTACTTTACGATCTGCCTCGGTAACAATTACTCTTTCTGTAACTTGTGGTGCAGGCACTTTTAAAGGACAACCAGAACCATCTACCACTGTACCAGCAGGTGTGTTAGGGCACTTGTCTAATTTGTCTGCAACTCCGTCTCCATCGCTATCTTTCAATAGGTCGCTCATTTCGGTACGTAGTTTAGCATTTTCTGCTTTTTGAGCATCTAAATCAGATTTTAACGCATTAGCAGTGTTTTTTGCGGCTAAAGCTTCTTGATAAGTTGCTGCAACTGGGCTGTAGAAAGCTAATTGTTTTCCACCACCTAAAGCAAACTCTAAACCAGCATAAGCATAGTTGTATTTATCGTTGTTACCTCTTGCTGTATAGCCATCAAACTCGTCGCCATCAACAAAGTTAATTGTCCAACCTAAATCAAAGTTAACACCTTCTGATAAACGGAATTTTGCACCAACACCTACTGGTACCACAAATTTATTAACGGCATCACCAGTTATTTCAGTAGTAGATCCTGTAGGTACCACGGTTGTTTTGTAGTTTACCAAACCACCTCCAGCTAAAGCGTACAATTGTGCATTGTTACTTTGGCTAAACATGCTCCAGTTTACCATGTTTACTTGCGCACTTAAGCTAGCCGAATATCTCAAATCGGTTTCATAAGATGCAACTGGACTAGCCATTACGGTTCCGTCATTAAATGGCTCGCTGTTATCTCCCTTTACTTTGCCTCTAACTCCATCTAAACGTAATGCAAAACCTGGCGTAATTTGCTTTTTGATATACAAACCATAGCCTAAGCTAGATTTCCAATTTGAGAAGTCGTTTTGACCACCCAGAGGCGAAACACCAGTTAACGCACCACCATTTAATCCGATAGACCAAGTTTTAAAAGATGGTTTTGTGCCCATTGCTTCTTGAGCTTCTGCACTGTTTCCAATGATTAGACCAGCTAATGCAACTGGGAAAATTTTTAAGAAATTTAGTTTCATAATATTTACTTTAATAAGTATCTGTTTAATGCTCACAGATTGTCAATAGATGTACCAAACGAAATAGCATTATTGTTACAAAACACAAAAAACATTGATTTACAAATACTTATATTGAATTTCAAAATAATTAAAACAAAAGAAGTGTGTGCTTTGCTATACACTTATAAAAATTGAAACCTAAATAAACGGACAAAGTGGGCATTTTATTTCATGTCTAATCTTTTAAAGTTTCGAAAATTTTAATCATAAAAAACCTCGTAAGTTTAAAAAACCTACGAGGTATAGATAAAGGAAATTGATCCAATAGCTAAATTTTTATTACTCTCAAAGCTGTACTACCGTTTGCTCCATCTAACTTTATAATATATATGCCAGAAGACAGGTTGGATAAATTAAGGTTAATAAGCTCGTCTTTATTGCTAATCTTACCATTTAACACTACATTTCCATGCATTGCTGCCAAACTGTAATGGCTATAAACACCAGGCTTTAGTGCAATGGCTACTTTATCTTTAGCTGGATTAGGATAAACATTTGCAGTAGGAGTAGAAAAGCCTGTTTTTACTACCTGTGTAGCTAAGTAATTTATCGTTCCGTCTAAATCTTCTTGATGTAGTTGGTAATAGTAAGTACCTTGGGCAGCTAATTGATCGGTAATACCGTAACTTTGTGGTCCTACTGTACTTTCCGAACCTTTAACCTTGGTAACCAAACTGTAGTTTTCTCCATCTGTGCTGCGGCTAATAATGTATTGTTTGTGATTGATTTCGGAAGCAACCTTCCAGCTAAGTTGCACCCCATTTGTAGTTGCTTTTGCCGCAAAGCTGATAAAAGACACCGGCAAAACCGTGTAATACTCTACTGCACCAATATCGATGGTACCATTTTTACGAGCTCGCCCGTTGAAATCAAGTGCGGTACTATTCTCGCTATCTACACCAGCATCTTTAGCCGCACTAGCATTACCTGGCGCTAAAAAACTTGTGTGCCCAAGCGTGGTATTAATAAAAAGAGGGTTCATGTTAGTTTTATTATTTGTACCGTTCTCTGTATACGCAGTTTGTTGAATGAGATTATGATTTATTGCCCCAATTAATAAAGGATCGATAATAAAAAAATCTATAGTGGTCTTATTACTGTTGTATTGCGCCACGCTACCAAAAAACAGGTTATTGTATAAATACGTTTTTTTATCAGGATAATCTGAGCTAGTGCCTACTGCCGAAGCGAATATACCTGCACTATAATTTAGCGTGCTACCATAAATATTTCTATTATCGAAAAATGTGTTATTGCGAAAAACAGCACCATAGTTTCCATTTTGAGAACCATAGGCTGCTCCATTAGAAGTAGAAGCATAATTTTTGTGAAAAATATTATTCAAAAACGAGGGTCTACCGCTATAATTATAAACGCCTCCTCCGCTATTCCCCATAGCAGTATTTTCAGAGAATAGACAGGCAGTAAACACAGGTGTGCTTGATCTTACATCTACAGCTCCCGCCCTTGTATTACCCCTATTAAGCCTAAATGTACAATTTGTAAATAACGGACTGCAATCATTAGTTGCACCACCATTTATACCTACAGCACCACCAGAACCTCCAAAATTTTCTGAGAAAACGGTATTGGTTACTATTGGACTACTAGCTAAAACGATAGACATACCAGAGCCATAATTAGCCCCTGCCGATTTAGGTGTTGCATGGGTGCTGTAATTTTTTGTTACTACACAATCTTTTATTGTAGGGCTACTTGTATTGATATAAAAACCACCACCGGCACCATCTGTATCAAAATTGGCTCTATTAATGGTTGCGGTAACATTAGAAATCACGAAATCGGCACCAGAGTTTAGAATATACATACCACCTCCCAGTCTTCTATCAATAATTTCTCCATTAATTGTTAAGGTTGATGCTGTAGTTGCTGAAGCATCTCCTTTTGTTATTGTAAAGCCATCAAAAATTGTAGTATGAGTTATACCAATGGCCAATACCACATGGTAAGCATTGTCTGCTTTATTAAGTGTCATGTAATTTGTTGCATTTGCGGTAGTTTCTGCTACATCATTACCCGCTAAATCTCCACTTAAAACGGTTAGGTTAACCGCTGTACGCTCGTTTTCATTAGCCTCTGTACCTGTAAAACCACCAAAAACGCTCACTCCATTTTTAAGCACAAAAGCATAATCTCTGCTACTTACCATACCTACGGTATTGGTAATGCTACTTGGCAGGTAAGTTGCCGCTTGCCACAAAAATTTTATCGCCAGCAGTTGCTGCATTAATTACTTCTTGCAAATTATTAGATGCATTGCTCCAACTAGTGGCTGCGGCCCCGGCAGTACCGTCTGTTTTTACATAATAAGTAGTTTGTGCATTAGCGCTTATTGCGAATAGGCATACGATTAAAATTTTTAGATAAAGGTTTCTCATACATTTAATTTTATGGTTATTTATTTGGTTAAAATCTTGGTAAAAGGTTAGCATAAGCTGAAGTTTATAGGACAAACTGTAGCACATCTTTTTATAATTTTGACGAATGCCTACAGAAAATCCCAATTTGTAAATTGGCCTTTTACAAGCAGTTTTTTCTCTTATAAAAAAGAAAGTTTAAATTTTGAAATGGTACTGTTGAGGAAATAGCGATGGCTATTGATTGGTTAATTTTCATACAAAGTGGGTTTTTTTAAATGGTTAAAACAAATCTAAACGCATGACTAATTAATAGGGTTCGTTTTTGTACGAAAATGGTTTGGTTTTGTACAATAGCTTATTTAGCGTAAGCCATGGACCTTAAAACCTTCTGTGAACTGGCTGCTGAAGCGGCTGACAATAAAACACCAGCACACAAATACTAGATTTGGGAAACCGCTAATTACAAATCCATACCGCTTCGGATATGCAAACCATGTACAGCGAGTAATGTACCTTTCGAAGAGCGAAAACAGCTGCAAGTGTTATTTTAGCACAGACCTTTGTAGATTAAACCCGATGGAAATGGAAAGCCCGCAAGCGAGGTACGAGTGCGGACTTGTAATGAACAGCGGGACTAACCCTTAATTGATTTCAGAAAATTGCTTGTCAAAAAAATGTTTAAACAAAAAGCGGGATTAACGGTTGTTGATCCCGCTTAAACACTACACAATAAATTTTAGCTTACCAACCTCCAGCGGTATCGTCGCCTCTTGGGTCGGCACCGGTTTGGTAAAGGCCTGTTTTAGTTACCAAAATGGCATCTACCCTGCCTATACTGTTACGTTTATAAAAAGTATAACCTTTTGCTTCCAATTTCTGCTGTATTTCTGGTGTCAAAGCATTGGGTTCAATATCAACCCTATCTGGCAACCATTGGTGATGAAATTTCTTGGCATTTACTGCTTGCTGCATATCCATACCAAAATCTACTACGTTTAATATCGTTTGAAAAACGGATGTCATAATGGTAGAACCGCCAGGCGTGCCCACTACCATGGCAAGCTTTCCGTCTTTTTCTAAAATAGTTGGAGTCATGGAACTGAGCATGCGCTTATTTGGGGCAATGGCATTTGCTTCGTAACCAATTAAACCAAAATAGTTGGCTACTCCTGGCTTTACCGAAAAATCGTCCATTTCGTTATTTAATAAGAAGCCTGCCCCCTTTACTACCACATAATTGCCGTAAGAGGTGTTAATAGTTGTGGTTAACGATACGGCATTGCCTTCTTGATCTACTATAGAGAAGTGAGTAGTTTCTTCACTCTCTTTTATCGCAAATTCGCCCGCTTGTATCTCGGCACTTGGCGTAGCCTTATCCCAATTTAGGCTAGCCATTCTATTTTTGTTATATGCAGGTTCTAAAAGTTCTTTTTGTGGCACTTTCCAAAAATCTGGATCGCCTAAATGCTTTGCTCTATCTGCATATACTCTTCGCTCTGCCTCTACCATTACCTGCGTAGTAGAATCTGCATTGAAACCCCATTTAGAAAGCGGATACGCAGATACTGACTGCAACATTTGTACTAACGCGATACCACCACTAGAAGTTGGGGGCATGGTAATTACTTTATATCCTTTATAATCGCCTACTATGGGCTTTCTCCACGCAGCGTGGTAATTTTTTAAATCTTCTTTTGAAATTAAGCCACCGCCCCTTTTCATTTCGGCCTCAATAAACTCGGCAACTTCGCCTTCGTAAAAACCAGCCCTACCTTTATCGCGAATTAACCGCATGGTATTTGCCAACTCTGTTTGCACCAATACATCGCCAGTGGCCCATTCTCCTTTTTCTTTAATAAATACTGTACCCAGCGGATTAAATTGCTGGAACTTACTTCTCAGTCTATTTAATTCATTAGCCTGCTGTTTGGTTAGCTTAAACCCATTCTTGGCCAGTTGATAGGCCGGCTCAACCAACTCGGCCCACTTTAGTTTGCCATATTTTTTGTGCAGTTCAACCATCCCGGCAACGCTTCCTGGTACACCCGCTGCTAAATGGCCTTCCTTGCTTTTTTCAGAGATCGGATCACCGTTTACATCCAAAAACATATCCCTACCGGCCAATGCTGGTGCTTTTTCTCTAAAATCCATAGAGGCAATTTTGCCTTTAGCAGAGCGATAAATTAAAAAACCGCCGCCGCCAATGTTGCCAGCGTTTGGATATACTACCGCTAAGGCAAATTTTACGGCTACCGTTGCATCTACCGCATTACCACCTTTTTTTAAAATTGCTACACCTACTGCCGTAGCTTCTGGATGGGCAGATACTACCGCACCATTTTTAAATTCTTGTGCTTTTCTTTCAAATCCCTTGGCATTTTCCTTTGATAAAAACTCAAAAGCTTTTACATCTTTTTCCTTTTCTACCTGGGCATTAGCGTAATTAAAATTTAATGTTAAGGCTGCCGCAAATAATGAAAAGTGTTTCAGTTTTTTACTTAGCCTCGGGTTGATAGTTTTCAGCATCTTTATATATTTTTTCTATAGTGTCTTTATTTTTTTCGAGGATTACTTTACGTTTTAAACTTAATTTAGGAGTTAATTCGCCACCATCTATGCTCCATTCTTTTGCCAACAAAGCAAATTGTTTAATCTGTTCCCACTTACCAAACTCCTTATTCGCCTCGTCTAACAATTTATGGTATTTCTCTTGAACATCCTTATTATTTATCAAAGTATCATGATCAGTATATTCAATTCCTTTAATTTTACACCAAGCTTTTAACGCTTCAAAATTTGGCACTATCAATGCCGATGGAAACTTTCTGTTCTCTCCAAGCACCATAATCTGTTCAATTAGCGGTGCTTCTTTCACTTTATTTTCAATCATCTGCGGAGCCACGTATTTGCCACCCGCAGTTTTAAACATTTCTTTTTTCCTATCGGTAATTTTTAGGTAACCATCTGTAAATTCGCCAATATCACCAGTATGGAAAAAGCCCTCGTTATCTATTGCCTCATCTGTTAATTCGGGTTTGTTATAGTAGCCTTTCATTACATTATGGCCTTTCACTAAAATCTCTCCATCTTCCGCAATTTTAACCTCTACACCTTCAATTGGTGTACCTACCGATCCGAATTTAATGGCATCAAAGTGGTTTACCGATATTACCGGCGAGGTTTCTGTTAAACCATAGCCCTCAAAAACGGGTAAACCGGCAGCCCAAAATACTCTTGCCAATCGTGGGTTTAAAGCTGCCCCACCCGAAATAATTACTTGGATATTCCCACCTAAAGCTTCCTGCCATTTCTTAAAAACCAATTTTCTGGCAATGCCCAACTTAAAAGTATACCACCAATTTTTATCGGTATCATATTGCTCTGCTAAGCTTAACGACCAAAAGAAGATTGCCTTTTTAACACCGGTTAGCGTTTTTCCTTTCTCCATTATCTTATCATAGACTTTTTCTAGCAGCCTAGGGACCGTAGAAAATCCACTTGGCTTTATAAATTGAATATCCGCTACAATGGTATCCATACTTTCGGCGTAATAAGTGGCGATATTCAAATAGGCATATAGATAAGAAATCATTCGCTCGAAAATATGCGACAATGGCAAAAAGCTCAGTGCATGAGTTACATTGGGAGGAAGCAATACCGCAGATTTTTTGAAATTCTGCACTAAGTTATCGTGGGTTAGCATTACTCCTTTTGGTGTACCAGTGGTACCCGAGGTATAAATTAGGGTAAGTATATCATCTGGAGTTACCGCCTCTCTATAACTTTCTAAATCTACCTCTGTTTTCTTACCAATTTCTACCAGTTCTTGCCAATGATTAGCACCCTCAACTTTGTTGAAACTGTAGATCTTAACCTCATGCTTGATATCTGCAACTACCTTTTTTATTTTTTCGAACAACAGTTCGTCGCCAACAAAAACCACATTAATTCCTGCATCTTCAATAATAAACTTCACATCGTGCTCTGCCAAAGTGGGGTATAACGGAATTTGATAAGCTCCAAGTTGCATAATTGCATAGTCGCCAATGTTCCACTCTGGCCTATTTGCAGACATAATTGCTACCCTAGAGCCTTTACCAATTCCTAAAGTGGTAAGGCCTTTACTTAAATTATCGGTTACTTCACAAAACTGTTGTGTACTATATTTTAGCCACTCACCGTTTATTTTACCGCTAATGAATTCGTCTTTTGAAAAATTCTCTTGGTTATATTTGAGAAGATCGAAAACTCTTGTTACTGAAGTTGACATACAATTGGCATTTATATTGGCTAAATATTGAAAAACAACCCTTTGAGGTTGTACAACAGCCTAATTTAAGGCTTTTAAATTAAATTATTACTATGCAAGCATAATTTTTTCAATTACCCATGATTTAAAACAAAAACAATAAATACACTCCATTGTTGCTCGAATTATGTAAAAGGCATAAAGTTTGTAATGTGCTGCTTAATTAGAAAACAACAATTTTATATTATGAAAAAATTACTATTCACAATTATCGCAGGTGCAGCGTTGTTTACGATGAACTTGTCTAACGCAAATGCACAGAATTACAAGACAGCATTAGGTTTAGGTCTTGACTTTGGAAATGGTGCTACTTTAGTTGGCCCATCTATCAAACATTTTTTTAACTCAACTGGTGCTGGTCAGGCGGAAATCTTATTTGGTGGAAACAGCACTCGTGTACAAGCATTTTATCAATACCACGGCGCTATAAATGGAGCTCCAGGTTTAAAATGGTTTGTTGGTGGTGGCCCTGGCTTAAATTTCTTTAGCGTAAGAGGTTATGATCAAACTAACTTTTTACTAATTCCACAAGCAGGTTTAGATTTTAAAATCCCTGGTGCACCTATACAAATGGGTTTTGACTGGAGACCAACTGCTTGGATTGGTGATAACTCAGAATTTGAAGCTGGTAGATTTGGCTTTGGTTTTAGGTTTACTTTCTAAATAAAAAAGCGAAATAAAAAAGGTCCCGAAGAAATATCGGGACCTTTTTGCTATACAAGCAATGGCATTTACACGCCCATCCATCTTTTTCTTACCGCTAATTGTTGCGGTGTTGCATCTTCTTTATAGCTCGCTTTGATACGCACATTAGGGCTTTCTTTCAAAGTTAACGAAATCTTCTTTTTCTAAACCGTCGCGTTTTACGGTTACTTCTACTACATCGCCTACTTGTTTTTTAGCGATAGTTGGCAATGCTTCTAAAGTTAGCCCTGGGTTTGGCAACCTCACACTACGCATTTCATCGGCAATGCTTACGCCATCTATGGCTAAAATATCATCGTTTACATTTAAGCCTTGTACCCAAGCCGGCGAGTTTCTGGCCACACCGCTTACTGTTACCATTCTATCTACCTTTAATGAGGCTCCGGTGTAAGGTTTATTGGGCGAAGCGATTTCTTTAGTTGCTTCGATACCTGCGTAGGCAAAGAATTTTTCGAAATCAATATCAGCTGTGCCATCAATATATTTCTCCCAAAATTTAGTAAAACTGATGCCGCTAATTTTTTCTACCATAGCTTTAAATTCGGCATCGGTGTAACCACGTTTCTTTACTTTTCCTTCTTCATACATCGCTTTCATCACATCATCTAAACTTTTGGCACCTTTAGTGGCATTGGCTATTTCTAAATCCATTAATAAGCCTACAACTTCGCCTTTACTGTAATATGAGATGGCGCTGTTTTTAGAGTTTTCGTTAGGGCGGTAACCAATGATCCAAGCATCAAAACTTGAAGAAGAAGCCGACTGCACCTTTGAACCCGGTGTGTTAATTACGGTACCCAAACCACCAATGATATCATTTAAAAACGTAGTTTGGTTGGTTGCTCCAGCTCTAATCAGCAATTTATTTTCGTAATACGAAGTAAAACCTTCTGCTGTCCAAAGATTAGTGGTATAGTTCTCATTATCGTAATCAAATGGCCCCAGAGCAATTGGGCGTAATCTTTTCACATTCCACAAGTGAAAATACTCATGAGCTACCAATGAAAGGAAGCTCTTGTAGCCTCTTTCGGTACCATAGGCATTTCTGGTAGCACCCAAAACAGTAGAGTTTAAATGCTCTAAACCACCACCACCATTGTTGTAATTGTGTACAATAAAAGTATAGTGCTTGTTCGGGTTATCGCCAAAAATCTTTGTTCCTTCTTCTACAATTTTAGCCATATCAACCTTCAAACGTTCTTTATCGTAATTACCGCCACCGTACATCGCTACAATATGTTTTACACCAGCCGCAGTAAATTCAAAGACTTCTTGGTTACCTACCTCTATAGGACTATCGAAAAGCACATCAAAATCTGAAGCATAGTAAGTGAATTTTTGCCCGGCAACTGGCTCCAAGCCTGTATTTACTTGATCCCAATTACCAAAAGGTACAATTTTAACCGTACTAGGGTTTTTGATCATCCCAGCTGGGTACATAAAAATACCTGCCGAAGAAAGGAAGGCGTGCGACTCGTCTATAAATGCGGTACGCACCGAAATCTCGAAAGCGTAAACCCTATAATTCACTTTGATGGTCGCTGCTTTAGCATTAAAAACTCGCCAAGTATTTTTGGTAACTTTTTGCACTTTAGCAGGTTTACCATTTACTGTTGCGCTAAAATCTTCTACGTTTTTTGCAAATTCGCGAACCAAATACGAGCCTGGTGTCCAAACTGGCATTTTTAAATCTACATAGTCTTTTGCAGCTATACCGGCCACGTTCATTTCTACTTCTGCATAATGCGCTTGCGGCTCTTTAAAAGACACCTCGAAGCCAATTTTTACTTGCGATTTAGCTGCCATTGTTAACGTTAGCAATAATGCTATTCCTAATATTTTTTTCATTTATACTATTTTGTTTTACACCAAAAAGGCACGCAGAACACCAAGTATTTCAGCATTAAGGTTACGATAATCATCGCTATTACAGCCAAAATTTGATGCACTTTGTTTCTTTATGGCAAATTCATAAGTGCTAGGCACAAAAATAAAATTTAAAACTGCTTTCTTAAGTGTTTAATATTTTAAGCGCTGTAACATAGTTAGTACATCTTTACATTGGCAAAACAAATAGATATTTTTGTTTGTACTCGTTTGGTTGTTTTTCAAGATCGAGTTTAAACCTATAATTAAACCAAAAGCTATTCAAATTTCTCCATGAAGAAAAGATATATTTTCTACCTCGTATTGGCATTAGGACTTGGCTATCTTGTATATTACAGAATATCAGAAAACAAAAAAATTGAAAGCGGAGGAGCTGCTGGAGGCGGCAAAGGAGCTAAAGACAAAAGTGGCGCTGGTTTAAATGTAGATGGCGTAGTGGTAAAAACTTCCGATTTTTCTAACAACCTAGAAATTACGGGCAGCATAGAAGCCAACGAAGCTGTAACGCTACGAAGCGAAGTAGCTGGCTTGGTAACAGCTATCAACTTTAAAGAAGGCAGTAACGTGAGCAAAGGAACTGTGCTGGTTAAAATCAACGATCGTGATATACAAGCACAACTAAAAGAAGCCATTACCAGACAAAATCTATCTGCAAGTAACGAAAACAGGGCAAAGCAATTATTAGAAAAAGGCGCCATTAGCCAAGAAGAGTACGATACTTCGCAAGCCGAATTGCAAACTTTAAAATCTCAGGTACAACTAATTAGAGCACAATTAGCAAAAACCACTATTATTGCGCCATTTAGCGGAAAAATTGGTTTACGCAACATCTCAGTTGGCGAATATCTTACTCCAAATACCGTAATTGCCAACTTATTAAGTACCAATCCAGTTAAAATTGGTTTTGCTATTCCAGAGAAATATGTTTCGCAGCTAAAAACCAATAGCAGTATTTCTTTTAATATAGATGGCAATAACAAAACTTACACAGGAAAAGTATTTGCCATAGAGCCGGGCATTAACGAGCAAACCAGAACGCTACAAATCAAAGCCTTGGCGCCAAATGCCAACAGCGAGCTTTTGCCAGGATCTTTTGCCAAAATCAAACTTTCGCTGAGTGTAATTAAAGATGCAATGTTAATTCCAACCGAAGCCGTAATTCCGGTATTAAAAGGTAAAGTGGTGTATGTAACCAAAAATGGAAAAGCGCAACAAGTGCCTATTGAAACTGGCACCAGAACTGCCGATAAGATTTTGGTGCTTTCGGGATTAAATGTAGGAGATACGGTGTTAACTACTGGCGCCATGGCTTTAAAACCTGATGCAGCAGTAAAAGTAAAAATAGCTAACAACTAGGCATGAGCATATCGACCACCAGTATTAAACGTCCGGTTCTAGCCATTGTAATGAACCTCATTATCATCCTTTTTGGGGTAATAGGCTATAATTTTTTGGGTGTAAGAGAATATCCATCTATCGATCCCTCTATTATTTCGGTACGAACCTCCTATCCGGGAGCCAATTCAGATATCATCGAATCTCAAATTACCGAGCCCTTAGAAAAATCTATCAATTCTATTGATGGAATTAGGAATATCACTTCATCGAGTAACCAAGGTACAAGCAACATTACCGTTGAGTTTAATTTAGGGAAAGATATTGATGTTGCCGCCAACGATGTGCGAGATAAAGTATCGCAAGCTGCCAGAAACCTCCCTAAAGACATAGATGGCTTGCCTATTGTAAGCAAAGCCGATGCAAACTCGGATGCGATTATTTCTATGACCATACAAAGTGATAAGCGCAGCGTAACCGATTTGAGTGACTTTGCAGAAAACGTAATTGCCGATAGGATACAGACCATTCCGGGGGTAAGTAGCATGCAAATACAGGGGCAGCGCAAATATGCCATGCGTATTCGTATAGACCCTACCCGATTAGCTTCTTACGGTTTAACTTCTCAAGATATTGTAACCGCTTTAGATAGGGAAAACGTAGAGTTACCTTCTGGAAAATTAACTGGCGCATCAACAGAACTTACGGTTAAAACCCTTGGAAAGCTTGTTGATGCAGAGCAGTTCAACAACTTGATCATCAAAAATGACAGCACCAGCGTAGTACGTTTACAAGATGTGGCAGTTGCCGAAATTGGTTCTGAGAATGAAGAAACGGTGTTACGCGAATCTGGTAAACCGATGGTGGCCATTGGCGTAATTCCACAACCAGGAGCCAATTATTTAGATATCAGTAAAGAATTTTACGCTCGTTTTGATAAGCTACAAGCTGATATGCCTGCGGATATCAAATTGAAAGTATCGTTAGACACCACTAGGTTTATTAAAAGTTCGGTAACGGAAGTAGCCGAAACCATCCTGATCTCTCTGGTTTTGGTAATTCTTATCATCTATCTTTTTTTTAGAGATTGGGGCATTGCCTTTAGGCCTTTAATTGATATTCCGGTATCGTTAATCGCTACTTTCTTTATCATGTACATTTTTGGGTTTTCTATTAATGTACTTACCTTGTTAGCCATTGTTTTGGCCACAGGTTTAGTGGTTGATGATGGTATTGTAGTAACCGAAAATATCTTTAAAAAAGTAGAAGAAGGTTTATCTCCAATCGAAGCCGCTATTAAAGGTTCCAACGAGATTTTCTTTGCCGTAATCTCTATTTCTATCACACTGGCAGCGGTATTTTTACCAGTAATTTTCTTGCAAGGTTTTGTTGGTCGACTATTCCGGGAATTCGGGGTAACCATTGGTGCCGCGGTATTAATTTCAGCATTTGTATCGCTGACTTTGACACCAATGCTTAATGCGTATCTAATGAAAAAAGGTGGGCACAAACCCTCTAAATTCTACAGGTTAACCGAACCCTATTTTGTGAAGTTGAACGAGGGCTACCAAACTAACTTAGAAAAGTTCTTGAAGCGTCGTTGGTTAGCAGCACCTATCATTATATTTTGTGCAGGACTGATTTTTCTTTTCTGGAAAGTATTACCTAAAGAAACTGCTCCCTACGATGACAGAAGTGCCATTAACATGAGTATAAGCACACCAGAAGGTTCTTCATTTGCATTTACAGATAGGTTTGTAATGAAAATCAACCAGATGGTTTTAGACTCTATACCAGAGAAAAATGTGAACATTACCATTACCTCTCCAGGTTTTGGCGGTGCAGGTGCCACCAACTCTGGTTTTGTAAGAATGGGCCTGGTTGATCCAGGCGATCGTGAAAGATCACAAAAGGAAATAGCAGAAAAACTAACAAAAATTACTCGTAAATACACCGAGGGCAAAGTTACCGTAACACAACAGCCCACCATCTCGGTGGGCAGAAGAGGTGGTTTGCCGATCAGCTATATCATACAAGCACAAAACTTTGAGAAATTACGAGAAAAGGTTCCGTTGTTTATGGAACAGGTTTCACAAGACCCAACTTTTACGACATCAGATGTTAACTTAAAATTTAACAAGCCAGAAATTAACTTAACCATAGATAGAGATAAGGCAAAAAACCTTGGCGTTTCTATTGTTGATATTGCCCAAACCTTACAGCTTGGATTAAGCGGACAGCGTTTTTCTTACTTCTTTATGAATGGCAAACAATACCAAGTAATTGGCCAGTTTGATGTTGCCAACAGAAAAGATCCGTTAGATTTAAGTTCGGTGTATGTTAGGAACGATAAGGGTCAATTAATTCAATTAGACAACTTAGTAACTTCAAAAGAAGAAAGCAGTCCACCGCAATTATACCGTAACAACCGCTTTATCTCGGCTACCGTTTCGGCGGGTTTGGCACCAGGCAAAAGTATTGGCGATGGTATTGAAGCGATGGATAGAATTGCAGCAAAGGTTTTAGACGAAAGTTTTACCACCGATCTAAGCGGCGAGTCTAGAGATTTCAAGGAAAGCTCTTCTAACACCATGTTTGCCTTTGGCTTAGCTTTGCTATTGGTTTATCTAATTTTATCTGCTCAGTTCGAAAGTTTTAAAGACCCAATTATTATCATTTTAACCGTACCAATGGCCGTGGCTGGAGCATTTTTATCCCTTTGGTTATGCGGTCAAAGTTGGAATATTTTTAGTCAAATTGGCACTATTATGCTAATCGGTTTGGTAACCAAGAATGGTATTTTAATTGTTGAATTTGCTAACCAACTAAAAGAACAAGGCAAATCGGTACAAGAGGCCATTAGAGAAGCCGCAGTTTCTAGGTTACGTCCTATTTTGATGACCAGTTTGGCTATTGCCATTGGTGCATTGCCTATTGCCATGGCCTTGGGCGCAGCCGCAAAAAGCAGAATGAGCATGGGTACGGTAATCATAGGCGGAACTATGTTTTCACTGATACTTACCTTATTTGTAATCCCTGCCATTTACTCGTTGTGGTCTAAAGAGCATAAAGAAAATACAGATTTAAAACAATCTTTGGCTGCGGCATTGGCCGATGAAGAAAAACCTAAAAACCAATAGCGCAATTGAAAATGAAACATTATAGATTTGGATTGCTTGCTACACTTTCGATATGCTTTTTTAGCATTTCAATGGTTAATGGGCAAGAAAAATTAACTTTAAAAGAGGCTATCAGCATTGCTCTACAGAACAATTACGATATCAAATTAATTAAAAACGAAGTTGAAATAGCAAAAAACAATGCCAACTTAGGCAATGCAGGTATTTTACCTATAGCTGCAGCAACCTTTAATACGGGGGTAGCAGACAAAACACTATACAAACCCAAGCCAGTGGTACCGAAAGACGAATAAACGGCGCCCGTAACAGTAACTTAGGCTATGGCGTGGGCTTAGATTGGACAGTTTTTGATGGCTTTACCATGTTCGCCAACTACGAACGCTTGAAAACTTTACGCCAACAAGGCGAAAAAAATGCCGACTTACAAATTTTAACTACCATAACCGATGTACTTTCTGCTTATTACAACATAGCTAAACAACAGCAGTTGGTTGTTGCGGCAGACAGTACCATTGATATTTCTGCCTTTCGCTTACGCATAGCTGATAGTAAATTAAAAATTGGACGTGGCTCTAAGCTGGATGTATTGGCAGCTCAAGTAGATTACAATACAGACACATCGGCCTATTTGCAACAAAAAAATTTGCTCAACAACTATCAGGTTACTTTAAACCAATTGTTAGCAAGAGATGTAAATATCAAATTTACGGTAGACAATACTTTCGATATAGAAGAAACGCTTAACTACACCAATCTTGCTGCTCAAATGGAGCAATTAAATCCGGCTTTACAAAGCGCCTTATTAAATAAAAAAGTTGCAGAACTAAGCTTAAAGCAAGTACAAGGAAATCGCTACCCTCAAATTAGCTTAAATAGTGGTTACGATTTTAATAAAAGTGAATCTCCAACCGGCTTTAATACTCAATTTAGGGCAAAAGGCTTTAGTTATGGGCTAACAGCTAGCTTTAATATTTTCAATGGTTTTTTGCAACGCCAAAATGAGCGAAATGCAAAGGTAAATATCAGCTCTGCGAATTTACAGGTAGAACAAACTAAGCAAAATTTATCTGCACAATTAATAAGTGCTTATCAGGATTATACCACCTTTATAGAGTTAACTAAATTAGAACAAGGAAATATCAATATCGCCAATCAAAATTTAGATATAACCTTAGAAAAATACAGATTAGGCAACATTACCCCTTTAGAACTAAGAGAAGCACAAAAAAATGCTATCGATGCCAATAACAGATATTTAGAAATAAAATATCAAAGAAAACTGGCAGAGATTTATTTAAAGCAAATTAGCGGCACGCTTAATCTACAATAATATTTATTGTACGGGCGAAATATTTTTCGCCCCAACAGCATACTATAAACCCTTCCGTAAGGGCGAAAAATATTTCGTCCTAACAAGAAAAAATATTCAACCTATACTTTTTAAAAAAAATTATTATCTTAGAAACATGATTTTAGTTGCAGATAGCGGATCATCTAAGACAGATTGGATGGCCTACAGCCCAGAACAAACACTTTCATTTAATACACAAGGCATTAACCCTTATTTTGCAAATGCGCAAGATGTTTTTAGAATTCTGTCTAAAAACAAGGAAATGGCAACAATTGCTGATGAAGTAAAGGAAGTTTATTTTTTTGGTGCTGGCTGTCTAAACCCAGATAAACACGAAATTGTTTCTAACGGACTTTCTTCATTTTTCAAGAACGCCTTTATCAGCGTAGATCATGACTTAATTGGCTCTGCCTACGCTACCTGCGGCGATAAAAAAGGCTTGGCCTGCATTTTAGGCACAGGCTCAAATATCGCTTACTACGATGGCGAAACCGTATTTAACGGCAACCATGGCTTAGGCTACATTTTGGGCGATGAAGGTTCTGGAACTTACTTCGGCAAAAAAATGCTGATCTCGTATTTACATAAAACCATGCCTGCAGATTTAAGAGATCTTTTTGCAGCTGCTTTTGAAGTTAATAAAGACATTGTTGTTGAGAACGTTTACCAAAAACCTTTTCCTAACTCTTATTTAGCCACTTTTAGCAGGTTTATGATTCATAATAAACAGCACCCTTTTATACAAAAAACATTAAAGGAAGGTTTTCAGGAGTTTATAGACACCAATGTAAAAGATTACAAAAACTATAAAACTTTAGAATGTAATTTTGTGGGCTCTATTAGCTATTACTACCAAGACGAATTGCGTGCCGTTTTTGCGGAGAACAACCTTAAAATTGGCAAAACACTACAAAAGCCTATTGAAGGAATTTTCGAGTATATCTTAAGAAGAGAAGGAATACTAGAGAAAGCAGGGTAGCCATTAAGCTACATCTGTTTCTTTATTTTGTTTGCGTTTATCGTAAGCTTTCTTTAAGCCATAGGCTACGCCTGCAGCAATTAAAACACTTGCACCTCCGTCAACAGGAACGTCATCTGGGTTTTCAGAACAGGGTTCATCTGGTTCACACGGTGTACCCTGCGCAGAAACGTCACAAACACTACATGAAATCATCAAAACGCTTAAAAAAGCAACTCTATAAACTATCTTAACTATATTGTATCTCACTGTAGCTTTATTATAATCTTTCTCGGTAAACGGAGTTCATTTACATTTTTCAACTAGACGTTACAATTATAGGTGTTTTTTTACCGATAAAAAAATTTTTCGATAAAAAAATAGATTTTACTTCGTTAAAAATCAGAATATTACATCAATAAAAAAACTGAAGAGCCCACGTTAATAGGCAGCTTTGTAATTAATTTGTATATCTAGTTTAATTTGGTTTTCTGGCATCACACTTATCGCATTAATCTTACCACCTCCATCAAAGTTATTTGCAAACAATTTTCCATCGGGCTCTACAGTAAACACAGAGTATTCGCCTACGGGAAGCTCGCACTCGTAAAAGCCGCTTGTGGTAGATTTGACCGTTTTAACGAGCCTGCCTTTTACTTTTGTAAATAGAGGTGCTTCGCCCTCCACATCTTTAAATGTAACTACTTCGTAAATCTGTAACTCTCGTGCAACCACTTTATGTCTTGTTGTTTTTGGCTCATCTGGCGAAGGCATCATATTTCCTTCTATCCAATTCAATGTTCCAAAAACTCCCTGCTTAATTTTGGGCGTTGCTTCTTTTTTTGTTACGCACCCCGTTAAAATAGCTAACAAGCACACAAACGCCATCTTTTTAGTAGAAGTCATACAATTATCTCTAATATTGTAATTAATTTAATCATTTATTTCGATTATCAAATGAGCCGCCTAAAAATAATAAATTGTATAGCTGTCTTTACACTATTTTACTCTATAAACAATGGTAAGCTATATGCGCAGGCAAATAAACAAAACCAAACTAATCCGGTTTTTCTAAAGCAGAACGCTATAGAACTTAGTACTATCGAAAACACCAAACGTTTGCGAGCTTTCTCTCTCGCAGCAGAAAAAGGTTGGGAAACTTTTGGCATTACCAAAAAAGGTAGCGTTTTTACATTATATGGGGTAGATGATTTTGGGATGCCCTTATATAAAATTACAGAAAACAATGCTATATCGGCAGCTACAATAAACACCAATAAATTATACTCGGGTGGCTCGCTCGGCTTAAATTTAAGTGGAAGCACTATCCCTAACAATAAGGTTGCCATTTGGGATGGAGGGGCTGTTTTAACCAGCCATGTAGAGTTTCAAACCAACAGAGTAGAAGTTAAAGATGGGGTTGTGGCCTCCTCCACTCATGCTACACACGTGGCGGGCACTATGATGGCCGAAGGGAAAAACCCGAATGCCAAGGGAATGGCTTATGGACTACCAAAACTCCTGTCTTTCGATTTTAACAACGACAATTCAGAAATGTCTACCAATGCGGCTTCGCTTTTGATCTCTAACCATTCTTATGGCACCATAGCAGGCTGGTACGAAAACACAAGCGCCAACAGGTGGGAATTTAGAGGCCAAGCAGGTGCCAACGAAGATTATAAATTTGGCTATTACGATAGTGATGCCAAAGAATGGGACAGGATTTGCTACAATGCGCCTTATTATTTACCGGTAAAATCTGGCGGAAACTATAGAAGCAGCAATGGCCCAGCTATTGGCGCTACCTACTATCGATACAACGCAAGTGGCAGCATGGTAAATGCAGGAGCCCGCCCAGCAGGCATTTCAAGTAATGATGGCTACGACATTTTGGGCACCTATGCTGTGGCTAAAAACATTTTAACGGTTGCCGCAGTAAACCCATTGCCCTATGGTACAGTTAACCCTAGCGATATTGTGATTTCTTCATTTAGCGCCTGGGGGCCAACCGATGATGGCCGTATTAAACCCGATATTGCCGCCGATGGCGTAAGCGTAACTTCTACCAGTGATGCTGCAGGCAACCAAAGCTACACCACCTTATCTGGAACATCTATGGCAGCGCCCAGTGTAAGCGGTTCGTTGGTGCTTTTGCAAGAATTGTACAACCAAAAAAACAATGCTTTTATGAGAGCCGCTACCCTAAAAGCACTTACCTTAGGCACTGCAAGCGAAGCAGGCGCCAACCCAGGTCCAGATTATATATTTGGCTGGGGATTAATGAATACCGAGAATGCTGCAAAAGCGATTTTAAATAACGGAACAAAAAGCTCGATAACCGAAAAAGTGCTTAACCAAGGTGCTACTGAAACCTTTACGGTTGTTGCTTCTGGAGATGGGCCTATCATAGCTACTATTGCTTGGACCGACCCAGAAATAGACATCATTCCCGTGGCCAGTGCACTAAACAATACTACATTAAGGTTGGTAAACGATTTAGACATGAGAGCTAGCGATGGGAGTACCACCGTTTTTCCGTGGATATTAAACCCCACACAACCAGCTTCGGCCGCTACCAGAGGAGATAATTTTAGGGATAATGTGGAACAAGTTTACATAGCAGATGCCGTACCTGGCAAAACTTACACTTTTACCATTTCGCACAAAGGCACCTTACAAAGAGGTTCGCAAGCTTATGCCGTGGTGGTTACAGGCATCGGTGGAAACCCATATTGTGTTTCAGGGCCTTCTTCTTCAAACGGCTCTAAAATTACAGGTTTTAACCTCGCCAACAGTAGTTATACGGCAGCTGCTGGCTGCACTGCCTACAGCAATTTTACCAACCAAACCATCGAACTGGAAAAAGCAAAAACTTACCCCTTAACGCTATCTTTAGGTACCTGTGGCATAAATTTCAATAAAATAGCAAAAGTTTTTATTGATTGGAATGGCGACGGCGATTTCAACGACAACAATGAATTGGTGGCTACAAGCAACGTAATAAATGGCAATGGGCTATTAACGGCAAATCTATCAGTTCCTGCAACGGTTAACATCAATAGTTTTTCGCTACTAAGAGTGGTGCTAACAGAAGCTAATGATGCTAATGCTGTACAAGCTTGTGGTATATATGCCAAAGGCGAAACCCAAGATTATAGGGTTAAATTTATAGGCACCAGCACCGATGTTGGAATTAGCAAAATTAAAGATCCAATTTCTAACTGTGCAAATACCCAACAAACGGTAAGTGTAGTGATACGTAACTACGGAACCCAAAGCATTTCGAACATCCCAGTTGGTGCTACCATTACAGACGGCGGCAATACCATTGCTACCTTAAATGGAACTTATACAGGCGAAATTAAGGCTTCGCAAGAGCAGGAATTTATGTTGCCCGGATCTTATTCTACAACGGCGGGCAAAACTTATCAAGTTGCTGCCCGAACTTTGTTAAGTACAGACATTATCCTTACCAACAATGAAATAAGCAAAACCGAACAGGTAAGCCTAGCCCCTAACATTGCTAATGCTTCGGCGTTGTTTTGCGACAACAGTAAACAATACCAACTAGCTACTAGCGGAGAGGGCATTAGCTATTGGTACGAAAGCGCTACCGCTACCCTTCCATTTGCTTACGGCAATAACATCAATGTACCATCTACATCGGGCAATCAAACTTATCATGTTGGATTAAATGAATATACCAGCACCCTCGGACCCAAAGATAAATACGAAGCAAGACTAGGCAGTGGTACGTATCTGCAAACTACTAGTAGCGTAAGTGTACGGGTTAATGCACCTGTTATACTTGAGAGTGCTCGCTTATATATTGGCAACTCAGGCACTATTAAATTTTACGTAGTAGATGCTTTTGGAGTAGAGGTTTCTAATACCACGTTACAGGTAAATGCCACTAGAAATACCCCAATGGCAGGCACAGCGCCTAACGATTTAACAGACCAAGGACAAGTCTATTTACTGAACCTTCAGTTTCCAGCAGCCGGAAATTATACCATACGCACCGTGTATGAAGACGGCGCCACTATTTTTAGAAACAATGGCTTAACTAGCGACATTTATCCTTTAAGCTCGGCACTGGAAGTTTTTAATATTACAGGTAACAATGCTACCCAACCCGCATCTTTCTACTATTATTTTTATGATGTAAAGGTTAAGGCATTGGGCTGTGTTGGCGCTACTAGATTAGCAGTGCCGGCAACCAACTTTCAAATCAGCAGAAATGGAGATGAACTAGTTACTAATTTAGCTGGAGTTACAGCTTGGTATGTTAATGGCGAAAAAATAGCAAATGCTACGGCCCCAACCTATAAACCAACTAAGGCTGGCAAATACCAAGCTTGGACAACAATTGGCAATTGCACTGCCATATCTAACGAAATTGCATTTCTAAATTCGAGCAATAACGATAACGAAATTAAGCTACAGGTGTTCCCTATACCAGTGGCTAAAGAGCTTACCGTAGCATTTGAAATTACAACTGAGCAAGCCGTAACAGTAAGTTTAACAAATGCGCTAGGCCAGCAAATATACCAGCAAAGTAAGCGGGCAATGGGCACTGTTATCGAGAATTTAGACGTTTCGAAATTAGCAAAAGGCACTTATGTATTAACCATCAAAACCAATGAAAAGGTTTACTCTAGAAAAATAGTAGTGATATAGGTTGAAGCTTTTATTTATTTGAAACTGTGGTTTCGATGATAGAGATAAGAGACTTGGCTTAAGCTTAATAAATTAACGAGTTATGCGATTAATCCCGTCATTTCGAACGAGGTACGAGGAGAAATCTCACAATTAGTAATTTGTAAAGTTTGAATAGTAATGACGTTAACAACTTGCTAGATTTCTCCTATCGTAGAAATGACGACCGCCTTGCAACTCTACACAACCTAAACTATTGATAAAAACATTCATCACTCATGTTAGGTTAAGACTTACGAAGTTTTTGAAACTTCGTAAGTCTGTATAAACTTAGTTGTAATTACAAATACAAGCAGTTTAACCTTACTGCTTAATTAACTTCATTTGACCCAAGCGTTGCGATCCATTTTCATAAACTTCAACAAAGTAAATTCCAGATGGATAAGCCGAAATGTTAATTTCGTGCCCTGCTGCCAGTTGCGATTTAGACACGCTTTGCGTTAACAGTACCTGGCCAGTAACATTTACAACTTTAACGGTTTGTTGGTTTGCTTTTAAAACACCGTTAAATCTAACTGTAAAATTACTCACTACCGGATTTGGAAATATGCTTACCAACTCGGTTGTATTATTTAGTGTACCAGTATAGTTAATCACTTGCGGTAACGATTCAGTAAATGTACCATCATTATTAAACTGCACTAGTTTATAGTAGTTATTACCTAACAACGGATTTTTATCGATAAATGAGTAGCTAGAGTTGCTGCCTTTTGCTAATTCAGTATGAATTTTCTCATACACTTTATCGTCAGCGGCACGCATTACCTCGAACCTGTTATTATCTGTTTCGGTAGCCGTGCTCCATTTAGCAAGCACACCTTGGTTAGTTTTTGCCGCTGTAAAAGGCGCTTGGTAGGCTACTGGCAATGTTGTTGGCGCCTCAAAAGCCACACTAAATCTATTTACTCCGTAGCTACCTGCTTGCGTTTTATCAATGGTAAATGAATGCAAATTACCATTTTGTACCGCTGTAGAAGTACCTAAAAATGCATCATTTAATTTTACAATATAACCAGAGGGAACGTTGCTAAAATTAAGCTCTAAAGTGTAATCGCCACTAGCGTTTGCCTCGTCTAGGTTAAAATTAACTTTTGATTGAGCATTTACGGGAGGCATATAATTAATTACCAACTTGTTATTATCATTAGATAAACTAGAAAAGTATATATCGCTACCTTTCATGTAAGGCGCATCCTCTCCTTGCAAATAATTACCCGCTTTACCCTCCTTAAACACTACTACGGTTTCTACGCTATAAGGAGTATTATCTTTTTGCAACCAAGCCCTAAGTTCTGTATGCGGAGCACTACTTTGTAAGGTATTCACTTGCGGGGCAACGGCAAGCTTACCTCCTATACTGCCAAGAACAATATTCTCGTTTACTGGCATAGACATTAAATGAACTGAAGGCATACCACCCACTTTGTCTTGCTCGGTAAAAGTGAAACTTCCACCTCCGGGTTTAACTTTTACAAAAAAGCCCTGCCCAGATGGAATGATATTGCTACCCTGATTTGCCCCAACTAAACCATCGTAGGTAGCATATTGTCTCGAAGCGGGATTAAAAATAGAAATTACATTATCAGCCAAGTCTGCCTTTTGCGCAGAAGTAATCTTATTCCAGTCGATACTTGAAGCATAAGGATTGCCAATAAGATTAAAGCCAGTAACCGTAGCAGAGTAAACTAACGGCACTGTAACAGCTTGTTGGTTTAACACACCTTCGAAATCCATTGCAAAACTTTCTGGATCTACATAAGGAGATGTTACTTTAGCGCTGATATTAGATCTATCTCCCCTGTAATATAAATAAGCTCCCCTACCAACAGCCAAACTTGTGTTAATGTTGGGTAATGGTATATATTTATTGGTAGCAGCAGCGTTAGGCTCATAAGTCCAAGCACTAGGCGCACTACTTAAGTTATCGAAACCATTGCTAGCACCTCCAGTACCAGAGATAATGATATCATCAAAAAACTGAGTTAAGTAGCTATAAGTTCTATTTCCAGAATTTCCATTGTCATAAACTGGCGACGAAAACATTCGATAGGTTCGGAACATATTCTTGTCGCCACCTCGTATAAATCGTTGCACATTTACATTCCCTGCAATTGATGCCCCTGAAGGAATTTCGGCTACACTTGCCGAACTAGTTTCAGCAGACAATAATGTTAAATTGCCGTTGGCATTTAGGGTTGCGGTACCCGCCATAGTTAATACTCCGGTAGTGGCTACAGCAAATGCGCCGCTGGTAAGCGTCTTGGTTCCGCTGTTAGAGAAGCTTACATTTTGGAATGTAATTGTGCTACCCGAGTTGCTTAAACTTTGGGTTGTTCCGTTAAAGTTTGTATTTACGGTACCATTACCTAGAGCAAAGGTTCCGCCGTTTACAGTAAAATTTCCGCCAAAGGCGATATTTTGTGTACCACTAGTTTTGTTTGCTCTTACGGTTCCTGCGGCTTGTAAGTAATTTCTTGTAATGGTGGTTGTTCCGCCAACAGATCCCAAATTCAGAGATCCTTGTCCAGTAGAAGTTATGGTTAAGTCTCTAGCGGTAAAGCCTGCTAATAGAGATGGGCTACCTGCCGCAGTTTGATTAGGAGCATTCCAAACGAAATTTGAAAACGTTTGGTTTGAGCCACCTATATCGCCCGCAAAAGAAGTATACCCAATTACCTCGCAAGTTGAACCAGTTGCCCAAACCGCGGCTGGGATAGTTCCAGAAGCTGATGTATAATTGTGCTGATATCTACCCTCATTTGAAATATACAACACTCCATTTCTAATAATAGGTACAGAACTACGGAAAATACCAGAAACAATAAAGTCATTTGCGGCCGCACCATCGTTGATGGTCAAAGTTCCACCAGTGTGGTTAACAACTCCTCCGCTTTCTATCGTTACATCATCAGCAGTTTGGTTAAGTATCACGTTAATAGTATGCCCGTTTCTAACTGATATACCACTAGCCGCTTGATTGGGCACAAGCGTAGACGGTTGCCAGCCAGAAGTACCATTTACCGAAGACTCCCAACTGGTTGAGTTGCTCCAATTACCAGTAACTACATTACTTCTAAAAAAGCTATTTGATGGACTTGGGCTGAGCACCATAATAGGCCCTGCGGTATAAGGAGATTTTGTTACATCTGCACTCGTGGCTGTAACGGTAGTAGAAATTTACTAGCCGAATTTAACCGCACCGAAAAATTGGTTTTAACGCCATTTACCAATGCCGCGTTGGCAGGTAAAACAGCCAAAGGATCATTAGAGGTAATACTTACAACATCCGTAACACTGGTAATGGTATTAAAAGCAATATCAACTGCCCTAACAGTTACATTAAACGCAACCCCTATACCTTGGTTACCTATAGGTTCTTCTTTACCCGTAGGCGAGCCAGCTTTGTAAACTTCGCCAGGCAATACTACAAGCAAACCAGCATAAGGACCAATATTAACAGCAAAAGCTGCACTTTGACTTGCCGTTTTAGTACCATCTGTAATGTCGGTTACGGTTAGTCTTCTATTTTTAGTAGTACTACCAATACGATAGGTAACCGAAGCATTTAACACTCCATTTACCAATGCCGTATTCGGTGGCAGTTGGGCGTAAATATCATTAGTAGCTGTAAATCCGACTACGTGATCTACCGTAGTAACAGTGTTTCCAAGTGCATCGGCTGCTTTAACTAAAATACTAAAAGTTTCTCCGGCTACCCTATCAGTAGGAGTGCCTGTTTTTCCAGTCCCGTTACCTTCTACTGCTGTTTCTCCTGGCATTACCAATACCAATTTGGTAAATGCTCCAGCAGCAACATTAATTAGATCTGTGGTATAATTTTTAGTGGCATCTGCAACACTTGTAGCCGTAATTGTATGGTTACCAGCAGTTCTAAATCTAAAACCAGAAAAAGCTGCCACTCCAGCAACCAAAGCCTGGTCAGCTGGCACAAGCGCATTCAAATCTGAGCTGCTTAGTTGAACCATATCTGTTACGGTACTTACCAAATTCCAATGTGCATCTACCGCCCTTACGGTTACCGTTGTGCTTGTATTTATAGCTCTGCTAGTTAAGGTGTTCCCTTTTCCGGTAGCCGTACCAGGCAAATACGTTTCTCCGGTTAAAGTAATTAGCAATTTAGCATAGGCACCTACTGTTACCTCAACATCTGGACTAGTATTGGCAGTTTTGGCAGGGTTAGTTACATCGCTTGCTACCAGCCTATGGTTAGTAGCAGCCCTATTTAAAGTAACTGTAAAGTTTCCTGTACCAGCAACCAAAGCGGCATTTGCGGGCAATAAGGACGTTGCCGCATCCGAAGCTAAACTATTCGTAATAGCTACCACATCGGTAACAGACGACACCACATTCCAGTTAGCATCTACCGCATTAACCGTTACATTAAAAGAAGCACCAGCAACTTGGGCTGTTGGCGCACCAGTTTTACCAGTAAGCGTACCGGGTGCGGCCACCTCTCCCGGAAGCAGCAGCTGTAACTTAACAAAAGCACCCGCCGTTACTGCTGGTAATATTTGTGTATAAGCAGTTTTAGTTCCATCGGTATTGTTTGTAGCGGTAACCGTAGGTATTTCTCCAATAGTTCCAAAAACAAGGTTAAATGTTCTGGTTCTAATATTAGGGCCAGAGATCAACAAGCTGGCCTGCGGCGGGGCAGCAAAATTGGTTACGCCACTAGCCGACATCTCTACATTTGTAGGGTCTGGAGCCGTAGCTTTATTCCAAAAATCGTCTACGGCATAAACTACCGAAGTATAATTTACACCGTAAATAGGTGCAGTTGGCGTACCAATTTTTCCATTTGGCGAACCTGGTGCATAGGTTTCTCCCGGAAATACCGTTAATAGCTTAGTAAAAGGTCCAGCGATAACCCTAATATTAGAGCTCGTGCCAGAAATGATAGCATTATCTGTATCGTTATTTGCCGTTAGTGTAAAGTAACTGGTTGTTAAAGTAGCGCTATAAGTATTTAAAACTACGTTAAAACTGGCCGTACCTGCAGAAAGCGTAACTGGCGCCGATATATTAGCGTAAGGATTGTTTGTTGTTACCGAAACCTGATGTGAAGGCGCAGCTGTGATGATGTTATAAGCATAATCTACCGCATTTACTGTTACTGCAAAACTACTACCTGCCAAAGGTGTTTGAACGTTACTATTTGATCTTCCCGAACCCGAACCTGGGGCATTGTCTTGGCCAGGCAATAATACCTGCAACCCCACGTAAGCACCGGCAACTTTAGAAAGCGTAGCCACGGCAGCACCATTTGGAAAACCACTTATGGTAGCGTTACGAGTAGTATTAGCTCTTAAGATATAATTAGGATATGCCACAGCCCTAGAAGTAGACTTTACCCTTAAGCCCGACAGTGTAATAGCGTTACTTGCTACCACAGTAGTATTGGCGTTATAACTAATAACGATATAAGTTGCAGTAGATTCAATAACTGTAGCACTTGTAACTCTAGCTCCAGTACGGGCAGCAGAGGCAGTGCCTACCTCAAATTGCCAGCCCGAGGGTGCGTTTAGTCTAATCCTCCGATCAGTACCCGATTGAAAATCTGTACCAATTTGGTCGGTAATCACAATATCTCCTATAGCAGTAAACTGCTCAGCAGGTCCTCCTACCGATCTCTCAGTAGAAATATTCTGTCCACCAGTTGGCTGTGTAATAATTACATCAGCAAAAGCAGACCGCAAATTAGCAAATACAAATAAAAAGAGTAATACAATTTTTGCTTTAGTAGAAATTTTCATAGGCATAACATTTCAGTTTCAATATTTTAAGTAAATGAAACACAGTATTAAGTAAACTAAATAATTTTGCTAAATTCGAAAAATTTAAACACTAAAACAATACCTAAAAACCATTATATTTCAATTACTTACTTAAATATTTACAAAACCTCTAAATCATCTATCATAGAGGCATTTTTTAAGAAGGCAAACATTTACAGTACTCTTATAAAGAATAACTACAAATTCAAGTCTAAGTAGTTTTTACACACTGTAACACTTATAGCTATAAACTAAAAAATACTACCACTTCTTTAAGTGGTAAATATTACACATAAAAACACCTTTGTAAATCAAGATTGCAACTGATAGGTAAGGATAGCAATTAATTAGAAACTGTTTATATTCTTTTGGATAACACGGTGTCATTATCATGTTAAGTGACTTAAGTTCGGCTTAAGCGCCACCCTTCAACATTGTCTAATTTAAAATAATGTCAGTCTCCGACAATCGGAGCAGGCTCTACGGACTTTAGATAGGTCAGCTAGCGAAAAGCGTATTCTTTATTCCCTTTTGGCTTTAGCCAAGGGATTAGCAAATAGGCATCAATGCTTTTTAGCCTCATTAACTGCAATTCGGCTAAAGCCTTTTTACATTTATGAAACGCCTGCTAAAGCAGACGGCAATAAACCAGCAGCTCAAATACTTGGCATCGAAACACCTCTAATTTTCAATCAAAAAAAAGCTTTGGTTAAAACCTTTATACAGATTTTAACCAAAGCCTTAGTAACTTACTAGCAACGAGCTATTTCTTTATAATTTTGGCTGTGCCAATTTTATTGCCGTTCACAGAATCAAAAACGGCTACAAAATAAGCACCTTTAGGTGCAACAGACAGATCTCCAGCAACACCATTGATCAGGTCATTTTTATCGACCCCTTTTTTATAAATCTCTTTTCCAGTTACATCCGAAACTCTTAAAAGATAGCTAGTGGCATTTGCACTTCCATTGTATTTAACTGTGAAAGTAGATTGTACTAAAGTTGGATAAACAGCAATATCGCCAGGCGTGTTTCCATTCAAATCATACTTAACTACAACCAAATCAGTAAATTCAGAAGATTTTCCATTTTTGTCTACCTGAGTTAGCTTGTAGTAATTGTTACCCTTCAATGGTGTTTTATCTAATAAAGAATAAGCACCTTTTTGGTTTGCAGGCACTGTGCCAATACTGGTATAAACCTGTTCTTCTCCCGCCCTAAACACCTCAAAATATTTGTTATCAGTTTCAGAAGAAGTAGACCAGCTAAGCCTAACACCTTCATTTACAGCACTACCTTTAAATTCTTTAAATACCACAGGCAGGCTCGTTGGTGGGGCAATCAATAGTTCGAACCTATTAGCACCAAAGCTAGTAGCTTTAGCCTTGTCTATAGTTAAGCTATAACTATTACCGTTAGCAACCAAACCTGTGAGGCTGCCTAAATATTTGTCTTTTAATTGCACACTGTAACCTAGCGGCAAGTCAGTTAACTCAATTTCTAGCAAATAGTTCCCATTACTTGACGCATTTACCGACAGGGGAATGCTAGAAACCGCAGAAATTTCAGGCATATAATTGATAGCCAATTCTTTCGCATCAGTAGACAAACTTGACAAGAATACCGTTTCGCCACCAGTTCTAGGCACGTCACTATCTGCATAGTCAGACTTCTCATTTTCTCTCAATACAATAAGTGTCTCATCTGCATTTTCTGCGTTTGGCTTTAAAAGCTTTACTCTAATTTTGGTAGAAGCTAGTTGCTTCACACCTCCATTAACCGCCATAACCGCATTGTTACTGCTTAACCTTTTTTCTCCAACATTCATTACTACATTATATACCGGCGTTTGTGGAGCCGATGCTACGGTCACTTTGGAATTTTCATTAAAAGTTACGTATGGCGAGGCATTATCTTTTGTGGTAACAAAAAACGCTTGCCCAGGACCAATATAGTTAGAACCGCCATTTACACCAAACTCACCATTGAACGTTGCATATTGCCTAAACGCAGGATTCCACATACGCATTACTTTATCTATGTTGGCACTTTTAGTAACAGCATTCCAATCTATTGTAGCAGCATAGGGATTGCCCAACATGCTAAAACCTGTACTGCCATGAACCAATGGCACTGTAACGCTTTGCTGGTTTAAAGTCCCCTTAAAAGTAATGATCATGGATTCTGCATCGATATAAGGTGCATTGATCTTTTGCTCGTAATTATTTCTGTTGCCACGATAATACAAATACGCTCCACGACCAATATTTATTGAGGTATTGATATTAGGGATAGCTATAAAACCATTGTTATATGTCCAAGCACTAGCATTATTGGTTAAGTTTACGTCAAATCCATTTGCTGCACCACCAGTTCCCGTGATAATTACATCATCAATAAACTGGGTAAAGTTGTAGGTTCTGTTGCTTACTGTATTTGCATTTGTAAAATTGGCTGTATTATCATATACTGGAGAAGACCACATGCGATAAGTCCTCCACATATCTTTAGAGCCACCTTGAACGTATTTCTCTACCGTAACTTGGCCACGTATTGATGAATTAGCAGGTATAACACCTACAGAAGCCGTTCCTGAGACGCCAGCTTTTAAAGTTAGTTTACCAGCAGCATCTAATATGGTGCTAGGCCCCATGGTAAGAAACTTGCCAATAGCCACTGCAAACTTGCCAGAGCCGCCCAATGTTTTAGTGCCACCACCAGAAAACTCAACGTTGCCAAACATCACACCATTTCCAGCATCAGAACCTTGGTCTGTTATGGCTTGTGCGTTTGACCCAGTGAATTTAACGGTAACGCTCTCTGTTGTTAAATCTATTTTACCGCCAGAGGTGGTCCAATTGCCTTGCACCGTTAAGCTACCCGAGCCCAATATGGCAGAAGCCGTTTGATTGGTAAACGAGCCAGAAACAGTTAATGTATTTGTTCCATTAATTTTAATACTAGGCAACGAAGCTGTAGTACCTGCAATAATCAAATTTCCTATTGTAGTGCTTGCATTAATAATTGGCTCTTTAGAAAACGTCTTATTTACACCAATTCTTACCAGATCATTTGGCCCCGGAGCCGTGCTTGGCTCAGTGTTATTTGGATAGCGCCAATTACTAGCAGCGCTCCAAACTGGCGTAGTGCCTACCCAGTCAAAAACTTTTACCGAAGTTGTTGGAGGAGTTGGATTAGCCCCAGTAACGACATCGCCTTGCGTAGTATAATTTAAGTTTGCAGAATTATCGCCGATATAATTAGGAGATTTGATAGTAAATGTTCCTCGAGTTGAGGCGTCGCCCTTAACATCAACTTTAAAAAATAAACTTCCTACCTCTATCAAAGACCCATCACTACTTCCAAGAGAAGCAAACGTTTGCGCTTTAAAATCACTAGCCTCTAAAACTCTATAACCAATGGTAGGCGTAAATGCACCTCCCCATTTAGATTGATTGATCAGCACATCATCTGCATCGCCAAAGTAATCATTTACCGACCTAAACAACCTTGCGTTTTCCAAGATATCAGCAAAACTGTAATAACCCGTTTGTTCTATTTCAAATGCAACTCTATAAACATCGGCAAAAAGACCACGGGTTTTAAATTTAAGCCCGTAAATTACAGCATCCTTTTGCCCATCGTACAGAGGACTAGATATACCGTTTTCAGTTCCATTCGCACCGATAATTTGTATTTTTCTAGCGTACATTTTAAGCTCATCAAATTTAAACCTACCTACACTATTTGACGCTAACTGTAAACCAGAGTAATTATAAGTGTTAAACATATTATTATCACCACTATTTAGCAACTCTGCTCTAAGGGTTGTTGCTTGTGTAGTTGCAGCATTGTAAGGATCCACAAACAACCTAAAGGTATAACCATTAACATTAATGCGCTGCACCCTAATAGCGTAAGTAGTATTGTTTCCACCAATATTGGTTAAATCATAAGATAATATTAACCTTGTATCGTTTCCATTAACCCTCATATAAATATTTAGAGACGAACCTACCTGAGACAAATAATAGCCTTGTAAATTCGTAACATCTGTATTATTGGCATACAACCAATATCTCCAAGCATTTTCATTGTTGTCAATGGTGGTTGGGTCACCTGTATTTCCACCATTGTTCCTGTAGATCATTGTCCACTCCCAACCATTGTTATTTGCTTGTGTGTTGTTTAAGCTCGTACCGCTAGGTATGAATGAAAATTTATAGGTTGCAGCATTGCCAAGACCTGTACTTGCCATAGAATGCGAGCCAACAAGTGGATTTACATTTGAAACCTGCAAAGACTCATCACCGGCGCTGGTTTTTATGATACCACTCCCTATTGAATTGTTATCAAAATTGTTGTAGTAGTAATTAGTACTTTGTGCTTTTGAAGACGACACACTGATAAGTGAAACCAGTGAAGATAGAGCTAATAGAAGTAGTAAAGATGTTTTCATTGTACACATGAAAACTCAAAACATAAGCCACAATGAGCAAACACGCCCTAACTACCTTAAAACCTATATTTGTATTCTAAATTAGAGTAAACCCATTTAAAACAATAGAGAATATTACCCAAAACGGGAAAAATATTTCACAACAAAAATAATGGTCATCAAAAAAATTGCCTTTTAAAAACAAAAATAACAGCGCAGCTTAATAGGTAAATTTAAAAATGCCTTAAAGGCTAAAAACAAGAAACTTCCCAACTTCTCTCCCAAGTTTCTTTGGCGGCAAGCCGTTGCATACCTTCTTTTTCTTCTAATTGCTGGTTGTGGCTAACCCCATCGGCTATGCCACACCAAGGCTCTAAGCAAACAAAATCTGCATCTATGGCAGCCCAAACACCAAAGCAAGGGAAACCCTCGAAATGAAAATTAAGCCCCTTATAATTTTTAGTATTTAGTAAACGGATATGGTTACTTTTTAGGTTTTTAAACGCCAAGGCATCCCCATAAAAAAGCTCGTGCTTTAAAGGCAAAATTTTATCATTTAATGCTATAGTGGTAGTTTCATCAGAAATCAGGTTATCCTCAATATGATTAAAGGTAAGTTCGTCATCGTTATTAAATTGCAGATAATAATCGGTATAAACACCCTCGTTATTTAAAGGCGCCGCAAATGCGGGATGCCCACCGATAGAGAATAGCATGGTTTGGCTACCGAGATTAACCACCTGATAGGTACATTGCAAACTAGCTCCCCGCAAACGATAGCGTAACGTTAATTCAAATTCGAAAGGATAGATTTTTAATGTTTCTTCGGTATGTTTGAGCTTGAATGCTATCGCTGTAGAACCACTAAATTCATGTTCAAACTCCATATCACGGGCAAATCCATGACGTGGCAATGTATATCTCTGCCCTTGATATTCGTAAGTATTTTCTTTAAGGGCACCAACAATTGGAAATAGTACCGGACTAAATTTGCCCCAGAATTGCGCATCGCCATGCCACATGTAATTAATGGAGCTATCTATGCCCACAATACTTCTTAGCTCAGCCCCTTTTGTAGAAAACTCTACCGCTAGATGCTCATTCCTTATAGAAACTATCATGAAATAAAAATAGAATTTTTATAGATAGCATTTCTAAATTTTAACAAATGCTAACATTTTAGGCACAGATGCACAGATATATGATAACATTAGATCATTTTTGCAGCTACGGCTAAATTTAGGCTCCATAAACTTCTGAATTAATTACCTGTGGCATACGTTTGCCTTGTAATGCTGCCACCATGTTTTCTGCAGCCATCATGGCCATTTTTTCTCTAGTTTCTTTAGTGGCAGAGCCGATATGCGGCAGTACACAAACGTTTTCCATGTTTAGCAACGGATTGTTTTTATCCATTGGTTCGGGATTGGTTACGTCCAAACCTGCGCCCCAAATGATACCATTCTGTAAAGCAGCCAGCAAATCTTCTTCGTTGTGTATTGCGCCTCTAGCGGTATTAATAAAAATCGCATTCGGCTTCATTTTTTTAAAAGTATTTTTATCAAAAAGCCCTTTAGTTTCTGCTGTTAAATTCACATGAACACTTAACACATCGCTTTGCTGCAAAAGCTCGTCGAACGACAGGTATTTAGCTCCAATCAATTGCTCTGCCTGCTCGTTTTTACTCCTATTATGGTAAATGATGTTCATCCCATAGGCGGCCTTTGCCTTTTTTGCCATTTCTAAACCAATACGTCCCAAGCCAAAAACACCCAAAGTTTTTCCATATAAATCTCGCCCCAAATTTTGCATCGGATCAAAAAAACCCCATTCTCCCCATTCAATAGTTTTGTGCATATAAAAAGCTTTCCTCGCTACCGATAGCATCAACAAGAAAGCGATATCCGCAGTAGCTTCGCTCAGCACGTCTGGCGTATTGCTAATCGGCATTCGGTGTTTATTTGCAGCCGCCAAGTCCACTTTGTCGAAACCAACACTCATTAAAGCAATAGCTTTTAATTGCGGGCATGCGCTTAAAAAACGCTCATCAATTTTATTAGGACCAACGCTTAATAAACCTACATGGCCCCTACACATTTTAATTAACTCGTCTTGAGATATGTTTTTAAGTTCGGTATAAACCGTTACTTCGTAACCAGAATTTTTTATCAATGCCAAAGCATCGTCACTAATTTGACGGGTAATTAATACTTTCTCCATAATTTTTGAAATGCTTATAAAACTAACGCTTTTTATTGGGTATTGTTTAGCAAAAACGGTCATTTTCAACATCCAATCTAAGTTTTTTACTTTATCCATTTAAACTTTATCCAAAATTTAAACTCTATAAAATCATGAAAACCAACCACACTTTAAAAGCTACATTTTGGACATTGCTAATGTTCATTTCATTTAGCAAAGCTTTAGCGCAAGATTTACCTAAAACTTTAGAATGGATGATTAATCGCGAGAACAGGAAAGCACTTATTTACATTCCAGCTACTGCTAAAACTAAGCCTACTCCAATCATTTTTGCCTTTCATGGGCATGGGGGCACTATGCTTAATATGTACAGAACAAGAGGTTTCGAAAAACTTTGGCCAGAAGCAATTTTCATTTGCCCACAGGGATTAAATACCAAAGGGATGCTAACCGACCCAGAGGGGAAAAAGAGTGGATGGGTAATGAACGACGTTACCGAAAACAACAGAGATCTTCAGTTTTTTGACGCCATGCTAAAAACACTTCGCAAAGACTACAAAATAGATGACAGCCGTATTTACGCTACCGGCCACTCTAACGGAGGTGGTTTTACCTACCTACTATGGGCTACCAGAGCCAATGAGTTTGCTGCCTTTGCGCCAACAGCTACCGCTGGTGGAAAACTCGTGCCAAAATTAAATACTCCTAAATCTGGTTTTCATTTGATGGGCGAAAACGATCCCTTGGTAAAACCTAATTGGCAGAAAATTACTTACAACAAAATTTTACGCATCAATGGATGCTCGCAAGAAGGCACAAAACTAGACAGCAATATTACAGCCTACACAGGCAAAAATGGCAACGACTTTCAATTATTTATTCATGCGGGTGGTCACGAATATCCGAGAAATGCTAACCAGCCTATTATCGATTTTTTTAAGAAGTATGTAAAAAAGTAGGATAACAAAAGCTTTAACAAACTAAATCTTAACTTTAGGGTTTAGTTATTATGGCAAAAAATATTCTTATTGCGGGCGCTACCGGCTTAGTTGGCCAACAACTTGTTTCAAAATTATTGGCTAACGGATATCAGGTTTCCATTTTGGCAAGAAAACCTAGCACTAGAAAAGATGTGAAGGTTTTTACTTGGGATGTTTACCAACAAACCATAGATTACAATGCCTTTAATGGAATTGATACCATCATTAATTTAACGGGAGAAGGCATAGCCGATAAACCTTGGACCCAAGAACGCAAACAGCAAATTATTGATAGCCGAGTAAAAGCAGCCGAGCTAATTTTTAAAGCCGTTGCAGCAACCAATGCTACTATAGAAAGCTACATATCGGCATCGGCTGTAGGTATTTATGGCGACCGAGCTGACGAAATTTTAAACGAAGAAAGCTTGCCCGGAATTGGCTTTATGGCCGATTGTTGTTTGGCTTGGGAAAAAGCCGCTGACCAAGGAATTGCACTAGGCATTAGAGTGGTAAAAATCAGAATTGGCATTGTACTGAGCGAAAAAGGCGGGGCGCTGCCTACGATGGAAAAACCAGTAAAACTTTTTGCCGGTACCGCTTTAGGCTCTGGCAAACAATGGATGCCTTGGATACATCTGGATGATTTGGTAAATATTTTCGTAAAAGCTGTGGAAGACCAAAATATGTTCGATGCCTATAACGCAGCGGCACCTTCGCCAGTAACTAACCAAACCTTTACCAAAACACTCGGCAAAGTGCTGCATCGCCCCATTTGGCCAATTAATGTGCCTAAATTTATGCTGAAAATAATTTTGGGCGAAATGAGCATACTACCTTTAATTAGCACCAACACTTCTTCACAAAAAATATTGAATACAGGTTTCCAATTTGCATATTTGAACCTTGAAGAAACGCTAAAAGCAATATATGAGCGAAAAAAATAATAAGCCTGCAATTAATATTTGCTGGTTGAGAAGAGATTTAAGACTAGACGATAATGCTGCATTTTATTATGCGTTAAAATCCAAAAACCCAGTCTTAGTGATTTTTATTTTTGATAAAAACATTTTAGATAAGCTCAAAAGTAAAGTTGATGCCAGGGTAGATTTTATTCATCAGCAACTCGCTAAAATAGATGAGCAGCTTAAAGAAAAAGGCTCTTCCTTATTGGTAAAATACGATCATCCAGAAAATGCTTGGAAAGAAATTGTTAAAGATTTTACTGTAGACGAAGTTTTCACTAACCACGATTATGAGCCTTATGCCAAAAAGCGAGATGAAGAAATTGAAGCTTTACTAAAGCAAAACAATATCGCATTTCATACTTTTAAAGACCAAGTAATTTTTGAAAAAGATGAGGTAAAAAAAGCCGATGGAACGCCTTACACGGTTTTTACACCTTACTATAAGCAGTGGCAGGCGAAACTGAATGAGTTTTATTTAAAATCGTATCCTACAGAGAAGTATTTCAAAAATCTTTATCAAGCAGCTTCTTTTCCATTCCCTTCCTTAAAGGATATTGGCTTTAAAAAAAGCGACGTTAAATTTCCTTCGATAAACTTTGCAGAAAAGCTAAAGGGCTATGACAAAGATAGAGATTTCCCCGCTAAAAATGCCACCACCCATTTGGGCCTACATTTACGTTTCGGAACCGTGAGTATTAGAAAAGTAGCTAGCGAGGCTTTAGCGCAAAAGGCTGATAAATGGGTTTCGGAATTGGCTTGGCGAGAGTTTTACATGATGATTTTATGGCATTTCCCACATACTGTAAAGGGTGCTTTTAAACCTGCTTACAATCAAATCAAATGGCGTAACAACGAGAAAGAATTTGAACTTTGGTGTAAAGGCGAAACCGGTTATCCTTTGGTAGATGCTGGAATGAGACAATTAAATGAAACGGGTTTTATGCACAATCGCGTGCGTATGGTAGTAGCAAGTTTCTTGTGTAAGCATCTGCTAATTGACTGGCGCTGGGGCGAAGCTTACTTTGCCGAAAAGCTGCTTGATTACGAGCAGGCAAGTAACGTTGGTGGTTGGCAGTGGGCCTGCGGAAGCGGCAACGATGCAGCTCCTTATTTCAGGGTATTTAACCCAGAGCTGCAACTCAAGAAATTCGATCCTAAAATGGAATATGTATTTAAATGGGTACCTGAATATAAAAAGGCAATTGCCCCAATGCCAATAGTAAACCACGAATTTGCGAGGAAGAGAGTATTAGAGGCCTACAAGAAAGCTTTAAAATAGAATTCATCACATTCACAACGTGGCGAAATGAGATAACTGATCTTTTCATTGCAATACCTGTAATATTTATTTATCTTACTAGAAATTAACTCAAAAAAATGAAAAAACAAATTCTAAAAATCGCCCTTTTAATGTCGGTATTTTTATCTTGTAAAAAAGACCAAGCTGAAACACAACTCACTAATGAGACAGAGAAACAAAGCGAAAGCTATTATCCAGTAGGAACCGAACTTGAATTAAATAGTTCTTCAATAGTTAGCGGTAAGACTTCTTACATAAATCAATCACCGTATCTTCCAGGCCTGCACCAAGAAGCCGCGTTAGGAACTTATAATAAAGGAACGCTTATAGCTAAATCTCTCAATTCAGTTTATTCACTTTACTATCAACTTGACGGAAATCTAGTACTAACTAATGGTTCAACTGTTTTATGGGCAGCAAACGAAAATTACTTTAGTAGTGCAACCGTTAAATTTCAGCATGATGGCAATATAGTATGTCATAGATGGGATGGTTCAATCTACTGGTCGGCTGGAGTTAACGGAGGAACCCAATCGATATGGGTAGTTCAAGATGATGGTAATCTTGTAGGATATGAGGCTTGGACTAGTGGTTATCCTAGTAAAGTAGTATCAACTGGCCCCCCATTTGCCTCTACAAATACAGCCGGCGGAAATGTGAGTAGTTATTTTGGACGTGTGAGAATATTATGAACTCAATAGAAATCTCAATTAAAAGAAAAGAATTAAACTTGAGCACATCTACTTTTCTTAAACATCAAAATGCAAAAACGACAATTCTTAAAATTAGGAATTGTCGTTTTAATTTAAAATATTTTGTTCTAAGGTTTAATTTGACAGCTTCTAATCAAAAAGAGTTACATTAACCAATTAATTACTTAATCGTTTGTTACGCTGGTAACTTCTATATCGAAATCTAATGGTCTACCTTGCCCTAAATGAGTAGGGAGTACCATCCTCATCTTTCCGCCAGAAGTAAGTTTCGGTATCATTATTGTCCAACCCTTATATAACCCTGGCATATCTAACCGAGTCGTATAACCTGTTGCCGCCTCCAACACAAGTCCATCTAAACTTCTAACCGTATAATTAACTACCACAGTAGATTTTTCTGTTATCACATCTGTACCAGTACCTTCCGCATTTATATTAAATTTAACCCCAGAAGGATCTGTAGCTAATGTTAGATTATTTCTAGCAATAAAGGTAGAAATTTCAAAACCATCAACTTCATGTCTTTTCTCATAAGTGTACAATCCTAGCTCCACCACAATAGTTTCGTTAGATCCGATACCAAAATTTGAAAGTCCATTTTTACCAAATGCCATTCTAGAAGGTAAAAGAAGTGTAGCCCTTCCCCCTCTTTTTAGTTTAGCTAACACCTCCCTTACTGGCTTAAACAAATAAGCTGTACTACCAATAGCAAACTGGTCTGTATAACCTAAAAAAGTTCCAGGAATCATTAAATCACTAGTTTGGTTATAAACCGCACCAGTTATAGACTTAAATGCATAAGAATAATAAACAGAATCTGAATTTAGTACATGTGCTCCACTTCCTTCTTCAGTAATGGCATAACTATACCCTGCAGTATCCGTAAACGACAAGCTACTATTTGCAGCTTTATATGTTTGGATATTTTTATCATCTAACTCCTCAACGGTTTCGTACTCCTTTTTACAAGAAGTAAAAATTGTTACTACACTAACAAGTGCTAGGATATAGGTGGTTATTTTACGCATTAAATTTTTATTGTGCATTATGTAAATCGATAGTAAAATCTAAAACAGCATTTTTGGGAATGCCCGCCCCGGGAGATTCGTTTCCGTAAGCCAATGTAGATGGGATAATTAACCTGATACGGCCACCAACTTTAATTAAGGGCACACCGATTGTCCAGCCAGGGATCACTCCACTTAATCGAAAGGAAACCGTATTTGTTGCCTGATCGAACTGAGTACCGTTCAACAACTTACCTGTGTAGACTACGCCCACTGTAGAAGCCGCAGTAACACTAGCCCCATCGCCAGGTGTAATGATTTGGTAGTATAAACCAGAACTGTGCTTAATTGCTGGGATATTGTTTTTGGCAATAAAGTCTACAATTAGCGCATCATCCACTGCCAATTGCTTTTCTGCATCATAATCATCTTTACTACAAGAACTTACTACAGCAACCACTGCAACAAGCATCAGTAAAAACTTCGTTTTCAACTTCATCCAGCAAAAATAAGCTTTTAAAGCCGATGCCGCAATTTTTAACCAAATTTAACAGTTTTTAGGGTTTAGGGTGGGATTTTCTCTAACAAAAAAGGTTTAAAGCCTGAAAATATAAATTATCCAGACCTTAAACCTTATGCCATTTAGCTCAGACCTAACTCCTAGTACCTAGCAACTAATCCCTAAAAAATATACTTATTCGCTTCTGTAATCTGCGTTGCTACATTTTGACGGGCTTGCTTCACATTAAAAGGTTCCATTTTGGTAAAACGACGCAAGCCAACCAACATCATTCGTAATTCGTCGCCTTCGCCAAAAGCCCAAAGCGCTTCTTTACCTGCCTTAGCTACGCCATCTACCGCTTCCACAAAATAAATACGCATTAGATCTAACTGGCCTTTACAAGCCTCTTCGCCTTTCATGCTCACTAATTTTTCTGTTCTCAGCATCGCTGATTCTGCCACGTAAACGTAACTTGCCATATCGGCGATGTTCATTAAAATCTCTTGCTCCTTACTCAAGCTCATCATCAGTTTTTGCACCGCAGCGCCAGCCACCATCAATGTTGCTTTCTTTAAATTTTGCAGTGTTTTCTTTTCTGCGGCAAATAGAGTATCGTCTTCCTCTCCAAAATCTGGAATAGACATCAATTCGTTGGCTACCGCTGTTGCAGGCCCCATCAAATCCAACTCGCCTTTCATGGCACGTTTCAACATCATGTCCACCGTTAATAAACGATTGATCTCATTCGTACCTTCGAAAATCCTGTTGATACGGGCATCACGGTACGCTCTGTCCATTGGTGCATCGGCACTGTAGCCCATACCACCGTAAATTTGCACACCTTCATCTACCACATAATCCAATGCTTCAGATCCCCAAACTTTCAAAATGGCACATTCTACGGCAAATTGCTCTACCGATTTCAGCTTTGCTTTGCCTGGTTCCATGCCATCGGCTACTAGCGCATCGTAGGTGTCATCTATGTTTTGTCCGGCACGGTAGTTTGCTGCATCTACTGCATAAACTTTGGCTGCCATTTCTGCGATTTTATAACGGATAGCACCGTATTTAGAAATCGACCTACCAAACTGTTGACGCTCATTCGCATAATTTACCGCAGTATTAATGGTAGCTTTTGAAGCGCCAATTGCGGCAGCCGAAAGTTTGATACGACCAATATTCAAAATGTTTACTGCTATCTTGAAACCATTTTGGCGGTCGCTCAGCATATTTTCTACTGGCACAGGGCAATCGTTAAAAAACACCTGACGGGTAGAGGAACCTTTGATCCCCATTTTATGTTCTTCTGGGTTCATGGTAATGCCGCCGAAATCACGTTCTACGATAAAAGCGGTCAAGTTTTCGTCGTCATCAATTTTGGCAAAAACGATAAAGATATCTGCAAATCCACCATTGGTAATCCACATTTTTTGTCCGTTGATGATGTAGTGTTTACCATCTTCGCTCAATTTTGCTTTTGTCTTGCCCGAGTTAGCATCAGAGCCCGAGTTTGGTTCGGTTAAGCAGTAGGCTGCTTTCCACTCGCCAGTTCCTAGTTTCGGAATGTATTTCGCTTTTTGCTCTTCGTTACCATAATACAAAATTGGCAAGGTACCAATTCCTGTATGTGCAGACAAAGCTACCGCAAAAGAATGCCCTGCCCCAACAACATCGGCCACCAACATGGAAGTATTGAAGTTTTTGCCAAAACCTCCATATTCTTCAGGTACCGAAACACCTAAAATCCCCAATTCTCCTGCTTTTGCCAAGAGGTTTGGCATTAGTTCTGGATCAGCATGGCTGTCTAATTTCTCCAGGTTAGGATAAACTTCTGCTGCTAAAAAATCGCGACAGGTTTGCGCAATCATTTGCTGCTCTTCATCAAACTCTTCTGGAATAAATACATCGTGATAAGAAGTTTCTTTAATTAAGAATTCTCCGCCTTTGATTGTTTTGCTCATTGTATTTTGGATTAAGGATTAAGGAGCAAGGAATAAAGACCAAGTGCCTTAACCGAAATTGTCATTTTAAAATATTTTCATTGCCGTCATTGCGAGGCACGAATCAATCCTAAAGCATTTTATTATTCGTTGTAAGATTGCTTCGTGCCTCGCAATGACGATGTTTCATCAAATCTTTGTTCTTTGCTCCTTGTTCTTTTATCCCTAGAACACTTCAAATATCCCCGCTGCACCTTGCCCTGTACCTACACACATTGTTACCATACCGTATTTAGCGTTTCTGCGCTTGGCTTCGTTAAATAACTGCACCGAAAGTTTAGCTCCTGTACAACCTAGCGGATGGCCAAGTGCAATTGCTCCACCGTTAACATTGATTTTGCTCTGATCTAGATCTAAAGTTCTGATAATCGCTAAAGATTGCGATGCAAAAGCTTCATTGAGCTCGATTAAGTCGATTTGGCTTTGTTCCATTCCAGCCATTTTTAAAGCCTTTGGAATAGCTTCAATTGGGCCAATACCCATAATTCTTGGCGGAACGCCAGCTACACCATAGCTTACCAAACGAGCAATTGGTTCAGCACCTAGCTCTTTCATTTTCTTTTCGGAAACGACCAATACAAAAGCGGCACCATCTGACGTTTGCGAAGAATTACCCGCAGTGATGCGACCATTGGCCGCAAACACGGGCTTTAACTTCGCTAATCGCTCAATGGTAGTATCTGCCCTTGGGCCCTCATCAGTATCTACCACGTAAGATTTAGTTTTCTTTTTTAGCTGATCATCTAAGTAAGTTTCGTTGACCGTAATTGGTGCGACGCCTGCTTTCAAATGCCCATTTTTAATCGCTTCAATAGCTTTCATGTGCGATTGAAAAGCAAACTCATCTTGGTCTTCCCTACTCACATTGTATTCTTTTGCTACCGCTTCTGCTGTTAAGCCCATACCCCAGTACCAATCTGGGTTGGTTTTAGCTACATCGGGGTTCGGCACTAATTTCCATCCACCAAATGGCATACCCGACATCACCTCTACCCCACCAGCAATGATACAATCAGCCATACCAGCTTTGATTTTAGCAACCGCCGTAGCAATAGTTTCTAAGCCCGAAGCACAATATCTATTTACGGTTACACCTGGCACTTTATCGGTATCCAAGCCCATCAAGCTAATCATACGGCCAATATTTAAACCTTGTTCTGCTTCTGGTGTAGCATTTCCTACAATCACATCATCAATTTGCTCCTTATCTAAATTCGGTACTGATGCCACCAATTGCTTAATTACATCGGCTGCCAAATCATCAGCTCTGGTGAAACGAAATACACCACGAGGCGCTTTGCCTACTGCTGTCCTTAGTCCTGCTATTATGTATGCTTCCATTCTTTTTGGATTAAGGATTAAGGAACAAGGAATAAAGACCAAGCGCCTTAACCAATATTATTAATTCAATGTTTTTTTAAAAGCCGATATTTTCTTTTGTAAATGAATTATACTTTCAATACTCGACCCTAATTGTTCCTTACTTATAATTTCAAGCTCGGTTGATAGTAAAAGTTGTGTTTCCAGCTCGAATAAAGAACCTAAAGCGATAGATAAAAAGTGTGAAAATTCTTTATTTGATGACCTTGATGAACCTTCGGCAATATTAGAAGGAACAGAAATGGCACATCTAGAAATTTGAGAAATTAGGCCAAACTTTTCTGAAGAAGGAAACTTTGCTAATAGCAAGTAAACCTGTTTGGTTACTTCCATTCCTTCTTTCCAAATTTGCAGTTGTCTAAAATTATGCATCCTGTCTTTATTCCTTACTCCTTGTTCTTTGTTTCTTATTCAAATCTAGTTCCTCAACGGCTTACCTTTCGTCACTATACTTTGTATGCGCTCTAAAGTTTTTCGTTCTCCGCAAAGCGATAAAAATGCTTCCCTTTCTAAATCCAGCAAATACTGCTCTGTTACTTCCGTTGGAGAAGACAAATCGCCACCGCACATTACCCAACCGAGCTTTTCTGAGATTTTCTTATCATGTTCTGAAATGTAATTACCCGAGTACATCGTATTTGCACCAGCGTAAACAATGCCTAAACCTTGCTTTCCTAACACCTTAATGTTTTTGCGCTGAACTGGTTTCGTATATCCTGCATCGGCCAGTTCTATTGCTTTAGCTTTGGCATCTGCAATTAAGCGACTACGGTTCATGCTGATCGAGTACTTTATCCTTCTGCAAGTAACCCAACTCAAAAGCCTCAACCGCGGAGGTAGAAACCTTCGCCATACCAATAGTTAAAAAGCGATTTTTCAACGCATTTTGCACAATTTGGTCGTCGGCAAATTCATCAGACGCTCTTAGAGCAAACTCTTTTGTTCCACCACCACCAGGAATTACGCCCACACCAAACTCTACCAAGCCCATGTAAGTTTCTGCACTTAGCTGCACGTGGTCGGCATGCAGACTGAACTCGCAACCGCCACCTAAAGTTAGATTATGTGGAGCTACCACTACCGGAACCGAAGAATAACGAATGCGCATCGAAGTATTTTGGAACATTTTCACGGCCATATTCAACTCATCCCACTCCTGCTCTACGGCCATCATGAAAATCATCCCCACGTTGGCCCCAGCAGAAAAATTAGCACCATCGTTTCCAATCACCACACCTCTGTAATCTTTCTCGGCCAGGTCAATCGCTTTGTTAATGGCCGTTAAAGTATCGCCACCAATGGTATTCATCTTCGAGTGGAATTCCACATTTAAGATACCATCGCCCAAATCAATAATAGATGCGCCTGCGTTTTTATACAACACTTTTCCGCTATCCTTTAAATTTTCAAGGATGATAAAATCGGCCGTGCCAGGAATTTCTTTGTAGCCTTTAGAAGGGATATCGTAATATTTCTTCACGCCATCTTCCACTTTATAAAAAGAAGTATGCCCGGCCGCCAGCATCTCAGTTAACCAAGCCGCTGGTTTGTTGCCATATTTTTGCATTCCTTCAATGGCATCAGCTACACCTACGGCATCCCAAACCTCAAACGGCCCCAACTCCCAGCCAAAACCAGCACGCATTGCATCGTCAATTTTGTAAAGCTCATCGGCAATTTCCGGAATACGGTCAGATACATATTCGAACAAACCGAAAAAGAAGTACGGAACAGTTCACCCGCTTTATCTTTTCCTGCAGCAAAAACCTTCATCCTATCCCCCACCTTGTCAATGCTTTTGGTCATTTCTAGCGTAGCTGATTTGATTTTCTGTTTAGGTTTGTATTCTAAAGTTTTCAGGTCGAGCGCTAAAATTTCACTCTTCCCATCCGCATTTTTAATTTTTTTATAGAAACCCTGTTTGGTTTTATCGCCCAACCAATTGTTTTCGGCCATCTTTTCTACGTAGGCAGGCAGTTTGAATAAGTCGTGAGCCTTATCATCGGGCACATTATCATACAAGCCTTTGGCAACCTTCATCATGGTATCTAGACCCACCACGTCCGATGTACGGAACGTAGCCGATTTTGGTCTACCCAAGGCTGGCCCAGTAAATTTATCTACTTCTTCTACCGTCAAATCCAGTTTTTCTACCGAATGTAAAAGCGCCATAATAGAATAAACACCTACCCTGTTGGCAATAAATGCTGGTGTATCTTTACAAAGCACGGTAGTTTTGCCTAAGAACTTATCGCCGTAGTGCATTAAAAAATCCACTACTTCTGGTTTAGTGTGCGGTGTAGGAATAATTTCCAACAATCTTAAATAGCGTGGCGGATTAAAAAAGTGCGTACCGCAGAAATTCGCTTTAAAATCATCGCTTCTACCTTCAGCCATTAAATGAATAGGAATACCAGAAGTATTAGAAGTAATTAAAGTGCCCGGCTTGCGGTGTTGCTCTACCTGCTCAAACACCTTTTGCTTGATGTCCAAATTCTCTACCACTACCTCAATTACCCAATCGCAACTGCTAATTTTAGGCATATCATCCTCAAAATTACCCGTACTGATTTTTTGTACTACCGATTTCGAATAAATAGGCGAAGGGTTACTTTTTACCGCAGCCTGCAAAGCCTCGTTTACAATTTTATTTTTGTCGTAATGATTTTGCTCAGCTCCTTCAGGTGCTTTTGCTGCAATATCTAACAATAGTATTTCAACCCCGATATTGGCAAAGTGACAGGCAATACGAGAACCCATAATACCCGACCCTAAAACTGCTACTTTCTTAATGCTTCTGTTCATACTATTTTTTTACTGGCGGATAAGCCAATGTTAATTGGTTAATTTTTTCTAGTGTGTTAATTAATTGCTCTCTTTCCTTAGCACTTAATTGCTCATTCAAGTATTCATTAAATGAAACTACCACATCACGAGCGAGCTTTCTTTTTTCTATGCCAAAAGGTGTTAAATAAACCTTTACCGATCGCTTGTCTCCTTCAGATGCCTCTCTATAAATCAACCCAGATTCTTCCATATTGTTTAGCATCCGCGATAAACTTGTGGCTTTTACGCCAAGTAGCGCAGCCAAAGCAGATACCGCAGTACCCTCGGCCTCGATATTGATTAGCATATAGCCAATAGCCTGCGTAATGCCAAAACCAGCAGCAACTTGGTTGTAAGTGTTCGACACATTTTGCCAAACTATCTTTAAAAAATAATCTACGGTCTCTTTCTGCTTCATTAAATTACTATGCTTGCATAACAAATTTATAGAATTGATTTTTATTATGCAAGCAGAATATTAATTTTTATTCCGGATTGCTCTAGAGGTTAAGTTTCCCACTGATAAACGCAGATTAAAGCCGCGGATTTTAGAAGATGCGAATTAGCGAAATCTGCGAGGGCATCTGTGAAAATATGTGGGATAGTTATTTTGAAAAACAATGCCCAATATTTCCCGCTGATGAGCGCAGATAAGAGCCGCAGATTTTAGCAGGTACGAATTAATGAAATCTGCGAGGGTATCTGTGAAAATCTGCGGGATAATTATTTTGAAAAGCAATTACCCAATATTTCCCGCTGATGAGCGCAGATAAGAGCCGCAGATTTTAGCAGGTACGAATTAACGAAATCTGCGAGGGTATCTGTGAAAATCTGCGGGATAATTATTTTGAAAAGCAATTGCAGTAGTACTATGTTCCGAAAGTCCGGCTGTTCGTTCTAAGTCCGCACTCGTTTCTCTCGCTTGCGGGCTTTACACCGCCATTCGGTTTATAACACGAACACCATCACTTAGTGGGTAAAGAGATAATAAAACGTAAAAATGATTGTAACTAAGAAATATGAATAGCTAACAACCTTACCTATCAAGTATCTTTTTTTAGAGAAACTTTCAACATCGGTTATTATTTTATCACGTCTCTTATAAAGAAAAAAATAAATAGGCACAAAAAATATTATCCCAACAAAAATCCCTATAAATACGGCTTGTTCTTTAGGCATATTGAAATAGCCTGAAGGAAAACTCATTTTCAATAGAATTATAATATTCCAAAAAAATGTAAACCCTAAGATTATCGCAGTAGCGCCTCCAGGATCTTCCTCTCTCCTGCTTTTTATCAATATTTTATATAGGAAGTAATACAATACTTTCATTTCTTAGTTCATTACTTTTCATAAGATCTTACTCCACCTCTCCAGCAAACTTCCACTTTGTGGTAAAATCTTCTGTTAATGCTTGATTAGTCAACAAAGCCCTTACCATTTCTACAGGCATACAATTTTCTTTTAAAATACGATCGTGGAAATCAATATTGTTCATTTTGCCTGTTTGCACTAACTCTTTTTGCAACGCCCTAAATTGCAGTCCGCCTAACATGTACCCAATCTGATATAGCGGACCATAATTTCCAGTGAAAGACCTACGCACTTCTGCCTCTGCATTTGCTCTTTCAAAACCCACACGCTCTACTAAAAAATCGATACATTGTTTTGGTGTCCACTTACCTAAATGGTATTTAGTAGAAAAGATGATACGGGCACAACGATGCATACGCCAAAAAAGCATGCCCAACTTATCTTCTGGAGATTTCGCAAAGTTATTGTCCCATAGCAACATTTCCCAATACAGCGACCAGCCTTCTGTCCAAAATGGTGTGCTAAAAGCTCTACGATAAGGCTTGTATCGGCTTTGCATGTAGTATTGTAAGTTATGTCCTGGTATCAATTCATGAAAAACTACAGCTCTCGAGAAATGTCGGTTATTACCCCTCAAGGTCATCATCTTGGCTTCTTCACTCATGCTCTCGTGAGGGTAAGCAATCAACACCGATTCGCCGCCTAAAAAGAAAGGAGCAAAACGTTGTTCTTCTGGCGTTAACATGCGCATACGCCAACCTTCTTTTGCCATGAATGGTACGGTAATTAGTTTATTTTTCTCCACAAAGTCGATAGCTTCATTCGCTAATTCAAATACTAACTCCGGCTGTTTACCTAAAGGCGGGTAAGCGGTTTTCACTTTTTCCAGCGCAGCCTTCCAATCATTACCAAAACCCATTTCACGTGCAGCTTTTGCTACTTCCGCATCGCACCAGGCAAACTCTCGTTGAGCAATAGCTGTCAATTGTTCAGGAGTATAGGCAATCATTTCATCTTGCAATCCATCAACTAAGGCTGCTCGTCCTATTGGATTACCAACAATTCCTGATCCATCATCCGAAGCACTAGCCTGCTTCTCCATCTTGGCCAGCACGTCATTGTACGCTTTAAAGGCCGCTAAAACTTCAGCATAAGCCACTTTAGTAGCTTTTGTAAACTGAGGATCGTAACCATCGTAGAATTTGTAGGCTTCGGTAAACGTTGCTGCATATTGCGCTAACGCTTGCTGTGCCCACTTGGCCTGCATTACATTTACGGTTATATCCTTTCTCTCTACCGCTGATTTTACCGTTGATAGCTGTAATTTCAGTTGGCCAAAAGTTGCGGCAGTCGTTGCACCGTCTTGTTGTTTGCCTACCCTACGTTTCTGTTCAAAATCAGTGATCAGCGCCGCAAAAGGCAGTAAAAAATTACTTTCCTTAAATTCAGCAAAAGCCGTTTGTAAATTACGAGCGTCAGCACCAATATCCCTCTTCAACAAAATATAGTCGACTTTTTCATTTTGAGAAAGTTTGGCAAAGGACAAGCTTTTTAACTGGCGCTGCCAATCCGCATAAAAAAGTTCCATCCTTAAATAATATTCTTCAGATTGCTTTAAGGCATATTTTCTATTGAGCATATTTTTATCAGCTTGGTACTGACTGATGTAAGGCTGTAAAACGCTGGCTTCGTTGTTTACAAGTAGCGTAGCAACTTGCGCATGAGCAACTGAAACACAAATTAGTAGCGCAAAAAAGAGAGTTTTTTTCATCATCGAGTATTAAGTAGTCCAATATAAGTAATGATTATCCTAATCCATATAAATTCATTTACTTTGTAACCGATGAAAAAATTAGCACTTACGGTTTTAATCTTTTGCTATGCGAACGTTGTTTTGGCACAACTGGGATTTATCAAACGTATTTTCTCTAACGAAAAAGACACTACCCGCAAGGCAAGCTTTATGCCTATCCCAGTATTTGGCTATGCACAAGAAACAGGCTTTGAATTCGGACTAGGCAGTATCTATTCATTTTACGTAGACAAACAAGACACTTTAAACAGGAGTTCTAATTTTTTCGGAGCAGCTTCATATTCTACTACTGGAACATATAATATTACACTAAGGGGCGATGCCTGGACTAAAAACAATGATCTGCATTTTTTAGGTGAACTAAAGTTTAAAGAAATGCCTTTCAATTTTTATGGCATCGGGAATTATACGTTAGAAGACGACCAAGATAGGTTGGTGCAGCAACTGGTAAAAATGCAGTTTGATGCTGAAAAAGCCATAGCAAAAAATGTTTATACCGGATTGTCTTTAGCCTTTGAGCAACAAAAATTTACGGATAAGCTTTCGGGAGGGATTTACGATAGTGAGCAAAAGGTGTACGACAAAGATGGCGGAAAAGTACTTTCCATAGGTTTATCTCAAAGTTATGACAGCAGAAACTCTAACAATTACCCAACCAAAGGATTTTTTGGTCGCATTAGCTACCAATATGCACCTCCAATATTTGGCAGAGAAAATTTCACAGGAAGCCAGTTAAGAGTCAACATCCGGAATTTTTGGCCGCTTGCAAAAAAAATAATCCTTGGTGTTCAAGGCTTTTATCAAACAGTACAAAGTGACCGCAACACACCATTTTATCTTTATCCACAGCTGGGTAACGACGAAATTATGAGAGGCTACTACGGCGGACGCTATAGAGATGAAAACTTACTGGCCGCACAGGCCGAAATACGTTATCGTTTTATGGAGCGATTGGGACTTGTGCTATTTGGTGGCACAGGAAAAGTTTTTGCCAATAATGAATCTGTTTTGAAAGACTTAAAGCCAAACTACGGCTTGGGAGGAAGGTACTTTTTTGATCCAGAAAAAGGCTTAAGTATACGCCTAGACTATGGTGTTGGCGAAAAAGACCAAACGAAAAACGCCAAAGTGGGTTTTACATTAGCTTTGCAGAGTCTTTTTAGAGATATTGTTGGCAACAGCTATACAAAGCTTGCTTCTGTATGTTGATATTCATAAACGCTTTAAAAAAAATGCACTCGAAAATTCGGTGTATTTGTAGCTATCTTGTTAAATAAATTAAGGCTGATGAAAAATTTACTATTTTCTCTATTACTTCTACCTCTTTTCGTTTTAGCACAAGAACCAAGTAGCAAAGAAATTGGCGATTGGGTAAAACAAGCACAACGCATAGAAATTATCAGGGATAAGTGGGGCATTGCACATATTTACGGTAAAACCGATGCCGACGCTGTATTTGGAATGCTATATGCACAATGCGAAGATGATTTCAAAAGAATTGAGCTCAACTACATTGAGAAACTAGGCAGGTTATCAGAGCTTGAAGGCGAAAAAATGCTGTACAACGATTTGCAAATTCGCTTGCTGATTGATAGTACCCAAGCCATTAACGATTACAAAAAAGCAGAACCTTGGATGAAGAAATTGCTAGAAGCTTATGCCGATGGCATTAATTTTTACCTCTATAAAAACCCACGAGTTAAACCCGCACTACTTACCAAATTTAAACCTTGGTATCCTTTCCTTTGGACAGATGGGAGCATTGGCGCCATTAGCACTGGCAATTTAACTGTAGCAGAACTGAAAAAATTCTACACCAATGACCCTTCGCCTACGGGCTACATTCCGCAAATACGCGATCAATTTAGTGGCTCTAACGGATTTGCATTTGCACCAAAAATGAGTAAAACAGGTAATGCGATGTTGTACATTAATCCGCATACTACTTTTTATTTTAGGCCAGAAATACATATACAAAGCCAAGAAGGATTAAACACCTATGGTGCTGTTACGTGGGGCCAGTTTTTCATTTACCAAGGCTTTAATGAGTTTTGCGGTTGGATGCACACTTCTAACAATGTAGATGTGGCCGATATGTATGCCGAGAAAATTACCAAGCTAAAAGACACTTACTACTATACTTTCGACAAGAGACTTTATCCCTTAGAGAAAAAAAACATCGAAATAAAATACCTAGAAAATGGTGTACTGAAAACTAAAAAGTTTGAAACCTACTTTACGCATAACGGCCCCATAATGGCCAGTAGAGATGGCAGGTGGATTAGCTTAAAACACAAAAACCAAAATCCGCAAAGCTTGGTGCAAAGTTGGGTACGTACTAAAGCTGAGAGTTTTGAAGATTATCAAAAAGCGATGGATTTAACCGCCAATGCTTCAAACAATACCGTTTATGCAGATGCCAAAGGAAATATCGCCTACTGGCACGGCAATTTTATACCCAAACGTGATACCGCTTACAATTGGAGCGAACCAGTAGATGCCACTACAACGGCAACCGCTTGGCAAGGCCTACACCCAGTCAGTGAGAGTGTGCATATTTACAACCCGAGCAACGGCTGGTTGCAAAACTGCAATTCTACGCCTTTTACGGCGGCAGGAAAAAACAGCCCGAAAAAAGCCAATTACCCAGCATACATGGCACCCGATGGCGAGAATTTTAGAGGAATAGCTGCTCTAAGATTATTGAAACAACCAAAACAATATGATTTGGATGGGATAATTGCTTTAGGCTACGATACTTATTTACCTGCATTTGAAGTTTTATTGCCCGCTCTAATTAAGGCTTACGATCAGCTTCCTGCAGAAAATGCAATGAAAGCAAGCTTAAAAGAACCTATTGCGGAACTAAAAAAATGGGATTATCATTCTTCAACCACCTCTATAGCTGCCACTTTAGCCATGGAATGGGCACCTCGTTTGAGTAGAGCCATTCAAAATGTGTATGTTAACCCAGGCGAGAAAGACCAAGTAGAAAAAACGATAGAATTTTCCAAAACTGCAAAAGCCGAAACTTTACTGCAGCCACTTAAAGCTACGGTTGATGATTTGAACAAACGTTTTGGCAAATGGCAAATGCCTTGGGGCGAAGTCAATCGTTTTCAGCGCATAACAGGAGCCGTAAACGAAAAATACGACGATGCTGCACCAAGTATTCCTGTAGCTTTTGGCTCTGCTTTATGGGGACAACTTCCCTCGTACCGAAGCAACCAGTTTGGCACTAATAAACGCTATGGCTACAGTGGCAATAGTTTTGTTTGTGCCGTAGAATTTGGCACCAAAATAAAGGCAAAATCTATTTTAGCAGGCGGCAACAGTGGCAATCCAAATTCGAAACATTTTAACGACCAAGCAGAAATGTACAGCAAAGGCGAGTTTAAAGAGGTGCTGTTTTACAAGGAAGATGTAATGAACAATATGGAAAGAACTTATAAGCTGGGGGAGTTGTAAAAGCCCTCCCAACCCTCCCCGTTGGGGAGGGCTTAGTCTAATTTTCGAAACCAAAGCAAGGATGTTACTTCGAGTAATTTTTAGTAAAATATCTATTGTTCTTTAAATCTATTTCTATTACCTCGGCTTCTATTTTTAAATTGTTTTCATCTTTTACGTAACCTAAATAAACAGTTACCATTTGGTTGGTATTATCTAAATGAATAACCCTACCTTTAGCTCTATATTTCTCCATGTCAAGTTCGGCTTTACCACTAAGCAGCATGCTTTCAAAAATTTTATTTACCCTAACCGAATCTGAAGCTTGATAGCGCATTTTAGCGATAGAAACATCTTTACTAAGCTCTAAATTACCCTCCTTACCTGGACCAGAAATTACCTTTGGAAGTTTACTATCGTTAGCAGCAGCATTCTCGTAACCACCAAATACCTTCTGTTTAGTATTATAAATTACAAGTCCGTATTTTTTCACTTTTCCATCTGGGAAATAAATAGTTGCATCACTTGCATTAATCCCACCTTCTTTAAGCAAAGTGATTTTTTTCGCTTCCAATTTGACATCATCAACCATAATTACCGCATCTTCTAAATTGGCGATACCTCTTTTAGAAAATGTTTCGGCTTTTGAAGCTGAAATGATTTTAACTATGGACTTCAGTTCGTCTACCGTGGGTTCAAAGGCTTTACCATCTGACTTCTGGAAACCTTCGCTGCTGTAAAACCTACTGTACAAAGTTGAATTGATCAACTGAAACTTTTTTTGGTTGACTATACATCGCAATTAGCTTACTAGAAGTGTAAGTATTTTTTGCTATTAGTTTTTCTCCAATAAATTTAACCAGCACTTCATCACCAACTTTAAAACTTTTAGCTTTTGTTTTTAACGAACCAATATCAAAAATAAGCGAAAATGTACCATCATTCAATTGGATTTTTGTAGCATAGCCGAACGAATTTCTTTCTATTTCATTAATCTTGCTCGTTGCATATCTAGCTTTATTGCCTTCATACAGAAAAGCATGTTTTTTTATTTTAGGTTTTACAATTAACGAATCACCATTGGCATTAAAAGCCTGATCCATGCTATAAACCGGAGTTTGGTAAACAACTTTCTTGTTTTCGTCTATTTTTGCACTCTCTTTTTTTGAACTGATTTTGATAGTTAACTCATCCCCTATATTTATTTTAATAAAAGACATATAGTTGATCAAATATATTTTGCCATTTGTTTTAAAATGAATCGTTTTAAAAAACTTTGATTCGGCAGTGATATCTTCTACAGTTCCTTTGATAGTTTTACCAATGATAGGATCTGTTTCCTCTTTGGCTTTTACCAGTTCTTTTGATACCGACACCTCTACCACCTCCACCGTAAACCCCCAGATTAAACCTAAAACTATAGGCACAACCAGCATATACATTAACTTTTTCATATTCTTTGATTTTGAGTTGAATAACATTTTGATACGCTCTTTGATAGGGCTTTTCACGAAATTGTGAATTAGTGGGGTATTGCTTTTGCTTACCGCTAACCTAAGTAGTAACGAAGCATATTCTTTTGAACCAAAATGCGCAGAAGTAGCTTCGTCTGCTTCATATTCGTGCAGCTGCTCCAAGGCCTTGTCCCATAGATACACTACTGGATTAAACCACATTACCGCCTTTGCTAACATCATGATGATTTTATCTATAGAATGATATTGTTGGGCATGTACCTGCTCGTGCCTTAAAAGCACAGCTAGTTCTTGTTCGGTTAGCCTCTCCTGATCTACAAAAACGTAGTTAAAGAACGAGCAGTTTGTAAAGCCAGATCTTTTAACTACCAATTTTAATCCACAGGTAGTTTTTTGATTGCTTCTGGCATGCCACAAAAGCGAAATCAACTGCCAAAAACCGATACCCACCAAGATAAGCACTATGCCCGCATAGAGGTATGGCAATAACGAGAACCAATCGAAACTTGGGGCTACAGGCGAGGTTTGTAATGCAGTAAATTCAGTTGGCATAGCCTCAGTTTGTGCTGTCTGGTCAAATGTTGCAACCTCTTCCGCAATTGACAATGCCTGCGCTACCTGCCGTTCCACAGTAATATTCAACGCTGGTATTAAAAAACTCAATATCAACGTTGCCAAGAGGTAAAACCTATTCAGCTTAAAGAAAGTAAGCTTTTTGAGCACCAACAAATAAAAGGCGAAAAACAGTACCGAACATGCACTGGCTTTTAATAGGTCGTTAAACAATTCCATATTAAGAATTTTTATTGATAAGCGATTTGAGTTCTTCGATATCTGCCTCGCTCAGTTTCTCTTGCTTTACCATAAAAGACAGCAAACTTTTAGGCGAATTATCGAAATAGCCAGCAAACAATTTTGAGAAGCTGGTTTTAGCATACTCTTCTTTACTAATGGCAGGAAAATACTCGTAGGTTTTTCCGTAGGCTTTGTAACTCACGTAACCTTTTTCTCCAATAATCGTACTATAGACGAAATGGTATTGTAAGGCGGTTTGGGTTCATCATCTATTTGCTCAATAATATCTTTCACAAATGCATGTTCTAATTTCCATAGAATTTGCATGATACGTTCTTCTGCTTTGGTTAACTCTTCCATAAACCAAATATATAACTGATTTTTAAGTTATACAACTAAAAAATCAGTTATCACAACAAAGCATTGGTTATCAGGTAAATAATTTTCAATTTATGATGTGAAATGATTAAAAGCCGGTATGACGTGTAATAGTGGCTAGATGGCAATTTGTCGAAAAAGCCATTTAATGGTTTACTTTGATTTTTCGTCTGTAAAAGTTGCTAGATTTCTCCTCGTGAAAAACTCGTTCGAAATGACGACCGTAGAATAAACAGCTTAAAACTTCAATTTAAAATGTTCTTTGGCTTGTCCTTTTTTAAAATACACCAAACCTATCCAAAATAAGTCTACGGTTACAGTTACATCGGGATGGTTTTTAATTTCTTGCCAAGCTTGTTTCATGCCTTCGCTCCAGTAGATATCGTCGAAAATGAGCAAACTGTTTTCTGTAATTTTTGGCAAACACCAGTTAAAATAATTAAGCGTAGCTTCTTTGGTGTGGTTACCATCTATGTAAACAAAATCTAGCTGTGTGCTTTCTTCGATGGCTTTTGGTAGCAAATCGTTGAAGTTACCTACCTGCAACTCTATGTTTTGTAAGTTGAGCTCTTTAAAATTTTGATGAGCCACCTCGGCCGTTTGCGAGCAACCTTCTATGGTTAGTACATCTGCATTTGGCTGTGCCTTTGATAAGTACGCAGAAGTTATACCCAGGCAAGTGCCCAACTCTATCATATTGCTTGGCCCGTGGTTGGCTGCCAAGCGATAAATGAGCTGTGCTAAGCGTGGAGATTTTAGCGCATTCTTAGCAATTTGCGAAATCTTTTTTGTGCGGTTTTTGTTGAGATGAGAGCCTGCACCTAAGTCGGTTACGGTAATTACACGTTGGTCATTCAAAAGTTTTTTTCGCTGTGCTTCGATTGCTTTGTATTCGTTTTTTACAGAAAAATCGTAAATTACCTCATCGGCAAGCTTGTAAACAAATGGCGAGTGTGTACCGTGACGGGTTTTAGCTGTAAATTGATGTTTAAGGTAATCGGCGAAAAATTGTAGGACCATAGGGCAAAAGTAAAGGAAAAAAGAACAAGGAGCAAGGAACAAAGATTTAGCTGAACGAAGGAGGTTTACCTGTTTGTGCAGCGTTTTGAGTTAAATAAACCCGATTGAAGTGAAATCCTTTTTGGTACATCATTTCGACGAAGCATGAGGAGAAATCTGTTGGTTAAAACCGCTAACTAGCGTTTTCTCACTAAAGTTCATAAATGACGGATAACGCTATACAAAAAGATTGAAACGAAAAAGCGGGACTAGATTTACAAATGAAATTCTAGCTTTGTTTTTCGAAAATTTAAAGAATAGAAAGGTAACATACCATGAATAATGTGGCAGAAATAGATGCTTTGGTGGAGTTATTGGATGACCCAGATGAGGAGGTGTTTTCGCATGTGCAGGAGAAACTATTGGAGTATGGCAACGAAGCCATTACGCATTTGGAAAGCGCTTGGGAAAAATCTTTAGATACCATGCTGCACGAGCGGATTGAGAATATTGTACACACCATACAGTTTACGAATGTAAAACAAGACCTAAATTTATGGTACCAGAGCGGTGCTTTCGATTTGCTGCAGGGAGCAATTATTATTAACCGCTACCAGTTTCCGGATTTGGATGAACAGGCCATTATTAACCAAATTGAAGATATTAAGAGGGAAATTTGGGTAGGTTTGCAATATGAGATGAGTTCTATCGAAAAAATTAAGCTGATTAACCATGTTTTTTACAACCAATATGGTTTTGGCGGTAATACTAAAAACCATCATGACCCGCAAAACTCGTACTTAAACCAAGTACTAGAAAGCAAAAAAGGCAACCAGATTTCGCTGGCCATTATTTACTCTACCATTGCGCAAAAACTGGATATACCGGTTTATGGCGTGAATTTACCGCAGCACTTTATTTTGGGTTATATTGATGAGGGCAACCCCGACCGCGAGCATGCGGTGCTTTTTTACATCAATGCTTTTAACAAAGGCGCCATTTTTGGCAAGCACGATGTAGACCAGTTTTTACGTCAGCTGAATTTAGAACCACAGCCTGGCTTTTATGCCCCTTGCAGCAATGCGGAGATTGTACGCAGGATCATTAGAAACTTGATTTCGGCTTACGAAAATTTGGGTGCAGCAGAAAAGGTTAGCGAGCTAAAGCAATTGCAGGAAATCTTATCAGAAAACAATTAATAGATGGGCGAAAGTTTTTCTAACTACAAAAAAGCAATTTGCTTTGGGGAAATTTTATGGGATAATTTACCATCTGGCAGATTGGCCGGTGGCGCACCAATGAATGTGGCCTATCATTTAAGAAAATTAGGTGTAGATGCATCATTGATTAGCAGAGTTGGCAACGACGAGGCTGGAAAGGAACTTGTAGATTTTGTTTCGTCTATTGGCATTCCGCCCGGCCATATACAAACCGACCATGAGCAAAGTACAAGTGAGGTTTTGGGAGAATTGAAAGCCAATAACGAAATGGTTTATACCATTACTTATCCTACTGCTTGGGATTTTATTACTTTACAAGATGGCTTAACCGAGCAAGTTGCCGCTGCCGATGTTTTTGTATTTGGCAGTTTGGCCACCCGAAACGAAGTAAGCAAAAATACTTTATTAGCATTGTTGGAACATGCTAAATTTTCTGTTTTTGATGTGAATTTAAGAGCGCCACATTATAGCAAAGAAACCGTTAGTACCTTTTTGAACAAAGCTGATTTTGCTAAATTAAACGAAAATGAAATTGTGATTTTGGGTGAGTGGTTTACTTTAGAAAAAGAGGAAAATGCTATTGTTAAAGCCTTAATGCAGCAGTTTAACCTATCAGAAATATTAATTACCAAAGGTGCCGAAGGCGGAACTTATTATGGTGTAAAAGAGACCATAAATTATAAGGCGCAAAAAGTTGAAGTAGTGGATACCGTTGGTAGTGGCGATAGTTTTTTAGCTGCTTTTTTAAGTAAAAAATTGGCGGGAGAAACAATAACGGATTGCCTTGATTTTGCATCAAAGCTTGCAGGTTTTGTAACCTCACAAAAAGGTGCCTGTCCTAATTATAATGTTAATGAACTTTGATTAAAATAAAGCCTGTACAGCAAACCAAATTTAGATTTTTCACATCTTCAAACTAAAAATAGCTTTACAAAACCCCATGAGCAAGCCATCCTATCAATCGTAATTCTAAAATCTAAATTCGTAAATTAAAATGAGAGCAGTTATACAACGAGTTACCGAAGCGAGTTGCACAGTAAACGGCCAAATTACCGGAGAAATTGCTAATGGTTTTTTGGTTTTATTAGGCATTGAAGATGCCGATACGCAAGAAGATTTGGAGTGGTTAGCTCAGAAAATTGCCAATATGCGAGTGTTTAGCGATGAAAATGGCTTGATGAACAAAGCCTTAGCTGATATTGACGGCAACATTTTATTGATTAGTCAGTTTACTTTATTTGCGGCAACCAAGAAAGGCAATAGGCCAGGCTTTACCAGAGCGGCAAGGCCAGATAAAGCCATCCCACTTTATGAGGAAATGAAAAAGCAGTTAAGCACATTGATTGGCAAAGAAGTGCAATGTGGCATTTTTGGTGCCGATATGAAAATTAGTTTGTTAAATGATGGGCCTGTTACGATTGTGATGGATACGAAGAATAAGGAATGAGGGGATTGACGATGGTAGATTTACGAATTACGATTTGAGTTATTTAATAATGCCAAACGCCTTGCCTAATAAATAGACAAGGCGTTTAAGCGTTAATTTAAGCCCATTTTAGGGGTTTTTCGTTAGTAAGCACCTAGATAGAAACTACCAGATTGGTTTTTCAACTTGGCTCCTTTAGTTACTGTTTTAGTTTTGTAATTGATAATGTATAAGTTCCCATCAGTACCATTAGGTGTCATTGGCACATAAAAGTTATCTCCTGCAACACCAATGTTTTGGAATTGACCGAAAGTTCCTGTGATTGCCGCAATTCCAGCTGTGACATTTGCAGAGCGACCAGAGAAACCAATATTTGCTTGATCTTCTGTAGTTAACTTTGTAGCAGTTTTCGCATTCAAATCTATCAATGCTAAGTAGCCACCATCTACCCCTGTTTGTGTATATAAAACAAGTCCAACACCATCTTTAATATATCTCCAAGCTCTAATTGCTACGTTATTTGCAGATCCCAATGCGGTTTTCAAATCAAACAAATAAGTGTTATCATAAGTATTTGTGTTTTTGTCTATTCGCAATATATGAGCCTGACCCACAGTATTTACTCCCGTTCCTTGATAAATGTGACCATCATCTCCAAGATGCTGAATCATGGTACGGTATCCATTATTTCCGAAGTTACTTTGAGTGGAGTAAATAAGTTGAGGATTTGCCAAAGATGGATAATCTACTACCAAAGTAGCGGTACCAAGCTGACTAGTTGCACTAGTCCATGTTTGAGCTCCAGAAGTATTAACTCCAGATGGAATAGCAACATTTGTTCTAGTCAAATTACAACCAATAAAAATCTTAGTTTTAGCTGCATTTAATATTGGCATGTCTATACGACCAATCTGGTAACCGTCTTTTGTTTGAGCTGCCGTAAAAGGAATAACAAATTCAGTTTGACGAGTAATTTGAGGATCATTTAAGTTAATCACTGCTATTTTTGCTGTACTAACCACATCTTCAAATGTTGCTCCCGCACCTTCTTTATTATCAATAGTTTTAGTTTTTGAAGAAGCAAATACACCTACACCAATACCTTCTGCAGCAACTACCCAGCGTGGCGACGTACCCAAAATTGGTTCTGTATTTACCTCTTCACGAGTATCTACAAAATTCTTTTGTCCTTCCACCTTGTACTTATTAAAAATACCGCCGTCTGTACCCGTATATTGAATGTTGTACAAGAAATTTCCGTTTATAGAACCTTGCACACGAGCAGTACGTTGAGACCTCAAACTATATCCATTAGCGAAAACATTAACTTCAAAATTAGGATCTGCAGCCTGGGCAGTTGTAATTGCATAAGCCATTGTCCCACCGTTTCCAGCCTCTCCAGCAGCATCTGGAAACGCAGCAGTTAACGTAATATATTTCCTCTCCCAAACATCTGGCCCAGAAACAGGAACACCGCCAGAATTGTCGCTTTTTTTACAGCTGGTTAAAGCACCAATAGCTAATGCAGAACCAAACAATGCTGTCTTAAAAATTTTAGTATTCATCTTTTTATTTATTAAAATTATTTATGGTATAGTTTAATTTGATGTAAAATGCCCTGCCAGGTTTCTGCACGCCGAAATTGTCATATATTTCGGCATTTAAAACGTTCTTAGCATCAAGACTTGCCACCAATTTTCCGCTAGGAAAACGATAACTTGCACCTAGATCATGAGCAAACTGAGTTGGTGTTGTAAACCATTCAGATTCCATCCATATTGTTCTAAATGGGGCTACGTAACCAGAGTTGTAATAAACGTTCAGATTAGCTTTTTTTTGAAAAGCATTATTAAAACGATATTGGATGTTAGCATTTACCGTAAAAAATGGCTCGTTAGGCACCTGCACATTATACAAGCTGTGTGGTCTTCCATTTTCATCTAACTGTACCTTAAATAGCGAATTAAACTTAGAGAAGTTGAGCATCGCATTTAATTTATCATTGTAGATATAGTTAATTTCCGCTTCGAAACCAACCGATTGTGTCTTTGATAAGTTAACAAACTGTGTAACTTGTATATCTTCTACTTGGTTTTCGCGACCTTCAATTACGGCATCGGTACGAGTTTGTTGAATAATTTTATCGTAACCATTTCTCCAAAAAGCATTCCCATATAATGATAAACGATGCTTTTTAGACTTTATAAAACCATAACGAGCACCCAGATTGTAATTAACTGCCAATTCGGGAAGTATATTAGCATTTGGAAGTAAATTATTTTCAGGCTCGCCGTAGATATGGCGGTCTGTTGGCATGATAAAAGACTTCTCCCCAGAGATGATTAAAAATCCATTATTTATAGGTTCGTAAGACAGCGTACCTCCAAATCCTTTATTATCTCTTTTAGTGTTGCTGTTGCTGTAAATCAAACCACCATTAACTTCGCTTATTGGTAAGCGTTGATCACTCTGATAAACAGCGTATTTGCCAAAAAAATTGGTCTTAATTTTGCCTTTTAGCAGTTCTGCTTCGTAATTTGCGGCAAAAATGTTTGTGGTTAATTCGTTCTGGGTAATCCACTTACTTCGCTCTGGGATCAGTAAATTTTGATCATTTCTATTCGACCTTTCAAATTTATGATTGATTGAAACACGATGACCTGATACAATTGTATAGGATAGGTTAGACCGAATATTCGAAATAGTTCTATCAATGCTACTCATTACCGCTTCGCCTTGCTGCCCCATACCTGGTGCATAGCCATAAGTCTCTGGAGGTCCTTCTGAATTTTTAACTAGCAAAGTGCCATCCCAATTGTATTTTAAACTTACGGTATCTTGTAAATACGTGCTTCTGTTGCTATGCACAGCATTTACATTAAGCGCAAGACCATCTATCAACAAATTGTTCTTGGTATAATTTAAACTAAAAACATGGGCTTTATATTCATTAAATCTTCCAAAGTATGGCTTGGTCATAGTTACGCCATGAGGAATTTCTTTATAAGAATCTGAAATATTGTAGCCTACAAAAAACTGATCTGCCCATTTTACGTTGGTAAAACCAACCTCAAAGCGCCCGCCCGCAGTTTCAAACTTGTCGTTAGGTCGTTTAACCCTGTAGTTTCTAACAATTCTTCCGCCAGGCAAGGTATACTTCGAAAACTTGCCCCACATCTCATAGTTGTTGTCAGAATGACTGTAAAAACCAGAGGCACGAGCAGTGAAACCGTTCTTGGGATTGCGATATAAACCACCAAGATCTGCTCTGTAGGTATTGAAAGAGCCATAAGAAACAGCAGCAGTAATGTTATTGGCAGAAGCATCTTTTTTCATGATTACGTTGATAGCACCCCCTATATAATTGCCACTTAAATGAGCCGGAAGCACTCCTTTGTATACCTCTATCCGTTCAATCATAGATGGGGGGATGTTATTTAGGTTAAAAGAAGAACCATAAGTTGAAATCTCTATACCATCCAAAAACATTCCTATTGTACTGCCAGACATCCCGTTTAGGTTATATTCAATGGGCGATCCCTCTCCTCCGTTTTGTCTTACCCTAACACCCACAGAACGATCTAGCAATTCATTGGTCGTTAAATTTCTCAGCGAAGCTTCTTTAGTTTCGATAACCGAAACCGCAAAACCACTCGTTTCCATTTTCTTCTTCTCGGTTTTGCCGGTAACAGCAACTTCGTTTAATACACTATTATCTATAGCTTTCGCAGATATATTAAATACATTTTCAGTTTTATTTACGCTGATCTGTTGCTTCTTGGTAACAATCTCCATCGAACCTATTTCCAAAGTGTAGCTTCCTAAAGGAATATGCTTGAAAGAGTAGCTACCTTTCTCGTCAGTTAAAGTCTGTTTATTTAAGGATTTGATATTGACCACAGCACCCACTACCGGCACTGCATTTTCCATCGTTACTTTACCAGAAATATTTCCAGATTGAGCATGTGTAATAGAAGTAAAAACGACCGCCAATAGTAGTAAAAGTAAAAACTGCTTCATTATCCTTAAAATATTTTACATTTTTTATTTAGAAGAAGTCTAAATAAACGTAACTTGCCGCAAATATAGCCGCAACACATTTTTTAGCAATGACCGCATCCGAAAATTTAGTAACGCAAAACGAAAAAGCAACCGAGCTCAATTTAATTTCGGCAAGCGCTTCACATGCCATTGATAATAAGCACGATTGCAAGAAAATCAAGTTCAACAAGTTTTTATTTGAAAAAATAGCGAGCAAAGAAATTGGAGGTAATTCCATCACTATCTCATCAGACGAAAACATCTTTTTAATTCAATTTTGTTTAACAGGAAGTAGCAGCGTCTATAGGTCGTCGCAAAAGAAACCTATTACCTTTAAACAGGCAGAATATAATATCCTATTGCTACCCAAAGAAGAAACCACCACCCTAATTAACACCGAAGATTGCGACTTGATACAAATCTATTTAGAGGAAAAATTCTTTCTTCAATACCTGTCTAGAGATTATGGAGTACCGTTGTATAACCTAATAGGTATTGGAAAATTATTTCATAACCATCTTTATTTAAACCCCAAGTTAAAAAGCATTTTAGCTGAGATAGAAAATTGCGACTTTGTGGGAAACCTAAAAAACCTTTATACCAAAGCAAAAATCATCGAATTGCTAAGCCTACAATTAGCGCAATACGAAGAAGAAAAAATTACCCCCACTAAGCTAAAGCCTTTAGAAGTAGAAAAAATGATTTTGGTAAAAGAAATAATAGAAGGCAACATTGGCGCTGCACATAGCATTTCTTCTCTGGCAAGAGCAGCTGGCACAAATGAACAGTACCTAAAAAAGCATTTCAAACTACTGTTTGGAACTACGGTTTTCGGTTATATTGTTTCTTGCAAAATGGAAAAAGCTAAAAAAATGCTGTTAACAGGCGAATATAGAATTACCGAGATTTCTGAAGTGGTGGGCTACAAACATGCCACTCATTTCACTAACGCTTTCAAAAAATTTTTCGGCTATTTGCCGCAATCGCTTAAAGCATCTAAAATTATCTTAGGCACCTTTTTCTCTATGGGTATTAAGCTAGAAGCTATGGAATTGATGATGATTTAGTGGTTCTTTGGTTTTTCGTTGTTTGGAAATTGATTATTGTTCATTGGTAATTAATTCAATCCTTATATTTGTTCATGACCATTACCGAAGCTCAAGAAACCATAGACCGTTGGATCAATACCACCGGCATTCGCTATTTTAACGAACTAACCAATACAGCCATTTTAATGGAAGAAGTGGGCGAAGTTGCCCGTATTATGGCTCGCAAATACGGCGAGCAGTCTTTTAAGAAAAGCGACGAAGAGGTAAACCTAGCCGACGAAATGGCCGATGTACTTTTTGTACTGATGTGCCTGGCCAATCAAACAGGCATCAATTTAGATGAAGCGCTGGTTAAAAACTTAGAGAAAAAATCCATCCGCGATGCCGAAAGGCACAAGAATAATGAAAAGTTGAAATAGGCAGAAAGTTGAGAAATCTAAAAGGTTGAGCTTTTGTAATTCAAATCATACGTTAAAACAAAACAAGTATTTTCTGTAAAACAGAATATAATTACATATTTCAGAACAAATTTTTATATTTGTCTAATCAATCAATATGAGAATAGTAACTTTCGCAAAAATCAGTGAATTTACAAGGGAGCATCATGATGCTGATATTGCTTTGAGAGATTGGTATAAAAAAACAGAAAAAAGTAATTGGACTTGCTTTGCAGATATAAAAAATACATTTGGAAGTGTGGACAGTGTTGGGAATAACAGGTTTGTTTTTAACATCAGGGGTAACGAATATAGATTAATTGCAATCATCATCTTTGCGTCTAAGAAAGTCTACATCCGGTTTATAGGAACGCACAAACAATACGACAAGATAAAAGACTGTTCAAAAATTTAACAGATGAAAAAGGGAATTCAAACAGAAAAACAATATACTGCAACTTGCGAAAGAATCGAGGAATTATTGATGTTGGTTGGCAACGAAACTTCTGAAGATGATAAAAATTTTATTGAATTAGACTTACTATCTGACTTAGTTTACGATTACGAACAAATACATTTTGAAGTGAAAAAGCCTACATTGCCAGAGGTCATCAACTTAAGGATGTTCGAAATGGGACTTACTCAAGAAAAATTATCTAAGCTTTTAAATACTAGTCCTTCAAGAATTAGCGAATACTTATCTGGCAAAAGCGAACCCACCTTAAAAAAAGCAAGAGAAATCAGCAAGAAACTAAATATAGATGCCGATATCGTGCTAGGCGTTTAGAAAATCCGCGATGCCGAAAGGCACAGAAATAATGAGAAGTTAAATCCCTAAAGGGGACTTATTCTATAGTCGCTATGTAAGGCATCTCCCCTTTAGGGGGCTAGGGGGTTAATTCCCTTTTTATCTTAGCCGCAACCTCTGCCAATTCCTCTTGGCTCAGTTTCAGTTTCGGGTTGGCAAAATTCATATCGTTCATAGTATTAATGGGTATCAAATGCACATGTGCGTGGGGCACTTCCAAACCAATTACAGCCACACCCACCCTATCACACGGATAAGCTTTTTTAATACCCGTAGAAACATGTTTAGCAAACAACATCAAGCCTTTATACAGATCATCCTCTAGGTCAAAAATATAATCAACCTCTTTTTTGGGTATAACCAAAACGTGTCCCAAAACCAGCGGACTAATATCTAAAAACGCTAAAAAATCATCCGTTTCGGCTACTTTATGCGCCGGAATATCGCCTGCTACTATTTTAGAGAAAATGCTACTCATTTTGGTTACAAGTTATGAGTTACCTGTTACGGGTTAAGCTGCTAAACTTGCAACATTTAACCCGTAACTCGTAACAATTATCATCTAGAGATTTCCAGAATTTCGAATTCAATTTTGCCTGCTGGCACTTGTATTTCGGTTTTATCACCTACAGATTTACCCAACAAACCTTGTGCAATAGGCGATTTTACCGAGATTTTTCCCGATTTCAAATCAGCTTCACTTTCGGCAACCAATTGGTAGGTCATGGTAGCGCCATTCTTTACGTTTTTAATCTTTACAATAGATAATGCCAATACTTTAGACAAGTCCAATTTCGATTCGTCTAACAACCTAGAGTTGGCCAACACCGTCTCCAATTTCGCAATTTTTGCTTCGTGCAAACCCTGTGCTTCCTTTGCCGCATCGTACTCTGCATTTTCCGATAAATCGCCTTTATCACGAGCCTCTGCAATTGCTTTTGCAATCGAAGCCCTTCCCTCAGTCTTTAACTGATGTAATTCTTCCTTTAATTTATCTAACCCTTCTTTGGTGTAATAGGTAATATCTGCCATAGCGCTATTTCTTTTCTTTAATCCTATAAAAAACAAACAAGACTACATGGGGTGTTAAACCTACATAGTCTTGCGCTGTTAAAAACGAAGATATAAGCCTTAAACCAAAAAAGCAAATAAATACGCTAAAAATTAGTTACAGTTGGTCTAGTTATAACCAAAATCATATTTCCATTTTTTTTGAAAAGCAAAGCCTGTAGTTCTTCGTTCACTACAGCCCTGCTTTACGCTTTACTTCGCTCGTTACACTTCGCTCCGTGTTCGCTGCAATCAGGTTTGTTTTACTTAAATCCTTGCTAAAAACAACTTGTAGCCTGCAGCACTACCCAATTAAAAGTTACAAGTAAAACACAATTACAAAAAAGAACTTTGCTAATTTTATCCCATGCAAAATTCTATACAGGTGCTCCACAACTTGCCTTCCGATATCGATACCATTTTTGAATTTTATGACTTGGCCATCGAACATCAAAAGAAAGTTTCGCCTAAACAATGGCAAGGGTTTAGCAGAGCGTTGGTACAGCAAGAAATTGCCGAAGGCCGCCAGTATAAAATATTGGCAGATGGAACTGTGGCAGCAATTTTCGCAGTAACCTACAGCGATCCGCAAATTTGGCCAGGCAAAGATGATGAAGCGGCAGTGTACATTCATCGTATTGTTACCCATCCAAACTTTAGAGGCTACGGTTTCGTGAAAGTAATTATCGATTGGGCAAAAACATACAGTAAAACCATGCCTTTAGATTATATCCGCATGGATACTTGGGCAGATAACCAGCGTTTACTGAAATACTACACAGGCTGTGGCTTTAACCACGTAGGAAATATCAAAATTGAACCTAATAGCGGCCTGCCTAAACATTATGAAGGCATTACTTTGAACTTGTTTGAGATAAAACTGGCAGGTTAACTGTTTGAATTGGTTAATTGGTTAATCGGTTAACTGAAAATTGCAAGCTGATAACTGACCACTGATACCTGACTACTGACCCCTAGCTCCTGATACCTAATCCCTGACCCCTGATTAAGCTCTCGTATCGTTACCAAAATAAATACTTTGGTAACTATCGTAACGCGAAGGTTCTATCTCTCCATCTTCTACAGCTTCAATTACAGCACAACCAGGCTCGTTAATATGCCTACAATTGTTAAACCTGCATTGGTTAAGCCTTTCCCTCATCTCTACAAAAAAGTGGCTCAATTCTTCTTTTTCAATATCCACAATGCCCAACTCTCTAATTCCTGGCGTATCTACCAAATAACCACCAAATGGCAATTGGTGCATCTCGGCAAAAGTGGTAGTATGCTGCCCTTTATCGCTCCATTCACTTACTTCTCCCGTCTTTAATTCAAAATCTGGTAAAATGGCATTAATTAAACTCGATTTACCCACGCCAGAATGACCCGAGAATAAAGTAGTCTTGTTTTTCAGTAAACCTTCTATCTGAGAAATATTGGTGCCTTCTAATGCAGAAACTTCATAGCATGGATAACCGATGTTTTCGTAAATAGATTTGTAGTCGGCCAGAATTGCTAAACCATCTTCGTTGTACAAATCCAGCTTGTTAAAAATCAACGAAGTTGGAATATCATAAGCTTCGGCAACTACCAAAAATCTGTCAATAAAACCTAAGGATGTGCGAGGCGAGGCAAGGGTTACAATCAAAAAAGCTTGGTCTAAATTGGCTGCAATAATTTGCGATTGCTTGCTCAAGTTAATCGACTTGCGAATAATGTAGTTCTTACGATCATGGAGTTGATGAATTACTCCCGTATCTGCATTAGGTTCTAGCTCAAAATCTACTTGGTCGCCAACAGCAATAGGGTTGGTGGTCTGTATCCCTTTAATCCTAAACTTGCCTTTAATTCGGCACGAGTAGGTATTACCGTCTTCGGCAAATACTTGGTACCAACTTCCTGTAGATTTTATAACTAATCCCTGCATATTTTATTGTAAAGGTAGCGTTGAAAGTTGAGAGTTGAAAGTGAAAAGTGTAAAGTAATCTGAGCTAATTGCTGCTTATACGCATAGTCGTCATCCCAAATTTAGTTTGGGATCTTAAAGCGTTGTATTTTTATCGCATTACGATTCCCGCCTACGCGGGAATGACGCCGTAAGTTGTGGAGCGTGCAAAATAAAAATGCCCCAACAATTTGTCGAGGCATCTTATATTATTTTAACAGTCCTTATTCCGCAAAATCGAAAGTTTCCATAAACTTAGTGGTAAAATTACCAGCTCTAAAGTTAGGGTCTTTCATTAATTTCAAGTGGAATGGAATGGTAGTTTTAATACCTTCAATTACGAACTCGCTTAAAGCACGCTCCATAGTACAAATGGCTTCTTCTCTAGTTTGTGCTACAGTAATCAGCTTTGCAATCATCGAATCGTAGTTAGGTGGAATTTGATAACCTGCATAAACGTGAGTGTCTACACGTACACCATGACCGCCTGGAGAATGGAAATTCGTGATTTTTCCTGGCGAAGGGCGGAAGTTGTTAAAAGGATCTTCTGCATTAATACGGCACTCGATGGCATGCATATCTGGCGTATAATTTTTACCAGAAATTGGAATACCTGCGGCTACTTTAATCTGCTCTTTAATCAAATCGAAGTTAATTACCTCTTCGGTAACTGGATGTTCTACTTGGATACGGGTATTCATCTCCATGAAGTAGAAATTACGATGTTTATCTACCAAAAACTCAACTGTTCCAGCACCTTCGTATTGTACCGCTAAAGCACCTTTAATTGCTGCCTCACCCATTTTCTGACGTAACTCATCAGTCATGAAAGGAGAAGGCGCTTCTTCTACTAATTTTTGGTGGCGACGTTGGATAGAACAATCTCTTTCTGATAAGTGACAAGCTTTGCCAAATTGATCACCAATGATTTGGATTTCGATGTGGCGAGGATCTTCGATGTATTTCTCTAAATACAAACCATCGTTACCAAAAGCAGCACCAGATTCCTGACGTGCACTGTCCCAAGCATTTTCAAATTCTTCATCTTTCCAAACTACACGCATACCACGACCACCGCCGCCTGCTGTAGCTTTTAAGATTACCGGATAACCTACTTCGTTAGCTAGTTTAATACCATCTTTAACGTTTTCTAGTAAGCCTTCAGAACCTGGAATAGTTGGTACACCAGCAATTTTCATGGTTTCTTTAGCAGAGGCTTTATCGCCCATACCATTGATTTGCTCTGGCGTAGCACCAATAAATTTAATTCCATAATCACGGCAAACCGAAGAAAACTTAGCATTTTCTGACAAGAAACCGTAACCAGGATGTATGGCGTCTGCATTGGTTAATTCTGCTGCAGATATAATGTTTGGGATACTTAAATAAGAGTCTTTGCTTGGCGGTGGGCCAATACAAACAGCCTCGTCGGCAAAACGAACGTGTAAGCTTTCTCTATCAGCTGTAGAGTAAACTGCTACCGTTTTAATGCCCATCTCCTTACAAGTACGGATAATACGCAAAGCGATTTCGCCCCTGTTGGCAATTAATATTTTTTTAAACATAATTCTAATTTAAAATGATTGCACTGATTTAATGATTACACCGATGTATTTAATCTTATCTGTGTGATCTAATAATCTGTGAAATCCCTTAGATAGGTTCAACTAAGAATAACGGTTGGTCATACTCTACCGGCGACGCATTGTCTACCAATATTTTAACGATACGGCCAGAAACTTCGCTCTCAATTTCGTTAAACAATTTCATTGCTTCGATGATACAAACCACTTTGCCAGTACCTATCTCGTCGCCAACGTTTACAAACGAAGGTTTCTCAGGACTTGCAGAACGGTAGAAAGTACCAATCATTGGAGATTTTATGGTAATGTATTTAGAGGTGTCTTCTGTAGCCGGAGCTGCTGCCGCTGCAGGTGCTGCTTGAGCAGGCGATGTAACTGGTGCAGGTGGCGTCATTACAACTTGTGTTGAAGCTGACGGTACTGCTGCATTTACATAAACAGGGGCTTGGTTAGTTTTAATGGTAATCTTGAAGTTTTCTTGCTCTAAAGAAACTTCATTTACTCCTGATCGAGAAACAAATTTTATAAGTTCCTGAATTTGTTTGATATCCATTCTCTTTTGGTTATGTTAAATAATTGTTATGTCTTGTTTGAATTAGCAAAGTTAAGGTTTTGTAATTAGTTTTTTAGGTGTTTGGTTTTTTAGTTTTTAGGGGTGTTGTTCTGTTCGATACAACTTACTAAACAACTAACCATCTAACCAACCAAAAAACTAACTATTATAAGCCCACTTTAGGTAAACTGAACCCCAAGTAAAACCACCACCAAATGCTGCTAAAATAATATTATCGCCTTTTTTAAGCTGGCTTTCCCACTCCCATAAACATAAAGGAATAGTACCATTTGTGGTGTTGCCGTAGCGTTCAATGTTAATCATTACTTTGTCAGAATCTACGCCCATTCTAGAGGCGGTAGCATCGATAATACGCTTGTTGGCTTGGTGCGGTACCAACCACGCTACATCATTAGCAGAAAGACTGTTTCTTTCCATAATTTCTGCAGCTACATCGGCCATATTGGTTACGGCAAACTTAAATACCGTTTGTCCTTCTTGGTGTGCAAAATGCTCTTTGGCATCAATTGTTTCGTGGCTTGCCGGCTTTACAGATCCGCCAGCTTTCATGCCTAAAAATTTACCGCCTGCACCATCGGTTCTTAAAATAGAATCCTGTAAGCCCAACCCTTCTTCGTTAGGTTCTAAAAGTGCGCAACCGCAACCATCGCCAAAAATGATACAAGTGGTTCGGTCTTCGTAGTTAATGATAGACGACATTTTATCGCCACCCACTACCAATACTTTTTTATGTTTTCCAGATTCTATGAATTGCGCTCCGGTGGTTAATCCAAAAAGGAAACCGGAACAGGCCGCCTGCAAATCATATCCCCAAGCATTTGTTGCTCCAATTTTATCGGCAAGTACATTGGCCGTAGCAGGGAAAGTAAAATCTGGCGTAGTAGTACAAAAGATGATTAAATCAATCTCTTTGGCATCAATGCCCCTCTTCTTTAAAAGACCATTTACCGCAGGCACAGCTAAATCTGAAGTACCTAAACCTTCGCCTTTTAATATTCTTCGCTCTTTAATACCCGTTCTCGATGTAATCCACTCGTCAGATGTATCTACAAGACTTTCTAGCTCTTGATTGGTTAACACATAATCTGGAACGTAACCGTGAACTGCGGTAATAGCAGCGTGAATTTTACTCATTTTTTATTCTGTATTTAATTATTTGAATGCGGCTTGTATTTTACCTACCAATCCAGTCGTAATCATATCCCTAGACTGGAAGATCATGTTCTTTACCGCTTCTGGGCTCGATATACCGTGTCCAATTAAAACTGGGGCATTTACCCCCAATACCGGGCTGCCACCATAATTTTCGTAGTTAAATCTATCGAAGAATTCGTCTTTCAATCCTTTTTTGATAGTAAGTACGTAGAAAGATTCTGCCAGTTTCAGCATAATATTTCCCGTAAAACCATCGCAAACAATCACATCGGCTTTGTCGTTAAACAAATCTCTGCCCTCTACATTGCCCACAAAATTAAAAGAAGCTTTTTCTTTCATCAAACGATGACTTGCCAAGGTAAGCATGTTACCTTTTTCGTCTTCTTCGCCAATGTTCATTAAAGCTACTTTTGGATTGTTGATTTGCATCACATATTCGGCATACAGACTTCCCAAAACACCAAATTCTAATAAGTTGTCTGGTTTGCAATCTGCATTGGCGCCAACATCTAATAGCAACCCTGCACCACCTTTTAATTTAGGCACAATGGTACACAAGCAAGGCCTAGAAATGCCCGCAATAGGTTTAACGCTAAAAACAGCGCCAACTAACATTGCACCAGAATTACCTGCGCTTGCAAACGAATCTATTTTGCCTTCCTTTAATAATTGGAAGCCTACAGAAATACTTGAATTGGGTTTTTGAAGGATTGCTTTTGTGGCGTGTTCGCCCATACCAATAACTTCTTCGGTATGTACGAATTCGAAATGATCGGGGTTGAATCCTTTTTCGGAAAGCAGTGGTTTAATCTGCTCAGTATCTCCAATTAGCACTAAATGCTCATTTGGAGAAAGAGATTGATGGGCTTCTATAGCTCCCAAAACAATAGCTTTGGGAGCATAGTCTCCACCCATAATATCTAGACCTATTTTCATAGTAAAAAATCTTTTGTGTTAAGCTAAACTGCTTTATTTCTATCAGACTAAGTTAAACTTAAACTAACGGAAAACACAAAAATTTTTCAGAAAATTAACCTATCGAAGTGTTTTCAATAACTAATTTACCGTTGTAGTAAAGGTTACCATCAACGTTATAAGCTGTGTGTGGTACGTGTACCGCACCAGTAGTTTGGCAAGTAGTTAATGAAGGCGCTTCAGCTTTGTAGTGCGTTCTTCTTTTATTTCTTCTTTGTTTAGAAATCTTACGTTTTGGATGTGCCATTACTTGATTTTTTTAATTACTATTTTAATTTTTTCAACGCTTCCCAACGCGGGTCGTCTGTTTGTTCTTCTTGCTCTTCGTTACCTGCTGCCAGCTTATCTAAAGTACTTAGCATTTGCTCGTCGCAGGCTTGCCCAGCTTGCTCACATTTGTTAATGAAAGGTACGGCTACGGTAATGAATTCATAAATCAATTCAGCAACGTCTATAGCTGTTTCTTTCCTAGGTAAAACAATGATTTCTAAATCTTCGATCTCATCTTCTTCTACCGCCTCAACAAATTTCACAATCTGTCTTTCCTCTAGTTCAATTGGCTGATCAAAATCAGACAGACAAGTATCACAATTAAGTTTTATAGTTCCAGCAATGCGAAAACTTAAAACCAACATGGTTTCTTGCCTATCTAGTTCAACTTCTGCCTTAAGCTTTCCATCTTTTACCAAAGAATGCTCAAATTCATCAAAAAAGCTTTTGTCAATTTCAAATTCGAAATTGTGTTTTCCCAATTTTAAACCTGTAAAGGGGATAGAAAATTGTTTCAACGCTTTCATGGTGTCAATTGTAACTAAATTTTAGCCTGCAAAGGTATGAAATATTTTCTGAAAAGAAAATGTTTTTAGAAAAATGAGGAGTAGAATTTTGTTGTTAAACATCTTTCTTCAAATGATTCGAAAAACTGCGTAGGTAAATCTTGGCAAAAGCAGCCCTTCTTTCCGCTTTACTACGTTAGCAAACACATATTTTAACTATCTCTGAAATTGTACCGACTCTATAATTTCTTCAATTTTTTGCTTTGCTTTTGTCTCTTCTCCACCAGAAAATTTGAGTATTCCATGTACACTAGCACTGTATTCGGTATTTACGACATCAAAGCTGTAGTAGTTCCATTCTGGACCATGATTTCTCACGATTAGCGCTTCTTTTTCCTTATCTTTTAGGACTGAACTTGTAAAATAGCTGTCTTTAAGTCCAAGGCGTTTTCTCCTTTTTTCTAAATCCGTTTTCAATGTCAAAAGGTAGTCCGGTTGATACGACTTACGATGATAAAATAACGAAAGGTACATCCCATCAACCACATAATCATTAGATGCGTCAGATAACTTTCCAATATCTCCATTGATCTGAAATTTAGATGCTAACTTTTCTTTATCTTGAACATCCTTTAACTTAACAGCTCCTTTTGGGATAGTCAGCATTGAACCTTGTTGGTTTACCTTAGTTTGCGCATTAATGTTTAAGGCAATCAACGATAGAAGTGTTATTACTGATATTTTTTTCATATTGTTATAAATTGTTTAATCTAGGCAATCGGTTTTATACACTGGATTGGTATTCATATAGATTGCCACCTATGAAAATTTAGAATCATATGCACCTTTCAAATATAGGTTAATTGCTGCTTTGGTTGGTGCTCAGGATCATTTCGTTCCCACTTCTAGACCACTCGCTCCAAGAACCTACATATAAATTAGGAATTGGCAGACCTGCATAGTCGAAAGCCAATAAGGTATGGCAGGCTGTTACGCCCGAGCCACAATGAACAATGATGTTTTTGCTATCAAGATTTTCAAATAAGCTTTCGTATTTCTCTCTTAATAAGATTGGATTTTTAAAGCCTCCAAATTCATCAAGGTTTTCCGTCAGCGGAACGTTAATTGCATTAGGAATGTGCCCAGCAACTAAGTCTAGTGGTTCTACAATGCCATCAAATCTCTCTTTTGCTCTTACATCTACAATAGGTCTAGTTCGTTTTTCGCTAGCTACCTTAACTTCATCCATTGAAACCAATGGGAGTTGCCATTCTGAAATTGAGGTGTCAATTTTTACAGGCCTCGGAGTTTTAATATCAGCATTGCTTGGAAAGCCAATATTTAAAGCCGCGTTAAAACCACCACTTAAAACCTGCACATTTTCGTAACCAATTGCTCGCAACATCTACCAAAATCTGGCAGCGGCATTGGCTCCATTTTTATCATCATAAATAACAACATGAGTTTTAGGCCCAATACCTAGTTTACTGATAGTTGCTGCAAATACCTTTGGATCAGGCAACGGATGTCTGCCCCCATTTGCAGGATTTGCCACCGCTACAGACAGATCGGCCTCTAGGTCTACAAAATAAGCACCCTCTAAATGCTTGGAAAGGTAACGTTGTTTTCCACCTCCATCGGCATCAATAAGAATAAAGTTTTCATCGCTTTGCTTTAAATGAAGTAGCTCTTCAGGCTGTATAATCGGAGAAATTTCACCCATCTTCTTTTATGATCTAATTCGCATCGTTATTCATATTGCTGGCGACTTATATAACTTTTACCATCGCTTCTTAATTAGCAAATTAACAAACCTCTTGCTATCTACTGCCTTTACAATATGGATAGCAACAAAAGGCTACTTTAAAAACGAAGATTTATATAGTCTTATTTAATAATCGTTAAACTTCCCGATAGTTTTTGCCGGCCATCTAAAACAATCAAATAATAGTATACCCCAACGGGGCAGACTTTACCTTTATAAAAGCCATCCCAAGGCTTTTTATAGCCCTTAGATGTAAAAACTTCACTCCCATTTTTTGCAAAAACCTTTACCGTACAATTTGGAAAAACCCTCAACTCATCTATATTCCACACATCGTTAATACCGTCTCCATTTGGTGTAAAAGCATTTGGTGGAATAACCTTTTCAATTTTAATAACGTTAACTGGCAACAAATTCGACAACACCTTGTTCGAGCTTACACAAGGTGTGTTTACAGTCATTTCGCAACTTATTTTATCTCCAGCCTTGAGGGTGTTCGTAGTAAAGTTCTTTCCACCTATGTAAACTATATTGCCGTTAATTTTCCAGACATAACTTGCATCATCTCCATCGTGCTGTGTTACCGCATTAAAGCTTACTGTTAAACCTTCATATATCTTTTTTTCATTAGTGGATATAGCTATTGTGGGCGTTAAAATTGGTTTAATTTTGACAGTTAACTCATTACTGACGGCAGTTGAATTGGCTTGGCAATACATGGCGCTACTCGTAACTACGCAAGCAACTACATCATTGTGATTAAGCACATTAGACTTGAAAACACGACTATTCTGCGCTCCAATAATTGGTAGCCCGTTAAGCAACCATTGGTAAGTTGGATTAGTTCCTGCATTTTGGGCCATTGCCTGGAAAGTTTGCAAAGAACCTTTACATACATCATCTTGATCTAGGCTAATCTGAACGTTAGGCTCCTCCAAAGGATCTTGAGGCACAAGGGTATTGCTCAGCACCACTGCATTGCTTACACATTGATCAAGATTGGTTAAAGTACAACTCACTACATCGCCTCCTTTTATACTCGCACTACTAAAAGTGGCGGCATTAGCATTAGGAATATCAGCACCATTTACCCTCCATTGGAGTTTTGGGGCAGAGCCACCATTCCTAATATTGGCCGTAAATAACAAAGGGAAGTTGGTGCAAGTAATAGCTCTATCTGCAGTAATATTAATTTGCGGTACAATCTTATCTACTATTGTAATAGGATTGGAAATGCTGGTGCACCCATTAGCGGTAGTAATTTTAGCGGTATAAACCCCAGATTGTAGTGTGGTATAGCTGCCAGTATAAATATTTGAGAACTTGATTACCCTAGCATTGTCGAAATCACTTACAAATAAACTATTGTGCTCATCCATAAAAATACCTACAGGCTTAATCTGATTAGGATTGCTACCAGGTCCATTTCCACCAGCAATTATTGTTCCCGAGGAAGCCCCTAAAGGCCATTTTAAAACGGCATATCCTGTGTAATCACATATATACATATTGTCGGTTTTATCAACAAGTATACCTAACGGATTTGTACTTAATGTAGCTACCGTCCTGCCAGAACTTTCGCCAAGCACCCACTTTTGAATCCTGGTGTTGTCGGTGTCGCAGATATAAAGGTTATTTCTATCGTCTACAAAAATCCCTGTAGGACTAGCAAGCTGGTTAGCACCTCTGCCGTTACCATTCCCTCCGGCAACAACCCTCGCAGCACCGGTAGCATTAGCGAACATCAAAATTCTATCATCACTTTGAGCAGAAACATATAAGTTTCCGTTGCCATCAAAACAAAGTCTAGTAGGCGATCCAATACCAGATGCCAAAGTTACACCGCTTGTGGCTCCTGGCGCCCATTTTTGCACCCTTCTATTGTTTTGGTCGGCTACATAGATATTACCATCTTTATCAACCGCCACTCCGGTTGGCCTGTTAAATTGATGCGCACCATTTCCAATTCCATTTCCACCAGCTACAGTTGTGCCAGTAACTGCGCCTGGAGCCCATTTCTGTATTCTGTTATTTGTCATGTCGGGAACAAACAAATTACCATCTTTGTCTATGAAAATTGCCGCTGGATTTTGGAACTGATTTTGTGCAACTCCCGCTCCGTTTCCACCTGCTACCACCACCCCATTGTTCTGCCTAGCTATATTTTGCTCTAATATGGAAACACCATTTAACATCCACATGATAGATTGAACAGGCTCGGAACTGTTTACAGTAAGCACCTCTCCAACACAGCTACCGCCGCTTAAGCTTACGCTACACGAATTTTGTTGATAAAAAGCATGCTGAGGTGTAACGCCTTGATAAAAGAACGTTAGCAGGTGGGTAATGATTAAAAAAGAGAGAGGGTTAATTAGTTTCATGACTTACTTATCAATTCGCATCATCCTTAATATCGCCAGCAGTCTCTATAATTTTACCACCAGTTCTTAATTGGTTGCGCAACAAACTTTCCTGCTCCCTACGGTTTTTCACGATGTGGATAGCCGTAAAAAGTGCTTCCATAAACGAAGTAGCATCTGCCTCGCCTTTGCCTGCAATTCCATAACCCGTACCATGATCTGGCGAAGTACGTACAAACTTTAAGCCTGCGGTATAGTTTACGCCAGTTTCAAAAGCAATAGTTTTAAAAGGAATTAAACCTTGATCGTGGTACATCGCTAAAACCGCATCAAATTGTTTGTAGGTGCCATTGCCAAAAAAGCCATCGGCAGGGTACGGACCAAAACAAATGATCCCTTTATCAAACGCTTCTTGAATAGCTGGCGAAATCACTTCTGCTTCTTCGCTGCCCAACAAACCATTATCGCTCGCATGCGGATTTAAACCAAGCACTGCAATCTTAGGTTTCTCTACCCAAAAATCTTTCTTCAAGCTTTCGTTAATGAGCTGTAGTTTTTTAACGATTTTCTCCTTAGTAATGCTTTTGGCTACCTCAGTTACCGGGATATGTCCCGTTACCACGCCAACACGTAAAGTATCGCTCACCAAAAACATCAATACATCATTGCTGCCGCCACGTTCTTGTAAATATTCGGTATGTCCCGGAAATTTAAAATCATCCGATTGGATGTTATTTTTATTAATTGGAGCAGTTACCAAAGCATCAATAGCACCACGCACCAAATCATCAGTTGCCTTTTGTAATGATAGGAAAGCATACTTGCCACCAGTTTCGTTAGCCGTGCCCAGCTCAATCTTCACATCTTCTTCCCAGCAGTTAATCATGTTGGCTTTGTGCGCCACAGCCGCTTCGGCATTTGGCACTACATTAAACATGAAATCGCTCAAGTGTAAAGCCTTTCTGTGAAAAGAAGCAACTTTAGTATGTCCATAAACTATTGGTGTACAATAATCTAAAATCTTGCTCTCGGCAAGTGTTTTTAAAATAACTTCTAAACCAATACCGTTAACGTCTCCTATACTTATGCCTATCTTAACTTTGTTGCTCATGCCTGATGTTTAAAATTTAGCGCAAAATAATCATTAGATATGAGATATGAGATATGAGATGTAAGATTTGCACCATATCGTCAGACTTCTAACATCCCACCTCGGACTAATTTCGTAACTTTGAACTTTAAATTTTAAAGCCCCTTTAGGGGTTGGGAGTTATATGAGTTTAGTTAAGGCAAAGAAACATTTAGGGCAGCATTTTTTAACCGATAAAAACATTGCGCAACGAATTGTGGATGGTTTAATCCATACCGACAAATACCATCAGGTGCTAGAAGTTGGTCCAGGCATGGGCATTTTATCAGATATCTTGCTGCAGCGTGAAAATTTGGAAACTTTTCTCATTGATATCGATGTAGAATCATTCCAGTTTTTGAGAGAAAAATATCCCCAACTGGGCGATAGACTAATTAACGGCGATTTCTTAAAACTCAACTTTGCAGATATCTTTCCCGGTAAGTTTGCTGTAATTGGTAATTTTCCTTACAACATCTCTTCGCAAATTTTATTTAAAATTTTAGAAAACCGCCATAACATTGTAGAAATGGTGGGTATGTTCCAAAAAGAAGTGGCCGAGCGGTGTGCCTCTAAACCTGGCACTAAAGAATATGGCATTTTAAGTGTGTTTATTCAGGCTTATTACGATATCGAATATTTGTTTACCGTAAAACCGGGAACTTTTAATCCGCCGCCAAAGGTAAATTCTGGTGTTATCCGTTTAAGCAGAAACAATGTGGAACATTTAGATTGCGACGAAAAATTGTTTTGGCGAGTAGTAAAAGCAGGCTTTAACCAACGTAGAAAAACCTTACGCAATGCTGTTTCTGCGGTAGTGCCTAAAGACAAACTTGGCGAACATCCATTTTATGAAAAACGAGCTGAAACTTTGAGCGTAGCCGATTTTGTTGAACTCACGAATTTTTTAGCCACCAGATAATGCAACTATAACGGTTTGATATGCGTCTTTTGGTTATGAAAAAACTGATTTACTTAGTACTGCTTTTCCTTACTTTTTTAAATGCCAAAGCACAACATAACCCAAACGTAGAAGATTTAAACGCTCTATTTACTGCCATACAGAAAACCCCTTCCTACAAAAAGCTACTAAAAGGCAACAAGGCCTATCAACAGTTGTACGATGAGGTAAAACTAAAAATTGAAAACGCAGATGAGAGAACAACATTTAAGCAGTTGGCGCTATTAGTTTCTGCAATTAATGATAATCATTTAGGATTTTATCGCACACCAGATACTACACTTAAACCTGTTTTCATTTCTTTGCCCTTAAACGTAGATTCCTTAAAAAAACAATTAATACCAAAAGATAAAAGCGACTTAGAAGGTATTTATTATGCCAGCAATCATGAATTTGGATTATTTGCCAGCGGCGATAAAAGCTATCAAATTGTAAGCTTAAAGAATGGCGTTTTAATGGGCGAACTTTTTCAGACCTTTATAACGGTTACGATTTGCTCTTATACTCAGGCAAGCCAGTACCTTACAATTTAATCAAAAATGCAAGGTTAGTTAATGGAACCCTGTTAGGGACACCATTTACAAAATATAAAGAGCATAAGTTTTCTATACTTGAGAAAAGCAACGATAATTTCGAATATAAAACCCTTAATGACAACGTTAGCTATTTAAGGCTGAGCAGCTTTAGCTCAAGCAATATCAACATTAAAAAATCGGAAGAGTTTTTCGCAACGATGGCAGACAAGTTAAGTACAGCAAACTTAATAGTAGATTTAAGGGGGAACACGGGAGGCGGATATAAAACTTCGGGTAAGTTTCTAACCCTATTAAAGAAATACAAAGGCCAAATTTTTATTTTACAGAACTCGGCCACAGTAAGCAATGCCGAACAATTTATTTTAGAGCTAAAACCCTTAAAAAACGTAACCACTTTAGGAGAACAAACCAAAGGCATGATTACCTTTGGCAGTAATTATGGCACCAAAATAGTGCTGCCAAGTGGTCGCTTTACGCTCTATCCTACAGACATGAAAGGGCTAGAGAGAGATTTGGCTTACGAAAGTAAAGGCCTCAATCCCGATGTTGCCTTAGATCTTTTTAAAAGCGATTGGATTGAACAAACCTTAGATTACATCAAAAAAAGACCTTAACATGAGTAAAAAGATATTAATTGTAGACGATTTACATCCCATTTTTAAAGAAAAAGCCGAAGCTTTAGGTTACCACGTTGATGACAGACCTGAAATTACCAGAGCCGAAACTTTGGCCGCAATTAAAGATTACGATGGCATTGCCGTACGCACCAAGTTTAGGATTGATAAAGAACTTTTTGATGCAGCTCCTCAGTTAAAATTTGTAGCTAGAGCAGGCGCTGGATTAGACAACATCGATATCGACATTGCTAAAGCGAAGGGCATTGCACTTTTGGCGGCCAACGAGGGCAATATGGATGCCGTGGGCGAACATGCTGTAGGCTTGCTCTTGTCGCTAATGAACAACTTTCGCAAAGCGGATTTGGAGATTAGAAAAGGGATTTGGGACAGAGAAGGCAACCGAGGTTACGAGTTGAAAGGTAAGACCGTTGGGATTATTGGTTACGGCTATATGGGCCAAAGCTTTGCCCGCAAACTTGCTGGCTTTGGGGTTAACGTTATGGCTTACGACAAGTACAAAACAGCCTTTAGCGATGAGTTTGCCAAAGAAGTAAGCATGGAAGAAATTGTAAAACACAGCGATGTGTTGAGCTTGCACATCCCTTTAACTCGCGAAACCAAACAAATGGTTAACGATGAATATTTCTTCCACTTCAAAAAACCAATTTTCTTCATCAATACTGCCCGTGGCGAAATTGTAAACACCAAAGCGGTGTTAAATAACATAACCAACGGCAAAATTTTAGGCGCTGGTTTAGATGTATTAGAGACTGAAAAATTTCCGACATTGGCCGAGCAGCAATGGTATGATGCGCTGAAAACCAATGAGAAAGTAATTTTAACACCGCACATTGCTGGCTGGACTTTCGATTTGTACCGCAAAATTTCTGAGGTTTTAGCCGAGAAATTGGCTAAAATCAGCGGATAATTTCATAAATTGCTGCTATAAACAAAACAATTTAAGGCAGAGGTGTGAGGAGAGGCTTAGTCTCAATTCTCATATCTCCATACTCATATCTAATTTATGGCAAAGCAACATATTTACGAAACCAATTTAATTTGGACAGGAAACAAAGGTTCTGGAACAATGGATTACCGTTCTTACGACAGAGATTTTACCGTAGAAATTGACGGCAAAGATGCCCTTTCTGGTTCTTCTGATTCTATCTTTCTGGGCGACAAGTCTAAATACAACCCCGAAGATCTGATGCTGACTGCTGTTTCTTCTTGTCACATGTTGTGGTATTTACACCTGTGCTCAAAAAACGGCATTGTAGTGATAGAATATAAAGACAGAGCAAAAGGCACCATGACCGAAATGCCCGATGGCAGCGGTAAGTTTACCGAAATACTGTTGCGCCCCGAGGTAGTCATCTCTAAACCCGAAGATATTTCTTGGGCAAACTCTTTACACGCAGAAGCCAATAACATGTGCTTTATTGCCAGTTCCTTAAACTTTCCAGTAAAACATAAGGCGGTTTGTACGGCAATTGGCGGGTAATTTAACATAATATCCTTAAAAAAAGAAAGTCAATCTAGGATTTAGATTGACTTTCTTTTTTAGCTCTATTAACGTGAGTTCGGGATAATAAAATTATGCTATCTGCTAGCGATAGCGCTTCAAATCTTCGTTCAGCTAATTTTCGGTCTCTTATTTTTCGGGCCGCACCAATAAGCTAAAGCACTTTCTTTGAAAGAAAAATAAGCAACCGAGAGTTTTTGTTACTTTTTGCGGTCAAAAAGTAAGAGCCCAGCGGCGGCGAGCTAAAAAAAATACGTTCAATGCGAATTTCTCAAGAATTGTAAAAATACTTAACCCGAACTCAGGTTATTAGCAAATAAATAACGTGAGTTTTGGGTCTTGACTCGTCATTTCGAAGGAGGAACGACTGAGAAAACTTTAGAGGGATAATTCCTGACAAATGACCCAAAGATTTAGCTCTTCTTTCTTTCAGTTCTCGACTACGCTCGAAATGACGACATCCCAAATACAACTAAAAACATAAGCCACTGATAAACAAAAACAAACACCCAAAACTCACGATAAATGCTACAGAGAGTATGAAATGGATGCTTATTTCTGTCTAAAAAAGATCTGAATAGGCACACCAGAAAAATCGAAATTTTCACGAAGTTTATTCTCCAAGAAACGTTTATAAGGATCTTTGATGTATTGTGGCAGGTTACAGAAGAACGCAAACATTGGCGCCACACCATTAATCTGTGTAATGTATTTGATTTTGATATATTTACCTTTTAATGCTGGCGGCGGATAAGCCTCAATAATTGGTAGCAGCACATCGTTAAGTTTAGATGTAGGTATTTTCTTGCTACGGTTTTTCTGCACTTCTAGCGCTTTCTCTATCGCTTGGAAAATCCTCTGCTTATTTAACACCGAGATAAAAATAATAGGCACATCAGTAAACGGTTGTAATTTCAGCTTAATCTGCTCCTCAAACTCTTTAATGGTTTTATTGTTTTTCTCAATTAAATCCCACTTGTTCACTAAAATTACAATACCTTTTTTGTTCTTTTCTGCCAAGTGAAAAATATTAATATCCTGCGATTCGATGCCTTCCTGCGCATCAAGCATCAGCATTACCACATCAGAGTCTTCTAAAGCCTTAATGGTACGCATTACCGAGTAAAACTCAATGTTTTCCTTTACCTTAGTTTTCTTACGTAAACCAGCAGTATCAATAAACATAAACTCATGACCAAACTGGTTGTAATGAATATGGATAGAATCTCTGGTAGTACCCGCAATTGGCGTTACAATATTCCTGTCTTTGCCAATTAACGCATTAATTAACGACGATTTACCTACGTTTGGCCTACCTACAATGGTAATTTTAGGCAAGTTGTTTTCTTCTTCCGGGATATCTTCGAAATGTTTGATAACCTCATCTAACAAATCTCCGGTGCCAGAACCCGTCATCGAAGAAATGGTATGAATTTCGCCCAAGCCAAAACTATAAAAAACCGAAGCTTCGTTCTCTAAAGCAGTATTATCAACCTTGTTTACCACTACAAAAACAGGTTTTTTGCCTTTGCGCAGTAAATTTGCAATATCGTCGTCTAAATCGGTAATGCCGGTAGTTACATCTACCATAAAAATAATAACCGTAGCTTCTTCAATAGCTATTACTACCTGTTCGCGTATAGCAACCTCAAACAAATCTTCAGAGTTGGCCACATAACCACCTGTATCAATTACGGTAAATTCTTTGTCTGTCCACTCTGCTTTGCCATAGTGCCTATCTCTAGTTACCCCGCTAAAGTCATCCACAATAGCCTTACGACTTTCGGTTAAACGGTTAAAAAGGGTTGATTTACCAACATTTGGTCTACCTACTATGGCGATGATATTACTCATTGTATTTACGATTTTAGAATGACGATTTTAGATTTAATAGACACCTGTCAATAAAATTAGAATCGTCGATTTTTACAAACCCAGGGTTTGAACTCGCAAAGGTACTGTTATTTTTTTAGTTATGGGTTATGAGTTACAACTTGTTGGATTTATTACCCATAAAGGTATTACTGGAGTATATCGAAAATACAACTCGCAACCGTTAACCCGCAACTCGTAACCAAATTAGCTATCGTAGCCGAAGTTCTTCAAATAATTCTTTTTGCTTCTCCAATCTGGAATAACTTTCACAAAAGTTTCTAAAAACACTTTGCTATCTAAAAACTTCTCGATGTCTTTTCTGGCTTCCATGCCTACTTTTTTAAGCATAGCGCCACCAGTACCAATGAGGATATTCTTTTGCGAGTCTCTTTCTACAATAATTTCTGAAGTGATACGGATCATTAGACCACTTTTGGTTTCCTCTTCTTTAAATGAAGTCACAATTACTTCGGTACTGTACGGAATTTCTTTTTTGTAGTTAAAGAATATCTTTTCGCGAATAATTTCTGAAACGAAGAAACGCTGACTGCGGTCGGTTAGCTCTTCTTTATCATAATAGGCCGGGTGTTCCGGGATATTCTCCAAAATCATCGGCAAAATGCCATCTAAATTGTATTGATGTAATGCCGAAATGGCATAAATGTGTTTCGGGTTTAATTTTTCTTGCCAATAGGCGAACTTCTCATCCACCTCTTCTTGCGTAGCGTTATCAATTTTATTCAACAATACCACCAAAGGGATAGTAGTGTTGGTAATTTTCTCTAAAACATCATTCTCATCATGTTTTTCGTGGATATCGGTAACGAATAAGATCAAGTCTGCATCGCTCAATGCACCACTTACGGCAGACATCATCGAATCTTGCAAACCATAAAGCGGCTTAATGATCCCCGGGGTATCAGAAAAAACGATTTGAAAGTCTTCTTCGTTCACAATGCCCAATATGCGGTGGCGAGTAGTTTGCGCCTTTGGTGTAATGATAGATAGCTTCTCGCCCACTAGTGCATTCATTAAGGTAGATTTACCTACGTTGGGCTTACCTATAATGCTAACAAAACCTGCCTTGTGTGCCATGATATTTTTGATAAGGGTATTAAATAAGCTGCAATAATACGCAAAATGCACGGCAACACGTTCATGCACCTGTCTTTTTTACATCTATCGCTAAGTTTAAAACGCTATATATAGTACCCTACGCTGTTTAACCGCAGTTTATTTAGGTTTTAAAAACTTATTTCATTTTTTTTTAAAAGATTTGCATTACAAAAAAACGTTCCTATCTTTGCATTCCAATTCGGAACAAGTGTTAAGGATTTAACAACAAAAAATTGAATTGTATAGAGTGCGGGGTGGAGCAGTTGGTAGCTCGTCGGGCTCATAACCCGAAGGTCGCACGTTCGAGTCGTGTCCCCGCTACCAAAGAAGAAGTTGAAATGACACTTCTTAATTTAATGGCCCGTTCGTCTAGGGGTGAGGACGCCAGATTTTCATTCTGGAAACAGGGGTTCGATTCCCCTACGGGCTACAGGTTAAAGCATCAATCTCATAAAGATTGGTGCTTTTTTTATGCCAAAAACACCAAACAAAGAGCGAATAATTGGCGCAACCCACCATTTCCATCAATAGCACAAACCGCCACATACACCAATCAACGAACAACGACGAGCGAACAACGAATTAACAAATCCACGCATTCTCGAATAACCCAACAACGATGAACGAGTAGCGAAAGACGAATAAACAAACAACGCCCCTTCACTTCTCCTCATACCACTTCCTAAAAGCACCTACTTTGCGTTGCGATACCGCCACATAATTCTTCTTCTTCCCCTTAATTTCAGTAAAAGGCAAGGCCTTATGATAAGCCGTGTTCAAATACAATAATAATCGATGAGAAGAAGCCTTCATCGGTTTTGTAATAGATTTTCGATGCACAATAAAGCCCGGCTGTACCCTAAAAAAATCAGATTTCGGCAACAAAGCCTCTAATTCATCCATCAATAGCCCCGCATCTTTCATTTCTCCAAGCCTATTTATCGCCCAATTTACACGGTTGCTATGGTAAAAATAAACCATCTTGTACAAGCCCGATAGCTCAACGCTAGGCTCGGGCAACGCCAATACCTCCTGCTCGTTCTCCCCTTCCGCTCCGCCCTCCTCCACATGTAAAAACTGCTCGCTAACAGGCTGATAATAGATTTTCAACAGCTCAAAAAAATATCGACATACATAAAATACATTCAGCAAAACAATTAAAATGGCACTAATGCCAAAATCAACCCTAATATACTCCACAAAGTCAAGCGGCTCGCCTCTTAAGCTAAAGTAGGTCCAAACCAATAGCGGCAGCAAGCACAACGGTAAAACAACACCAAATTGCACCTGCCTTAGCAACCGTACATAAAAGCTTACTCCATCCACGGCCAAACTAAATTTAAACAGCAGTCAATGCAACAAATCACAAAACACAGGCAAAAGGCAATCATAAAACTGCCCAACATCGCCGGATAATAGCTCCGCATCATCCACAGTTCCCAAAAATATTCAGCTTCCTGGTGCGAAACCAAGTAATGTCCGGCAAAAAGAGAGAATAAAACCAGCCAAAAAAAATCTTTTAAAGTAATTGAGCTAAGCGCTTGCCGCAAAAGTTTGGCATTAAAATTCATGCGAGAGAGGTTTTCGCCGTAATGGCACAGTGAGCAGATTAGCCTAAGTTATAAAAAATTATCTAAAGCCTAGCTCCGCCATATCCTTAACAGGGTTAACGTATTAAAATTTGTAGCCTAAGCTTTCTCACAAATCAGAAACCCCTGCATAAGTCCTCTATTTTTAGCCTCAGAAATTTGACCAGTTTCTTAAACCTAACGTGAATTATCGGTCTTCGATTTTATGTCAAGCCCTAGTATTGACCTTTAAATCAGCTCAAAATCGGCCTTGGCCTTTGCGGTACCGATTTATTTGCTCTAGCTCTTACTTTAAAGCAAAGGGCGCAGCCGACGACTTTTCCTCCATTTTGGTCGCTCAAACAGCGAAGCGATCTTGAGTACCGCCGAAAAAAATAAATAGAAAACGAAAAAATGTAGTGCCGATGCCCGGCATGAGGGCAGGAAAGACTGCGGGATGGGTTATAAAAGCGATTTTAGCTATATATAATGAAAATTAGATCCATAATTCACGTTAAACCTAACCTAAATTTTGCCGCTGTAGAAAGAGCTACAAAACAGTTGGCCCCAAAAGGCAGGCAAAGCTGTATACAGTAAGTTTAACCTTCGAAAATTCAAATCCCTAACCCGGCACGGTGCTTAATCACTTGTACAATAACTTTCATCGTTCATGTAACAAGGTGCCCCAAACCTTTCAGTTTGCAGTAAAACCGCTCTAATTTTGGTCTCAACAAATGCTAGTGCACAGCAAAATCACAATTTAATTTTCACAAGAACTATGAAACACCCCTTTACAACAGAAGGCGTAGCCGCATGGCAGCTCAGTCTTCAACCATTAAACAATCAGCAGCTACAAGAACTAGCCGCACAAATTACTGCCGATTTTAAAATCTGGCTTACCCAAACTTTCGAGCTCGCACCAAGTCAGGTTAGCTACCTCTACAACTTAAACGAATCCTTTCTACAGCTTGCCGCCGCACAAGTAGGTTTTGCAGTAGCAAACAGCTTGCCTGTAAAATTAACCAAGCCAGATGGCGCCCATGCACGGGGCACAAAACTCATCCGCGACAAAAGCAAAGCCGAAGGCGATGCAGACGGCGACGGAAACGTAGACGCCAGCGGCGAAGTAGAGTTCGAAATCACTTACTGATTAAAAAACAAGGCTAGCCGTGGCCGGTGCTGGTAACACGGCTGCCCTGTTTTGCCAACAATAACAAATGTTGAGCAACGCGAAACCCAAAAGGGCTAACGAAGTAATACCGACACTTCGGTAAACTACTGAACTAACTAACCCCTAACCCCTAGTAACTAACACCTAACGACTGATAACTAAAAAGCTTCCGCCAGCTCCATGAGCCAGCCGCAGCAGGTACCAGCCCACCAAAGAGGCCATCATAACTCACGTCATTGCGAGGAGGCACGACGTGGCAATCTCTACCCTATGGAAACAATAACCTAATCTTTAACCAAAACTTTTTCGTCTGCTTTTTCAAATGCAACAAAGCAGTCAACAAACATGAAAAAGAACAAAATTCTTTTTGGCCTTGCAGCGCTGGTAGTGGCGTTCGGCCTGGTATTTACAGCAAGTGCTTTCAAGAGCGACGCCAAAAACACTCAGAAAGCGGCAATGTACTGGTACGAGGTTTCTTATGATGATCCTCTAAATTATCCTGACGGTTATATCAAATCGGGTACGCCTATTTTTGACCATGCCGAACAAGATCAGGTAGAATCTCCTTGCGACGAAGGAAATGACTTAGACTGTTTAAGGGGATTTGATAGTCCAATTACTAGTTTTCCAGATGCTACGCTTACTGAAAACAGGATTCAAAAACCTGCTAATTAGCAATGTTAGGCAGCACAAATGTGCTGCCTATTTTATTACACAAATCCCAAGGCTAATTTCGATTTAAACGCTCATCTCTACGATACGCTTTCTTCAATACTACGTCTTTACCCTGCAAAATCTCTTCCAACTGCTTTCCATTAAATCCCGAAGTAAGGTAACGTACCACACCCTTTGGGTCTGCAATGATGATGTAGGGACTTGGTCCCAAATTAAACCGATGAAACATTAGCGAATCATAAGCAATGGATAAGTTCAGTTTTTCCTCTATCCTATTTCTTTCGTAAAGGCTACGTATTGCAGAATCATCACTACGCTTGGTATACCGCGAACCATTATAGCCTACCAAAATGATATTTAACTGATCTTTATAATTTTCCTGCAAGTGGCTCAACAAAGGCATCTTGCCTAAACAAAGCGAGCAATACCTATTCCAGCCGTATAATATCAACCACTTCCCTTTAAAATCGCTATTAGCCAAACTAGATTTTTCATGGTATTGCACTTCAGGAAAATGAACAGCCGGTAAGGGCTGCCCCACTACCGGATAATTTTGCTGGGCCATGGCGGTTTGGCAAAATTTAAAAACAAGTAGTATCATCACAATTTCTTTCTTCATGTTCTCATTAATTAAAATAGCCATCATTCTGTGTCAAAAAAACATTCTTCCTGATCTCGCTTAATGGGATTGGATAAAGCTTGGCGTAAGGCTGCCAATGAGGCTGCTTGACTAGGCCCAACACTGCATCTGCTTTGCCAGTTCTCTTTAAATCTAACCACCTTGTTCCCCATTCGCAGAACAGTTCTAACTGTCTTTCTTTGTACACCTTTTCTATTAAATCTGGTTTAGCAATGTTCGGATTTAGAGTTGCCTGCAATGTTATCCCCGCTCTGCTCCTTATTTTATCCAAATCTTTGATTGCCCCCTCCAAATCATTCAACTGTGCACTGGCCTCGGCCCTGATCAAATACAGCTCTGCCAAACGTTGCACTATATAATTTTCGGTAACGGCAGTACCAGTGCGTACTCTATATTTATAGGGATAAACATAGCTCTGGCCACTTACTACATTTGTTTTTGTCCATTCTATCCTGCGTTTATCATTAGCTTCAAATTCGTTGAGCAAGAAACTGGATAGCACATAGCTAGGCCTAACCGTTGCACTTGAAGGATTAAACGACGCCCCCTCGGCCGTATTGGCATTTGGTTTCATCAAAGAAAAAATAGTTTCTTTAGCACTGCTAAGAAATACTGTATTAGGCGCTTCTAGCTGGTAGCGGTTAGAGTCAATTACTAAACCAGCATAATTATAGGCCTGCTGCCAATTACCCTGATAAAGATAGACCCTTGCCAAAAGTGCATGGATGGCATCTATGCCTGGTCTATTTTTATTGGGTGTTATGTTGTTGGCATAAGGCCACTGTTCTTTGGCTTTTAAGAGATCGGCGATAACGGCGGTGATAATTTTTGTAGCATTTTCACGAGGTATTATGCGGTTGGTTTCATAATTGGTATTTTCTATCAAAGGCACATCGCCAAATAAGTTTACCATATAAAAGTAATGCAGTGCTCTTGCGTAGCGCATTTCTGCCATGAGCTGCCCAGCTATAGCTGCACTTAGGCTTGTGCTATTTTCAATCCCCTCTATAACCGCATTGATATGGAAGATATTCTTGTAAGGATTATTCCAGAAGGTAGCTAAAATGGTGGCATTATCGGCCAGTAAGGTATTATTTCTAAAGGCATCTACGGTAACACTGGCATTTACGTTCTGCAGTTCGTCTGATGAAAGCCCGGCGTATACCGTAATGCCTCCATTGCAAAACGTAAGACTTGATGCTACCATTTGTGCATACACGCCAGCAGCTGCCGACATGGCTGTTTGATCTGTTTCGAAAATACGGCTTAGCTCTGCCAAATTTTTAGGCGGAGGTACCGCTACATAATCTTTGCAAGCTGTAGCCACTATGGCTATACAGCAGGTAATCATAAGTTTAATTTTTTTCATGGCTTTACATATTGAGTTGGATACCAAATACCGTTGTACGTAATGGCGGTAGTTTATAAAAGTTCTGTGTTTCTGGATCGGCACCGAGGTAATTGGTAATGGTAAAAAGGTTTTGTGCCTGCACATAAATTTTTAGACCATCTAGCGGCGTTTTCCCTAAGCGTGAGCCTTTGAAGGCGTAAGAAAAATTCACGTTCCTTAATTTAATAAAAGAGGCATCGGTATAAGAAGCATCTGACTGACGCAGGTAACTTAATGCCCCTGCTACCGCACCACTTTGTGCAGTAAAACGCTGTACATTACTTATATCTCCGCTACGTTGCCAACGTTCCAGTACAATTTCTGGCTGGTTATAGATACGACCGGGTGCAGCCGAAGATAACTGATGGATATAGCTTAGCCCCAACTGCTTGGTAAACTGAAAAAAGAAGTTCAATTCAAAGCCTTTGTAACTGATATTTTGTTGCATACCACCTGTATATCTTGGCCCATTTTCGCCTATGTATCTATAGTCGGCAGTGTTTAGCAGGCCATCACCATTTACATCCTCAAATTTATAAACGCCAGTTTGAGGGTCTACCCCCAAATAGTGCAGGCCCTGTAAAAGATTAAGTGGCCTACCAACGATATAGGTGTTGCGATAGCTTGAACTTTCAATAGCCGGAAAGTCGATAAGCTTGTTACGGTTAAAGGAAATGTTAAAAGCGGTAGACCAGTTCAGCTTCTTGCCTCTTATCCAAGTACCGTTAAGCATCAGTTCCAAACCCCTATTCTCTACCAAAGCTGGTAGGTTCATTACCACTTGTGAAAACCCTGTTTGTGTGGGCAGGTTATAGTTCACCAACTGGTTGCTACTTCTATTTACATAATAAGCTGTACCCAATGTTAGCCTATCCCTGAAAAAGCCAAAGTCTAAGCCCAGCTCCCATTTACGGATACGCTCCCAATTGTAATTTGCATTAAAAACATTCCGAGGATATAGCGCAGGCAACCCATCATAAGTGTTGGTGGTGTTGCTCCATAGGTTAAGGTATTTGTACTCTCCGATTTGATCGTTGCCAGTTACGCCGAAACTAGCCCTTATCTTACCTGTGCTTAACCATGGAAAGGCACTTTGTATGAATGCTTCATTTGCAAATAGCCAAGCTATACCAATTGCAGAGAAGTTAGCCATTCGCTTGTTTGGACCAAATCTGCTAGAACCATCCCGTCTTCCTGTAAGATTGATGAGGTATTTATCTGCATAGTTATAGTTTAACCTCGAAAAAAGCGCAGTGTAACGGTATGTATTTTCTTCGTTGGAGGCATTGATGGTGCCCGCGGCCGCGATTGTTTCCAATAATAGGTCGGAACTGTAATTGGTACCATATTGATAATTTAATGCGGAGCCCTTGTGCTGCCAAACACCTCCCAGCAATACACTGACGCGATGGCGACCGCTGTTCCAATTATAATTGAGTTTTGGCTCTGCTATGTAGCTTTGTAGGTTGGTATTGGCAAAAGATGCCGAAGGCAGGATGCCAAATAGCGCTGTAAGGTTAGGATCTATGGCTGCAGTGGGCTTGCCCGCATATTCTGTAGTAAACAAGGTATTGTAGCCTAAATTTAAGCTCAGCTTTAAGTCTTTTATCAGCGAGTAGCCTAGCACCATATTGCCCGTTAAATTTTGGCTAAGCGCCCTAAATCTTTCTTCTCTTAGGGCAAAGGGATTTACGATATCACTGCCCAGTGTATTGTAAACTATCCCTTCATCTGCCCAAGCGTAGCTGCCATCGTCGTTATACATTCTGATGTTTGGCGGCAGTGCCAAATAACGGCTGGGATCGGTAGTAGGCAATTTATTGTTGTCGCTGGCATAGCTTCCCGAAAACTGCATTTCGAACTTTTGGTCTATACTTTTATGACCGATGGCAAAGTTGAGTGAGGCAATTTGGTTGGCGAAGTTGGTAGCGAAAACTGAAGTCTGCCTAAAATAACCTGCCCCTAACCTAAAATTGGTTTGTGTATTACCACCATTGATAGACAGTTGTAACCTATTGTCTGTTGCGGTATGTCCTATCAGCTCCTTTTTAAAATCAGTGTACCTGCTATTGTCCCAAAGGAGCATATCGGGCGCATTGCCTGTGGTCATGGTTAACCCGTCATTCGCAAAAGCTTCTTTTCTCATGGCTAAAAATGCTTCGGTATCTAACATGGCCATGGTTCTACCCGCCCTGCTATGCCCCGTGTAGGCCGTTAAGCTGTAATTGGTTCGCTGCCCATTCCCTTTCTTTGTGGTGATCAGTATTACCCCATTGGCACCCCTACTGCCATAGATAGCTGTGGCATCGGCATCTTTGAGTACTTCTATACTTGCAATCTCCTGTGGGTTGAGCATGTTTAGGGGACTTAGCCCACCACCTGCCGAACCTAAATTAGCTGCTGAAGTGAGCCTATTGGTAGCCTCGTTACCTTGTTCAAAGGGCACTCCGTCTATAATAAAAAGCGGGTTGTTTTTAGAAAGCCCCAAGTCTAAGGCACTTTGTCCACGTATCTGCACATTAAAAGTTGAACCTGCTACGCCACTGGTTTGGGTAATGACCATACCTGGCACACGTCCCTGTAATGCGGCCAAAGCATTGCTTACAGGTTGCCGCTCCAAATCTTTAGCGCTTATCTTCGTAATGTTTCCGGTAAGCAGTTTCTCTTTCACCGTGTAATAGCCTGCGTTGATTTCTACTTCTTGCAAATGGAACGTGGTATCTTGCAGCTTGGGCTTTGTATTTTTCTTTATGGTGTCTGCTGGTTGCGCCTTATTTTTTTGTGCAACGGCACAAAAATTAAGGCAAAGCATAGCCAGTACGATGAATATCGTTAGTTTTTTCATAAGGTTTGTAGGTTATGAAAACCTGCAAACCAGTTTGTTATTTGATTGGCCTGGCTTGCAGGCTTTTTTGTGATTAAATCATTTTAGGTTGAAATGTGGGAGGTGTAAATGGCGGCCTTTATTTTAATTATTAACCATTTACCTAAATCTGGCCGCCATTAATTTATGGAAGTTTATACAGGGTTTTTAGGTTTGAGCGCATAAATGCGGTCGAAGTTGTAATAGTTGTGGTTCATATTGTTTTGTTAGTTAAATTTCAGTTTTCGTCATTCCGTACTCGATACGGAATCGTCATGCTTCTCTGCTCCCTGTCATCCTCTGCCCCCAGCACGTCATATCGACGATCAGTAGGGAGGAGATATCTCCAAGTTCATCAGCACGACCCATCCCACTTACCGTCTCCCGAACTCGCTTCGGGACCTAATGCGGTAGTCGGTGTTTTACCCACTTTATGCCGTGGGGGCATCTTCTTTTTTCTTGATAAAAAAGAAGGAAAAAATCAAGGCTTCATTGCCTTCCTTGTACTAGCCTAGCGAAACTTTTAGGGCGAAATTAGAAGGTCTTCCCTCCCCTTTTTCCTCTCGCTCGACTGCCTAATTTCTTATCTCTACTGTATGCTCGTTCCTACACAAGTTTCACTGCCTATTACTGCGGAATCCAATAAGGCCGTCCGTCGTTCTTAGCAACGGTATTGCTCCTTTGCACTATCCAAGTCCCCCTTTCGCCCAGCACGTCATTGCGAGGCATTGGTATGAGCGAGCCGCGGCAATCTCTAGGTTCCATCGCACCATCCCATTTCCCATACTTCATCTCGATTGAAGTGCAACGAAACAGAGAACTGAAAGAAAGCGTAGCGGAGAGATCTTTGAACTCTGTTACCAGTGACATCCATCACTTTTTACCCTTGTTGAAAAAAAATTAGGCCATAGACCAGCCCTAGGGGCGTGTTTTACACGCCCTTACGGGAAACCGGATTTGCTTTTTGGAAAATAATACCTACCTTGGAATTGCGATACTAAAGTAGCTGTACTTGTTTGCCTGTAAGCAAATGGGGCTGGCACTTGGCTAAATATAACCCTCAACAGACCTATTTGTGCGCTCTCCTTCACAACAGGCCTTTTTTGTTGGCTTTCTATTTATCCTAGGCGTTTTCAGCAAACAGCTATGTAGGAGAACAGATTACGTTCTTTATGATAATGGAATGGGAAAAACCATACCTAGCCTCCTTGAGGTAATGGTAAATGACGGAGCTTAATTTTTTCGTTGGCATAACGCTTAATTTAAGTTATGTAACGATGATACCCGAAAAGCAAAGGAAGAAAACCGAATTGGTAAAAAACCAATAGAGCGAACTCCGCTACTTTTGAAACTGGTACCGTCAAGAACCTACTCAGATAAATCTGAGCCCCCCAAAAGACTGACGCGAAATTCGCTCCATTGAATAAGTATGCGAAGATACAAAATTCAATAGAAAGCGAACTCACGATCGGCTCATGGAGGAAATTGACGGTTTCGTTTCATGAGTGACATCGTAAAAAGTAAGGCTTATAACCCCACTCTATTTTGTCGCTATAATTAACTGATAGCAAATATAGTAAAATAAAATAACGCTCCAAATAATCGGAGCATTTTTATGGAAAAATATTCAACAATCATATCCGAGTTAGATTATAAGATAATTCTTAAAATCAAACAATTAAGGGAAGAAAAAGGCTTTTCCCAGAGAGATTTGAGCGAAGAAATGAAGCTTAGCAAAAGTTTTGTTGGAAAAGTTGAGGCATTAGGGCAACCAGATAAGTATAGCATAAGACATTTAAACTTAATAGCCAAAGCACTAAGGATAAAATCGGTCACCGAATTAATTCCGAAAGGCATTCAAGAACACGATATGATTGAAATCACTTATGAAAAAGTTCCTAAGCTTAATAAAGACGGTAGCGAGAGCAAGCAGTTTGAAGAAAGGATAACCGAGATTAGAGAGATAGAATAAAAACAAAGCCTAAATAATACTAATTCAACATTATGCAAATCACGTCAACTATCGAAGTAATAAACCAGCATGCCCCAACAAGAGCAGACACACTTCAAAAGGTAGTTACGTCATTACAGGTCAAGGTAGACAGCCTTGAGAAAGTTGTGGAAAAGACGGAGATAAGTACAGGCTTCTTTAGTGAAATAATTTCTCTTCAGCTTGGAGTTTTTGCATTATTTGTAGGAGCGGCAGGATTTTTTAGTTGGAAGTGGTTACAATATAAACTTGAAAAAATTGAGACTGATGGCAAAGCTCACACTGATGAAAAAATTAAGGCTGTAAAAGACGAATTAGTTAACGAGCAAAATTGGTTGAGTAATGAACTGATGTCCATTGCTTATGATGTTCAAAGATCAATGTATTTTCACACTAGGAATGATGATAATAAACCAGCTTCTTTTCAGTGGTCGTTATCAGCATTTTGCACATTATACGCTTATAATCCGGACGACAAGGAGAAGTTGCTTTTTTGGGCTCAAAATTCAGTCGAATTACTTTCAAAATTACAAATTGGCGATCTTGAACCTGTAAAAGAAACACCTCGATTGGAGGAATACTTAAATATTGTCTTTGGCATAGACGATAATGATTTAAAAAATATATTTAAAGATTTTAAGACTGATATTTATCATATACTTTATGCAAAACAACAACCCCCAGAAGACTTGATTCAAGATCATCTGGAAAATATAGAAGAAGCGTCGGTGGAAAATTAGATCGTTTTCCTGAAGATTTTATGTTTGAGCTAACGCAAGAAGAATATGGTTCTTTAAGATCACAAATTGTGATCTTAAAGAAAGAGGTGGATATATTTATATTAGGAGATAGATTACGGCAAATCAATCTTTCAGCAAATCTGATATTATTTTGCTGAAACCTTCAGATCGAATAGTAATTACTGTGACTTAAAGACTTTGATCTCCTTTTTATAATATGGGCAATTCTTCGATAAGAACTCTTTACTCTTTGCATCAGTATTACTTCTAACCTCAATATATTTCCCGTCAACCCATTTAAAAATAACAAATTTAAAACTTATCAGGTTGTGTTCTGGAATATTTAGAATAGCACAATATTGGAAGAATAAGCCATGCCTAGTATGTATTTTGTACATAACAAAGCTCATCTCTTTTTTCTTAAACAGTTTAATAGGAATGTCTATTTGTGTTTTTGGAGGCATTACAGTCGCACTTACGAACGGAACTGTCAAAGATTCTAATACTGCATCATCGAAATAATCAACACCGCCAACAGCAATCAATGGTTGTTTTACTAATTCGCTTAAATCAATTTGATCGATTTGAAGATCATATAGAGGATAATTAGATGTATTATGAGTGGATACTAGGTATTTATCGATCTTGCTACCACCGATCCAAACTTCTGGGACACCATCTCCTGTTACATGCTTAAAAGTCTCGTTCTGATCTTTAATAATTTTCTCAGCTTTAGAGATATTAAGCTTTTGCAGTTCTTGTATTTCAGCATTCTTAGCATTTAGTTGCTTCAAATATTCAACAGCCTCCGCTTGGCTTTTATCCGCTTTCAATTGATTTGCATCAGCTTTTCTATCAGCTTCATTTTTTTCAATAGCTTGCCAAATAGCTCCTCCTATTGTGGCTATGGCTGCTAATATTGCTAAAAATATAGGAAACATATGTTTTCTCATTTAGTTTACAGTTAACTTTTTGTCTTGAGGCTGTTTATTAACAGAGATTGTGCTTTGGAATCAATTGGAGCCCCCTTCTGGCGCCAGCATTTGCTGGTGACTATTACGTCTACATTGAATATTAACGGTTAGCATTTGCTCCCCCTTGCGGAAAAGCATCTTCCGCTTTATAATCAACAATAAGTTTACGCACATGTCCTTTATTGCTGAAATGCTTACTTACATTAATGGCTTTATCGTGAAAATCGCCGTTATAATGAAACAGCCTTATAGATTTGCAATTTTGGTGTTCTAAAATTTCCTTAAACATGGTACGATCTGATAAACCACAGGAGTGCCCCATTACAAAAACTTGGTAAAAACCGCTATTTAAAAACCTCAATAAATTACGATAATTGGGTGTGCGCAAATATTGATAAGATTTAATATGTTCAAAAAGCGCATTGTTACGGTGCTCTTCAAATTCTAAATATTGCGTATCATGTTCATCGCCAAAACCAAAAATGATGGGGTTATCAGTCTTATTTAATTGACCGTGAATGTAATTTACTTCAATTTTTGAAAAACCTGTTGGTCTAGTACCTAACTCATCATGATACTTTTGTATTACATCAGTATAGTTAAAGTTTAAAAAGTAAAGAAGATGTTTTACAACCGGCCCTACTCTCTTATGGCCTAAACTAATCCGTGTATTTTCGTATCCCATTAATGGCTCAAAATCTGCTATATCAAATTTAGAACCTATTGCACTTAAAAGTTCTGGAATAACCTTAACATAAGATTGTTCTTGTTGTATAGTTAAATATTCTTCTAGTTGTTGCTTCAGGTAAGCAAATTCGCTATTTAAAAGCCTTACCTTTTCTTCATCAAATTCATCTTTAATTTTACAGGCTTTAAGCTGATCGAAATACTCATTTTCTATGTCAACCCAGTTATTGTCTGTGCAACAAAAAATTAAGTGCTTAAAAAAATCAGATTTAAATTTCACTTCATGAGCGACGGCATTTAAAACCCCATAGTATATAGAATTTTGTTGTTGAGTTAAACGCTCTGCGCTTTCGTTCAGCTCAGTATCTAAATATCTATGTAAAATCCCTTTACTGTGTAAGAAGCTACAAAAACTCTGCTTGTTTAACATATTCGATAGATTTGTTAATCTGTAATGATCTGTCACTCTTATATAAACGAATTCGTTTTCAAAGGGTGTTGTTGGATAAATACCAGCTTTATCAAAACAATCATCCAAATACCAAAAAATAAAATCCTTATAGCTTGTTTTTAAACCATGGGCTAAATCAAAACCGTTACCAACTAATATTAATCTGTTCATGTGGATGCGTTAAGTATAAGATTTAATTTTTAAGACATACATTAAAAAATACCCAACAAATTTATTTTAAAACAATTTTTTATTGCAGACAAAACAACGAACGCTTAAATTTTGACTTACAAAATGATATATTAAAATAATCGATGCAATTACCCTCTATAGGAAGAAGCTCTAGATTCCTTAACATATACCATTTCACCTCCTCGTATGTATTTCTTAGCCAATATACTAACACTATATTTGCTTTTCTGAAAATCGTTTTGTGGTCCAACGATTATTTCCCCAATTGGAGAGTCTGTTAACAAACCTTCTAATTTTGGCAAATAATCTATTTCTATATAAGGTATTATATTATCAATACTCTTTCTAGCGTCAATTCTAAATTTTATATTGTCATAACATTTCTCAAAATAAGCACTTGGTTTTAAAGCAACTAAGCGCCATTCTGCCTCTTCAGAAAAGACCGGGTTTTTCATAGTTAATAAATCTATGATAATACTGTTGAGAAAATCCATATATGAATTATCATAAATTTCGTCAATATACTTTTTAACTTCATGTAAACTTTTCCCACCATCTCTTAAGACTATTAAGAAAAAATCGTGTAGATTCTTTTTAATTAACTCTTTTTGTGTAGCAGGATTATAGACGACCTTGCATATGAAATAATCACGTTCAGTCTCTGTCGGAGTTAGATCAATCAAATATGATTTAAATCCAATAGAAAAGCCACATCCATTGGCTCCATATCCTCGCCATTGACTAAGCAAGTCTCCATTTTCACTAAAACTTGTAACGAATACATCGTTTAGACCAGGATAATCACCAATTTGATATCCTAAAAAATCTATCAAATACCTCTGTGCTTCTTCATCAAAAATTTGTACTTCTTCTTTAATGCACTGCTTGGTTAAGTTTATAGCATAATATAGTTCAGATTTATCATTTAGATAATTTGCATGTGTAGCCCACAGTTTTTTACATTCTAGAACACCCATTAAGCCCTGGGAGCTAGTGTATTGATACAAATATTCTGGTAATCTTACTTTATTACCCATTAGCAATGGCGAATAACCATTTTGAACAGCTAGATTAACATCGTCTTCCTTTAAATGAATTAGCTTTTCACTATCTAACTTAACATTTGTCAAAAGCCCTAATTCTTCTTTATACAAATCTCCTTCAAAAATTATATCTGTATAATATTTCTGCTGGCCATCAGTGTAAAAGTTAACAAAACCATTGTAATAAGCCTTGGAGAGAAAATAGAATTTACTGAGCTGCGTTTCATCTATCGTTTTGTAAATCTTTTCTGCCATATTTAATGCTTTAAACTCCTTTATTATTACTGTGTTTACTTGAAAGTCCTTTAGCAGCTTTCTTCTGTGTTCTAGTGAGCTGTTTTATTAGACGTTTCATTTTTATATTAAATAAAATTGGAACTAAGAATTTATAATTTGGAACGACCGCAGTAAACATCCAATCGTGCTGATTAATAACGGCAGGATTTTCACTCGAATGCCCAATCCAAACACCTTTAATTTTCTTACTACTTAGAATTGTCAATTCAAATGAACCGAAATAGTCAAGTTTACTTTCGTAGCTACTCCAATGACCAATTATTTTTCTATCTATAATCTCTCCAAATAAATAATATCTTTCCAAACCCTCTTTAGCATAAAACTCGCCGTAGCAATAATTATTAAGTTGCTTTAAGGTCACTAAACTTTGACGTTGGCATACTTTCGGATACCTTTCATTCTTTCCAATGTGCCAATACTGTTTGTAGACACCTGAAACTTTTACGCTTGTTTTTCTAAAAATGCCTCTAAAAGAAATCCAAAAAAAGAATTTCACAAAACACTTTCCTAAATTCACGTCCAAAGCTATTTTCAAAAGCAACCCTAAGACAAAAGGAATCAGCGGCTTATAAATCTCAAAATTCATTAAATTATTCATTAGATATCCTATTTACCCCCATTTATATTCCAAATCTTTTACCGTATAGAATTTAGCATCTAAACACTCTAGTTTTTCATCATTAAATACTGCTAAATTATATCCATTGGCATGCATGGCACTTTTATACTCTACGGCATCAAAACCTAATGATTTAATCAGCTCACAAAGAAATTGCGTAGGCAGATAATCTAAATGTACATCTTGCTTGCGTACAGGTTTAGACAATTCGTGTTCTAAGCTTTGTAGATAAGGTCGGTACTGTATAAACTCTTCTAATGAAAAGCCCCTATCTAAAATCTCAAATGGCCCATAATCTGCTATGTTTTTTAAAGAGACTAAATTCAGCGGCTCTTTCGCAACAAACTTACCAATGGTTATACCTTCATGTAGTGCAATCCTCGTTTCGTAAAGGGTTGTTTTTTCACTTTCTGAAACGTATAGGTAGGGAATACCTACTGGGTTGGCCCTGCCAGGTGTAGTACTTTTTTGCGGCGGTTTACCGAGTTGGGCAATAGGAAGTGGTTCATCGGAAATACGTGCCCTATAAAATGTAGTATCTTTTGGATAAGTAACCGCTAAACGTTCAAAAATAGATTGCAACTCATCTGTATCTATTTTTTCACTGAGGAAAAACCTATTCTTTTCTTTGATTTCATCAGAAAAGGATTGCCATTTGAGCTGTAAATCCAAGGCAGGCATTAGTTCAGTCTCCATTAATACCTTGAGTTCTACGGGCTGTTCAAACAAAGCTTCTGAAAAGAAACCACCGCCTCTGCCAATTTGATTGATGAGATGCTTAATGTCTTTTGCTTTTAGCAACTTGGTATTAAAGAGTTTGCTCCAATACAATTGTAAATGCTCATCCAAAAGATACGTTCTATCGGGATTTAACGAATGACTATTTTCTGCATGGTTAACATAAAGCTCAAATAATGGATCGAAATGTACTGCTAAATCTTCACATCGCACAATGAATTCAGCTTCACTTTCGCAGAAATTACATTTACCAAAATCCCAATTCATTGCCTGAATTCTGCTTTTCAATCCTTGATCAGAAAAGCAATTTGCACAACAATTCATAGCAGAAACTAAGGAAGTAGACTTTGCACCAGTTCTATGTGGTGCATAATTGATAATTTCTTAATTACACCTAAACCAGGAAAAGCACCTCTTGCATGATAATCTCTAAAGTGCTGTACTGCTATGGTATTGATACCTTCCGCATCTACAAAGGCGATTAATTTTTCTAATGCTTCCCCAAATTTACCTGCGGTATCACTTGCGTCTAAATTGTTATCAGAAAGGAAATGTTTAATTCTAATATCTTCACTTCCCCTATCTTTATAGGTTAGGTGTATCACCACCGCATAAGGTAGCATACCGCCTTCTATAAATTCGGCGCCTATGGTTAAATAATCTGCAAATGCGGAAAAGCCCTCTTGTGTATAGTAGAAATAATCGTTGGAAAAAAACTCATCATCATAATGTTCATAGTCCGCATTTCGCTTCTGCCTAACAAAAGGGTCGGCTATAAAACCTAAGTTACCATTTGTAAAACCCCTTCGCATAGAAATTAGGTGGTTTACATGGATAAGGTTATACTTTAAGTTGGTACTATTAGCGAGCTGCTTCAGTTCAGTACTGCTATGTACTTGGTTAAGGTGCACCAAGGAATAACCACTGGTTACATAATCTTCGGCATTCGCAACTGCATTAAAGAGTTGAAAATCACGCTCGCCATTAATTAAAAAGGTTGGCGTGATGTTATCTACGCCCACGCCAATTAAACGATTAATGAGATCAACAACTGGTTGAAAAGTCCTTTTTAGATCGCCGTGTTCTGGACTAACAATTAGTTGCACGTTAACCTGCTGGCGGTGTAACGCCCTAATGGCAGTTTCAACACTTTTTAGTTCTTTTTTTAAGGGTTCAATAATGGGCGAAATTTTTGATGGGTCTATAGGTAGCGAAGAAAGCTCTCGCAGCGCTAAGAGTTCAAACTGTTTGCCCCTGAGATAGGGTAGATACATGGCATTAACTAGATTTGGTTATTTAATCTTTTTGTTAATGCAAGATAATCATTTTCAGTTAAATTAGCATGATAGCAAGCTAGTCTTATATAATCTGGCAAATTAGCCTTAGTAGTAACTAAATTTGTTTCATCATTTATGCGATACTTAATTACCTTCAAAAATTCAGCTTGTACTGTTTCTGCGTCAAAAGATTTGGCAATTTCAAGGCATTCGTTAAATAAACGGATAGGCTGGACAGTTGGCACGTAACCTATTAAATTTTTAATCACACTTAAATATTCGTCTTTACGCAAAGATCTCAGCATAGTGGCATAATCCAGTTTTGAATTATCTGGAGTTGCCCTATAAACTACTTCTATCTCATTTAATGGAGAAAATGCCATGATACCTACATGCGGATCTACTACCCCCATATATCTATCTACTAGAGAGTGATGAACCAACAAATAAACCTCTGAAAAACCTTTGTAATAGTCATCTAACTGGCTTTTTAATCTAGCTGGACTATCCAATTCCGTTTTAATTTCAAAAACTTTATTAGTACCATTAACTAAAATGGTATCAGCTTTAGAATTCCCAATTTTAAATTCGTTTAGCAATACGGTATCGGAAAGCGAATGATCTTTTAGAATGAATGTGTTTAGCAATGCGCTCTTATAAACATATTCATGTCTATAATTTGCCAACAGGTAATCGTAAGAAAACTGGATAAGGTCTTTAATACTACACTTATCTTTGATAGCAGCACCATTCTTACTAAGCAGGGATTTCATTTGCCTAGCATACTTCCTATGCTCATCATTTTGCATAAGACGTTTAAAGCCAGCATTAGAGATTAATTTGGCTAATGAATTGAGATTGGCGGAAGATTGCGTTGCTTTAGTAAGCATAGAGCAAAGGTAATAAACTTAAATTTAATAATAATTTAGCTCAGTTCAATAACGATTAAAAGTAGATTAAAGTTTACTGGACTTAGTAATTTACTAAGCTTAGACTTTCAATTCCTTTCGCCCAAAAGTTATAAAATCCTGATATAAAGTTATAGACCAATGCTATAATGGCCAACAATCCAACGGAGATCAGTTTACTCCAAACGGGGTCTTTCCATATTAATTTAATTACTTTAAACATCTGGATTTATCCTTTAAACACCTCACTCCTATGCCAAGCCAAAGCTTCCTGCGCTGGGTAGTGGTTTTGTTGTTGCGGCAATAGGATTGGTCGTCCCTTTAATGCACTAAGCGCATAAGGATGTTTTTTATCTTCCGTTAAATGTTCGGAAACTAAAATACGGTAGGTTTCATCTATGCTGAGCAAGCCACGGTCAAAAGCACGGTGCATATTAGGGCAAAGCGCAATGCCGTTGGTAACGCTATCGTTTTGGGTACGGCTAAAAGGTACAATGTGGCAGGCATCTATAAAACTATGCTTGTACATGCTACTTAAGCTCATACCTGTAAAGCTACACTGCTGCTGGTAAAGTTTGGGCACTAGGCGTTTAAACAGGCCATTGCGCACAAAAACATCCTCTTCTGTGTATTTGCTGATGTGTTTGTATTTTGCTTCGGGTTCTTCGAGCAGATCGGAAGTTTGGTCGTTCAAATAGCCTTGTCCCTGCTGTTTGGCATTGAGAAGGTTATTTTTGGTTGCTGCAAAATAGGTATCAAGCAATACCTGCCTTAAATAGCTTCGGCTTACCGCATCGTTTAACAAGAGCCATAAATCTGTTGCCAAGTAACCAAATTCGCAAACGCTAGCCAATACACTTACCGATTTGATATGGGCATTAATTTGGCAGCCCAGCATAGGCTGTAAAAACCAATAGCCTTGGCCTGCTATCTTTTCATTTTGTAGGTAATAGAAAGGTTGTGTAAAATCTTCTTGATGTGCGGTAGTTACCAGCAAGAGCCAGTTCTCTTTAAAGGTACCTACCAGTTGGGCATCTACCCCTACTCGGTTATCGGTTACGATGTCTTTTTCTATGAGTTCAATGATGCTTAACAGCAAGATAGGTTTATGCGGTGCCGCACCGTATTTGGTGCCACCTCGTTTGAGTTTGGCAAAGGCTTTGGCGTATTTTTGGAGCGTTGGGTTTTGCAAGTCACTATTAATTAGATAAGGCTAAGATAAATATTTTACGGAAAAACAACCATCCAACCTAATCCTAAAATATATCGATTAAGAACACTAACCTAAACCACTACCGTTCAAAATCCCAGCATTCGAGATTTTACAAAGAGCACTACAAGTATTGAATTTCAATTTATTCTAATCATTGTTCAAATAAATAATAATTAGAATTTTATCTTCGTAAATATGCCAAACAAGACTTATAATTTTTACTGTGATGAGAGCTGCCATTTGGAAAATGATTCTTTTCCATTTATGCTCATTTCTTACATCAGCTGCGCTTACAATCAAGTAAAATTACACAGCAATAATATCAGGGCAATTAAACTGAAGCATTTCATTAAGGGTGAAATTAAGTGGAGCAGTCTTTCAAAATCTCAATACCCCTTTTATAGTGAATTGATTGAATATTTTTTTGCTACTGATTTGCAATTCAGAGCTATTGTTATAGATAAATCAAAATTGAAGCATGCTGAATTTAATCAGAGCCATAATGATTTTTACGACAAAATGTATTATCAACTATTAAATAAGAAAATTTTTCCAGAGCATAGTTACAATATATATCTTGATATTAAGGATACGCAGAGTTACAAAAAAGCCGCCAGCCTAAAGAAATACTTAAACCTTAATTTTATTGCTGTAAGAAACTTACATACCATACAATCTCATGAAAGCGAATTAATGCAACTTACTGACGTAATTATGGGAGCTATTGGCTATCATTTGAGAGGGCACAACACCGTTATTGCAAAAAATAAGATCATCGAGAAGATTCAAGCGCATAGCAAATCTCCACTTACACATTCCACAACTAAAGATTCAACAAAATTTAATCTTTTTTTATTGATCTCAAATAATTCGGCATGCCCTTAAATCTTATCAAAGTATATCCTGCATTATTAGAAATTGTACAGCTAAACGAGAAACAGAGAACACTTTCACTGTTAGGTGTTTTTAAAAATAATATTGAGGAAAATACATCCTTTAAATTTAGAGCCAAACAAATTAGACCTTTAAAAAAGGAAGAAGGAGTTTCTGCTATGGAGTTACTTTTTAGGCACTTAACTACTGTTGATGACCTTGATAATAAAGGTAAAAAAACTGGTACAAGAAGTTTTGAATTGGCTCGTTCACAAAGACTACATTGGATCAAACATCATATTGATGAGAGAAAAGTGGGCAATATTGAAGTATTTAGCTACGAAGACAGGGTTAACGGCAAAAGCATCAATAGAACCTATATTTACGATGTAGAGCAAGAATATGTAATCATCCTAGAGCCACAACGTAGTGGCATGGATTATTATTTGCTTACGGCTTATCATTTAAACCAACCAGGGGGTAAAAAGCAAATTCTTAACAAGCTAAAGAAAAAACTAAGTAATGTACTTTAAACCGCAAAGCCCGGTACATTTCGTGATGTATCGGGCTTCGAAACTCCTTTCTCCGAGTATGGCAGAATGAGCAATGCAAATGTACGTACATTTTTTTATTAACAAAAATAATTTAAACTTATTACAAACCAATGCTTTACTGTTTTGCTATTGGAATATAACATCATTACCTTAACAAATCAACCTTCCTTTTGTTTAACAAACAGCTTTATTCAAGAAAAAGTACAACGTTTAATGATAGGATAGTTATCGGGATTTTGTCACTTTTGGCTCAAGCCAAACTGAGAAGCATTCTTAAACCGAAGCTGAAAAGCTGAGTTCTTGAAAACCATCGAAGATATCAATACAATTAAAAACGCCTACCTCTAATGAAAAAAGCAATGTAAAAAACAGGTACAGTTCATCACTCTACCCTTTGCCGTACACATTGTTAATCTAAAAATTATTTGAAAGTAAGCTTTACTTTATGAGCCACAGTTTTATCTACATCTACTGATGCATCAATACCAATTCCCCAAACTTCAAATTCTACGCCTCCCGAACCCGATTTCTTTAGGCTAAAAGATAACTCTACCGAGAATTCTTTTTTAGATAGACCTGTAACCCCAGTGCTAGCACCTGCCCATTGTTGCGAAGCAGCCACAACCGCATCCTTTAAATGAACTTCAAATGATAGTGTCAGCAACCCTTTATTATTATTTTTTTCATAACTAAAGGTCAATGTAGTTGATCTTTCTAATTGCCATTTTTTTGAAGCTTTAGCAATAATCTTAAAGCCGCCACCGCCAGTCTTATTGTAAATGGTGCTTAACGTAATCTCCGCAGATTGCAACTTTGGCTGCATGCTAACATCAAGTTCCTTTGAAGCTTTTTCTAAACTGTTGTTAATTAAAGATACAATCTCTTTCAATTCAAAAGTTTCAATATCATCTTTTTGTTGTTGAGCGTGGGAACCCCCTACAAGCATTCCTGATATCACAAGGAAAAATAAAATTCTTTTCATGATTTGAGTTTTAATGGTTCAAAACAAATTTACTGAGCTTTAAGTATTTGGTAAATACCAATAAACAGGTAAAAACAGATATCACTAATCACGATATCCATTCAAGGCATAGGTTTGCTCAAGAGATAACCCATACATTTCAGCTAACACTTAATAGGTCATATAGCGCACAACAGTGAAAAACCACTACCATTCCCAATCACTCCTCCCAGCCTTCGAGATTTTGGCTTGTGAATTTGCGACAAAATCTCAGCACCTGTACCTAGGGCAAAAGCATTAAAATCAAGTATTAGGTCTGGTTGTCACTCAAACAAAAGTACAACTTTAGCCAAGCACGGATTGGCCTAGTAGATATTTTGAGGGAAAATCGTTGAAACCACCTGTAGTTCCACTCAAACCGCATTACACAAAATAATTTTCAGTGTGTGGTGGCCAAAGTACAGGGTAAAACATTAAATTATTTTCGAGAGTGGTTCGACGAATTTTTACCAAAATAGATACAAGCCTTGATTTTTGTCAAACTTTGTATCAAGACAAAGTTTAAAGTCCCAACTAATAAAAAAGTAAAACAAAAATTAAGTATTAGGTCTGGTTGTCACTCAAACAATGGTACAACCTTAGCCAAGCACGGATTGGCCTAGTAGATATTTTGAGGAAAAATCGTTGAAACCACCTGTAGTTCCACTCAAATCGCATTACACAAAATAATTTTCAGTCGTGTGGTGGCCAAAGTACAGGGTAAAACCTTAAATTATTTTCGAGAGTGGTTCGACGAATTTTTACCAAAATAGATACAAGCCTTGATTTTTGTCAAACTTTGTATCAAGACAAAGTTTAAAGTCCCAACTAATAAAAAAGTAAAACAAAAATTAAGTATTAGGTCTGGTTGTCACTCAAACAATGGTACAACCTTAGCCAAGCACGGATTGGCCTAGTAGATATTTTGAGGGAAAATCGTTGAAACCACCTGTAGTTCCACTCAAATCGCATTACACAAAATAATTTTCAGTTGTGTGGTGGCCAAAGTACAGGGTAAAACCTTAAATTATTTTCGAGAGTGGTTCGACGAATTTTTACCAAAATAGATACAAGCCTTGATTTTTGTCAAACTTTTTATCAAGACAAAGTTTATACCTCCTATCAATTAAAAACAAAGTAAAAAAACAACACCTTTCAAAAACCACCTCCATTCCAAAGCACCTAATCCCGGCCTTCGAGATTTTGGATTAAAGACCAAGCGGGGCATCGCATTAACGCTAGAGGTTGCACCTACAAGCAAGAAAACAGAGCGATCTACCAACCCAGATACAGCACCAACGCTAACGCTCCTTTTTCTTGCGCATCAATAGCCCAGCTTGTGGATTTGCGACAAAATATCGGCAGCCTTGAACTTTTGTTACTTTTGGTTCAAGCCAAAAGTAAAGTAAAGTAAAACAAAAAAAACGGGTACCGTTCCTCACGATACCCGTTCAAATTACGACTTAGGCTTAAAAAACCGATGCCACAACCTACTCACTAAAAAACTGGCACTAGCGCCAACTGCGGCTAAAAAGACCGTCTCTAGCAACTTATCCCAAGGCAAAAGATGCAAGATGCTCAATGTAGCACCAGCAAGCGTTCCACTCCTAATACTATTCATCCTTTTGGTCTTTACTAGCCTCCACTAACCCCGCCAGTAAGGCAAGATATTGCGCAACACCCTTTACAGCCTTAGGCAATTTCAGCGGCGAAGCCACAACGATAGCCGCCACAGCGCCAACCTTTTTAACCACATTTTTAACTTTTGGCCACCAACCTTTCCCCGAAGGTGGTGAAACCATTTCAACATTTACTTTTTTCATAAATTACACTCCAGCACCACCATTCCCAAGAACGCCATCCCGGCCTCATCAAATCAACGTTAAGAAAGCGGAAACCTTAGCGTTAAGAATAAAAAGCTGTCTGAGCGCAGCGAGTTCTTTTTATTTAGCTAAAGGCTTCCAGCTTTTAGGAAGATTTTATGCAGCCTTGATGTTATTCATCAGTTGTAGTTGTTTTCAATGGTATTCATGCTTTCGCTAAAGCTCAAGATTGTTTCTTTTGTATCAAGACAAAAGTAAAAGAGACAACCCATTAGGCACCCCACTTCCCCGAAGGCGGTAAAACCATTTCAACATTTTCTTTTTTCATAAATAATTAAGGATAAATCCTACCCCCAACCCTTCCGATTACACCGGAATAAACTCTCCAGAGAGCCTGCTCCGATACATCGGAGGGGACATGGCTTGAGCAAAAACCACCACCATTCCCAAGAACACCATCCCGGCCTCATCAAATCAACGTTAAGAAAGCGGAAGCCTTAGCGTTAAGAATAAAAAGCTGTCTGAGCGTAGCGAGTTCTTTTTATTTAGCTAAAGGCTTCCAGCTTTTAGGAAGATTTTATGCAGCCTTGATGTTATTCATCAGTTGTAGTTGTTTTCAATGGTATTCATGCTTTCGCTAAAGCTCAAGATTGTTTCTTTTGTATCAAGACAAAAGTAAAAGAGACAACCCATTAGGCACCCCACTTCGCCGAAGGCGAGTAAAACCATGTCAACATTTACTTTTTTCATAAATAATTAAGGATAAATCCTCCCCCCAACCCTCCCGATTACATCGGAATAAACTCTCCAAAGAGCCTGCTCCGATACATCGGAGGGGACATGGCTTGTGCATAAAACCACCACCATTCCCAAGAACGCCCTCCCGGCCTCATCAAATCAACGTTAAGAAAGCGGAAGCCTTAGCGTTAAGAATAAAAAGCTGTCTGAGCGTAGCGAGTTCTTTTTATTTAGCTAAAGGCTTCCAGCTTTTAGGAAGATTTTATGCAGCCTTGATGTTATTCATCAGTTGTAGTTGTTTTCAATGGTATTCATGCTTTCGCTAAAGCTCAAGATTGTTTCTTTTGTATCAAGACAAAAGTAAAAGAGACAACCCATTAGGCACCCCACTTCCCCGAAGGCGGTAAAACCATGTCAATATTTACTTTTTTCATAAATAATTAAGGATAAATCCTCCCCCCAACCCTTCCGATTACACCGGAATAAACTCTCCAAAGAGCCTGCTTCGAATTAAGGAGATGTGCAGTTAGTTGTACGATCCTCCCCCAACCCCCTCCAAAGGGGGACATGGCTTGTGCATAAAACCACCACCACTCCCAAGAACACCATCCCGGCCTCATCAAATCAACGTTAAGAAAGCGGAAGCCTTAGCGTTAAGAATAAAAAGCTGTCTGAGCGTAGCGAGTTCTTTTTATTTAGCTAAAGGCTTCCAGCTTTTAGGAAGATTTTATGCAGCCTTGAACTTTTGGTACTTTTCTTTCAAGAGAAAAGGACTAGCCCCGCCGGCAATGAGGCTAAGAACCTTATCAAAAAGACTGCATCTCCTTCTCCAATTCTAACACTTCCGTTTTCCGAATAGTTGGTACAGGCAGCAATGACGGAAATGAATTAGTGCTTTCGCTACGATGAAACACTTGTCACCCTTAACCACACCTCCTCCCCATCATCCAAAACCGGATATACCACCCCCTGCAAGCGCTCCAGCGCAACCCTACTATAATCCCCTTTACCGGGGCCAGTACATTTAGTAACCGGAGCAATGCAACCTTGTAGCTCTCGCAGCGCAAAGTTGGCGGGGTGTATCAAGATCAGTTCCCTTTGCGGCACATTGGCCAACATCAAATGCTCGCCACGCTGGTGGTGATAGCGCTTTACCAACCTATACCTACCCTCTGGGATACAGCTAACACTGCGTTTATTATTGCGCCACGGCAGCTCAATTGTTTCACAGATTTGCGTACCATTTAAAAAGATCGCACCATTACAGCCCTCGGCGTAATACTGCCTTTTTAGCACCAGCTCCATTAAATACCAGCCACATTTAAGATGCACACACCATTATGGGCACCATTGTTTAAAGGATAATTTTTGCCATTTACCATTTGGTAAAACTCTACGCCAAACACCAAAAAGAGAGGATCGCTAGCATTGGCAGTTAAGTCACAATCCAAGCTCAATGCCGTGCTTATGGCATCTAGCGGTTGCAAAGCACCCATTTGCAAATTCAGCTCCTTGGCGCCAGTGCTAAAATTCAAGGCCAGGCCCATCGCCTTAAATTGAAAATGCGTAGCACCCTGTGGCGTCTTCACAAACACCCTTGGGTCAAATTCTGGGAGTTCTACCTTTAAGCTTCCCGTGGCACGGTCAATATTAGAGGTGATAGTAACCGAGAGCACCGAATTAATTTGCGCATTCGCATTAAACTCAAAGCCTTTCAGCATTTCCGTTTCCGCATCCAGCACCATACGCATACCACGGTCGTTAATGGCATCTGCCTGTACCACTTTCAGCATCAACTTAGTCAGCCGATTGCTCATGGCGCTATCCTTGCCATTGCTGATGATACTCGTTAAGCTATCCCTCAACAATTTAGCGGCGCTGCCAGCCCTGCCAAACTCCGCACCGTTTTCACGGGTACGTTGAAACCTAGGGTCATTGGCAATGCGGTTACCATCAATTCCGCCTTTTTCTCTAGCGAGGTAACCACTTTTGGTTTTGTAAAAAGTCAGATCCCCGATCCTTCCTTTTAATTTAATGAAACTGTCCTGATGTGCCATAATATTTGCATTTACATCGATACAAAATTCCATACTTCACAAAAAAGCCCCTTCGCAAAACAACACATCCTGCGCAAAAGCACACCAAACAGCCTAAAATGAACACATAAGAAATCATCAATACCCAATTTAGCCGTCATTCATATATCATGCTAGATCTCTCCTTCCTACGGATCGTCGAGATGACGGTTAAGGAGCAGATATTACACACCACCTCCATTCCCAAGAACGCCATCCCGGCCTAGCAGATTTTCGCAGGAGAAAGCGCTAAACACATTTGCACTAACTTACACATAGTACTTACAAGCAAGAAAGCAGCGTGAACAATAGCCATGCGGGAAGTAAACGCCTTTTTCTTGCGTTATAGATGTGTTGGCAGCTTAATTCAAGAAAAAGTGCAAGCCTTGATTTTTGTCAAACTTTGTATCAAGACAAAGTTTATTACTGCTAAAAAAAATAAAAAACGGTTACCATTCCTCCCCCAACCCTTCCGATTACATCGGAATAAACTCTCCAAAGAGCCTGCTCCGATACATCGGAGGGGACATGGCTTGTGCAAAAACCACCACCTTTCCCAAGCACGCCATCCCGGCCTCCGAAATTTTGGAAGGAAAGACCAAGCAGGGCATCGCATTAACGTTCAAGCTCACACCCACAAGCAAGAAAGCAGAGCGATCTACCAACTCAAAATACCACTCCAACATTCACGCTCCTTTTTCTTGCGCATCAATAGCCCAGCTTGTGGATTTGCAACAAAATATCGGAAGCCTTGAACTTTTGGTTCTTTTGGTTCAAGCCAAAAGAACACGATATCATGCCTTTTTAGTTTTTATTTTCACAGGAAGCCATGCTTTCGCTAGCGCTCAGGTTGGTTAACTTTTAGTTCAAACCAAAAGAACTAGGCCAGCCGCAAAACCTGTCCCGCATAAAATCGGGATGAGGCTAAAAAACATCAAAGACTTAAACTCTCCAAAGAGCAAATTCCGAAATTGAAGAGACATTCAGACATACAATCCTCCCCCAACCCCCTCCAAAGGGGGACATGGCTTGTGCAAACACCACCTCCATTCCCAAGAACGCCACCCCGGCCTCCGAAATTTTGGAAGGAAAGACCAAGCAGGGCATCGCATTAACGTTCAAGCTCACACCCACAAGCAAGAAAGCAGAGCGTTTTACCAACTCAAAATACCACTCCAACATTCACGCTCCTTTTTCTTGCGCATCAATAGCCCAGCTTGTGGATTTGCAACAAAATATCGGAAGCCTTGAACTTTTGGTTCTTTTGGTTCAAGCCAAAAGAACACAATATCATGCCTTTTTAGTTTTTATTTTCATAGGCAGCCAAGCTTTCGCTAGCGCTCAGGTTGGTTAACTTTTGGTTCAAGCCAAAAGAACAAGAAAAAACTAGTTCATCCTAAACCTCAAACTTCGCATTATTCGCAAAACACCCTATTCTGTTAAAAACTGCGCAAATGTGCACAAAATGACCTTGCACACAAGAAAAACCAACTCTATCTTAGAGTAACTATAATTAACCCCTTTTTTATACACCATGCTCAGGTAGGTTTAGTTTAGGTTAAAGCTAGGTTTCAAGTAGGGATAGAGTACAACGAGAGTACCATATTATGCTTGCATAACAATTAGCAACACCCATACTTTCCAGCACCACCTGCTGGGGCATAAAAAACATCAACTAGCATGAAAAGAGCATGTATTTATCCAAAAGACGTAAGTATCCTTACAGGCAAGAGCGTTCGCCATGCACAAAAACTCTTGCAAACCATTAAAGACGCCATGAACAAGCGAAAAGACCAGTACGTTACCCTTACCGAATTTTCTGAGTACACAGGCATAGATATCGAGTTAGTGCAAAAAACCTGTATATAAAATCGATAAAGCGTTCTGCAGTTTACAGAACGCTTTAACCAAATCAACTCATCAACAATGATCCAACAACCATACCCAACCAAGGCATGGCACCAGTATAGCACCCCCAAAAATCAACAATCAAAATATTCTAAAAATTGCTCTTGACAAAATAATATTAAACTCCTACTTTTGCAGACCATTAGGCCAAAAGCCACATAAAATGGCCCGTTCGTCTAGGGGGTGAGGACGCCAGATTTTCATTCTGGAAACAGGGGTTCGATTCCCCTACGGGCTACATTAAACATCAATCACTAAACAAGGTTGATGTTTTTTTATGGCCAAAAACACCAAACAAAGAGCAAATAATGGATCAAGCAAATAATCTGGGGGGGGCTAGAAAGATTACGCATATATTTTGGCTAATCTGTACATAAAGAATTCAACATTTCTGACTCCTCTGAATTGAGTTCTTAGTGCTTTGATTTTAGCATTGAACGATTCTGCAGAAGCATTTGTATGCCTGTTGTCAAAGTAGTTCAGGATGGTGTGGTAGTGGTTCTGTATGGTTCTTGCCACGGTTGAAAATGCTTTTATGGCTGATTTTTCAACCTCATCATACCATTTGGCGAGCCTGGTAAAACCGATGCCCTTCTCCTTTGTGTTTGAAAAGATATGAGACAGTTTCCTGCTCAGCCGATAGGCTTTCTCTAATAAGGGATACCTGGCAAACAGCAGCTCTGACCTGTGCTGTTGGGAAGCTGTCCAGTTTGTTTCATCTTTAAATAACAGGTGCCTGCTACGGGCCAGTAATTGCTTTAAACTATCTCCGTTTTCTAATATATCAGGCACATGGGGATGGTTTAGCTGTTTTGCCAGCTCCATTTCACTGTTTTCCTGATCGATAGCTTCCCATCGGTATTGAATGCGGATTTGTTGAACAGCATCTGCTGCAAGCTGCTGCACGTGAAAGCGGTCAGATACCAGTCTTGCCTTGGGGAAGGCACGCCTGGCAATACGCTCCATCGTTGGAGCCAGATCCAAAGTAACCTCCTTTACTTCTTTACGAAGACGATAGGGAATGCGTTCAAGTATAGCAATCACCTGATCGCTGATGGTTCCTTTTACCATAGCCAGTAAAGCACCCTTTTTCCCCTTTGCATCCTTATTGGTGAGTACCGTATAGAGTTCTCCCCGGGACAGGCATACTTCATCCAGGCTTAGGTATTCTCCAATATTTTGTTCGAATAGAACCCAGTGGCCTGCATGAGAACGTTGGTCCCAGTCCATGAAATCACTTAGGTAACGAATATATTGTTCCTGCAACCGCCTGCCATCAAGCCCATACAGCTGACCCAATAGTTTGCAGCTGATAGGATGGTTATCGATCAAATTCTTTTAAAAAAGCAGCGAACTCTGCGGTTAAACGCGTGCCCTCTGCCACCGTATTCCATGAACTGTAAACGGATTCGCCGGTATCATGGTCATGCCATTTGCGACGGCGAAGATGAAGGAAACAGGCTTTGCCACGCAAGGGAAAATCACGGATAATTGCCTGATCTAAAAATCCTTTGGATTCCAACTTGTGGCTGGCAAATTCCGCAGGTGGAATATTATGCTGGTCAAGAAATAAATGATAACCATCTTCCATCGGTTCGATGCGGATAAGGTCAAAATGTTCGATAAGTTCTGTCGGTAGAAGTAGTTTGAGTAGTTCCTGCTGTTCCAAAAAAATAAATCAAGAGTGAACAACAAAAATAAAAATCTAAATGAATCCCCCCAGATTATTTGCTTGATCCGTTTACAGTTCATGGAATACGGTGGCAGAGGGCACGCGTTTAACCGCAGAGTTCGCTGCTTTTTTAAAAGAATTTGATCGATAACCATCCTATCAGCTGCAAACTATTGGGTCAGCTGTATGGGCTTGATGGCAGGCGGTTGCAGGAACAATATATTCGTTACCTAAGTGATTTCATGGACTGGGACCAACGTTCTCATGCAGGCCACTGGGTTCTATTCGAACAAAATATTGGAGAATACCTAAGCCTGGATGAAGTATGCCTGTCCCGGGGAGAACTCTATACGGTACTCACCAATAAGGATGCAAAGGGGAAAAAGGGTGCTTTACTGGCTATGGTAAAAGGAACCATCAGCGATCAGGTGATTGCTATACTTGAACGCATTCCCTATCGTCTTCGTAAAGAAGTAAAGGAGGTTACTTTGGATCTGGCTCCAACGATGGAGCGTATTGCCAGGCGTGCCTTCCCCAAGGCAAGACTGGTATCTGACCGCTTTCACGTGCAGCAGCTTGCAGCAGATGCTGTTCAACAAATCCGCATTCAATACCGATGGGAAGCTATCGATCAGGAAAACAGTGAAATGGAGCTGGCAAAACAGCTAAACCATCCCCATGTGCCTGATATATTAGAAAACGGAGATAGTTTAAAGCAATTACTGGCCCGTAGCAGGCACCTGTTATTTAAAGATGAAACAAACTGGACAGCTTCCCAACAGCACAGGTCAGAGCTGCTGTTTGCCAGGTATCCCTTATTAGAGAAAGCCTATCGGCTGAGCAGGAAACTGTCTCATATCTTTTCAAACACAAAGGAGAAGGGCATCGGTTTTACCAGGCTCGCCAAATGGTATGATGAGGTTGAAAAATCAGCCATAAAAGCATTTTCAACCGTGGCAAGAACCATACAGAACCACTACCACACCATCCTGAACTACTTTGACAACAGGCATACAAATGCTTCTGCAGAATCGTTCAATGCTAAAATCAAAGCACTAAGAACTCAATTCAGAGGAGTCAGAAATGTTGAATTCTTTATGTACAGATTAGCCAAAATATATGCGTAATCTTTCTAGCCCCCCAGATTATTTGCTTGATCCTAAATAATTAACGCAACCCACCATTTCCATCAATAGCGCAAACTGCCACATACACAAATCAGCGAATTACCAAATAAAACAAATCAACGAATAATTGACGCAACCCACCATTTCCATCAATAGCGCAAACTGCCACATACACAAATCAACGAATTACCAGATAAAACAAATCACCACCCCACTCACAACTAAGTAAATCTTTTATTAGAATTTAACCGTAAATACCTATCAAACCAAATAGAATGGTATTTTTGTTTTTCAAATAGTAAAAATGAGCAGCAACAAAGCGAAAGATTTAATCGATTCAATAAAAAACAAAGGGAAAAACCTAGAGGCAGAAATGTCTTTTTTCGACCACCTAGACATACTTCGCAAACATTTGCTAAGGGCCTTAGCCGTAATTACCTTATTGGTAATAGTAGCCTTTTACTTTACCGATTTTATTTGGCACGATGTAATAATGGCACCCAAAAACGCTGATTTTTGGACCTACCGCATGATGTGTAAATTGGTAGAGGCTTTTCCCTCAATAGGAAACGAGTTCTGCATTACCGATATCAAAGCTAAAATCATCAACACCGAAATGTCTGGCCAATTTACCCTGCAAATGAACTCCTGCATTATGGCTGGTATCATATTGGGTGTGCCTTACTTACTTTTCGAAATCTGGTTGTTCATTAAACCTGCGCTTTTAGAGAACGAACGCAAATCGGCAAGTGGTTTTGTGGCATTTGCCTCGGTATTATTTGCATTAGGCTTATTGTTCGGTTATTATATCATTTGCCCCTTATCCATCAACTTTTTGGTTAATTATACAGTAGATACCAGTATCGAGAACACCTTTACCATCTCGTCTTATTTATCTACGGTTTTAACCCTGGCATTGGGCTCTGGCATCATCTTCCAATTGCCGGTAATCATCTACATCCTGTCTAAGTTGGGCATAATGACACCAAAGTTCATGCGCTCTACCAGAAGATATGCCGCAGTACTCATTCTTATTGTAGCCGCTGTAGTAACACCAACTGCCGATCCGTACACCATGCTTATTGTGGCCTTCCCGCTATTCTTATTATACGAATTGAGTATCATGATCTCTGCCCGTATCGAGAAGAAAAAACAAAAGGCAGAACTAGCATTTTACAAGAAATAGGTTCAAAGTCTTACATGATAGGCGGTACCGCGTTCAAACTTATTACCTAGAACTCATCACTTATAACGTATCACCTAGAACCTATTACTTATAACCTAAAAGGCAACAAAATATTTACCAATCATTAGCATAATTCTATATAAATTTGAATATGTCTTCAGCAAAATTAAAAATAGCCATCGGGGCCGATCATGCAGGTTTCGAGTATAAAGAGATCTTAAAAGAATTTCTGGCCGAGCATGAAGTAACCGATTTCGGCACACACTCATTAGACTCGGTAGACTATCCCGATTTTGCACACCCAGTAGCTAGCGCAGTAGAAAAAGGCGAAGCCGATTTTGGCGTGCTAGTATGTGGCAGTGCACAAGGCGTAGCCATTACCGCAAATAAACACCAAGGCATTAGAGCTGCCGTTGCTTGGCTTACCGACATCGCTAAATTATCAAGACAACACAACAATGCCAATGTAATTTGTATCCCGGCACGTTTTGTAGCGCCAGAATTGGCAAAAGAAATGGTGACTACTTTTTTAGCAACCCCTTTTGAAGGCGGCAGGCACGCCAACAGGGTAAACAAAATATCTTGCTAAGGTGTCAGCACTAACAACGCTAAGACAAAATCTTGATACTTCATACTTAATACCTACCAACTGATACCTAATACCTGATCCCTAACACCTGACACCTAATCCCTAACACCAACAACTAACAATAACATAAAAATGAATAAAAAATTTGTTTACACCTCACTAGCTTTGGCGCTTAGTTTTGGTGCAATGGCGCAAGATAAAAACGCCATCAAATTTAGTGCGCCCGTTAATAAAGAAAGGGCCTACCAGCACCTATCTATTTTAGCATCTGATGAGTACGAAGGCCGCGAAACTGGTAAAAAAGGCGCTTGGATGGCAGCCGAATACATCAAGAAACAATTCCAGAGCTTTGGTTTAACAGGCCCAGTTAAAGGCAGCAAAGACCCATACCTGCAACCTGTTGGTATTTCTTCAAAGCAATTAGCAGACGTTACGCTAAGCGTAGGAGCGCAAACTAAAGAAAACTTAAAAGATTATTACGTAATGGCTCAAACCACCCCCGCTGGTGGTTTTAACGTAAAAGCCAACGAAATCATTTTTGCTGGATATGGCCTAAATAAAGATGATTTTAACGAATATGCAGGCATAGACGTGGCTGGCAAAGTAGTGTTAATTTTCGCTACCGGCGATCCAACCGCAAAAGCTCCTGCACCAACACAGGGCAGAAGAGCACCAAGTAGTGTGGGCAGCCAACAAGCGAAAATCAAATATTTAACAGACCATAAAGCGGCTGGCGTTTTGGTAATTAACGAGAGAGTAGATAACCTTACTGATGCGGCCAAAGCATATTTAGCAGAAGGTGTAGCTGGCTTAAAAGGGAAGATGAAGCTAAAAATTCAAATACATTACCTGTAGTGGTTGTGGGTACTGCCGTAGCCAACCAAATTTTAGCAGAGGCCAATACTAATTTAGTTGATGTAAAGAAGAAAATTACTGAAACTTTGAAACCAGCAACGGTAACAATCAAAACTCCTGTTGCCTTTGCCGCTAAATTAGTAGAAGAAGACATCAAAGCAGATAACGTTTTAGGTTTCTTAGAAGGTGCTGATCCTAAGCTTAAAAATGAAGTATTGGTAGTAACTGGCCACTACGATCACATTGGTTTAGTACAAGATCCAAATGCAACCGACAAAGTAAACAACGGCGCTGATGATGATGGTTCTGGAACCACAGGCGTATTGATGTTGGCAGAAGCTTTTGCAAAGGCGAAGAAAGCGGGCAAAGGCCCTAAGCGCAGCATCTTGTTTATGACAGTGGTTGGCGAAGAAAAAGGGCTTTGGGGTTCTGAGTGGTATTCAGACCATCCGGTATTTCCTTTGGCAAACACCATTACCAACTTAAATATTGATATGATTGGTCGTGGCGATGATGACCGCCCAGGCGATAACAACTTTGTTTACATTATTGGTTCTAACATGCTTAGCGACGACTTGGATAGAATTGGTAAAAAAGCAAATACGGATTATGTAAACATTGTTTTAGACGAAAAGTACAACAACCGTACTGATCCTAATCGTTTTTATTATCGTTCAGATCATTACAACTTTGCTAAACATGGTATTCCAGTAATTTTTTACTTTAACGGCGTACACAAAGATTACCACCAACCAGGAGACGAAGTAAGTAAAATCGATTTCCCAATGTTGGCAAAAAGAGCACAGTTAGTTTATTATACCGCTTGGGAACTAGCCAATGGCGAGAAACGTCCGGTAGTAAATAAAAACGACGACGGAACACCGAAAGCTAATTAACGTGAGTCGGGATAAGGAGATTAATACTATCGCTAGCGATAGCGCTTCAAACCTTCGTTCAGCTAATTTTCGGTCTCTTATTTTTCGGGTTGCAGCAATAAGCCAAAGTAAACTTTCTTTGAAAGAAACCTGCGAAGCAAGCATGAAAACAATTGAAAACAAAATAATACTGAATAAATAAGCAACCGAGAGTTTTTGTTACTTTTTGCGGTCAAAAAGTAAGAGCCCAGCGGCAGCGAGCTAATAAAGGACATTTTTAATACTGTTTTAAAAGAGTTTCATTTTCAAGCTTAACCCGAACTCATTCTAATTACGAAAAATACGATCCCGTTAGGTTAACTAGCGGGATTTTTCGTTATATAGGGAAACCTAAATGCTTAAATGTACCTTTGCCCACAATGAAACCTATCTATAACTTAATTTTTTCAGCAACTGTCTTACTCTTTCTATCCAGTACTTTTACTCTTGCCCAGCAAGCAGCTGTTGATAGCAATCTGCTATCCGAGCAACCCAACTTCTTAAAGTCCCGCTTAAAAGCCACCGATACGCTTTTTGTAAAGGATATCAATGTCTTAAAAAAATTTGTAGAGCTAGATAGTTTGGACATCGAAATACTAAAGCCTCAAATTTTATATACCATTTTGAGCGATAGTAACGTAGACACCACAGTTACCTACAAAACTTTGGTTGCTGCAGTAAGATCATTTAAGCAAAATATTGGCTATGCAGAGTTTAGAAAAGGAATTTTGCTCTACAAACAAATGGCAAGTATTAAAGTAAACCCTCAAAATTGGCCAAATGACCAAGCCTTGTTTAGAAGATTAGGTTTTACCGAAGCCGATTTAGAAGATTTCTTATCCTTTATCTCTAAACCTGAACACAAAAACATGAACTACAAAGAGGCTTATCTGGCTTACATGAAAGAAATTGATAGCTTGCAGTAAAACACTAAAACCAGACTAAAAAGTGGCTGGTATACGAACACTACCAACACTTAAACAAGAAGAAATCTGCCAACCCCAAGATATTACGTTAAAACGACAGATTTCTTCTTAAACTACGTGAATTACCGGGGCTTCGGTTTTATGTCAAGCCCTAGCATCAACCTTTAAACAAGCTTAAATCGGCCTTGGCCTTTGCGGAAACGATGTATTTGCTCTAGCATTTCCTTTAAAGCAAAGGGCGCAGCCGACGACTTTTCCTCCATTTTGGTCGCTCAAAATGGAGTGCCAATGCCCGGCATGAGGGCAGAAAAGACCGACGGATTGGCTTTAAAGAGAGATCTAAGCTATACGCAATGGAAAACAAGACACAATCAATTATTTATCTCCAGCTCTTATACTGATTAATCAACCCGTTAGTAGACGAATCGTGCGACGTAACCTCTGAGTTGTCTTTCAATTCTGGTTGTATTTTTTGTGCCAACTGTTTACCAAGCTCCACGCCCCATTGGTCGAAACTGAAAATATTCCAGATGATTCCTTGTACAAAAATCTTGTGCTCATAAACAGCAATTAGGCTTCCCAAACTAAAAGGCGTAACCTTTTTCAATAAAATTGAGTTAGTTGGCCTGTTACCTTCAAAAACTTTAAACGGAGCCAATTGCTTAATCTGCTCGTGTGTTTTTCCAGCTTTTGTTAATTCGGCTATTACCTCTTCTTCATCCTTACCGTTCATTAAAGCTTCGGTTTGTGCAAAAAAGTTAGACAATAAAATGGGATGGTGCTCGCCAATTGGATTTAAGCTTTGCGCTGGTGCAATAAAATCCGAAGGAATTAATTTAGTACCTTGATGAATTAATTGGTAAAATGCATGCTGCCCGTTAGTTCCTGGCTCGCCCCAAATTACAGGCCCAGTTTCGTACATCACAATATCGCCATTACGGTCTACATACTTACCGTTGCTTTCCATATCGCCCTGCTGAAAATAAGCTGCAAAGCGATGCAAATATTGGTCGTAAGGTAAAATAGCCTGTGTTTCGGCACCAAAAAAGTTGATGTACCAAACACCCAACATCGCCAAAACAACAGGAACGTTTTGCTCAAAAGGAGTTGCAGCAAAATGCTGATCTGTGGCGTGGGCACCTGCCAATAGCTGTTTAAAGTTATCGAAACCAATACCTAAAGAAATAGACAAACCAATGGCGCTCCATAACGAATAACGGCCACCAACCCAATCCCAAAACTCGAACATATTTTCCGTGTCGATACCAAACGCGGCTACATCTTTAGCATTGGTAGATAAAGCAGCAAAATGTTTGGCAATATCAGCTTCGCTAGCGCCTTGTGCTAAAAACCAACTACGTGCCGTATTGGCATTGCTCATGGTCTCTTGGGTAGTAAACGTTTTAGAAGCTACTAAAAACAAGGTAGTTTCTGGGTTTACCGTTTTTAACGTTTCGGCAATATGCGTGCCATCTACATTAGATACAAAATGAAGGTTTAACCTTGTTTTGTAATGCTTTAAGGCTTCGGTAACCATTACCGGACCCAAATCCGAGCCACCAATACCAATGTTTACCACATCTGTAATTTCTTTGCCGGTGTAGCCTTTCCATTCGCCAGAAATAATTGCATTGCTAAACTTTTCCATTTTAGCCAAAACTGCATTAACCTCGGGCATTATATCTTTGCCCTCCACCAAAATTGGCGTATTACTTTGGTTACGCAGGGCGATATGCAACACTTCCCTACCTTCAGTTTCATTAATTTTCTCGCCACTATACATCGCCTTAATAGCTTCGTCCAACTTACATTCTTTGGCTAGCTGTACTAAAAGCGCCATGGTTTCATCGTTAATCCTATTCTTCGAATAATCGAAAAGAATATCCTCAAACAAAATAGAAAACTTGTCGAAACGCTCTGGATCTTCCGCAAAAAGCGATTTGATATCTGTTTGGTTAATGTTGATATAATGATCGGCTAAATATTGATAGGCCTTAGTAGTGGTAAAATTAATTTTTGGCAACATATAATGATATTTTATGAAGTGTAAAAATACAAATTAAAACGCCACAGATGCACAGATGTAGATTTTTTAAAGGAAATAACACATAGAAGAAATCAACTGTATATTTTTTGGCATAAATGAGCTATCTTGTAAATAAAAACAAAACCTATGTTAGAAAATTTAGAACAATTAGTAAGAGAAAATTCTCAAGAGCTGGTAATTAACAACGCCCAGATACCTAATGAGCAAAATGAAAATGTAATACAGGCGGCCTCTGGCTCTATTGTAGATGTTTTGAAAGAAAAAGTTGGCTCTGGCGGCATTGGAGACGTAATCAGTTCATTTACACAGGGCGGTAACGGCAGCGGGCTTGAACAAATAACAGCAAGCTTTACCGATAAATTAGGCGCCCTGGGTATCAACGCCGAAACGGCAAAAAGCATTGGCGCATCATTAATTCCAATGGTAATGTCTAAGTTTTTCAATAAAACCGCCGACCCTAATGATAGCTCATTTGACCTGCAAGAGATTTTAGGAAAACTTGGCGGTGCCGATGGCAAATTTGATTTTAACGATGTGAAAGACCTATTGGGCGGAGGTGGAAAAGACGGCGAAGAAGGTGGCGGTTTGCTAGACAGACTAAAGGGCCTATTTTAGCAGTGAAAACAGCTTTGTGGTTTGTTTTAAAGACAAATCACAAAGCTTAGTTAAGTTTTTTTGTGCTTTATAGAAATCATCCATACATCTGTACTTAAAATGAGCTATCTTGTGTACAAACCTAAACTACATGAAGAAATTTTTATGGTTAACTACGGCTTTACCCCTATTTGCCGCAGCCCAAAGTAACCTCAAAACAGATGCAGCCAAGCGTAGCGAGGCCATTACCCAAAAAGTAATTGATTGGCGTAGAGATTTCCACCAACACCCCGAATTAGGGAACCAAGAAACCCGCACCGCCGCAATTATTGCCAAACACCTACAATCTTTAGGCCTAGAAGTAAAAACTGGAGTGGCCAAAACCGGTGTGATTGCCATTTTAAAAGGAGCTAAACCTGGCCCTGTAGTGGCCTTACGTGCCGATATGGATGGTTTACCAGTAACCGAACGAGTAAACTTACCATTTGCATCTAAAGTACGTACCACTTACAACGGGCAAGAAGTGGGAACCATGCATGCCTGTGGCCACGATTCGCACGTGGCTATTTTAATGGGCGTAGCCGAAGTGCTTACCGGCATGAAAAAGGATTTGGCAGGCACCGTGAAATTTATTTTTCAGCCAGCCGAAGAAGGTGCACCCGTTGGCGAAGAAGGTGGCGCAGAGCTGATGGTAAAGGAAGGGGTTTTAGAAAACCCAAAAGTGGATGTGATTTTTGGCTTACACATTAACTCGCAAACACCTGTTGGCCAGCTAACCTATAAACCTGGCGGCACCATGGCAGCAGTAAACGACATGAAAATTACCATTACCGGCAGGCAAGCACACGGCGCCTACCCGTGGAGCAGCATAGACCCCATTGTGGTTTCGGCACAAATTATAAATAACCTGCAAACCATTGTGAGCAGAAACTTAAATGTAACTGAAAATCCGGGTGTGGTAACCATTGGCAGCATTCAAGGTGGCGTAAGGTCTAACATCATTCCAGAGAAAGTAGAAATGCTAGGAACGGTTAGAAATTTTACCAAAGATGATGAAACCATGTTCATTGAGCGTATTAAAACCATAGCCACCAAAACCGCAGAAGCCGCAGGCGCAAAAGCCGAAGTGCAAATTCCCTATAGTGCGCATTATCCCGTAACGTTTAACGACATCGCTTTAACAGAAAAAATGTTGCCTACTTTGCAATATGCCGCAGGAGCGGATAATGTGAAGCTAAAACCACCTGTTACCGGTGCCGAAGATTTTTCTTTCTACCAAGAGAAAGTACCAGGCTTGTTTTTCTTTTTAGGCGCAATGCCCAAAGGACAAGATCCGCTTAAAGCTCCTTCTCATCACACTCCAGATTTTTTTATTGACGAAAGCAGTTTTAACCTTGGTGTAAAATCTCTATGCAATTTAACTTTAGATTATATGGGGATGAAGAAAAAATAGCTCGGTTTTATTATTGCGATTGTATTTGTGCTGTTGGCTTATTGCCGTTTGCTTTAGGTTCATAAATCATAAAAAAGAGGCTTTAGCCAAATTGCTGTGGCTAAAGCCTTAATATATAGCCGCTAATCTGTTGGCTAAAGCCAAACGGGAATAACAATATGATTTTCGCTAGTTTGGATTACAAATTAAAGGTGTTCCGAACAAAGCTTTCTTAAGTCCGAAGAGCCTGCGCCGATTGTTGGAGACTAAAATCATTATAGAAATGTAGTTGAGATAAGTATTAAACCACGAAGTAGTGACATCATCTAATTTCGACTATACAGTAAATTAAGGTTTCGAACAACCCAATTAAAAATCATACGGTAGCACTTCGCGGATAAAGCAATAGCTAATTTACTGCCATTAACTCTCCCCCACTTTCATTCCCAGCTCTATCAACCGCAGTAACTTTAATTGCTTTCAACGGTGCAGTTGCCTTAGTTTTTGGATTTACTTCAGCTACTTTTGCCACCTGAAAGAAACTACTCTTCGCATTTAGTGTCCTGTACGTCCATTTATCACCATATTGTGCGTAAACCACGTACTTAAAAACATCGCTTGCATCTTCTGGTGTCCATTTAATGTAGATGTCAGCACCTCTATCTTCCTGGGTAACCGAAGGCACCTGCGGTGCTTTTTTATCTAGCCAAGGCGAAACTGGCACTAAAGCTTCTTCTTTGTACGGTCCTGCTAGCAAATCGTTCCTTAAACTTTCGTGCTTGGTTAAAGCGCCAATACTCCAATGTGCTACACCTGGCGATTTTGGTGTAATACCTCTCGAAATCATAATCTGGTTGATGATTTCGTCGCTATTTTTTTCGCCACCACCAATACCACTGTTTAAGCCTGGCCATAAGTGTCGTCCTTTCATATTTTCGCTCTGCCACCATCCCAACAAAACAGGAAAACTCAACGGAATATTATTGATTTGCCAGTATAACTGCGGCATAAAATAATCTATCCAACCTTTGTTTAGCCACAGTTTTGCATCTGCATAAAGTTTATCATATTGGTCCATTCCTCTAATAGACTCTGGGTAGCCTGGTCGCCAAATCCCAAAAGGACTGATACCAAATTTCACATGTTTTTTCTCTTTTTTAATCTCTTTGTAAACACGCTCAACAAACTTGTTCACAGCATCTCTACGAAAATCGCCCCTAGATAATTTACCACCTTTGCTTTGATAAGCGGCATAACTTTCATCATCAGGGAAATCGGCGCCACCATTGTATTCTGCGTAGGGATAAAAGTAGTCGTCAAAGTGTACACCATCAATATCGTAACGCTTAACGATATCTTTTACTACAGATGAAGCCAAATCTTGCGTTCCTTTTTTAGCTGGATCGAACCACCAATAACCTTGCTTTAATTTTACCACCAAATCGGGATATTTTTTCACTACAGAAAACTCGCTCACTTGGCCGCCAGCTGTATGGTGTGCTCTGTAAGGATTTAACCAAACATGCAACTCTAAGCCACGTTCGTGAGCCGCATTTACCCAAAACTCTAAAGGATCATAATACGGATTTGGCGCTTGCCCTTGTACACCCGTTAAATAATATGACCACGGCTCAATGCTGCTTTTATAAAAGGCATCTGCCTGAGGTCTAATCTGAAAAATTACTGCATTAAAGTTGTTCTTTTTCAGCATATCTAACAAAGCGATAGCCTCATCTTGCTGTTGCTGCGTAGTTAAGCCTGGGTTACTTGGCCAATTGATATTTGCAACGCTGGCCACCCAAGCTGCCCTAAATTCGCGTTGTATTTTTGGCCCATTATTAATCTGAGCTTTCAGTTGTGATGATACACAAACAAGAAAAACGAGAAGTAATTTTTTAAACATGATATTTGGATTTACATTCAGTAATAGCATTAAATTTTCTAAATACCGCAAACATCTGCAAAATACTTCATTTAGTCGCAAAAACATATATCTCCAAAAAAAATCCCGATTTTCATCGGGATTTCTATTTGCTATTTAACGTGAGTTCGGGATAAGAAAATTATGCTATTTGCTAGCGATAGAGCTTCAAATCTTCGTTCAGCTCATTTTCGGTCTCTTATTTTTCGGGACGCAGCAATAAGCCAAGGCACATTCTTTGAAAGAAAAATAAGCAACTGAGAGTTTATCAGCAAAGCTGATGAGCTCCGTAAACTCCGGTTTTGTTACTTTTTGCGGTCAAAAAGTAAAAGCCCAGCGGCGCCGAGCTAAAAAAAATACGTTCAATGCGAATTTCTAAAGAATTGTAAAGATACTTAACCCGTACTCACGCTATTTAGATTTTCTCAAAGTGCTGATTTCCTTTTTCAGCGCTTCTATTTGTTGTTGTTGTTCTTTAATACTGCCTACCAAAAGAGGAATAAGTGTTTCATAATCTACCATTGGCACGGTAGCCGTTTTGGTGCTATTTTTACCAGCGGTGTAGCTTTTTTGTTGGTTAACTACCAATTCTGGAGCAACTTTAGCAACTTCTTCTACCGCAAATCCGCTTTGTTTTTGCGTGCTTAATTTTAATTTGCTAGCCCAATCTTTATCGTAGCTAAAATTAACTGGAGTTAGCTTTAAAACCGTGTTTAACGAGTTGCTGATAGAAGTAATTTCGGTTTGTTTAACTGTTTGAGCGTTGGTGTTTAGGGCAAAGCCAACCATAGCAATAGCACCTAATAAAAGTGTTTTTTTCATCGTAAAATTTGTTCATAATTTGAAATGGAAGCAACGTGATGTTACCCACTAAAAGCTTCATTTCTGTACATTTATTATTAAGAAAATTGGTATTGATTTATTTTTCTGCTAAGAAATAACAAAATCTGGCGGAGGTGTGTTCAATTGAAGATAAGCTTCTGGTAGCTTTTTCGAAATATAGCCCGCTAAATTAACTATTGAAACCACCATTGGTTTCAAGTAATACAGTGATTTTTCAGCCAAGAAAAGATGATGAGAAGCTTCTTTTACATTTTCTTCGCCACTGTCTGTATTGTCGTCATTGGTATCTGTAAGTACAGCGTGCACGGCCGCCTTAGTTTGGGGCGCAAAAACATGAGCAATATAAACCACAGCCAACAAAAATAGTAGGCTAAGCATTAACAGGCTAATGAATTTTTGCTTTTTCATTGACGCAAATATAAGAGATTGTAAATAAGCACAAATCATTTATCTGTAATAACAACACACCGCTTTGCGAAAAAGTTCTTTTATCTCATTACTTTTACAAAAAACAACTAATCCACAACAATCTATTTAGAATTATTCTAAACAAAAGGAGGGAATTTTTATATTTGTCTCCAAGATTATGCATACCGAGCTTTGGGATAAAATTCGTAAAGGTGATACACTAGCCATGAAAACTTTGTATCAGTGCTGCTACCAGCAGCTATATGCCTATGGCTTTCGGTTAATTGCAGATAAGGAACAAACGCAAGATGGCATTCACGAACTTTTTTGCGAATTATGGGAAAAGCAAAACACCCTACCACAAGTAAGCCAAGTTTTGGCCTACCTAAAAATCTGTTTGCGAAACAAATTGCTAAAACAGCTAAAAAAAGGTTTGCTTACCCAAAGCATGGATGATCTTACGGAAACAGAAAGCCTCATCGAATTTTCTTACGAAGACTTGTTAATTGCAGCCCAACAAGATGAAGCTGGTAAACGCGAACTTAGGTTAGGCATAGCACAATTAACAGCTAGCCAAAGAGAAATTATTAAACTAAGGTTTTTTGAGGGATTAGACTATCAAGCCATTGCCCTAAAATTAAACCTTCAACCTCGCACTGTTTACAACCACGTACATACGGCAATTACCAAATTAAGAGATCTGCTAAAGTTTTAAGGTACTTTGGCAACAAATATCAAAAAACTGATTAAACACAAAGCATTTTTAAAAAATATATTACTGAAAATCAGTTTTTTAAAAAATTTACACCACTTTTTTTCATTTTTATCTGGTAAAAAAAAGATGTTTTTAGCTCTTAGTTGTGTAGGCCCTTAAAAGCCAAACCTAACTAAACTAAACATGAATTTTAACCTCTACTCTGCTGAAGATTTTGCAGCAAACGAAACTTTTATTGCCTATTATCTGCAAACAGATAGTGAGGCCATTACTTTTTGGCAAAATTGGATTAGCCTGCACCCAGAAAAACTAGATGAAATTTACAAGGCAGAACTTTTACTGGCTAAACTGCATCTACAGCTTAACGATACCGAATTGAATAGTGCATTTAAGAAATTCGACGATTTTATTGATGGTAAAAAAGCTGAACCAATAGCTAAACCTCGCTATGCTAAAAAATTATTTAATTATTCTCGAATTGCCATTGCCGTATCTTTACTCATCATCTGCTCGGCAACCCTCTATCTTTTTAACAAAACAACTTATAAAGAAGGTATCATTACTTATTATAACAGCTACGGAAAAACAGCGATCATCGTACTAGAAGATGGCACAAAAATATCATTAAACAGTAACAGTAGCCTAAAATATCCAAAACATTTTGGCAAACTAAAGCGAGAAGTTAGCCTAATAGGCGAAGGTTTTTTTGAAGTTGCAAAAGATAAAAACAGGCCCTTTACAGTAAAAACCAGTCAGCTAAAAACTACTGTTTTGGGCACAAAATTTAATGTATCGGCCTATAAAAACCTTAGGCAAGTTACTGTAGCTTTGGTAGAGGGCAGCGTGGCGGTACAGCCTACCAACAAAAAGCAAACAACTATTTTAAAGCCTAACCAAATGGCCTCGCTTAATGCCGCAAGTAACCAAATCGAAACCACTTCTTTCGACGCTAAAAAAATAACCGCTTGGCAAACCGGCACCCTCAATTTCGAAAATGCCTCTTTCGAAGACATAGCCATTAAGCTCTACAATGCTTACGGCGTAACAATTATCAATAAAACGGGCAACAGCGATTGGAAATATTCGGGAAATTTTACTAAAACCGATTACCTAAGCATCATCAAAAATATCTGCTTTGCTAAACGCATCAATTACGAAATCAACAACAAAACCATAACTCTAAAACCATAAAATGAAGAAAACTTACCTAAACAACTATTTACTGCTATTACTGCTGCTAAGCCTTAGCGCATTTACTGCACCGGCGCAAAGCAACAGTAAAACAATTACCGTTAATACCAGCCAAAAGCCTTTAATTTCGGTTATTAAAGATATTGAAGCCCAAACTGGACTAACATTTAATTACGACCGAAAAGAAGTAGACCTTTCGCAACTGGTTACCTTAAATATCAAAGACCAGCTACAAGATGTACTAGCACTATTAGCTACCAGAACCAATTTAGATTTTAGCATAGATGGTAACAATATTGCCATTAGAAAAGGGATTAAAAAAACTGCCCCGCAGGTTAAACTAATTACTGGCGTGGTTACTGGCCGACAAGATGGTTTGCCTATTGCAGGTGTAAATATCTTTAGAAAAGGTAGCCGACAAGGAACCATTACCAACGCCAACGGAGAATTTACCTTGCGCTTAATAGGCGATAATATGGAAAAGGCTGTGCTGGAATTTGTATTTATAGGCATGTTAACCAAAGAGCTGCCTATTGGTAAGCAAACGTTTTTTAAAGTAGAAATGGACAATGACATTTTTGGGATGGATGAAGTAGTGGTAACCAGCTCATATACTAAAGAAAAACGCAGAGAAGATGTAGTAGGTAGTATATCGCAACTTTCGAGCAAGCAATTACAAACCTACAGGCCTATAGAAAGTTTCGATAAATTGCTCGAAGGAATGATTGCGGGAGTTTACGTAGAAACTACTACCGAGCTTAATACTCCCGTAAAAATTAACATTAGAGGCCAGGGATCTTTACCCAATATTGGCGGAAGCCGAGGCACTTCTACCCAACCATTATATGTGATAGACGGCATACCTGCTTACGAGCAGCAACGCGGTAACGAAGCCTCGGTATTTAACGGCGAAGGTTACTTAAACCCACTTTCTAACGTTAACCCGGAGGACATTAAAAGTATTTCGGTACTTAAAGATGCCACGGCTTCTTCTTTATACGGTGCAGATGCTGCAAACGGTGTAATTATTATTACCACCAAAGCGGGCGAGGCCGGAAAAACTAGGCTCAATGTTGGATATGATACGGGTATTTCAAGGTTTATCAACGAGTTTAAATGGTTAAGTGGCCCACAGTATTATAGCTTACTGAGAGAAACTTACATTAACGGCGGTCGTTCGGTTACCGACGCTACACAACTTGCCGGGCGCAACGATATCAACACAGATTGGTTTGATTTAACCACCAGAACCCCAGTATATCAAAACCTAAACTTAGATGTTTCTGGAGGAACCGGAAAAACAACCTATCGAATTTCTGGAGGCTACAGAGACCAAAAGGCAAGTTCGTTAGGTAACGATTTACAAAAAGTATATCTCCGTTTAAGGGTAGACCAACAAGTAAACGACAAGCTTAAGATTGGCTTTAACTTGAGCCCTACGTATACACAATCTAGCACTTTATCTGCTTATGGAGGTGTTATTTTACCACCAAACATTGCGGCCGTTGCCGAAGATGGCACTTACCAAGATATACTTGGCGTACCAAATCCACTGGCTATTCTTACCCAAAACCAAAATAGCGACAAAGGCTTGCAATTAATGGGTAACTTAAATGGTAGTTACAAAATTACCGATGAAATTGCCATTTCGGCAACCTTAGGTGCAGATAATTACCAAAACAAACAAACCCAGTTTTTATCGGCACAAAATGCTACTGGAAGAAATGCCAACGGCAGGTTAACTATTTACGACCGTAATTACCTTAGCTATACTGGTTTTATACAGGCCACCTATGATAAAACCTTTAAAGAGGCACACACCCTAAATTTCTTGATAGGCACACAAGTTACCGATAAAAAAACCGACTTGCTAAGGGGTAGCGGTTCTGGTTTTAGCTTTGATAGATATAGGGTACTCAACATGGCTGCCATCCAAACTTCGGCCTCCTCTACCAACTCCGATGCTACCATTTCTTACTACTCGCAACTGGGTTACGATTTCAAGAAAAAATACTACGCCAATATTAACGGGCGTATAGACAAGTCATCCATTTTTGGGGGCGATAAACAAGTAGCTTTAAATGGTTCAATTGGTTTAGCTTGGGTAATTAGCAACGAAGATTTCCTTAAAGGCAACAAAGTAATTAACCACCTTAAATTAAGAACTACCTTTGGCTCTACCGGAAATTCGAGAATTGGCACTTATGCAGCCAGAGGCTTGTATAGTTTTGGTACGCAAAGCGGAAACGCTTATAATGGCAACGTATCGTCTTTTCCTGATGTAAGCAGCGCACCTAACCCAGATTTAGGTTGGGAGAAAAACTTCAAGTTTAACACCGCCCTAGATCTTACTTTATTTAACCAATTGCAAGTAACGGCAGAGTATTACAATAACACCATTGTAGATTTAATTTCTAGCGTTGCCGTGCCTTTAGAAACAGGTTTTGCCAATATTTCTGCCAACACAGGCAAAATGCGCAACCAAGGTTTCGAGTTAAGCATCAATACACCTGTAATTAGCAAAAAGAACTTTAACTGGTTTAGCTCATTTAATTTAGGTAGCAACAAAAACAAGATCACCTCATTTAACAATGGATTTGCCTCGTTGTATGCTACCGCTGTAGACGCCGCCGCCTTAAAAGTGGGTAATAGCACTTCGGCCGTTTATGGTTACCAATGGGCAGGCGTTAATCCAGATAACGGGGCAGAAATGTTTTATGATAACAATGGTACAATTAGAACTGCCGCAGAAATTAATGCTTTACCAATTGGCAATACTATAGTTTTAGGAGACCGACTACCCGATTTTCAAGGAGGTTTTATCAATACCTTTAATTTGTACGATTTTAACTTCTCGTTCAACATCCTATATACCTACGGTGCTGATGTATTTGTAAATTATGCAGATGAATCTGATGGCAGAAACCTACAGAATAGAAACCAAAGTGTAAACCTGATAGACCGTTGGCAAAAACCTGGGGATATTACCGACATTCCTAGGCTGCTCATTACCCGCAGCATTGTAGCTAACTCATCTCGCTACCTGTACGATGCCAGCCATTTAAAACTAGCCAACGTTACCTTGGGCTATACCCTACCTAAAAAGTTAGCTAGCAGATTAACCTTAGATAGAGCCTACCTTTTTGCCAATGCAACCAATCTTTTTTATGTGTATAAAGATGCGGGAACCAAGGGCAGAAACGGCATAGCCGAAAGAAGATTTAGATTTCCGGAAACCTCGGCATTTACTTTTGGCGTTAAAATTGGCTTATAATTATCATGATAAAATCAATCGCATTCAATAAATCAAATACGATGAAAAAATATTATATACTTCTTTTTGTAGCGCTAGTGGCACTTAGCTCTTGCGAAAAACTACTGGATAAAGAACCTACCGATAAATTATCTATAGAAGATCTTTTCTTAGATGTACAAGGTGCAAAATCTGCTTTGGCTGGCTCGTATAAAGCTTTGTTAGACGAAGAGCACTACAACAAAAACACCATGGTTTACCCAGAAATATTGGCGGGTAACATTAAGTTTAGCAAAAACACCAATATTAGGCTCGAAGATGTTTACGAAGCCACCGTAGATGCACAAGAATCGAGCCTTAATGCCACTTATTCGGCGTTATATAGCGAGCTAAACAACGTTAACAACGTAATTAAGTACACGCCATCTGCGGCTGGCTCCGCTACAGAAAAAATAAAGATTGTAGCCGAAGCTAAAGCCATTAGGGCACTCATACATTTTGATTTGGTAAGGATTTTCGCCCGACCATTTAACTTTACCGCAAACGGTTCGCATTTGGGCATTCCGCTAATTTTAAACCCGCAGCTGTACTCAGACCCTGCACCAAGCAGAGCTACCGTTGCACAAACCTACAATGCCATTGTTACCGATTTAACCGAAGCCATAGCCGCTTTTGACGACACCAATGTTGGTGTATTAAATGGTGGTACCAAGCAAAACTATTTTACCAAAGCATCGGCCACAGCCTTATTAGCAAAAGTATATTTGTACCAAAACAATTGGGATAAGGCCTTTGAACTGGCAGATGAGCTAATTAAAAGCAAACAGTACACACTACTTACCAATGCCAACTATGTTACCAGCTGGACTGGTCGTGTACCTTCAAGCGAATCGATTTTTGAATTGGCTATAGAAACTGTTTTTAGCGGCACTAGCTTAGGGGCTTATTACGAAAGCACCAACCTTTCATCGTACCGAATGTACGCCGCAACTTTAGATTTAACTGGCTTATACAGTGAAACCGATGTTAGAAATATCAGCACTATGTTTAACAGAGTTGATATTAGCGGGGTAAACTACGCCTTCACTAAAAAATATCAAGGTGGTGGCACTTTAGCTACACCTATAAAAATATTGCGTCTATCCGAACTGCATTTAATTAGAGCAGAAGCTGCCGTAGAAAAAACCTCACCAGATTTTACCGTAGCCAATGCCGATTTAAACCTAATTAGAAAACGAGCAGATGCCAGTGCAGCCACACTAAACTTAACTACTAAAGATGCCGTAATTGATGCTGTACTTTTAGAAAGAAGAAAAGAATTGGCATTTGAAGGCAATTTGTTATTCGACTTAATGCGCCGTAAAAAAGACATTAACAGAGCAGATGTTACACCAGTAGTTAAAAATTTGTTGACTAACGACGACAGGCTGATTATGCCATTTCCTGCCAATACCATTAACGCTAACCGAAACATGAAACAAAACCCTGGCTATTAACCCTAAACAACATGAAAAATATTTTCTCCATACTTATTAGTCTAATTATTTTGAGTGGCTGTAAGAAAGATGAACCTGCCGCCAAAGCAGATTTATATCCAGATCAACCTGTTGCCACTGCATCATCTTCGGCTATTGCAGTTTTTCATCAGTCAACAGCTTATTATCAAATGTATGTTTATAGGAAAGATCCTGCCACGGGTATTTGGGGCAGAAGAATTGGCTCACATTTTTCTACTATTTCTAGCAGCGACCCCAGTTTTATTGGTTTTACCAACCCTTACGTTGCAGATAGCGGCGTGCCTTTGTTTGATATGGTACAACTATATTCGGCCTACACAGGTACTACGGCCATTAAAACCGTGGGCATTAATGCAGACCAAGTTTTGCAGTTTTTCCCCGATTATGAAGGTGCCAAAACAGGTATCGTAAAAGTAAAAACTCAAGACGTCATCCTAAAAAAATCAACCGCCGGACAAACCATTACCATTGGTATCAGCGGTAGCGGTACTTATGATGAAACTTCTAAAGTAATTGACTTAAAAGTTACCTTTAACGAAACCGCCATTGGTGGCACCAGCAGAACTTTCCAATACAAATTAAGCCCTAACGCACTTACCTTATAATTCCCTAAAAATGAAAAGATTAATCATACTCGCCACCATTTTGGTTGTATTTGTAGGCAGCTCTGCTTTTTTGCAGGAAAAAGCCTACACTATAGCACAACTGAGAGCGCTTTACAGTGGCGACCCTACCAAGTGGCCCAAGCCAGAGTTACATGACGAAGCCAAACCTGGCTTTAAAGACATTGGCTACCTGGGCAGACCAACTTACCCTGCAAATAACCCGTTTAGTGAAGAGAAGCAAAAGTTGGGGAAAATCTTGTTTTTTGACCCACGATTATCTGTTTCTGGACAAATTGCCTGCGCCTCGTGCCACGACCCCGAACTGGGCTGGGGCGATGGCAGACGTGTAGCTTACGGGCACAGCAGGCAAACGGGCAAACGTAACGCTATGACCTTAATTAACGTTGCTTTTTATGAAAAGTTTTTTTGGGATGGGCGTGCAACAAGCCTAGAAGACCAAGCGAAATTTCCGGTACAAGACCACGTAGAAATGGCTACCGATTTAACCATTATGGTAAAAAATGTAGCAGCAGTTGCTGGCTACAGGCCTTTATTTGCACAAGCTTTTGGTAGTGAAGAAATTACTTTAGATAAGATACAGAAGGCCATCGCTACTTTTGAACGGAGCATTGTAAGCACCAACAGTCGTTTCGATTCTTTTGTAAAAGGCAACAGCAAAATATTGAAAGATGACGAAGTGATGGGCCTACATTTATTCCGCACCAAAGCGGGATGTATTAACTGCCATAACACACCATTGTTTAGCGATAATAAATTTCATAATGATGGCCAGGCCTTGTTAGGTAGCCGCATGGAAGACAGGGGAAAGTATAATCTTACCAAAAATTTAAAGGATATTGGCTCGTTTAAAACACCATCGTTACGCGAAACCAACATTACTGGCCCGTGGATGCACCATGGCAATTTCCCTTCGTTAAAAGATGTGATAGAGTTTTACAATTTAGGCAACCCTATCAGTTATCAAAGAGCACACGTCATTCCAGATTCGTTAAAAAATCCAAAATCGGCAATGTTAAAAAAATTAAACTTAACTTTAACCGAACAACAGCAACTAGAGGCTTTTTTAAAATCGATAAGCACACAAGTGCAAAAAATTATGCCTCCTAAATTGCCAGAATAAAAAACGCTTTAATATGGATCTTTTAATACCAGAAACAGGCTTACTCATTTGGAGTATACTATGCCTAGTCTTCATGAGCTTAACTTTTTACATCATGATACTTTTAATTAAGTTATTACGAAAAAAGCTAAGAGAATAATCTTCGAAACAAAAAAGCATAGATTTGAAATCTTGGCTGACGGAAGAGTAATATTCTAATTCCCGTTTGGCTCTAGCCAACGGAGTGAATACGATTTATTAAGGCTTTAGCCTTTAATGCGGCTAAAGCCTCTTTCTTTACATCCATTAACCATCTGCTAAAGCAGACGGCAATGAACCGCTAGTATAAATACTAAAGTTTCGAACATCCCTAATTTGTTACTTCGGATGGCGGAAGAACATATTTTATTCCCGTTTGGCTTTAGCCAAAGGTTTGGAAACAATGCGTTAGGGCTTTAGCTACAATTTTGGCTAAAGCCTTTATCTTTACATCTATGAACCGTCTGCTAAAGCAGACGGCAACAAACCAACAGCACAAATACTAAAGTTTCGAACATCACTAATTTGAAATCTTGGCTAAAGGGAGCGCATATTTTCATTCCCGTTTGGCTTTAGCCAACGGATTGTAGACTATTTGTTAAGAGGCTTTAGCCGCATCAACTGCAATTTTGGCTAACTAACCACTCGCAAACAAACACTTACGATCTAAAAAACTGCTTTAGCAATTTCTTTAGTTTGGTCTGGTTTGCCCATGGTATAAAAATGCAGTACAGGCGCACCAAATTCAATTAATTCTTTGCACTGTTTAATCATCGCCTGCGTACCAATTTCCTTGGCCTCTGCATTATTTTTAGCTGTAGATAACGCCTCGGTTAATTCATCAGGTAAATCTATATGGAAAATTTTAGGCAAAGCGTTTACTTGACCCAAAGTGCTAATAGGCTTTAACCCCGGAATAATGGGTACATTGATGCCGTTATCTCTACATTTCTGTACAAATTCGAAATACTTTTGGTTATCGAAAAACATCTGTGTCACGATAAATTCAGCGCCCAAGTCTACTTTTTGCTTCAAGTATTTGAAGTCTGTATTTAAGTTCGGCGCCTCGAAATGTTTCTCCGGATATCCGGCAACGCCAATGCAAAAATCACTTTTAAAAGTCTCTACATCTTCGTGCAAGAATTTACCTTCATTGTGGTTTTTGATGTGTGATATCAAATCTGTAGCATAAGCATGGCCGCCTGGTGTAGGCACAAAAGAGCTATCCGCTTTGCGTGCATCGCCTCTCAAAGCCAATACGTTATCAATACCTAAAAACTGTAAATCAATTAATGCATTCTCAGTTTCTTCTTTGGTAAAACCACCACAAATTAAGTGTGGTACGGCATCTATTTTATATTTATGGATAATAGCTGCACAAATGGCAATAGTACCAGGTCGTTTACGATAAGATACCTTTTGCAACAAGCCATTGGGATGCTCTTTGTAAATATAATCTTCCCTTAACGAAGTTACGTCTATAAATGGTGGTTCAAACTCTAATAGCGGCTCTATTCCATTGTATATCCAATCTATACCTTGCCCTTTAATTGGCGGCAAAAGCTCGAAAGAGAATAAGGTCTTACCCTTTGCATTTTTGATGTGTTCTGTAATCTTCATACCCCAAACCCCTAAAGGGGCTTTTTATTTATTATGTTTATGCCCTCCCCCTTTAGGGGGTCGGGGGGTTAATAAGCTAAGTTAGGTGCCAACCACCGTTCCGCTTCTTCCAAATTCATTCCCTTACGCTCTGCATATTCTTCCACTTGGTCCTTCCCTATTTTCCCCAACCCAAAATATCTAGACTCTGGATGCGAAAAATAGAAACCACTTACTGCGGCAGTTGGATACATCGCATAGCTTTCTGTTAAGCGCAAACCAATTTTTTGTTCCGCTTCTAGCAAGGCAAACAAAGTTCCTTTTTCGGTATGTTCTGGACAAGCAGGATAACCTGGTGCAGGACGAATACCTGCGTACTGTTCCTTAATCAATTCGTCGTTGCTTAACTGCTCATCTTTTGCATAACCCCAGTAATCTTTACGCACCAACTCATGTAATTTTTCGGCGAAAGCTTCGGCTAAACGATCTGCCAGGGCTTTAACCATGATACTATTGTAATCATCAAAGTTTTTCTCGTACTCGGCCACCAATTCATCACAACCGATACCCGCAGTTAAAGCAAAACCACCGAAATAATCTTGTTTACCGCTTCCTTGTGGTGCAATAAAATCAGCCAGTGCATAATACGGCTGACCATCAACTTTCTCTGCCTGTTGACGCAAGGTGTGTATTTTTACGAGTTTTGGGTTATGAGTTGTGAGTTGCGAGTCTGGCTTATCTCGTAACTCGTAACCCGAAACCTGCAACTCTATATCATCGCCTATGGCTTGCGCTGGCCAAAAACCGAACACCGCTTTTGCTTTTAATAACTTTTCATCAACAATACGTTTCAACAAAGTTTGTGCATCAGTGAATAATTTCTTTGCTTCGTCGCCAACATTCTTATCTTCAAAAATTCGAGGATAACTACCACGCAGTTCCCAGGTATGGAAAAATGGCGTCCAATCGATATAAGGAAGTAACTCTTTTAAAGGAAAATCTTCCAATACCTTTGTGCCTGTAAATTTTGGCGCAGGAGCAACTTGTGTTAAATCTATCTGAAACTTGTTAGCTCTCGCTTCTTCTAAAGTTTTGAAACGCTTATCCGAACGCTTGTTCAAATGTGCTTCACGGGCTTTATCATATTCAGCTTTAATTTGCGAGATATATCCGTCACGTAATTCGCCATTCATTAAGGTGCTACAAACTGTTACACTTCGCGAAGCGTCTAACACGTGAATTGCCGGACCAGAATAATTAGGTGCAATTTTCACGGCAGCATGTATTCTAGAAGTAGTTGCACCGCCCACAATTAAAGGAATGGTAAATCCTTCGCGTTCCATTTCTTTGGCAAAATGAACCATTTCATCCAGTGATGGCGTAATCAACCCACTCAAACCAATGATATCAGCATTAATTTCTTTGGCTTTTTTGATGATTTCCTGCGCAGGTACCATCACGCCCATGTCTACAATTTCGAAGTTATTACAAGCTAACACTACCCCTACAATGTTCTTTCCGATGTCGTGTACGTCGCCCTTCACAGTAGCGAGTAAGATTTTACCGGCCGACGAGCCTTGTGCGGCATCAGGGTTGGCTTTTTTCTCCTCCTCAATAAACGGCAACAAATAAGCCACCGCTTTTTTCATTACCCTAGCAGATTTTACCACCTGCGGCAAGAACATTTTTCCGGCGCCAAACAAATCTCCAACAATGTTCATTCCGTCCATCAACGGACCTTCAATTACCTGAATTGGTCGTGGATATTTCTGACGGGCTTCTTCAACATCATCATCCAAAAACTCAACTATACCTTTTACTAATGAATGAGATAAACGCTCTTCAACGGTTCCTTGTCGCCAAGCCTCGTCTTTAACAACAACTTTTCCTTTATTTTTTACTGTTTCTGCAAACTCAACCAAACGTTCAGTTGCATCATCTCTACGGTTTAACAATACATCTTCTACACGCTCTAAAAGTTCAGGTGCAATTTCTTGATAAACTTCTAGCATCCCCGCATTTACAATTCCCATGTCCAAACCAGCGTGGATAGCATGGTACAAAAATGCCGAGTGCATGGCTTCACGCACTACATTATTTCCTCTGAAAGAGAATGAAATATTGGAAACCCCGCCGCTTACTTTAGCGTGAGGTAAGTTTTGTTTAATCCAACGGGTAGCCTCAATAAAATCTACCGCATAATTATTGTGCTCTTCTAAACCCGTAGCTACGGTCAAGATGTTAGGATCAAAGATGATATCCTGTGGGGGAAATCCAATCTCGTTCACTAGGATATTATAACTACGACTACAGATTTCTACTCTACGTTCGTAATTATCAGCCTGACCTTGCTCATCAAAAGCCATTACCACTACCGCAGCCCCGTAACGCATAATTTTACGTGCATTGGTTTTAAAAATTTCTTCGCCTTCTTTTAAGGATATCGAGTTAACGATGCCTTTTCCCTGCAAACATTTTAAACCCGCTTCAATTACCGTCCATTTAGAACTATCGACCATGATAGGCAATTTGGCAATATCAGGTTCCGAAGCAATTAAATTCAGGAATTTGGTCATTGCCGCTTCACTGTCAATCATCCCCTCATCCATGTTTACATCGATGATTTGCGCACCGCCTTCTACTTGTTGCAAGGCAACAGCTAAAGCAGCTTCATAATCTCCGCCTAAAATTAATTTAGAGAATTTCGGCGAACCTGTGATGTTGGTACGCTCTCCCACATTCACAAAAATACTTTCCGGAGTAATGGTTACGGGCTCTAAACCACTTAAGCGTAAATACGGAGCAATGGTTGGAATTTTTCTTGGTTGTGCCGCCGCTGCTTTTTTGGCGATGCAGCCAATATGGTCTGGCGTAGTACCGCAGCAACCACCCACAATATTTACAAAACCAGAGGTGATAAAATCATCTACTAAATGCGCCGTTTCATGAGGCATTTCATCGTAAGCGCCGAACTCGTTAGGTAAACCCGCATTTGGATAAGCAGAAACGTAACAATTGGCTTTTGCCGCCAATTCCTCAATGTGCGGACGCATTTCTTTCGCTCCTAAAGCACAGTTAAAACCAATACTTAAGGGATTGGCGTGTGCTACAGAGTTTAAGAATGCTTCTGCCGTTTGACCAGATAAAGTTCTTCCCGAAGCATCAGTAATGGTTCCCGAAATCATGATTTCGAGCGGCCCCTCCCTAAATCCCTCCCCTAAGGGGCGGGACTTGAGTTCCTCCTCATATTGTTTAATGGCTGCAATGGCTACTTTTGCATTTAAAGTATCAAATATGGTTTCAATCAATAGCACATCCGAGCCACCATCTACCAAACCTCTAATCTGCTCATAGTAGGCATCAAAAAGTTCATCGTAAGAAATGGCTCTAAAACCCGGATCGTTTACATCTGGAGATAATGAAAGCGTACGGTTGGTTGGGCCAATGGCACCAGCCACAAAACATTTCCTATCGGGATGCTTTGCCATAAACTCCAAGGCTGCTTCTTTGGCAATTCTCGCCCCTTCGTAACTCAACTCATAGCTCAGCTCTTCCATTTGGTAATCTGCCATTGAAATACGTTGCGTACTGAAGGTATTGGTTTCGATGATATCGGCCCCTGCTGCTAAATATTCGGTATGAATAGCTTTGATAATATCAGGGCGGGTAATGTTCAACAAATCGTTGTTCCCCTTTACATCACAGGGATGATTAGCAAAACGCTCGCCTCTAAAATCTTCTTCGGTTAGGGTGTAACGCTGTATCATGGTACCCATGGCACCATCTATAATTAAAATACGTTTTTCTAGTTCTTCTCTAATGCTACTCATTCAGTATTGCGTATAGAGATTTGCGTATAGAGACATATCGCAATACGCAATACGCTTTACTCAAATCTATTAGCTTACTCTAAAAGTATTGGAATTGGCCTTCCCTTAAACTTATCTTCTCTCGCCACTGCTGAGATTAGAAATTAGCACCTTGTTGGCACAGGTTGCTAAGACTTCGTTGGGTCTATTCCCTCCATCTTTCTTAATAAGCAATGCAAAGGTGCAACATCCGCTTATCATTTCCAAAAATATCAGTGTCACAACCAAATAAAATTACAAAGGCCACGCAAAATTGCATGGCCTTCGATATAAAATTTTGTTTAAGCGGATTATCTTCTGTCTCCGAACACTCTCAATAAAGAAAGAAATAAATTGATAAATGTAATGTAAAGTGATAAAGCGCCCATCAAAGCTAGCTTTTTGCTATCAGCTAAGGCAATTTCGTTTCCATTCTCATCTAAACCTTCGCCTATTCTTTTAATTTCTTGTACTTTGTAAGCTGTTAAAGCAGTAAAAATGGCAATACCTACAAAGCCCAAAATATAGCCTAAAGTATCGCTACCAATAAACATATTGATAATGCTTACCACCACTAGACCAATTACACCAGCCATTAAGATAGGACCAAATTTACTTAAGTCTACATCAGTAGTGTAGCCCATAATTGCCATAACTGCAAAAATGATAGCTGCTGCAGCAAAACATATCGCAATAGAAGCTGCTGTGTAGATTAATAGAACAAAGCCCAACATCACGCCAGTTAAAATAGAGTAAAGCAAGAAAATACCTACTAACGCTGGGTAAGAAAGTCTTTGCATTGCTGCCCCCATTAGCATTACTAAGCCAAGTGGTGCAAATATGGCGATGTAACCAAGTACTGTAAAACCTCTCTCGCTTACCAATTGAGATAATATTCCTGGAGAATTTACTAATCCAAAAGCTGCAACACTTGATACGGCAAGAGCCACAAACATCCATAAGAAAACGTTAGCGAAGAATTTTTTAGCAACTGATTTCTCTTGTACAAAAACTGAATCGTTCTGATATTGATAATTTTGTTGTTCCATCATTAATTTAAATTGGTTAACGGATAAAAATACAATTTTAGTTTAACCTTTTGATCAAAAGTTCTTCAACTTTTTTGTAAAATTGAAGTGGCTTAAGCTTGCGCCAGTGCAAATCATCTAGTTCTCCACCAAAGTTGATGTAATAATCGATACTATTTTCACGGAACTCGCGGATTACATGCTCATTGAAATTGATGCCTGCAATCCAACCATCTTCTACATCCTGAAACCACTCTTCGTAATAGCTATCGTCTGAAGCATGGAAGTTTAAAACGTTCTCTCCAATTAGGATAAATTTATTCAGTCCTTCGTCAACCATCAACTCTAAAATCTCCCTTTTTAACATCATGATATCATTGTTGATGGTATCATTCCATTCGCCCATTAGCTCTATAATGGCATACTGCCTATCATAATCGGCGTAGAGCACTTTAATGTAAAGGGTGTTAGAGCCAAAGGTATCCCATTGGGGATGAATGAGATAGTTATAAAGCTGTTTATCGTAGTAAAATTCTGAATACTCTGTATTGTAAAACGGCGAACGCTCATCCTCAGCGGCAATGTAGTCGTCTCTCCACTGATAATATGGTTCTATTTCATGCATGATACAAATTTACGATTTTAGAATTACGATTTTAGATTTCTACACCCAATAATCGTAATTCTAAAATCGTAATTCGTAAATCTATTTGCTTGCTTCTACAGCCTTACGTACGCTTCCGTATTTGATTAGCAATTCTGCGGCTTGTTCTTGGCCAATGTTTAATTCTTCCATTACCATGTGGGTACCTCTATCTACCAATTTATGGTTAGTTAATTGCATATCCACCATTTTATTTCCTTTCACACGCCCTAACTGGATCATTACCGTGGTGCTCAACATATTTAACACCAATTTTTGCGCAGTTCCAGATTTCATACGTGTAGATCCCGTTAAAAACTCAGGGCCTACTACCACTTCTACTGGATAATCAGACTCGGCAACTATTGGGCCGCCTTGGTTACAAATGATACAACCTGTTAGCACGCCATGTTTACGGGCAGTATTTAAGCCCCCAACTACATAAGGCGTAGTACCCGATGCCGCCAAACCAATCAAGCTGTCTTTTTCGCTAATCTCGTACTCTTGCAAATCTTTCCAGGCCTGCTCGGCATCATCTTCGGCAAATTCTACTGCTTTACGAATGGCTGTATCGCCACCCGCTATGATACCCACCACCCAGTCAAAAGGTACACCAAAGGTTGGCGGACACTCAGAGGCATCTACCACACCTAAACGACCACTTGTGCCAGCACCAATATAAAACAACCTCCCGCCCGTCTTCATTCTTTCTGCTACTGCTGTAGCCAATTTTTCTATTTGAGGCAATGCTTTTTCTACAGCCAGAGGAACTAATTTATCCTCATTATTAATGCCTGTCAAAATCTCCATTACCGACATCTTATCGATATCCTTGTAGTTAGACTCTTGTTCGGTTACTCTTTTCATTTATATTTTTACTAGCGTGTTCGTCTCACAAATTTGCACATTACCGCAATTTCTTGCAAGAGTTTTCAAATATCGGCAATAATTATTAAAAAACTAAATTGTTGATTAGACGTTTTCCTAAATAAGACACATATTTTCATAACTTTGTTGCATCCAAAACTGATGAAAAAAAATACCCGTACCAACTTATTGATTGCGTTAGCTTATTGCGTAACGTTAATTGGTGGCATGTATTTGGGTTACAAACTCTTACAAAACCAAGGCTTCAAGGTACAAGATGATATGAGGTATGCCAATACCGAAGAAGCAAAGGTGGAAGACATCATCCATATCATTAAAAAAAAATATGTTGATGATATTAATGCCGACAGCTTAAAGCATTTGCCGATAGACAGTCTTTTACACCAGCTCGATCCGCACAGTGCCTATTTACCTCCCACCGAAGCTTTTGAACTATCTGAAACCTTAGAAGGCAATTTTGAAGGTGTAGGTGTAGAATATTACATCTTAAACGACACTTTGTTGGTTACCAATGTGGTTAAAGACGGGCCAGCTTTTTTAAGCGGCATTAAACAAGGTGATAAAATTTTGAAAGTAGACACCACCGTGGTAAGCGGCAGAATGCTACCTCGCTCTGCAATGATGGGTAGAATTAAGGGAAAAAAAGGCACTACAGTGCAATTAACGGTGCTTCATCCCGGCAATACAAACCCGGTTACACTAAATGTGAAACGTGGAAAAGTTGAAGTAAGCAGTATTGATGCCGCTTATATGCTTAACCAAGAAACAGCTTACATTAGAATTAGCAAGTTTGGCGCAACAACAGATACCGATTTTACTACTGCTGTTAAAAATCTTAAAGCAAAAGGTATGAAAAAAATGGTTTTAGATTTAAGAGATAACGGTGGCGGATATTTAACCGCCGCAACCTCTTTAGCTAACCAATTTTTGCCAGAGAATAAACTAATTGTTTACACCAAAGGCAAGCACGACCCACGTACAGATTATTTCACTACTGGCGGCGGAGAGTTTGAACAAGGCAAACTAGCTGTTCTAATTAATGAAAACTCTGCATCTGCTAGTGAGATTTTTGCGGGTGCTATACAAGATTTAAACAGAGGCGTTATTATTGGCCGCCGCTCTTTTGGTAAAGGTTTGGTACAAGAACAATTTGCTTTTGAAGATGGCTCGGCACTTAACCTAACCATTGCCCGTTACTACACCCCATTAGGCAGAAGTATTCAAAAATCTTATAAAAAAGGCTACAAAGCCTATCAGCGAGAAATTGAAGAAAGACTAAACACCGGCGAACTTACCGCAGAATCCAACAAGGCTGATAGCCTAATGAACAACATGCCTTATATTACCAAAGATGGAAAAAAAGTTTTTGCTGGCGGCGGCATACAGCCAGATATCTATGTAAAACTAGACACACTTGGCTACAACAAATTTTACGCTAGCTTATTACAAAAAAATATTTTTGTAGATTTTGTTTTTGAAACTTTAGCCGATAGATATACCCAAGAATATTTGAACAGAGCAGTTGCTGTTTTCAATATTTCGGATAAAGATTATGTTGACTTTTTGAAGTACGCGGAAAGTAAAAAAATTGTTATCGATACCAAGCAGCTTATTCAAGCTAAACCATTGATCTACAAAAACCTGAAACTAATGCTTTACAAATACTACTTGGGCGACAATGGTTACTACAAAGCACATAACCAAAGCGACCCAATGATTAAGCAGGCTTTAGGCTACCTGGCAGCTTCCAATTAGTTGATTTTATTAGCCTTTAGCCAATTTTTTAAACGCTCAAACCAATCGTCTGCGGTAGTTTTATTGTTAAGGCCAAAGCCATGCCCACCTGCTTGGTAAACATGCAACTCGGCAGCCACGTTATTTTTTACCAAAGCCTCATTGTATCTTAAACTATTTTGAACTGGCACAGATTTATCGTTGTTAGCGTGTACTAAAAAAGCCGGAGGTGTTTGTGCAGTTACCTGTCGTTCCGAAGAAAAATATTTCCTTTGTTCTTCTGTAGGTGCCTCGCCAAGTAAATTCTTTACAGAGCCACCATGCGTATACTGACCAAAGGTAATTACCGGATAAATCAAGATAGAAAAGCTAGGGCGTAAGCTGATATTTTCTTGGTTTTCGATTTTCATATCGGCAAAGTGGGTACTGGCGGTAGAAGCCAAATGGCCACCCGCAGAAAAGCCCATAATGCCTACCCTGTTTACATCTATCCCCCAAACTGAGGCATTTTTTCTAACTAAGTAAATCGCTTGCAAAGCATCTTGCAGCGGGCCAGTGCTTTTATCTTTCATAATTAAATCGCTAGGCAAACGATATTTTAATACAAAAGCGGTTACGCCAATTTCCTGAAATTTCTTAGCAACATCATGTCCTTCTTTATCTATGGCCAAAATGCCATAACCACCGCCTGGGCAAATAATTACCGCAGCGCCACTTGGTTTTGCTGGCTGATATACGTACAATTGGGGTTTAGCAACCATACTTACCCTTACCACTTTATCTTCGCGAGTGGTGGTTTCTTCCACATAATCTATCGGTGTAGGCTTGGCTCCCGGAATAACGCCTCCATATAAAGAAATTGCCTGTTGAGCATTAGCACTCATAATTGCAAATAAAAGAAAAGTTAATAGTCTTAAAGCTTTATATTGTTTCATTGCTCAATTCTTGTATTGTTGTTGCCAAATCCTAAAAATCAGTATTTTATTGCTATTATCAAACTATTTCTAAAAACTAACACCTAATTCCTAATGCCTAGTACCTAACCACAATCTTAAAACTCCATCAAATACGCCTTTAAAAACTCGTTGATATCGCCGTTTAGCACCGCATCAGGGTTAGAGGTTTGGTAATTGGTTCTATGATCTTTTACACGCCTATCATCTAGCACATAACTTCTAATTTGCGAGCCCCATTCAATCTTCATCTTACTACCTTCAATGGCCGCCGTAGCTTCCATGCGTTTGCGCATTTCAATTTCATACAATTGCGATTTCAATAAACGAATAGCATTTTCTTTATTCTGCAACTGCGATCGCGACTCTTGGTTTTTAATGATAATACCTGATGGCTTGTGATACAAACGCACCGCCGTTTCTACTTTATTTACGTTCTGGCCACCAGCACCGCCAGCCCTAAAAGTTTCAAATTCTATATCAGCAGGGTTAACATCTATCGTAATAGTATCATCTACCAACGGATAAACATACACCGAAGCAAAAGAAGTATGACGACGGGCATTCGAATCGAATGGAGAAATACGCACCAAACGGTGTACACCATTTTCGCCTTTCAGGTAACCGTAAGCAAATTCGCCAGTAATCTCCAAAGTAACGGTTTTTACCCCAGCAACCTCCCCTTCCTGATAATCTTGCTCGCTAACTTTGTAGCCATTCTTTTCTGCCCACATCAAATACATTCGCATGAGCATACTTGCCCAGTCGCAGCTTTCGGTACCACCGGCACCAGCAGTAATTTGCAAAACCGCATTCAGTTGGTCTTCCTTGCTGCTCAACATATTTTTCAGTTCCAGCTCTTCTACCAGCTTTAATGCCAATGTAAACTGTTCCTCTACTTCCTCTTCTGTAGCATCGCCACTTTGTTGAAAATCATAGAGCACTGCCGTATCTTCATAAGCCGCATTAGCCTGTGCAAAACCTTCTGTCCATTTCTTTTTACTACTAATTTGAGCCAAAACTTGTTCGGCTTTTTTCGGATTATCCCAAAAGTTAGGGTCGAGTGTAATTTTTTCTTCCTCGCCTATTTGGTATAAAAGCTCATCAACGTCAAAGATACCCCCTCAGAGAAACTAATCTATCTCTTAAATCTTGCAACTGTTCTTTAGTCATAAAGGCAAATATACGTTAATAAGGCATAAGCGAAAAGGGTTAAGGAGTTAGTAGCGGCAAACAGCCTTGTTTATTTAGATGATAAAAACAAAAGTCTATATTCGATCATCGTAAGCATGCCAAACAACCTAATTAAACTAGCTTATAAACTTTTATGGATTTTGTTCGTTCTTATCATCATAGCATTAAATTGATAAAACAATAGAGAGATGAATAGCTTAAAAATATTATACACCGCAGTATTGGCTTTAATTTCAATTCAGGCTGTTGCCCAAACCGATAAAGCTACTACAGCTAAAATTGTGGAAGCTAAAACCTACACTTTTGTAGCCAGAAGTGCCACACCTTTAAATGTGCAAGATATCAGCGCTGTAATGAGCCGTATGCCTGGAGCTATGCAAGGCGGCACCATTAACCTCAACGAAACTTATTACGAAGTAAAAGTTACACCCGATAGTGTAATTGCATTTTTACCCTATTACGGCAGGTCTTTTACGGCACCAATTGGCCAAAATGAGGGTGGCGTAAAGTTCACTTCAAAGAAATTTGAGTACAAGAGTAAAAAGGGCAAAAAACGTGGTTGGGATATCCTTATCCAAACTATTGATGCCAAAGAAAACTATCGTTTGGCTTTAAATATTGGCGATGAAGGCTATGCCACTTTATCGTTAAACAGCAATGCAAAGCAATCTATTACCTACCAAGGCTACTTAAAAGAAAATGAAGTAAAAAAAGATTAGTTGCCCCAACAACAAGTTTAGCTAAGCAGCTTACTTTTTACTGGCTTTTTCTTTTTTAGAAGAGCCACATTTTTCCTTCTTGGCAATTTCAGTCCCGCTTTCTCTTCAAGTCCGCACTCGTTTTACTCGCTTGCGGGCTTTACGTTCAATCGGGTCTAATTAACGAAAGCCTATGCTAAAGCTTTGTCAATCTTATCAGCATATCTCATATTAAGATTGACAAAGTTAATTAGGGCAGTCCGCTGTTCCCCTCTTCGGAGTGTGCAACTCCGAAGTCTTATCGTCGGGTCTGTGGCCCGAGCATACATCAAATCATAAAACGGATTAAAAATCCGATGATACGGGTTCGACATTTGTAATGTCTAACAGCAAAAATGTAAAAAAGAGACTTTAGCCAAAATGCAGTTGATGTGGCTAAAGCCTTAATACATTGTTCCTAATCCGTTGGCTAAAGCCAAACGGGAATAAAAATATACCCTTCTGTTAGCTAAGATTAAAATTATTCGAAAGCTAAATTACTTCTCGCTCAATTTAATCTCGAACAAATTAGGCCATTTTTTTCCCGTTACGAACAAACGCTTTCCTGCGGCATCGTAAGCAATGCCATTTAACACATTGTTACTGATCTCGTAATCGTCCTTAAAAAAGTTTTTAGGCACTAATTTACCCAAATCTACCTCTGCTTCCACAGCGCCGGTTTTAAGATCAATCACTACAATTCTGTTGGCACCATACACATTGGCGTATAATTTCCCATCAATATATTCCAATTCATTCAGTTGCTCAACAGCACCTTTGTTGTCGTACACTTCAATAAAACCTTCTTCCTTAAAAGTGGTTGCATTCATGAGCCAGATTTTGTTGCTGCCATCGCTACGTAGCAATTGTTTACCATTGTAGGTTAAGCCCCAGCCTTCTCTGCTACTTTGATACGAAAAAGTTGTTTTTTCTTCTAAAGTGGTTGCATCGTAAACCAAGCCTACATTTTCTTGCCAAGTAAGCACCACAATCTGGTTGCCCACTTTTACCGAGCCTTCGCCAAAATACTCAGGTTTTAATGAAACAGATTTTATCGCCTTGCCAGTTTTAAGGTCTACATATTTTAATTGCGATTGCCCCTTTCTACCAGTGCTCTCCAATAGTTTTCCATCTACAAAACTCAAACCCTGGGTGTAAGAAGAAGTGTCATGCGGAAAAGTATTGATCAAAGTGTATTTCAACTTCAAAGGTTTCTTATCTGTTGTAAGGATAATGTTATTGGTAATGGTATCTGTTTGACTTCCGCTTTTTACAATTGCGGTAAGCATTCTGTAACCCAAAGGGAGGTTTTGCGTATCTAAGGTTACAAAATCTCTACTCGTTTTTTCGGCAAACTGCTTTCCATCTATTAAATAACTGATATTTTGTATCTCAATTTTCTCTGGAATATCTAATTCTATTTTTACAGGTTTACCGCTGTTAAAGCTTTGGCCCTGCAAAGGATCTTTAAATGTAATGTAGCTACCAACCTTGTTATTACAAGCAAACTGAAATAAAGTGGCAGACAATAAAATGTAAGCAATAATTTTACGCATAAGGCCAAAAAGCATCCTCTATATGAGTGATTTTAAATTGTTTATCTTTAGTAACTAACACTGCCACAATATCAAACCTAATTTCTCCGTGGTAATCCATAATCTCGATGTAGGCTCTTGCCGCCAGTTCCAATTGACGTTGTTTTGCGGCACTTACAAAGTCTTGGGGCATACCAAAAGCTACCGAGCTGCGTGTTTTAACTTCGATAAAGATAAGGGTATTTGATTTAAGCGCAACTATATCAACTTCAGATTTACCATAAGTCCAATTTTCATCTAAAATTTCGTAGCCTTGTTGCTCCAAGAAGCGAACCGCTGCCTTTTCACCAGCTTTGCCTGTATCGTTGTGAATAGCCATACTTTGAAATGATTGAATGAGAAAATTTTGAATGATAGAATAAGCAAAAAAGCAAATTAAATCTAATCTAGCTATTTAATCATTTACTCATTCAAAATTCAATCATTATTTCACAATTACCGAACCTAAAAATTTAGAGATGGTACGCTCCACGTTTTTAACCTGCGCATAACGTCCCATTAAAATATCTTGATTGGTTGCGTCTGTTTCTTCTTTAATCTGATTCATTAAATCGGTAAGCATCCTGTCTACCTTTCGCTTTTTAAGATGATAAAGTCCGCCAATGCTGCTCCTTTTATATTTTGGCTTTCGTCTTTTACGTAAATCTGGTGCTTGTTTAACCAATTTTCGCTTAAACTATATGGCGAAGTGCTTAAAGTAATAGCCAAGGTTGCAATTTCGCCATCCTCACTCATCAAAAACTGATTAATAGTTGGCAACTGTCCGTTTTCAACTTCCGCAGTATAATAGTCAACTATACGCTTGCATAAAGCGTTTTCAAAAGTCACGTCGCCTAAATTTTGAATAATAAATGAACCCACGTGCATTTCACCAACCTGCTCAAAAGTTACTAGCTCGTGCCCGAAAGTTAGTAGCAACCGCACAATTTCCTGCTCTTGCAAAATATCTGTACTTATTTGTTGGGTAGCTACTTCTGTCGCTTCGGCTGGTCCATCTTCAGCAAACAAATCATCAGGTGGCATATCTGGATGACTAGGACTACTGCTTGCTCTTTGCGGAGCTGCGGCTTTTTTGCTCTTGGCTACTTTTATGGCATTCAGCTCGGTAAGCAGCACTCGCTCTTCAATTTCTAGCAAGTGGCTACATTCTTTAATAAATACCGAAGCCTTGATGTTATCCGGAATTTTAGCGATGCTTTCTACAATATCCCTAATGATCCCCGCTTTTTTGATAGGATCTTTCCCGGCATCGGCCAGTAAAATATTGGCTTTGTAGAGGATAAAATCTTGACGCTGCTCTTCGATGTAGGTTTTAAAGGCGCCCGCACCCACTTTGTGCATATAAGAATCGGGGTCGTCTCCGTCTGGAAAAGAAACTACTTTTACGTTCAGTCCCTCTTCCAAAATCATATCCAAACCACGCAAAGAGGCTTTGATACCCGCCGCATCGCCATCATATAAAATGGTTACGTTTTGCGTAAAACGAGCAATGAGCTTAATTTGCTCTATAGTTAAGGATGTTCCAGAAGAAGCAACAACGTTCTCGATATAAGCCTGATGTACCGCTAAAACATCGACATAGCCTTCTACCAAATAACAGTTATCTTGGTCGCGAATGGCCTTTTTTGCATGGAACAAGCCATACAGCACATTAGATTTGTGGTAAATATCACTCTCTGGCGAGTTAACGTATTTAGGTATGTTCTTGTCGGTTTTTAAAGTTCTACCACCAAAACCAATTACCCTGCCCGTAAAGTTGTGGATGGGAAACATGACCCTACCACGGAACCTATCATATAACTTTCCTTTATCATTTCTGATAGAAAGGCCAGTTTTTTCTAGGTATTCTACCGCGTGACCGTTTTTTTCGGCCTCCAACGTCAAAGCATCCCAAACATCTGGCGAATAGCCTAGATTAAATTTTTTGATGATATCTTCCCTAAAACCGCGTTCTTTAAAATAGCTTAAACCAATGGCTTTACCATCGGCACTGTTCCAAAGTTGGTCTTCGAAAAAATTAGCGGCAAACTGCGAAACAATGTAAAGACTTTCACGAGCACTGTTCAGCTCTATGTTTTCCTTACTTTCAACCGTTTCTTCAACTTCAATATTGTACTTGTTGGCCAAAAATTTCAGCGCTTCTGGATACGAGTATTTCTCGTGCTCCATTACAAAACGCACCGAATCACCAGCTACACCGCAGCCAAAGCACTTGTAAATGCCTTTGTTTACCGAAACGTGAAAAGAAGGTGTTTTTTCGCCGTGAAAAGGGCAATTACCAATTAAGCTCGAACCTCGTTTTTTAAGGTGTACAAAATCGCCAACAACCTCTTCAATTCGGGCTGTTTCCTTAATTTTCTCAATGGTTTCCGCTGTAATCATTTGCTGCTAATCTCGTTCTAAATGGGACTTCAAATTTAGCAAATTATTTTACCACCTTAGACATTTAAGAAACCTTAGCATATTTACTTCAAAAAATACAGACACTTTTTCGGTGTATTTAATTTAGCTTGATCTTGTTTGTCTAAAGTTTGGGCAACTCATCTCATGTGAACTAAGGTGTCTTAGGTGGTTAGCACACCATTACTTAATAAAAGGCAACATCTGATCTGCCACAAACTGGTTTCCCTTATCGTTCAAATGCACCCTATCTCTGGTTAAAATATCTTTCTCCAAATCTTGCGGATTATTTTGTTCCTCGTAAGCTTTAAAAGCCCTTCTTAAATCGCATAGCGGAAGATTATTTTTAGCGGCCAACTCCCTTATGCCCTCCGCATACTTATCTAAATCGGCATCTAGTTCGTTAGCTCCATTTTTTTTCTCGCCAACTACCGAAGGTGTGCATAAAACTACTGCACTACCGCGTGCTTTAATTTTGTTAATTAATGCCTGATAGAATTTGAGATATTTGGGATAATCTGTCCCTGTTTTTGAAGTTTGTTTATGCCAAACATCGTTGATACCTACATAAATAAAAACCAGGTCGGGTTTTTTAGCCAATACATCATCTTCTAAGCGCAAGTATAGGTCGTATACTTTATTGCCACCAATGCCAGCACCAAACAATTCAAACTTAGTACTATCTACCTGCTTTTTAAGTAAATTGATATAGCCGTTTCCCTGCACACCCGCTTGGGTAATCGAGTCGCCAAAGAATATTACTTTTTTTGTTTTAGGTTTCATAGCAGATAGCAGAATTAGGGCACACGCCACAACTGATAGTTTTAAAATGTTTTTCATCCTTGTATTTTTATGCAGCTAATTTAATTGTTTACTCTTAAATATCAACATGGTTAATTATTTTCTATCTTTGATACAAATTATCGAACAACACTAATGAAATTACTCGCTAAATCTTCATTTACCATCATCCTATTGCTTTTTATTGTCAATATCAGCTATGCTCAAGAGAAAAAAAGAGCACCTTACACCGCTTTATTGATTACAGATGCAAAACAAAAGGTACATGGCAAAATTATAGCGATTAATGATACCGCCTTGGTTTTGGTTGACAAGAAAGAATTGACAAGGACCATTGCCTACCAAAAAATAAAGAAAATTAAGATTTTGAAACGCCATAGTGATGTGGGTTACGCCATAATTACCGGTGGGCTAGTAGGTGGCGCTATTGTAGCGGCGCAATCTGTAGATGATGGTGCAGTAGCCGTATTGGTTGGCGCTGGTGGCACCGCCGCCGTAGCTGGACTAAGTATTGCCTTACACAATGTGATACATGGCGCCGAGCTTAAAATTGATGCCAGCAAAGAGAAGATCGACTACCAAAATATGTCGCAAAAGCTGAGCAAATACATTGTCAATGATATTGCGCTAAAGCCGTAATTATTTGCCTTTTCCCAAACGATAATCTTTGTGCAAGACCAAAAAACTTGCCCGTTCTTCTTTCTTTAGTGGATAATCCCAATTCCCTTGGTAGGTAATTTTTGTAGGCAGTTTAACTTCATCGAAATAGCTCATTTCAATATTCATCTGCACATCAAAATCAAAAAGCATGTTGCTGTATTTCATGTCTACGTAGCGTCCTAAAATCTCGAAATTACGTTTATCAAAAATAGTAACCAGCTCCTTAATCATAATGCCGTCTTTGGTCCATTTAGAAAGATCTGGCTTTACCGATACTTTAAAACGATAGACCGGAATGGAATCTAAATACGTACCGCTGTAGAACGTGTAATCGTAATATTGGCGCATATTGGCCGTAAATATTTCGGTTTTACTACCAATAAACGGAATGCCTTTAATTGGTCGCCCCGGATTAAAGATTAAAGTTTTAAGTTTATCTTTATAACCTTCGTTTCCACCTTTTTTACCTGTACTTGGTGCCGAAGCAGGCGCAAAATCAGTATTGTAGGCATTCATAAAAATGTAGTCGAACATCTCTACGGTGTACAACTGGTATTTGCCGTTCTTTTTATAAACCTTGCCATCATCTTCTTTTACCAGATACTCCATTTTATAAGGCCCGTCGTTGTTGTGCCTTATCTTGCGATAAATTTTTCCATCAACTTTGTTCTTTTTATCGTAAGTAAAAACTCGATTTTCGGCGATGAAAGTGTACTTTTTCATGTTCCGAAAAGCTTCGTAAAAACTGGTATCGTTAATAATGGCATCAATAAATGTTTCGATATTTAAACGTTTAGCTTTAATATTAACTACCGAATCTAACGTAATGGTTTTTAACGTATCTGGATTAAAACGAGGAATTTGCTGAGCGTTAGCGCCAACAACAAACAACAAAAGTATGATAAAGCAAAGTTTTTTCATTTATTCCAATTTTTGAACCATAAAGACATGATTCAGTTTACAGTTGGCAATTTACAGTAGCAATAGTGGTTCAAGGAACTAGCTATTATTAACCAACAATACTGCAATTCAACAATAAAACAATTCTTTACCATAGAAGTTATAAGTTTTACGTTGGCAGCACCAAAAAAAAACGACAAACCAACTAAACAACCAATTTAATTACCTAATTGTTTTAGGGCGATATAGGCCATTAAACCTGTAGAAGTTTTTAAGGCATCTTCATCAATATCAAAATTTGGCGTGTGTACCGAGTGGCAAGTATCTTTAGCGGCATTACCCGTACCTAAACGATAGAAACAAGCATCAGTTACTTGAGAATAGTAAGCAAAATCTTCGGCAGCCATCCAAATATCTAAATCAACTACGTTTTCTTCGCCTAAATACTCTTGTGCCAATACTTTTGTGCTGTTGGTTAATTTTTCTTCATTAATTAAAAAAGGATAACCTCTGTGGATATCGAAATGACAACTTCCACCCATACTTTCTGCAATTCCTTCTGCCATTTTTTTCATCAAGCGATGTGCTTCGTTGCGCCACTCTTCGTTCAAGGTTCTAAAAGTACCTTCCAATTTTACCTCGTTAGGAATTACATTGGTTGCTCCGTTGGCAATTACTTTACCGAAAGAAAGTACCGAAGGCAAACGCGGATCGGCATTACGACTTACAATTTGCTGCAAGGCAACAATAATATGCGAAGTAATTAAAACAGGATCGATATTTTGGTGTGGTTGCGCACCGTGGCCACCTTTGCCCGTTACGGTTACGTAAATTTCATCGGTAGAAGCCATGTAAATACCCGAACGGAAACCAACTTTACCTGCATCAATTAACGGCATTACGTGCTGACCAACAATAGCTTGTGGCTTAGGATTTTCTAAAACCCCTTCTTTAATCATGATACTGGCACCGCCCGGCAAAATTTCTTCGGCAGGTTGAAAAATCAGTTTTACGGTACCTGCAAATTCTTCTTTTAATTGGTTAAGGATATATGCCGTACCCAACAACGAAGAAGTGTGTACATCGTGGCCACAAGCATGCATAACACCCGGATTTTTAGAAGCATAAGGTTTATCATTCGCTTCTGTAATTGGCAGCGCATCCATATCTCCACGCAAAGCGATGACCTGATCTGATGGCAAAGCGCCAGTAATTAAGCCTACCACACCTGTGTTAGCCATTTCTGTAAACGGAATGCCCCAATTGCTTAGCTTTTCCTTTACAAATGCAGAAGTTTGGTACTCTTTGAAAGATAATTCTGGATTGGCGTGTAAATGTTGACGAAAAGCTACTACTTCGTTAAAAATTTGAGTGGCTAATTCTTGTATTTTTTGTTTCATTGTTTCGGTTAGTTTTTTGGATGGTTAGTTGTTTCGTTTTTTAGTCGCTATTCTCGACAACTGCGAATTGAGAACTGTTAACTATTTATCTACTGTTCTAAAATTGGTGCGTTTATCTTCTCCCTAAAAATAAATAGGGTTGGATAATCTGGCCGCAATTGGTTAAGAAATTGCTGCGCCTCTAGCTTGGTACGATAGTCGCCCACTCTTAAATAATAATTTGGTTCTTTATAAGTGATATAGGTATTGAGCTTAGGATAGCTTGATTTAAACTGTGCCTGTTGTGAAAAAACTTCTCGCCTATCGGAACCGTAGTAAATTTGTACTCGGTAGCCCATAGACGAAACGATAACACCACTACTCGGATTGGTAACAGTAGGCTTTACTTTATTAAGCTCAATTCGTTTTGCTATTAAACTATCAATTAAGGGATCTTTCGCGACAATTACTTCGCCCTTTTGGGCAAAAGCTTCAGCGCCTAGTAATACAGAAATTAAGACCAAAAATATTTTCATTTTGCTTTAAGATTGCTTCGTTCCTCGCAATGACGAGGTGCATAAAGATTTGCAAAAATCGGGATTATTGCTGGGCTATGCAAATGTTTAATGTCACATAAAAAAGCCCCGATAAAATCGGGGCTATAATTATTTTGACAACTTACGAAGTTTTAACTTTTACTTGTTATTGCTTTTTCAACGGTAAAGTTGAGGGCTTCGCCTTTTAAAAGCTTACGGAGTTTTTAGACTAGGCAACTGTTAATTATTCTTTCTATAGCCCTCCTACTTTACCAATTTAATTATTTTATAATAAAATCTTTCTATTAACTTCATATCTTTTGTAACTATTTCAGCATTAGCAATCATGCCATCTTTATAATGTAAATCTTTATTGTATGTGATTGATAGTTTATTCATGAATTTAACTTTTGACAAATATCCGCTATCAGTACCTATTTTTGAAATAAAATCAATATGGCCTTCTACGATACCATATTCTTGGTAAGGATAAGATGGGAATTTAAATAATACTTTCTGACCCAGCTTAACTTTTCCAAAATTAGACTGAGGGATATACATCTCTGCATAAAATTTACTATCCTGCGGATTTATGTAGCATAATATTTGATTAGTCTGTACTTGCTGATTTACCTGCAAGAAGTTATTATAATTGACTGTTCCATTTATTGGTGCAATTAATACATATTTTTTTATCCAATCTTCTACTTGACTATTAAATATACTTAACTCTTCCTTGAAATGAAGCCTTTGTCTAAATATATTGTTCTCAAGTTCCAAAATTTCCTTTTTTTATCACTCTTTATACTCTCTGTGTTTAGCATACTGGCATCTATCTGAGGTATTGAAATCAGTTTGTTAATCAACTTGCTTTTTTCTGTCCTATACTCTAGATCCGAAATAATTTTTTTTTGTTTTAAACTTTCATTAGCTTCAAATGTCGATTTAGACAATGAAGCATCTTGCATAATCAGAGCTTTTTGTTTCTCCAAATTATCTTTTGTTTTCGAGAGATTATTTAAATCGGCTAAAAGCATCTTCTTCTTTTTCTTCATAAAGCGCTCCTGGCATATAGTTCTTATATGTCAGATAAGCTTGGAAAAATGCTTGGAAAGATTGCTGTAGTTCCCCTAATTCATTATGAGCAATTTCAAAAAGCCTTGTGTCTAAATCTTTTTGGTTGTTGTTGACGAAATCATTATTCATGACCTTAAGTTCATTATATAACGCAAGGACTTGTTCATGATTAGCAACGCTTTCTAAAAAGCCAATTAAATCGCCTTTTCTAACTGGTGTATCTTCTTTAAAATTTATCTGGACAAGCTTTCCAGATACCCTTGAAACAACAGCCTTTGGGGCATTAATAGATACTATTTTTGCATTAGTATAAGTAACTTCTGGATACTTAATTATAAAGGAAATAATAACTATACTTACAAAGAAAATTAGGATTAAAGTGTTTCCCCATTGCACTATCCATGAAGGAACTCTACCAAGTATTTCTTTTATCGGCTCATCTGTATTGTCAAGCTCATCTATTTTGCCTCTTTTTTTCATACTGATATTATTGACCTAACTCCAACTGATTTTTAATAAGCGTGTAATAAGCACCTTTTAGCTTCGTGAGTTCGAGATGACTTCCTTGTTCTATAATCCTCCCTTTCTCTAAAACAATAATTTGATCAGCATTGATAACAGTATTTAACCGATGAGCTACAATTACAACAGTCTTATTTTCGTAGTATTGTTCCAATCGCTTCATAATTATTTTTTCGTTATTGGCATCCAACGAGCTGGTTGCTTCATCAAATAATAAATAAGGTGCATCTTTATAAATAGCTCTTGCAATAAATATTCGTTGGCGCTGACCACCACTTATACCCATTCCGCTAGATCCAATTCTTGTTTTATAACCTTTGGGCAATTCCTCTATAAACTCATCAAGATTTGCGATTTGTACCGCTCTTTCTAATTTAATCTTGTTCAAAATTCCGTCAGAGTCAGACTCCGTTATATTACGAGCTACAGAATCGGCAAACAAATAGCCATCCTGCATTACAACTCCAACATTTTTTCTCCAAAAATCACTATTGTAGTTAGCAATGCTATGTTTTCCGACTTCAATGCTTCCATCGGTTGGATCGTAAAATTTTAAAATCAATTTGAGAAGAGTTGTTTTCCCACTTCCACTAGCACCTACAATAGCTGTTACCTTACCTTCTGGAATTGTAAAATTTAAATCTTCAAGAACTAGAGGACTAGCTTGTGAACCATACCTAAAATTCACATTTTTGATATATATATCCTTAGATAAAGGCAATGTCTCAATTTCACTTTCACTAACTCCTGTCTCATTATCTTTATCATGTATCTCACTAAGTCGTTCTATACTTATTTTGGCATCTTGATACGATTGTATAAATCCAGTAAAACTCGTTATTGGTGCATTTAATTGACCTATGATATATTGTATAGACAGCATAGCACCTAGTGTAAAATTACCTGCGATTACATCTTTTGCTGCAAGGTATGTCACTAAAAAGCCCATTAGCTGAATGATAAAACTACCACCTATGTCCTGCATTTGGTTTAAAGTAAGACTTTTAATAGAAAGTTTGAAAAGCCTGACTTGTATAAGTTCCCATTCCCATCTTCGTCTTTTTTCGGAACCGTTCAACTTAATCTCTTGCATACCATTTAGTAACTGCATAAATACTACTCTGGTTTCCAGCTGCTTGGTCAAATCTTTTATAATCCAGGATAGCTCGCTTTTTTAGAAAAGCATACACCCAGAAGAAATTAGCAAATGTGCAGCACAAAAAAACAATAAAAATAGACGAACTATAATAAAATAAAACCCCCGCAAAAACTAGAATGTTTAGAGCAGAGAACAATATGTTTAGAGTAGCAGTTGATAAAAAATTCTGTATTCTGGTATTATCCTGAATACGCTGCAATAAATCTCCGGTTGATTTTGTATCAAAAAATGCAATTGGTAACTTCATCAGTTTGATTAAGAAGTTACCTAGCATCGAAATATTTATACGGCTAGTGATATGTAGTAACAGCCAGCTTCGTACGGCGGTAGTTGTTGTTTGTGCTAAAAACAAGACTAATTGACCGATTAATACTAGATTGATAAAGTTGAGATTGTTTTGACTTATACCAACATCGACTATTGACTGAGTTAGAAAGGGAAGGATTAGCTGGATTAAACTTCCAATGAACAAGCCTATTATTAGTTGAACGATCAGTTTTCTGTATGGTCTGATGAATGGCTTCAAAAAAGCGATGTTACTATTTTTTGATATTTCGTCCTCGTCATCCAAGAATTCTTGCGTAGGCTCCAGAGCTAGAAGTATGCCTTCTGTATCATCTTTGACAATTAAAGAAGAACTTAGCCATCCCTTTTTAAATTCTTCTATTGTATATTTTATTAGACCGAAGGCAGGATCTGCAACATATACAAAGTTCTTACTAATTTTATAGACAACAATGAAATGTCTTTCTCTCCAATGTGCTATGCATGGTAGTGGAACCTCTTCAGATATCATCTTATAAGTAGAATGGATTACCAAACTTTGAAGTCCCACCATTTCGGCAGCTTGGGATATACCAGCCATACTAACGCCCAATCTAGTAAGCGATGCCCTTTCCCTCAAAACATCTCCAGAAATAGTTTTTCCATAATGAGCCGCAACCATTCTCAAGCAAGTAGGACCACAGTCCATCTCGTCTAATTGTTTATAAAAAGGAAATTTCTTATTCATTTCTCTTTCCCTCTAATTTCTCTTTATAGTACTTCAAAATATATTTATTTATTTGGTAAGGGTACACCTCATACATTGTGTTGGTCTCTGGTATTGTATAACCTGTTTCACAATCAAGTTCGGCTTCTCTAATTAATAATAGGGCCTCTTCTCGTCTCCCAAAGTTTTCTAAACATATTGCTTTGTAGTACTTTTGCATCAGTAAAGTTTCTATATCGCTTCAGGCACTCATCGAAACTTATCATTGCCTGCTTATAATTATCCATTTCAAAAAAACAAATTCCTTGATAAAAGAGAGCCGAGCAGTTTATCCATTTCTCACCGAGTTTTTTTCTGTCTTCATTAATATTTTTAGAAAACAATTTTTCAGCTTTGTTAAATTCATTAAGCTGCAAAAAGCATAGTCCTTTATAAAACTCATAAGTATGATCCATCACATAAGAGTTGCCTTTTATTTTTTGAATAGCATCAAAATCCCTAATTGCCGCTATATAGTTTTTTTGGAATATACATTTTATGAATGCCCTATATTCTAGATAGTGGTTTGTTTGGTCGTATTTTACCGCACTATCTAGGTATTGCATCCCAACTTCATATTTTTTTTGCTTGAAAAGCGGCATTGCCTTCTGCTGCCAGGCATAAGCATTAGAAGGTAGAATTAATAAAAAACTATCAAGATATTTTTGCCTCTTTGTAGAAAATAATGGTAAAACATCTATTTGCTCTATATATTTTTTTAATTTAACAGAGTCTTGCCTACTTACTTTTATTTTTCCTATTTCCTTTGTCTCCGCTTTTTTATTGACGCAAGAATTAATTGAAATACAAAGTGATAAGAGAATAAAACAACTATATTTTTTCATTAAGAGGATTAGATTTTAGGAAAGTAGAATAATTGAAGTTGTAAGGCTGGTCTTTTAGATTAAATCCTTTAACTATCGGGCCGTATTTTTTTATCATTAAGGAAAATTTTTCTTTAATCGAGTTGTAAATTATTAACCCCTCATCCGTGAATAAATTAGTTGCAATATTATTCTTGTCCCTTGGATTTTCAATGAGATTTAAGTCATGATAACATTTCCCTAAGTAAAATGCGACACGACCTAACGCCTCATGCTCTTTATGATTTTCGAAAACAGATGCAGTTAAACATGCGTCCAGACATATGAAGGTTGTATAGTAAGTATATAGTGCGTGAAATATTACGTGTATATCTCTCGTGTCAAGTGACTGATCTGGTAAAGGTATCTTTTCCAAAATTAAATCACTCTCGGCTTTTACAAAATAATTAAAGTTATAAATTAATGCATTAAATATTAAGTGTCCTGTTTGATGCGCTATATCATCTATAAAAAACACTTCATTATAATTTTCTTGACAGGCATTAAAAAAAGCTATGCCCTGCGCTCTCATTGTCGCAAAAGAATTTCTCAAATGCGTATCAACATTAAAAACTACGATTTTACGTGTTACAGATTCTATCAGTTCATAGTGCTCTGGAATAAATTTTTTAATCAGATCAAATGCAAGATATAAGTGATTTCTGTGCTTTTTGGTAATTTCTTCAATTTCCACATTAACCAAATTTCCAAAGGAATCGTAATAACACTGATAAAGTAGTTCGATGGGATATTTTAATAATTCTATTTGAGAGTTCGGCATATACTCAATTGGTTCAAAAATTAAATTTATATTTTCTCCAGATTTTAAGTCAACAGCTATTCTTTCTTCTAATTTTAGAAGTAGCTGTGTCTTTGATTGTGTAGTTATTAGCCAGCCATAATTGGGTAAATAAATTCGTCCTTCTTTATTCGTATAAACAGCTAATTCTCCTCTGACATTATCTTTGTAGCCTTTAAGTATTATATTTAATTCGTGAAAATCTAAGTTTGATGCATTAAAAAAAGCGAATAGGAGTGGCTCAGTATATATGAGATCATTTTCATAATCTAAGACTTCGAAAATATTAGAATTTTGTTTATACAATAAAAGCTGTATATTCTCTATTAGAAGCTGTCGACCTTTATTTATTTGGTTTTTTTGAAAATTATAAAAGTTTTCCATTATCTATATTTAATAAGTAGTAAGACTGCATTGAAAGCTATGTGCAGTAAGACCGCGTAAAAAAAACTGAATCTAATCCTTATGTACCCGATCAGCAGTCCTCCGACGATATAATTTATCAGAACTATTGGGCTTAATAATAATAGATTTAATGTTATTTTATAATTATATAGATGAAGATAGCCAAAAGCTACTCCAGACATTGTTGCTAAAATCCTTATATTGGCAGATATAAAGCTCGAAACCTCTAATGATTTTTTTACTAAAAATTGAGTTGAATAGAAAATAACTATCCCAACACTTAATAGAACAAATGCATTTAGTGGAGCATCAATAAGTCTATGATAATCAGCACTCATTAAAATTTTAAAAATAAGCACCACTACCAATGTCGAGACGGCAATAGATATATTAAAATCACTGTACACCAGCCAAACTCGGCTAATTATTTCTTCTACTAAAGGAGCTATGAGAACTCCAAAAACTAATGCTTGTTCTATTAGTGTAAACGACTTTTTTGTAACAGTTGGATCGATTAACAACCCAAACTCAATTAAAAGTGTATTGATTAAAACCCCCGAAAAAATCAAAAACAAAAAATTAAAAACTAATAAGCTGCCAGTTCCTTTTAACTTATCATAAAAAGTGTATTCTCTTACTACCTCTTTTCCTGGATTTAAATAAAAAAAAATAAAATTTTTAATGGTATTCATGTAAATATTAAAAAAACAAATGGGAGATGACCCCCATTTGCGTGCTAGTAAAAATTAAAATAACCAGTCAAAAACTTTATCAACTTGTTGATAAAATCTTTTTTCAATCTGTCCTGCTTTTCCGTGACAATCAGCCCAATCTCCACCTTGGATTTTCTCCATTACTTCATTTTTTTCTACTGTAGTAGCTTTTTCTTTTAACTCTGCAAGAGTTAATTTTTTAACTCTTTCCATTTTTTAAAAAGATTTACATGATCCTTCCCTATCTTAGCGCCATGGGATGGTTGTTCAGCGTTTGCTCTCTATGCCTTTACTTTGTATTTATACTACTTTTTAAGACAGATAGTTTAGAGAAAGTTAAACATGCAAAACCATAACTACAAATACTTAAAACCTATTGTGCTAAAGATTTTTATTTTATGGCGTAACAGACTAAAGAACAACAAAAAAGCCCCGAAGAAAATTCGAGGCTTGAAAACTATATTTTAAACTCATAAAGTCTCCCCTTAGGGGAGATTTAGAGGAGCTGTTATGCATTCACACCATGGCAATTTTTAAACTTCTTGCCACTTCCGCATGGGCAAGGCTCGTTTCTACCTACCGTTGCTTCTTTTCTAATCGGTTGCAAAGGTTGCGGTTCACGAGTATCGCCTACTAAATCTAAATCAGACTCATCGCCGTATTCTTTTTTAGTTGCATTTAGCTTTGGCTGAGGTTTTGGAGCAACTGCTTCTCTAACCTGCTCTGGCTCTTGCTGCATAGGAATACCGCCTTTAAACAAGAAGCTTACTACCTCTTTGTTCACGATGTTTAACATGCCTTTGAACAAATTAAAGGCCTCCATTTTATAGATAATTAATGGATCTTTTTGCTCGTAAACTGCGTTTTGTACCGATTGTTTCAACTCGTCCATTTCACGCAAATGCTCTTTCCAGCTATCGTCTATTAAAGCCAAAATGATGGTTTTCTCAAAAGCTTTGGTGATTTCTCTTCCGTTGTTCTCAATAGCTTTTTTCAATTCTACTGGAACTTGAATTTGGCGGATACCATCAGTAAAAGGAACTACAATTTGCTCAATCATATCGCCTCTATCTGCAAAAACCTGATTTAAAACTGGCATAGCTTGGCTAACGATGCCTTCCGATTTGCGATGATAAAAAGCCGTAACTTCTTCAAACAATTTCTCAGAAAGATCTGGAATTTTCTTGCTGTTAAATTCTTGTTCAGAAATCTCGGTATCTACAGAGAAGTTTTTAATTACTTCTAACTTGAAACCTTCGTAGTTGCTACTCTCTTTGTATTCTGTAATTACATCTTCCACAACATCAAAAATCATGTTGCTCATGTCTACATCTAAACGGTCGCCAAACAAAGCGTTTCTACGTTTTGCGTAAATTACCGTACGTTGCGAGTTCATCACGTCATCGTACTCTAACAAACGCTTACGTACACCAAAGTTGTTTTCTTCTACTTTTTTCTGCGCTCTTTCTATAGAGTTGGTAATCATTGAGTGTTGAATAACCTCACCATCTTCGATACCCATACGCACCATGATGTTAGAGATACGCTCTGATCCGAATAAACGCATCAAATTATCTTCTAACGATACAAAAAACTGCGAAGTTCCAGGATCTCCCTGACGACCGGCACGACCACGCAACTGCCTGTCTACACGACGAGACTCGTGACGTTCGGTACCAATAATGGCCAAACCGCCAGCATCTTTTACGCCTGGGCCTAACTTAATATCGGTACCACGACCAGCCATGTTGGTGGCAATAGTTACCTGACCAGCCTGACCAGCTTCTGCCACAATATCAGCCTCTCTTTGGTGCATTTTCGCATTTAACACGTTGTGCTTAATACCACGCAACTTCAACATACGGCTTAGCAATTCCGAAATCTCTACCGAAGTGGTACCTACCAATACTGGGCGGCCGGCTTCGGTTAATTTTACGATTTCTTCCGCTACGGCATTGTATTTTTCTCTTACTGTACGATAAACGTAATCTTGCTCATCTTTTCTAGAAATCACTCTGTTGGTAGGAATTTCCACTACGTCTAATTTGTAGATAGACCAAAACTCGCCAGCTTCTGTAGTTGCTGTACCCGTCATACCGCAAAGTTTGTGGTACATACGGAAATAGTTTTGCAAGGTTACTGTAGCGTAAGTTTGCGAAGCATCTTCTACTTTCACGTTTTCTTTTGCCTCAATGGCTTGGTGCAAACCATCAGAGTAACGGCGGCCTTCCATGATACGGCCAGTTTGCTCATCTACAATCTTAATCTTACCTTCATCAACAATATACTCTACATCGTTTTCGAACAAAGTATAGGCTTTTAACAATTGATTAATTGAGTGGATACGCTCTGCTTTAACAGCATAATCACGCATCAAGGCGTCTTTTTGAGCAATTTTATCTTCGTTGCTCAAGCTAGATTTTTCGATTTCAGCAATTTCAGTACCTACATCTGGCAATACAAAAAAGCTTGGATCTTCACCGGTTTGGGTAATCATTTCGATACCTTTTTCGGTTAATTCTACTTGGTTATTTTTTTCATCGATATGGAAAAACAACTCTGCATCTACTTTAGGCATGTTCTTAGACTGATCTGCCATATAGTAGTTTTCTGTTTTTAACAAAGTCTGCTTGTTGTTGCCTTCGCTTAAAAACTTAATTAAGGCTTTGTTTTTAGGCAAACCGCGATGAGCACGCAGCAATGCCAAACCGCCTTCGCCTTCTTCTGTACCAACATTACCGCTGTTAATTAAAGTTTTAGCTTGGTTTAATGCTGATTGTACGTAAGCTTTTTGAGCATTCACCAAACGTTCAATTCGTGGTTTCAATTCGTGAAACTCGTGCTGATCGCCAAAAGGCACTGGACCAGAAATGATCAATGGTGTACGGGCATCATCAATTAAAACCGAATCGACCTCATCTACCATGGCAAAATGCAACTTGCGTTGTACCAATTGCTCTGGCGTTTGCGACATATTGTCACGCAGGTAATCGAAACCAAACTCGTTGTTAGTTCCGTAAGTGATATCTGCTAAGTAAGCTTTTCTGCGTTCTTCGGAGTTAGGTTGGTGTTTATCGATACAATCTACACTTAACCCGTGGAACTCGAACAACGGGCCATTCCACTCGCTATCACGACGAGCAAGGTAATCGTTTACCGTTACAATATGTACTCCTTGACCAGCCAAAGCATTCAAATAAGCAGGCAAAGTACTTACTAAGGTTTTACCTTCACCAGTAGCCATCTCGGCGATTTTGCCGCTGTTTAGCACCATACCACCAATCAACTGCACATCGTAATGTACCATGTTCCATACTACCTCAGTGCCCGAAGCATCCCAACGGTTAGCCCATAAAGCCTTATCGCCAACAATTTTTACATTGCTTTTTCTGGTGGCAATTTCTCTATCAAATGGGGTTGCTGTAACTTCCAATTGCTCGTTTTCGCTTAACCTACGAGAGGTTTCTTTGACCACAGCAAATGCCTGAGGCAAAATTTGTTGCAACACTTTCTCTAACTCTACATTGCGCTCTTTACCTAAAGCATCAACCTCATCGTAAAGATTTGTTTTTTCGTTTAACGAAAGCTCTGGACTTTCTGCTTGTGCTTTTAAGTCTGCAATTTTACCATCTATGGTAGCCAAAGCCGAAGCAATGGTTGCTTTAAATTCGATGGTTTTATTTCTAAGTTCATCATTAGTTAATGATGATAATTTTGCGTATTCCTCGTTGATTTGTGCAACGATTGGCTGTAAGGCCTTGATATCTCTTTCTGATTTGCTTCCAAATATCTTGGCTAAAAATCCTAACATTTTTATATTGTTTTATTGATTAATTGTCCGAAGTCGGATGCCCGAAGTCGGATGATAATATATAGTTTTATAATGCAATGGTTATTATTGCTTCTTGTTTTCAAACACAGCCCAATAGACGTTCAACTTTACACAACAACCAGGCCATTAAATTGTGTTATGACAACTTGACTTTGTAGTGTTTTAAAGTTAAACTCTCGGCCTTCCGACATCGGACATCGGAACTTTTGAACTAGGGACTATTGTTTCGGGGATTTTCTAATTCAGCATCATACAACAAAGGCGAATTAGCCACGCCATACTTTTTACAGTTTTTGTTAGAAATTACGCCAATGGCGCTTAGCTGATTGTTAGATAGGATAAAGTGAGGTAGATCTTGTAAATCTTGAACCGACCGCACGGCAGATTGCTCTGCGGTAGTTTGTGTTTTAGCACAATATCTTTCCGTTAAATAGCGTAGTCCGTCTATACGCTCGGCCTTGGCCAAGTGCGAAAGACTAAAAAACACTAAAGATATGGTTACGAGATGCCTCATTATGGTGGCAAATCTAGTTTTATTCTTTTACAAACCGAAATCGGATTTACCTTAAAGCGTTTTACGATGGTTTCATCTATACAAAACCAATACCTATCGATACTTTTAATATTAATTAACTTTTGTTAGCTTGCTTTACGTATGCTAACAAAAATAAAACTACAATTGGCCATAGAGGCCATTGCGGTTATCTTCTTACTCTCTTTTCCGCTGTTGTTTTTATATGGCCAAAATCAACAACAAGTTTTAAATGTACAGATGCTGGGCAATTATGCTTTTTTTGCTTGATATTTTGTACTGTTTATTTTCTCCACTCTTACTTTCTATTTCCTAAATTATATCTGCAAAAAAGACTATTTGCCTATATTGTTTGCTTGGTGGTTATTTTAGCAGCAATTGTGATTGTACGTCCATTTGATCAATTGCTAGCCAAGCCACACCTGCCGCCAATAAATCTGCCGCCACAACATCATTCTATGCCGTTGCCCCCAAAAGTGGGCAGACCATTGGTAGATATTGTAAGTATTTTCATTTTGCTCATTATCATTAGTATTGATATCAGTAAATCAATAAACAAACAATTACAGCTTACTACAGAGCGTGCGCTAAAGGCCGAAGCGGAAAAAGCCCAAGCAGAACTTTCATTTTTAAAGGCACAGGTTAATCCACATTTTTTATTTAACATTTTAAACAACATTTATACCCTCGCTGTAATTAAAGACGAAAACACAGCTCCTTCCATTATGAAACTATCTAGCATGATGCGATACTTAACAGACAAAGCAGGGCATGATGAAGTTGATTTGGAAGAGGAAATAACCTGTATGAGCGACTACATAGATTTACAAAAATTAAGGCTTACACAAAAAACTACACTTAGTTACGAAATAATTGGCGATAGCTCGCAGAAAAAAATTGCACCCCTAATTTTACTGGCTTTTGTAGAAAACGTTTTTAAATACGGAATTAGCAACCACAAAAACAATCAACTAACCATCAGGTTGTTAATAGAAAAAAACCTTATCAACCTCTATTGCGAAAACACTATTAACCACAAGCTTAAAAATGAAAAACGAACCGGAATAGGCTTAGAAAACACCATAAAAAGGCTGCACTACCTCTATCCAAACAAGCACATTTTGGAGATAGAGAACAACCAGAAAGTATTTAAAGTTAATTTAACCATTCATACCAACTAATGGAAAAATTGAAATGTATAGCCATAGACGACGAGCCTTTGGCCCTTGCCTTAATTAAAACTTATGTGGATGCCATAGCTCAGCTTCAGCTTATAAATACTTTTGAAGATGCTATTGCTGCTGCAGAATACCTAAATCAATTTCCTGTAGATCTGCTTTTTCTAGACATCAATATGCCAGACATTACCGGAATAGATTTGTTCAAATCTTTGACCGTAAAGCCAATGGTAATTTTTACTACTGCTTATAAAAATTTCGCTTTTGAGGGCTTTGAGCTTAATGCCATAGATTATCTACTAAAACCAATTGACTATATCCGTTTTAAAAAAGCCGCTCAAAAGGCAATAGACTATCATCAGTATCAAAAGCAAAAAGAAACGGAAAATATTATTGAATGCTTATTTGTGTATACAGAATATAAGCTCGTTAAAATTGAAACCAAAGACATCGCATATTTGGAGAGTTTAGAAGATTATGTTAAAATACATTTAACTAACGGGAAAATGATTATCACTTTAACCACACTGAAAAAGCTGATAGACAAGCTTCCTATAGCTAAATTTAGAAGAATACACCGCAGTTTTGTGGTTGCAATTAAAGAGGTACAGGCCATAACAAATAGAAAAGCACAGCTAAGCAATGGACTTAAACTACCCATTAGCGATACGTATGTATCTTTTATTGAAGAGTGGAAAAACAGCTAGCATTTAACAAAAATTAACATTGCGCCAGCGTACCGACACAAAACAAACATTAGCCGACACATTTTTGCCAACGTAGCAAAGTCTCTTCATATTCGGATTGTATTTCAATCAAAAACATGCTGATATGGAAAGAAAAAACTTTTTAAGGAGCTTACTAATTGGAGCAGTTAGTACACCTGTAATTATTGATGCTTGCAAGAAATCATCAGAAACACCTACTACCACTACTGCAACGGGAGGTTCGTCGAACTCGAATTGCGTAGTTGCCCCAACAGAAACAGAAGGCCCATTCCCTACCAAAGCTCCCGCGTCTTACGTTAGAAGTGACATTACCGAAGGTAAAAGTGGGTACAAGCTAACTGCCAAAATTACTATTGGCAACAGCAACAATAATTGTAGCGCACTTGCAGGCGCCATAGTAGATATTTGGCACTGCGATGCAGAAGGTAACTATTCTGAATATGGTGGTACAGGCATGCAATCTACCAATTACCAATCTGTACATTTTTTACGTGGCAGGCAAACTACCGATACCAATGGCCTAGTTACCTTTACGTCTATTTTTCCGGGATGGTATAGCGGCCGTGCCACACACATACATGTACACATATACAATGCGGCAGGAAACTCGTTAAAAGTTACTCAAATTGCATTTCCAGAAGGCAGTGGTACAGCTGTTGCCTTGGTAAACGGCTACTCAAAAGGCATGTCGGGATATACTTACAACAAAAACGACAATGTTTTTAGTGACGATACTTCGGGTATAGAAATTGCCACCGTAACGGGGAGTTTATCGGCAGGGTTTGAATTAAAAATGCAAATCAGTGTACCGGCTTAACCCCCATCAATAATGAGAAGAAAAATAACACTCTGTTACAGAAAAATAATTAATGCAGAAAGTACCGGCAGCTGGGAAAAACTGGTTTTTACTGATACTTTTAACGAGTTCAAAATGCAATCTCAATATTACAATCAAGATGGGAAGCACCATACTTTTGGAGAGCTGCTACGTGAAGTTCCAAATGCGGAGAAGTTACATTTTTTAGTTAGCGGTGCTGTAATCAACTATGTTAAGCAACTAAACCAAACAATTCCAGATATTACCAATAATGTAGGTTTACATTTTTTGAAGTTTAACCAGTTTAGGTTCGAAATCGTTAATTCTGATTTACGCAATAGCAATAAACATGTAGTGGCAATTAATTTTTACAGTGAAGAATTGTTTCATATAGACCAAATTGGAGATCATTTGCTAACGTGTAAAACATCAAATATGGAAAACAAACCGTTGCTAACCGATATGTTTACCATCACTCCTTATCTTACCATTTATAGCATACAAGAATGAAAACTATTTCTCAAGGCAAAATATTTGTTTCAGACCAAAGAGGGACTATCCAAAACAAGCATTTAACAAGGCACAGCACTTTCTCCAATTCTGAGCACTTTTTTAACCCTGTAAAAGAACCCATTGGCAACCTCTATGCCCTACACGACGATATGCTGGCACCAATGTCCTCTTATAATTTTTACACACAAGAAAAGGGCTACATTATACTATTACCCGTTACCGGTACACTAAATTATTTAGACGACCAAGAAAACGAGACCGAAATAGAGATAGGGCAAAGCTTGACGATTTTTCTAGAGAAAAACACTTTTGTAAAATTAACCAACCCTTTTGAAAGCCACACAATTAACTACGTAGTTATTGGTATTAAAGCACAAGAAAGCGCACCCACAACTCCTATGTTTAGCGAAGTTGACCTATCAAAATTAAATCATTTACACTGTGCTACTCCCAATTTTTTACCTTTTAAAATAAGCTTAGGCCAGTTTAATGGCCGCGGAAGTACCGAATACTTTTTAAACAGTACTGCTATATTTTATGCGTTTGTGCTTTCTGGCGCCTTTGAAATTGATGGGCGTTTACTACACGACCGAGATGGAATTGCACTATGGGAAACAGAAACGATAGAGATGGAGGCCCTGAGTAATTATGCCACTTTAATTGCAATAGAACTTTGCTTGTAGCTTATTTAAGATTTTATGCCCCCAATAAGCATAAACCCATATCTTTGTGGCATGAATATCTTACTAATAGGTTCTGGCGGAAGAGAATGTGCTTTTGCCTGGAAATTAAGCCAATCGGAGCAATGTACTAATCTTTTTATAGCTCCTGGCAATGCTGGCACTGCCAATTATGGCAAAAATGTAAACATCAATCCAAATGATTTTGAAGCCGTAAAAGCGCTGGCTTTGAAAGAAAAAATAGAGCTATTGGTAGTTGGCCCCGAAGAACCTTTGGTGTTAGGTATTCACGATTTTTTTGTTAACGACGAAGAATTAAAACACATTCCCGTTATCGGACCTAAAAAAGAAGGTGCCATTTTAGAAGGAAGCAAAGATTTCTCTAAGCAGTTTATGGAGCGCCACAACATCCCTACAGCGAAATCTAAATCTTTTACCAATGAGAATTTAGCCGAAGGCCTGCAATACCTTTCTACTCATGCTACCCCAATAGTTTTAAAAGCTGATGGTTTAGCAGCAGGAAAAGGGGTTTTAATTTTAGATAACATTGCAGAAGCACAAGAAGAATTAAAACTGATGCTGGGCGGCAAGTTTGGAAATGCTGGTTCTACTGTAGTAATCGAAGAATTTTTAACAGGTATTGAACTTTCTGTTTTTGTATTAACTGATGGCAAAAACTATGTGATTTTGCCAGAAGCGAAAGATTACAAGCGAATTGGCCAAGGCGATACTGGTTTGAACACTGGAGGCATGGGTTCTGTTTCTCCAGTTCCGTTTGCTAACGCTGAGTTTTTAAATAAAATTGAAGAACGCATTATTAAACCAACGGTAAATGGTTTAGCAAGCGAAGGCATTGATTATACTGGTTTCATTTTCTTCGGACTGATTAAAGTTGGCGAAGAGCCTTATGTGATTGAGTACAACGCTCGTATGGGCGACCCAGAAACAGAAAGTGTGATCCCAAGAATTGAAAATGATTTGGTGGAACTTTTCTTAGCAAGTGCAAACAAAGAATTAGGTAGTTACGAAATCAAAATTAGCCCCAAAAATGCGGCAACCGTTGTAATTGTTGCTGGCGGATATCCTGGCGAATACGAAAAAGGTAAAGCTATTTCTGGGCTAGACAATGTGAGAGATTCGTATGTGTTTCATGCTGGTACCGCTTTAGAAGGAGGCGTAGTAAAAACCAATGGCGGCAGAGTTTTAGCCATTAGTAGCGTTAAAGACACTCAATTTGAAGCTCTGCAGTGTGCTACAGCAGATGCAGCAAGAATATATTTTGATGGAAAATATTTCCGCGAAGACATAGGATTTGATTTGATGTAACCTCAAACCGAGGCAAAGTTTTCTCATTTATCAGCATTTATTTGTAAACTTGTATTTACGAGATGCAATTACCCACATCCCGTCTAGGCCTAAAACAAGGTACTAGTCGGGATTTTTACCATCACAGCTACCTCTAGTGGTTAATTGGCATATTTTTAATTGTTAGCATTAACTCAACAATTGCAGCTTGATCAGTAACTTAAATAAGTCGGTTTTTAATGTAATCCTTTTTTGGGGGTTAATGCTACTGCCTGCACTAGGTTTTTCGCAACAAGAACAACCAAAAAGAGTAAGCGTAGTAATTACCGCCAAAGCAATTGTTACCGAAAAAGAAATTGTACAAATACCAGCAGATAATACGCCCATTGTTACATCGCCTATAAATACAGTGCCCAAAGGCAAAGCTGCACCAGCTAACAAACCTGGGTCAATTAACGCTACAACCGCCCTTCAAAAACAGCAAGCTAAATCTTTAAATACAAAAGCTCAAATCCCAAAGCCTGTTGTTGCAAGCGCTAGCAAAAAAGCGCAAATCGAAACAAAACAAAAAGCGGTAGAGCAAACCCCTCACACAAATACGGCAAGTAATGTTAGAACTGCCATTACAGATACAACTTTGGCCAAGCCAAACCAAACATCCAATCAACTTAACCGTAAAGACAGTAGCCTAGCTAAATCCGAAAGTATCCAACGCCAAAATGCGGCAGTTACAAACGGCACTAAAGCCAGCTCTTTTAGCTACATCTGGATTGGATCTTTCTTAATTATTGCGGGCTTAGTTTTAGGCCTGCTGTTTGGCAAACCTGCATTTCTAATCTCTTTTGTAGGGGTGGTTTTTGTAGTTTTAGGAATATTGATTTAGTAAGCGCTTCATCATTTAATTTCAACCTCAAGCTTGTAATAAAAAACATTCCTCTGGAGACTGTATCAAAATAGAAACAGCATAATTTTAAAAGAATTAATTTGGAATCTTCGTCATTTCCGCGTGAGCGGGGCTTACTGCTTATAACTTCCCGCTGATTAGGCAGATTTTTACCGCAGATATTCACTGATTTTGCTTTTTTTTTTGCAGAGCGATGATGTGCAAGCGCAGGGAGTAGAGAAGCAGATGAAGGAGAATTTCTATAAACTCCAATAGTTCGTCCGCAAAAGCGGGAATCGTAAAGTGGTTTAAATTAAAATAAATTTTGCCTTACAACGCCAAGTAGAGCTGGTCGTGGTAACTTTCAAAATATGATTTCGCTAGCAAATTCATATCATCATTTTCTATATCAAATACTTTTTCGTTGTTAGTGATAACACCATCAACAGGTTAAATGCAACCAAACAAGAATGCCTTCCCAATTTCTCGGAAAGGCCTTCATCAAATCTACTTAAAATCTTACTTTGTTTTTTGTCTAACACTTCGGCAAGCTTGTTATGTAAGGCATTACCTCTTAAATCTTTTGCTACAATTTTACCGCTAGGATCTATTAAAAAGTTAGCAGGAATGCTTCTAATTCCCCAAGCAGAAGAAACTGCATTGCTCCAACCTTGCAAATCAGAAACATGAGTCCAAGTTAACTTATCATCTTCAACGGCTTTTAACCATTGCTCTTTTGTTGTTCTGGTACTACCTCCGTCTAAAGAAATGCCCAACACCGTGAAGTTTTTATCTTTAAATTTTTGGAACGCCTCTACCACATTAGGGTTTTCTTGTCTGCAAGGCCCGCACCATGCTGCCCAAAAGTCTACCAACACATATTTACCTTTAAAATCAGATAGTTTTACTGGCTTTCCATCTGGATCGTTTTGCGTAAAATCCATTGCCATTACACCCACAGCTGTTTTTTTAGTCGCATCTATAGTAGCCGGAATAGATTGTCCTACTTTGGTTGCTTTTAGCTCTGGCGAAAGTGTTGCGTACAATTTCTCTACCTCGCCCACTACTTTATCATTACTAGCTAAAGCGCTTAGCTGCATTAAGCTAATGTACGATTTTGGATTTTCTTTAACGAACTTCAAATAAACTGGAGTTTTTTGAGCTTTAATGGCATCGAACTTAGCAATTAGTACATCCATTACCTTACTATCTTCTTTTTGCTCTTTTGTATACGATGCGTATTCGTCGTTAAGTGCTTTTTCCTGATCAGCAAAAGACTTTAATGAGGCAGCTAACTTGGCATTATCAATATTAGCCTGTGTACCACCCGCAACAGCAGATTTTAAGCTATCGGCGCTATTTAATGTGATGTTTCCTGGCTCAATGTACAAAGCCGTGTAATCCATATTTTTGGTGTTTGCACCTTTTTTGTAAGGGTTAACATTATTGAAAACGTTACCCATTACTGGGTTGGTAACCTTTCCTTTAAACTCAAAAGCACCATTGTTAACTATAGCCGAATCGGTTAATCTTTGTCCGTTTTCTGCGTAAACCAAATATACTTTATTGCCATTAGCCACCGTTTTTGTAGCACCTTTTAAAGTAAAATCTGATTGAGCCATTAATGCTATTGGAGATAGCAGCATGGCCGAAAGAATTATTTTTTTCATTTCCTTGTTGAGTGTTTTAGGTTATAGGGCCGCTTTAAACAACCCTTTTTAGTAATAATAAGTTGTAGCTCAAATATACGAATATCTCATACTAATATTGTAAAATTAGGCTAGTTTTTGATAAGTGCGCCACCAAAGGTCTGGCATTTCTCCTTTAACGGCGGTATTGTAATCATCGTACCTACAAGGCACCAGATGAAAACGTTCGTTTTTAGAGCCATTGGCCGGATAAGGCACCTGCATCCACCATCGGTCAGATTTTTTGCTCTTCACAAAATTTACTTCGGTAGCTCCATCGTTTACGCTTGCTCGGTAAATGATATATTGAGATTTTGGCGTTAGTGGAAAATCCTTTTTGCGGCTGTAATAGCCATCTACAAAATACCACACCATTTGCGACAGTAACATGGCCGTTTGCCCGCCCTTATCGAAAGCTGGATTAAACTCATAGAAACCAATGGAAGTAAGCTTATCGCTCATCCCAGCATAGCGTGAAATACGGCAAGCATCTTCGCCGTAAAAACCATTAGGCACCATATTAGCATTACCACAGGCATCGCTAGAGCGAATGGAGCCCATATCGAAACTTACCATATTTGCATTGCGGATTACAGGCTCAGAAACTGATAAATCGGAGACAAATTCGCCCAAACGGTGCACATCAAAATATAGCTTATCCATCACTCTCAAACTATCTTGGTTAACAAAATAAGTTTGGTAGCCCATGTTACTAAAGTTGAACAAGTAGTTAGGTTGATGCAAGAAAATCTTAGTTAAATAGCTCTGGGAGGTAGTAACAACATCCTCATTTTCATCTTGCTCTAAATCAAAGCGATTATCAACTACCAACAAATCTACTTTCTGCTCCAAACTTTCGTAGCCCATGTATTGCGCATAGGTTAAGTCTTGTCCACCACCAATAATAATGGGCACAATATCCAATTTAACCAATTCGGCAACTACAGTTTTAAGCGCAAAATAGGTGTCAGACACTTGCTGGCCAGCTATGATGTTTCCTAAGTCGATAATTTTAGTTGGCGACTGGCCTTCGTTCAACAAATAAAATTGCTCCCTAAAATAATCTGGAGCCAAAGAACAACCATTATTGTTTACCGCTCCCCTATCATCTTTTACGCCAATAATGGCCAAATCATACTTCTCTTCTTCCAAATCCGGAAAGATATCTGTATAAAATTCTACCTTCATGCCCAGTTGGCTAGTTAAGAAACCATGTTTAGGTGTAAATTTTTCGGTATCAATAGGAGAAAAAAAATCGGATAAAGTCATAAAGCCACTAAATGTTTGCCCTCAAATATCTATTTTTGAAAGCACATATTAAGCGCATTTTTAAATTTTGTGCTTAAACTGGTAATCTATAAACAGATGAAATGATACTTGTTACAGGGGCTACAGGTTTTTTAGGGGCAGAATTGGTAAAGCAGCTTACAGACCAAAACATACTGGTTCGTGCCATTAGGCGAAGCAGCTCTAAAATTCCGGCTTTACTACAAAACAACACCTTAGTTACTTGGCATATTGCAGACATTAACGAACCAGAAAATTTGGCTGATGCTTTTGAAGGCATTACCAAAGTTTACCACTGTGCCGCTACTGTATCATTTGATCCGAAAGACAAAGCCGTACTTCTAAAAATCAATATTGAAGGTACTGCCAACATTGTAAATCTTTGCTTAGAGAACAATGTTCGTTTGCTACATGTAAGTTCTATCGCAGCCTTAGGTTATCCTAAAAAAGATGAACTAATATCTGAAAAACATTTTTGGGATTACGACCCAAAAGCACACAACTACGCCATTTCTAAGTATCAAGGCGAAATGGAAGTATGGCGTGGCATTGCCGAGGGATTAGATGCCATAATTGTAAATCCGGCAGTAATTATTGGGAAAAACGCAGGCTTTAGTGGCAGTGGAGCTATTTTTAAATTAGTAAAAGATGGATTAAAATTCTATACCGATGGTGCAACTGGCATTGTAGATGTAGAAGACGTGGCCAAATGCATGATTTTACTGATGGAAAGCAACATTAGCGAAGAACGATATACCTTAAGTGCCGAAAATCTGCATTACAAAGATTTTTTCGCACAAATTGCACAAGGTTTTGGTGTTAAACCACCGAGCAAAGAAGCTAAACCTTGGATGTTGGGCATTGCTTGGCGAGCGGCAAAATTGGTTTCGCTAATTACCAGAAAACCTGCCGCCTTAACTAAAGATGCCGCCCGTAGCAGTTTTAACCTAAGTTATTATACCAACCAAAAAATAACAGACACCCTAAATTTTAAATTTAAACCCGTAAACCAGAGCATCGCTGAAGTTTGCAATGCACTTAAATAAATGATTAGCCCGCTGATTAAGGGAAAATCAAAATGAAACCCCCAAAACAAATAATGAAACAACAGAACTTTTACATCATCGATTTTGATAGCACCTTTACCCAAGTAGAAGCCTTAGACGAGTTAGCTCGAATTTCTTTGGCGAAACATCCAGATCGCGAAGCCATTTATCAGAAGATAGAAGACTATACCAATTTAGCGATGGAGGGCAAACTGTCGTTTTCGGAGAGCTTAGCGCAAAGGGTAAAGTTGTTAGATGCAAATGAAGAGCATCTGCAAAAACTCATCAAACATTTAAAGAAAAAAGTGTCTAAATCTTTTTCACGCAATGCAGAATTTTTTAAAAAACATGCCGATGAAGTTTTAATTGTTTCTGGTGGATTTAAAGAGTTCATTACCCCGGTGGTTAGTCAGTACCACATCAAAAAAGAGAATATTTACGCCAATACTTTTGTAACCACAGGCGATGGAAAAATCATTGATTACGACCATGCCAATCCGTTAAGTGAAGAAGGTGGAAAAGTAAAACTGATGCACCAGTTGCAATTGCAAGGCGATTTATATGGCATTGGAGATGGTTACTCTGATTACCAGTTACGTGAAAGCGGTTTGATTAAAAAATTCTATGCTTTTACCGAGAATATTGCCCGCGAAAGCATCGTAACCAAAGCCGACCACGTTACACCAAGCTTCGACGAATTTTTGTATGTAAATAATTTACCTCAGTCAATCTCTTATCCCAAAAACAGAATTTTGTGTTTGGTAATTGGCAATGTTCCGGAAGAAACCATTGCTTTTCTTAAAAAGGATGGATTTTCTATTCGACATAAAACAGAGTTTGAAGAAAAATATGTTGGCGATGTGGGCATGATGCTTTTAGCTGATGGCGAAAAAATTGAAGAGGATAAATTGAAGCGAGCCGTAAAACTGAAAACGATTGGTTACTTAGGCAACGCAAAAAATAAATTCTCTCTACAAGTTTGTAACGAAATGGGTATTGTGGTTTTCGATGATCCGAAAGGCAATCCTAGAAACTCTTTATTTATACCAAAACGTGTGGCAGATTTCATGAATAAAGGAACTACTTATTTGAGTAGCAACTTCCCTAACTTACAGTTGCCAGCTATAGCTAAATCGCACCGATTGATCCACATCCACAAGAATGTACCCGGCATTATGGCGCAAATCAATACCATTTTTGCCAAGCACAACATCAACATTGTAGGTCAGTTTTTAATGACCAACAGCACCATCGGCTATGCCATTACAGACATCAATACAGAGTATGATAAGCAATTGTTCAAATCGTTAAAAAAGATTGAGCATACAATTAAATTTAGGGTATTGTATTAGATTGTCTTCGTCTTACAACTTTGACAATCTTTAAAAGATTGTCAAAGTTAAAACGTAACTTTAAGTAAAGTTAAATTAACCTAAAGCCAACTACCTATGGCTAAAGAAGAACATTATTACACCAAGTTTGAGAGTGGAAGGTTCTACCATATCTATAACCGAACCATCGACAAAAAGAAAATGTTTGTTAACGATGGAAACTATATCTTCTTTCTAAAAAGGTTTTCGTATTATCTAAACGAATTGATAGAAGTTTACGCTTATTGCCTACTCGACAATCATTTTCATTTTTTAATTAGAATAAAGGAAAATGAAGCAATTAATTTGCATAATGTTGTAAGCAAACAGTTTCGTTTACTATTTCAAAGCTATGCATTAGCATTCAATAAACAACAAAACAGAATTGGAACTTTATTTCAAACACCTTTTAAAAGAGCATTAGTAAAAGAACAATCTCATTTTTCCCATCTTATTTATTACATCCATCATAACCCTAAAAAACACCAACTTACAAACGATTTCAAAATTTGGAAATGGAGTTCTTATTTAAGCTTTTTAAATGAAAAACCTACGTTACTAAAACGCAAGGAAGTTATCGGCTTTTTCGGAAGCCGGGAACAATTTCAAAATTTCCATGATAGAGAAATAGATGACAATTTTGTAATTGATGATTTTTAATTAAATAACTTTGACAATCTTTGAAAGATTGTCAAAGTACAACAACATATGCTTCAATCATCGTGGATCCAGATTTTCAATTTTACGCTTATCATAGATAGGCCTAGCTAGTTATTATCTTTCTAACAGATGCTGAAATAAAATTCAGCATGACGAAAATAGTACGTCACCCTGAATTTATTTCAGGGTCGGTTTAAATATAAACAAACACGACCAAACCGTGTTAAAGACAAAACAAAATGGAACTCACTCCACAAATCAAAGAAAAATTAACCCTGCTTCAAGAGAAATATGAAGCGATGGGACAAGATATGGTCTCTTACTTAGATGGCCTTTTATACGCAGATTTCCTTACCTATTGGGATTATATACATTTAGACACGCTACTGAGTCTGCAAAGTCCGAAAACACCATTCCCCGACGAGGAAATCTTCATCATGTATCATCAAATTACAGAGCTTTATTTTAAGCTTTCGTTACATGAGTGCAGGCAAATTGCAGAGCATGAAAACCTTACCTTAAAATTCTTTACCGAACGTGTAAAAAGAATCAACGCTTATTTCAATGCTTTAACTACCTCATTCGAAGTAATGGTAAATGGCATGGAAAAGGAACAGTTTTTAAAATTCCGTATGTCGCTGTTGCCTGCAAGTGGTTTCCAAAGCGGGCAATACAGAATGATTGAGATTTCCGCAACTCATTTTACTCAACTGGTTGATAAAAGTAAAAGAGAAGAATTAGCGAATGCTAGCATCGAAGAAAAATTCGAACATATTTATTGGAAGGCTGGCGCTACTGAACTAGCTAGCGGCAAACAAACTTTAACCTTAAAACAGTTCATCAGTAAATACGCAGCACAGTTTTTAGCCTTAGCAAAAGAGCGTGAGCATAGCAACTTTGCATCGCTTTACAAACAATTAGAAGCCAAAGGCGAAGATGTAAGCGGATTGGCAGAAGAATTACGCAAGCTAGATTTATATGTAAATGTAGAGTGGCCTTTATCGCACTACAAGTCTGCGGTGCGTTATTTAGAGAAAGACTCTGTAGACATTGCCGCAACCGGCGGAACCAATTGGCAGAAATACCTGCCTCCGCGTTTTCAAAAAAGAATTTTTTACCCTTTTTTATGGACCGAAGAACAGATGGAAGAGTGGGGAAAAGGATGGGTACTTAGTGTGCTACAGACACTCAAAAACAAACATTAATTCTTAGCAAAACCTCAAAAAACGTTTGATTTTTAGTACTTTTGCAGCAAAATAAAAAAAGGCGTTTACGTCAAAAGCGTAAGCGTTCTTGCTAAAATTCTATAAAATGACCGAAACATTAGACATCAAAGTAACCAAGGTTGAGCAAACTCGCCTTACAGTTACTGATTTTTCAGAGTTACCATTCGGTAAAGTGTTTACCGACCACATGTTTTTGTGTGACTATGAGGATGGTGTATGGAAAAACCCAAGAGTAGTTCCTTATGGCCCAATCCCGATGAGCCCAGCAATTTCTGCGCTGCATTACGGACAAGCTATTTTCGAAGGCATTAAGGCCTACAGGCTACCTGACGGTAAAATCAGCATCTTCAGGGCTGACAAAAACTTCCTGCGTTTTAATAAATCGGCAAGAAGAATGGCAATGGCCGAAGTTCCTGAAGAAATTTTTATGCAAGGTATGGCTGCCCTAATCAACGTTGATGAGAAATGGGTGCCTAACCAAGAAGACTACGCATTATATATAAGACCAGTAATGTACGCTACTGACCCTTATTTAGGCGTTAGACCATCAGACAGTTATACTTTCGCAGTTTTAACTACCCCAACTGGCAAATATTATAACAAAGCTTTAAGAGTAAAAGTAGAAACTGAATTCACAAGAGCTGATGATGGCGGTGTAGGTTATGCTAAAACAGCTGGCAACTATGCTCGTTCGTTATATCCATTTGAAGTAGCTAGAAAAGAAGGTTTCGACCAATTGATTTGGACAGATGCACAAACGCACGAGTTCATCGAAGAAGCTGGAACTGCCAACTTAATGTTCGTAATTGATGGCAAATTAGTTACCCCAGCGATTAGAACTACCGTTTTAGATGGCGTAACTAGAGATACGATCATTCAATTAGCTAAAGCTGATGGTGTTGAAGTAGAAGAAAGAAGATTATCTGTTAAAGAAATCATTGAAGGTATTGAGAATGGCAAGCTAACCGAAGCATTTGCTGCTGGTACTGCTGCTACAGTTACCCACATTGGCGAGATTGGTTACGAAGGTAAAACTTACACGTTGACTGATGTAGCTTCAAGAAATATTTCAAACGGTATCGCTAAGAAGTTAAACGATATTAAATATGGTTTAGCTCCAGATACTTTTGGATGGAACTGGGTAATTTCTTAATCAAATTCCGCATAAAAACATCAAGCCTCGGATTTTTTAATTCGGGGCTTTTTTGTTAACGATTTCTTTCTCGCTCAAACCTGCGCATCTCCCTCCTCATTCTCCTTTTTTCACGCTCGCTTTTCATACTTTCGAACTTAGACACATAGCGCTTAATTTCGGCTTCTTTTTGTGGTGTAAAACCAATACTATATTTCACTCCCTGAAACAAGGTTTTCCAAATAAAATTAAAGAAAGAAGCCGTAGGTTTACGCTTGTAATCAACAGTAGCTATGGTAAATTTCCCATCAACCGAGGGGTTGTCTGAGTAAATAACCATCGCATTTGCCAGTAGCGATAAAATCCCCAAGCGCTTTAAACGTTCGCCACCTTCGTGCCGTTTCATTAAACCTAAAGACAAATCGTTATACGCAAACGCTACTTTTCCTTTTGCAACTTCATCATTTGCTTTAATATCAAAGGCCAAACTGCGCACTAAACAGCTTTTAATTTGCAACATCGCCAAAGGTCTGGTTACATAATTCAACTGCTTTGCATCCATATTTAACAATTGCCCTCGGTAAGAAAAATCTGCTTTGCGAGCCATTACATTAAACTTAAAACCCACGTTAAGCCTACCCTGTTCCATTAAATAACTTTGCAAATTGGCTTCTATTATTGGATTTCTCTTTTTGTGTTTAAGTTGATTAGTTACATTGGTAATTGTACCAGAGGTATTGTTAAAGGTAATTCTTCCTCGCTGCCTACTTTCTTTGTCAAACTCAGCATAACTGATATCTAATTCATTGAGGTTAATTTTTTTGATGTTAACTGGAATACCTATTTTTTGAAGAAGCTGGTGCGGAAACCTTCCTGTTTTGTCTTTTAGCAGTTTAGGGTACGAGTTGTCGTTAAAAACAGATAGTGTACCGTTCGCAATCTTCATTTCATCAGCCATCACTTCTCTATTTTTAATATATGTGAACAAATTTATACCCTCAAAGTCAATATTATTGAGTTGTAAAGAATATCGATCTCTAGCATAGCCATTTACCTTGGCAAAATCTTGTTCCGAGTACCGCGGCGCTAGCGCAAATTCTTTAATACTTAACTTCTTTGCAGAGGCACTAAACTCAAACTCGCTAGCCTTAATGTAATACATGCTATCTGGCGTAGCGTAAGTATAATTGTTCAGGTAAACGTAAGCGTCTTTAAGTAAGTAAAACCTACTTTTATCGTTAGCCGATGTAGAATCAATGAGCCAATCTTTTAATGAAATAGTGATGTTAGAAATGGTATCGATATCGGGCTTTGCCCCGTTATTATTCACATACTTGAAACTGGCATTTTTAAAATCTATCGTTTTAACGTGTAGTGTACTGAAAATACTTTTGATATAGTCGTAAGGGGCAATTTCGGGTTGTGGCGTTTTGTTCTCGTTAAAAAACAACGATTTATTAACCATTGTAATACTTGGTTGATCAAACAGAAGCAAATCAATCTCTAGTTTCTTATCGAAATAGATTTTAAACGGATGAAATTTCTTGATGCTTAACTTTTGAAGTTGAACGATATACAAATTGTTAGGCGCTTTTTTTTGCGCAACCAATTTTCGATACATATTGGTATCGGGTATTAAACTTACTTTTGTTAACGAGGCATTGCCCGTAAGCGGATTTACATTTACTTTATCGAAACGGATGTTGTAAAGCCCATTTGTTGCCTTATTTACAATTACACCTAATTCTTGTTGTACAATTGGCTTTATTTTACCAGAAACATACCAAGACACGCTAACAACAACTAAAATCACAAATAGCAACACACCTAAAATCCACTTTAATCTTTTTTTGCTTTTGGATGTTGCTTTAGGCATTGGCAAGTTAGCATTAGTTATTTAATTACAAGATACAGATTTTAGTGTGAAAACAATTGCTGTATTGTTATAAACCTCAGTTCGATTATTATTTGCTTATTTTACGTTATTATATAAAGTTATTGGGTTAGCTGACCCTGAAATAAATTCAGGGTGACGGAAAATCGGCGGTTCGTCATGCTGAATTTAGTTCAGCATCAGTTTTAAAGTCTAATTATCAATAGGTTAAAAATAGAACTCAGGTTATAAGCAAAATTATTGTTTGATTGTCATATTGTTGCTGACCAAGCAATGCAACAATTTAACAATGCAACACTCCAAACCACCTCCTACTTCTTCGGCTTTTCTCCGTTCTTCATCGGCACAATGCCAATACCTACAATTTCTCTCATCCCTTTAAAAACAGATTTCCACATGATGTTAAAGAAAGAAGCCTGCGGAGCACGTTCGTGGGTAATGTTGGCAAACCTTCCCTTTTCGCCTGGAATATTATCGTCCTTAATTAAAATAGTATTTGCCAAAAAAGATAACAGACCTTTTTTCTTCTCTTTTCCGTCGGCATCTTCGCCAAGCATTTTAATTTTTAAATCTTTGTAGTAAAAATACACTACACCTTTAGAGCCAGCGGCATTAGCAGAAACATCAAAACTTGCCGAGGTAACCTGCCCGCTTTCCAATTCAATTTGCCCTAAAGGTTTCGAAATCGCATTAAGCGCTTTCAAATCAAAGCCGTTAACTTTTCCTTTATAATTAAACGCACCATTATTTGAAGTTAAGTTAAAGTCTATCTTAACGTTCAATTTAGCTTTGCCCATTACGTAAGTAGTTAAATCTGCATAAGCATGGCTTTGCTTTGCAAGTCGGCTGCTGTCATTAGTTATATTACTAATCGTACCGTTTAGGCCATCTAATTTAACTGTTCCAATTTCTTTGGTTTTAGGGTTGTACTCGCCATAAGCCACGTTTACTTTTGCAATTTTTAACTGCTGTATAATGGTTGGAATGGGCAAACGTTTCAGCGCCATGTGCGGAAAGTTTCCAGATTTATTGAGGCTCGACGGTGGTAATTCCCTATTCATAAACACATTTACCTGGGCTGGACCAAGATTAACCTGTTTAACCAAAAGTTCGCCATTGTTATTTAAGCCTACATAATCTATCCCAGATAAACTAATTTTCTTAAAATCTAAATCGTATCGGTCTTTCTGCACATCGTATTTTCTACTGAACTCTATTTTTGGGTATTTAGGAATCATCTTAAAACCTCGAATTTCTAAATCCTTACCCGTAATCGACCCTCTTAAAGTATCTAGCTTTAAGGTGTACAGTTTATCTTTAGTTTCTGACTGGTACCCTAAAAGTTCGAAACCAATGTTTTTACTATGAAAAACCCTAGTGGTATCAAACTGAGCGGCAGAATCAATCAAAACATCTTTTACGTTAACCGAAAGGTGCTTAACCTGATTGAGCCTGCGTTTGCCATTGTAATAATCAAAATCAGCATCTACTATTTTGATTTGCCCAACGGCAATTGATTTTAATGATTTAGAAATTTGTTGATACAAGGTTCTTTCATCCTTTACGGTATCAGTTCGCCTCGGTACTTTGTGATAAACCATGTCAATTGATGGATGATCTAAAACAATTGCACTTAAATCTATTTTCTTTTTAAAATACGCCTTTAAAATCCCTACTCTTGATATTTTTAAATGCGCCAATTTGATACGGAACAAATGCGTTGGAGCTTGCTTTTGATCCTTTAGCTGATTAAAAACATTGGTATCGGGCATTAAGCTGATACTATCTAAAACCGCAGTTCCGGTTAGTAAATTAAGATGAATATCTTTAAAATTGATTTGGTACAAGCCGTTAGAAGCATTACTTACACCTTCTTTAATTTTTGTAGTTAAGGCTGGTTTCCACTTGGCGCTTAAAATTAAAGCAGCGATACCTAGAATTAAGATAAGGGCACCTAAAATACCGCCAAACCAGTACCAGAATTTACGCTTGCGATAGAAAGTATGTTTGCTCATAAAGTTGCTGTTTATTCGAGTAAAGACAAAAAAGAAGACCTTATTGTTTTTATAATCATAAACCGATTGTAAAATTACTGCCATTCTGTCATTTATCATTTAATTTTTGTACTTTTGAAACCCAATTAAAATTGGGTTAAATGTGGCGAGCTACGGGTTACCAGCCTAAGCTCAAAACTGATAACTGATAACCCGCAACTCAAATATGATTGATTTTAAGCTTCAAGATAAAACACACGACGAAACCCGCCAAGGAGAAGCACTGGTGTTAGATAAAAAAGGCGATGGCAAAAAACTTTACATAGAAAGTTATGGTTGCCAAATGAACTTTGCAGATAGCGAAATTGTTGCCTCTATTCTTTCTGAAACTGGTTTTGAAACCACTAGCGATTACCAAAATGCTGATGTAATTTTCATTAACACTTGTTCTATCAGAGAAAATGCAGAACAACGTGTGCGCAATAAGTTATCACAATTTCGGGTGGAGAAACGTAGAAACCCGAAATTGGTAGTGGGCGTATTAGGTTGTATGGCCGAGCGCTTGAAAGCAAAATTTTTAGAAGAGGAAAAATTGGTAGATGTGGTGGTTGGCCCAGATGCTTACCGTGATTTACCGAAGTTGATTAACCAAGTTGAGGATGGCCACAAAGCGGTTAACGTAATTTTATCTCGTGAAGAAACCTATGCAGATGTTAGTCCGGTGCGTTTAAACACCAACGGCATTACCGCTTTTGTAACCATTATGCGTGGTTGCGATAACATGTGTTCGTTCTGCGTGGTTCCATTTACCAGAGGAAGAGAACGCAGCAGAGACCCGTTTTCTATCATTAAAGAAGCAAAAGAGCTGTTTGAAAATGGTTATCGTGAAGTTACCCTTTTGGGGCAGAATGTGGATTCTTACTTGTGGAGTCCAGAAAAAGCACCAAAAAAAGTTACTGCCGATGCTGCCGATGACATGAACACCTTAACTGGCGACGCTCTGTTAGAGGCATTAAGCAATAAAACTGATTTACCTTCTGCTTTAATCAAAGAACATGCTGAAGGTTCGGTAAACTTTGCACAATTGTTAGCAATGGTGGCAGAAATTCATCCAGATTTAAGGGTTCGTTTCTCTACTTCACACCCTAAAGACATTACCGACGAGGTGCTTTACACCATTGCAAAATACGATAACATTTGCAACTACATACACTTACCTGTTCAGTCGGGCAACAGCAGAATTTTGGCCTTAATGAACAGAACTTACACCAGAGAATGGTACATGAATAGAATTGATGCAATTCGTCGTATTATTCCGGGTTGTGCAATTTCGTCTGATATTATTGCTGGTTTTTGCACAGAAACGGAAGAAGAACATCAAGATACCTTGAGTATTATGGACTATGCTAAATACAATTTTGCCTACACCTTTTCTTACTCTGAAAGACCGGGAACGCTAGCCGCACGTAAGTACAAAGACGATGTACCAGAAGAGGTAAAAGCTCGCCGATTGGCAGAAATTTTCAAAAAGCAACAAGAAGACTCTTTGGCTTGTTTAGAAGAGTTTGTGGGTAAAACAGTTAAAGTTTTGATAGAAGGTTTCTCGAAAAAATCTGACAAAGAATACAGAGGTCGTAATGATGAAAATGCCATGGTAGTTTTCCCTGTTACCGATTCGGTAAAACCAGGAGAATACGCAAACGTTTATATTGAGCGTTGTACATCGGCTACGCTGATAGGTAAAGTGGTTGGTTAGTTTGTTGGTTTTTGGTTGTTTGGAACACTGAGTTTTGTGAACTAAACCCGATAGCAGTGGGCACGAGCGTAGCGAAGTAAAACGGATAGCGGGACTATCTGAAACGATGGAAAACTGAAACTGCTTTTCTTAATAAAATAATACATTTCAAGTCTTAATACTTGATACTAAGTACTAGATACTAAAAATGGATACACAAAGTATAAAACAACGCTTCGGCATTATTGGCAATTCGCCTTTATTGAACCGAGCGATAGACACGGCTAGTCAGGTGGCGCCTACTGATATGTCGGTTTTAATTACTGGAGAAAGTGGTAGTGGTAAAGAAGTTTTTTCGCACATTATCCACCAATTAAGTGCTCGTAAACACGGCGCTTTTATTGCCGTAAACTGTGGTGCTATTCCAGAAGGAACTATAGATTCTGAGTTATTTGGTCACGAGAAAGGATCTTTTACTGGTGCTCATGAAGCTCGTAAAGGCTATTTTGAGGTAGCTAACGGAGGTACTATTTTCTTAGATGAAGTTGCCGAACTTCCTTTGGGAACCCAAGCTCGTCTGCTACGTATTTTAGAAAGTGGCGAGTACCTGCGTGTAGGTTCTTCGAAAGTTCAAAAAACAGATGTAAGGATTATTGCTGCAACCAATGTTGATGTTTACGACAGCGTAAAAAAAGGTAAATTCCGTGAAGATTTATACTATCGTTTAAACACCGTTCCATTGCGTATTCCGCCTTTAAGGGAGCGCAAAGATGATGTGTATTTGTTGTTTAGAAAGTTTGTTTCTGATTTCAGCAACAAGTACCGATCGCCAGGCATACAGTTAGAAAATGATGCCGTTCAAATGCTGAGCAATTACAGTTGGCCGGGCAATGTGCGTCAGTTAAAAAATATTGCCGAGCAGGTTTGCGTGCTAGAAAAAGAACGTAATGTTACCGCCCAAGCTTTGTTAAACTATATCCCCAACGAACAGAACAGCAACTTGCCAATGGCAGTAAATACTTCTAGTAAAGAAGATTTTTCTGAAAGAGATATCCTTTACAAAGTATTGTTCGACATGAAAAAGGACATGGTAGAACTGAAAAAGTTAGTAGCAGAGATTATTCAAAATGGCGGTGGCAATATGGCGCATGTAATAGCCGATAATCCGCAGTTCATCAATCAGCTTTATCAAGATGTTGATTTGAACAATCATTCCTCAGAACCTACGTTAACAATCAAACATCCTTCGCAAAACACGCCTAACGATTTCAACTATGCCCACGATGCCGAAGAAGTTGAAGAATCTTTATCATTGATAGATAAAGAATCTGATTTGATTAAAAAAGCATTGAAAAAACATAAAGGCAAACGTAAATTTGCAGCGCAAGAGCTAGGTATATCTGAACGTACACTCTACAGGAAAATAAAGGAATTAAATCTGTAATCAGCATGAAGAAAATATTTTTGTTTTTAGCAGTTGTCCTCGTTGCTGCTAGCTGTAGTTATAACTTTAAAGGGGCTTCTATTCCGCCAACAATGAAAACCATTAACGTAAGGTTTTTCGAAAACAATGCGCCTTTGGTAGTGCCTACGTTAGCACAAACTTTTACCGAAGCTTTAAAAGAGCGTATTCGTACACAAAGTAGCCTAAGCATTACACAAAACGAGGCAGACGCTACCATGGAAGGACGAATTACGGCGTATTCAATTACACCAATTGCTTTTGGGGATAATACACAGCCCACCGCAGGAGGTAACAGGCTTAGCATTACCGTTCAGGTAAAGTACGTAAACAACCTAGATACCGGAAAAGTTAAAACCAGTTTCGACGAAAGTTTTACTGCCTTTCAGGATTTTAAGTTAACAGGCAACCTACAAAGCCAAGAACAAGCCCTAATAAGGGAAGTAAATATGAAGCTTACCGAAAACATTTTTAACCGTGCTTTTGCACAATGGTAGGTATTTATCTATTTCAATTATTAACTTAGCACGATGGAGTTGAATATAGAGATGAAGCAACAATTGGAACAACTACTTGCCAAACCAAATTCGGCTACGCAAGAGCATATCCCTTTTTTGCAACAGCTCATCAAAACTTTTCCATACTACCAACCTTTGCATTTACTACTGGCAAAGGCCAGCAGCGAAACTGAAAATAAACAAATTGCTTTTACTAAAGCTGCACTATATACTAACGGAAATATCCTACATCGTGTAATTCACGAACCGCAAGAACTTAACGTTGTTGAAGATCTCAATATCATTACCTACCAGCCTTTTACCAATAGCTACAAAATTGAAATTGTTAAGGATGAAGCAAGCATTACCGAGCCTGCGGCACCTGAACTATTAGACAGTAATGAAATTGAGATCCCAGAAATTATAGAAACAGCCCCAGCTACGCTAACCAGCGATTTTGTAGTTCCAGAAATTGAGAATTTGGAACCTTTACAGCCTGAAATCATCAAAGTCTGTGAGCCTCAAGACGTAATAGAAATCGCCCCAGAAGCAGACCAACAGGAAGTTTTCGAAGAAATCAATGAATTTGTTATTCCAGCTGAAGGTTTTGTTAATGAAGAAACCCTGCCCGATAATAAGGAAGAGCTTATTGAGGAAACCATTTTTGAAAACCAAACTGAAAAAGCAGAAGAAGAACTTATTCCAGAATCGGTTGCTGCTATAGATTTCTTTGCTTTTGATGGTAATTTTAGTTCTGAAAATGCTGTTGAAGAAGAACCAGCAACTGATGAAGCTCCAGAAATTAAAGAGGAGCCTGTTGTTAGAACCGATTTCGCACAAGAAAACGTGGTTAGTAAATACGACGATGATAAATTGCCTTATACTTTTTTATGGTGGTTAGCAAAAACTCGTAAAGATCACGAACAGATTTTTAGACCTTTTGCATCGCCAGCAAAAGCAAGCTCGCAACCGCTGCAACAGCAATATGTAGAAAATATCTTTCACATTCAGTCTCCTTTAGAACCTTTAAAAGAAGACCAAACCACCAATTTGCCAAGCACCAAAGAAAGCTCGATCATTGATAACTTTATCAAGAACGATCCGCAAATTAAGGCGCTTAAACCAGAACAGATCAATACTGAAAACAAAGCTAAAAAAAGTGCAGAAGATCCTAATGATTTGGTTTCCGAAACATTGGCGCAAATTTACATCGAGCAAATGCTTTATCACAAGGCGATAGATACTTATCAAAAATTAAGTTTGAAATTTCCAGAAAAAAGTGGTTACTTTGCCGACCTTATACAATCCTTAGAAAAGAAAATTTAAAATTATTATATCAAATGGCTACTACCCTACTTATTGTTTTATTGGTAATTGCATGTATTGCCTTAGCTCTATTCATTTTAATCCAAAACCCTAAGGGTGGTGGTTTAGCTACTGGCGGCGCTAGCAGCAACATGTTTGGCGTACAACGCACTGGCGATGTTTTAGAAAAAGGAACTTGGGTTTTATTGGCCTTAATCGTAGTGTTTTCATTAGCAATTACGGCAATGAGCAAATCTAGTTCTGCTACAGGTGCAACAGGTTCTAAAATCGATGAGTTGATCAACAAAACAGCTGCTCCTTCTCCAATTGGAAGTGGCTTGCCTACAAAATCTACAGCTCCTGCTGCTACACCAGCAAAAGCTGATACCACAAAGAAATAAGCTTTAATTAAAGCAAATATAAATGTGAACTCCTTGGTTAAGCGCCAAGGAGTTTTTTGTTTTTTACAATTTGTTTTTATAAGGGCAAATAGCTAGCTTAGGTTACATTTAACTAAAAACCTATGTATAAACATTTTACCCCCCTATTTTTAGCACATTAAAAGCGCTTGCTTATGTTGCTTTTGGTATACTTTTAATTATTACCGCCTGTAAAAAAAACTATAGCGAAGATGTTGGACTAACCAGCGAACAAAACAACAAACTAGCCGAGTGGTATAAAGCCAATCTAAAAATTTCAGATGAAAACCCATTTAGTAAACTAGTACCAAATTGGGAAAAGGTGTATATCGGTAAAGAGGACAATAAAATTGTGTACGAAGTAGAGCTCGCCAACCCAGAAAACCTAATGGTACTTGGGCAAAAGGCAAACCGAAGTAACTTGGAACAAGAAGTCAAAAAACATACGATAAAACTATTGTTATTTGAAGACGAAAAGACAAAAAAAATACTTTACGCCTCCTATATGTCATTAGAAAAACACAGCAAAGGCGAATTTGATAAACTGCACTACAAAAACCTTGGCAATTTTACAGGTACGGTTTTATACTACCATTTTACGGGACAATTAGCAAACGGATGGAACTATACAAACGGCAGGATTGCCGAAAAGATAGCTGTTATCACAGAAAAGCAGTTTGATCAATTGCAGACACAAACGCAGGGAGACATTCGCACAGAAGCCATAATATGTCAATCTGGTTTTGCAGACAAGTATCAGTGGACTTGCGTTGGCGTACCAGGCTACGAAAATTGCGGATTTACCTATATAGGCCAAGAATATGTGACCTACTGCAGCTATGAGGAAGAGGATAAAGACTATCTAGGAAATGAAAATGAGAGCGGCGGAGGATATTTTCCCCCGGAATATACGGATTGTGCCGGAGTAGCCGGAGGAACCGCTATCTGGAATAATGAATGTAACACCTGCATTGGTGGTACTACAGGGTTGACGGCTTGCCCACCAAGAGAAATTATTGATAGTCTTCAAGGTTTTCCTTGTGCTCAATCTATCTTATCCGAACTTCCAAAACTTAATGATACAATTGCAAAGATCATTCAATCAACGTTTGGAGGAACTGCGCATAAATTGATAATAAAACCTAAAAGTGCATCAGGATCGATGACAGATGGGTGGCACACACCGAAATTAACATTAAACAATGGTTATAATTTTAGTGCGGGATATTCAGTAACTTCAACAATCGAGATAAATGAAGATGTATTAAACTATGCAACGAAGGATTATATTCTGGTAACGATTTACCATGAGGCTCTCCATGCATTTCTTAATGTAGAAAAGAATAGACTGGGCGCAAACTTTTCTAATGTTTACCCTGATGTAAATCCATTATATATAAATGGGCCATCTGGACAGATTGATCTCACAAAAGCAATATTTGTTTCGAACCACTCAGTTATGGCAGTGAATTTTCTAGATAAATTAGAAAAAGCGTTAATGCAATATAACACAAATCTTTCAACATCAGATCCAGATGTTATAAAAGCAATCTGCTCCGCTGGTATATTAAATCAAAGTAATGCGCAAAGACTCTTGAATAGCGCAGAAAGAGACACTAGGCAGAATAATTTTAAAGGTAAAAAATGTTAAACATGAAAAAAATTGTCCTTTTATTCTTATTGCTATCCACTAGCTCATTTAAGCTAAGTGCCAATTCAAATCTGTCGCAAAAATATTTTATATTGGATGAAAATTCAAATTCTTACCAATTTCATACCATTAAATTAAGTAATAAAGGAAAGCAAATAGAATTATATAACTTATTGTATGATCAATCAAATTTGATACTATTTTCGGTACTCCCTGTAAAAGGGGATATGATGTGGAGTGAAATTGAAGTTTCTAAAATCAAAGGGCAAATTATAGATTTTCCAGTTCTAAAACAGATTTTTTCTGAAGCATTCAACAGTTATCAGAAATCGAACTTCTATGACTGCGATTTCATTAAACGACAGGATATCTCCCTGGTCATCAATAAAAATGGAAAGTTTTTTGTTAGTAGCTTTTGCTTATCAGAGTATTTCAGTATAGTTACACAAAGCCTTGTTTTTCCTAATTTGATGGCTAACGCTATAATTAACATTAGCTCCCCTACAATAGCTGTAAAAGACTTTGAGAGCAAGTATTATAACGCTTATGGGCATTATTCTCCTAATGCAATTACAGAACGGAGTTCTACAGGAACTACAAACTTACTGAGACCTTTAGAAAAGCCACTACTTTTTAGATCTGAAGAGATTGAAATTTTCGGCTTCAAAGCCTATAAATTTTGGCAATTTACAGATTGGCACATCAACCACGGAATTAACTATTATCGAGGTATTGACAGGTTTTTATTTGTGCCAAATATCGGTATAGTGGCTGGCTCATTTGACGCTTTTCTCTCAAAAAACTCAGCAGATACAATGAAAGCCTATCTCGAAGAAATACTCATATTACCATCGGATAAAGATAAAATCAAATCCAAAGTTGAATAATTCTTTTTGGATAGTATTATTACGCATGTGGCTAGTTTAAGTGCTCGCTATTTCAGCAGGCACCCTGCTAGCACACGCCTGTGGCACCCTGCTAGCGCACCCCCAATGTCATTAAGTTAAGGAAATTAACACTGGTTAACAACTTATTTTAGCAATTTAGAACATGTTTTATTCGGTTTGCGAAAAAAGACATGACAAGAAAACCACCGTTTCATTTTGTTGAGCTTAGCCACCAATTTATATCTTCGCAGATCAATATTGAAAAATACAGAACCTGTCGAAAAGATTTTACCAGAAACCGAAAATTTGGCTTTAGAGAGTTATCTTTATTCATGTTGAGGACATTGAAACAAAACATACAGGTCGAATTGCAAAAGTTTCTTGATGATATTAAGAGCTGTGTTTACAGCTTTACCACCAGTGCTTTTGTACAGGGGCGTAAAAAGATAAAGCCCGATATGTTCCTTGATCTCAACGCTGCCATCGCCTCTGATTTTTATCGGGACAATGACGATTCGGTACAGCTTTACAAGGGACACAGGCTGCTAGCTATAGACGGTTCAACCATCAACCTTCCAATAAGCCCAAGTACGATAGCGGAATACGGCTTCTGCAATAATCAGAAAAAGACCGATGATGTGGTTATGGCCAGGGTTTCCATCCTCTATGACGTGCTCAACGAAATCGCTATCGATGGCCGCCTTTCACGTTTTAGTGTAGGCGAGGTCGCCCTTGCCCGCCAACAGCTTCTGCTTGCACAAAGCGGCGATATTGTCATCATGGACAGGGCATACACCAGTTTTGGTGCGATGCACCAGATGGACGGAGATGGGATCCATTTTATATGCAGGTGTAAGATAGCCTATTCCAATGCAACCAGGGATTTTGCGCTTTCGGGGAAGGATGACGATATTCTGGTCTTGTCCCCCAAGCAGAACAGGTCGTTTAATGGTCTGCAATATGATAAAAACGCATCTCTTACAGTCAGGATGCTTCGGGTACCGTTGAGCACTGGAGAGTATGAAATCCTGATTACCTCGCTATTGGACGCTAGGGCTTATCCCTACGCAGATTTTAAGGAGCTCTACTTCAAAAGATGGGCGATAGAAACCTATTATAACAGGTTTAAGAATATTATAGGCGTAGAACATTTTTCTGGGACAAGCTGTCAGTTTATACTACAGGAATTTTATTGTGCGCTGTACATGAGCAATATGCAGGCCATATTGACCATGGATGCACAACAACAGGCTCGGAAAAAATACGAACACCGTACCTATGAATACAGGATAAATGCATCTTTGTCGCTTTGTTTCATCCGCAACAGGCTGATAGAACTCTTTAGCAGCAAAACGGGCAAAGAAGCTATGGACGAACTGGAACAGCTCTTTGTCAAAAACGTTGTACCACTTAGGCCTAACAGGAATTTTGACAGAAAAACCGATAAATACAGGCAGAGAACAAAGCCAAAGCAGTTCAAAAATCGAAGAATTAACCTGTGAAACCCTTAACTTAATGACATTGGGCGTGCGCTAGCGCTGATATCATGGAGTATATGGCTAGCGCTTGATTTAAATATGTTTTGATGAGCCAAGATAAACCTAGGTTTCTACAAATTTATCTCGCCCTCAAAAACCTTTTCTGCCGGGCCACATAAAAACACATCGGTAAATTTCTCGCCATCGTAGCTAAAATTGATCTCTAAATTGCCACCAAGTACAGTTACCGGAGTTACCACTTGGCCAATTTGATGTTGCCTTTTAGCCATGGCCATCGCAACCGCAGTTACGCCCGTACCGCAAGCATAAGTTTCATCTTCTACGCCACGCTCAAAAGTTCTAACAAATAAATGATCAGGTTTTTTCTCTACAAAATTTACGTTGATGCCGTCGGTTTTGTAGGTTTCGTTATTGCGAATGTTGTAACCTTCGGTATAAACATCCATATTTTCTAGCCCTGTAACTTCTTTCACATAGTGCGGCGAACCTGTGTTCAATACAAAAGCGTCTTTATCCAAATTTATAGCAGCTACATCTATCATCTGTAACTCTACCCAATTGCCTTCTGCTGAAATTTTGGCATAATGAGGGCCATCAACTGCCAAAAAATTAGTCTCTGTGTCAAAAATTCCTAGATGCTTAGCAAAGGCCACAATGCATCTGCCGCCGTTACCACACATGCTACCAACCTTACCATCTGCATTGTGGTAAATCATTTCAAAATCGTAGTCTTTACTATTGGTTAAAAACATTAAGCCATCGGCACCAATGCCAAACCTACGGTCACAAAGTTGCGCTACGGCCTTTGTATCGATATTTTTTATAGGATTTTCTCTACCATCAATCAATACAAAATCATTTCCGGCACCTTGGTATTTATAGAATTTAATATTCATTTTTTATAGTAGCTAAGCTTGTAACAATTATACAATAAAAAACATCAATAAGCTGTAAGGTTGGCTTTTAACATTTTTTAACACGTATTTAGACGTTATTCTGATACAAATATCGTTGATATGGTATTAAATTTGGATAATTCATTAGTAAAAAAAGTAAACGTAAAACACAACATACAATGGAAATGCAACCGTCAACGAATTTTAATTCTTGGCAGCTTCATTACCTTTTAAAAAACAAATAATTATGGAAATGAAAAAAATAGGATTAATTGTACTTGCTGCCTCATTTATTGGTGGAGCTGCTGCAATTGGCGCCTATAAGTTGATAGAGCGCCCCAACGACAACTTTACGTTAGCAGATAGACAAAAGACCATGTTTGCAAGTAACGTAAGTGGTGTATCTTCTGCCGGAGCACCTGATTTTGTACAGGCTGCAGCTGCGGTTTCGCCAGCAGTGGTTCACATTAAAACTACCTACCAAGGTAAATCTAGCCGAGGCGGCGGCGGTATGGAAGACATGTTTGAGCAATTCTTTGGTTTTGGTGGCGGCGGCCGTGTACAACGCCAACCACAGGCAGCTTCGGGTTCTGGCGTAATTTTAACGTCAGATGGTTATATTGTAACCAATAACCACGTAGTAGACAAAGCAGATAAAATTGAAGTGATTTTGGCTAACAGACGTAAAGCAACTGCAACAGTAATTGGCAAAGACCCAAACACAGATTTGGCTTTAATTAAGGTTGATGTAGATGGCCTACCTTTTGTGAAAATGGGTAACTCAGACAATGTACAAGTTGGAGAGTGGGTATTGGCAGTAGGTTTCCCGCTAGATTTACAGACTACAGTTACTGCAGGTATTGTAAGTGCCAAGGCTCGTAACATTGGTATTTTAAACCGCGATAATGGCATGATGACCGAAGAAGAATATGATGAGTTCAGAAGAACTGGCAAACAGCCTTCAAGAGCCAACAATTCTATCGAATCTTTCATCCAAACAGATGCAGCAATTAACCCTGGTAACAGTGGTGGTGCATTGGTTAATGCTGCTGGCGAGTTGGTGGGTATCAATGCGGCTATTGCTTCACAAAGTGGTAGAAACGAAGGTTACGGTTTCGCTATTCCGGTAAATTTAGCTAAAAAGATTTTAGAAGACTTTAAAAAATATGGTTCGGTTAAACGCGGTTATATTGGCGTAACCTTTACCGCATTAGATGCCGATGTTGCCGAACAATTAAAAATCAAAGATAATTCTGGTTTATACGTTAGAGAGGTATTGCCAGGCGGAGCGGCAGCCGCAGCTGGTATCAAAGAAGGCGATATCATTAAAAAAGTAGAAGGCGTTGCCATTTACGATTCGCCTGATTTGCAGGAGCGCATTGGCCGTATGAGCCCTGGCGATAAAGTGGCTTTAACTGTGTTAAAAGCAGATGGTTCTACTAAAAACATCAGCGTAACGTTAAAAGGCGAGAGTTCTGTAGCGTTAGCTAAAAAAGAAAGCGAAAAAGCTACTGGGGTAAGTTTGAATAAGTTGGGCGCAACTTTTGCACCTGCTTCGGCAACTCAAAAAGAGAAGTTAGGTATTAAATCTGGCTTGGTGGTAACCAATGTAGTTCCTGGCGAAGAATTTGATTATTATGGCATTGGCAAAGGCTCTATCGTTTACAAAATAAATGGAAAAGAGGTTAACAGTGCTGCAGAATTAGAGAAAGCCTTGGCTACCTCGCGAGATGGCAGAACTACCATTTCGGGTTTTAATCCAAACGGAGGAACATTTGTTATTCAGTTTTAAGAAATAGTTCGATCAAAAAATAATGGGATGCTCATTCGAGTGTCCCTTTTTTATTTTTTAAGAAGCGCAGTTGCAATGCTATCATTTACCTTCAGTCCCACTTTTGGCTTTAGTTCTCGGTTGCTTCGCTAACGCTCTCGCTGCCCTGCGGGCTACCGCCTGCAATCGGGGCTATATTACAAATTCTGTGCAACCCAAAACAGAAGGTTGACAAAGTTTAGCGGCACAATGATCGCGTTTGTTATTCCAATAAAAATTTGGCTTTGCGTTCTTTGCTAATTCTTTGCGTTAAAATTTAGCCGTAAAGCAGAGGTGCGCAAAGAACGCAAAGACTGAAAACTAAGTCAATCGAAATGAGCATGAACGGGACTAACGTTAATAGTAGCAGTGTATTGGCTTTTCTAATGTTAAACGAAAAAAGCACCCAAATTTTGGATGCTTTTCTTTTGATATAGTAAACCTATTTATGCTGTGCCTGCCCTCCGCGGATAGCCCACTCACAGGACTTTTTTATCTTCTTGTTTTGTGATAACAAGCTAGCAAAAAATTGGTTTGGTTACTTTAAATTTTTATTAACAAATCAACAATTTTGTGGATTATTTTTTGGTATCGGCATAGCCGAAAACTTTTTGTAGCAAACTGGTAGAACGTGCGCCAATGTTATCTCTAATTTTTAGCTCCTCTTGTGCTACCTGTACAAACATACCATCAATTGCTTTTTCTGCAACGTATTGCGTTAAGTTGGTGTTTACAGGTTTTACCAAAGGGATCTTATTGTAAGCTGCTGCGGCATCTGTCCAATATTTGGTAGCGCCAACTTTGCTTAGGCTATTGTTAATTACTGGCGAAAATTTTTCCATCAGCTGTGATGTAGTTACACGTTTAAAGTAAGTAGTTGCCGCATCTTTATTTCCTAAAAGGATGTTAGTTGCATCGGCAATGGTCATTTGCTTAATTGCATTTATAAAAATCGGTTTGGCTTCTTTCGCAGCATCTTCTGCAGCACGGTTTAAGCTCAATATCACATTATCGGCCAATGAATTTAAACCCACGCTACGCAAAGTTTTTTCTACTTTTTGAGCCTCTGTTGGGAACAAAATCTTAACAGCCATGTTACCAAAAAATCCATCTTTGGCAGAAAGCCTATCTGCACCAGCCGAAGTACCTATTTCTAATGCCTGTTTTAAAGCATTGCCAATTTCTAAGCTTGATGGTGTTCCAGTAGCTCCAGTAGCCACTTGTCCTAAAATATTGCCAATTTTGCTTTGACTTTGTGCATCGCAACTGCTAAAACATAAAGCTGAGGCTGCTAATAAGAATAATCCTGTTCTCTTCATAAAGTATGTAATTAAGCTAAGGCAGTATTATTTCTCTCTGCCAGTAGTAGCAAAATTACGTAAATCTTTCGCCAATAGCTGTGCCGATTTAGCTATTTTAACATATTCGGCACGGTAGCCTTCCTTATCTACACCTTTTGCACCCTCTGCTAATGCAATGGCTTGCTCAAAAGTGCTTTCTTGTACAAATTCTGATTGGCGTAGCAACATGCCAAACATAGCCACCGAAGCAGAGAACTTAAAATTATCGCTAGTTTTGGTCAGCTTGTCTTGATAGTGGTCTACTACGGGTTGTTCTAGTAACTTACTTCGGTTGCCATCTGGTTGTTTGTAGCGCATTTTTACGGTTAAAAGTTCGTTAGTGTTGCTAAAAGATGATGAGGTATTCTTTTTAGTTTTTTGATATTTGAGCGCATCAACACTTTTTACAAACTTGCTTTCTACGCCAACCGGAATAATCTCATACAGTGCAGTAACGGTATGGCCGGCACCCATTTCGCCCGCATCTTTTTGGTCGTCGTTAAAATCTTCGTTGTTTAGCAATCTATTTTCGTAGCCAATTAAACGATAGGCCTGCACTTTAGCCGGATTAAATTCTATCTGTAGTTTTACATCTTTAGCAACGGTAAACAAAGTGCCCCCAAACTCGTTAATTAGTACTTTTCTAGCTTCGTTAATGTCATCAATATAGGCGTAGTTGCCATTGCCTTTGTTGGCCAGTAATCTTCCATTTTGCTGTCTTTGTAATTGCCCATGCCAAAGCCTAAAACAGTAAGGAACACACCGCTTTTACGTTTTTCTTCAATCAGTGTTTGCATATCGGCATCGCTATTAGCACCAACATTAAAATCGCCATCGGTTGCCAAAATAATACGGTTATTGCCACCTTTAATGAAATTATCTGTAGCCACTTTGTAAGCCAATTTAATACCTGCACCACCAGCGGTAGAACCACCAGCACTCAGTTTGTTCAAAGCATCTTTAATCGCTTGTTTGTTATCGCCAGAGGTAGCAGGTAAAACCAAACCAGAATTACCGGCGTAAACCACAATAGCAACTTTATCTTGGTCGCGTAAATTATCAGTAAGTAAACGTAGGGAGCTAACCAATAAAGGTAATTTGTTGTAAGAGTTCATTGAACCAGAAACGTCGATTAAGAAAACCAGGTTAGATGGTGGCAATTTTTCTGTAGGGATATTTTTTGCTTTTAGGCCGATATGTACTAAGCGGTGTTGGTTATTCCAAGGCGCAGTGCCTATTTCGGTTACAATATTTACAGGGTCATTACCTCTTGGTTGTTCGTAATTGTAGTCGAAGTAGTTGATCATTTCTTCGATACGTACTGCATCTTTTGGAGGTAGGTTGCCGCCGTTAATAAACCTACGCATGTTGCTATAAGAGGCCGCATCTACATCAATAGAAAAAGTAGAAAGCGGGTTGTCGGTTGCTTTTTTGAACCCATTCTCTGTGATATGGGCATAGCTTTCGCTGTTCTGGATAGGGCTACTCATTATTCTCCCACCACTATGTACTCCAGAAATGCTGCCTTGTAGGGCGTAATTGGCTGGCGGAGCCATATTCTTTGCAGAAGCTATAAGTTCTTTTCTTTGCTGAACACCATAAGCTATAATTGCCACTTCGTTGAGGGCTTTCACGTCTTCGGCTAAGCTGATGTTAATAACGTTCGACTTGCTAATAGTTACTTTTTTGGTTTGAAAACCTAAGAAGCTCACTTGTAAATGGGTATCGGTATTGGGCGCTTTGATAAGGTATTTTCCATTAGCATCGGTTTTGGTAGTGGTTTTACTAGGCAAACTTTTAATGAATACGCCAGGTAAAGTTAAGCCATCGGCGGCACTGGTAATGGTGCCAGAAATTTCTCTAGTGGGCGTAGTTTTGTATCCTAATAATAGGAATAATGCCAAAATGGGTGTGAGTAAAATTTTCATATCAATATTTTTTTGAAGTATTAAAGTCCATCTTTCGGAATAGCTTCAAGATTTCCCGACTTTCTAAAGGGTAGATGTAGGTATCATAGATTTTCCACACTCGTCTCGAAAAATATTTTTATACTTGAAGAAATTTTAGGCATTCCGAAAAGATTTGAAGTTTATAAAGCATACATCTGGCAATAGAGAGACAGACGACCTTTCTTTGGTTGCGGCTTATCAAGAAAGCGGCGATTTAGAAGTGTTGGGTCAACTTTATAACCGATATATGCACTTGGTTTACGGGGTTTGTTTTAACTACTTTAAAGATGAGGAGCAAAGTAAAGATGCCGTAATGCAAATTTTTGAAGAGTTGGTTAAGAAATTGCGTATCCATCAGGTACAGAATTTTAAAAGTTGGCTGCATGTACTTACCCGTAACCATTGTTTAATGGCGCTACGTAAATCTTCAAAAAATCCAATGGTAACGCTCGAAGAAAATTTTGTGGAAAATGATGACTTTGTGCATCTTGATATCGACGACACAAAAGAAACTCAGTTAACCATTATGGAAAAGTGCATGGAAACCCTTTCGGAAGAACAACGAAAAAGCGTAGATTTATTCTATCTACAAGAAAAATGCTATAAAGAAGTTGCCGATATTACGGGGTACGATATGCTTAAAGTGAAAAGCTATATCCAAAATGGAAAACGCAATTTGAAAATTTGTATTGAAAAGAACAGTGGGCAATAACGAATGGTTAGATATTGATGTGCTAGACGACTACCTAGAAGGGAAGTTAGATTCTGGTATGATGCATAAGGTAGAGCGAATTTCGCTCGAAGACCCTTTTATTGCCCAAGCTTTGGAGGGCTTATCTGCCGCTAAAAAACGTACCCAAACTTTTTCTCTGTTACAAAAGCAATTGCAAGAACGTGTGGCGCAAAAGCCAGTTGAGCGTAAAATGTGGCGAATTACTTCGCATAGGTTAAGCATTGCCGCAACCGCTGCCGTGCTTTTTATTACTGCTGGCGTGTTGTTTTGGATGCGTGAAAGTAACCGCCGCCAACAGCTAGAAATTGCCAATAATCGGCCTAAGCAAATTGAAGTAAATATCAAGCCAGAAGTAGCGGCTGTAGCACCTGCAGATACTTTGAGTTCGGCAAAACCAGCAACACTGGCCGACCCGCAGAAAGTGGAGCAAGTGCTAAGTAGTATTTTTTAGCTAAAGGAAACCAAGCCATTGCGAAGAATAGTATACCAAGAGAAACCATTATCGAAAGTGCGTCTTTAGAAAATAAAGAGGCAGTAAAAGCCCGCCTAACTAAAGAAAACAGAGAAAATCAAGCAAAAATGGTTGGCGCACGAATAGCAGCACCAGTTGCACCCGTACAAGCTTTAGAAAGCAGGGTAGAAGGTATTCAGATAAAGACTGATCCTTATGCAAAATCGGTTAAAGGGACAGTGTATGATGTTTATGGTAGGCCTTTGTCTGGTGCCGATGTAAAAATGGTAGGCGATGATATCAGGGCGATAACCAATAAAAGTGGTGAGTTTACGCTGCCTGTAGATAAAGAGAAAGTAACTTTAGAGGTAACTTCATTAGGCTTTGCAAGCAAAAATATTGAAGCTAAGGCAAATCAAGATGTGAATGTACGCTTGGATGAAAGTAATTCGGGTTTAAGTGAAGTTGTAGCAGTTGGTTATGGTAAAGCAAAGAAAAAAGCTACAACTACCGCTAAAGAAGCTGCTGAGGAAGTAAATGTTGGCGTTCCAGAGATGGGGTGGAAAGCTTATAATGAATATCTCACTAAAAATAATAAGTTATTGGCAGATGGGTCAAAAGCTGTTATTTTAAGTTTTAAGCTTTCAGCAGATGCCATGCCAAATGATGTTAAAGTTGTAAAATCTGAGGGTAAAGCAATGGATGAAGAGGCCAATAGGTTGCTTAAGAATGGTGGTAAATGGAAATTTCCGACAGGGAAAAGTAATACACTATCTATCAGTATTAAGTTTTAACAAGTGTATAAAGTCTCTAATTTTCTCGAAAAAGATATTGATAAGTTAATTGCTTTCATCGAAGCTCATCCGTTTGCGGTACTAATTGGCGCAAATCAAAATATACCTTCTGCAACTCAAATTCCTTTACAGGTAAAAAAAGAGGGCGAAACAGTAAAGTTGGTTGGTCATGTAATGAGAAAAACCGACCATTATGAAGCTTTTGTTGCCAATGAAAATGTATTGGCTTTGTTTCATGGAGCGCATGCTTATGTGAGTGCATCGGTTTACGAAAATCCAGCTTCGGCTTCTACATGGAATTATAGTTCGGTACAAGCCAAGGGTAAAGTTAGGCTGTTGGGGAATGATGAAACGAGAAAAGTTATTGAAGATTTAACCAACCAGTACGAAAAAGAACACAGTCCAGCTGCTTTCCATCAAATGTCTGATGAGTATATTGAAAAACATTTGAAGGCTATTGCAGGTATTGAAATTACAGTTACTAGCTTAGAAGGTGTTTTTAAGTTGAGCCAAAATCATTCGCAGGCTAATAAAGAAAATATTGTTGATTATTTGTTGCAGAGCGATGATGCGCAGGGGCAGCAGGTGGCGAAGCAGATGAAGGATTTGAATAGTTAAATTGTTTTATTGTTGGATTGTCCTTATTCCCCGCTGATTGCGCAGATTTTTACCGCAGATCTTCGCTGATTTTGTCTGTTGCGGAGCGATGATGTGCAGGGGCAGCAGGTGGCGAAGCAGATGAAGGATTTGAATAGTTAAATTGTTTTATTGCTAGATTGTCCTTATTCCCCGCTGATTGCGCAGATTTTTACCGCAGATCTTCGCTGATTTAGTTATGCGTTTTACATTCCTCCCCTTTGGGGAGGTTAGGAGGTGCTTTTTAACATTCTGGCAAGCTAATAGGGATATTTGTAGCCAAACCACCATCAGAAGTTTCTTTGTATTTAGAGTTCATATCCAAAGCGGTTTCCCACATGGTATTCACCACGGCATCTAAGCTTACTTTTGCCTTATCAGGATTACTTTGTAGCGCCAATTGACTAGCCGTGATGGCTTTAATAGCACCCATAGTGTTACGCTCTATACAAGGGATTTGGACCAAGCCACCTATAGGATCGCAGGTTAAGCCCAAATGATGTTCCATGGCTATTTCTGCTGCCATTAACACTTGGCGTTGTGAACCACCTAGACATTCGGTTAGCGCCGCTGCGGCCATTGCAGAAGATACCCCAATTTCTGCCTGACAACCGCCCATTGCTGCGGAAATGGTAGCTCCTTTCTTGAAAATACTACCAATCTCGCTTGCACAAGCGATGAACTGAATGATTTTATCTTCTGTATAACCATCGCAAAACGTAATGAAGTATTGTAATACTGCCGGAATTACCCCAGCTGCACCGTTAGTTGGTGCAGTTACTACACGGCCAAATGCTGCATTTTCTTCGTTTACGGCCAAAGCAAAACAGCTTACCCAATCTAAAATATAGTTAAATCCCATCCCACCATTGCGGATGGCGGTAATCCAGCTGTCATAATCGCTATAAGTTTGGTTCCCAATTAAGCGTTGGTTCAACTTGGCCGCTCTACGGGCAACATCCAACCCGCCAGGTAAAAACCCCGAAGTATGGCAACCTCTGTAAATACATTCTTTAATTACTTGGTAATGTTGTAAAATGCCTTTCTTGGTTTCGGTTTCTGTGCGCCAAGCAGCTTCATTTTCCATTACCACTTCGCTTACTTTTAAACCAGTGGTTAAACACCAATGCAAAAGTTCACTGGCTTTTTCAACCGGAAACGGTAAATCTACCTGTTCTTTTTCTGAACTATCTTGACCTTCTTTTACCACAAAGCCACCACCTATGCTGTAATAAGTTTCTGAAATTGCCTTGCCCGTAGATAGCAATGCTTGGAAAGTAACCGCATTTGGATGGAATGGTAGGCTTTCGGCAAACAGGAAAATCAAATCCTCATCATAAGCAAAGCTGATGTTTTGTTGGCCTGCCAAATTAAGCCGTCGAGTTTTCTTGATTTCAGCAACTGTACTATCGATAGCGTTTACGTCGAAAGTAACTGGGTCGCCGCCTGCTAAACCTAACAAAATGGCAACATCAGTGCCGTGGCCTTTGCCCGTTTTGGCTAAAGAACCATACAGTAAGATTTTCACTTGCTCTACATCTGCAAGCACACCTTGTGCCGCCAAGCTATTGGTAAATTGCTGCGCAGCCCGCCAAGGGCCAAGCGTATGCGAACTGGATGGCCCAATTCCTATCTTAAATATATCGAAAACTGAAATTTGTTCATTTGGCATAAACGCAAAGCTACGATTGTTTTGGGATTTAATAGCTAGGAATATATCAGCAATTTATTATCTTCATACTCAATAAAATAAACGCTTAATTAATTAACGCTATGCAACAAACACACGTTCACGAAGAGTTAGATTACAGTAGGGCAAGTACAGGAAAGAGATTTGCTAATTATTTGATAGATGCTTTGGTATTTTACGTTGTAGCATTTTTATTGGGTATTGTAGTCGGATTTTTTAAGCCAGAGCTATTACCAGATGAAGATAGTGGTATTTTAAGTCGAATTGTTTCCTTAATCTGTTACGGGATGTTAATGTTCGTTATTGAAGCTGCATGTGGTGGCAAAACTTTAGGGAAAGTAATTACGGGTACCAAAGCAATCAATTCGGATGGTAGTGAGATGAGCTTTCAAAAAGCATTTATTCGTAATATCATTCGTTGCATTCCATTTAATGCGCTTAGTGCGTTTGGCACGCCTTGTAATCCGTGGCACGACGCATGGTCTAATACGATGGTAATTGATGAGAAAAAATTAGATCTACAGCTTCGAAAAGACGTTTTCTTTTCTGAGCTTAGCAATCAAAATGGAGCAGCAGACATGGCTTCGCAATGAGCCTATTAAAAATCAAACTCTAAAATACCATCATCTTGCAACATGGCTTCTACAAATTCGTGGTGCTTTTGTGGGCTGCCAATGGCGTCCCAAGTGCCGGTAATGATGCCGTTAGCCAATTGATGTTTACCACGGCTAGCTTTAAGCTTGTACTTTTTGAAGATCAATTCGTAATTGTCTAAATCTTTGTTCTGGTATTTTTTTACAATTCGATAAGTACGTCTAGTAAAGCGACGATCGGCGATGTTTTCTACATAAGGAAAAACCAATAACGATAACAATACTACTGCGGTTACGCCAATGGCCTGTATAAAATAGCCAGAACCCACAGCCATACCAATAGCGGCTACAATCCAGATTACGCAGGCGGTGGTTAAGCCTTTTACGCGGTTTTCTTCTTTAAAAATAACGCCAGCACCTAAAAAACCTATCCCCGTTACAATGTTAGAGGCAATACGGTCATGACTAACATCGCCAATTTTTACCGAAAGCACGGTAAACAAGGCAGAGCCTAAACCAATCATGATCATGGTTTTTAAGCCAGCAGATTTACTGCGGTATTCGCGTTCGGCGCCAATTAAACCGCATAAAAAAATGGCCAGCAAAAACTTGTTTACTTCTGCAATGGTAAGGAATTGATTTCTATCGCCAAGGATTTCCCACATGGGTTAAATGTAGAAAGTAAAAAGGTAAAAGCGAAAAGTTTTTGCAAGTCAGTTTGTGGTGTAGTCGGGAAGTCGGAAAATTAAAGCAGAATCAGCAAGAAGGTTGAGCGTAACGAAATCCAGATACTTCGGGCAGCAAAGGAACCAAGAATTGAGTGTAGGTGCATTGGCATTGTGAAATAGCCCGGATTGAAGCGGAAATACTTTTTTGTACGTCATTTCGAAAGGAGGAACGACTGAGAAATCTGTGAGTTGAGTAATTCTATCGAACAGATTTCTCACATACGTTCGAAATGACGACAGACGGATTGCAAAAAAGATTGCAGCGAAAAGTGGGACTGGCGGAAAATAGCAGCAGAGAAATTGCGCTTCAAATTATGAAGTTAGATTTCTCCACTCGCTGTGGTCTAAATAGCGTGGTGCCAATAAAACATAAAAAATCCCTCAAAACGTGCGCTTTGAGGGATTTTTTATGTTTTAAGTTGAAAGTAAAAAGTTTAAATAGCATTAAGCTACTTTTAACTTTTTACTTCTCACTTTTAACTTTTTATTACATCATGCCGCCCATGCCGCCACCCATTGGTGGGTGCGAGTGGCCTGCGTCTGCTGCTTCTGGCTCATCTGCCAAAACAACTTCTGTAGTTAACAACATTGCCGCAATTGAAGCTGCGTTTTCTAAAGCTACACGAGATACTTTTGTTGGGTCGATAACACCAGCACCAATTAAGTTCTCATAAACATCAGTACGAGCATTGTAACCGAAATCTGCAGTGCCTTCTTTTACTTTTTGTACCACAATAGAACCTTCGATACCTGCATTTTCGCAGATTTGACGTAATGGCTCTTCGATAGCACGTTTTACTATAGCAATACCAGTAGTTTCGTCATCGTTATCGCCTTTTAGGTTAGCTAAAGCCTCAACCGCACGGATGAAAGCCACACCACCACCAGCAACAATACCTTCTTCTACAGCAGCACGAGTTGCGTGTAAAGCATCATCAACACGGTCTTTTTTCTCTTTCATTTCAACTTCCGAAGCAGCACCTACGTAAAGTACGGCAACACCGCCAGAAAGTTTAGCTAAACGCTCTTGTAATTTTTCTTTATCGTAATCTGAAGTTGTAGTTTCAATTTGAGCTTTGATTTGACCAACACGAGCTTTGATATCTTCAGTTTTACCAGCACCGTTAATTACTGTAGTATTGTCTTTATCTACTACTACTTTCTCTGCAGTACCTAAGTAAGAAAGATCAGCATTTTCTAATTTGTAACCTCTTTCTTCAGAAATTACAGTACCGCCAGTTAAGATAGCTATGTCTTCTAACATTGCTTTTCTTCTATCACCAAAACCTGGAGCTTTAACTGCAGCTACTTTCAGCGAGCCACGGATTTTGTTAACCACCAAAGTAGCTAATGCTTCACCGTCTAAATCTTCAGCGATTATTAAAAGCGGTTTACCAGTTTGTACCGTTTTTTCCAATACTGGCAACAATTCTTTCATATTGCTGATTTTTTTGTCGTAGATCAAGATGAAAGGCGAGTCTAAATCAGCTTCCATTTTATCCGCGTTAGTTACGAAGTACGGAGAAAGGTAACCTCTGTCGAATTGCATACCTTCTACAGTTTTTACTTCTGTTTCAGTACCTTTTGCTTCTTCTACAGTAATTACACCATCTTTACCTACTTTTTGCATTGCCTCAGCAATTAACGAACCGATTACCTCGTCATTGTTTGCAGAAATTGAAGCCACTTGTTTGATTTTGTTGTTGTCTTCGCCTACAGTTTGAGATTGAGTTTTTAAGTTCTCAACTACAGCAGTAACTGCTTTATCGATACCACGTTTCAAATCCATCGGATTTGCACCAGCAGCTACGTTTTTAATACCCGCAGTAACAATTGCTTGCGCTAATACAGTAGCAGTAGTAGTTCCGTCACCTGCAATATCAGCAGTTTTAGAAGCTACTTCTTTTACCATTTGCGCACCCATGTTTTCAATTGGGTCTTTCAAATCAATTTCTTTAGCTACAGAAACACCATCTTTAGTGATTGCTGGTAGCCAAATTTTTTATCGATAATTACGTTACGTCCTTTTGGACCTAAAGTTACTTTTACTGCATTTGCTAAAGTGTCTACACCTTTTTTCAGTGCGTCGCGAGCTTCAACGTTATATCTTACTTGTTTTGCCATGTTTATTTAAAATTTTGAATGATTAAATGAGAAATTTATTAAATGTTCTCACTGCCATATTTTTCGCTGAACTTTACGATTTACTCATTTAAAATTCAGTCATTTACTCATTTTCTCTTATCCAATTACCGCGTAAATATCAGCTTCACGCATAATTAAATACTCTTTTCCTTCGTGAGATACTTCTGTACCAGCAAATTTGCCATAAAGTACTGCATCACCAACTTTTACAGTCATTGGTTCATCTTTTTTACCAGCGCCAACAGCAACTACAGTTCCTTGTTGAGGTTTTTCTTTTGCAGTATCAGGGATATAGATACCAGAAGCTGTTTTTTCTTCAGCAGGTGCAGCTTCTACCACAATCCTGTCTCCAATTGGTTTTAAATTTAAAGCCATAACTCTAATAATATTATTTTGATTTAAAATTTTTAGTTTAACAGTTAATCCTTTATCAGTTATTATGCCAATAGGTTTTGGCTTGACAAATTTTCACAGCTTTGTCAGTTGGCTCAAAAAGCTGTTGTTTTTTGGTGTCAGAGTGACAGGGTAATGGTATCGAGTAGCTGTAGGAATTTCAGATTTTTAGGAGCACAACGGTTGTCGCATTTATTTACCGATAGTCCCGCCATACATTACAAGTCCGCAGCTGCGCTATGCTGGCCTGCGTGCTTTTCATTACTGTCGGGGCTATTTTACAGCGGCTCAATGCAATACAGTTAAAACCAGTGTAGTATACAAAACAAACCTTGTTAGCGCAGGACTTTGGCCTGTGAATATACTCAATGATATCGTTTTATTAATTAAAACACACGCCACAGGCGTGCCCTTTCTGGCGCCAGCATTTGCTGAGATTATTTCCAACAAAAGCACAAGCACCGCTGCGCTAATGCTTGCGCCCAATGTCATTAAGTTAAGGAAATTAACACTGGTTAACAACTTATTTTAGCAATTTAGAACATGTTTTATTCGGTTTGCGAAAAAAGACATGGCAAGAAAACCACCGTTTCATTTTGTTGAGCTTAGCCACCAATTTATTTCTTCGCAGATCAATATTGAAAAATACAGAACCTGTCGAAAAGATTTTACCAGAAACCGAAAATTTGGCTTTAGAGAGTTATCTTTATCCATGTTGAGGACATTGAAACAAAACATACAGGTCGAATTGCAAAAGTTTCTTGATGATATTAAGAGCTGTGTTTACAGCTTTACCACCAGTGCTTTTGTACAGGGGCGTAAAAAGATAAAGCCCGATATGTTCCTTGATCTCAACGCTGCCATCGCCTCTGATTTTTATCGGGACAATGACGATTCGGTACAGCTTTACAAGGGACACAGGCTGCTAGCTATAGACGGTTCAACCATCAACCTTCCAATAAGCCCAAGTACGATAGCGGAATACGGCTTCTGCAATAATCAGAAAAAGACCGATGATGTGGTTATGGCCAGGGTTTCCATCCTCTATGACGTGCTCAACGAAATTGCTATCGATGGCCGCCTTTCACGTTTTAGTGTAGGCGAGGTCGCCCTTGCCCGCCAACAGCTTCAGCTTGCACAATGCGGCGATATTGTCATCATGGACAGGGCATACACCAGTTTTGGTGCGATGCGCCAGATGGGTGGAGATGGGATCCATTTTATATGCAGGTGTAAGATAGCCTATTCCAATGCAACCAGGGATTTTGCGCTTTCGGGGAAGGATGACGATATTCTGGTCTTGTCCCCCAAGCAGAACAGGTCGTTTAATGGCCTGCCATACGATAAAAATACATCTATTACAGTTAGGATGCTTAGGATACCCTTGAGCACTGGAGAGGATGAAATCCTGATTACCTCGCTATTGGACGCTAGGGCTTATCCCTACGCAGATTTTAAGGAGCTCTACTTCAAAAGATGGGCGATAGAAACCTATTATAACAGGTTTAAGAATATTATAGGCGTAGAACATTTTTCTGGGACAAGCTGTCAGTTTATACTACAGGAATTTTATTGTGCGCTGTACATGAGCAATATGCAGGCCATATTGACCATGGATGCACAACAACAGGCTCGGAAAAAATACGAACACCGTACCTATGAATACAGGATAAATGCATCTTTGTCGCTTTGTTTCATCCGCAACAGGCTGATAGAACTCTTTAGCAGCAAAACGGGCAAAGAAGCTATGGACGAACTGGAACAGCTCTTCGTTAAAAACGTTGTACCACTTAGGCCTAACAGGAATTTTGACAGAAAAACCGATAAATACAGGCAGAGAACAAAGCCAAAGCAGTTCAAAAATCGAAGAATTAACCTGTGAAACCCTTAACTTAATGACATTAGGCGTGCGCCAAGCAGGGAACTAATCTAGATAGTGTAACATTTACACGACAAAAATTAATCAAACGATTAAATGAGATTTCTCTGACTTTGAAAATCAAACTTGAAACTACTTTTGCTGTTTAACAAAATTGTTAAACATTAAAGTTAATTAAGCTTGAACAAGGAAGAACTCATTAAACAAACAGCCAAAGAGCTATTCTTTAGCAAAGGTTATTTGCACGCTACAACCCAAGAAATTGCGGATGCAGCTGGCGTTAACCGTTCGCTCATTAACTATTATTTCCGATCTAGAGATTTACTTTTTCAAACTGTGTATCGCGAAGCAGTTGACAGCTTAAAATCTCAATTGGACGAAGTGATTTATGGGAAGACGCCTTTTAAGGAAAAACTAAGCCTTTTTATCGATGTTCACATGAAAGAACTGCTTAAATATCCTTACAGAGAGTCTTTTTTAATTACGGAAATATGTAGTAAGAACTTTGCGCTAAAGGAGAAGAAAAAAAGTGAGGCCTTAAACTATTTCTTAAAAGAAGTTGCATTAGAAATGGATAAAGGCACAATCAAAAAGTACGATCCCATTCAGTTTGTTTTTAACCTAACCTCGTTAATTTCTTTTCCGGTTATTATGACACCGCTATACCAGAAGCTATTAGACATTTCTAAAGAGCAATATAGCCAACTCATCGCCGAAAGAAAACAGATCATTTTAGACCAACTATTAAACTAGAACCTTCAACACAATACATACATATAATGAACCCATCAAGAGTTACCTTCATAAAAAGTATTTTAAAAACTCTTGATAGCTTCATTACCATTAAAAATGCAAATGAATACTTCAATGAAACATTCCTCAATTTATTTATCGCTAACGGGTATCGCGGCCCTATTTATAGCGTCATGCAGTTCGGGCGGCAAAGATCCAAAAGCTGGTGGCCCTCCCGCTGGTCCTCAAAACTATCCTGTGGTACAAATAGATGCTTTTAATACCACATTAGAAAGCGATTATCCAGCTACGCTAGAAGGTCAGCAAAATGTAGACATCAGACCAAAAATTGATGGTTTTATCGAGAAAATTTACGTAGACGAAGGCGCAACCGTAAAACAAGGCCAACCGTTATTTGCTATCAATGCACCTCAATATCAGCAAGAAGTTAGAACGGCAGAAGCTGCAATTAGAAGTGCAGAGGCTGAGGTAAGTGCGGCACAATTACAGTACAACAAAACCAAGCCACTGGTAGATAAAGACATCATCAGCAAATTCGATCTAGAAAATGCAGCACTAACACTTACCAGCAAGAAAGCAAACTTAGCGCAGGCTAAAGCGGCTTTAGCAAATGCAAAAGTGAACTTAGGTTACACGGTAGTTACTAGCCCAGTTAATGGCGTAATTGGCACCATACCTTACAAAGTAGGTGCTTTGGTTAGCAGCACTAGCCAGCAACCCTTAACTACGGTTTCTAGCATTAGTAAAGTTTACGCTTATTTCTCCTTAAATGAAAAACAGTTGTTAGAAATTGCGAGAAACACTAAAGGCCGCACGCTAGAAGATAAAATCAAGCAAATTCCTAATGTAACGTTAGTTTTGGCAGATGGATCTATCTATCCTGAAAAAGGCAAAATCGAAACCATTAGCGGACAAATTAATGCGCAAACAGGGGCTTCTAGTTTAAGGGCTACGTTTCCAAACCCGAATGGTTTATTGCGCTCTGGTTCTAGTGCTTCTATCCGCATCCCGCAAAATGTAGAAAACGCTTTGTTGGTTCCTCAAAAATCTACTACCGATATTCAAGGGAAGAAATTTGTTTACTTGGTAAATGACACCGCCGGTGTAAAAAGCACAAATATCGAAATTATGGAACTAACTAAAGGAAACTACTATGTAGTAACTAAAGGTTTAAAAAACGGCGATAAAATTGTACTAGAGGGTTTTGCCTCATTAAAAGATGGCGACAAAATTAAGCCCCAAATAAAATCTGCTGATTCGGTATTTGCTGAAGCTAAGAATAAAACCCCAAACCCCTAAAGGGGCTTAAAAAGACTAAGCGTTAATCAATCTCATTCCCCCTTTAGGGGGTTAGGGCGTAATTTTAAAATCGAAAATCGATTCTCATGTTTAAAAAATTTATCGACAGGCCGGTACTTTCTACGGTAATCTCCATCATCATTTTGATTTTAGGGGTCCTAGGTATCATTACCTTGCCTGTTTCGCAATATCCAGAAATTGCACCACCAACGGTGCAGGTTTCTGCCTCTTACCAAGGTGCCAATGCCGATGTGGTAATGAGTAGCGTTGTTGTTCCGCTCGAAGAACAAATTAACGGCGTAGAAGACATGACCTACATGACTTCCTCTGCCGGAAACGATGGTTCTGCAACCATTACCGTTAACTTTAAGTTAGGTACAAACCCCGATTTAGCTGCGGTAAACGTACAAAACCGTGTGGCTCGTGCTACCAGTTTATTACCTGCCGAAGTTACTCGTGCGGGTGTAATTACCGCTAAAAGACAGTCGAGTAACGTGCTTATTTTCGCACTAAATAGCGAAGACCCGGCCTACGATCAAAAATTCTTACAAAACTATGCCGAAATCAATATCATCCCACAAATTAAAAGGGTTACCGGCGTAGGCGATGTAAATGCGTTTGGCCAATCTATATACACCATGCGTTTGTGGCTAAAACCAGATGTGATGGCGGCTTACGGACTGATACCAAGCGATGTGAGTGCTGCTTTGGCTGATCAAAACATTGAAGCCGCACCTGGCCAATTGGGCGAACAAGGACAACAATCTTTCCAATATACTTTAAAATATACCGGAAGATTGAAAGACGAAACGCAGTTTGGCGACATGATTATCCGAACTGCGGAAAACGGTCAGGTTTTGAAGCTGAAAGACATTGCCCGTATTGAATTGGGAGCGCAAAGTTATGCCTCTTCTGTTCAACTAAACGGAAAAGCGGCCTTAGGTTTTGCTGTAAACCAAACTGCGGGTTCGAATGCGAAAGAAGTAATTGATGGTGCGCTAAAGGCCTTGGAAACAGCAAAAGCGGATTTCCCTAGTGGGATTAAATATGAGGTGTTGACCAACGTAAACGATTTCTTAGATGCATCAATCGAAAAAGTATTACACACTTTGGTTGAAGCCTTCATCTTGGTATTCGTAGTGGTATTCTTGTTTCTTCAAGATTTTAAATCTACGTTAATACCCGCCATTTCGGTACCCGTTGCCATTGTAGGTACGTTTTTCTTTTTAAGTTTATTTGGCTTTACCATTAATTTATTAACGCTATTTGCATTGGTACTTGCCATCGGTATTGTGGTAGATGACGCCATTGTGGTTGTAGAGGCGGTACATGCCAAGCTCGACAAAGGTTATAAATCTGCCAAAAAAGCTACGCAAGACGCTATGGAAGAAATTACCGGAGCGATCATTTCCATCACTCTGGTAATGGCTGCGGTATTTGTTCCGGTAAGTTTTATCAGCGGTTCGTCGGGTGTATTTTATAAGCAATTTGGATTAACACTCGCCATCGCCATCATTTTATCGGCAATTAACGCATTAACGTTAAGTCCTGCCCTTTGTGCACTTTTATTAAAGCCACACAAAGACGACCATGAAGAGAAAAAAGGATTTATGAAACGCTTTTATGCTGCTTTCAATACCTCTTTCGAAACCATGACCCGTAAGTATAAAGGCTCTGTTTATTTTTTGGCGAAGAAAAAATGGATAGCGGGTTTAGGTCTTTTGGCTTTTGTTGCTGCTTTTGTATGGGCGTTTAATACTACACCAAAAGGATTTGTACCCAATGAAGATTTAGGAGCCATCATGTCTGATATTTCTTTACCACCGGGAACATCGCAAGAAAGAACAGACGAAATTGTAACCAAAATAGACGAAATTGTAAGAACTATACCAGAAGTGAGGTTAACCTTAAGAGTGGTTGGTAGAGCCATGATTAGTGGTTCTGGAAGTTCTTACGGTATGGTAATTGCCCGTTTAAAACCTTGGGACGAACGTAAACGTGATGTAAAAACTATTATTGGCGAGCTTTTTGCAAAAACGGCGAACATCAAAGAAGCAAAAATCATTTTCTTTGCCCCGCCAACCATTCAAGGTTTTGGTACTGGTGGTGGTTTCGAATTTCAATTGCAGGACAAAACTGGCGGAACCATCAACGCGTTTAACGAGGTAGCTACCAAATTTTTGGCGGCTTTAAACCAACGTCCAGAAATTCAGTATGCGGCAACGTCATTTAACCCTAATTTCCCTCAATATTTAATTACGGCCAACGTGGCTAAGATTAAACAAGCTGGTTTAAATGTAAATGATGTAATGAGCGTAATGCAAGGCTACTATGGTGGCGTATATGCATCAAACTTTAACAAATTTGGTAAGCAATATAGAGTGGTTTATCAAGCAGACCCACAATATAGAGCCAATTTAGAAAGTTTAAATGGTGTGTATGTTCGTACCCCAAGTGGCGAAATGGCTCCTATTACAGGTTTCATATCTACTGAGAGAGTTTATGGTCCACAGGCCATTTCAAGGTTTAACCTTTATACATCCATCGCTATTACCGGAAACCCTAACCCTGGTTTTAGTTCTGGAGATGCCCTTAAAGCCGTTGAAGAAGAAGCTGCTAAATTATTGCCGCAAGGATATGGTTACGAATACTCTGGCTTATCTAGAGAAGAGCAAGCAAGTGGCAACCAAACTATATTTATCTTCATGCTGTGCTTGGTGTTTGTTTACTTCCTACTTTGTGCACAGTATGAGAGTTATGTGTTGCCATTGGCAGTAATTCTTTCACTTCCGGTAGGTTTAGCAGGTGTATTTATCTTCGATAAGATTTTTGGTATCGATAATAACATCTACACCCAAATTACACTCATCATGTTAATTGGTTTATTAGCGAAAAATGCCATCTTAATTGTAGAGTTTGCCGCAGAGCGAAGAAGAAAAGGAATGACCATTTTGCAAGCTGCACTAGAAGGCGCAACGGCTAGGTTAAGACCAATTTTGATGACCTCATTCGCCTTTATCTTAGGACTTTTACCTCTAATGCTTTCTACAGGTGTAGGTGCTGCGGGTAACACGTCTATCGGTACAGGTGCAGTTGGCGGTATGTTAATCGGAACCATATTTGGGGTGTTCATTATCCCTGTATTGTTTATCGTTTTCCAAACCTTACAAGAAAAGGTAAGTAGTAAATCTCCGTATGACGAAAGTGTAATGGAAAGACAAACGCACTTAAACTTCGACAAAATAGACACTCCTGAAGCATAATTTCAGCATAGCAAAATGACAAGAAATCAGAAAATATCCATATTCATTACAGGTTCCCTACTTTTAAGTTTGGGGGCCTGTGTAACCCAAAAATATAAAACACCCGAAGAATTAAAAGCGGATGGTTTGTACAGAGATGTAGCACAAACAGACTCGGCAACTATTGCAGATTTGCCTACATCAACTTTATTTAGCGACCCACAATTACAAGCTTTAATTAAAGAAGGAATTGAGAACAATTTAGATTTAAAGGCATCCATAGAAAGAATGAAAAGTGCAGAAGCGAACTTACGCCTAAGCAAAACAGCTTTTTTACCAAGCTTAAATCTAGATGTATCAGCAACCGACAACAAACAATCTAGAGCAGCTTTAAACTTGCCTCCTAGCATTAACATCCCACTAGAAACACAATTGTATAGAGCACAATTAAGCACAGCTTGGGAAATTGATGTTTGGGGTAAATTGGGAAGTGCCAAACGTTCGGCGTTGGCTTCGTACCTACAAACAGATGCGGCTAAACGTGCGGTACAAACTCAACTAATTAGTTCTATTGCTACCAATTACTATACATTGTTGGCTTTAGATTTACAATTGAAAATTACCGAGCAAACCTTAGCTAGCCGTATTAAAAACGTAGAAGCAATTAAGGAATTGAAAGAAGCAGGCATTGTAAATGGCGCTGCAGTAGTGCAAAGCGAAGCGAACAGGTATGCTGCCGAAGTAAGCATTCCAGATTTGAAAAGAAGCATTAGAGAAACAGAAAATGCACTAAACCTTTTGTTAGGAAAAGGAGCAGGTTCGGTAACGAGGAACACCTTAGAAGCACAGCAAGATTACAAAGATTTGAAGGTAGGCTTGTCTTCTCAACTGCTGAAAAACAGGCCCGATGTACAACAAGCCGAGTTAGCCTTTAGGGTTGCTTTTGAGAACACCAACTTGGCAAAGACTTATTTCTACCCGCAGTTAACCTTAACAGCTAACGGCGGTTTATCTTCGCTAAAGCTAGAGAACTTCTTTAACAATTCTATTTTCTACAGCTTTGTTGCTGGCTTAACACAGCCTATTTTTAATAAAGGGCAAAATAAAGCCAGATTAACTTCTGCCAAAGCAGCTCAACAAGAATCGTATTTTGCTTTCCAAAAAGCGGTGTTAACTGCAGGTTCCGAAGTATCAAATGCTTTATATGCCTATCAAGCAGCAGTAGAAAAAGAAAATTCGAGAGAAAAGCAAATTGCTTCTTTAGAAAAAGCAGTAGATTACACTAAAGAATTGTTAAAATTCAGCTCTGCTACGAACTATACCGATGTATTGACATCTGAACAAAGTTTGCTAACTGCCCAATTGAGTGCCGTAAGTGATAAGTTACAGAAATTACAATCTATAGTGAATTTGTACCGTGCTTTAGGCGGTGGCTGGAAAGAATAGCGCAAATACACCCTTTTATAATTTGAGGCTCCGAGCGTTTGCTTGGAGCTTTTTTTATTGGCACCACGTCGTTTCGAAGGAAGTATGACTGAGAAATCTAAAGAGTTATTCATCATCATGCTAGATTTAACTTCGTTGTTTTTCAATTCTCCTATCGCCAGAAATTGACGGTATGTTATCTGTAGCGCTCTGCAACTCCTCCCCTTTGGCGGGAGGTTGGGTAGGTTTATTCCGAATAATTTCGGAAAGCTTTACTCCCCTTCGGCGATATACGCAGCAATGGCGATACGTATTTCTCCAAAATCATAAGCCTTGCCCACATGATCTCTAACTTCGTTTAGCTTTATACTTTTAAGCTCCCGAATAGCGCCCAAAAGAACATCTAATTTATGTTTGGCAATCACTTTATCGGCACTAATTTCTTGCTTGGCAATGTAATGCGCCAAGTGCCCTTCTATGGTTCCTTTGGTCATTTTTCTTTCTGCGGCAATTTCAGTTGGCGTTTTACCTTCGTTAAATAAAGCTAGCGTTACCTCTTTGGTGTCTATTTTTGGCGTCTTTTCTTTTGCTTCTTTTTTCTTAAACCGAGGTTTAGTATCACCACCTACCCGCTCTAGCTCTTCTTTGTTAGGTAGGCTGTAGGCTTTCTTCATTTGCTCCTCACGTTTAGATAACCCGTAAAGCTCATTCAGGTCTTCTTTGCCTATTTCTACACCATTAGCCTTTGCGCTCAACATTGCCTTAGCACGAACAATTTTTTTAAACTGTTCGTAAAACATGGCTTCCAGGTCAATCAATTCGTGAAGGTACTCTTTGGTTTGCTTTTGTTCTTTTACCGCTTCAATTTGCTCAAAAATTGTTTTGCTAAGTGCCTCTAAAATTGGAATAAAGTAATTCCTAGCCGCCTGTGTACGAGTAATCAACAAATCCATATCCACCGCTTGTCCTAAAACTAAAAGCCGATCTATTTGCTTTAAGAACTTGTCTGCATGAACTTTTGCTGCCATTAACTCTTGTTGCAATTTTACCGCCCAAGGCAAATGGGTTTGCTTTACCGAACGTTTTTCGTCTTTACTGTAGCTAAACACATGTTCGTAAACAAAATTATCCAATAAAGTAAAGTTAAAAGCTTGTAGTAAAGATTGTTTTAAGAAGGCATCGGCTTCTCTCGTTATCTGCGTTAGCAAACTTTCTTGCTCATCTTTTGTTCGCGAATAATAGGCCACATTTTGATCGGCTTTCATGCCCCTGTTGTTTAAGTGCGAAGTCAATATCAACCCATCTATAGATCGCAATCGCGATAGCGCTACATAAATTTGGCCCGGTGCAAAAGCATCGCCAATATCTACAATTGCTCTATCAAATGTTAAACCCTGACTTTTATGTACCGTAATGGCCCAGGCCAATTTAATGGGGTACTGGGTAAAGGTACCTATCTCTTCCTCTTCAATTTCGTTGGTATGTTTGTTGGTGGTGTACCTAATATTTTTCCAAACGTACTGCTCTAAACTAATCGGATATTTATTCCCCTCTGGCAACACCTCAATAAAATCGCTTTTTAAATCGGTAACCACAGCTAACTTTCCATTAAAAAATCGTTGCTCGCCTTTAGGGTCATTTTTGATGAACATTACCTGCGCACCAATTTTAAGTTCTAAAGTTTTCTCTATCGGATAAGCGCTTTCGGCAAATTCTTTTTCGATAACCGCATTGTAGAAATAAGATTTCCCTTTTAACTCGGCTAAGCTGCTACGGTTTAGTGCATCAGCTTTGCTGTTATGGGTAGTTAAAGTAATGTAGTTGTCGTTTAAATTGGGTTTGTAGTTTTCTTGGTAGTGGCTTTTAAGCAGAGCGATGTCTTGCTCGGTGGCCATATTATTACGCAGGTTGTTCAGTAAGTCAACAAAAGTTTGATCAGACTGGCGGTAAATTTTATCTAGTTCAATGTAAATCGGTGGATTGGTTTTTAGGCAAAGTGCATCAAAAAAGAAAGCACTTTGATAGAACATGCTGAGCAACGCTTGCTCTTGGTTTCTCACTACTGGCGGCAGTTGGTATAAATCGCCAATGAAAAGCACTTGCACGCCACCAAAATTTTCGTTATTTCGCCTCACGTAGCGTAGTACAAAGTCAATTGCGTCTAGCAAATCTGCCCGGAGCATACTTACCTCGTCAATAACCAGAAGTTCCATATCTAGCAAAATCCTGCGTTTAACGGCATTCATGCTTAGGTGCCTCACTAAACTCTTTGGTGTATTGTAAGGCACGCCCGAAGGCAACTTTTGATCTGGTGTAATGCGGGGAACAAACGTACCAAAAGGCAATTGAAACAACGAATGGATGGTAACACCCGCAGCGTTAATGGCTGCAATACCCGTAGGTGCAACAATTACGGCTCTTTTGTGAGTTTTGGTAATGATATTGCGCAAGAACGTAGTTTTCCCCGTTCCCGCTTTTCCGGTTAAGAAAATATGCCTTGAGGTTTGGTTAACAAATTTCGCAGCAAGCTCGGCAGGTTGTAGATGTTCGTTTTCTTCCAAATCGATTTTAATTTTGCTTGAGTTTAATAACCCTATCGTCAATTTACAAATTTAGCTTTATTATTTACGAATCTGTATTTGTATGAATAGCTGATTTTTTATTTTTCGGCTATTTCGTTACTAAAGCTGCCTTTAGCTTAAACGTCCAATTTTTTTAAAGCAGTTGTGCAACAAATACTAACAATCAGCAACTTATATCTATAACAATATTGTTAACAAAGGTTAAAATTGTTAAAACATTTCATAACTAAAATTTTAGTTATTATTTTAGCCGTTAATCAAACTATAAACATGAAGAAAACGTTACTCGCCGTGTTAACGATTTTGCTGTTTTCTTATTCAGCATTTTCGCAAACAAATTCTGCAAAAGGCACCATTGCCGACCTATCTGCCAACGCTAAACTGCACAATGCCACAATTAGTGTGTTAAACGCAAAAGACTCTACACTTTACAAGTTTACCAGAGCTACCCCAGATGGAAACTTCTCTTTTGGGCAAATGAAAAATGGAAGTTTCATCCTCTTGGTAACCTACCCTGAGTATGCCGATTTTGTAAACAAATTCACTTTAGATTCTGCCAATAAATCTATCGATTTTAAAGTGATAGACATGAAAACCAAAGCCAAGTTACTAAACGAGGTAATTATTAAGGGACAGGCAGCGGCTATTAAAATTAAAGGCGACACCACAGAATTTAATGCTGCTGCGTACAAAATACAGCCAAATGATCGTGTAGAAGATTTGCTAAAGAAATTTCCGGGTGTAACGGTTGATGCCCAAGGCAAAATTACCGCACAAGGTAAAACGGTAGAAAAAGTTTTGGTAGATGGAGAGGAGTTTTTTGGCGACGACCCAACCTTGGTAACCAAAAACCTAAGGGCCGATATGGTTGACAAAGTGCAATTATTTGAAAAAGCCAGCGACCAAGCGGCTTTTACCGGTGTTGATGATGGCGAAAAAAAGCAAACCTTAAATATCGTACTGAAAGACGATAAAAAACAAGGCTACTTTGGCAAAGTAGATGCGGGTTATGGCACTGATGATTTTTATCAGATCCAGGCCATGATCAATAAGTTTAAGAATAAAGAAAAAATTGCGGCTTATTTTACCTCTAGTAATACAGGAAAAACGGGTTTAGATTGGAATGATGCTGACAGATTTGGTGCCTCTAGTAACATGGAAATGACTGATGACGGAATGATATTCTTTACCACCGGCGGCGACGAACTTGATGGTGGTGGCAGATATTGGGGAGAAGGTATTCCAACTGCTCATAACGGAGGTATACACTACGAAAACAAGTGGAAAAACGATAAGCATTCTTTAAATACGAACTATAAAGCTGGTTCACTCAATGTGAAAACAGATAAAAACACCATTAATCAGAATAACTTAATTGGTGGGCTCATTGTAACCACTAGTGATGATAACCGCGAAAGCGACCTGTTTAGACAAAAATTGGATGCTACCTACAACGTAAAACTAGATACCAGCGCTAATTTAAAAGTTGTGATAGACGGCACGCTTAAAAACACCGAACTAGAAAGTACATTTGGCTCTGAGAGTAGACGTGGCGATCAAAGTTTAATCAATACGTCCGAAAGAACCACCGCTAACAAAGGAAGACAACAGCTGTTCAACTGGAGTGCACTTTACACCAAAAAACTGAAAAAAGTTGGAAGAAACTTCTCTATCAACTTGTCTCAAAACTATAGCAAAAACAATACCGACGGCAATTTATATTCTAATAACAACTTTTATGACGATGCGGGTTCTTTTGTAAGAAAAGAAGAGATTGATCAGCTAAACGACAATGATGTGGTGTTGAACAAGTTGGCTGCCAACCTAACCTATACCGAGCCGCTTAGCAAATTTTTGAGCTTAGTAGCTAGTTATGGCATCAGTTTAAGTAGTAACGATGCGCATAGGAAAACTTATGATAGGGGTTTATCTGGCAATTACGATCAACTAAACACCACCTTTAGCAACAATTTCCAATCAGACCAGCTAATTAACCAAGTTGGTGCCATTTTCAATTATAAAAAAGGGAAAACCGTAATAAACTTTGGTACAAAAACGAGTTTCGTAAACTTCGATCAAGTAGAGCAATACAGCAACCAAACATTTAACCGCAATTTTATCAATTGGTTGCCACAGGCAATGTATCAATACAAGTTCTCCGCACAAAAATCGTTTACTTTTAGATACAACGGCTCTACTACGCAACCAACCGTAAACCAATTGCAGCCAGTAAGAACCAACGACGACCCACTAAACCTACCCGAAGGTAACCCATTATTGAAACCCGCTTACAACAACCGCTTTAATATACGCTACAACACCTATAAGGTAATTAGCAGCCAAAATTTCTACATCAGCGCTAATGGTGGTTTCGTTAACAATGCTATTGTAAGCAGCAACGTTACAGATTTAGAAGGCCGCACCATTTACAAGTCTGTAAACTTAGAAGATGCAACACCTGCCAACTACAGCACTTATATAGGGTTTTCTAGAAAGCTGAAATTTTTATTTGATATCAATGCCGGAGTTGAGCTAAGTTCTAACGGGTCTACCAATTACAACTACGTTTTCGATAACACGACAAACCTAACACAGTTGAATAAAACCAACAGCATTAACTTTGGCCCTTCACTTAACTTAAGCAAATACGGAGAAAACAATAATTTCTATCTCTCGTTTGGCCCTAGGTACCAATCTCAAGTAGCTTCTTTACAAAAAAACCTAAGCAACCAAGGTTGGGGATATAGCGGCTATTTCGATGCACAATTAAAGCTACCTAAAAAAATTAGGTTCTCTTTAAACTCCGAATACACGTATCAACCTAGTACACAATCGTTCGATAATAATTTTGAAAGGCTAATCATTAACGCCACTTTAACCAAAGCATTCTTTAAACAAGAAACTTTAAAATTCTCAATTAGTGCCAACGATATGTTAGATGAGAATAAAGGTTTCAACCGTTATGCATCAGGAAGCTCGATTATCCAAACTACCTACAATAACATCGGGCAATATTTCATGTTCTCGCTCATCTGGGATTTCAACAAAATGGGCGTTGGGGCGCCAAAAACAAACTGAATCTAATTCTCTAAAAAAATGAAAAAATTAACATATATCATAAGCGCATATCTATTGCTCGTAGCGTTTCACTCAAATGCTCAACATGCCCGTTTTGTAACCCAGGGGACTATAGCATACGAAAAACGCATCAATGCTTACACCTTAATTAAAGATCAAATTAAAATCTGGGGCGGAGGCGATGACAGTTTTTATAAAGCAGCATTAGAAAACTATCAAAAGAACAACCCACAGTTTAAGATTTCGAAAAGCACACTTTATTTCGGTAAAGAAACTACCGCCTTTATACCTACAGAGGAAGCCATTGCAAGCACTGGTGGTTGGTTTGGGGATATGATAGAGTTTAAACAGGCAAATAGTATTTTAACAAACGTTAAAGCTGGAACCAGCAAAACCCAAAAAAAAGTTTACGATGAAACTTACATGGTAAGCGATAGTACCCGAAAAATAAATTGGAAAATTACCGATGAGTTTAGGGAAATTGCGGGCTACAATTGCCGTAGAGCAAATGCTTTGGTAATGGATTCTGTTTATGTAGTTGCCTTTTATACCGAAGAAATTGCGGTTAGTGGCGGCCCAGAATCTTTTGGTGGTTTACCCGGAATGATTTTGGGATTGGCCCTACCACACGAGCATGTAACTTGGTTTGCAACTTCGGTAAGCGATGCCCCAGTTAGCGAGGATAAACTAAAAATACCAACCAAAGGAAAACCGGTAAACAACAAACAGCTATACGATATTTTAAAATCAGCCCTAAAAAGCTGGGGAAAATCGGCGCACCAAACGTTTAAATGGGCGATGATGTAGTTAGGTTAACTGTTTAAACTGAAAAATCGGTTAACCGCTAGCCAAAGCAGTTAACCGATTTTATTTTTTTACGTTTCCAAGATTAAACGATTAACCAAATACACAATTAACCGATTAACCCAACGCTTAATTCACTACCAATTTATATCCTTTGCCGTGAACATTGATGATTTCTACTTTTGGATCTTCTCTCAAATATTTACGCAACTTACTTAAAAACACATCCATGCTACGGCCATTAAAGTAATTATCATCATGCCAAATATGTATTAATGCTTCTTCTCTAGTAAGCACACTATTTTTCTTTAAGCATAGCAAACGCAATAACTCTGCTTCTTTGGTAGATAGTTTTTGTTGCGCCCCTTTAAAATGAATTAATTGCGTGGTATAATCAAAAGTATAATTGCCTATTTCAAATTGCTTTGGTTCTTCTTCTTGCACCGTTTGTACCGTAGAAACCCTTTTTAATAAAGCGTTGATACGAAGCAAAAGCTCCTCAATTCTAAATGGCTTGGTAATGTAATCATCGCCGCCCAAATCGTAAGCCGAAGCTTTATCTTCCATCATAGATTTTGCAGTGGCAAAAATAATGGGCACGTTCGGGTCAGACTTTCTGATTTCTTTGCCCAATGTAAAACCATCTTTTTTGGGCATCATCACATCTAAAATACAAATATCAAAAGCTTGTTTGCCAAAGGCTTTTAAGCCTTCTTCGCCGTCGGCACATAACACCACTTCAAAATTACCTTTAATCTGTAAGTAGTCTTGCAGCAGCAATCCTAAATTCGGATCATCCTCAACCAACAGTATTTTCTTCATATCGTTTGCTTAATTTAATGGTAAATGTATTACAAATGTGGTTCCTTTATCTTTCTCGCTTTGCACCTTAATGGTACCGTTCATCTGTTTAATAATGTCGTTTACATAGCTTAAACCTAGGCCAAAACCTTTCACGTCGTGTAAATTTCCTGTAGGTACCCTGTAAAACTGATCAAATATTCTTTTGCTCTGCTCCTTACTCATTCCAATTCCTTCATCGCTCACTTCTATACAAATCTCTCTGCCCAAGGTTTTGGTTTTTATGGTTATTTTAGGGTTTTCTGGACTGTATTTATTTGCGTTATCAATCAAATTGTAAATCATATTCGAAAGATGCAGTTCATCGCCAATAACCACATCCGGATTAGCATCTAATGCTAAAATCAATGCGGTATCTTTCTTTTGTAGTTGTAGGCTCATGCTATCTACCACTAACGCAATCAAATCATTAATGGCTACTGGGTTGCGCTCTAGCTTAAGTTCTTTGTTATCTAGTTTGGCCACGTTCAACACCCTTTCAATGTGATTACCTAAACGCACATTCTCATCGTAAATAATGCCGGCCAAACGGTTAACCCTTGCCTTATCTGGTGTTAAATCAGGATCTTTTAGGGCTTCGCTAGCAATCATGATGGTAGCTACAGGAGTTTTAAACTCATGCGTCATGTTGTTGATAAAATCTGTTTTCATCTCCGAAAGTTTTTTCTGGCGGATGATGGCATAAATGGTATAAGCAAAAATAGAGATGAGTACCAATAACAAGCCTACAGAAGACGCCAAGGTTACAAACATGTTATTAAATATCAACGAATTTTTGTTGGGGAAACTCACATACAGCATTCCCGGATCTTTGGTAAGCAAATCGTTGCCAAAAATAACTTTGCTAAAGGTGTTTTTAGGCATTACATCGCCTGTTGGCAAAGATGCGTTCTGGTAAATAACCTTGCCCGTATTTCTTGATGGCGTTACCCAATAATTATAATCTAAATCAATATTCTTACTCAGCAGTTCTGCCTTAATTAATGTATCTACAATTTCTTGACTAGGCATCCTATCTTCAAGGGGCACGTTTTTATTAGCCATCTCTTTGGCCACATCCCGCAAAAGCATCACATTTCTGCCGTTAGCGAATAAATTAACGGTATCTGCGTACAATCGCTCAAGCTCAATTTTGTACTTATGCTCCGCCTTGGCATCCTCCATTTTAAATCTCACTTTCAAATCTGCGTCTACAGATGGCAATGTGATAAATTGAGGCCTAAGATCTGTAGGGCTAAATGCCAAATATATAATGGTATCTGGCAATTGGTTTAGCCTAATTACTGGGCGCTTACGGGAATAATTAGAGGATAGCCTCCGACTTACCACCTTACCATCTGGCGTTCTTAACTCGTTAATGTTAAATGTGAGTGTGCTTTCATTAGGTTTGGGGTTGGATAAGATGGCATAATCTTCTTCGCTAATAATTTGAGGCTGAAGATAATTGGCATTAATAATACTATCTTGGAAATTTAAATAAGCTAAAATCTGCTGCTGCTGCTTTAGCTTTCGTTGAATTTCGTTTTCTTTGAACTTTACCTTGAATGATACAATACTGTCTGTTTTACTTCGTATGTTGCTAACCTCTAATTCCTTGAACTCATTGTCTTTTTGGTTAATACGATGAATAACATTCTGTTTCTGTATTTTATTAACAACGGCAACTAGCGCTTGGTTTACATTCTGTTCGAACAACTGAGATTTTAGGTTGTACGACTCCCTAATGTAATACATCTGCATCACAAAAACCCCCAACAACGCAAAGGTCATTAAGGCGGTAATTATCCAAAGGCTCTTCTTTTTCATCGCAACTATTTCAAAAATAGCGAAGATAAACCCGAAAGCAGCTATGCTTTAACAATTTTTAACAGTAACTAAACGCAAAAAAGCCCCGATTTTAAATCGAGGCTCATCAAATTATAAAGTGTTTTCTTAAAAAGCGATGTTAGAGAGCTTATTAAAACGGCAAATCGTCATCTTCGCCAGCGGCGGTGCTTACATCTGCAGGTGCTGCATATTGCGGTGCAGCTGCTGGTGCTGCTCCTGCTGCATTAGCCAAAGCAGTAACACGCCATACCACCAAACTGTTAAAATATGAGGTTACCCCTTCCTTATTTGTCCACGGGCGACCACGCAAGTTAAACGAAACCTCAATCTCGTCGCCAGCCTTTAAGCTATCCAACAAAGCGGTTTTATCTTGTAACGCCTCAAACCTAATGTATTCTGGATAGGTTGGGTTTTCTGCATATTCTACTATCAAATCACGTTTTTTGAACGTTTCACTCACTTGTTGTACTGCACCAATTTCGTGCACCTTACCTTTAATTTCCATAGCTGTACTATAATATTTCTCTTCCACCCAAATCTCTATATTTTTATTGATAACTTCGCAAATGATATGACACAAGTTTTCCACACCAAGAGTAAGGTAATCATTACCTGTAATAAAAGGCTATCAACCTACCTACAAGCAGAAGTAGAAGAACTAGGCTATACCATAATAAGAAGTTTCTCTACCGGGGTTGAGCTAAACATTACCCTTAACGAGTGTATCAAGCTTAACCTAAACTTGCGTTGTGCAAGTCAAATTTTATATAGCTTAAAAAGCTTTACTGCTAAAAATCCAGAAGAGCTTTACACAGCCTTAGTAGCCATGGAGTGGGAAGAATTACTAGATTTCTCTGGTTATTTCTCCGTTACCTCTAATGTAGATAATGCATTTATCACTACCCCCTTATTTGCTAATTTAAAGGTTAAAGATGCCATTGTAGATAGAATTAAAGATAAAAAAGGCATTCGCCCAAATACTGGCTCCGACGCCAATAAGGCCGTAGTACATTTATATTGGAAAGATAGCGATGCTGATGTTTTCATAGATACTAGCGGCGAAACATTGAGCAAACACGGGTACAGAAAAATACCTGGCAAAGCGCCAATGCTAGAAGCCTTAGCTGCAAGCACAGTTTTAGCTACCAAATGGGACCAAAAATCTCCATTTGTAAACCCAATGTGCGGCTCTGGAACCTTGGCCATAGAAGCAGCTTTACTTGCAACCAACCGTAGGCCAGGCTTATACCGCATGAATTACGGCTTTATGCACATTATAGGCTATGATGAAGAAGTTTTTTTTGCCGAACGCAGGATTTTAAAAGATCAGGTAATTAAAAACATAGACTTACAGATTATAGCTACCGATATTTCTGAAGATGCAGTTGAGGTTAGTAGAAAAAATGCTAAAACCGCAGGGGTTGACCAACTCATACAATTTGAGGTTTGCGACTTTGCAGATACGCATGTGCCCGAAGGTGGGAAAGGCGTTGTGGTATTTAATCCCGAATATGGGGAAAGATTGGGTACACACAGCAAACTAGAATTGACCTACAAGCGCATGGGCGATTTTATGAAAACCAAATGTAAGGGCTATTATGGATATATTTTTACCGGAAACCCCGATTTAGCAAAGAAAATAGGGCTTAAAGCCGATAAAAAGATAGAATTTTACAACGGGAAACTCGATTGCAGAATGTTAGAATATGAGCTATATGATGGCAGTAGAAGACCAGAAAATGAACGTCCAAACAAACAATAGCTAAAAAAGTTGTAAGAAATATATCGTAATCTTAAAAGTTTTACTCACACGTGTTGTGGTTGGCAAAATATTTGTATAGCTTCAAATACACTTAACTACCTACATGATGAACGAAACTTACAGAAAAGAGATGCAACGCATCGCCTTAAGAATTAGAAAAGTACGCGAATTCAAAAATTTTTCGCAAGAGTATCTAGCTACCAAAATTGGCATTTCTCAAAATGCTTACAGCAAAATTGAGTTAGGCTATAGTAAAATTACGCTAGACAGGCTTTTCCACATCGCTAAGCTACTTGATGTAGACACCTATGAACTACTGGCTTCAAAAAGAAACTAGCAACAACAAGTAAGCATAGCACACCAAGCCCGACCAGACCGTCGGGCTTTTTTATTTTGCGCAAACGCCACAATTACTTTAATTGCCGCAATTTACGTTATACCTTTGCTCCATGCAAAACATCATTGATCAAACCATAACCTTTGTTAAAACCGTTCTAAAAAATGCAGAAGCAGGACATGATTGGTTCCATATAGAAAGAGTGTATAAAACTGCACAACACATTAACGAAACTGAAAAAGCAGATGCGTTAGTTGTAGCCTTAGCTGCATTGCTGCATGATATTGCAGATAGTAAATTTAACGGTGGAGACGAAGAAATTGGACCACAAAAAGCTGGAGATTTTTTAGAGAATATAGGCGTGCAACCACAAATAATTAACGAAGTAAAACTGATTATTAAAAACCTATCGTTTAAGGCAAGTTTTGGCCAAATCAATTACACTTCAAAAGAATTGGATGTAGTACAAGACGCTGATAGGCTAGATGCCATTGGCGCTATTGGCATTGCCAGAGCATTTACCTACGGAGGTTTCAAGAATAGGGTTTTGTATGACCCAGCTATCAAACCTAATTTAAAAATGACCAAAGAAGAGTATAAAAATACCACCGCTCCTACCATTAACCATTTTTACGAAAAGCTATTGTTGCTAAAAGATTTGATGAAAACCGAAACTGGGAAAAACATGGCCAAACAGCGGCATGATTTTATGCTTTCGTATCTCGATCAGTTTTACGCAGAATGGGAAGGTAAAAAATAAACTAAAAATATTAGCTATTTTACTATATTTGTTAGTAAAATAGTTTGATATGTCTGAAAGATTAAGAGAAAAGTTAAACATATTGGCCGATGCGGCAAAGTATGATGTTTCGTGCTCATCGAGCGGTAGCGACAGAAAAAACACTAACAAAGGTGTAGGAAATGGGCACAAATCTGGTATTTGCCATACTTATACAGAAGACGGAAGGTGTGTTTCTTTACTTAAAATTCTTCTTACCAATCATTGTATCTTTGATTGTGCTTATTGTGTTTCTCGCAGAAGCAATGACATAGAACGTGCCGCTTTTACTGTAGATGAAGTGGTAGAGCTAACCATGAATTTCTACCGTAGAAACTATATAGAAGGGCTTTTTTTAAGCTCGGGCATCTTCAAAAATGCCGATTTTACCATGGAAAGATTACTTCGTGTGGTAAAAAAATTGAGGCTCGAAGAAAACTACAATGGATACATTCACTTAAAAACCATTCCTGGTGCAAGCGACGAGCTGATTACCGAAGCCGGGCTATACGCAGACAGGATGAGCATCAACTTAGAGATGCCAACGGAAACTGGCTTGAAACTTTTAGCTCCAGAAAAAAGCCACGAAGATGTGATTAAACCATTAGGTTTTGTAAAAAATCAAATCATCCAATTTAAAGAAGAAAAAAAACTGATTAAAAGTGTACCCAAGTTTGTTCCTGCTGGCCAGAGCACGCAAATGGTTATTGGCGCCACGCCCGAAACCGATAAAGAAATTATGTACACCGCTGCAAATTTCTACCGTAGCTTTTCGCTAAAGCGAGTTTATTATTCGGGCTACATTCCTATTAGTAACGATAGTAGAATGCCAGTTTTGGGCACACAACCGCCACTGTTGCGAGAAAACCGGCTTTACCAAACCGATTGGTTAATGCGCTTTTATGGCTTTGATGTTCGCGAATTACTGAATGATGCCAATCCTCATTTAGATACCGATATTGACCCAAAATTGAGCTGGGCGTTAAGAAACATGCACCTCTTTCCTATCGATATTAACACGGCAGACTACCAAATGATTTTACGTGTACCGGGTATTGGCGTAGGTTCCGCACAAAAAATTGTACAGGCTCGCAAATTCGGCAAACTCTACATTCATCAGCTAAAAAAAATTGGGATTGCTTACAATAGAGCGAAACATTTTATTACGTGCGCAGATACGCCATACCAGTTAAAGGATTTTCAGAGCCACCAAATTAAAGGATTTATTTTAGCAGAAAGCCAGAGCAAATACCTGAAAACACCTAACAATCAAATGTTGTTGTTTTAGACCTGCCCACTGTAGAGACGCACAATTGTGCGTCTCTACATAGACGAATAAATCATGATTTACATTTTCGATGGAAGTTTAGAAGGTTTACTAACCGCAGTTTTCGAATGGTTTGAAAGGAAACCGGGAATAGTTAGCGTTATGCCGAAAAGCAGGTATCAGCCAGATGCGTTTACGACCGCTTTTGAGGTTTTAACAGATAGAACCAAGGCTGACAGGGTGTGGAATGGCTTGGCAAAGCGACTAGATAGAGACTGGATGAGGAAGATATATTGTACTTACCTCTCAGAAATAGACCAAATGCACCAAGAAATTTTTGGTTTCTGCTGTTACATCTTTCAGCATCAGGCGGGTGCCGAAAAAAATTACGGCAATGCACAGGTATTAAATATTACGCAAACAGCCAGAAAGGTAGAACGCGAAAAACATAGAATGGAAGCATTCATCCGCTTTCAAAAAACGGCCGAGGGAATGTTTTATTCCGGCATCGATCCAGATTTCAATGTTATCCCGCTACTGGTTAACCATTTTAAAAATCGTTATGCCGACCAAACATGGATCATCTATGACATTAAAAGGCATTACGGTATCTATTACGACCTGCAAACAGTAGAAGAAATTAAAATGGATATAGACCTAAATTTATTAAAAAAAGCTAACCAACACCTGTTAGATGAGCAAGAAGCTTTATACGCCGATTTATGGAAAGACTATTTTAAAAGTACCAATATTGTAGCCCGTAAAAACACTAAACTACATACCCAACATGTACCTAAACGCTATTGGAAATACTTAACCGAAAAATTATAGGCAAGCAATTAACATTATCTTAACCTAATAGATGTAATTTAGCAATATGAAATTTAGCGTATTGGTTTTATTTACGGCTTTGGCTGTTGGGCTTTCTATTGGCTTGGTAAACTACCACTTTCAGGGCAGTTGGTATTATTTATTGATATCTTTCGGAATTTCATTTGGCACCAGTTTCTTGGTATTTTATTATTTACTAGAAAAATACATCTATAGCAAAATTAAGCTCATTTATAAGCAAATACACAACCTAAAACTCGGCAAAGATTTAAAGGAAGCACTTGGCGAATATGTAAGTGCAGACCCCATTAACGACGTACAACAAGAAGTAGAAGAATGGGCCGGCGCTAAGAAAAAAGAAATTGAACTGTTAAAAAAACAAGAACAGTTTAGGAGAGAATTTCTTTCGAACGTATCTCACGAATTTAAAACACCTCTTTTCGCCATACAAGGATATATTGAAACCCTACAAGATTGCTTGCTAGACGACCCAGAAATGGCGGTTAAATTCTTAAAAAAAGCAGAAAACAATATCGAACGTTTAAGTTACCTCATTACTGATTTAGATTCGATTTCGAAATTAGAAACTGGCGAAATACCCATTAACTACATAAGATTTGATATTGTACCCTTAATTAAAGAGGTGCTCGATATATTGGAAGATAAGGCCTTAACTACACAAACAAAACTGATTTTTAAGGAAAAATATACGGCGCCAACAATAGTGTACGCAGATAGGGAAAAAATTAGACAAGTGCTGATGAACCTCATTCAAAACTCTATCAAATATGGTAAAGAAAACGGTTCTACCTCGGTTAAAATATTTGAGCTGCACGACCAATACCTTATCGAAGTTACTGATGATGGCATGGGCATTGAAGAAAAACATTTACCTCGTTTATTTGAGCGATTTTACAGAATGAACTCGCATCGCTCTAGAAAAGAAGGCGGAACAGGCTTGGGCCTAGCTATTGTAAAACACATTTTAGAAGCGCACCAACAAACCATTTCTGTACGTAGCACACCAAATATTGGAACTACATTTGCCTTCACGCTTCAAAAAAACCACGAACCTTTGTTAAACTACGGTAAAAAATAAAGACTAAACTTAGCCCTTTTAGCGCAATAGAGTGCATTTCATTTCGCTAACATAGCTAAACCGTTAACAATCAAATAAAATTGTGGCAAAAGTTAACATTAACTTAACATTGCGACTTTACTTTTGCATCATATTTAAATACGAGTATGAGCAATATATTTAGCTTCTTTACACCTAAAGACAAAAAATTTCAACCACTGTTTGAGCAAGCAGGAAGTAACGTTAGGAAAATTGCAGAGGCACTTTTAATAGTAGTAACTACTGACGATATCGAAAAAAGAAAAGAAGCCATTAAAGAGGTAGAACGCCTTGAACACGTTGGCGATGACATTACTCACACCATCTTTATCGAATTAAGCAAAAACTTTATCACTCCATTTGATAGGGAAGACATCCACTCGCTAGCTAGCGCTATTGATGATATTGCGGATTATATCCATGCATCGGCAGGAAACATTGAGCTTTACAATGTAACCAATATTGGCGAGCCAATGGTAAAATTAGCAGAGCTACTTGTAGAAATGTGTACCGACCTTGAAAAAGCAATTAAAGAACTAAGAAGCTTTAAAAACATTAGAGTAATTGCTGATGCTTGCGTGAGAATTAACAGCGCAGAAAACCAAGCGGACTACACTTGTAACTTGGCTATTGCCCGTTTGTTCGAATTTGAAACTAACGCAATAGAATTAATTAAGCAAAAAGAGGTGTTACAAACGCTAGAAATTGCAACTGATAAATGTGAAGATGCAGCAAATGTGCTAGAATCTATCTTGGTTAAAAACGCATAAGATCATTATGACCATACTCTTAATCATCATTGTTTTAGCGCTGATCTTTGATTACATCAACGGTTTTCATGATGCAGCTAACGCAATTGCAACCATTGTGGCCACAAAGGTACTTACACCTTTCCAAGCTGTGGTATGGGCTGCATTTTTTAACTTTTTAGCCTATTGGGTGTTTGGTTTCGGCGTTGCCGATACTGTTGCCAAAACAGCAAACACCATGGAAATTAACCTTACAGTTATTTTAGCGGGCGTAATAGCGGCTATTATATGGAACTTATTAACCTGGTGGTTCGGTATCCCTTCCAGTTCTTCGCATACCTTAATTGGTGGTTTTGCAGGGGCAGCAATAGCACATGCAGGCTTAGATGTGGTAAACTGGTACAAAGAAGGGAAAGCTGGCGAAATGCCAACAGGTGTTTTGGTAATTGTTGGCTTTATTGTACTTGCACCGCTTATTGGAGCAATTGTATCCTATTTTATTTCTATTTGGTTGCTACACTCTGCAAAGAAGAGCATTTGGCCAAAGGTATTTACGCTTTCGCTGATGATTGCTACTATTGTTTTTGTGTACTATCAAATGATTCCTTATGATAAAATTCTAAAGCCTCGTTTCGAGTCGGAGTTTTGGAGCGTCGTTTTCGAATCGCACAACATCAAATGGTTCTTAGTTGCTTTTATCGTATTAACTATCAGCTCTTTTTGCTTGATTTTTAGTTTCTTAAGCCATCATCAATCTACCAAATGGCTTAGAAAAATGCAGCTATTATCTTCTGCTGCATTCAGTTTAGGCCACGGCGGTAACGACTCGCAAAAAGTAATGGGAATTATTGCTGCTGCAGTTTTAGTTTATGTACACCAAAGTGGGGTTACTATGGATAGTATGCCAGAATGGCTACACGTAGTACTGCCCGGAAAAGATGCTAACGGTAACGAAATAGCGGCCCACATGCCACCTTGGATCCCATTGGCTTGTTATACCGCAATATCTGTTGGAACTTTAAGTGGTGGTTGGAAAATTGTTAAAACAATGGGTTCAAAAATTACAAAAGTAACCCCATTTGAAGGCGTAACCGCAGAAACAGCGGGTGCTCTAACACTTTACTTTACCGAACACCTAAAAATTCCGGTAAGTACAACGCACACCATCACAGGATCTATTATTGGCTCGGGCTTAACAAAAGGAACTTCTGCCGTAAAATGGGGAGTAACCGTTAAATTGATATGGGCTTGGGTTTTAACCATTCCTGTTTCGGCAGCTTTGGCAGCGATATTATATTACATTTTAGCTTTCTTTATTTAAAGAAGATTTAATAAAACAGAAAAAGGCAGTTCATTTTTGGGCTGCCTTTTTTGTATGCAATATAACGTGAATTATGAGTTATTTTAAGTTTTATCCCTATCATCAAATGCCCCTTCATTAAAAATTAGTGGCAACTAAATATCAACACTATCAACTTCGAAATGCTGAAGACCACTAACCAGCACTTAATAACTTGAAATTTCGATTAATATTTATCGCCCTACAACACCCCGGTCTTCGACCACCCCTCTGAAAGAGGGGAATTGCGGCCTACATTCCCCTCCTTTGGAGAGGCGCCTAAAAGGAGGGGTGGTTAAAAATCGTAATACACCGTTTAAATAACAGCCAATCACATTTTAATTATCGAACTCAGTTAACAAAAAATCATCGATTACTTCTACTGCATTTTTAAACCGCTCTTCCCCTATCCCAGCAACTACTTTATAATTTGCACCAAGCGCTTTAAGTTCTTTGTGCCACACTTCCATAAAATGCTCGCGTTGGTTGGGAAAATCTCTCAAAGGATCATCCTGCCAAGGCAGATCGATATCCAATAACACATAAAAATCATAGGAGTTTATTTGTAGCGCATCTAACACAATTTGCGGTGTTTCTCCAAAAAAAGCATCACTCCAAATTTTTACAGTTAGAAAAGTAGTATCACAGATAATAAAATCTGTTTCGGCCATTGCCAATACAGACTGTTCTAAAGCATATTGCCCGTGAAACATATTAACCTCATCTTGCAAAGTACAGGGTTCGGTTAACTTCTCACAATAGTACCTGGCATACTCGGGCACCCATGGCACTTGGTAATATTTAGCCAAAGCTGTAGCCATGGTAGACTTTCCTGTGCTCTCTGGACCAACGATAGCTATTTTTTTAATAATGCGCTTGTTCACGATAAGTTTTTTTCCAATCCAAATGTCCTTTTAGAGCAATGATAACTAAAATTGTATATAGCATCGCATAAACATTTAAGTTCTTGTATATTAACAATGGCACATAGCAGATGTCTACGATAATCCATAAAATCCAATTTTCTAATATTTTTCTAGTTAGCATAATTTGCGCCACCAAACTTACGGCGGTACAAAAACCATCTTCGTAGGGTACATTGGTTGGCGTATACTGATCTAGCAAATAACCCAAAACTCCGGTAAACACTAAAACAGCTGCCATAATTGTTAGCCAATGTATTGCTTTTATACTTACAATAGGCTTTGCCACTTCCTTTTTCTTTTTTATCCAAAACCACCAACCATAAAATGCAGTAAAAAGAAAGTAAAACTGCAATGCGAAATCTCCAAACAAATGGCTTTGAAAATATAAGACCGCACTAATTACAATACTTATGATAGATATTGGCCAGTTTAGGATATTTTCTTTTGCAGCTAAATAAATACATGCGATGGTACTCACAAAGCCCAACCATTCTAACCAAGAAGTTTGCTGAAGTTGTTGGATAAATTGCTGCCAAATGTCGGCTTCGAGTATAAACATTAATCAAATATAAACCGTCTGATTATTTTTTAGCCACAGATGCACAGATTTAATTTTTCAAAATTATCAAAAGTTATAAAATATCACTGATTATATCATGTTCTTATCCTTTACGCTTTGATGTTGTTAAAATTAAGATATATATCTAGCACAAACCTCTGGCACGTGTAGCTAACCAAAAGGCCTATAAAAAAGAATTCCGGTAGGGAACAACCCCTACCGGAAAATAAACCAAACAAACTATTTATGAAGAATACCCTCTTGCGAGGATGCTTTAGATCAATTTAATCGTTGTATCAATCATCCAATCTGTAACAACAACATCTAATTAACTTCAATTGTTTTGCTTTATTACAACATTGCTGCCAATAATTTCGAAACACCTTTTTCATGACGAAAACATGACCTTTGTCGCTATAATATCAAGCTTAATGTTACAAAGCGTATTGCTTTTTTTCGCCATTATTCAAGTGTGTCATTTTAAGTGTGTAAAAATGACACTTAGCGAGCCTTTGTAAAAGCCCTATAAAACAGACAGTGTACAAAAAAGCAGACAACACTAAAGCAACTTAAAATCAAACAGTTATATTTTATTTACTTGTAAAAACACGCCAAATCACGCCACTTACATCATCTGCCACTAGCAAAGCACCATCATTGGCTACAGCTACTCCTACAGGTCGGCCATAAACTTCACTTTTTGAAGCATCGGCAACAAAGCCTGTTAAAAAATCTTGCATTGTGCCTGTTGGCCTACCATCTTTAAAAGAAACAAATGCAACTTTATATCCAGCCAATTGCGATCTATTCCATGAGCCGTGTTGACCAATAAAAGCTCCGCCCTGGTATTTAGCTGGGAATTTATTGTCGGTGTAGAATGCCAAGCCAAGTGAAGCCGTGTGAGCGCCGAGCGCTACGTCTGGCACTAAAGTCTTCTTTACCAATTCTGGATTTACACCCTTTAATCTCGGATCTTTGTGTTGACCAAAATAGGCATAAGGCCAACCATAAAAACCGCCATCTTTAACGCTAGTGATATAGTCTGGCACTAAATCATCGCCTAAACCATCACGTTCGTTTACGGCAGTCCATAACATATTGGTTGTTGGCGCCCAATCCATGCCAACCGGGTTACGCAAACCACTGGCAAATATTTTTTCTCCAGTGCCATCTGGATTTACCTCCAAAATTGCTGCTCTTCTCACTTCGTGCTCCATACCATTTTCGCCAACATTACTGCCCGAACCTACAGAAATGTAAATTTTATCTTTCGCTTTGCTTACTAGTAAGTTTCTAGTCCAGTGATTATTGTAGCCACCTGTAGCAAGCTTACAATCTTCTTGCCTTCTCCAGTAATTTTTGTATCTCCTGTTTTGTAAGGGAACATCCACAAACCATCGGTATTAGCTACATAAAATGAATTACCAATAAAAGCCATTCCGTAAGGCTGGTTTAAATCAGATAAAAAAGTAGTAAGCTCTGGCTTACCATCTTTATTGCTATCTCTAAATAACATAATGGTGTTCACACTCTTTCCTCCAACTTCAGATTTTGCTTTACCAGAAATAGCGTTGGCAATCTTTTCCTTCGTGCTACGCTCCGAATTAGAAAGCGCTACCAATATATCTCCATTTGGCGCAATGACGATATTTCGTGGGCTTTTCATTCCATCAGCAAATTTGCTGACCACGAAACCTTCTGGTGCTACTGGCATTTTATTCGCCGGCCAATCGATCACCTTACTGAAGTTATTTTTAGATGCGGTGGTATCTGGCGATGGTAGATTTAAAGTGTCTACATCTGTTGTGGCATGAACGGTATCAGCGGTTTTATCCGATTTGTTAGCACTATTACACGCTGCGAAAAGCGAAGCAGCCACGCCCAGCAATCCTAAGTATTTTGTTTTCATCATTATTCTTTATTTAGTAAATACTGCTTATTTAAACAGTTACAACGACAAGTTGTTTCGAGCCTAATATTGCATCTAAATTCTTTCCGTATTTGCCAAAATAATCGTTACTCAAAAACCCTCAATATTTTTTAAAATAATAGCCCGAAAATTGAGTAGCAAATTGTATCTTTGCATCCCGACAGAGCAGTTGGGAATTTCATTTTATAGCAAGAGGAACTCTCCCAGCTATCGGTCAGTTAGACTATCACTTTAGACTTTTTTAAAAACCCACAATGCCTAAAGACACTTCCATCAATTCAGTATTGATCATCGGATCTGGACCTATTATTATTGGACAAGCCTGCGAATTTGACTACTCTGGTTCTCAAGCCGCACTTTCTTTAAAAGAAGAAGGAGTTAAGGTTTCGATCATCAACTCCAATCCGGCTACCATTATGACCGACAAGGTTATTGGTGACCATGTTTATTTAAAACCTCTAACACTCGAATCGATTGAAGAAATTTTAGTTGAACACAAAAACAACCCCAACTTACCTACTATTGATGCGGTTTTACCTACCATGGGTGGCCAAACAGCACTTAACCTTTGTGTTGATGCTGATGAAAGAGGTTTGTGGAAAAAACACAACGTTAGAATTATCGGTGTTGATGTTGCTGCGATTGACAAAACTGAAAACAGAGAATCTTTCCGCCAGTTAATGGTTGATATAGGCGTTGGTGTAGCTACATCTAAAATTGCCAACTCTTTCCTAGAAGGTAAAGAAGCAGCGCAAGAAATTGGCTTCCCGTTGGTAATTCGCCCATCTTACACCTTAGGTGGTTACGGTGGTGGCTTTGTACACAAAAAAGAAGATTTTGACGCAGCACTTAAACGCGGTTTAGAAGCTTCGCCAACCCACGAGGTTTTGGTAGAGCAAGCAGTTTTAGGCTGGAAAGAATATGAATTAGAGCTATTGAGAGATAGCAACGACAACGTAATCATCATCTGTTCTATCGAGAACTTTGATCCAATGGGTATCCATACCGGAGACTCGATTACAGTTGCCCCTGCAATGACTTTATCAGACCGTTGCTACCAAGAAATGCGTAACCAAGCCATCAAAATGATGCGTGCTATTGGTAATTTCGCAGGTGGTTGTAACGTACAGTTTTCGGTAAATCCTGATAATGATGAAATTATCGCTATCGAGATTAACCCACGTGTATCTCGTTCATCGGCCTTGGCAAGTAAGGCAACTGGCTACCCAATTGCTAAAATTGCAGCTAAATTGGCTATCGGCTACAACTTAGATGAAATTGAAAATCAAATTACAAAAACTACTTCGGCCTACTTTGAGCCTACTTTAGATTACGTAATTGTAAAAATTCCTCGTTTTAACTTCGATAAATTTAAAGGCGCTAACATGGAGCTTGGTTTACAGATGAAAGCTGTAGGCGAGGTAATGGCCATTGGTCGTAATTTTATCGAGGCATTGCAAAAGGCTTGTCAGAGTTTAGAGATTGGACGTGCCGGCATTGGTGCCGATGGTCGCCAAAAACGTGACATCGAAGAAATTATGCATGGCTTACAGCACCCAAGCTGGAACCGTTTGTTCTTAATCAAAGATGCCATGAGCATGGGTGTACCACTAGAATCTATCCGTAAGGTAACTAGAATTGATAAGTGGTTCTTAAACCAAATACAAGATTTAGTAGCGCTAGAAACAGAGTTGAAACGCTATTCACTAAATAATATTCCTAGAGATTTCTTCTTCAACTTAAAACAAAAAGGTTTCTCAGATATACAAATTGCCTACGTTTTAGGTAATGTAACCGAAGACGAAGTTTATAATCGCCGTAAAGAGCTAAACATTAGAAGAGTTTATAAAATGGTAGATACTTGTGCTGCCGAATTTGCCGCACAAACGCCTTACTTCTACTCTACTTTTGAAGAAGCACCGCAACAGATTTCTTTGGTAACAGGAGAAGTTTTATCTGATGGAGATGAATTAGGCACTAACGAATCGATTGTTTCTGACAAGAAAAAAGTGATTGTATTAGGTTCAGGTCCTAACCGTATTGGTCAAGGTATCGAATTCGATTACTCTTGCGTACACGGTTTGTTAGCAGCCAAAGAAAATGGTTTCGAAGCCATCATGATTAACTGTAATCCAGAAACGGTAAGTACAGACTTTAACATGGCCAACAAGTTATACTTCGAGCCTGTATTTTGGGAGCACGTTCGCGAAATAATTGACTTAGAAAACCCTTATGGCGTAATTGTACAATTGGGTGGTCAAACTGCTTTAAAGATGGCCGAAAAACTTCACGAAAACAATATCCGCATCATAGGTACTTCTTATGAGGACATGGATATTGCCGAAGATCGTGGTAGCTTCTCGGATTTATTGAAAGAACTAGATATTCCTTATCCGAAATATGGCGTAGCAGAAAATGCGGAAGAAGCCATTAAAGTAGCTAACGAAGTAGGTTATCCGGTATTGGTTCGCCCTAGTTATGTACTAGGTGGCCAAGGTATGAGCATTGTAATTAACGACGAAGACCTAGAAACTGCTGTAGTTAAATTATTAGGTGACCTACCAGGTAATCGTGTACTAATTGACCACTTCTTAGACAGAGCAGAAGAAACCGAATCTGACTCTATTTGCGATGGAACCGATGTACACATTGTTGGTTTAATGGAGCACATTGAGCCTGCAGGTATTCACTCTGGAGATTCAAGTGCGGTTTTACCTCCGTTCAGCTTATCTGACAAGGTAATTGCCGACATGGAAAACTACTCGAAAAAAATTGCGAAAGCTTTAAATGTAATTGGTTTGTTAAACATTCAATTTGCAGTTAAAGATGAGAAGGTATATGTAATTGAAGCTAACCCACGTGCTTCGCGTACAGTGCCATTTATCGCTAAAGCTTACGATGTGCCTTACATTAACATTGCGGCAAGGGTAATGCTGGGCGTAAATAAATTGAAAGATTTTAACATCGAGCGTAAGCTTAAAGGATTTGCAATTAAAGAACCTGTTTTCTCTCATAATAAGTTCCCAGAGATCACTAAAGAATTAGGCCCAGAAATGAAATCTACAGGCGAAGCCATCCGTTTCATCAAAGATTTGGAAGATCCTTACTTCTTGAAATTAGTGAAAGATAAATCAATGTATTTGTCGAAATAGAACAAGGATAAAAGAGCAAAGAATAAAGTTCAAGTCCCTTAGCGTAATGTTAAGGGACTTTTTATTTTTTTGAAGAGCAAATGCAGTAGCACTATTTATTGGTAGTCCTGCTTTACGCTTTACTTGCCATTATATGGCTGCATGTTCGCTCCAATCAGGTCTATTTAACGAAAAACTATGCTAAAACTTTGTCAATCTTACCTGCATATCGCCTATTAAGATTGACAAAGTTACGAACTGAAGGCAACTACTGCTTCGTCCAAATCCTAGTGTTCAAATCTAATTCTTCTACCACATGGCGCATTAAACGCAGCATATTCAAATCCCTTTCTAAAACATCTGCATTTAGCAACGATTTAAAAATCGGCGCTTCAAAATAATTATGGTTTAAAGGAAAAGCAATGTAAACGTTAGACCAAATAAACGAAATTGAAATAGTAGAGTTGGCATATTGGTTTAGATCCAATAGCTTCTCCATTAACGACGGTGTTAAAATGTAACGAGCCTCAACTTGGTCGCCACTTTCGGTAATAAACATCTTATCGAAATCTACATTTTCCAGTTCTACAATGTTCTTGTTGCCAAATACATTTTGAGAAAACCATTTACCGAATGCGCCTCCGAAACCTTTAGGCTTTACTACCGTAATGCTATTGAAATGCTTATTGAAATCGGCACAAAAAATAATGCCTTTAAAGATGTCATGCCAATGCGTTTGTTTTCCCATTCTTGGTCTGGGTTTCTGTTTTGTATTCGGCATGCACTTCAGCAAAATGGATTTGCGTTTTATCAATTTTTCCATGCACTAAGTCTTCCGTTTTATAGCGGTCGGGCGTTTGCGAGAATAAGCGACTGTCCATAAAATCTCGCTCACTTATCCCAGATTGAGGATTGATCTGCAAGTCTCCCAAATTTTTAAGCGCAGCACCAATTACCCTGTACTTAAAATCAAGTTTGTAGGCACTGGTTTTACTTCCTACTAAAGCAAGCATGATAAAACCAGTAATGAGGCCAATAAAAACCAACACTACGCCTACTTCAACGAGACCAAACAAAAAGCCTGCAAGCAAACACGCTGCACCAATGCCCATGCTCCAATAAGCTCGCGAATGTTTCTTGGCAATCTCCAGTCGTAAAGCCTCCAGTTCATTAAAAACTGGAACCATTTCTGGCTGACGATGTAACTGCATTAGCTATTGAATAATTCTTTTGCGCTAATGTTTTTACGTTCTTCGGCTGGGGTTTCTAGCACTGGCATAGTTTGGTAGCGCAACATACCAGCGAAAATACTACTTGGAAACATCATCACAGCATTGTTGTACGTAGTTACTGCAGAGTTGTAAGTTCTACGAGCTGCCGCAATTTGCTCTTCGCTTTCAGTCCAAGTGCTTTGCAGGTTTAGGAAGTTGGTGTTTGCTTTTAAATCTGGGTAGTTTTCTACGTTAACCATTACCCCTCTTACAGCAGTATTAAGTTGTTGGTCTAGCTGTATTTTTTCTGCATCGGTTAAGCTACCAGTGTTTCTCTGTGTACGCATTTGTGTAATTTTTGTTAGCGTTTCACTTTCGTAGGTCATATACTGCTTAATGGTTTCCACCAAATTGGGGATAAGATCGTAACGCTTTTTTAGCATCACATCGATAGCAGAGAAGGCGTTGGTTACTTGGTTCTTTTTTCCGATAAGAGAGTTGTAAATACCGATACCTATTAGCAATACAACAATGGCGATAATTCCTAAAATAATCATAGTGAGTTGGTTTTTAAACTCTAATATACGAGATTGGTTGATATTTTTTGAACGTTAGCGTCAGTAATTTGATATAACCACAAAGTCGCTAAAAACACAAAGTTAGGTTTTAAGCACTCCTAGCTTTCTTGTTGGCGTTCCCGCCAACGAGTGGCAACAGACTTACTAAATTGTGAACTATTAAAGTCCTTTACGGAACTTTGCGAAGACTTATGAAACCCTGCAGTTAATTAGCCGCAAAGAAATAAAGAGCTACGCTAAGAAAGCAAAGACTTCTCTTAACTGTTAATCTTAATGTGCGACGTAAGGGGTAAAATTGCCTGAGTTTACAGCACAGCAGATTGTTAATTAAACCCGATTGAAGGAAAATACTTTTTGTTTAAAGCTGTTATCCTGAACGCTAGTGAAGGATCTAAGGTTAAGCAATTCAGATACAGATGCCTTGTTCCTCGGAATGACAGCAGAAGCGATACAAAAAGATTGGACTGAAAGCGGGACTTTCGAAACCGAAGAACTACAGCTATTGCTTTTCAAAGTCATTCGGCGTCACAAAAATTAGAATTATTCAGGTTCCCACACTTAAATTCTAAAATCGTAAATCTAAAATCGTAAATGTATTGTATCTTTGCGGCATGAAACATCAATCAGCTATTTTATTCGTTTTAAGGTTTTTATAACCTGAGCTGAAAATACTTCCGTTTCAAAAAATCCGATATTGTATGCTACATCCAGAAATAGAGAAAAGAAAAACCTTTGCCATTATTAGCCACCCCGATGCGGGAAAAACCACGCTTACCGAGAAATTTTTGCTTTTTGGTGGTGCAATTAATACTGCAGGTGCCGTAAAACGTAACAAAGCCAACCAAAGCAATACTTCCGATTTCATGGAAATTGAGCGTCAACGTGGAATCTCTGTAGCAACTTCGGTAATGGGTTTCGAGTACAGCGGCAAACGCATCAACATTTTGGATACGCCTGGCCACAAAGATTTTGCTGAAGATACTTACCGTACGCTTTCGGCGGTAGACAGTGTAGTTTTAGTGGTAGATTGTGTAAAAGGTGTGGAGGAACAAACGGAAAAAATTAATGTCGGTTTGTAGGATGCGTAACACTCCTGTGATTATTTTCATCAACAAAATGGACCGCGAAGGTAAAGAAGCGTTTGATTTACTAGATGAAATTGAGGAAAAACTAAACATCAGCTTATGCCCACAATCTTGGCCTATCGGACAGGGCCACACCTTTAAAGGTGTTTACAGTATTTATCATAATCAGTTAAACCTTTTCCACTCAGATAAAACAAAAGTTACGGATTCTGTGGTGAAAGTTAACGATTTAAATGATGCTGCACTACTTGATTACCTACAGGAAAAAGAGGTTGGCAACCTAAAAGATGAAACTGAATTAGTAAACGGTGTATATGGCGATTTAGACATTTCTTTATACAAAGAAGGCTTACTGGCGCCCGTATTTTTCGGTTCAGCTATTAACAACTTTGGGATTAAAGAACTACTGGATACTTTCATTGAAATTGCCCCTAGTCCGCGACACCGCGAAGCAGAAGAACGTGATGTACTGGTAGAAGAGAAAAACTTTAGCGGCTTTGTATTTAAAATACATGCGAACTTAGACCCAAAACACCGCGATAGAATTGCCTTTTTGCGTATCTGCTCGGGCAAGTTTGAGCGCAATAAATTCTATTACCACACCCGTCAGGATAAGAAAATGAAGTTCGCCAACCCAATGGATTTTATGGCCAACGAGAAAAGTTTAGTAGAAGAAGCTTGGCCAGGAGATGTGGTTGGTTTATATGATAGTGGAAACTTTAAGATTGGTGACACCTTAACCGAAGGCGAAAAACTGCAGTTCAAGGGCATCCCGAGTTTTTCTCCAGCTATTTTTAAAGAGGTAGAAAACATGGATCCTATGCGTACCAAACAATTGGAAAAAGGTATTGAGCAATTAACCGACGAAGGTGTAGCGCAACTTTTTGTGATGCAGCCCGGTAACCGTAAGGTAATTGGTGCCGTGGGCGAGTTACAGTTTGAGGTAATTAATTTCCGTTTAGAGCATGAGTATGGTGCTAAATGTCGTTTTCGTACGCTAACTTATAGTCGTTCGCGTTGGGTAACATCTGATGATAGAAAGACTTTAGATGAGTTTGTAAAACGCAAGCAACAGCATATTGGTACCGATAAAGAAGGTAATCCGGTGTATTTATCAGACAACGATTTTATGATTGAAATGACCAAACGCGATTATCCGGACATTGAGTTTCATACCACGAGCGAGTTTAAATAGCCCTTTTAAACCATAAGTTTTTTTAGCAGCGCAATTTTTGTGCTGCTATTTTTTTGTAGTGTTAAAATCTGCGAGGTTATGCGATAATCTCGCAATGCTTAAAAATATGCCCTAACTTGCATGTTGCCCGTGTGTACAGCGTTTACTGCTGGCGATTTACGCCCTTCGTAATTAATGTTAAGCTGTATACCATTACCAATGGTTCTTTGCAGCCCTAAGCCCCAAGTGTAATTGTTGCCAATCTGCAAACCAGATAGCATTTCGTAACCAATGGTACTGTTACTTTCGCCAGTGAATTTATTGTTGATGTAGCTAACCTTACCCGTTAGCACGCCCTTTTTTAAAACATTGTAACGTGTTTCGGTAGTAAAGGTTACATTCTGATTTTTTTCGCCACCATAAGCACTGGCATTTCGCTGACTGCCATAAATTCCTGCAAAAGTTACTCTCAAATCTGTACTGAATTGATAATTTAACTCTGGTAACACATCGAAATAACTGATCTGATAATTACGTTGTACAAAAAGTTCGGAATTGTAATTCTTACGCCCTTGGTTTAAAGTAAGATTAAGGTTGGTACTTTTTATTGGAGCTGTTCTAATGCGCAGCCCCCGTTCGTTACGTTTTCTACTATCGAAACCGTTGCTCAAAAAGCTTTTGCCACCATCGGCCAAATAGTTAAAATCTACACCAAACTTTGGGTTATTACGATTAAAGAAAAGCGTATTACGCAGAAAAGAAGCCAAAGAAATCAAATTTGCGGCATCTATGCCTGTATGAAAAGGATTGTAAACCTCTAGCCCATTACTTGCTAAAATTTTTCTATCTATCTTATAAGAAAGCTGGTTGGTAAACCTACTTACCAACTTCTGCAAACCCTTGCTTCCCTTTAAAATGGCACTTGGTGTAATCCTAAAAGTTTGATTAACACCCGTGAAATTGGTACGCACATATTCGGTACCTGCTGTAAAAATACGGATGTACTTTGCTTGGTCTGGAAACCGTGATATTTCAAACTCATCCAGTTCTTTAATGCCATTATCATTATAATCGTTCCAAGCATAAATACCCTGACCGGGCAATACTTCCAAATAAGTGATTTCGCGACGAGGCTCTTGCCCATTGCCCACCTCATAATAAACAGAAGTATTGATAAAACCTTTCATCGCATTAAGGTTATAATCTAATCTACCCACCAAGCTTTCGTCACTATCTACCGAAGCAAATCCGTTTTCATATCCCGTTTTGCGATAACCAGCTGTTAAACTCAATCTAGAGTTTACATTTTTGCTTAAATCTAAACCCACATTTACACTTTGCGAATGCGAACTGTTCAACAATTGCGTTCCTCGAGGTAATTGATCTTGCCTAAAGCTATAATCTATTTTATAACGGTTACTTTCTGTCGCTTTGCTTTGTAGGTAAAATTTATAAATATGGTACGAAAGGCTATTTCCAGTCAACAAATCTGTTTGCTTATCTGTAGTAAGGTTATGCTGCTGCTCAAAAACAAAGCCTGCCAAGAAATTGAAAACCTCTCTATTGGCATCTAAATAATGTTTAAAGAAAGTTCCTTTATTCGCCGTAGCATCAGAATTTAGCAAACTACCATCGTACTTTAAGCCATATTTACCAGCCTTAAATACGCTTTTCACTCTGTGTAAATAACCTTGATATTGCCCCTCTCTAGTAAATGTATTTAAGGTGTATCCAATATTTTGTTGCTCGCTTTTAAACAACTGCGCCCCGGCAGTAAACAAATGTTCGGTAGCTTCGGTTGTAATCGCATCTAAATTAAAATCTCGGTTAAACTCTACTGTGCGGTATCGTTCTATGGGTTTAAATGTTTTGCTTACATACTCGTAATTGGCAGAGGTGTTAAGCTTTAAGCCTTTATCATTCAATACAAACGGATGAAGCGCATCTAACTTTAAACCATAGCCAGATATATTTGCTACGCTTTTATCTGCAAACAGGTTAAGGTTGTTGTTACTGATGGCAAACTCGCTACTAAAAAGTGTTTGCTTTTGAGGTTTAAAATCTGCTGCTAGGGTAATTAACTGCTGCTGTTTTGGCGTGATAAGCAAAGTGATTGGTTCGTAATTTCCCTGCATTACACCTGCAACAGGTGCTACATATTCGTAAACTTTTCCATTTGCCGCCGACTGGCTATTGATACGGTAGTTGCCTCTACCCTCGCCTAAATAAGAAAAACCAACACGAAATTTCGCCAAAGCAGGATCGGTACTGTAGCGATAGTAATCTACACCGCCTACCGATGTTAACCTTTCGTACAAAATCTCATTTTCGCTATAGGGAACTTCGGTAACGTTAGGATAATAAGCCTGCGAAATATCCCTCCCCAAGGTAGACATGAACTGCTTTTGCTCGTCATTTAAGATTTGTAAAAAAGGCTGATTTCGATTATCTTTCTCGTTGTAATAATTTAAACGGAAAGCCAATTTATCTGTTTCTATCCGTTGGTTTAAATAAGTGAGCGACCGAGAATAGTTCTTATCAGAATACTCAAACTCTACCGATATCCTACTGTTAAGGTTAATAATTTGCTTAGCAGTGAAAGTAATTTCTGCGGTATTATAGTCGATGATATAATCGTTATCCTGCCCACGAACTAAAGGCACCCCATCAATAAAAACACGCTCAGTACCAGCAATAACCACAATGTAAGTTTCGCCGTTGTTACCTGTTAAACGATAAGGACCTTGGTTCCCTTCCTGACCAATAATTTGATTGCGGCCCGAGCGACCTTTTGCCACCGCAGCGGCAACCGTTGTGCTGTATCTAATTCCTTTTTCCGTTTTAAAATCATGGCTAATCATGGCGCCTTGCGTTCGCTTATAAAAGTTCATGAAATAGCTATTTGGCCGTTTCAGCTCATAATCTCCAGCGGTAAGCATCGTGCTGTCTTTCTTAATCTGTACAAACACCCTATCGAACTCGTTAAGTTGCTGCGTATTTCCCTCGGGCTGTATGGGCAAATTATCATCAGAAATGGCGGCTAAAATTTCAATGTCGTTTCCTATTTTACCAGACATTTGTAACACCATATTAGAGTTTACCGAAAGGTTTTGGTTGTTACCAAACATGACACCTCTGGAAATACTGCCACTTTTATTTAAGCCTTTCATAGAAAAAAGGGTATTTTCTACCGTTTGAGGCTTGTAATTATAAAAACTACTGTTATCTATGGCCAGCTCTTCAATCAGTTTTACATCTTTATGAAAATAGCTTTTAGAGAATAAAATGGGGAACACTTTGTAGTTCAGCATCAGTGCTACCCCTTCTGCTCCTTTCCATAAAAAGGTGGCTTTGGCATAGTCTACTTGATAGAGCGAACTATCTACAGGCAAATTTGTGCTGTACCGAACGCTAAAAGATTGCGGCACGATACTTAAACTATCTAGCGCAACCACTTTGGTGGTGGTGTTAAGCTTTTTAAACCGTTGGTTGGTATTTAGCTGTGCTTTTAATCCAGTATCTTACCAAAATCACTAAAAGCGATATGAGGCCAACCCTAAACATCATTACACTAATGGGAAAGTGAGGTAGAAAATAGTTCCATTATTTAATACTGAGGTAAACTCTACTTTTCCGCCAGCATTTTCTATGGCCTGTTTTACGAATGCCAAGCCCAAACCAGTGCCCGATGATTTTGTGGTAAAATTAGCCCTAAAAATACTGCTCTGTAAACTTGGTTCAATACCTTTTCCGTTGTCTTCTAGCTCTACAAAAACCTGTTTTTCATCGTTAGCAATATGTATTTTAATTACACATTTCTCTTTCCCATCTGCAGCTTCTATGGCATTTTTTAACAGGTTATTAAACGAACGCAGCAGCTGGTCTTTGTCGCCAAGCACCCATATTTCTCTATTGCTTCTGTTTAATATATGGATTTCTACATGCTCCATAGAGCTAAATACTTCTTTGGCTTGCTCTATAATTGGCACCAGTGTAATGTGTTCCAATTTAGTATCGGGCATTTTTGCAAAATTAGAAAACTCTGATGCAATGGTGGCTAAGCTATCAATCTGTTCTACAAACGATTTATTAAAACGCTCAAACTTTTGCTCAAAATTAGGATCTTTTTCTTTCCACGATTTTTCTAACAACTGTACACCAAGCTTTAACGGTGTCAATGGGTTTTTAATTTCGTGAGCTACCTGTTTTGCCATTTCACGCCATGCACTTTCGCGTTCGCTACGAGCTAATTTATTTGCACTTACCTCTAGTTCGGCAATCATTTTATTGTATTCTTTTACGAGTACCCCAATCTCGTCTTGGCGGTGCCACACCAATGGCTGGTTGGCCTGCCCCAACTTGGTTCTGCGTATGTTTTCTTGTATAAAAGTTAGCGGACTGGTAATTTGGTTGGCCAAGAAAACAGCCAAAACACCAATCAATACAAAAACTAGTGCGTAAATATTAATTAGCGTATTGATAAAAAGCCCAATTCTGGCCTGGTAATCTTCTTCGTTTGAATAGTATGGAATACTGATATAGGCAATGGTTTGGTTATCGGCATTTCGTACCGGAGCATAAGCTGCAGCGTAGCTAAATTCGCCAATTTTTTCTACCGGGTTTATGTATTCCGATTTTTGTGCTGTAGCCAACTGCATATAGGCCATTGGACCCATTTTACGCCCAATAATACCCAAATCGTACAACCTAGGCAAAGTAGTAAGGTAAAGGTTGCCACTAATATCGTACAAATTGAGGTAAACACCATTCACATCCGCAAATTGGTTAAACTCAAATTGCGCCTCGCTATTGTTGCTAATGGTACCTGCTAGGGCAATCTGCTTTTCGTAGGCCAATTGCACTTTTCGCAATTTCTCTCTTACCTGTTCGGTTTGTTGTTCAAGGTATTGATGTTTGATATTGAAAAAGGTAGTCCACCCAACAATAACCAGCGTAGCCACTACAGAAAGCACTATCGAAAACTGTATACGGGTTTTGTAGAGAATTTTATTGGCATTAATCATCAAATACCTATTGATGTTGAAGATGCCCCCCTCTACTATCGCTAATGTTTACCACCAGCCAAACTACAATATATACAACAATGCCAAATATGATAAAGATGAGGAAGAAGAATGATAAAGTTGCCAAACGTACCGTAAATTCTACTTTCTCTAAGCTAATAACCACTAAACGATTGTTTGCTGGTTTATAAACTGCATGGCTATAAGAATAATTTGGAGTATACTCGTTTACAAACTCAATACGGTCTCTTTCGCCTTTAAAGTTAGTGTTTACCATTGGATAAACGTACTTGCCAGACTGACTAAACAATTGGTTTTCTTTATAAAAAGCCAAAGAATATTTGCTTAAATCTTCGTCACTTTTCAGCTTACCATCTATCAATAAATCGGGAAAAAGCGTATTATAATCATAAGGCCTAGAGGTAAGCTCTACTACCATGGTACCTAGAAGTTCGCCGGCATCAAATATGGGTATAATACCGAAGTAGTTTTGAAAACCAAAAGTATCGTTAACACGGTAAAAGTAGTTGGCCTGCTGGGCTTTTACTGCACCAAATTTTACCAAATTTTTATATTTAGCAATAGGCAAACTCTCAGCACTTTTTAACGATTCGTCTTTGCTATTGTATTCGAACATTTTATATTCGAAACGAGACAAGTACCCATCTAGGTAATTTTTAGAAATATAGTTATGGAAATTAGTTGTCTGTATCAGCAAAGGATGCTTAAAATAACTTACCACTTGCGAGTCTACAGAAAGGCCACTCTCTAGCAATTCAATGGCATTCATTACTTTTGGATCATCCTGATACATCAACTTATCGGCGATTCCAGCTCTGATATTGCGCTCTTTAGTATCTTCGAACCTTATGTACTTAATTGAAGTATTGGTGGCCATACACAAGAAAATAACCGCGAGTACCGAAATAGAAAACTTGCTGCCTTGAATGTAATTGTTGTAGGCAATCATAAAAATTAGCAAAGCATACACTAAATAAAACACCGTATAGTCTGTTGCCAATTTATATACCGTAAAACCTAATACAATAAGTAAAAAAAGCCACAATTTTTCTTTGTTGCTTATTACAAATTGCTTGGTTAACATTAGCATGGCATTAACCATTAGATAAATGTTAAGCCAAGCCAAGCAGAGAATAAAGATACTTACCCAGCTTACCCACCCCAAGTTAATGATGTTACTAATGTTAAATTCTATTTTTGAATAGAACACTAAGCCAAAAAACAAGTCTTCGGTTAAAAATGCGACTACCGATAGTACTGCGGCAAAAAGTAAGAACAAAAGATAGTTGGCTATTTTTTTTGTTGCTATACTTTTGGGGAGGGTGTAAGCATTTCTATGGGCATAAATGAATACCAAAATCCACGTAGTAGCCAATACATTTAACAGTAAATCTCCTAGTGAGGGAAGAAAATCGCTTTCTGCGTATATAGTTGGATCGAATATTTTTAAATCAAACTGGTGGTTAAGCCAAAAGTAGTTTAAGTCTAGCCACCTAAAAGTTATAAAGTATGCCGCCACTAGTAGAGTTCCAATTAGTACTTTCCCATTACTAGCCAACCACAAACCACAAGAATTTACGAATAGGCTTACAAACAATATGCCTACTAGCCAAAGCCAAAGCTCTGCAGATGTAAAAATGTTATCGGTATAGTTGCTACTAAGCTTAACCGTAAAAAGGTAGTCTTTATTTAAGCTAAAAATCTCGGTGGTTTCCTTATCTGTAAAAGAAGCTATTTGTAGTGTATTGTTATTAAATAGACCCGGCCAAATCTCATTACGTAAATATTGATTTTCTATTGCAAACTGGGTTTTAACCGTTACAAGAAAAACAAACATGTATTCTCCAACCGTTTTTTTGATGAGCTCGTAATAACCATTAGGTAGCAGCACGAAAGAAGTGCCATCTTTTAGCCTATCTACGTTTTTAGGCGTAGCTTTATAGGTGCTCCAATACGTTAGCTCGCCCTTTTTGTAAACCAACACATTGATGCCACTGCTGCGATAGGTAGCAATAAAATCACTAGATAGTTTTTCGTCTACACTAAATTTCTTTAGGTCTTCCAACCTATCGGGCATGGTAAGATAATCATAAATGATTCGCTCCCGAACTAATAAATTTTCTTGCAGCCGGTTGGCTTCATGCAAAAGCAGGTCTTTTTTAGTAATTGAATTGCGCAAGGAAATGGCTGTTACAAAGCAACAAACACCTAATAGCAACATCAAAAATCTAATTTTCAGTCCTGTATTCAAATTTAACGGCTTTAAAATATAAATATACAGAAATGGGGCTGTGTAAAAAGCAAAATGTTAATTTCCAACGTATAAACACAGAAAAAGTTATAAATGTGTTAAGCATTTATAACTTTCTATTTTTTTTGGACGATTGCTCTTAAACAGCCCCAGTAATTATTTTAAAAACTAAGCGATGTTTGCACTGCTAGTTTGCACTTCTCTACTCACTTTTTTAACTAAGCCTTGCAATACGTTGCCTGGGCCTACTTCTACAAAATCATTACCGCCATCAGCAATCATATTGGTTGCAGTTTGTGTCCATTTTACTGCTCCAGTTAATTGGGCAATTAAATTTGTCTTAATTACCACAGGATCAATAGTTGGCTGCGCATTTACGTTTTGATAAATTGGACAAACCGGTGCATTAATTGCTGTAGCTTCAATTGCCGCCTGTAATTCTACCTTTGCAGGCTCCATTAAAGGCGAGTGAAAAGCACCGCCAACATTTAACTTCAATGCTCTTTTTGCACCCGCAGCGGTTAATTGCTCACATGCTTTGTTAATGCCTTCAATACTTCCAGAAATTACCAACTGACCAGGGCAATTGTAATTTGCAGGAACTACTACATCTTCAATTCCAGCACAAATTTGCTCTACAACCTCATCAGCTAAACCTAAGATAGCAGCCATAGTGCTTGGTTGCAACTCGCAAGCTTTTTGCATGGCATTAGCACGAGCAATAACCAATTTTAAACCGTCTTCAAAAGACAATGCGTTAGCCGCAACCAAAGCAGAAAACTCGCCTAAAGAGTGGCCTGCAACCATTTCTGGCTTAAAATCATCTCCCAAAACCTTTGCTAAAATTACCGAGTGCAAGAAAATTGCAGGCTGTGTTACATTGGTTTGCTTCAATTCTTCGTCAGTACCACCAAACATGATATCGCTAATGCGGAAACCGATAATTTCATTCGCTTTTTCAAAAAGTTCTTTAGCTAGCGGACTGTTTTCGTACAAGTCCTTACCCATGCCTACAAACTGGGCGCCTTGCCCTGGAAAAATATATGCTTTCATACCCCTTAATCCCCTAAAGGGGAAATTTATATTGTTGTTAAATTTTGTTCGTTATCCAAAAGCCCCTTTAGGGGTTTGGGGTTGTTAGTGTAAATCTGCCGTAATTAACCTTAAAAACTCTGCACGAGTTTTATCATTTTTCAAAAATCCGCCAGTAAATGCAGAGGTAGTAGTTACAGAATTTTGTTTCTGCACCCCACGCATTGCCATGCACAAGTGCTTACATTCCATTACTACGGCAACACCAGCTGGGTTTAACGTATCCTGAATGCAGTCTCTAATTTCGTTAGTTAAACGCTCTTGCACTTGTAAACGGCGGGCAAAAGCATCAACCACACGAGGAATTTTGCTTAAACCTACAATATGCCCATTAGGAATATAGGCAATGTGTGCTTTCCCAAAAAACGGCAACATGTGGTGTTCGCACATAGAGAAAATCTCAATATCTTTTACCACCACCATTTGGCTATATTCTTCCTTAAACATTGCCGAACGCAAAATTTCTTCTGGTTTAACATCGTAGCCATGCGTTAAATATTGCAAAGCTTTAGCTACACGCTCTGGTGTTTTCAGCAAACCTTCACGCTCTGGGTTTTCGCCCAATTGCGTTAAAATATCTTTATAGTGTACTGCAACACTGTTAATTTTATCATCGTTGTATCGTTCTATCTTCTGATAGCCCAATAATTCTTCATCATCGTGGTCGTGATTGTGTGCCATATTTAGATGCTATTAGCCGAAATACTCGACGTAGTTGTTATCAGTTTCGTAAATTTTAATGCAGTGCAATTCGGCACCGCTTTCGTTTATCTGTGGTTTCAAAATATCCCACACGGCAATTGCCAAATTCTCTGTAGATGCTAATTTACCTTTCATAAAATCCACATCAAGGTTCAAGTTTCTGTGGTCAACTTTATCAATCACATGGGTATTAATTACTTGTTTTAACCATTTCAAATCTACCAAAAAACCAGTTTCTGGGTTAACTTCTCCTTTAACCGTTACATATAATTGATAGTTATGACCATGCCAATTTGGGTTAGCGCATTTGCCAAAAACCGCCGTATTTTCGTCCTCTGTCCAATCTGGTCTAGCCAGTTTGTGTGCAGCGTTAAAGCTTTCTCTACGTGTGATATAAATCATTCTTAAAAAATAAAGTGCAAATATACAGTATAAAGTCGAGAGGCGGAGATTTGATATTGGAGGAACTGAAAATTTGAGCGCTGTATGATTTTTTGAAAAGCAATTACAGCATTTCATAGCGGCGTTAGCCCCGCTTTCCGCTTTACTCCAGAGCAAACACATAGGTTTGCTCCTACGTGCTCGCTACAATACGGGTTTAGTACACAAAAAACATTGCTAAACACCAAAAAAACCAAGCCCTCAAACAACCAAACAACCAAAAAATATTGTTAATTAGCATCATGAAACTTCTCATCGTTGCAGCCACCCAGGCAGAAATTGCGCCAACCCTGTCGCATTTCAATTTGAAGCCTCGCAATTTCATCGAAACAGAAAATTTTGATGTGCTCATTACTGGCGTAGGTATGGTAGCAACTGCATTTGCACTAGGACAAAAGCTTACCAGCAACTACCACTTAGTACTCAATGTTGGTATTGCTGGCAGTTTCGACAGAGAAATTTCGTTGGGAGAACTCGTTAATATTACTCAAGACACTTTTGCAGAATTAGGAGCCGAAGACCATGAAAAATTCATCAGCTTACCCCAACTTGGCTTTGGGGAGAATGAGTTTTCATCTTCGTCCGATATAGCACTTAAACTTAGAGCAGTAAAAGGAATTACCGTAAATAAAGTGCATGGCAACGCACAAAGCATTGAAAAAACCGAGGCAATTTACCATCCTCAAACTGAAAGCATGGAAGGCGCAGCAGTTTTTTATGCCTGCAATCAATTAGGCATTAAGACTTTGCAAGTGCGAAGCATTTCTAACTACGTAGAACCTAGAAACAGAGAAAGTTGGCAAATTGGTTTGGCAGTAAAAAACCTGAACGAATGGTTAATAGCTTTTCTGGTACAGTTATAGCTAATTAAGATTGAAAGAACTTTATATTTTTTTGGTAAATTTGAATATGAGCGTATTAGTAAACACCCAAAATGAACAAGAGGAAAAGGTGCTATTGGCTTTTCTGGACAGTTTAAGGTATAGTTATCAATCTGACATTGGAGCCAATGAGCAAGATATTAGTGCGGCCTTTTTAGATCAATACAATAAAGAGATAGATGAGGCCGATGCCGAGATTTCTGCGGGACAACACATTAAACATGAAGATGTAGTTTTGCTGTTTAAAAACAGAAGAAAAGCACTTTAATGCAAATAAAATGGAATAGATTAGCTGTTAAGCGGCTTATGGATGCCATTCAATATCTCGAAGATAACGAGAACTCCGCTTACGCAGAAAAGATTGAAAGGGAAATACTATCTAAAATCAAGTTGCTAGTTGAAAGACCAAAAATTCATCAACTAGATAGGTTAAAGAAAAATAACGATGGTAGCTTCTACGCATTTGAAGTAGATAGATATCGGATATCATATCGTGAAATTTCAAGAGAAATAAGAATTTTAAGAATTAGACATACAAGTAGAAGACCGTTTTCTCGTTAGAGAATTAAGCTCTTATAAACTATCTTTACCCCATGGAACTCACACTTGGTTTTTCGCCCTGCCCTAACGATACTTTTATTTTCGATGCGCTGATACACGGAAAAATAGATACCGAAGGTTTAACTTTTAAGGTGTTTTTTGATGATGTAGAAACGCTTAATCAAAAAGCTTTGCGTAGCGAATTAGCTATTACCAAACTGAGTTTTCATGCCTTTGCCTACGTTGCAGAGCAATATGCCTTATTGGATGCCGGAAGTGCACTTGGATTTGGCGTAGGCCCTTTGTTAATTTGCAAAAAGGAAAATGCCAAGCAAATTGAAAGCAAGCTGCAAGCTGAAAACTGCGAGCTTAAAATTGGCATTCCGGGCAAATACACTACCGCCAATTTTTTATTGGGAGCAGCCTACCCGCAATTAACCAATAAACAAGAAATGGTTTTCTCAGAAATTGAAGACGCCTTGCTTAGCGAAGAAATTGATTTGGGCTTAATTATTCACGAAAATAGGTTTACCTACCAAGCTAAAGGTTTACATAAAGTGGTAGACTTAGGTGCTTATTGGGAAGAATTTTCGGGCTGTGCCATCCCTTTGGGAGGCATTGTAGTAAACAGAAAGTTGCCACTTGATGTTCAGCAGAAAGTAAATCGTTTAGTTAAAAAATCTGTAGAATTTGCTTTTGCCAACCCAAAATCGGGAATTGATTTTATACGAGAGCATGCACAGGCTATGGAAGAAGAAGTGATGTACAAGCACATTGAATTGTATGTAAACAAATACTCTGTAGACTTAGGGATCGAAGGCCGTAAAGCAATTGACACGCTATTTGAAGTAGCTACCAAAAATGAAGTAATTCCATCAATAGGAAAGAGTTTATATGTAAATTCTTAACTGGATAAAGGAACAAAGAGCAAGGAACAAAGAGCAAGGGACAAGGAGTAAGGAACAAGGAGCAAAAGTTATATTGATAGCTATCGGTAGAAGTGGATGCCGTTTCTATCGACAGAAGTGAAAATCTACACTTGATTTAATAGTTGCAGTAAAATGCTTTTCTTACTATAAAACTAATCCCTAACTCCTAGCCACTAACTACTGATTACAAGGCCCTTCGGGAATATCTTTCAAAACTTTAAGCACTTTAGTCACCACCATTGTAGAATCGTAACCACCAGTAACGGTAGCCGTGTCAGATTTTACCAAATGTGCCTCTACCTCAATGTAAACTGGCGTATAAGGTTTTTCGAAGCCTAGGTTAGTATATTCTAATTCTAGGTTTTTAGCACTATCTGCCACCCAATATTCACGGCCTTCATCGCAATCGGTAAAAGATTTAACCTCTGGCCCAAAGCTATACAGTCCTTTTAGAGTAATCGATTTTTCTTTTTCTTGAGCTGTATTTTTATTACCGTTACATGCCCACAAGAAACTTACCGCTAACAACAATGCAAAAAATATTTTATTACGAGTATACATAGGCTAAAGATCTTGATTAATACGATCTATCTTTTTAACACTTAAATTTGATGCCAAACCTGCCGCTATAAAAGAAAAAAAGCTAACAGTGACAAATACCAGCACAAAATCTTTCCACTTTAATGCAATTGGATAAGCGTTGGAGAACATAAAATTTGCATCGCCCATTTTTACCCATCCAAAGCGTTGCTGAAGCAAGCAAAAAATCAATCCTATTGCTATACCAAATATACAACCTGTTAAGGTGATCATCATGCCTTCGGCCAAAAAATTCTTCTTATTAATCGTTTTCCTGCTCCCAAGCTGCTCAGCACAGAAATATCTTTCTGCTTATCTATCACTAACATGGTTAACGAGCCAATGATATTAAAAATTGCGATGATTAAGATAAAAGTTAGGATGATATAAACCATCCATTTTTCGGAACCGAGTACATTGTACAATGCCTGGTTTTGCTCAATTCTATTTTTTACTACATAGCTACTGCCCAAATCTTTGGACACCTGTGTCTTTAATTCCTCTGCATCTACACCGGGCTTTACGTTTATTTCTATGGAAGACACATTTTTAGCCTCGCCAAGTAGTTCTCTTGCAAAACTTAGAGGTACAATCAACAGGTTGTCGAAATCTTGTTGTATCTCGAAAATTCCCGCTGGCGAGATACTTAACATGGTAAAATCGTCCATCGGATTAACAGCGCTGCCTGTAGCACCCTTCTTTGGCGAAAAGATTTGGAGCTGTTCAAACGGATCTGCCGGATTGGTATCTAAAAATGCCTGTAATGCCGAACCAACTACGGCTTGCGGCTGCCCTATTTTGTTCTCTAAAACAAAAGTACCATCTATCATAATGGTATCTAAGCTTTTGTTTTTAAGGAAATCGGCACTCACTCCCTTTACTACCGCTGGCGTTTGCTTGGTGCCGTACCTTACGAGCGCATTTTCTGCCAAAACTTCGGTAAAAGAATATACTTTTTCGTTTTTCTTTAACTGATTGAAATAGGCTGTATTTGGATTAAAGGTTTTACCTTGTGCCGGAGAAACTACAATTTGTGGTGTAATGCTATTGAAAATTTTCAGCACCATTTCCTCAAAACCATTAAACACAGATAGGATAATGATTAAAGCCGCACTACCCACCATTACCCCCAGCATTGAAATGGCAGAGATGATGTTGATGGCATTGGTTGATTTCTTTGCAAAAAGATACCTACGAGCTATGTAAAAGGCGGTGTTCACAGTGGGTAAAGATAGGTAAAAAGGTGGAGGGTTTTTTAAAGTTGAGACAATAGATGTAACAGAAATAAAAGATGAATTTAAAAGCTTAAACATCTCAGTTGTGTGATAAAAAGTCACATATTTGGAATTATAGTTTTTTTTTTTTTGAAGTTTCGCCAAATAATTTTTTGTTTAACTAAAACCTTTAAAAACATGAAAAAATTAAACTTAGAACAAATGGAGAACATTGAGGGAGGATTCCCATGGTGGGGAACTTATTGTGATTATTCAACTCCTGTCGATTCGGGAATTTATGAAGTTGGAGAAGTAGGTGGCGGTCATTATCAGGAATTCTGCTCTTACCCTTGTGCGTATTATGTAATGGGAGTTAGGGTTGCTAGTAGACCGGATACACGAGAAGCCTGTCCTACTGGTTGGTAGCAATAAACCCTAACCTAATCAAACCTGGTTGGATGTTAATTCCCACAGGTTTGATTAACAATTCATGATTTTGATATGAAAATTTCGTTTCTGATTATTTTTCTTTGTACGCTATCATTTATCTGCAAGGCGCAAACGAATGGCAATGTTTGTTGGCAACCAAAAATTATAGACTTATCAACTGGTACGCCTTTAGAGACAGCCAACATATCCATCAACAGAAAAATAGATTACCCTATTAATAATCAAGGTGCAGCAAATATCCCGTTAGAAAAGATTAACGAGGGAGACAGTGTTTTTATTAGCTGTATGGGATATCAGACATCCAGTTTTTACGTTCAAAACAAGAAAAACTTACGCTATACAATTGAACTTACACCGGTGAGCTACGACCTTAAAGCGGTAGAAATTTCTAAGAAAACAAATAAACTTAAAGAAATAACTGTTGGCACCCAAGCCTTTACTATTACTAGTGCAGGAATTTATTACAACAGTAGTTTAGGACTTTACATCAACAATAAAGATAAAAAAACGGGCTTTATCAAATCGGTTAAAATTAGAATGTTTGACCGTGCTGACGGCATAGAGATGCCATTTAGGTTAAGATTGTATAAAAAAGTATCTGGGGAAACCTTTCCTAGGTTAGAACTAATGGAGCCGATGATTGTGCAAAATGTTAAAAAAAAGCGATGGTTTAATATCGATCTATCCCATTTTAGTATTAGGCTACCTGAAGATGGTTTTTTTGTTGTTGTTGATATATTAGGGAAAGAATACTACAGTGGCAAATTGGTAAAGTCATTCGGGGCGTTCGTGAACCAAATCCCTCAATTTGGCGCAACTACTTTCCCAAAAGCTTACAATAAAGATAATTATTCTATTATTAAGCGAGACAACAAGAAATGGATCTTATATAAAAATGATGAATACCAGTTCCAAGCAAAAATTTTAACATACGATGAATAGTATATTACGAAATAGAAAGTTTCCCATATATTATTTGGGCTTTACAATCTGGAGCTTTGTTACACTTTCTTACCTATCCTCTATATACATTCTAAATGGAAAGTACTTTTCTTATAAAACATTTATTGTTCCTGCTTTAGTTTTCTGGGGTTCGGCAATTACATTCCTATTGCTTTTTTCTGCGTTAAAGCTCAACAACATCAGCCTAAGCAAAAACATTCTTTTTAAAGCCATACTAGCTGGCACCTCCATATATTTATTGCAATATTTAGCAGAGTTTATTTGGCTGCTATATAATAAGCAAAACTATCGCCCTGCATATCTTCAAAATTTCAGTTCTCTATCGCTTTACCAATTATACCATCCTGCAGATTTGCCTAGTTACCTTATTTACCCAATGCAAACCATTAACCTTTGGGAAATGCTTTATATAATTACAATTGTGTTTGTTGCAAAAAAGCTCACAGAAAATCAAATACCAAAATTGGGGCGCACTTTAGCTATTACTTACTGTTTAGAGCTTTTCTCTTGGTTTGTCATTGTTACGTTTATCAATTTACTTAACCAACCTGCATGAGTAAAAAATTCTACCTGTTTTGCGCCATTTTAATTTGTCTATTGGCAACTATGCTTTATTTTATCACAGTAAAAATAAAGGCTCAACCCAATGCAGCACAGTTACCTAATTTTACTTTTAAAACCTTAAACGGGCAGCCATTTACCCAAAAGCAGTTACCAGAAAAAGAGCATCATTTAATTTTATACTTTTCGCCAGATTGCCATTATTGCACCGATGAAATGGATGATATCATTAAGAATAAAGATTGGTTTGCCCAATGTTATATTTTATTGGTATCTCCTTCCAGCATTCAACAACTCAACGCCTATCACCAATATCTTGTCAATAAAGGCATCAAATACCAAATTTTAAGCGACAGTAAATATCAATTTTCCAACTATTTTGGACCGGCTAACATTCCTACAAGTTATTTGTATTCGAGAAACAAGCAGCTAGTTAAAAAATTTAACGGCGGTACTACGGCAAAAAACATCTATTCATTTATCAATGCCAAGTAAGTCAGAATTAAAAAAATACAAAAGGGCTTTGGTTTTACAGCAAGACCAGACTGATTGCGGTGTAGCTTGTCTACTTAGCTTGGTAAATTTTTATGGAGGCACTGGCAGCTTAGAGAAACTACGGGAATTGAGCGGCACTGATACCGTTGGCACTACTTTGCTAGGTTTATACCAATGTGCACAAAAAACTGGCTTTGATGCAGACGCCTATGAAACAGACCTGCAACAACTCAAGCTAATTGAAAAGCCTTGCATATTACATGTAGTAAACGAAGGTAATCTGCAACACTACATCATTTGTTTTTCTTATACTCGTTCCCATTTGGAGGAATTGGAAGGAACTTTTACTATCGGCGACCCTGCAAAAGGCATCATAACGCTTAGCGAAAATGAGTTAGAAAAAATTTGGCAAAGTAAAACCTTATTAACGCTAAGCCCAAATCAAAGTTTTACCCTTAACGAACAAGAAACCAAAGCAAAATGGCAATGGTTTAAAGCACTAATTAAACCAGACTTAAATATTTTAGCGTTAACTATGCTATTGGGTATTATTGCCACCATATTGGGTTTAGCTATAGCCATATTTTCACAGAAACTCATAGACCAAATTATACCCTCTGGAAATACAACCAGACTAATTACTTCGTTGATTGTACTGTTTTTTGTGTTATTAATGCGCACAGGTATAAGCTATATTAGAACACATTTTCTATTGCTACAGAGCAAAGATTTTAACAACCGTATAGTTGGCAATTTTTTTAATGCTTTGGTTTACCTTCCAAAATCTTTTTTTGATACCCGCAAAACAGGGGATATGATTACCCGAATGCAAGACACTTCCCGTATCCAACGTAACATTGCCTTTATTACAGGTTCATTTTTTATAGATATTATCATCCTGCTGTCTACTTCCTTCTTTCTTATTACCTACTCCAAAACAATTGCTATCATTACTTTTTGCTTTATTCCTGCAATTGTTTTGCTAATACTGAGTTACAGCAAGCCTATTAAAAAACATCAACAAGAAGTAATGGCTTACAGCGGTATTAACCAAAGCAACTATATAGACACTTTTAATGGTATTTCGGTTATTAAGCAACATCTGCTCGAAACTACATTTACCCAAAAGATAAAAAATGTATATGGCAGTCTTCAAGAAAAAACGTTAGCTATGGGCAAAATGGGTAATCGCTTTACAGTAATGAACGACATATTGGGTATTATCTTAAATATAGTGCTAATTGCCACCGCCTCTTTTATGGTACTAAATAAACAACTTAAAGTTGGCGAAATGATGGCTGTTATATCACTTTCAGGATCTTTAATCCCAGCAGTAGCAAGATTATCTCAAATTAACTTACAGTTACAAGAAGCTAAAGTAGCTTTCGATAGAATGTATGATTTCAGTTCTATACAACCAGAATTTGTTGAAGAAAAAATTACACTCATAGAATTTGCTCAACTAGAAGTAAAAAATATCTCGTTCAGATTTGCTGGGCGAAAACCGATATTAAAAGATGTAAGCGTTAACCTGAAAAAAGGCGAAATGATTGCGTTGCTAGGAGAAAGCGGATGCGGAAAAAGTACAACATTAGCCATCTTAGAAAAATGCTATGAAATTGAAAATGGAGAAATTACTGTTAACGGAACACTATTAAATCATCTCTACACTCCCTCTTGGCGCAATATTCTTGCAGTGGTTCCACAAGAAATAAAACTATTTAATGGCTCTGTAATAGAAAACATTGCACTTTGTTTAAATCCTTTAGCAGAGATGAGCAAAGTTGTACGCTTTTGTAGAGATTTAGGTATAGAGCCATTTATCATGCAATTACCCCAAGGTTATTTCACAATTATAGGAGAAGAAGGAATTAACCTATCTGGAGGACAAAAACAGGTTATAGCGATATGTAGAGCACTTTATAAAAACCCTCAAATATTGTTATTGGATGAAGCTACTAGTGCCATGGATAGAAATACAGAGCATTTCATACTCAACCTCATAAAAAAAGAACAACTTAAAGGCCTTTCGGTATTAATGGTCACACACAAAGCATCTGCTGCTAAATTAGCTGACCGCATTTATGTGATTGAAAATGGTGTAACTAATGTACAGGGTACTCCAAAAGAACTGGCAGCTACTAATAACTTTTTCAGCCAATTGATAATGGACACTAACATTTAATACATTACCCTACCAAAAACGGATTATTCACTTTCTCGTAACCAATTGTTGTACTTGGTCCATGCCCCGGAAAAACCTCACAATCATCTGGTAAGGCAAATACGTTGGTTTTAATGCTTTCTATGAGTTGTTGGTGGTTACCACCTGGCAAATCTGTACGCCCAATGCTACGGAAAAACAGTACATCGCCACCAATTAAGAAATTTTCCTGCTTAGCATAGAAACACAAATGTGCTGGCGAATGACCTGGCGCAAATATCAATTCTAGCTGACTGTTACCGAACGAAACTGTTCCTTTTTCTTCCAAAAATATTTCAGGTTCTGGCGAAACTTGATAGTTGAAACCCATTTGCGGGGCATAACTTACTACTCGATGGAGCAAAATCAGCTCGCCTCTGTGGAATTGCGGCTTTAATCCCCATTGGTCGTAAACAAATTTATTGCCCAATACGTGGTCGATATGGCAATGCGTATTCAGCAATAAAACCGGTGTTAAACCTTTTTCTTTAATGAAACTTACCAATTGGTTTTGCTCAAACCCTTCGTACATCCCTGGATCTATAATCACACATTCGCCAGTTTCATCATACAAAACGTAGGTATTTTCTTGATAGGGGTTAAAAGTAAATTGCTGTAGGTTAATCATTTGAATTACGATTTTAGATTTACGAATTACGATTTTTTGCTCCTTTCCTTCTCTCCCTTCTGGGGAGAGATGCCGAAGGCAGAGAGGGGCTATTTCTTCCAATGAAAAGTTTCTATCAGCTTATCGATATCTTGTTTAATAAATTTAACTACTGGCTGAATAGAATCATATCGCGGACGCTCGTTAAAATACAGCGCACCACGTAAATAATGGTTTACACTATCAGTTAAAAAAAACTGTACCGACGATGCCGTATTTCCAGCGATGCTGTAGTAAATGCCATAAACTTTCTTATCAGGATAATTGATGATACGTTGGTCGATGGCATCGGCTTTAATAGTATGCTTCATGGCCAAAGTACGTGCATTCTCCGTCATTTCGTTGTAGGTTTTAGGAGAAAAAACGTCATAATAAGTAATGTGCAATACCCCATTAAATTGCGGAAAGTTTAAATTCATCCAGCAAGGGGCTGCATTTTTATCGGTATCGGCCTCTAATTTGGCATAAGTGGGGTAGCTAAAACTATAAGCACAGCCTTCATTAAAAACTTGATATTGTTTTTTAGGGAAATTGATACGGAAGTAACCTTTAGGTTTTGGTGTGGATACGTTTTCGTTTGTACAAGAAACAAATGCTGCCGTTATCAACCACAAAGCACACAAAAGACACAAAGTTTTTTTTGTTGTTATAGCGGTAACATTCTGCATAAATCGTACTTCGTAAATCTAAAGTCTAAAATTAGGAGTTCCAAATATCCCAAGAACGCTCTGCTTGTAAATGTAGCATTTCTAAGCCATTTTTTATGGTTCCGCCTTGCTCTTTCACTCTGGTTAAAAATGCAGTTTCTTCTGGGTTATAAACCAAATCGTAAGCCAAATGCTTTTCTGTTAAATGTTGGTAAGGAATTGGCGGAAAAGAATCTACATTTGGGAACATCCCCAATGGGGTAGTATTCACTAAAATAGTGTATTCGTCTAAAACCTCTTTAGTTACGCTAGAGTATAAAACGGCATCTGGCTGTGCATTTCTAACCACAGAAATAAACGGAATATTCAATTGGTTAAAAACATATTTTACTGCTTTAGCCGCACCGCCATCGCCAAATATCAACGCTTTGGTATGATGTGGTTTCAACAAAGGTTTCAGTGATTCTTCAAAACCGTAAACATCTGTATTGTATCCTTTCAAGTGAGGTTTTTCGCCAGATTGATCAATTGCAATACAATTTACAGCACCAATTTTCTCAGAGGCATCATCCAGTTCTGTTAAAAAGGGTAATACACTTACTTTATGGGGAATAGTCACGTTAATTCCACAAAGCTTAGGGTCGGCCTCAATTAAATCTAGCAATTCTTTGGCCTGCGGAATAGGGTGCAGTTCGTACCTACAATTTGTAATTCCTTCTGCTTTAAACTTATCTGCAAAAAATTGCTTAGAAAAAGACGCAGAAAGCGGAAAGCCAATTAAACCAAAAGTTCTCATATCGTAAATTAAACATCTCGTCATTTCAAAGGAGGAACGACTGAGAAATCTGTTAGTCAGAATACCAACTTAAAGATTTAACTCCGTTCTTTTTCAATTCTCGCATGCACTCGAAATGACGTTGCGGCAGCTAAATCGGTTATTATTTATTTAAGAAATAGTCAAAAGTATCGCCACGTAAACCTAAGCGTATAGTTTCTAAAGGAATTACTTCGGCTGGAGCAATGTTGCCTAAATTTACATTAGTACCAATTAGTTTGATAAACCAAACTTGTTGCTCTTTTTGTGGGGCTTCCCAAATGATACGTTCATCGGGTATTTGGGTTAAAATCTCATCTACCAATCCTTCTCTCACTTCGCCTGTACCGCGATAAATACCCACGTTTCCGCCTTCTCTTGCTTCGGCAATTACCTTCCATGAACCCGCTTCAATTTCTGCTTTCATTAACTGTATCCATTTATACGGAGCAAAAATCTTAGTGGCATCTTTAGAACCAACTTCAGAAATTACCGTCACTTGTTTAGCTAACTTAGCAATGTATTCACATTTTTCTTCGTGAACAATATCCATTGATCCATCAGAAACTTCGGCGTATTCCATTCCAAATTCATCTAATACTCTTTGGTAATCTTCAAACTGGTTACGGATAGCAAATGCTTCGAACAAAGTACCGCCAAAGTAGACAGGAATGCCCGCACTGCGGTATAAAGCCAGCTTTTCTTTTAAATTTGGGGTAACATACGAAGTTGCCCAACCCAATTTCACAATATCTGTGTGCGTACCAGCAACTTCTAAGAAATCTTCAACCTGTCTTAAACTTAAGCCCTTGTCCATTACCATGGTTAAACCTTTTTGACGAGGCTTAACCGTACGTTCAGGAATATTGTTTAACGTATAATTCATATCGCTGCAAAGTTAAAAAACTCTGCGTTTTTTTAAGTACCTATATGCCTTTTATTTGATGTAGTTGCTTATTATTGCCACAATTGTGCTGTTATTTTGTAACTGAGGCAAGTATTCAAATAAAATATAATGCTTATCCGGATCTATCTGTAAAGCTGTTTGTAAATACTCTACACCCTCTTGTACTTTGCCTAAAGCAAACATATAAGCCACCATTCTATAGTATAATTCGGCAGCATCTGGGTTGTTTTTAATGGCATCCAACATCGTTTCTGATGCTTCTACCAATCTACCTTGCTCGTATAAAACGGTAGAGAAATCTAGCCAAGCCTCTACATCTACTGGATTATACTCCAACACTTTATAATACGCTTCGATTGATTCATCAATTTGCCCTAATTTATAATAAGCATCGGCCATGGCAAACCAAAAATCAGCATTTTCGTTATCAAGATCTAAAGCTTTTTTATAGAAATGAAGCGATTCGAAAAAGCGCTCTTCAAAATTGAGCGTTACGCCAATTCCAAACCAGGCATCGGCCATTTTGGGATCCATTTTTACAGATTTTTTGTAGTAAGACCTTGCCTCTCCCATTTGCTCCAATTTTTCATAGCATTCGCCAATGGCACAATAGGTATCTGCATTAGGTGGTTCGTATTCAAAAGTCTGTTTGTAAACTTCAATAGCTTCATCGTACTTATCTAACTGTACTAAAGCGTTTCCTTTATTAAAATAGGCCGATGAAAAATTCTCTTTAATTAAAATTGCATAATCATAAGCATCAATAGCTTTTTCGTAAAGCTCTAACTTATGAAACGAATTTGCCAAATTGTACCATGCCGCGTAAGAATATGGGTCGCTATCAATATATTCTTGGTAAAACTGGATGCTTTCTTCCTGCTTGTCTAAAATATCGTAACAAAAAGCCAGCTCATAAAGCCCGTCTTTGTTTTCCATGTTTTGCTCTAAGCTACGCTTGATGTAAACAATTGCATTTTCATAATCGTGCATGTTTTGATACACGTAGGCAATTTGCAATAAAATTTCATCTGTAGTTTCTGCTAGCGTAAGTGCTTTTTCGTAGTTTTCTAAAGCTTCGGCATGGCGATCCATGTTTTGGTAGATATTTCCCCTTAGCACATATATGTCCGCTTCAGAAGCTTCCAACATTTCGGCTTTTTCTAATGCCGCAAAAGCCCTATCTACCTCGTTGGTAAACAGCAATAGTTGTGCTTGTTTAATTAAAAAAACCGCAGCGTACGGGTGTTGGTTAAGGGCAAAATCAATTACCTCCAATGCCTTTACCGGATCGTTCTTTTCAATGTAATTATCTATAATATATTCAAAAGCTTGCGCATCAAAAAAATACTGATCCTCGTTACGGATCATTTCTTCATAACGTTCTACCGAATTTTGCGCATCTTCATTAAAATCAAATTCAAATTCTTCTTCCATGTTTTTGAATATTTAAAAGAACAGCCCTAGTTACTTTAATACATCATAAGTTTACGCCAAATAATAAAAAGAGGCACAAAATAATTATCAACATACACACAATATGCAACTCAAATGTTTATAAATAAAAGTTTTATGCAGAATAAGGTGTGGATGTATTGGTGGCCGCTTGGCAGGAGCTCTTGTTCAATTAATTACAAATTTCGGTATATTTAGCTTTAAAATAGTAACATCAAAGTCATGAATAAACTGAAAATGCTATTGGCAATGCTCTGTTGTACAATAACGATATCGGCTTTTGCCCAAAATAACGAAGAAGAAGCCATCAAGAAAACCATTAACCAATTATTTGACGGCATGCGAAAAGCAGATAGCAATTTAGTTAAACAAGCATTTAGTGAAGGTGCCATTTTGCAAACTATTGCCAAAACAAAAGATGGAAAAGCCTTGGTTAAAAGTGCTGATTTGAATTCGTTTATAGCCAGCATTGCCAAACCCCATCCAGAAATTTACGATGAAAGGATTGCATTTACAAAGATATTAATAGACGATAACTTGGCCAGCGTTTGGACAGATTACAAGTTTTATATTGGCGATAGGTTTAGCCACTGCGGCGTAAACTCTTTTCAATTGGTAAAAACAGAAAATGGATGGAAAATTGTGTATTTGATAGACACAAGGAGGAAGGAAAATTGTAATTGAAAGAGCAAAGACTAAAGAACAAAGATCAAAGACTTTAGGGCAAGGCTGTTTGCACGTACAAAGAGAGCAACCACAAAACGAAAAACTAACAACAAGAAACGAATTATCTATTTATTTTTTTGTTGATTTGATTTTTTTAAGTAAACCCAATTTATGTATACCATGAAACCGTTATTAATAGCTTTATTATGCATTTGTTTCTCGCAAACTTTTGCTCAAACTATAGACGAAACATTTGTCAAAGAAACTGTTAATCAGCTTTTTGAAGGCATGCGAAAAAACGACCGCAATATGATGCTTGGCACACTACATAAAAGCGCTGTGATACAATATGCTAATCAAGCTATTAGACCTGGAGAAGATATAAAACCAGGCGACAGTGCAGAGGCCTTTGTAAACGGCTATTCTAAGTTTAACGGTGGCAAGATAGATGAGCAAATTACAATTAACAAAATACTAATTGATGATGAGTTAGCAAGCGTCTGGGTAAATTATAAGTGCTATATGAACAATAGATTGCTGTTTTGTGGCGTAAAATCAATTCAACTAATTAAAAATGGTCTAAAGTGGAAAATATCGTACATTGTAGAAAATAGAAGAAAGTATTGCGAGTAATCTCTTTGATAGAAAGTAAAACGCATTCTTTTTATTTTTTGTTGATTTGTAAACATCCCATTAAAATACAGTATTATGAAACCAGATATTAGTTCAATTTTAGCACAATTAGGTATTGCAGGATTTAATCCTTCATATAGTACAGGAAGCAAATGGAGCCACGCAGCAGATGGCGAGCATATCCACAGCATGTCGCCAGTAGATGGCGAAAAAATTGCTTCGGTTTTTGCCGCTTCTATGAAAGAGTACGACCATGTGATTAGCACTGCACAAGAGGCTTATAAAGTTTGGAATAAAGTACCGGCTCCTAAACGAGGCGAAATTGTTCGTCAGTTTGGAGATGCGCTGAGAAAGAAAAAAACTGCTTTAGGCACTTTGGTAAGCTACGAAATGGGTAAAAGCTTACAGGAAGGTTTAGGTGAAGTACAAGAGATGATCGATATCTGCGATTTCGCAGTAGGTTTATCGCGACAACTGTACGGTTTAACCATTGCTAGCGAACGCCAGAGCCATAGAATGATGGAGCAATGGCATCCACTTGGTGTGGTAGGCATTATTTCTGCATTCAATTTCCCCGTAGCAGTTTGGAGCTGGAATGCAGCTTTAGCTTGGGTTTGCGGCAATGTTTGTGTTTGGAAACCATCAGAAAAAACACCGATCACAGCCATTGCTTGTCAGCGTATAGCAGAAGAAGTTTTTGCAGCGAATGATATTCCCGAGGGCGTTTCTTGTCTAATTATTGGCGATGCCGAAATAGGAAAACTGATGAGCGCCGATACCCGTGTGCCTTTAGTTTCTGCTACAGGCTCTACCCGAATGGGAAAAGCTGTGGCCATGCAGGTAGCCAACCGTTTGGGCAAAACCATTTTAGAATTAGGTGGTAACAATGCCATCATCATTTCTAAAGATGCGGATCTAGATATGGCCTTAATTGGTGCTGTTTTTGGCGCTGTGGGTACTGCTGGTCAGCGTTGTACTTCTACACGCAGGTTAATCATCCACGAAAGTGTGTACGAAACTTTTAAAGCGAAACTGGTAAAAGCTTACGGACAGTTGCGCATTGGCAACCCTTTAGATCAAAATAACCATGTTGGTCCGCTGATTGATAAAGATGCAGTTAACGCTTACCTCGCTTCTATAGAAAAATGTAAAGCCGAAGGTGGCAAATTTGTAATAGAAGGTGGTGTGCTAGCAGGCGACGAATACAGCTCGGATTGCTATGTAAAACCTTGCATTGCCGAGGTAGAAAACGACTACGACATTGTACAACACGAAACTTTTGCGCCAATTCTTTACTTAATTAAGTATAACGATTTGGAAGAGGCAATTGCTTTACAAAATGCAGTGCCACAAGGTTTATCATCTGCCATTATGACCTTGAATTTGCGTGAAGCAGAGCAGTTCCTATCTGCGCAAGGTTCTGATTGCGGTATTGCCAACGTAAACATCGGCACTTCTGGTGCTGAAATTGGTGGCGCTTTTGGTGGCGAGAAAGAAACTGGCGGCGGTAGAGAAAGTGGTTCTGACGCTTGGAAAGCTTACATGCGCCGACAAACGAATACCATTAATTACTCGAATACTTTGCCGTTAGCGCAGGGAATAAAGTTTGATTTGTAATAGGATTTAAGACTTACGAAGTTTTTAAACGGCAAAGTAAACTTCGTAAGTGTTTATAAAAACCAAAAAGGCAGCTCAACCAATCGAACTGCCTTTTACATTTATGTAGAGCCCTTTTTCAGGGAGCGGATTTTATTTACCCAAAAGCATCTCATCATTTGCGGCAATTGCTTCTAAAGTTTTCGCAACTACTTTTGCCTGTGCGCTATAGACTGGAGCAATAGATTTCACATCCGATGTGCCAGCTACAAAGTTACCTGTTGTCATCTTCGCTGCTGTACCCATTAAAGCGTAGTGCTCTTCTGTAGTGCCGCTCAATTTTAAGCTGGCTTGGTCTTTTACCGAAGTAAAAAGGTTAACCGTGTTGGCGTTAATTTCTGCCGTTGCTTTGTCTTTCAATAACACATCTAAGCTTAAAAAGTTCACTTTTCCGTAAGTTTTTACTGAGGCGTTATCTGTTGCTTCGATAGATGAGATATTACGAACATAAACCGTTACTGTTAGCGGCGCCGCTTCAAAAGAACTGATGCGCAACACACCATCTTTTTGCTGCACCAACGCATTTTTTGAGTAATAGCTATCGTACACTTTTACGCTTTCTGTGGGTGCTTGTACCACAAATATTTCTACATTACCTGAAGCTACAATTTTGTTGATATTTTTTACCTCGTTTAAGATGGTTACTTTGTTAGCGCTTACATTGTTTTTTGCATTTTCTTTGTTGTCATTTGCAAATGCTGATGTAGAAATGGTTACTAAACCTAATGCTACCACGAATAAATTTTTAATAGAAGTTTTCATAATCTTTTTAATTTAATTTCATTTGTAATGAAGCTATCATGATTTGATTTTGTTGTTTTTTTGATTTACAAAATCATGATGGTTTCATAATCTTAATATTTTTATCTTTTTGATTTTCTGTTAATTGTCAACCTTTTCAGGATGTTTTCGAATATAAGACTGCGAGAAAACAAAAACGTTGCACAGCTTTTCTCCGTTTTATACGACGAGCAGTTAACCCTAGACCAACGCCTGTAATTTTTCGACCAACGGGCAGCAATTTTTTAAGGGATTTCGTGTAGATGTTGAGTTTTTAAGAAGAGAATGTTAGTGTTTGTTAGTAAAGGCAGCCCCGCTAGTTAGCTTTGACAAACCTATAGCGAACGGGGTAGAGGTTTGTCAAAGCCCCTAGTAGTAGAGTTCTTTGTTAATTAAACCCGACAACAGCGAGCACGTAGGGGTAAACCTAAGTGTTTACCCCGCAGTAAAGCGAATGGCGGGACGAACGAAAACAGTAGCACCAACCCTGCTTTTCTAATAATTTAAGAACTATAAAAATCATCTATCCTTTTTAGCTTTTGCTTTGAAAAAACAACTATTTGGCGTAAGTTTAGAAATTTTTATCAGCGTACCTTTTAATAAATTTTTCTACTAAGCAATGTTACGAGTAAATAGTTCAGCACCCTGCCAAATTGTGTATTCTTTATGCAAGCACGATTATTTGGGCTATTTAATTGAGCCGCACATTGTTCAGCTTAATCCGCAGGGCGATTTTTCGTTAACTTACCAACGCTTATTTACACATACGGCGCAAGAGTTTGCCAAGCATTTAACAGATTTAGATTTTAAACTCATCAAAATTTTGGATGAAACCGAACAAGATTTCATCATCAAAAAGTACCATAAAAAAGCCGTTAGGCCATTCGAGTTTTTTAGCAAGTTTTACGACCAAAAGTTTTTCGAGATCTGTTAGACCCAAAATCGAAAAAAAACTAGTCGAGGTTTTAGAAACGCTGAAAACTACGGGCGGCTTGTATTTAATGGATAAAGATGGCTGGCCTGCAGAACGTAAAATAGAATTGGCAACCGAAGCATCGACCATTTTATTCCATTTCCGCAGAAACGAAGTAGAAACACGCTACTTCCCTACCATCAAATACCAAGGTCTGCGTATCGATTTTATGTTTAAGGATGCTCAAGTAATTTGCAATCAGCCTGCTTGGTTGTTGCTAAACGATGTGATGTACTTTTTTGAGCAAGATTTTGAAGGCAAGAAACTCACACCTTTTTTAAACAAAAGATACATTACCATACCAAAGGCTACGGAAGAAACTTACTTCGAAAAATTTGTTGCGCCGTTAATTGAGAAATACCACGTTTACGCCGAAGGTTTCGAAATTAAGACTGAGAAATATGAGCCAAAAGCCACCATCAAAGTAATTTATGTAGAAAATGGCGTTTCGCAAATTCAGCTATATTTTAAATATGGCGAATATTCTTTTGCGATGGGTAATGAGCACAAAGTAACAGTTCGTTTAACCAAAGAGCATGTTACTGCGACCATTGCTGAAAATATTGACGATGATGAAGCCAATGCCGCTAAAACTGTTAATTATACCTTTCATCGCATTAAGCGAAATATTGATTGGGAGAAACAGCAATTTAACTTTTTAACGGGTTTAGGCTTAAAAAAAGTAAGTGCGCTTTTCCACCATTTAGAGTTGCCAATACTAAATGAAAACCATGATGCCTCTTACGCCATCATTAGCTGGGTAAACGAACATATTGAGGTATTAAAAGAGCAAGGTTTTGATGTGGAACAAGCTACTAGCGCCAAACGTTTTGTGCTGGGCAGCAATAAAATTGATTTCGAAATTAAAGAGGATAACGACTGGTTCGATATCAATGCCATTGTTTATTTCGGCATCCATCCCATCCCTTTTATTGCTTTAAAACAGCATATTCTCCATAAAAAAAGAGAGTTTGTTTTGCCAGATGGCGATATTGCCGTTATCCCCGAAAAATGGTTTACGCAGTATAGCAGTTTATTTAGCTTGGCCGATGCAGGCAAACAATTGAAACTGAAGAAATATCATGTGGGCTTAATTAACGATTTGGCCGAAGATAGCATTACCAACGTTACGCTAGACCGTAAGCTGCAAAAGCTGAACGATTTTGAGCAGATTGATGATTTTTCGATGCCTGTAAACTTTAAAGGCGATTTGCGCCATTACCAAAAAGCAGGTTACAATTGGTTTAGTTTTTTACGTGAATACAATTTTGGTGGTTGCCTGGCCGATGATATGGGTTTAGGTAAAACCATACAAACCTTGGCCATGCTGCAAAAAATGAAAGAAGAAGATGCGCAAAACAATAGCCACAGTACCTCGCTAATTGTGATGCCTACTTCCTTAATTTACAACTGGATTAACGAGGCCAAAAAATTTACTCCTTCTTTAAAAATTCTGTCGCACACGGGAACAAACAGAAATAAGGATATTGCCAGTTTCGATAAATATGATGTGGTAATAACTACTTACGGCGTAACTCGTGTAGATGCAGATGTATTGCCGGGCTTTTATTTCAACTACATCATTCTAGATGAAAGCCAGAATATTAAAAACCCTTCTTCCAAGTCGTTTAAGGCTGTAAGAATGCTGAAATCGAGACATAAACTGGTACTGAGTGGTACGCCGATAGAAAACTCGGTTAGCGATTTATGGACACAACTCACTTTTCTAAACCCCGGCTTACTGGGCACCCAAGCTTTTTTTAACGAAGAATATGTACAAGCCATAGAAAAACGTAAAGACGAAGATAAGGCAAAGAAATTGCAGGCTATCATCAAACCTTTTGTATTGCGCCGTACCAAAGAGCAAGTGGCGTCAGAGCTTCCTCCAAAAACAGAGCATATTTTCTATTGCGACATGAGCGAGGACCAAGCGGCTTACTACGAAAAAACAAAATCGGCCTATCGCAACGATTTGCTGAGCAGCATGGACAATGGCACCTATGCCAAAAAACAAATCCAGATTTTGCAGGGCCTAACCGCTTTACGCCAGCTAGCTAACCACCCGGTAATGATTGACGAGGAATATACTTCTGATTCTGGCAAGTTTGAGAACGTAATGCACACGCTCGACAATGTTTTAAAAGGCGGGCACAAGGTTTTAATCTTCTCTCAGTTTGTGAAGCATTTGGATATTTTTAGGAAACATCTTGAAAAAGAGCAAATCAGATATGCTTACTTAGATGGAGGTACCAGAAACCGTGGCGAAATTGTGGCAGATTTTCAACAGAATGAAGACTTAAAGGTATTCTTAATCTCCATAAAAGCTGGTGGTGTGGGTTTAAATTTAACCCAAGCAGATTATGTGTTTATTTTAGACCCGTGGTGGAACCCAGCTATAGAACAGCAAGCCATTGACCGTACCCATCGCATTGGACAGGACAAAAAGGTTTTCATCTACAAATTTATCTCAAAAGATACTGTAGAAGAGAAGATTTTGGCATTGCAACGTCGTAAGAAATCGTTGGCCAGTTCGTTAATTACCACAGAGGAAAGTTTCTTTAAATCGTTAAGCAAAGACGATATTAGAGACCTTTTGGCGTAAAGCCCCTCTCTGCCCTGTAGACATCTCTCCCCAAAAGGGAGAGAAAAGCAAAACACAACGGAATTGCGCTTTTTACTTTTGACTTTAAACTTTTAACTTATTATGCAACCTTTCGATTTAGAAATTAACAACATCAATTACGCAGTTTTCCCAGAAGGAAATGAGACTTACACCATTTATAAAAACGGTAAAGAGTACGTTCAAATCCAGAAAGATAATGGCGAACAATGGATTAAATTTGACGGCGAAACAGGAACGCCCATTTTTGAGATTGATGAAGAAGTGAATGCCTTAGGCAAGCTAATTGAAGCCTACAAAGAAAATCCTGAAGAGGAAGAAGACGAAGAGGAGGAGTTTTAACGATGGAAGATAGTTTTCACTTTAAACTTCGCGGAGAAATTTACGAGGTGGTTGCCGAAGAAGACAACACCTTTACCATTTTTAAAATGGGAGAAGAATACCTGCTCATTACCAAACTTAGAGGTAAAAAATGGGTGCGCATTGATTATAAAACCGATGAGCCTGTGATTGAAGAAAATGACGAAGTGGAAGATCTTGGCAGTATCATCGAGCGGTTTATGAAAAAGTAAACGCACATTATTTTAGTGCTCAAATCCTTATAAACTTACATTATTTCAACGTTTTAACCATAAAACAACCGTATCTTTGCCGCTTCAATGGAGTACAACGTTCATACACTTAAAAATGGCATTCGTATTTTGCATGTTCCAGCTGCCTCGGCAATTTCACATGCTTGTATTTTGATAAATGCCGGTTCTCGCGATGAGGAAGATGCGCAAATGGGGTTGGCGCATTTTATAGAGCATTTAATTTTTAAACGCACCGAAAAACGAACTACTTCGCAAATTTTAAACAGGTTAGAAAGTGTTGGAGCCGACTTAAATGCCTACACAACCAAAGAATACACTTGTATTCATGCTTCATTCTTACACCCTTATTTAGACAGAACGCTAGAGCTTTTTAACGATATCGTATTTCATTCTACTTTCCCAGAGGATGAAATGGAAAAAGAAAAAGGTGTGGTGTTAGATGAAATTGCTTCCTATTTAGACCAACCAGAAGAAGCTATTAACGATGATTTCGAGGATATTTTGTTTAGAGGGCACTCGTTTGGCAGGAACATTTTAGGCACACCAGAAACGGTTGCTAGTCTATCAAAAAAAGACATTCAATCTTTTGTTAAAAACAATTACAGAACCGATCAAATTATAGTTGCGGTTATTGGCAATTACTCATTGAACAAGCTGGCAAAAATTGGAGAAAAATATTTTGCTGAAGTTCCTGAAAATACAAGTTCAATTAGCCGAATTGCTCCTGTAATTAATGCCCCTTTGCACCAAACGGTGGATAAGCAGATTTCCCAAAGCCATTGCATGATGGGCACTCAAACCTATTCGCTATACCATCCTTACAAAACAGGCTTGCTATTGTTAAACAACTTGTTTGGCGGTAACGGAATGAGCTCCATACTTAACCTACAACTTCGGGAAAAATATGGTATTGCTTACACTATAGAATCTGCCTATAGCCCACTTTCTGATACGGGAATTTTTGCCATTTACTTTGGTACTGATAAAGAAAAGGCACCAAAAGCTATGCAGCTTATCCGCAAGGAGATGAATAAGCTAAAGCAAAAACCTTTAACAGAAGTACAACTGCACAAAGCGCAAAACAAGTTTATTGGCCAAATTGCACTTGGAGAAGAAAACAGGATTGGCCTAATTATAGCCATGGCAAAAAGTTTGTTAGACTATAACCATATCGATAGTTTAGAAACGGTATTTCAAAAAATAAGACAAGTAAGCGTTGCAGATATGTCGCAAATTATTAACGAAGTTTTCGACGAAAGTAAATGGACAAGTTTGCTATTTAATCCGATAGATTGAGCTTTTGTCGAGAACGGGAGTACATGTCGGTAACAATTAAAACCATCAAGCAATCAAACAATTTTCTTAAATTTGCACTATGAAACTTTCAATTGTAGCCTATGGCGACCCTGTATTAAAAAAAGTTTGTACACCAATAGACGAAGACTATCCAAACCTGAACGAATTGATAGCAAATATGTGGGAAACCATGTACAATGCCAGTGGTGTAGGTTTAGCAGCACCACAAGTTGGTTTGCCAATTCGTTTGTTTGTGGTTGATACTGGCGATAATGATGATGAACCGCAGTACAAGAAAGTTTTTATCAATGCACAAATTTTAGAAGAAACTGGCGAACCTTGGGGCTTTACAGAAGGTTGTCTAAGTATTCCCGAAATTAGGGAAGAAGTTTTCCGCAAGCCAAATGTTTTAATCAGCTATTACGACGAAAACTGGCAAAAGCATGAAGAGCAAGTTTCTGGTTTTGCCGCTCGGGTAATACAACATGAGTACGATCATATTGAAGGAAAATTATTTACCGAGAAAATTAACATGTTGCGTAAACAGTTAATTAAAAGCAAATTAGACAAGATCACCAGAGGCGAGGTTCATGCAGACTATAAAATGAAGTTTCCTAGACAAAATAAAAAAAGATAGTAGAAGAGGCTGTCTCAAAAGTCGCTCGTCATCTCGAACGCTAGAGAGAGATCTGCCTCAGAAGTGATTCTGAAAGAGATTTCTCCTCCTTTGATCGTCGAAATGACGGCATTATTTTACTTTTGAGACAGCCCCTTTGCTTTTGCTAGCATCATTATTAACGGAAGACTTACGAAGTTTAATTATCCTGTTTAAAAAAATCGCAAGCCCTAAAATTTAAAATTAAAGCCTGATAGACAGATAATTAAAGAATGATTGCGTGACACTTAAACAGTCTATCATAATTTTTACCACCTCGCCTCTCTGGCACCCCTCCAAAGGAGGGGAATCTAGGTCGCAATTCCCCTCTTTCAGAGGGGTGGTCGAAGACCGGGGTGTTGTAGGACGAAAAATATTAATCAAACTTAGGCTTACAGCACAATCAACTTAATATTTTTCTTAAAAGTATGATCTGACAAGGTTAAAATATATTGTCCTTTCGGCAATTCATTTCTTAAACTAAGTTGATATTTACCAACGCCAGTTTGAATGCTAAACTCTTCTTCGTGCACCAACTGTCCGTACAAGTTGATCAACTTTGTTTTAATAGATTTACCTTGAAAATTTTCTAAACTGAAATTGATTTCTTTCTGAGTTGGATTTGGAAAAGCTTTAGCATTAACTACAATCAACTCATTGAAATCAACAGAAGTAAGCATAGGTTTCGCTATGTCTCCATTTTTATCAACCTGAGTTAATCTATAGTAATTTACTCCATTAAACGGATTGATATCTAAAGTTACGTAGTTTTTAACTGTGGTCGAATTTTGTGAACTAGAGCTTTGCTTATCCAAATAGCTAAAAACACCATCAGCTCCGGCTTTCTCAACCAAAAAATAATCACTGTTAGTTTCGCTTGCGGTAGCCCATTCAATTTTTACCCTGTTGTTGTCTTTTTTGGCAGCAAAGTTAATTAACTTAACCGGAAGTGTAACGGCATCTGGCACCACATTACTAGCCACACTTTCGTTACTAATTCTATCTAAAGAAGCTACAGCATAGTAATAGGAAGTTCCGCTACCTGGTGTTACCGCATTATCGGTATAAGTAACAGCGCTACTCGGTAAAATGGCAATTAAGTTTGCAGAACTACTATAATCTATGGTTGGCATTGTAGAACGATAAACGGCGTATCTTACTACTTTTTGCAGCTCATCTGTAGTGCTGGCGGGAGCTGTCCAAGCAAGCTGTGTTTTGCCCGCAACCAAACTTGGGGTTAAGTTGGTAGGTTCTGCCGGGGCAATGGCATCAATCCAAGTCATTGCAGGAATAATTGCAGGAATACTATATTGGTTATCTCTAACATATTCCATAGTAGGTTTGGTTGCAGTAGAGCTGATAATTGTATGTGCAGCTCTGAAATGTGCAGTCCCTAAAACATTTGGTGTATTGGATCTCAAATAATTAAGTTGATTTTTGATTTCGTCTACAGTATACTGAGAGCTAGTGCCATCATTGGTTCGATAAGTAGCAAGGCCAATAATTAAATGTCTTGTAAAATTTTGACGGTTCCAATAATCGGTAACATAATTGAATTTGGCATTACCGCTAACCTGGCTAAATGCCCAATAAACTTGCGGTGCCAAATAATCTATCAAGCCGTCTTCCATCCACTTTTTAGTATCGGCATATTGGGTGGCATAATGCTCCGATCCAGTAGTAGTAACAGATGGGCTTGAACCTGGAACAGTAAAATTTCTGTATATACCAGATGGTGAGATACCAAATTTAACCCAAGGCTTTAAGTTTTTAATAGAAATTACTCAGTTGCTGAATCAATAGTGTAACATTGTCTCTCCGCCAATCATTAATATTGGAAAATCCACGCGGATCGGACGAGAAATTACTTGCGTCTTGGGTGCCAAGCCCAGAGTAATAAAAGTAGTCGTCAAAGTGAATGCCATCTAAATCATAATTAGACACCAATTCAGAAACTACATCATTAATGTGGTTTCTAACGGCAGCTAGGGCTGGATTGAAATATTTTAATCTAGTTATATATCCTGTCGACGGGTTGGTTGTGGCATACTCTAGTAACCATTCTGGGTTTGTTTTTGCTTTATGAGTAGCGCTATAACTATTGATAAGGGGCTCGTCTGTAGCGGCTCTATAAGGATTTAACCAAGCATGTATTTCCATACCACGTTCATGACAAGCGCTTACGGCAAAAGCGAGCGGATCCCAGCCTGGGTCGGCACCATAGGTACCCGTTAATCGGTTAGACCAAGGAACTATAGCATTTGGGTAAAAAGCATCTGCAACACCTCTAACTTGAAAATAAATGGTATTGATGCCCACTCCTTTTAGGTTGTCTAGAATGGCGAGCAACTTTGTTTGCTTGGTTGCTATGGCATCCGCTGATGTAGGCCAATCTAAACTTAGGTGGGTGGTTATCCACGCTGCTCTAACTTCTCTTTTAGGATTTTGCGAAAATGCAGCAATTTGCAGCAAAAACATAGCTGCCAAAAGTAAAACTTTCTTCATATGCGGTTTTGTTAGGTTATTTCATTAAAGCTAAGCAAAAACCAGCAATTTAACGCAACAATGTTTAACAAAAAAGCCAACTATTTTTCAATGTTGGCTTCTCGTATAGCATTTGTGTGGTTTATTTTCTCAAATAAATTTTACCATAGGTAGATTTTAAGATAACTTTCTCCCCACCGCCGTTTAGTTTACCATTAACAACTGTGCCTTTACTGGAGAAAATTGCAGAAATAGGAGAGTCTATGTTATAAGCAAAAGCTAAATCACCAGTTACTGCAGATGCCTTCGCTTTAGCCGATTTACCACTTGTAGTAGTAGTTGTTAGCACATCTACAGTTGTAGTATTTCCAGTGCCTTTAATTTGAGGAGCAACTGCCGCCGCCCTTGTTCCGTCTATGGTAATTACTTGAGCATTTCGCCCCGATGCAAGCCCAGATATCGATGGAAATGAAGCGCTTTCTTTTTTTGGAGCTTCATCCATTACCAATTTAAGGTCTTTAGCTGCATATAAAGTTTCGTAAGTGGTATTGATAGACATATCCGCTTTCGTATTATCTGGTACGGTTACATCAATAAAGCCATACACAGACACTAAAGATATGGGGCCTTTAAAAGACGGTGTTAATTTGCCCTCAATATTTCCATAGAGTGTTTTTAAGCTAATAGGACCCGTTACATTCTTCAACAAAACATGTTCATATTGGGTAGAGGCATCTATTTCGCTGTGGATATTACTTAGCGCAATTACCGTAGAGTCGCCGTTGCCAAAACCTGTAGTTTTAAAAGACAAAGCTACATTTTTAGGCAGCTTCACTTTTAAGGTTAACTCTCTTTCTATTGGAGAAACTATGGTTAAATTTTCTTTCTCTGTTACACTAATTCCAATTCCAGTATTATCGAAACCTACATTACTCAAAGGGCTTAAACCTGCTGCCCTAGGATCGTCGGTGTTTTCGTCTTTGCTCTTCGCCAACAAGATGATTTCTTTTCCGTCGTAACCTTCTACGCTTAAATTAGAAATGTTATTGATTACCAGTTTACCACTGGTTTTTGCTATTTTAAATTCTTTTTGGGCAAATGCTTGCGTTACTGTTAAAAGTAATGCCGAAGCTATAAATGTTATCTTGTTCATTTGTTTGTTTAATTATTGTTTGTTAATAAGGCATAGTATACCTGTTCTTTTACAGCATTAACCGTAAACGGATTGTTGGCCATCGCAATCAGTTTGTTGGTAGTTTCTGGGCTGCTGTTGTTCCCAATTATCTTTACCAGTTCCAATTGTACCACCGGATCTTTTTGTTTCCCCAATCCGGCTACCAATTGTTCATGGATATATATATCGTTAGAGAATTTAGAAAGCACTTCTAAGGCTGCTAACCTCACATTATCATTTCCGTCTTTATCAAATGTTTTGCAAAGCTCCGTTTTTAATTTTTCGCTGAGCGATGCCATCCCATTTACTTTGATGATCGCTTCTAATCTACTCGCAACCGAGAGGCTATCTTTTAAACCATCGTATATTTCTTTGTAGGGATCTGCTTTGGGTTGATGAGCAGCAAATTGCTTAGTTGTTACAGGCTTTACTACTACGGGTTTTTCTACAATTAGCTGTTTCTCTATTTTAGAAACTATAGGTAGCTCTACCGGTTTTACTTTATTAGCTGCAATCTTGCTATCGCCTTTTTGTATTTCATCAGTACCTCGCGAAACAAACAAATAGGTGCCAACAGTTATCAATAAAGAGCAAGCTACTGCCAACCAAGTAAAAGTTAGTTTGCGTGCCTTTGCAGCTTTTTTCTCTTCGCGTTCTTTTAACTTATCCAAAATATTGCCTAACATATTTGGAGGCAAAGCTTCGCTTTCGAAAGCATCTTTATGCTGCTCAACGTATCGCTTTAAAACATCACGTTCCATAATGTGCATTATCTTTTAATACTGTAAAAATCTTTTTCTTAGCTCTGTGGTATTGGCTGCGCACTGTTGCATGACTAATGCCTAGCATATTACCAATCTCTTCTTGTCCCATATCTTCAAATAAATGCAAAGAAACAATGGTCCGATATCCGTCTGGCAAAGATTGTATTGCCGCTTTTACCTCATCTACCTGGCATTGAAACAAAAATTCCTCATCCATATCCACATCCTCATCAGCAACCGCTTCTAAATGGCTATCATCAGCAAAAACCATTTTTTTCTTTCTTAGGGTTGATATGGCCTGATTAATTGCAATGCGTTTTACCCAGCCTTCAAAGTTGTTTTGTTTTTTTAACTTGCCAAGTTGTTCAAAAGCGATGCAAAATGCTTCCTGTACAATATCTTCGCTCTCTGCGCTATTGCCCATTACTCTAAAAACGGCATGATAAATACGTTTTGCATATTTATTGTAGAGCATAGCATAGCCTTTTTCTTCGCCGGCCAGGCATTGCTTTACCAATTCTTGTTCGTTTATAGAGATACTCAGATGCAAGGGTATAAAACTTATTTCTACTAATTTATTACGCTGTAGCATTTAAAGATATCATTTAAATCGCACAGCTTTTGGGTTGCTAACTATATGATAGTCGGCCAAGCAGTTGTTTTGTTGCACCAAAAAAGAAAAAAATAAAACAAATTCTACGAATGTAGATAAGAGGCCCCTAAAAGCTATTCCTTTTGTATATAAACTTGATTTTACCGTTTAAATACAAATTACTTTGTTGGTTGTAGACCATCATGCTTTCGTGATAAATCTCAAGTTCTGCATTGCTTTTGAGTTCAAATTGTCTAAAAAACCTATTTGATCTAATCGTATTAGCATCTTTGTATTCAGTGTCAAAATAAATTGTATTTTCGTCAACGCTAAATTTCGATGAGGTTACAGGCAATTCTTCATATCCTTTATAAATTATAAATCTAGCGTTAGCATGCCTTGGCTTATCGTAAAGTTCAGCTAATGCGAGCGAACCGCTTGAAAGTGGCAATATTTGCACACGCCCAAAATTATCTGTTATAGCAAAAGATGAGTCTGGGTTAAAGGTAATGCTGGCAGAAATTACATTTCTAAATGAATCCAGCGGATATGTTTTATTTGTTTCAGAAAGTTGGATTTCCTTTAATTCCCAGCTTCCAATTAAAGTGGCGGGATTTGGGTTTTCTTTTTTACAAGCGAAAAAACTTACAATTACAGCTAAGAAAGATAAAATGTAGAGAGGGCGTTTTTTCTTCATTATTGTTCCGAGTTTCTGGCTTTATCGCCATTAAAGATTTCTTGCATTAACCTACCCCAAGCAAAAGGGTTTAGCAATGGATTGGTTTGCCGCATATTCACGTTCATCATTCTATCGAAATTATAACGATAGTTAGAGTTGGCAATTTCTCCACCATCACGAGGCAAAGTTAGTTTCATGCCATTAATACTTTGGCGAGAAAGATTTTTCTTGGCTATGGCCATATCATCATCGGCTACTTTTAGCGAAAGAAAATCCTTATTAAACTCCTCTACCGTGGCCCACGGATTAACCCTAACTGTTTTCAAATAAACAATTTCAGACTTAATTTGAACCATTGCCGTATACTTATTATCTGTAATTATGGTAGGAAGCACTAAAGTTTTGCTCGTAAAACCAACCGCAGAAAACATTACCGTATCGCCCGGATTAGCCACAAAAGAGAAAAAACCTTGATAGTTGGCCGCATATTTCTGTTGCTTGTTACTCACATTGGTAATGGTAACATACGGCACAACAACATTACTATCAGCATCGGTAACAATACCAGAAAACTGAACCAATTTGTTTTGAGGGTTTTTATCTTGCGCAAAAACCGAACTAACAAAAAGCAATAATATGAGGACTAAAGTATATCTCATCTGTAATACAATAATAGAACAAATGTATATGCTATTGGGTTTGTATTTGGTTAAAATGTGTTAAATTGTTACACTTGAGGCGCTAAATCAACGGCTTCTACACCTTTAATTTCTGGCACTGCTTTAATAATAGCCTGCTCAATGCCCGCTTTCATGGTCATGAAACTCATTTTGCACGACCCACAGTTACCTAATAGTTTTACTTTTACAATATTGTCTGATGTGATTTCTTCAATAGCTACATTTCCCCCATCAGCTATCAAATAAGGTCTGATAGTTTCTAAAGCTTCCTCTACTCGTGCTGTTAAATCCATTTTTTTAATTTTTAAAATATAAAAGTAATAAAAATTTAGCAATTAGCTGTTGCTTGCACATTGTGGATGGAAATCTGCTGTGCTATTTTTCCTGCAATTTCTTTAAAAGAGATGGCTTGCGGATGATCCGTTTGCAACGAGATTGGCCTTCCTTGATCTCCAGCCTCGGTAATGCCCTGCACCAATGGAATTTCTCCCAAAAACGGCACTTCAAAACGTTGCGCCAACTCCTTACCTCCATCTTTACCAAAAAGGTAATACTTGTTTTCTGGCAGTTCTTCTGGAGTAAAATAGGCCATATTCTCTACCACGCCCAACACCGGAATGTTAATTCCTGGCATTCCAAACATGGCTAATCCTTTTCTGGTATCGGCAAGCGCAACCTGTTGCGGTGTGGTTACAATTACCGCACCCGCAATTGGAAAACTCTGGCAAATGGTAATGTGAATATCGCCCGTACCAGGAGGCAAATCAATCAATAAATAATCTAATTCTCCCCAATCTGCATCGTTAAAAAGTTGCTTAATTGCATTTGAAGCCATAGGCCCACGCCAAGGCACTGGCTGGTCTGGATCTGAAAAAAACCCTAAAGAAAGCAGCTTAATGCCATATTTCTCTATCGGAAGAATTAAAGTTTTGCCATCTTCAGTTTCTTTGGCACTCGGCTTTGCACCCACCAAATCAAACATAATGGGTACAGAAGGCCCGTAAATATCGGCATCAATTAAACCTACTTTAGCTCCATCGGCAGCCAAGGTAACCGCTAAATTGCTCGCCACGGTAGATTTGCCAACACCACCCTTACCCGAAGAAATTAAAACAATATTTTTAATGGCTTTAAGCTGGCTCGTATCCATAGGTTTGGTTACTCGCGAAGTAATGTTAATCTCTACCTCGGCATCGGCAGCTACAAAATGTTTTACCGCATTTATACAGGCATTTTTCAGCATGTCTTTCATCGGACAGGCCGGCGTAGTCAATTCAAGTGTAAAAAAAACTTTTTTGTCCTCAATTTTAACATCTTTAATCATATTCAAGGTAACCAAATCTTTTTTCAAATCTGGATCTTCTACATGACTAAGTGCTGCTAAAACTTTTTCCTCGCTAATTATCATGCTACAAAATTACTAAACATAAGCTATAAATAATTTTGTATCTAGCTTTTTGTTGTATTTTTAACACGGAATAAACAAATGCTTTTTGCGTTTGTTAGGAAACGTTAGAAAGACTTTAAAGGCCATAACAACAATGTTTTAACACTTTAAGTCTATTATTTTGAGATGGTTTATGCAGCTACCGAAAATTAAAATACCAAAGAAATATTTGAAAATTGGCGCCTGGGTTTTAGGTGTACTGGCACTTTTGTTAACCGCTGGCGGAGCAATTGCTTACAGTAAAAGAGAAGCACTGCTAAACAAAATGGTTGCAAAAGCCATTAATAAAGCCCAAAAAGATTATGGCTTAGCCGTTAAAATTGGCGAATATGGTTTTAGTGGCTTAAGCAGTGTACGTATGAACAAAGTTTCGGTGGTACCAAAAGATAGAGATACCTTAACCACCATAGGCGATATTACCATTGGTGTAAAGCTTTTTCCTTTGTTATTTGGCGATGTAAAACTTTCGGAAGTTACCCTAAACGAAGGAAAACTAAACGTAGTAATGCGAGACACGTTAACCAATATCGATTTTATCTTAAAAAGAAAGAAAAAAGACAGCACCACTACCAAAGGCAAGGTTAATTTAAGCGAACTGGCCAGCAACTTGTTAAACCAGGTATTTTACAAAATACCTGATGATATGGAAATCAAGAATTTCATGATGCAGTTGAACGACAATGATACAGCCTTTGTGAAATTTTTAACCACTACCGCAACTATTGATGGGGGCGAACTCAAATCGACCATAAAAGTAAATGATACTGCGGCAATTTGGCACATTAACGGCAACCTAGACCCTAGCGATAAACAATTGGATGTAATGCTGTTTGCCGATGGGAAAAAAGTGGAATTACCTTATCTGGAAAATAAACTGCACACCAAAATCAATTTCGACACGGTAAAAACGCAAATGAAAGAGGCCAGTTTTAGTGGCGATGATTACAAAATTTCTGGTTCTTGGGCCATCAAAAATTTATTGATTAACCAACCCCGCATTTCGGCAGAAGATATTATTGTACCCGATGCTCGTGTAGAAGCAGACATGCTTATTGGCGAAAATTTTGTGTGTTTAGATAGTACATCAACCGTTTATCTACGCGATGCTTCCATCCATCCGTATTTAAAATACACGCTTTCTCCCAACAAAATCTATGAAATGAAGCTAAATGCGCCAGAGCAAGATGCACAGGCAATTTTCAATTCTTTTCCGGTAGGTTTGTTCGAATCTTTAGACGGCATTAAGGTACAAGGAAAATTAAAATACAGTCTCGATTTTCATTTGGACACCTCGCTTCCTGATAGCGTAAAGTTTAGCTCTACCTTAACCCCAACAGATTTTAAAGTATTGCAATTTGGAAAAACGGATCTTACCAAAATTAATTCAGATTTTGTTTATACACCTTATGAGTATGGCAAGCCCATGCGAAACATTACCATTGGCCCATCAAACCCTAATTTTACACGGCTAGAAAACATCTCGCCAAACTTTAAAAATGCCTTGCTCACAGCCGAAGACCCATCGTTTTTTAGGCATAAAGGTTTTGTGGAAGAATCTATCCGTAAATCTATTGCCGTAAACTTTAAAGAGAAAAAATTTAAACGCGGCGGAAGTACCATTTCTATGCAGTTGGTAAAAAATGTTTTCCTTAGCAGAAAGAAAACTTTAGTACGCAAAGCCGAAGAAATTTTAATTGTTTGGCTCATAGAGAACAACCGTTTGGTTAGCAAAGCTCGTATGCTCGAAGTTTATTTCAACATTATAGAAATGGGCAACAACGTATATGGTATTGGCGAAGCATCACGCCATTATTTTGGCAAAACACCTGCCGAGTTAACCATAGGCGAAGGTATTTTCTTAGCCAACATTGTGCCTAAGCCAAAAGTGGCCTTATATAAATTTATGAGCAATGGTACGCTAAAAGGATATTTGCTGCCATACTTTAAATACATTGGCAACATTATGGCTCGCCGCGGCCTAGCCACACCAGACAGTACAGGCTATGGTTTTTACGATGTACGTTTACGAGAAGGTTTAAGACAATACCTACTGCCAGATTCTACCACCATAGACACCAATGCCATTGATATTGGCGAAGACGACATGATGACTCCCGAAGGGATGCAGGATAAATCTAAAAACTTGTTCGATAGGTTATTTGGTGGTGTAGCTAAAAAAGATACAGCAAAAGTGCAGCCCGCTACCGATACCACAAAAACAAAAAAACAGCTTAGGCAAGAACGCCGCGAAGAACGAAGACGAGAAAAGGAGATCGAAAAAAATGGAAACTAACATCAGCGTTCATCAAAAAGAATTTGAGCTTTTATTAGAAGAAGAAACCATTGCCAAGCGCATTCGTTTAATGGCCATACAGCTTAATGTAGCTTACGAAAACAGAAACCCACTATTTATAGGCGTACTTAACGGCAGTTTTCTGTTTCTGGCAGACCTAATGAAAGAAATTGAGCTGCCTTGCGAAACTGAGTTTATCAAGATCGCTTCTTATCACGGCACAAGCAGTACAGGCTCTGTTAAAGACGCCTTAGGTATGCCACAAAACCTTAAAGGTAGAGATATTGTGATAGTAGAAGATATTATAGACACGGGCTTAACCATGAAGTACATTTTGGCCAAAATATACGAGCAAGAACCCGCTTCTGTAGCTGTTTGCACCCTATTGTTTAAGCCCGAAGCGCTGAAAGAGGAAATCCAAGAACTGGCCTATGTAGGTTTCGAAATCCCTAATGAGTTTGTAGTTGGATACGGCTTAGATTACGACGGCTTGGGACGAAACTTGAACCATATTTACAGGGCAGTTTAATTTTGTATCAATCCAGCGGCTACTAGAGCATCTCAAGTTTTTTTGAAAAGCAATTCCACTGCCTCTGTGGTTTCGATAGTCCCGCTTTACATTTTATCCCGATGAAAATCGGGATGCCATTTCAATCGGGTTTATTTAACAAAAACCTGTGCAAGTAGCTCAAAAAAGACCACCAAAAAGTGATAAATTTTTACGAGTTTTGTAGTGTAATTAAATCAGATTTCAAATCTAAAATCGTAACTCTAAAATCTAAAATCAAAATGACCATACATAAAGAAGGATATACCTCCATTGCCCTAACCATACTTTTTATATTCATCATCAACGCTGTTGTTGAATACAGATTTGCCGATGTATTTGTGCTAAGATGGTTTGTGTACATCCTTTCTTTTGCATTATTTATTACCGTACTACAGTTTTTTAGAAACCCTAAACGTACGTTTACCAATGGCGACAACTTAATTATTTGCCCTGCCGATGGTAAAGTAGTAGTAATTGAAGAAACTGAAGAAGGCGAATATTTTAAAGATAAACGTTTGCAGGTATCTATTTTCATGTCGCCTGTAAATGTGCACATCAATCGTAATCCAATCTCTGGCGTGGTAAAGTTCTTTAAATACCATCCCGGTAAATATTTAGCTGCTTGGAACCCAAAATCGAGCACCGAGAACGAGCGTACAACCGTAGTGGTAGAACATAAAAATGGTGCACCTGTATTGTTTCGTCAAATTGCAGGCGCTTTAGCTCGCCGTATTGTTTGGTATGTAAAAGAGGGCGACCAAGTAACGCAAAACGAGCAATTTGGCTTTATTAAATTTGGATCGAGGGTAGATATTTTCTTGCCCTTAGGCACTAAAGTGAACTTAGAACTTAACCAAGTGGTTAAAGGTGGCATTACGGTTCTAGGAGAACTAGCTTAGGAAGTTAAAAGTATAAAAGTTTAAAGTAGAAAGTATAAAGCTTTGTGAGTTTAATCTTGCAAAGCTTTTTATTTGTCTATGGTTAGGCATCTGGATCGTCAATTGCGAGGTACGAAGCAATCCTACAACTATCGCTATTGTTAATTACTTGTGCTTTAAGATTGCTTCGTACCTCGCAATGACGTAAAGCAAAAAGCCCGACTAACACTTAATCGGGCTTTTGCAATTGCTTTTCTAAAACATTTATTTATTATTTTTTTCTGATGCGCTTTCTTCTATACTGCGCTGCGTTGGGTAAGCAAAATCAGAACCATTGGCCTGTACAATCTCAATCAGTTTAAAATTTACCTCTTCCTTAATTTTTGCCAAATCAAACTCTTTTTTCATGGGCACCAAATAAATAATTTGAAGATTAAGTGCAGAATCTCCAAAAGAATCAAAAGCTACCGAAGAATCCGTCGTTTTTGGATTTTCTGCAAGGAAACCGTTGATTTCGGCAATGATTTTTTTAAGCACCTCATTGCTGGTTTCGTAAACCAAACCAATATCAAACTTTACCCTACGGGCATTTCTCATGGTCAGGTTTTCCAATACACCATCAATCATAGATCGGTTTGGGATGACGTAAGTAGTTTTATCTGCACTGCGCAAAACCGTGCTTCTAAAACCCACACGCTCAATCGTTCCTTCAATACCATCTACTTTTACTACATCGCCCACGGTAAAGGGCTTATCCATAAAGATTAAGAAAGAGCCCAATAGGTTTTCTAAGCTATCTTTGGCCGCCATGGCTATGGCTATACCACCAATACCTAAACCCGTAATTAAGCTTACCGCATTTACCTCAAACACATAGCCCAACAACACAAAAAAGCCAACAAAGCAAACCATAAATTTAAGCAGTTCTTTCAAAAAAGGGACCAGCTGGTCATCAGCCTTATTATGGGTTTTGGCAGCACGTACCAAAAGCACATGGGCTATAAAATCAACAATTCTTAACACAATCCAGAAAACAGAGAGGATGATTAGGAACAGGAAAATTTTATCTACAAACTCGCCAATGGTAAATACTTCGTTGATCTTATTTTTCTTGTAGCGAAAAAATGCAACATTTAAAGGATGCTTTAACTGATTGATAGCAATATACAGTGTAGACAAACTAATAAAAAACTCTATTGGCTTTAAAAGCAAACCAATAAAGGTTTCTGAGTTAACTTCGTCGGCAAATTTTTTAAAGAGCCTAAAAATAAGCTGACTAAAAATGCGGGATACAATTCTTTTAAAGAGTAACCCTACGATGATGATACCTACAAAAAAAGCATATTGCTTTAACGTATTGCCCCAAAAAATTTGCTCTAAAAAGTTCGTATCCATAAGTTTATACCAATTGCTTCAATGCAATTTCAAAAGCTGTGCTTGATAAGTTTGTTCTCTTGTTTGATGTTTGGTAAACAGCTTTAAGTGCATTACTAATAATGTTAGAGGCGTCTGTAAAAATAGCATCGTCGCTCATTTCTACATTGCGCTGCATTAAATAAGCAAACACCCTGGCCATGCCACAGTTGGCAATAAAATCAGGAATTACGGCTAAATGGTTATCAGCATGCTCCATAATGCTACCAAAGAAAATTTCCTTATCGGCAAAAGGCACGTTGGCACCACAGGCAATTACTTCCATTCCGTTGGCAATCATTTGGTCTACTTCTTCCTGTTTCACTAACCTAGAGGCAGCAGCTGGCACAAAAATTTCGGCACCCATGCTCCAAATTTTACTGTATGCTTCGTCAAAAGGCAGCAAATTTTCTGCAACTAATGTATTATTTAAGCGGTTGTTAAATAGAGCTGCAATTTCTGCTTCCGTAAAACCTTCTGGATTAATTAAACCACCAACACGATCAATAATACCTACTACCTTAACACCCTGTTGTGCCAAATAATAACCCGCAGCCGCAGCAACGTTGCCCCAACCCTGTATAATGGCTCGTTTTCCTTTAATATTGCCACCCCAAATTTGGTAAAAGTGCTTAATAGACTCTGATACGCCATAGCCTGTAATCATATCGGCTACTTTATATTTTCTCTTGATGTCTGGTGTGTAAGTTAAATCTTCGAGTACTTTAGAAACACCGTAGCGCAACTGGCCAATTTGGTGGATACGCTCATTTTCTCTTGCTTGGTAGTGGCCGTTAATTACCCCCTCTTGCGGGTGCCATAGGCCATAACCTTCGGTAATTGGAATAACTTCGTGAATTTCGTCGATGTTTAAATCGCCGCCAGTACCATAGTAGTTTTTAAGCAAAGGCATTACCGCCTTATACCAACGTTCTAGCACTTCTTTTTTACGGGGATCTGCTGGGTCAAAATTAATGCCCGATTTGGCGCCACCAATGGGAGGCCCAGAAACGGTAAATTTCACTTCCATTGTTTTGGCCAGCGATTCTACCTCATGTTTATCCAAGCCCTTACGCATTCTGGTACCGCCGCCAGCAGCACCACCACGTAAAGAATTGATTACAACCCATCCTTCGGCCTCAGATTCTTTGTCTTTCCACTCAAAAACAATCTCGGGCTGCTTTTCTTCATACTTTTTTAACAGTTCTTTCATTTGGTGTTCATTTTTATAAATAATAAGTATTGAAATGAGCAATGTCACAGATGCGATCCCGACTGTTTCATTATCAGATTTCAATTTGGCTGCGCAAAGATATAAACAAAAAAACCCCGACATAAAGTCGAGGTTATATTTTTTCTATAGAAAGAAAGATTACTTTCTTAATGATTTGATACGAGCTGCTTTACCAGTTAAGTTACGTAAATAGAACAACTTAGCTCTACGTACTTTACCATAGCTGTTTACTTCTACTTTCTCGATATTTGGAGAACCGATAGGGAAGATACGCTCTACACCCACACCATTACTAATTTTACGAACAGTGAAAGTTTCGTTAGCACCAGCGCTGTTGCGTTGAATAACTACACCTTGGTAAATCTGAATACGTTCTTTATTACCCTCGCGAATTTTATAATGAACACTTACAGTATCTCCAGATTTAAAAGAAGGAAATTCTTTTTGAGTGCTTACCTGTTCTTCTACAAATTTTACTAAATCCATGATTTTAAGCTATTAAGCCGATTTTTATATTGTTTAAAATCGGACTGCAATATTAGGAAATTATTTTTAGAAATAAAAGCGAAATTTCAATAAAATTTGATAAATCGGTAATTAGTAAATTAGCTATTGATCAAATCGTCTAATTATCGCATTATTTCAACAAATCTGGGCGGCGTTGCTGTGTGCGTTTTAGCGCTTCTTCATGGCGCCACTCGTTAATTTTTGCCTCGTGCCCGCTTAACAAGATGTCGGGAATTTTATGCCCACGCCAATCTGCAGGCCTGGTGTAAACAGGCGCATCTAACAACTCGCCCTGAAAACTGTCAGACAATGCCGAGGTTTCATCATTTAAAACCCCTGGTATCAATCTAATAATGGCATCTACCAATACGGCAGCAGGCAATTCTCCGCCCGAAAGCACATAATCGCCAATAGAAATTTCTCTGGTTACATAAATATCTCTAATACGCTGGTCTATTCCTTTATAATGCCCACATAAAATGATGATATTTCCTTTAATAGAAAGCTCGTTGGCAATGGTCTGATTTAGCGTTTCTCCATCGGGGCTCATGAAAATAATTTCATCGTAAGTGCGCTCTTGCTGTAGTTTTTCTATACAGGCAGCAAACGGCGGAATGCTCATAACCATACCGCTACCACCACCGTAAGGGTAATCGTCTACACTTTTTTGCTTATTGGTAGCATAATCTCTGAGGTTGTGCACCACAATTTCTGCAATTCCTTTTTTTTGTGCTCGCTGTAAAATAGAATGGGCAAACGGACTGGTAAGCAAATCGGGCAATACAGAAATAATATCAAAACGCATGGCGCAAATATACGGCTTTAATGGCATTTTAATAGCTACTAACCCGACAAGCAGTAGTTAACTATTTTTAACTGAAGAATAATTTGTTGTTGCGATAATCTCAACTATATTTGGTTAACCAAAAATTGGTAAACCAAATATAAGCTTCATGAAATTAATCAGTTACTTTATAACAGGGCTGCTGTTAATGCAATTTGCTGTTTCGGCACAAACTGCAATTAAAACATCATTCGAAAACCCAACCTACACCATTGGAAGCATTAATTCTCAAAACCTGTGGACCGTAGTTAGCGGAAATGCAACCATCAGCAATGCTAAAGCACAAACCGGTCTTAATGGTTTAAATTTTAGCAACAACAACAATGCACTGGCGGTTAATTTTATTCCGTATAGTGGCACCGTAACCGGAATTAGAGATGTTTTTTATACAGACATGTGGATTAATCCTGTTTCTTTTACCACGAAAAGCACATTTTTAACGGCTTGGGATCAATATGGTGGCAGCTTAAAGCGCATTTACGTGCTTGAGTTAACTGTTGACAATAAAATAAAAATTTCTAACGGTGGCACCCAAGTTGAAATTGGTACTTGGCAGGCAAATACTTGGTTCCGAATTTCTATTAAAACAGATTTAGTTGCCGAGAAATTTAAAGTAGCTGTTAATGGCAACCTTAATGCTACCGAATTTGCTATGAGGGAAGCCTATACCCCAACAGCAAGTGGTATTAGGGCGGCAACAGTTAAAGAGTTTCACTCCTTACGTATTAACCATACAACGGACACACAGGTTGCCAGTTCTGATTTTACTATAGACGATCTATACATTGGCAAAAACCCAATTCCAGATATTTCATTTCTACCATCGCCCACGGCCAGAATTATCAATATAGAGCAGCCCAATTACGGCACCATTTCACTAAACCCGTCGCAAGCCAGCTATCAGGTAAACGACCAAATTACAGCAACATTAAGTTTACCACAGGGCTATAAAAACAACGGCTGGACTGGAGATTTGTCTGGGACAGAACTTACCAAAACTTTCAATATTACCAACAATATGGTTGTTGGAGCCAACGTTATTGTTGACAATACTGCCCCTCCAGCAGAATACGCCGTAACAATTAACCAACCTACCAATGGCAGTATTACCTTATCTCCTGCCCCTACCAATGGCAAATACCTGAGCGAAACACAAGTAACGGCTACCATTACCACCGATTTTTGCTCTCAGTTTAACGGCTGGACAGGCGATTTAAGTGGCACTCAAATTACAAAAACCTTTACCGTTACTGCCGATATGTCTATAGGTGCCGACGTGGCAATAAACACCACCCCCGGAATTACCCGAACCGTAACCACGGTAATCGAATTTAAAGCTGCTTTGGGCGCCATGAACCCCGGAGACCTTATTTTGGTAGAAGATGGCAGCTATGATTTGAGCAGCCTAACCATTAATCGCTCTGCGTGCCCTAACCGACCTATAATTATTAAAGCCAAAAACCAAGGCCAAGCTATCTTAAATGGAGCAACGGCACTGGTTTTAGATGGCTTGCAGTATGTAACGCTTCAGGGATTTTCTTTTAGAAGCGCCAATGTAGGAACAGGTGTAAAAATGCTGAATTGCAATAGGGTTAGGATTACCAGAAACAGCTTTAAGCTAGACGAAACCAATATCAATTCTTGCAATTGGTTGTACATTGGCGATACCTTTGGCAGTACCGCCCCGCTAAGATCTGGCAACAATAGAATTGATTACAACTCTTTTGAAGGAAAAACCAAATCGGGCAAGTTTATTCTGTTAGATGGCAATATTAATCAGCAAACCCAGCGAGACACTATAGCTTATAATATCTTTAAAAACAACGGCCCCAGAGAAGAAAACGAGAAAGAAACCATACGCATTGGAGTAAGCACCCTTTCACAAAGCAATGGCTATACGGTAGTAGAATATAATCTTTTCGAAGACTGCGATGGCGATCCGGAGATAGTTTCGGTAAAATCTTTTGCCAATACGGTAAGATACAACACTTTTAGAAGGTGTTTAGGAACAGTTTGCCTACGCCAAGGAAATAATAGTATTGTAGAGGGAAATTACTTTTTTGGGGAAGGAAAAACAGCCATTTACACAAATGAAAACGGCAATTCTAGTGTAATAGGAGCAGGCGGCGTGAGGGTGTACGGCAAGAACCATAAAATATTTAACAATTATTTTTCTGGCCTAACGGGAAGTATTTTTGATGCGGCCATTACCATTACCAACGGCGATGCTTACAATGTGGCTAACCCAACAGATTTGGCCAAACACTATGTACCAGAAAATGTAGAGGTGGTATTCAATACTTTCGTGAACAATAAATCGAATATTGAAATAGGTTACAAGTACGACAAAGCGCCTATCAACTGTTTAATTGCCAATAACATTGTAAAAGAAAATACCACGCAAATTGTTACCGCTTACAGCCCGCAATCTTTGGCAGGCGTTAGTTTTAGCAATAACATTATGCATGCCACCAATACGGCCACAATTGGCATTTCGGCATCAAATGCGCAAATTACAAACATAGATCCCTTATTAGAACAGCCTGCTTGTAATGGCACAGATTGCCAGCAACAAAAAGCATACGAAATACTGCGATTAAGCGCTACTAGCCCAGCTATAAATGCAGCCACAGGAACTTTTAACTATGCCAATGTAGATTACGAGAACCAAAATAGAATTGGCGTAGCTGATATTGGCGCCGATGAATACGACAGGAACACTGCGGTAGCTATTAGCGCTCTCGATGAGAATAACGTTGGACCAGACGCCCTACCATTTGCTTACAGTTATTTTAACGTATTGCCTATAGCTTTGGTTTCTTTCGATGCCGCCTATGTAAACCAACAAGTAGAACTAAAATGGGTAGTAGCAAAGCAAGAAAATGTAAAACGATACGAAATAGAGTGGCGCACAGATTTTTCGGATTTCAAAACCGTTGCAGATCTAGTTCCAGTAAATGGACAATTGGTTTATAAAACCAAACACTCATCGCCAACGGCAGGAAATAATTATTACCGCCTAAAAACAGTAGACGAGAATGGAGATATCGAGCTATTTAAGGAAAAAGTGGTAAACGTGTTCAGCACTCAATTGGCAAAAGTTTACCCCAACCCAACCACAAAAGAGTTTACATTAGATTTTGGATACACACCAACTAGCACTCTTAAAGTTAAAATGATTAATTTACTTGGAAAAACGGTGTTGGAAAAGCTTAGCTCAAATGCTGCTTCTTGTCAAATACCTATTGGCTCGCTAGCGCCAGGAATGTATTTTGTACAATTTTTAAATGCAGAAAAGAAAATGATTTCGCTACCTATTGTAATTGCTCCTTAAACTAACTCATAACCTGAGTTCGATTATTATTTGTTTATTTTACAGCATTATTTAAACTTATTGAGTTCGCCGACCCTGAAATAAATTCAGGGTGACGGAAAATTGGCGGTTCGTCATGCTGAATTTAGTTCAGCATCAGTTTTAAAAGTTAATAATCAATGGGTTGATAATCGAACTCAGGTTCATAAATTAATTGTGGAGATGGGCGCTAAGCTGTTTGTTAACAGTAGGCTTTATAGATAATTGCAATAGACAAGTTGTTTGCTATGTTGCAACCTATTGTTACCAGTAATACTTAATGCTTTATTGTATTTGCTAACTACGGATTAAGATAAATATCCAATAAACCTTCGGGTAAATCTAAGGTTAAGATATTTTCTTCGTCGTCTATCTCTACAATAAAATCTTCATTTAACGGGAAAAGAATATCGGTATTTTTATAATGTACAGTAGCTACAAATTGTTGTGGATACTCATTTACTTCGATGATTTCTCCTAGTTCGCCCAAAGTTTCATCTACAGCAATGAAGCCTTTTAAATCTGTATAGAAAAATTCGTCTTCGTCTCGTTCTGGCTTTTTACTGAGAGGCAAATAGGCTTTTTCTTTACCAAAGGCTGCGCTTTGTCTATATGGTCAACATCATCAAAATAGAAAAGACCAGTTTTGTTATCATACAGTTTATGGCTAGCTACGAAAAAGGGCACCATTTTTCCGTTTACTTCTAAAAACAATACATCAAGCTCCAAATCTTGGTAATCTTCAAACTCGAAAAACAGCTGAACCTCGCCTTTTAAGCCTTTAGTTTTGGTAATGTAACCGATGTAAAATGATTCGTCTTTAGTCATGCTAGAAAATGTGATGATTGATTGATGTGATAATTGGCTAATTACCACATTCGGTTAATTAGTTAATAAAAATAGCGTCCCAATCAAGATCGGGACGCTATTTAATTTTGAAGTAAAGTGAATTACTCAGCTTTATCTTCTGCTTGAGTTTCTTCAGCAGGAGCTTCTGTTGCTGCCTCAGCTTCTACCGCTGGAGCTTCTTCAGTAGCTGCTTCTTCTTCTACAACTTCTTCCGCAACTGGTGCGTTTTTAGCTGCAATAGCTGCTGCTCTGTCTTCGTTTTTCTTAGCTTCTGCTGCTAAAGCTGCTTTACGAGCTTCTGCTTTAGTGTTTGCTAACCCTTCTGTTTTACCAGAAATTTTGCCAGCTTTAGTTTCTAACCAAGTAGCAAATTTAGCATCTGCTTGTTCTTGAGTTAAAGCACCTTTTCTGATACCACCTTCTAAGTGTTTTTTGTACAAAACACCTTTGTAAGAAAGGATAGCACGAGCTGTGTCAGTAGGTTCTGCACCGTTAAGTACCCAAGTTACTGCTTTATCGAAGTTAAGTTCGATAGTTGCCGGGTTAGTGTTTGGGTTGTAAGAACCTAAACGCTCGATGAATTTTCCATCTCTTGGAGCACGAGCATCTGCTACTACCACGTGGTAAAAAGGTTTTCCTTTTTTACCGAATCTTTGCAATCTGATTTTAGTTGCCATTCTTTTTTATAGTTTATGTATTCAACATAGTTCCCGGAACTTCGTGTTGCGGGGCTGCAAAAGTAAACAATATGTTGGTAATTAGCAAACTAGGTTTAAATTTTACACCAACACACTAACTTAAATACAAAATATTCACAAAAGATGGGATATGCCCAAGCAACTAACCTCCCCTGCCCCTAAATTTTCTATATTTTGTCGACCAATTTTCAGCAACTCTTTTCCCTAAAATCCAATTGGCAACTTTACCTAAAAAAGTATAGTTATGATCTATCCAAGACCCAGCAAAATGATGAATACAATAGGTATTTGGAGTGATGTTCATCTTTAATGTTTTCCAGCTTTTAGGATAGAAATATTCGCTTGGGTAAATGGTGCAATAACCCGTTACTTTTTGATAAGTATTATTGGCCAAAACTCCTTTTTCTTTACCAAGATGATCGGTCATCATTTCGGTAATGGGGTTCACATCTAAGCTCCCATCGGTCTTGTAAAAACTCTTTGTATGGTAAAGCGACAATAAATTGCTAACCCACTCGCCATTTTTTACACTGCCAATCACCCCTGCAGAAACCAGCTGATCTTCGAAACCTGTAAAGGCAATATCGGCCAAAAACTGATCTGGAAAAGGCTTAATAAACTCCACATCGGTATCCAAATACAAGCCTCCAAACTCTTTTAACACGTACAAACGACAAACATCAGACACGAAAGCAAATTTTCTTTCTTTATAAGCATCGGCGGCGTATTTATAGCTGCCAAAATCAAAGTTGTCTTCGTTCCAAAGCTTAATTTCATACTCTGGCAAGAATTTTTTCCAAGATGCCAAGCAATCGAGCGCCAATTTTGGCATCTCTCCTCTCCCAAACCAACAATAATGTATAATCTTAGGTATCATGAGCTTAATTTTTGTTTTTTAGGTTGATGTATTTAAAACATTTTCTTGCTGCGATATTTCTTAGACCAAGCGTTCGCAATTCTTTTACCCAACAAAAAATTAGCCACCTTGCCTATCAAACTTTGTTTTTTATGTAGCCAAGACCCCGCAAAATGGTGGATACAGTAGGTATTAACCGTTTGCTTTATCTTTAAAGTTTTCCAGCTTTTGGGACAGAAATAATCACTTGGATAAATCACACAATAGTCATCCAGTAAGCTTGAAAGGTGTTGTTAATTTGGACATTTTTCTTTGTCTTCATAAACTCCGTGATGATCTCCGTATTGGGATTAACATCATGGCTACCATCCTTTAAATAAAAACTTCGATTATCATAATAAGGCAAAAGATCATTGATCCATTTTCCATCTTTTTCACTTCCCATAATCGCAGATGAAAGTAAGAGGTTATCTTCGAAACCAGTAAAGCCTTTATTACTTAACATTTCATCATCTAATGGGCGTAAAAATTCCACATCGGTATCCAAATAAATGCCACCCATATTTTTGAGCGCATACAAACGGCAAACATCTGCCACAAAAGCAAACTTTCTTTCCTTATAAGCCTCCAACGAAAAACGATACATATTCACATCGAAGTTTTTTTCGTTCCACTCTATAATTTCATAGGCCGGCAAATGCTTTTTCCAAGACTCTAAACACTTGAGCGCCAATTCTGGCATCTCTCCGTTCCCAAACCAACAATAATGTAAAATCTTCGGAATCATATCTTCACTTTTTGTCTTACTTTTCTAAAAATATCCCCTCTGGTAGTACTATCAAAATTCATAAACAGGGTAACTACCAGCAACACCAACCCAATAGCCATGCAGTTAACAACAAACATTAACCAGGTATCTACCGCAAATAAGTTAAGCTGTTTCCAGCCATAGCTTAAAGCAATTAATAATGTGAAACCTGCCAGTCCTCTCACCATCTTTTTAAAGAAATACCACCTACTTTCTTGCAAGCAGTAAGCGGCATATAAAGGAGTAAAAGTGAGGTGGCTTAGCACACCGCTCACTAAAGCGCCAACAGGTATAGCATATACGCCCAGCGAACTGTATTTACATAAAACAATTACCAAAACAAAGTTGAAGATAGAGATGAAAATACCCCAAAAAGAGGCAATTTTGAGCTTATTGGTAATCACAAAAACGTGATAAACGGTTTCTACTGTGCCATGTACAATAAAAGGCACTAAAGTAATTACCGATAAAATATGTAACGCATGGGCATCTTGCGTAGGCAACCACAGCCTAAAAAACACTTCTCCATAAACAAAAAACACCGAAAGAGGCACCAATACCACTAAGAAAATAGCTTTAAACGAAAGGTCTAAAGTCTTCTTAAGCTTATTCATGTCGCTATTTGCATAAGCTTTAAGCATTTCTGGCAAAAATATGGGTACAATAATTCCTAAAAGGATGTAGATAGCGTTAGGTATAAATTTAGTTAGGGATAGAAAACCCATACCAGAAGCACCAAAAAAATGATTGGCAATTAGCAAGTCTAACTGCGTATTTACTACGTTTGCCATGGCCATTACCGAATTCCAGATACCAGAACCCACAATTACATAAAGTGCACTTTTAGAGAAAAAAGACCAATCTATTTGCACCTCGGGAAGCAGCTTTTTAGTAAGCCTGTAATTGGCAACCAACATGTAAAGTGCCGTGGCTGCCGTGGTAACGCCCAAAAAGTAAATTTTAGGCGTAAAAAAATAAAACAGCAGTATAATGGCTCCTAATTTTAATACATTAGAAATGATATTGATCAATGCCAATTTATCGAACCTGTTTAAAGCAAACGCCGTTACCTGAAAAACAGCAGAAGAAACATTGATAACCAGACTGAAAAAGATGAAGATGAAGAGCAGCCTTACATCGTAAACCAAATTAGCGGGTATATCTAAAACCTGATCTATAAATAAACAGAAGATGGCACTTACTACTGCAAAACCTAGAGAAATAATGATGTTTCCAAAAAGAACAGAATTGAAATAGGTATTTACTTCTTTAATGTCTTTTTTCTCTAAGCTAATGGTAATGTACCTGCTAGACATAGAGTTTAATGCCGTTGTAATGATACCCGCATACATTACAAAATTGTTAGATAAAGGAAAAAACCCATAGGCTTCTTTACCTAAATGCGCTACAATGTAAGGCGTTAAAAAAAAGAAATTCCAACGCCAGACAGCGCACTAAAAAAGTTAGAAACTAGGTTAACAACAAAACGCCTTTTATCCATATAATTTGACACTAAAGTACGTTTTATGCTTAAATTTAGAGCTATTTGTGATAAAATATGTTATTTTGAAGCAAATTCAAAAACTAAACATCAAAATTGGAACCATTAGTAAGCATTATTACTCCTTGCTACAACTCAGCAGAATTTATAAAATTGACCATTAATTCTGTATTGGCGCAAACCTATACCAACTGGGAATTAATTGTTATCGACGACAAATCGAAAGACGATACCTGCGAAATTGTTGAAACTTACACCGAAAAACACCCTAACATAAAGCTAATTAAACTAGAAAAAAATGGTGGTGTGGCTAACGCTAGAAACATGGGTTTAGCAGAAGCAAAAGGAAAATATATTGCCTTTTTAGATAGTGATGATATTTGGTTGCAAGAAAAACTTGCGAAGCAGGTAACTTACATGGAAGAACAAGCATTACCTATGACCTTTTGCGCTTATAACCGAATTGACGAGGCTGGAGCAATTATTTCTAGCAAAATCGAAGTTCCCAATAGTGTAAATTATCGTCAACTCTTATCTCACAATGTGATTATCTTCTCTACTTCCTTAACCCTAAAAAGTGCAATTGGAGATACTAAATTTAAAAAACTAGGCCATGAAGATTGGGTTTTTTGGCTCGATATTTTTAAAAAACCTTTTAGTGGATATGGCATTAACGAGCCCTTGGTGCAGTACAGAATAAGAAAAGGTTCGGTATCTTCTAACAAATTAAAAGTAATTGGTTTTACTTGGAAAATCTATCGAGAAAGTGAGCAATTAGGATTTTTTGAAGCAGCTTACCATTTCGTTAAATATGCTTTTGCTACCGTTTGGAAAAGATTGAAGTAGGCTACTTGATCTTGTAGCCCAAGTATGTACTGTTTTTACCATGGGTAAAGTTCCACCACAAGCCTTTCAAAGTGTATTTGGCTAGCTCGGGTTGTCTTTGCAGCAAAAACTTTAACACCGCCTTTGGGCAAGCAATTAAAGTAAAGTAAACCGAAAACAAAACGGTATTTAACCAACCCGTATTTTTTCTAATGAACAACATTCTGTTACGGGTGTTGAAATAAATTTTCAAAGGACTGGCCTTACCCACGCTAATCGACTCTTTGTGATAAACATGAGTTTTACCAGTAAACCAAATCTGTTTGCCAATTCGCATAAACTTTTCGCACCAATCTAGCTCTTCGTAGTACAAGAAATAATTTTCATCCATTAAGCCCGCCTTTTGTAAATCCGTTTTACGGCACATTACCGCAGCACCGTGACAAAAACCTGTTTGGTAAGTTTGGTCATCAAACTGACCTGTGTTTTTTTCGAACTGGCCTATATAGGCATTACGTGCTAGCAAATAATTCATCGGCGTAAAACCCGCATATTGCACCACATCTTTTTCATCAAAATACAACAGCAGAGGCGATAAAAGCCCAATTTGATGATTTGCTTCCATTTCTGCAATCATCGTTTCTATACAACCCGCTGGAATTTCTGTATCGTTATTAAGAAGAAAGATGTAATCGCCTTTGGCTTGTTTAATGCCCAAATTATTACCACCTGCAAAACCTAAATTTTCTTTAGATAGGATGTATTTGATATTGCTAAAATACGGCTGGAAAATCAATTCCCTGTTTTTCTCGGCGCCGTTATCAACAATAATGATTTCAACTTCTGTTGGCGAATAAGATTTGGCCACAGATTTTAAAAAATCTATAGTAACCTCTGCCTGATGAAAATTGACGGTAATAATTGAAGTTAAATTCATGGTGTTATAAAATCAGCCACAGATGCACAGATAATTTAGGCAAATAAATATGTGTATCTGTGGCTATTTGAATCATTTCACAGTTTCAATCGCTTTATAAATCTCCTCCACATTCTTTTCCCAAGTATGTGTATGGGCAAAAGCAATACGTTTATTTGCTAAATCTGCGTTATTTTCAGTTAAAGCTTGTTCTGCCAATCTTACGTAATCTTCTTTAGTTTCTGCAATGTACACATAATTTTCAAAAACGCTCATAGCTTCGGTTTTAGTAGCTAAAGTTGGTTTGCCCATTGCCAGATATTCGTCTATTTTGCGAGGATAATTACCAATTGTTAACGGATTTAATGCTTGCGGATTTAAACAAATATCGAAACCTTTAATGTAAGCTGGCAAGGTTTCGGGCTTCTGAGGGCCCAAGAAATAAACATTCTTTAACTGATGAAGTTTGCTTGCTTTAAAATCGTCATCTTCTGGACCGACCAAAACAATACTCCAATTTGGCTTTTGCGCTGCCAAATGGATCAGAATATCCTCATCTAAACGGATGGAGAGCAAAGCACCAACATAACCTAAAATCGGTTTCGGAATTTTGGTTAAACTTTCGGGAACCACCACACCATCATCATTTTTAAAGATGGTTAAATCGCAACCTTGCCCCACATAAAAAGAATTGGGATTGTATTTTCTACAATAATTGGCCAAATACACCGAATTAGCCACACACAAATCGCTTTTTTTAATTAGCTCTGGTTCTAAGCTTTTACCATGTTTGCCCCAATAAGGCGTAGCCAAAAGATTGTCTCTAGAATAATAGATGCTGGTAGTTGGGCTTAGAAGTTCTTTTAAATGATAGCTTCTAAACATATCACTATCATTAAATAGAATGAAATCTTTAAAATCTAAACGTTGTATGGCTTTTTTGATTGATTTTGCAAACCTTTTATTATTGATTTTATTAAAGAAACGAAAGATTGCAGTTGGCATCCAATTGATGGACTCATTAAGCACATCAGGATAAAAGACCCATAAGTTTGGCTTAATTTCTTCTAAACCGTCTTCTTCACCCTTAATTACACGCATTCGCTTTTGTACGCCTTCAGTAGCTGCTTGTTGAAATTTAGTTCTACGATCTAGCGGAGCATTGATATACAGCACCCGATTAAGCTTACTAAACTCTAGAGCAATATCTTTACAGTTACTTCCAATTGGAGTATCCCAAGGCTGTTGACCAACTACAATGATAGCTCTGTTTTCGATAATAGCCATGTTTTACGATTTATCTTGAACCCGTTTATACGCACTTACACCCCTTACAAAACCAAGGATACCGAAAATAATTGCAGGAATGATAAGCATTTCTAAGGGCATAATTAAATATTTTTCTTTTTCTAAAGGTTTACTACTATGAGGCGTGGCCATGAAAGATTTTTTCGCTTTGCCAATACTCGCCAATGCGATTACCATACCCAACATTGCCCTCGGTATTTGAAACAAGGCCACATACAATCTTTTATCGGCGTAAAACCTCCTAGGTATAGCAATAACTAAGGTTAAACAAAGGCTGATGAATAAACTCATCCAAAACTCTTTTGTTGGCCCAAAGGGATTAAGAAACGACTGAACAGCTAATAAAAACAGCAAAGCAAGCAATAGCATTCTTGGTACTAGAAACGTCTGCAAAGTTTTGTTAAAAAATTCTACATTACCTTTAAATAACTGCACAAATCCTTCGAAAGCATATTTCTTTAAAAATTCTACTTGCGATGCAATCCATCTTGTTCTTTGCTTGGTAAAAACTTTGGCGTTTTCGATTTTTTCGTCATATACATAAACATCATCTAAGTAGGCTATGCTTACTTTATCCTTCGCAATCATGAAATCGAGCTGCTTGTCTTCACCTACGGTTTCGCCTATGTTGTTAAGCAAATTACGAAAATAGGCAAACTCAAAAGCCATGCCCGAGCCAATTAACGCTGGCGACAAACCCAACACCGCATGACTTTTACGGAACAAATGATTGTTCACTTCTTCATTACAGGCATCCAAGAAAGCAAACGAGCTATCCATATTTTTTGCCACTCGATGGGCTTGTACAACCCTTTTTCCTTCATCAAAAGAAGCATTAAGATAAGTTAAACAATCATCACTCATGATATTATCTACATCTAGCACTACCGCAATTTCAAAGCCTTCTCCATCCAGTTTATTCATGGCAAATTGCATCGCCTTCCCTTTGGTGCTTTTCTCAAAGTACACTTCAATTACCTTTGCCCCAAGTTCTTTTAACGTTACCAAAGTTCCTGGTTGTAAGCCATCGGCAATTACAACGATTTCGAAAGTGCCGTGGTATTGATGTTTTAATGCTGCTTTTACACTATCTATAATTACTACATTTTCTTGATAGGTTGGAAACAATACAGCTATCTTTCTGTAACGATTTGCTTCCTTTTTTGATTTACGCAATGGCAGTAAACCCACTAAACCGAAAAAAGCTAAGTAAGCAACATTGAGCATTAGGTAAACACCCAAAACCCAAAACAACATATCAATCATACTATAAATCACTTCCATCGGCTTCTAATTTTCTAGGTGTATCTAACCACGGCGCAATAAAAACAAATGACCAAGACATAAACATAATTACGGAAGAGGGTATCGCATTCATTACTTCGTTACCATAGCTACAAATAAAGCAACCCACCGTGCCCGAGGTAAGTGCAATCATTTTCGTCTTCAGTTTGGGATCTTTCAGTTGCCAAACAATACCGCTACACTTGCCAATAATGTAACAGTTAATGGCAAACCAAATGAGCAAGCCCACTATGCCGTACATTACCCATACTTTTACCCAATAACTATCAGGCTGGATGTTAGCGATCGGCTTATCGGCGTTGTAAGTAGTTCCGTTCATGCCGCTCATTCCTAAGCCTGCACCAAAGGGATGATCTTTCAACAAATAAGCTAACTTTTCTTGATTTACAATTCTTACGTTAAATGAGGCATCTTTAGGATCTAAGGCGCTACGTAAACGTCTGATCTGGAAAATTTCATCTCCTACTTTAGTGTATTTCAACATACCTAAACCTCCCAAGGCAAAGGCACCACCAATAATTAAAACCTTGAAATTTTTGCTTAAAAAAAGGGCATAGCCTAAGCCCGCAACTAAGGCGAATAATGCACCTCGTGTACCCGAAATACCCATTCCGTATAAGGTAATTAGTGCAATTACTCCAAAAACAATCCGCTTTGCGAAAGAGAATGGCCCCATAGCTAAAACCATTGCCATAACGGCCATAATTGCTTGCGAAGCACCAAATTGGCCAGCATCTGAATAGATAGAGAACACCCTTAATTTTCCGTCTAAGATGTGTGTAACCTTAGCTCCAGTATCTAGCCAAGCCTGCTCGCCACCAGACAACCCCACATATAATTGCTTTACGCCATACAACACCGCAATACACGAGAAAAAGAAGATAAAACCAATAAACCGATTTACATCTTCCATTCTATTAAAAAGCAAAAATACAATTGGTGCAATGAGCAACCAGCTTAATGCCGTAAAACGTAGTTCGTTGAACCAACCTGTAAAGCTGCCTCCGTAGGGGTTTAACACCTGCAAAACGCTAATACCAAACCAAATTAGCGATAGCATTACGTGCTCATTCTTTAGGGCTTTCCAGTTAAACTTGTTCATATTTACCAAAATACTGGCCCAAGTGAGCAGCAAAATGGCATCCATAGCTAAACCAACCGGAATATTTAAGAAAGTTTTAACTACAAAACCTAGCAAAAAGCAATAGGCAAAATACACGATAAACGCAACACGAGGATTGTTAAAAGCAGCAATTACAAATGCACCGCCACCCGCAGCAGCCAAAACCAACATTGGCCCCAAAAAACCATACTTAATTGTAGAGCCCGCTACCAAAACCGAAAGGCTTAAGGCTATTAAAAAAAACAGCAATGCTTTCTTATGATCGGCAATATTTAGCTGCAGATTCTTAAACATAAGCTATCTATTTGCGCTTAACGCCGTTGATTAGCCAGCCCATAAATTTATGATCGCTGTTTAATGCTCTAATTGCTTCTTTGTCCTTATCGCCTAAAGCATTGCCTGCCATAAAAGTAGCCAAATACTTCTCCGTAAACAAAATCCATTCTTTTACATCAGACACGCCGTTTACGGCATCTAAATACACAATAATTAAGTCAAATTCGTTCTTTAGGCTGTTGAAAATTTGGGTAATTCCTGCGTTATCCTTGTTTTCTAATAGAGAAACTCCTTCTAAATCTTTATTTAAAAAGGTAATGAGGTTATTTTTCTGTAGCGTTAAAGTGTCAAGTACGGTTTTCAGAGATTGGTTAGTGGGTATATTCCACTTTTTGATTTCTTCAGCAATTTCCGAATTTCCAATTAGCAAAATTTGCTTATCTAACCTCGCAAAACTGTACGCCAAGCTTACGGCAGAAAATATAGTGAACTTTTCTGGATGCAGCCTAGTTAGCCCCAATACTTTCTGGTTACCCACGGCCAATGATTTGCTGATTTCGAAACGCACTTCACGAAGTAAGTTCTTATAGGTAAGCATCTCAGGGTTATGCTCGGCATTTTTCCAAATCTCGTCAATATCTCTATGCCAGGGTTTAATATAATTAAGTTCTCCAATTACTTTCCCCTTGGTAGCTATAGCTAGCTGCTTCTTATTATTGATAGAATGATCTAACACGTGGATTATAAAAAGCACACAAAAACAAATGGCAAAACTAGCAATGGCACTCAAGGCCATAAAAATGAGCTTTTTAGACGGCTCGGCTGCAGTAGGCACTCCTTCTTGCTCTAAATGTAAACGCAAACCAATATTCTTATCAAGGTTGGTTTGGTTGTAACGATTTAATAAGTCCAAATATTCTTTGGTGGCCACATCAGCGTCGCGTTCAAATTTTTGCACACCAGCATCAAATGGCACCATGCCCGAAAACTTTGCATTCAGTTTTGCCAGCTCTCTGTCTATATCTTGTATGCTTCCTCTGGTTTTCTCTAGCTCTATACCTATCGATATTCGGTTTTGAACCAACGTTTGCTTGGCCACAATGGGGTCGGCAACGTACTGGTCGTTGGCACGTAACAATTGCGAAGTAAGTAGTTGTTGTAACGAGTCTACTTTTTTCTTGGCCGTAGGTTTAAAACCTCCATCTATGTAATCTTCGTTAGCCGCCTGTACTTTACTTCTAAGCGCTATTACCGCTTGGTTGTCTGCAGCAGTCTCGGCTCCTAAATATTTATCTAAAGCTGGGTTACTTAACTTATTATTTACGTTATTTAAGGCCGATTGTAAAGATTGCAGATCTATTAAAGCTTGAGACTTTTTATTTTCGTAATCTATAATTTGCTGGTAAACAATTTGAGATTGCTTATCTAAATTAAGTACTTTCATTTTTTATCTTATACTCCTTAAGCTGCTGGTTTTTATCGTTCATTACCGCCTCTTTCTTCTGCAAGATCGAATCTAACACCAAGATAGACTGGTTTTTGTTACTAATAAGATCGAAACTGTAGTTATTGATAAAGTCTTTGGAAAGGGTGTTTACCACAAATACAGACATGAAAGTATTGTCGGAGGTAAATTCTACCGTGATAAAATCACTATTATCCTCATGGCTAATGGCTATTCTCTTACTGATGGTAGCTGCATCATAACCCATAGATTTTACCAGATTATAGTACTTTTTACATCATCATAATTATCAAACGGAGTTAGCACTTGTTTCTTAGCAATGCGTTCTTCAAAACCCCTAATGGCAGCTTGTCGTTGCTCGGCAGTTAGGGCTATCAAATCATCACTTTGTCTTTGAAAAGATTTTGCAGGCTCTTTTAAATCATGTAATATCAACCTGTAAGAAAGAATGCTCATGTTTTTGGGCATGGTCATGATATCCATGATATTGGTAAACTGCTGATTGAGCTTAATCAAAATATCTGGCCCAGAGTAAGAAGGTATGTCTGGAGCTACCTGCCTAGAAGGATCTAGCAAACCTGTAGACAATTTTGCCTGCGATTTATACTGCTTAGGAAGATTTTTAACGAACAAAAAAGTAACAAAAAGCGTTATTGCAGGAATTACAATAATGAGCCATTTGTATTTAATGATAAGCCTTAAAAACTCCTTTATATTCATACCCTTTTATTTCACCTCTTCCAACGTTTTTCCAATAAGTGCCTCTAAAGAGCTTTTAGCCTTTAGCATATTCAGCTCGGCCAATAATTTTTCTGAGTTTGCAGTAGAAGTAAGCGCCTTAGCCTTAGTATATACATCTAAAGAAACTTCGGCTTTCTCATATTTGTACCTAAGCCCATCGCTAGCGGTTTTATTATCTATATAAGCCTGGTTTTTAACTTTTAGATCTATAAACCATTGCAAATATTCAAAATACTTTTGTTTTACATCAGTTTCTAGTAAAATATCATATTCTTTCGTTAAAAAAGACGCCGAATTGTATTCTTCTTTTGCCTGTTTAACTAACGAAGGTGTGCGAAAAAACAAGCCTAGATTTAGATAAACACCAAATTGGAAACCATTAATAGAGTACGGATTGCTAGCATCTACAATAGCAGCATTATCTGGCCTGTAGAAATAAGAAACATTAAGCGATTCTAAATATCCAGCCTTAGCTGCACCCATTTTAGCTTTAGCGCTTAGCTCGCTGGCCTTATACATTTTTCTTTTGGGATAATATTCTTTAGCCAAATCAATATATTTTTGCAGCAAAGGCGGATTAATTTGACTTGCAATATCATTTTGTGCATGCACCCGCACACCAACCACTAATAGAAGTAATAAGACAAAAAGGCCTTTTTTTTCATCTGGATATCATTCGTTTTCAATCGAGATGAAGCCATCAAATTTTCTTGCCAAAGCTGTGGTAATGATAGTTTCATAGATTTATGTTATTACACTTTCTCTTTTTGTAGAAGCACAGGTATGGTCATTAAAATAATTTTCAAATCTAACCAAACTGAGAATTTTTTATTGTAAAAGTTATCCAGTTTTTTACGCTCACGGTCAGACATATCACTTTTGCCTCTTTTAATAATTTGCCAAAGACCAGTAATGCCTGCTGGGCCTAAAAATCTCATAGACCATTCGTTGGTAGTAAGCTGCTCTGCTTCGTAAAGCGGCAAAGGTCTGTTTCCAACAATAGACATATCTCCTTTAATTACATTAAATAGTTGAGGAAGTTCATCGATACTTGAATTTCTTAAAAAAATTTCCCAACTTAGTAACTCTGGGGTCATCCTTCATCTTAAAGAAAGCAGAATCGCCATATTGGTTGGCTGTAGTGGCTTTCAATTTCTCTACCTCTTTATCGGCATTAACCCGCATCGATCTAAATTTATAAAAATCGAAGATCTTGTAACCAGTACCTACCCTTTTGCTGGTATAAAAAACCGGTCCCTTAGAATCTAATTTAATAAGTATAGCAATAACAAGCAGTACCGGACTTAAAAAAAAGAGTGCTGTTAAAGAGATAGCCAAATCTAGCAAACGCTTTAAAAAAGGCACTTTATATTGCTGTAATGGCGCTTCTGGCAAGTTTTTTAATTGCTCATTGAGTATTTTATAGGCTGATAAAAACTGAAGTCGCAGCTTTACATCGGCAAATGAAATAGTTGGAGAATAGCAATCTGCCACTCTAGCAGCAAAAGCTGTTTCGGTAACAGATGGGTCTTTCTCGGTAAGTAAAAAAACAACAACCAAGTTTCTACTCAACCAATTTTTCTTCAAGGTTTCTACCAAACCAAATGCCTCGCTTACAGCGCTTGGCTGCACCTCTAACAAAATGCTCACATCTAATTCGTAAACAGATAGTTTACTTACTATTTCATAGAGATTGGCAAAACTGCTGGCTTTTTTTAGACTTCCTCCCCCACTAAACTCGGCAATGATATCGGCATCGTACTGATTGGCATAATAAATAACATTAACCCTAGATTGTGGTATTCCAAATGAGGTATTTTCTTGCACGTTCATTCTTAGCTTAACAGTTTTTTGATCGTATCTTTTAACTTACTGGGGTTAAAAGGCTTGGGCACTAACAAATCAAAGTTATAAGGAAGTTTTTGCACCAAATCATCTAGTGAATATGCCGCCGACAACAGAATGATTGGAATATCACGATAGTAACCGCTGGTTTTTAGGCTTCTTACAAAATCAAGCCCATCTACATAAGGCATTTCTAAATCAGAAATAATCAAATCTGGCATGTGCCCCTCATCCATCCAACTGATGGCCTCTAGACCATTACTATGAATCACTAAGTTGTAATCTTTTTTTAAGATAAACTCTAAAAGCTTGAGCACTGTAATCTCGTCATCAACCAGCAAAATCAACTTCTTATCTCTACTTGTTCTAAAAATTGGAGACGGCATATTTTGGGTAAAACTTCATCAAAAAAACTAATAACAAACTAAGCTATTAATAAAAAATGAATTTTACTCCTTTTTGTGCTATAAATGATTTACATCAGTTCTATTTGCCTTTTAATACTTTCTTCTAAAGAGATTAAAGTCTCTGTACGTTGGATACCTTTTACAGCTTGAATTTCCTCATTTAACACGTGGCGCAAATGATCGGTATCTCTACAAGTAATTTTAGCAAACATACTATAGGCACCAGTAGTATAATGTAACTCTACCACTTCTTTAATTTTACTAAGTTGATCTACCGCATCTTTATATAAAGAACCTTTCTCTAAATAAATCCCTAAAAATGCTGTAATATCATATCCTGCTTTTCTTGGATCGATAATTAAATGCGAGCCTCTAATGATCCCCATGTCTGCCAGTTTTTTCATACGCACGTGCACCGTACCCCCAGAAACTATCAGTTCTTTTGCAATTTCTGTGTATGGCTTTGTAGCGTCGTGCATCAGTTGGGTAAGTATCTGGATGTCGAGGTTATCAATTTCTAAATTTTGAGTTTCTTTTTTCAACATAAATTACATTTTTGTTAACTATTTATAAATATAAATGAAAATATAATAAAAATAAAATTAATTAATTAAAAAATTTGCAATGTGTTTGATAAACACCCTATATTTGTTTCAAGCAAATGCCAGTAGGCAGCTTAAAGTTTTCGGTAAACAGTTTGCATTAGCTAATTACCTATTGGAAACTGAAAATTGAAAAGCTAAAAAATGTAGGGTGGTGAAATTGGCAGACACACCTCCTTGTCTCGGTGGTAGAGAATTTGGGAAATCCGGTAACGGTACAACCACTCTATGAAGGTTCGACTCCTTCCCCTACAGCAATTTGCAGTTAACAGTACAAAGTTCGCAGTCACCAGACTGAAAACTGAAAACTACCGACTGAAAATTAAACAATGTTGGGTGGTGAAATTGGCAGACACACCTCCTTGTCTCGGTGGTGGGGATCATGGGACAAACGCAGTTTATGGGTTGACCACAAATTAATTTTTGAACTGTAGCTAACTACCCCTTGAAGGTTCGACTCCTTCCCCAACAGCCATTTTTATAAATAATAAGTTAGTTAAGAAAGCGGTTCAGGATTGGATCGCTTTTTTTTATTTCTATTAATTTTTCAAAGATCAAACTTTGCGTTCTACTATTGCCGACAATGGGTTAAACATATCGTCATTGCGAGTTACAACCGCGAAGTAGCTACGAAGTAAACCAATCCTAAAGCAATTGTATTTCTTTATTAGAGATTGCTTCGCACCTCGCAATGACGTGAAGTCTAAATTAAACGCAGGTCAAATGTACGAAATAATCATTTATATATTTTTTTGATTAATTAACTATCAATATTTCAAAACATCCTCAACAGAAAAATGAATTTTATAAAAAAAGGCGGGTGTTATAACCCGCCTTTAAACGATGAACACCCCGGTCTTCGACCACCCCTCTGGAAGAGGGGAATTAGCATCCAACATTCCCCTCTTCCAGAGGGGTGCCCAACGGGCGGGGTGTTTATGATTGCTTAGATATAAAAAATCCTCCCGTTAGAATTAACTAAAAGGAGGATTTTGATTTATCTGTTGGCAAGGGCGCCAACATGCAAGAACTATTTAATCGTGTACTTATCGCTAAACTTCTTATCCAATTGCTTGTGTAAGTTATCTAGGTTGATATCTCTGCCCTGAATAAAAGCCTTTTCGATTTTATTGGTTTTCATATCCAAAGCATCACCATTAGAAATAAATAGTGTAGCATCCTTGCCTATTTCTAAACTTCCGGCAGTTTTATCAATACCTAAAATTTTAGCCGTATTTAAGGTAATAGTCTGTAACGCTTTTTCCTTATCTAAACCCCAAGTGGCTACTGTACCTGCCATAAAAGGCAAGTTGCGTTGTTGCCAAAAATCATTGATACTTACTGCCACAGTAACACCTGCATTATATAAAATTGCGGTATTTTTGTAAGGCATGTTTACATCATCATCTATATTACTTGGCAGCGAGTGTGGCTGGTTTACAATTACTGGTACATTGTTTTGCTTTAAGAAATCAGTAATTAGATAAGCCTCGCCGCCGCCAATTATTACCGGTGTGATATTGAACTTTTTAGCAAAATTAACTGCAGCAACGATATCTTTTTGCGTGTTAGCGCTGATGTAAAGCTTTTGTTCGCCTTTAAACAACTTAGCCATTGCTGCCATACGTGTATTGGTTTCGGCGGGCTTGGGGCCTTCGTTGTAGGCTTTTGCTTCAGCAAAGAAACTATTTAATTCGGCAATAGCAGCTTGTGTACGCTCGGCCATAGCTTCTGCAGAAAAACCCGGTCTACCACCAAATCCCCTAAAACGCGGAGCGGTAGGCCAATTCACGTGCATACCGTCATCTGTTTTTAACGCAGCATCTTCCCAGTTCCATGCATCTAATTGCACAACAGAAGAACTACCCGAAATAGCGCCGCCACTTGGTCTAATCTGCGCCATTAAAACGCCATTACTACGCAAAGTTGCCGGCACTTTAGAATCGGTATTGTAGGCCACTATAGAGCGAATATGTGGATTTAAGTTTCCAATTTCCTGAAAATCCAAGGTAGCCTTAATGGATTCATATTCTACCAATCCTAGGGTATTTACCGGAGCAATAAAACCTGGATAAACGTGCTTTCCATTAATATTGATCAAATCGGCATCGTTAGTAGCAAAACGTACAGTAGTGGCATCGCCTACACCGGTAATCTTGCCCTTTTCGAATACCACATATCCGTTTTCAATTACTTGGCCGTTACCAGTATGCACTGTACCGCCCAACAAAATAACTTTCTTAGCCTGTGCTTTGGCTGGAGAAATATTGGCCTGTCCAAATGCCGATGCACTTGCAGCCAGGGCTAAAAATAGGGTAAAAATTTTCTTATTCATGGTGGTGTCCTCCTTCTTCTGAATGAATTGCTTCGAAACCATTGGAGTAATCGCTCGCAGTTTCGCAATTATATAATGTAGAAGTATTACCCATTGGACGTTGAGTTCTTCCTCCCTTATTTTTACTATCTAACATTTTTTGAACTAATCTAGCTCTTTCAGCTTGCTGTTGCTTCAACTTTTGAGCATCTTTTTCAATATCCCAATACATTATGCCATCTACAAAAGTTTTTTCTGCTTTAGCGTAAATAGAAAGTGGGTTGGCTGACCAAACTACTACATCCGCATCTTTACCAGCTTTTAAGCTTCCCACTTTGTTATCGATGTGTAGCATTTTAGCTGGATTTAAGGTTACAAATTTGAACGCATCTTCTTCAGAAACGCCACCGTATAGCACCGCTTTACCAGCTTCCTGATTTAAACGACGAGCCATTTCTGCATCATCTGAGTTAAATGCGGTAGTGACACCTACGTTGTGCATAATTTTTCCGTTGTAAGGAATAGCCTCTGCCACTTCGAATTTATAAGCCCACCAATCTGAGAAAGTAGAAGCTGCAATACCATGCGCTTTCATTTTATCGGCCACTTTATAACCTTCTAAAATATGGGTAAAGGTGTTAATTTTAAAACCTAAACTATCAGCTACGTGGATTAACATATTAATTTCCGACTGTACATAAGAGTGGCAAGTAATGAAACGCTTGTTGTTCAGAATTTCTACCAAAGCATCTAATTCTAAATCTCTACGAACGTTGTTACCTTTTACTTTTAAAGCTGCCTCGTAGTCTTTTGCACGAGTAAAAGCATCAACAAATGTTTGCTCTACACCCATACGAGTTACAGGAAAACGCTGACCAGAACCAAAATTACTTTGTTTTACGTTCTCTCCTAAAGCGAATTTGATAAAACCATCAGCACCTGCAAATTTCAATTCTTCTGGCAATTTACCCCAACGTAATTTAATCAATTGAGATTGGCCACCAATTGGATTTGCTGAACCGTGTAGAATCTGCGAAGTAGTAACACCACCAGCCAACTGGCGATAAATGTTTACATCTTCAGAGTTGATGATATCGCCAATGCGAACTTCAGAAGAAACTGATTGCGCACCCTCGTTAATACCACCAGAACCAGCAATATGCGAGTGCTCATCGATAATACCAGTAGTTACATGTTTTCCTGTTGCATCAATTACTTTTGCAGAACCCGCAGCTAGGTTTTTACCTACGGCTTTGATTTTACCACCTTCTAAAAGCACGTCTGCATTTTGCAGAATACCTTCTTTTTCGTTAGTCCAAACTGTTGCGTTTTTAAGCAACACACTTTCTGCTGTAGGTTGTACTTCGTTACCAAACGATTGGAAAGGATAAATTAACGGGCCATTTGCTGCTAAAGCAGGTTTTGGTTCTTCTCTTTTTGGAGTTTCTTTTGCCGCTTCTTTAAAAGTTGCCGTCCATTTGCCTTCCGAGCCATCGCTTAAAGCAGATTCGCCTTTCATCGCAATTGGCGATTCAGAAGAAATATATCCAGTTAAACGAACATCGCCCTTAGGGTTTTTCTTTAAGTTGAAGCTTAAAGTAACCCAATCGCCATTGCGACCTAAAGTTGCGGTAGTTTTAACACTATCAGCGCCACTTCTTTCAATTGATGCCGCTGTTGGACCAGTAATTTTTAGTGTTAACGAACCAATGCCATCAACATTTAAATTATACACACCTTTTAAATCGCTTACATCCATTTTGTTAACGATGTAGCGTTTACCTTGCACCCAGTTTTCGTGGATGATATTGGTGCTTTTAAATAGATTATCTGAAGTAATCAAGAAATTAGCCAATTTACCTTTCTCTAAAGAACCCACTTTATCGCTAATGCCTAATAATTTCGCAGGAGTTTCTGTTACGGCCAATAAAGCTTGTTTTTCTGTCAAACCGCTTTCTATCGCGGTGCGGATATTTGCCCAGAACTCACGCGTATTATCTAAACCAAAGGCAGTTAAAGCAAAGTTAATTCCTGCTTTTTCTAAAACGCCTGGATTAGTTGCTGCCATTTCCCATGCTTTCATTTGCGCCAAAGTCACATTTCTAGCTTCTGCCGGGTCTTCTACATCGTAAGCTTTCGGATACGCAATAGGCACAATTAAACTAGCGCCGGTTGCTTTAACGGCATCAATGCGTTGATATTCATCGCCACCGGCTTTAATGATGTACTGCTTGCCAAATTCTTTACCAATTTTATCAGCTCGTAAGATATTTGCCCAACCGTCGGCCTCAAAAATTTGAGGTAGGTTTTGTTGCTTATTAAATTCATCCAACGAGATGTTGTACTCTTCTTTTTGGTTTTTGTACCAAGAGGCATCTAAATAGGTTTGGCGTAACAAAGCGATAGAACCCATTAATGAAGTTGGATAATCGTTGGTAGAGCTTCCTTTACTGAACGAATAGTTTGCCGCAGTTTGGTCTTTTAAGATCACTTTGTGCTCAAACTCATCGTTTAAAGTCACTGCTGCAGAGGTACCACGAGCAATACCATCACGATTAATCACATTTACACTGCCAAAGCCTGCTTTACGCAATTCATCGGCTTTTTTAGTGTCGATAGAAAAAATAGTTCTCACTTCTGTTTCTGGACGAATGGCTGCGTTCCAGTTGTAAGCTCCTTTTTTCTGCGAAGTGAAGATAGATTGGCGCTGACCGCCGAAACCACGTTGCGCAGCACTGGCATCAACAGGAGTGCCATAGCTTGTAAAGGCATCAATTAGTGAAGGGTAAATGTACTTTCCTTTCAAGTCGATTACCACATATCCTTTCGGGATTGAAGTACCCGTACCTACAGATTGGATAACCTGATTTTTGATGAGCAACACGCCGTTGCTAATAGTTTGGTTAGCATTTACCACAATAGTTGCATTGGTAAAGGCATATTGCCCACTCCGCACATCAAAAGACCCGTTTACCGGATAAGTTTGTTGCGCAAATGCAAATACAGTAGAAAACACCAACGCAAGCGCTAGTAAAATTTTCTTCATGTGAATTAGTTGTTTAGAATTATTGCTTAAAGCTATTGATAAAAAAAGTGCAATTATGAGATTAACTTATTTTTTACAAAAACCTTGGCGTTCTTTGCGAGACCTCAAAAACCTTTGCGGTTAATTTCAACGCAAAAACGGAAAATATTAAGTTTACTTCTCTCAAGGAACAATATCTAAATATATTTTCAGTATTATGAACTATATTTAATATTTTTATCATGCATGAAAAAGCTCTTAAATATTTTAAAATCAATTATTGGAATATCTTTATGGTTACTTTTGTTATTAGGTCCCATATCAATTGTTATCAATTTACAACCTTGGCTAGAAAATAAAATAGGCTTATTCCTTTCAATTTTGGTTTCCACTATTATTTTTATCCTTCCATATTCAATAATTCCAGCAATTAAATCTTCAGAATCTATCAAATCTGCTAGTTCAGACAAATAGAGATTAAATCCTAATAAATTTTTGCTTAGATTTTAGCATGTTACAACACTAGCTTCATGAAAAAACTACTATTCTACCTTGCAACCTGTATTGGTTTTACCTTAATGATTTTTGGAGCCTATGAAACCTATCTAGAGCTTTTGAAATTGGCAAAATATTCAAAGCTTAAAAGCATGGCTGCTCCAGTAACTACAGAGTATGGCTCAAGTATTAAAGTCTTTGAAAATAATATATGGAAGTCATTTTTACTCTGGGCTATAATATCTATCATCGGCTGGATTATAATTTTCTATAGTGATAAGTTCTTCTCTAGAAAAAGGTGGATTAACGATGAATATGCTCCAATGATCATAATTATATTGTTAGCTATACCAGCATATTATTTTTTCTCAGCTTTCAATAATTGATTATTTACTTCTTGGTTGATGGCATCAACAATCAAAGAACCATAAAATATAGCCGCAAAGAAAAATGATAGAAACGCAAAGAACGCAAAGCAATAAATTAAAACGATTATAAATTACCCCCTAAATTCAAGCTGGGTACAATCGCTCAATTAAATTCCTAAATTTGAAAATTAAATAAACAAAAACATGAATTTATACGATATCTTAAAAAGTGCGCACTCAGGATGGCGCTATTTGGTGTTAATTTTATTAATAATTGCCTTAATCCAAGCTTTAAGTGGTTGGTTTGGTAAAAAAGCTTATACCGAAGGCAACAGAAAGCTAAACGTATTTACTTTAATTAGTGCGCATATCCAATTCTTGCTAGGTATAGGATTGTATGTTTTAAGTCCGCTAACCAAAGGGCCAACTAGCGAAGCTTTATATCGTTACTGGAAAATGGAGCATATCGCAATTATGATCGCTGCGGTTGTTTTGATCACTATTGGTAATGCTAGGTCTAAAAAAGTGGCTGATGCCGCTGCAAAACATAAAGCTATTGCTATTTTCTTCGGTATTGCTTTAATTTTAATTATTGGCTCTATTGCCATGATGGTAAAGAACGACCCATCTAGAACCTTTTTTGGGGTTTCTTAATCATATTTGCCACAGATGCACAAATATTCGTTTATTGATTTCATAAAATTATCTGTGTATCTGTGGCTAAATCAATAAAATTTTACAAAATATTTTGATTATTTAACATTTTGTATAAATTTGCTTTACAATGATTAACAAAACAAACACTTGGCACTGGCGTAGTAATTCGAAAGAAAGTTTCGTCAATGACTTGTGCAAGATATAGTTTATCAATTTAAACCTAAACTTAAACCACATTTTAAACCCGACGGAACCACACGTCGGGTTTTTTGTTTTAGGTCGCTTCGTGATTGCGAGGAACGAAGTAATCTAAACGAATATTTAAAAGATTGCTTCGTCGTCCCTCCTCGCAATGACGACAACGTTAAGAAAATGACTATATACAATATCAATACCTACAGCAAAAAAAGACTGGCAGACACTACTACACCTGTTAGCATTTACCTGCGTTTACGCGATGTTTTTACCAACACTATATTATTAGAAAGTTCCGATTACCACAGCAGAGAAAATGCAACCAGTTATGTTTGTGCCGAGCCAGTTGCCGGAATTATTTTAAAAAATGGCGAACTAACCATTAATTATCCAGATGGGAAAACAGAAACAAAAACGGAATTTAACCTAGCTGAAGAAATTACTGGATTTAAGGAAAAGCTCAAACAAGTTTCTCCTCCAGATTCAAAGCATATTTCTAGCGGATTGTTTGGATACTTCACTTGGAACACGGTTCAGTATTTTGAAGACATTAAATTTTCGGCGGCTACGCCAGAAGAAGATCAAATTCCAGAAATGCAATACCATATTTACAGGTACATCATCGCTATCGATCACTTCAAAAATGAAATCACTTTG